>NZ_LT821258.1:284771-1017232 GCF_900169535.1 Cohnella massiliensis
GCGCATTGGCGAGAGTCAATTCACAGGTGGACTCCAGGACGTTCCATATTGGCTTCCACAGCACACCGGTGCTCTCCATCGCTACCTCTCGGCACTCGCGCTCCTCGAGCCAATCCTGCAGCTCCAGCAATTCGCGGGTAGTGGTACCGAACGTGCGGATTTCGGACTTGGGTTTGTGTTCCAACGAACCCGACAAGACGCATGCAACTACGGTTTCCTGATGGACATCCAGACCAGCACAAATTTGACGTACAGCATCCATACCAACACCCTCTTGTTTCAGATTAAACAGACCATGCAGTCCTAAAGGAGAGAGTTTATACGCGTCTTTAGGGACAATGGGCGGCTCTCGCAAACTGCAATAAGACGGATTACTCAACGGGGGACCAATAAATTTCCGTCTTTTGATCTGTTCATTATCTGTTTGTCCAGAATGTAAGAAGGATAAAAGGATGCGTACGACCACATTTTCATCTATGGCGGTGACGGTAACGTCATAGGGGATTACTCAAGTGTGTGCGGATCGTTGCGGACGACGGGTCGAGATGAGTCGTTACGACTCAACTGGAGAGACGGCGTGCGTGGAGAGGCGGCAAGATGAGTAATATTTACTCAAGTGCGTGCGAATCGTTGCGCAAGGCGGGTCGAGATGAGTCGCCACGACTCGACTGGAGCGCGGAGGGCTGGCCGACTTCCGAAGCGAATGTGAGAAGGCGGCACAGCCGCCAACGCAGCTTTGCCGCCTTCTTCGTTACCTTACCCGAAGCCATTTCTGAATCGGGCTTCTCATTCGGCGCATCGCCCTACGCCGTCTTGCGATGCCGAAGACCGTCGTGCCGGCTCCCAAAGCCAGGAGCGACATCAGCGTTCCGCGGTTGTTCATTTTCCTCCACATGGAAGAGATCCATTGCATTCGGGTTCACCGCCTTTTGAAGGATTGAGCCTCATGCCTTGAATCGGATTTAGTTTGCGAACGAACCGGCCGCCCCATACAGGAACATGATGACAACGATGGCGGCGCGGAACGCGAAAAACCATGTCTTTCAATTGCTTTGCGCAAGCCGCTGACGCTGCGCCTCGAACAGCAGGGCCGTTGCCGCCATGGCGACGTTGAGCGATTCCGTCCGCCCCGTCATCGGGATGATGATCGGACGATCGACAAACTCCATAACATCGGGCGACAGGCCGCTTCCCTCGTTGCCCATCAGCAGCCACGGACTGCCGGACAAATCGCAATCGTAGCAGGATTCCGACGCCCGCAGGCTGGTCCCGAACAGCGGGATGCCTCGCTCCTTCGCCTCGGAAAGCAGCGACGGCAACTCGGCCTCCAGCACCGGTATGTAAAATAAAGCCCCCATCGTCGAACGCAGCGTCTTGGCATTGTACAAGTCCGCCGTGCCGCGGCCGAGCACGACCGCCGCCGCTCCGCTCGCCGCCGCGCTGCGGACGATCGTCCCGACGTTGCCGGGATCCTGCACGCCGTCCAGCAGGACGACCGGTCCGCCGTCCTGGCGGAAAAGCCATTCCGGCTCCGCCTGCTTGCGCAGCGCCACGGCAAATACCGGCTGCGGCGTCTCCGTCTCGCTGCACTTCGCGATAATGTCGGGCGACGCCGGTATCCATGCCGGAAGCGTGGCGCCGGCATCGACAACATCCGCCCGATCAGCATACCCGATCAGCTCCTCCGGAATGCCGAGCCCCTCGTCGAAAACGACGCATTCGAGCGGCCACCCCGCCGCGAGCGCCTCCGCGACCAGGTGAATTCCTTCCAGCTTGAAGCGGCCTTCCCGCTGCCTGTATTTCCGTTCGGACAGCTTGGCCCAGCCTTTGACTCGCGGGTTCGAAAGCGAAGCAAGCGCAGGCTCAAGGTTCGGCATACGCTTGCTCCAATCGGTTGAGCTGGTCGTTGCGGCCGACGATAACGAGCACGTCCTCCGAATTCAAAGACTCGTCCGGATGCGGCGTAATGTTCATTTCGCCGTCACGCTTGACCGCAAGGACGTTGCAGTTGTATTTGACCCGAATATCGAGCTGCTTGAGGTTTCTGCCGACGATTTGCGAAGGCACCTTCATTTCCACGATACTGTAGTCGTTGGATAACTCGATATGCTCCAAAATATTCGGCGAAACGAGATGATGCGCGACGCGCAGCCCCATGTCCCGTTCGGGAAAAATGACTTTGTCCGCGCCGATTTTGCTCAGCACCTTGCCGTGCAGTTCGTTTTGCGCCTTGACGATAATTTGCTTGACGCCCAGATCCTTCAAAATCAGCGTCGTCAAAATGCTCGCCTGAATGTCTTGTCCGATGGCGACGACGACGACATCGAAATTGCGGATGCCGAGCGCCCGAACGGCTTCTTCGTCCGTCGAATCGGCCGATACCGCATGCGTCACAATGTGGGCAACGTCCTGCACGAGTTCCTCGTTTTCGTCGATCGCCAGCACTTCGTATCCCATTTCCGACAAAAATTTCGCGACGCTTGAACCGAAACGGCCAAGACCGATAATGGCGAATTGCTTTTTGTCCATGACTGACAGCTCCCTTTTCCGATTGCATCCATTGCTTCTTATTATAGCACAGCGTCACAAGCATAAGCTCGAACCCGCGGGGTACCCTATTGGGGATCATCCTTCCCATCCGCCAAAGGAGGTACTCCCTGTGAATATGACGATGAGTTTGCGCCAGGCCATCCTTCATCGGGTCAAAGACGACACCCGCGAAGAGCTGAGGGAAGTCATTCAGGATTCCATCGGAAACGCGGAAGTGACGCTGCCCGGTCTCGGCGTCCTTTTCGAATTGATTTGGAAGCACAGCGCCGAAGAGGATAAAGAGCGAATGCTCCAGGTGCTGTACGATCAGGTTCAACAGGAGGCTTCGTCGTAATCCGCATAGTCCCTCGTCTCCATAACGAGGGTGCCGCCCACGACCGTCCGGCTCGCGAGCGGACATCCCCGAACCTCTTTGACCACGATCAGATCGGCCCGTTTGCCCGGTTCCAGAGAACCGATGTCGTTTTGTCGGCCGAGCGCCCTCGCGGGATGGAGCGAAGCCATCGCAACCGCGCGTTCCAGCGGGATCCCCTCGCGGTGCAGGACGAACACCGCTTGCAGCAGCGAAGCCGGATGGTAATCCGAGCATAAAATGTCGGCCGCTCCCGCCCGTACCGCGTCCAGCGCCTTCAGGTTCAAATCGTGCGAGCCGCCGCGCACGACATTCGGCGCGCCCACGCAGACGCCGAGCCCCTGCCGGGCGGCATAATCCGCCGTTTCCAAATTCAGCGGAAATTCCGCGATTTCCGCCCCGAGCCGGCGGGAACGGTCGACTTGCTCCGGAGAATCGTCGTCATGAGAGGCGACGGCGATGCCGTTTTTTTTCGCTTTTGCCGCGAGCGCCGCGAGCTTGGACCAATCGACGCGCGCTCGGCGCTCCTGCAGCTCCGCGACGATCCCGTGCACTTCGGCCAGGGCCACGCCCTGGTTTTTCATCACGTACCGCTCGAACGAGCCGGGACGCTTGTATTGTCCGATGCCCGGAGCATGATCCATGAACGACAAATAATCGATCAGCCCTTGCTCGATGCACCGCTCCGCCAGCGGAAAGCCGGTCAGATGGGACACTTCGTAGCGCAAATGGACGCGGTGGCGAATCATCGCCCGTTCCTTGCGCCATTCGGCGATGCGGCCGATCAAATCCGCCACCAGATGCTCTCCCCGAAGGCTCAAGCCCACTCCCAGCGAAAGCGAATGGAACATCGTCGTAATGCCGTGACCCGCAAGCTTCCGCTCGAACTGCAAAAAAGCCATATCCGCGGGAAAAAGCGTGTTCGGACGCGGCTCGATTTCCTTTTCGATCGCGTCGCAATGAATGTCCACGAGGCCGGGCAGCACCCATTCGCCTTCGGCCTCGACAATTCGGTCTCCGGGCAGGGCGTTGCGTTCCGCGGCGTCTGGTTCGATGGCTGCGATCCGGCCGTTTTCCACGAAAACGTCCGCTTCCTCGACGCCTTCCGGCGTCACGACCCGTCCGCCTTTTACAAACAGCCGGTTGCTCATCCGTTCCCCGCCTTTTTTCTGAAATGGTAGACGAAAACACCCCGCTTCGACCAGGCGGCCGCGTTTCGTTCCGCTCCGCCGTCGTCGCAAACGGGATGTCGTTCTGTCGCTCTTGTCCGCGCTTACGGTGCCGTCTCCAAAAACTTCACGTCCGGCATCCGTTCCATCGCCGTCCGCATCGCGTACTCGTTTTCGAACAGGGCGACGTAGTTGTCGCTTTTGTCCTTGACCAAAGTGGAATTGATGCGGAATTTGCTCGGGTCCACCTGATTGGCGACGATCCACCGGGCAAACTGGAACGTCGTCCGTGCCAGTTGAATGTCGACCCCGTATTCGTTCTTCATCCGGTACTCGAACACGTCGAATTGCAATTGTCCGACGACGCCCAGGTACGTATCCTCGAACGGGCCGATCGAGCGGAACACCTGCACCATGCCCTCTTCGGTGAGCTGGTCGAGCCCCTTTAAATATTGCTTTTGCTTGAGCGCATTCTTCACGCTGACTTTGGAGAAAATCTCCGGCGAAAACGTCGGCAGCTCGTCGAACGTAATGCTGCTGCCTTCGCTCAAGCTGTCTCCGATGCGGAAAATGCCCGGGTCGAACAAGCCGATAATATCGCCAGGATAAGCCGTGTCGACGATTTCTCGGTCCTGCGCCAAAAATTGCTGAGGCTGGGACAGCTTGATTTCCTTGCCGACGCGAACGTGCTTCACGCTCATTCCGCGTTGGAACTTGCCCGAGCAGATGCGAAGGAAAGCCAGCCGGTCGCGGTGAGCCGGGTTCATATTCGCCTGAATTTTGAAAATGTAGCCCGAAAACTTTTCGTTTTCCGGCTCGACCGGTCCGTCCGTGCTGCGGCGGGGCGTCGGCGCCGGGGCGAGCTGCAGGAAGTTTTCCAAAAACGTCTGCACGCCGAAATTGTTGACCGCGCTGCCGAAAAACACCGGCGTCAGTTGGCCTTTCATCACTTTGTCGTAATCGAACGGATCGCCGGCCACGTCCAGCAGCTCCAGCTCCTGGGCCAGCTGATCGGCAAGATATTCTCCCGCCATCTCGCGGATGATCGGATCGTTATAATCCTCCGCCTTGCGGACCTCGATTTTGGAGTGATCGTTGCCCTGGAACAGTTCGACCTGCTTTTTCATCCGGTCGTAAATGCCGCACAGCTCGCGCCCCATGCCGATCGGCCAGTTCATCGGCACCGAGCGGATGCCGAGCACGCGTTCGATCTCCTCGAGCAGGTCGAACGGATTCTGCCCTTCGCGGTCCAGCTTATTAATGAAAGTAAAAATCGGGATCCCGCGCTTCGCGCATACCTGGAACAGCTTGATCGTCTGCGCTTCGACGCCCTTGGCGACGTCGATCAGCATGACCGCGCTGTCCGCGGCGGTAAGCGTCCGGTACGTGTCTTCGCTGAAGTCCTGGTGGCCCGGCGTGTCCAGAATGTTGACTTTATGCCCGTTGTATTCGAATTGCATGACCGAGGAAGTAACGGAAATTCCCCGCTGCTTCTCGATTTCCATCCAGTCGCTCGTCGCGTGGCGGGCCGCTTTGCGGGCCTTGACGGAACCGGCGATATGAATCGCGCCCCCGAACAGCAGCAGCTTCTCGGTCAGCGTCGTTTTCCCCGCGTCGGGGTGGGATATAATCGCGAAGGTACGGCGCTTGGCCGCCTCTTGCTTCAGTTCTTCGCGGGTCGTTTGGCTCATCGGTTCAAAGTTCCCTTCCATAGGAAAATAACAGCTTCCATTATAGCACAATGTGCCGCGGAAAAGGGAACGCCTTCGGCCGGAGCAGGCGATGCCGTCGCATTCTCGCGACGGCGTGTTAAGGAGTTTAAGCCGTTCAGTCCTATTGCGCTGCCGCTTGCGGTATCAGGAGGCCTGGAATTCAAAACGATTGCGGAGGAGCCGGTAGTTGGAAATTTGTATCGGCGATGAGGGCATGGATACACAGGGAGATTACCAGCCGGATTGCGGAGATGGGGGCGAAATTTTCGAGTCTCCTCGAAACGGCAATCGTCCCCCGGCACACTTGGCCAGGGGACGATAACCCGTTACGCTATTGGATAATGCCGACCTGGCGCAACGTCCGCGCGATGTCGGCCTTTGCCTCTTCGCCGAGCGTGCGGAAAGGCGCGCGAACCGGCCCCGAGGGCAGTCCGACCAGTTCCATGGCCGCTTTCGCCATCGCCGGCTGGCCGTATTTGCGGGCCAGCTCCCGGATCGGCTGCCAGCGATAGTAGCGTTCAAGCGCCCGGTCGTTTTCCCCGCGCCGGAACTCGTCGTACAGGGCAACGAATTCTCTCGCCATAAAGTTGGCGTTCGTCGACGTGCAGCCCGGCAGTCCGCTTGCAAGCGCGCCGAGGATGAGACCGTCGGACCCGCACATGACCGAGATGTCGCCGCCCGCATAAGCGACGGTCCGGACGAGCGCGTGCAGATCGACCGCGCCCTGCTTGACGCCGGCGACGTTATCGAGCTTGGCCAGCACGGCGATTTCCTCCGGCGACAGATGCACGCCGATACTTGCGCTGTTGTAGATCAAAATGGGCAATTCGCCCGCTTCGTTCAACAACTCGAAATGATGCAGAATATCCCCGGCGCGAACTTCCGAAACGTATGGAGGCGTCACCATGACGCCGTCCGCCCCCGCCGCCTTCGCCGCCTTTCCGAGCTCGATCGCTTCGTACGTTCCGCTCGCCGCGGTGCAGCAAAGCAGCGGCACTCGCCCCGCGACCGCTTCGGCGGCGGCGGAAAACAGCTCCTTGCGCTCTGCCGTCGTAAGGCTCGGATATTCCGCATAGGTCCCGCCGACGATAATGCCGTGCGCTCCCGACGCGATATAATGGTCGATATTTCGTTTCAGCGCCGCCGCGTGAAAAGAAAAATCTTCTTTCATCGGGGTGAGCGCCAGCACGTAAACGCCTTTTAATCGTTCTTTCAGATCGGTCGTGGTCATCGATGTCTCCTCCTTCATGTACGTAACGCCGATACTAGCCTTTCAAGCCGAGCAGCGCTTCCATTGCCGCAAGTCCGCCCTGCATTTCGGGCAGGGCAACGGCATACGACAGGCGCAAATGCCGCGTGCTCCCGAATCCGGTGCCCGGCATGACGGCTACGCCCGCATCCTTGAGCAAAATGTCCGCCAACTCGTCCATTGAACCGACGGTTCTCCCGTTCAGCGTCCGACCGATCCAGAAGGAAGCGTCCACCCAAACGTAAAACGCGCCCTCCGGCTTCAGACAGTCCAGCCCGCGGATGCGGCGGACGCCTTCGACCAGAATATCGCGCCGCTCGATGTACCGGTTCCGAATCGTCTCCAAATCATCCTGCGGTCCCTCGATTGCGGTAAGCGCGGCCTTCTGGGCGATCGACGAAGGGTTGCTGGTCGTATGCGACTGAAGGAGGAGCATCGCTTCCGAAACTTCGGCGGGAGCCGCCGAATAGCCGATACGCCAGCCGGTCATGCTGTACGTTTTGGACACCGCGTTGATGACGACGGTGCGCTCCCGCATGCCCGGAAACGACGCGATGCTCGTGAAGCCTTCCGACGAAAACGCGTATGCGGCATAAACCTCGTCGCTGATGACCCAAATGTCGCGCTCCCGGCAAAACGCCGCCAGCTCCGCCAGCTCTTGCTTGTTGTATACCGCGCCGGACGGATTGTTCGGCTGGTTCAAAATGAGCAGGCGCGTCGATTCGTTCGTCCGTTTGGCGAGAAGTTCCGGCGACACTTTATAGCCCCCGGAAGCTTCCGTCGGAACGAATACGGGCTTCGCGCCCGCGAATTTGACCTGCTCCGGAAACGAAACCCAATACGGCACCGGAATCAGCACCTCGTCTCCCGGCCGGCACAGGGCGCAGATCGCGTTGAACAACGCATGCTTTCCTCCGACGCTGACGACGATCTCGTCCGGCCCGTAGTCCAATCCCATATCGCGTTTCAACGCATGCGAGATCGCCTGGCGCAACGGCAAAATTCCCGCCGTATCCGTGTAGCCGGTAAAATCGTCATGGATCGCCCGGATCGCCGAATCCTTCGCGCGCTCCGGCGTTGGAAAATCCGGCTGCCCGAGGCCGAGTCGATACACCGTCCGACCTTCCCGCAAATAGGACGCCACCGTCGATTCCAGCAGCGCGGTCGGAGACGGCAGCAGCCGCTGTGTCCATTCCGCCAGCCTTGCGGGCTGCAATGAAATGTTCGATCGGGATATCGCCATAACCATCACCTCTTCGTTTATTTCGTCTTGGCTGCAACTTCCCAGGCGATGGAAGCATAAACCCGCGCAGCTTTCTCCAGTTCGGCCAGCTCCACCCATTCGTCGGCTTTGTGCGCCACGCTGAAATCGCCGGGGCCGTAAATGACCGAAGGAATGCCCCGGGCGACAAAATGAGTCATGTCGCAATTGGCGGTCAGACCGACAAGCTCGGGGGCGCGTCCGTATACGCTTTCGATCGATCGAGCCGCAAGCGCGACCAGCGGATGGTCCGGCGGCGTTTCCGACGCCTCGCCCGTCGTCGGCACGAGCCGGTCGATCCGCACCCGACCGTTCATCCCGGGCAGGCCGGAAACGACGGCTTCGATTTCCCGGAGCGCTTCGGCTTCGTTTTCTCCGGGAATAAGGCGCCTGTCGATCAGCGCCTCGCACCGGTCCGGAATCATCGATTCTTTGATGCCGCCGCGCATGACCGTGACGGACAACGTCGATGGCCCCGTCAGCGGATGAATCCTGGACGAGAGCGTTCGCTCGCCGAAATCGTCGAGCGCGACGAGCGCGCGGGCCATGAGCATGACGGCGTTGACGCCAAGATGAGGCGTTGACGAGTGCGCGGATACCCCTTCCGCCGCCAGAACGGGACGCACGCTGCCCCGATGGGCGATCGCCAGGTTGCCGTTCGTCGCCTCGCCGATGACGGCTAAATCGCCTTGCAGATGGTCCGGCAGCCGCCTGGCGCCGATGCTGGCCGCTTCCTCGTCAATGACGGCGGCCAGCACGATGTCCCCGGCCGGTTTCTCGCCCGACGCGGCAATCGCTTCGATCGCCGCCATCATCGCCGCAAGCGGGCCCTTGGCGTCCATAACGCCGCGGCCGTATGCGCGGCCGTCCTTGACGATCATCTCGAACGGATCGGAGCTCCATCCTTCTCCGGCGGGGACGACATCCATGTGCGTGTTCAGGATGACGGTGCGTCCGCCGCCCGTTCCCTTCAGACGGGCCAGCACGTTGGGCCGGCCCGGCTCGACTTCCTGAAGCTCGACCTCGCAGCCGGCAGCCTTCATCGCCTTGGCGATATAGGCCGCCGTTTCCCCCTCGGAGCCGGTCGGATTGACGCTTTTGAACCGGATCAAATCGCCAAGCAGCTCAAGCGTCCGCTCCGGCCGGAGCGCCAGGCGCACGTTGTCCGGCAGCTCCGGCGCCGTCCTTGCGCTCTCCGTTCCGTTCCCCGCGCTCATATCGACCTCACCATCCCGCCGTCCACCAGCAGCGTTTGGCCGGTCACGTAGCTGGCCCCGTCGGAGCAAAGAAACGCGACGACCCGCCCGAGCTCCTCCGGCTTGCCGTAACGGCCGAGCGGAATGGCCGCTTCCGTTTTCGCTTTATAGTCTTCGGCCGTAACCCCTGTCTTCTCCGCGCGCAGCCGGTCGAGCGAACGGACCCGGTCGGTGTCGATCCGGCCGGGAGCGACCGTATTGACGCGAATGCCGTAGCCGGCCAGTTCCTCGGACAACGTCTTGCTGAGGCCGGCGACGCCCGTCCGCATCACGTTCGAGAGCGTAAGTCCCGGTATCGGCTGCTTGACCGACGAGGACGCGAGATTGACGATCGCCCCGCCGCTCTCCTTCAAGTGAGGCAGCGCGAAGCCGACCAGCCGGACTATGCTCATCAGATTGAGCTCGAACGCTAACCGCCAATCTTCCTCCTTCAGCGCCTCGAACGTTCCGGCCGGAGGTCCGCCCGCATTCGTGACGACGATGTTCAGTCCGCCGAAAGCGGCGACTGTCTCCTTCACGCAGCGCTCCAGATCCTCGGCGGAGCAAACGTCCGCCTGCAGCCCGAGCGCCGGCGATCCCGTTTCCGCCGAAATCGCCGCCGCCGTCTCGGCGGCCGCTTCCGCGTCCCGGCTGAACAGCGCGACCCTCGCGCCGCCGCGTGCCAGCTCGAACGCCACCGCGCGTCCCAAGCCTTTGCTTGCCGCCGCTACCAAGGCGGTTTTTCCCGCGAACATGCCGCTCATGCCCTCGCCCCCTCTGCGATCGTCAGTTCCCTCGGCAGCGTCGTCAGCACTTCGCAGCCCGTCTCGGTTACCAGAATCGTTTCGCTGAAGCCGACCCCGTACCGGTTCGGCACGCGCAGCGCCGGCGGAATGTGGAATACCATTCCCGGAAGGAGCACTCGCTCGTCGTCCCGCTGCAAGCTCATGATGTGGCCTTCGCCCCAGTCGGGAGCGAACGCGATGCCGATCGAATAGCCGGTCCGCTTGCGGAATTGCTCGTACATGCCGGCCCGCTCGATCGTGCCGCGGCAAGCCTCGTCCACCTCTCCGGCGGTGACGCCCGGCTTGATCGCCGCTAGCGCCGCGTTCAGCGATGCAATGCACACTTCGGTCGCCCGCTTGATCTCGTCTGTCGGCGTTCCCGTATAGGCGGCGCGCATCAAAGCACCGTGGTACCGGTTGCGCGCTCCCGCCACCTCGAGCAGCAGCGTCTCGCCGCCGCCGATAACTTTATGCCCCCAGGCGGAGTGCATATTGCCCGAGCGATAGCCGGAGGAGATGAACGGCTCCATGCCGAGATATTCACCTCCGGCCAAAATCATCGCCGAAAACATCGCCGCGGCAGCCTCGTCTTCGTTGACGCCGGCCCGAACCGCGTCCAGGCCGGCTTTCATCGACTTGTCCGCTACCTCGCAGGCCTCGCGGATATAGGCGATTTCCGCCGGCGACTTAACGACCCGCAGCGATTCGACCGTGCCCTGGGCGTCGACGAGCCGGTATTCCCCGAGCAGCCGCTCAAGCTTATGATAGTGGCGAACCGGCAGAAACCACGATCCCGTTTCCAGGCCGATATTGCCTTTTCCGATGCCCATCTCGGCGACCGTCTCAGCGGTCAGCGCCACCGGATCGTTCGTGTCGTCGTACGTCCGGACCCCCTCCATCGGCAGCCAACTGTAAGCTTGAACGTTGGAAAGCTCGCCGCGCCGCAAAACGAGCACCGGGCGGCCGGACGCCGGCACGACCAGGCATTGGTACATATAATAGCCGGGGCTTTGGTAGCCGGTCAGATAAAAAATATTTTCCGGCGTATGAATCAGCATCCCGTTCAATTCCCGTTTGGCCAGTTCGGCCTGTATGCGCTCAAGGCGGGTTTGAAATTCCTCCTGCGAAAAAACCAGATCTGTCGTCGTTCCCATGTTCGTCTTCCTCTTTTCCGGATTGAATTTCAAGCCCGATAGCCGTAAGTTTCGATTCTAAGGTCCCGCAAATAAGGGATCGAAGACGAAGTCTTCTCGTTTTGGGCCAAATCGATTTCCAGCAGCTGCATCGTTTCTTCGTTCATTGCTCCGTCCAGCAGCAGCTCTCCCCGTGGATTCGCGACCTTGTTGTTGCCGAACAATTCGAACGCTCCCGCGCCGCCTACTCCGTTCACCGCGGCCACGAAACGCGTATTCTCGAGCGCCCTCGCCGGAAAGTACAAATCCCACCGATGCTTGTCCGGCAGCGAAAAAGCCGACGGCACGACCAGCAGTTCGGCTCCTTGCAAAGCGAGCGTGCGCGCCGCTTCCGGGAAGCCCGCGTCGTAGCAAATGAGCACGCCCAGCTTGCCGAAATCCATCTTGAATACTTGAAAACCGCGCCCCGGCGTAAAATAGTTTCGCTCATCCTCCCACAGATGCACCTTGCTGTAAACGCCCGCTACCTTCCCTTCGCGGTCGATTACGACTGCGCCGTTGCCGATCGCGCCGTTCTCCTCAAGCTTCAAGGCCATCGGAACGACCAGGTTGACGCCATGGCTTTTCGCCGCGATGCGAAACGCGTTCACGATCGGCCCGTCAACCGGCTCGGCCAGCTCGCGATAGCGCACCCCGATCCGATCGGTGTCGTATCCGGTAACGAACAGCTCCGGAAAAACGACCAGATCGGCCCCCCGTTCTCCCGCATCCCGGACAAACCTCAAAGCCTTGCGAACGTTCGCTTCCGGGCGCATCGGCTCGCTTTCGAATTGCACGAGCGCCAGCTTCGCCTTCCTCATGTTCCGTTTCCCCTCCCTTCGCCGTCGTCGATCCTGTTGTCCTTGCCTCGGCAGGAGTCCGCCGCGTCCCCGTTGCAAGCTCAATAATGCGTAATCTGATTCAAAAACTGCTTCAGCCGCGGATGCTTGGCCGCTTCCTCCAATTGCGAAGAAGGCAAATCCTCGACGACTTTTCCTTGATCCATGAAGATGATCCGATCCCCCACCCGACGCGCGAATTCCATTTCGTGGGTGACGATGACGACCGTCATTCCTTCCTGTACGAGATCGACGATGACGTCGAGCACTTCTCCCGTCATTTCGGGGTCGAGCGCCGAGGTCGGCTCGTCGAACAGCATCAGCTTGGGGTCCATCGCCAGCGCCCGGGCGATTGCGATCCGCTGCTGCTGTCCGCCGGACAGCTGCTCGGGATAATAGGTCGCCCGCTCCTTGAGCCGCACCCGCTCCAGCAGCGAGATCGCCCGGGTCCGCGCTTCCTTGTCGCTCGTTTTTCGCACGACCTTCGGCGCCAGCATGATGTTGTCGATCGCGCTCAGGTGCTGAAACAGATCGAACGACTGAAACACCATGCCGATTTCGGCCCGCGCGCCTTTCGATTCGTTGATGTCCTTGCCGTTAAAGCGGATATGGCCCCCTTCGATCGTCTCCAGACCGGCCATGCAGCGAAGCAAGGTCGATTTTCCCGAGCCGGACGGACCGATGATGACGACGCGCTCGCCTTCGCGGATTTCGAGGGACACTTCTTTTAAAATCGGTTCGCCGTGATACGACTTGGACACGTTTTCTACACGCAGCATAGATGTCAGCTCCTCTCGAATCATGCGGCTTGCTCGGAGTCTCGCCCGGACATTCGCCAAATCCGCCGTTTGGCGGGACGGGAGGTTCTCCGGCTAATGTCCATCCTGCGTTCCAGATACGATTGAAAAAGGGTGAAAATGGCCGTAAACGCCAGGTAGTAGACGACTGCGGCAACGAGCGTATCGACGTAGTTGAAGTTGGCGCTCGCCGTTTGCTGAGCGGTCATCAGCAAGTCGGTATAGCCGACGACGGAAGCCATCGCGGACGTCTTCAGCATGCCGACGAATTGGTTTGCGGTCGGCGGCAAAATGACGCGAAACGCCTGAGGAAGTACGATGTGCCGCATCCGCTGCCAGCTGCTCATGCCGAGCGCCCGGCCTGCCCGTTGTTGGCCTTTGCCGACGGAGGAAAGTCCGGAACGGACGATTTCCGCCATGTAGGCCGCTTCGTTTAACGCGAGCGCGACGAAGGCCGATTCGAAGGGAGACAGCTTGATGCCGAATTGCGGCAGGGCGTTGAAGACGAAAATCAATTGCACGAGCACCGGAATGCCGCGGAAAATCCAAATATAAGCCGAGGCCAACCCCTGCAGCGCCTTCCAGCTGGACATTTTAGCGAGGGCGAGAACGAAGCCGAGAATGACGGCCGCCGCCTGCGCCGCAAGCGTAAGTTTTATCGTGTTGAGGGCGCCGATGAGAAACGAACGGGAAAAAATATAGTCGCCGACGCCGGCGATCAAGTCCTGAAACCCGGTCATGCGTAAACCTCCTTTGCGGCTCCGCCGGAACCGGCGGGCGGCTTGCGCCAGCCCGTCCCGATTCCGGCGGCATGCGTTTCTTGGTGTCCGTTACGCGGTTTAGAACAAGCTCATTTCGTCCGGCAGGTTGTATTTTTTCATCAGTTCGGCGTACGTCCCGTCTTCCACGACTTTTTGCAGCGCGGCTTCGATGGCCGATTTCATTTCGGCGTCGCCCTTCTGAATGGCGATCCCGATTTGCGTGTCCGAGTTCATCGTGGCCGCAATTTCGAATTCGCCGGGCAATTCCTCCATCAGATAAGCCGCCCCCGGGGAGGAGTGAAGAACGGCGTCCGCACGTCCTTGTTGCGTGGCGAGCACGGCGTCGTTCGCCGTCGGCAGCGCCAAAATCTTGATCGGTTCCTTGCCGGCGGACTTGAACAGCTCGTTTTGCTCATTGGCGTAAATTTCCTCGATAGCGCCGCGCGTTACCGCAACCGTGAGGCCGGAAAGGTCGTCCATCGATTGAATGTTTTTCTCGTTGCCGGTTTTGACGACGATCGAGCGGCCGATGTGCATATACGGAACGAAGTCGACCTGCTCCTCGCGCTCCGGCTTGATATACATGGCGGAATTGATAATATCGATCCGTTTTCCCTGAAGCGCCGGAATCAAGCCTTCGAAGTTCATCGATTGAATATTGACTTCAAGGCCCATTTGTTCCGCGATGGCTTGTCCCAGCTCGATGTCGAAGCCGGTGAATTGTTCGTCTTTCATATATTCGAACGGAGGAAAGGTCGCCGCCGTGCCGTAGGTCAGCTTGCCGGCTTCGGCCAGATTGGACGGAGGAGCGACGGCCGCCGTTTGCTGCACCGGCTGGGTGCCGGACGAAGAAGGGACCGGCGCGCTGGCGGAGCTGCCTGCATTGCCGCCGCTATTCGAACCGCATGCGCTAATTACGAGTAATGCCGCTGCTGCGACCGCGCCGATAAGCGCTCGCTTGTTCTTTTTCATGATGGATGAGTCCTCCTTAGTTGTTGGGTTGAATTCGCATGACGTTTAAAACGACTTTTTGCGTTTTGCGATTATGCTCTTCCAGGTAGCGGCTCGCCTCCTCGGCTTTGCCGCGGCTCATCAGCTCCACCAGATGACGGTGCTCGTTCAGGGAACCGTCCACCATGCCCGGCTGAACCAGCAAAATCCGCCGGTACCGTTCGCTCTGCTCCCACAGCCGTTCGATGATGCCCAGCAGCACCGGACGCCTCGCAAGTCCGTAAATGTACATGTGGAATTCGCGATTCGCGGACAGAATGAGCTCGGTGTCGGCATTCGGATGGTGAGCCAAGGCGTCCTGCCGATGCAGCATGTCTCGCAAAACGTTCAGGTTATCCTGACCGAGCTGCTCGGTCGCAAGACGCACGGCCAAGCCTTCCAACTGGCATCGGACAAGGTAAATGTCGTCCAGATGCTCCTCCGACAACCCTTTTACCGTCGCCCCCCGGTGAGAATGAAGCACGACCAGATCCTGGGCGGCCAATTTCTCCAGCGCGCTCCGAACGGGCATTTTGCTGACGCCGAGCCGCGCGGCCACCGCGTCCTGATCGATTTTTTCTCCGGGCGCCAGTTCACCGGACAACACCCATTGCTTGAGCACGACGTAAACATGCTCCGAAGCCGTGACGATTGCGGGAATCTTGCTCAACCCCTAGGCCCCTCCTTCTGCTCCCATACGCTCACAATTTTGATATTTGATCAAATATCACTGATCATCTTGTGAAGTTGTCTCACATTCTACGCTCTCCCTATTTTGTTTGTCAACATTTTTATCATAAAAAGTCATGATCTGCGGAAAAAACGCGAAGAAAGTCGAATTCTTTCGTGGATTTAGTTGCAATATCTCCAGATCCGTTTGTATAATGGCAGATATATTTGATCAAATATCAAATATTGCAATATTTATGTAAAGTTATGTGACTCGATTATAACGAATAGGCGAGGTGCTCCTATGTTCATCGTCGGAATCGACGTTTATCGCAAAGATCTTCGACTCGATCCCCCGTTTACCCATGCCTCTTCGGGCACCGTCACCCATTTAAAAGAAGTTTACGTCCGCATCCGCACCGATGCCGGATGGAGCGGCTGGGGCGAGGTGCGCGGAAATTGCGAATACGTGACCGGCGATACGCCCGAACGAGTCGTGTCCGTCCTGCGGCATACGTTCGCTCCCGCTATGCTGGGCAAACCCGCGCTGAACCGCAATGCGATCAACGCCGCGCTCGATCGCCTCATTTCGGGCAACAGCGCGGCACGCGCAGCCGTCGATATCGCGCTGCTCGATCTTGCGGGCAAAGCTTTGAACGTGCCTGCCTCCGAGCTCCTTGGCGGAAGGCTGCGAACGGCCGTTCCGAGCGACGCGACGATCGCGTTCGGGACGCCGGAGGAGGCGGAGATGGAAGCGGAGGATTATTTGGAGGCCGGCTTTCGAACCATCAAATTGCGCGTCGGACCCGATCGCGCGGGGGATCTGGAGCGCATCCGCAGAGCCCGCGCCGCTATCGACCGAAAAGGCCTCGGCCGGGAAACGCTGCTGTGCGTCGATGCCAATCAGGGCTGGACGCCGAAGCAGGCGGTCATCCGCCTTCAGGAACTGGAGCCCCTTGGCGTGGAATGGGCCGAACAGCCCGTCCCCGCCGACAATTTGGCGGGACTTAAGCTAGTCAAGCAGCGGACGAGCGCCTCCGTCGTCGCGGACGAAAGCTGCCGGACGCCCGCCGACGTGGCCCGGATCGCGGCCGAGGAAGCCGCGGACATTGTGCATTTGAAGCTGATCAAAGCGGGCTCCGTCGCGAACATGCAGAAGATGATGGCCGTGGCGGAATCGTTCGGGCTGCCCTACATGCTCGGACAAATGGACGAGGGGAGACTCGCCACCGCCGCTTTGGTGCAAATCGCCGCCGCTTCGAAGGCCGGCCACTTCGAAGTTTGGGGATTTCAGCGGGTACGCCCGGAAGACGATCCGGTATCGGGGCTTGCGATCGCGGGCGGCTCCGTGATCGTTCCCGCAGGGCCCGGCCTCGGCGTGACCGTGGACGAGTCGCAGCTGGAGCCGATATTCTCGGTGCGGGCGGAGTAGGAGTGCCGGAGCGATCGGATCAATGGCGGACTGAGATGAGGCACCACGACTCATCTGAATCGTTAGCGTGCGACCGGAGAGGGCGAGATGAGTAATATTTACTCAAGTGCGTGCAGTTGGTTGCGGATGGCAGGTTGAGATGAGTAGCCATGACTCAACTGGATCGTTAGCGTGCGACCGGAGGCTGTGAGATGAGTAATATTTACTCAAGTGCGTGCGGCTGGTTGAGGATAACGGATTGAGATGAAGTAAGTGTCAAATAATCGCGTCAAGCACGGAAAGCACTGAAGCCGTTTTATCGCGCCCCTCGTCGCTACCTCTGGAACAGGCACTTCGGCTTTATGAAATTCAAGAAAACAACGGCCCCATCTACTTCCGAAGATGAGGCCGTCGTACCGTTTTTTCGCACCTTGCAACCTAACCGTCGATAAACTGCAAATAGCGAAGCATTCGTCTCAATACGGCCGCGCATTCGGCGCGCGTCGCCGGCTCCTTCGGGGCGAAGGCGCGATCGTCGACGCCCTCGGCAATTCCCGCCGCAAGCAGCCCGGCAATCGCTTCCTTGGACCATTCGGCCATATCGTCAACATCGACATATCGCTCCAACGCAGCCGCGTTCTTCGGCGCTTTTCCGGCAAACTCTAATGCCCGCGCCGTCATGGACGCCATCTGTTCGCGCGTGACGGGAGCATCCGGACCGTACGCTCCGTTCTCGTCTCCGTAGACCAGTCCGACTTCATAAGCGGTCTTCAACGCCCCCGCGTGCCAATCGTCCTCCGATACGTCGGAAAAAGCGGTTGCGCCGGCCGTTTCGGTCAATCCGAGCGAGCGGACGAGCATCGCGGCAAACGAGGCGCGTGTAACCTTTTCGTGCGGCGCAAACAAATTTTGGCCGATTCCGTTTACAAGCAGTTTGTTGGCAAGCAGTTCGATATCGTTTTGAGCCCAATGACCCTGAATGTCGGCAAACGTCTGCTCCGATCGGATCACGGTATACGAGCTGTTGTGCGGAACGTAAAACGTCGCCAGCGTTTCACCGTTCTCCGCCGCAAAGACCGATGGAACAAATTGCGGCCGATGGTCCGCATCCAGCCGTACGACCGTTGATTTGCCGGGATCCGCGGCCGAATCAAACGTTATCGTTCGTTCCGTATAAACGCCTCCGAACGATGTCATTTCCAGCCCATCGATGTAAACGGTAAAATCCACCGGAGCCGCGAGCATCGAAAACCCTTGTTCCGCCAATGCGTCGTTCCGTTCTTCGTTCGCAAAGTCCGTTTCTTTTCCGATGGCGACCGTGATGACCGCATCTTCGCGGACGCCGTTCCAAACACGAAGCGGAAGCGTGTAGCTCGCTCCGTTCACCCGAATCCCTATCGTAGCCCCGGGCCTGCGCCCCTGAATATCGATTAGTCCCGCAGCGGGCAAATCGACTTTTACGACAGGGTTCGCGTTGTCGATTTCGATGACCGCATTCCCGTTATCCGAATACAGATCGTTTATCAAGGCCGAGTCAACGACGATTCGCGTCACGGATCGTCCGTCGGGCATCTTTTCATTTAAAACGGATAACCATACATCCCGGCCGTTAAGTTTAACGGCCATTTTCGGCGTTTCATCCGGCAGCGGAACCGGTATTCCCGGATAGGCGGTAGCTTCGGCCTCCATTTCGATTCGGCCGACATCGGCCGTTTCACCCGCTGCGACATCCACGGTAATCTCCCTTGGTTTGTAACCGGCGGCCGAAATCGAGATCGTCCTGCCGCCCGGCTCGACTTCCGTCAGCGTAAAGGCTCCCCGAACGTCGGTCTTGACGCCGATCTCATCGACCGAAACCGTCGCTCCCATGAGCGGGACATCGCCGGCTCCGTACACCTCGCCCTTGATCGTCCCGACGGTTGGCGGCGCCGGCAGTACCGTCACGCTCGCGCTCGCCTGGAACGCTCCGTCAGCCGTCGTCGCCGTAATCGTCGCCGTTCCCGCGCCGACCGGCGTCACCTCGCCCGTCGCGTCCGCCGCCGCCACGTCCGGGTCGCTCGTACTCCACGCGACCGCCTTGTTCGTCGCCTCCGCCGGCTCCACCAGCGCCGTCAGTTTCTGCCCCGGCTCCCCGACCGTCAGCGTCAGCGCCGACGGCGTCACGCTCACGCCCGTCACCGGCACGATCACCGGCGGCGCCGGCAGCACCGTCACGCTCGCGTTCGCCTGGAACGTTCCGTCAGCCGTCGTCGCCGTGATCGTCGCCGTTCCCGCGCCGACCGGCGTCACCTCGCCCGTCGCGTCCGCCGCCGCCACGTCCGGGTCGCTCGTACTCCACGCGACCGCCTTGTTCGTCGCCTCCGCCGGCTCCACGAGCGCCGTCAGCTTCTGCCCCGGCTCCCCGACCGTCAGCGTCAGCGCCGACGGCGTTACGCTCACGCCCGTCACCGGCACGATGACCGGCGGCGCCGGCAGCACCGTCACGCTCGCGCTCGCCTGGAACGCTCCGTCAGCCGTCGTCGCCGTGATCGTTGCCGTTCCCGCGCCGACCGGCGTCACCTCGCCCGTCGCGTCCGCCGCCGCCACGTCCGGGTCGCTCGTACTCCACGCGACCGCCTTGTTCGTCGCCTCCGCCGGCTCCACGAGCGCCGTCAGCTTCTGCCCCGGCTCCCCAACCGTCAGCGTCAGCGCCGACGGCGTCACGCTCACGCCCGTCACCGCGATTTGATCTTGAAAATGAACGTCAAACAGCAGAACGATTTGCCACGCCCGTATCCGGGACGAGGCATCGATCTCGTACATCGTCAAAAATTGTCCCGGACTTGCGCCTGGAATATCGCGGCCGAGCGTGTAAGCGACCGCGTCTTCCGGAAGCCCCTCCCCGAGCAGCGGGCGTTCCGCCCCAACATCGTCAAGCATATAAGCAAATGCATGCTCGGAATCCGCAGGCTCCGCCGTCACGCTCGTCGTCCCGAACGCCTTGCCAGGCCCGATGCCGAAATCGGCGATTTCCGGCGCGCGTTCCGCCACGGTCAACCGAAGGGTCGCCGAAGCGGTCGCTCCCCCGGCATCCCTTGCCGTGATCGCAACGTCGTAAGCGCCGGTCTCCCGGGGCGTGCCGTGCAGCAGCCCGGAAGCGTCCAACGCCAAGCCTTCCGGCAGTCCCGAAGCGCTCCAGTCGATTCCGCCTCCGGCGCCGTCGAACGCCTCGAGCCGCAGCGAATAAAGTTCGCTCTTGACGCCGTCCGCCAATCCTGTCGTCAAGATAACGGGACGCAGGTACGGATACCCGTCGTTTATGGACGGATGCAGAGCCCAAACCTCCTCGAAGTTCCAGCCGACATACGTCGACGGATCCCGCATCTCGGCGGTGGACTTGCCGACCGCCCCGCTTTGGTCGGGCCCGTCGCTTGCGCCGATGCCGACCGTTTGTCCCGTCGTCAACCTGTCGAAGTAGGAACCGCTCACGGAGCTGCTTCCGGCAATCTTCACGATCAAGCCGTTAAATAAGGCAAAGAGCGTTCCGTCGGCATTCGAGTCGTCGACGTGACCGGCCGCATACGTATTGACAATGTTGCTGTGTATGCTAAACGCCGCCAAACCGGCGGCTTGCAGGTAATATAAGCCGCTGGCCGTTTGATTGGAAACCATCCCCATCGCATAGGAATTCCGGATTTCGCCGTTGCCTGACGACCCGACCAGCCCTCCCGCATACATATTTTTGGAAGCGGCGACTTCGACATAAGCACCGGAAAAGGAGTTCGCAATCGTTGCATGATTCGCGATTCCAGCCAACCCTCCGGCCGAAGTGGAATCCGGAATCGCGTTTGCCTTCCCCGAAACCTTGCCTGTTGAATAGGAGCGCTCGACGCTTCCTCCGGACAGATAACCCGCCAAACCTCCCGCATGAACGCCGCCTTCGATTTCAACCTCCACGCCGAGGTTCCGGATCGTGCCGGAAGATTGGCCGAAAAATCCCGCATACTCCAGCGCATCGTCGACGACCCGAATGCCGGAAACGACATGCCCTCTCCCGTCGAAGGTGCCGCTGAAGGCGGGACGCCCGTTGCCCCCGAGCGGGATCCATTCATAACCGGTTAAATCGATATCGCTTGTCAGCCGGATATTTTGCGACAAATAAAGCTCCTGGTTTTGGGCGACAGACATTAGCTGCTCCGCCGTCGAAACCCGGACCCATCCGTCCTCGACCGGCGGAGCGTGACTTTCGTCCGCATGGGCCGTATGCCCTCCCCATCCCGAAGGCAGGAGCTGAAGCCCAAGCAGCAGACAGACCCATATCGTCGTTAATCGTTTCATGTTATTGAAGTCCTCCGATGCCGATATGTAGTTTAAGAGCGTTTATATTTTAGTGTAAAATATAAATAACCTTTTCAACGTTTCATTTTTGTTTCATATTTTGACATCGGGAAAGAAGCGTGGAACATGGAACGGGTACCATCGGCTGACGGCCGCGTTTCCCGCGTGATCGGCTTTGCGAAAGAACTGGAAAGCCTCGAAGAGTGGATGGCCGACCCGGCTGCCGGAACGGCGATTTTTTCGGTATCGGGAATCGGGGGCATCGGCAAAACGACGCTGCTGACGGAGATGGCCCGCAAGTCGCGGGAATCGTCTTTTGCGACCCTGTGGCTGGACGGGCGTGGCGAGCTGTCCTCGTCCGGGACTTTTTTAACGAGTATCGAAGCGAACCTGGAAAACGAATACGGAAGAACGAGAAAGCCGGAGACGCCGCTGCTCCCTTATGTTGTCGCGGAATTGTCGAGCCGGCGAACCGTATTGCTGATGGATAACTGCGAGGACATCGACCGTTTGGAAGGGTGGCTGCTGTCGAGCTTCTTGCCGAAGCTCGAATCCGCGAGCGTACTTCTCGTCGTCGCTTCCCGGAACGAACTGTCCGTTCGATGGCGCGCGAATCCCTATTGGGGGATGCGATTGCGGTCGTTTCCGCTGCGGCTTTTTACGCGGGAAGAAGTGCACGACTATTTGGCCGGCCGCGGCTTTGCGGAGGAACTGCGAATGGACGTCGCCCAAAAAACGGACGGCCACCCGCTGCTTCTGGCGCTGACCGTCGATTGGCTCCGCTCCCGGAAAGGGGAGGAACGAAGCGCCATGCTCGAGATTCCCGGCATCGTGAGCGCCGAGCTGCTGAGGGAAGTCGCTTCTCCGTCCCTATATCCGGCTTTGGCGGTTCTTTCGTTGCTTCCGTCGGCGGATCTGCTGCTGTTGAACCGTTTTCTGGAAGTTCCTCTCGATGCCCCGGACTATCGTGAACTCGGCAAGCTGTCGTTCGTCCGCATGTCGCCACAGGGGCTGGTTCTGCATCATGTCGCGGCCCGGCTGCTGCGGGAGGAATATGCGGCGCGGCAGCCCGCGGCATTCCAGCAGCTCCGGCAAAAAGCGTTCAGGCTGCTGGCCAAGCAGTACCACGCCGTGGACAAACGGCTGCAAATGCGGTTCGCCGCCCACATTTTGGAATTATATCGCGAGTTTTTGCCTTCCGCCCACGCCTACGCGAACTTCGCTTCCCGCCTGCGGGCCGGCGAAATCCGCCCGTTCCGGCCGGAGGACCTGCCGCACCTGCAGCGGTTTCTCGCCGCCTCCGCGGCCAATTGGCAATCCGAGCTGATCCGTGCTCAGGATCATCAGGCGCTGCTCGGGGATATCGCGAAGCGGAGTCCCGAGGGCATCTGCGTCGTGCGCAACGACGACGGTTTGCCGCTGGCGTTTTGCGCCGGCGTATGGCTTCACGCCTCGACTTTGCCGCTGATCGAGCGGTACGCGCCCGGCTTCATTCCGATTCTAGGCGAAGAATTCGACCGGCTGCACCGGGTTTCTCCGGAGGCGGCGGATTCCTTATGCGTTCTCCTCGCCGCGGTCGACGTGGAACACCCGCTGTATCGTCCGGAGGAACTGGGCGCTCTGCTCATGCAGCAATGGCTGATCCGAATGGCGATCGGCTTGCGGGGCGTAATGGTAACGGCGGATCCCCAACTGAAAACGCTGCTCCCGGCGTTCGGCTTCAAGGAGCTGGGCCCCGTCGAGTCGGAAACGGCGGAACTGACGAAATGGGAGCTTGATTTCCGGCAGTCTTCGTTTGACGATTGGATTCAAAACGTCATCCGGCAAACGGAACCGGCAGCCGCCTCCCGGTCGGATTACCCGCGGGAGGCGGCCGCCAGAGCGATCGACGCCAAGGAAATGAAACAAATTCTGGAGCGGCTGTTCGACGACGCGCTGAATCGACTCCCCGCCGTCGCACGGCTGAACCGGACGGGGGCCGAGGTCAGGCAGACGGTGCTGCAGCTTCTGGAGGACGAGCGCCCCGCCCCCCCGCTGACGCACTTGGAGCAGCGGATTTTGAAGGAAACTTACGTGCAAAAGGATCGGAACAAAGAGCAGCTCGCCGGCGCCTTCCATATGAGCAGGACGACCTTTTACCGGCACTCGCAAACGGCCGTGAGGCATCTGGCGAGCGTGCTGGCGCGCGCATTCGTCCCGTCGGCGGATTAACCCGCCGGCCGTTATTGGCTTCCTACTCGCCCGATTCACGCTCCCGCCCCCGTGAATGAGGCGCTCGCTTACCGGCTATGGCTTTTTCCGGGCACCGTTCACGCGCTCCCGTCGCCGCTTTTCGGGGGACTCGTCGCGCCTCCCCGTCCTCCCGCTTTACCGGGCACAGCTCGCGCCTACCGGTTGTCCACCTTTTCCGGATACATGTCATGGTTCATCAGCCGATGATCGGCCATCCGCTCGTACTTCGTCCCCGGGCGCCCCCAGTTGCAGTACGGGTCGATCGAGATGCCGCCGCGCGGCGTAAACTTGCCCCACACCTCGATGTAGCGAGGCTCCATCAGAGCGATCAGATCGTTCATGATGACGTTCACGCAATCTTCGTGAAAATCGCCGTGATTGCGGAAGCTGAACAAATACAGCTTCAGCGACTTGCTCTCCACCATCCGAACGTCCGGAATATACGAAATGTATATCGTCGCGAAATCCGGCTGCCCCGTCATCGGGCACAGGCTCGTAAATTCCGGGCAATTGAATTTGACGAAGTAATCGCGGTCCGGATGCTTGTTGTCAAACGTCTCCAAAATGTCCGGCGAATACTCGAATACGTATTTCGTCCCCTGATTGCCGAGCAGCGTAACGCCTTGCAAATCTTGCTCGCTTCTTCCCGCCATGCCGACTCACACGCCTTTCGTCGCTTTATTTTCAAACGCCCCGCTTGTTGCCCCACACCCAGGCATGGAGCTGCGGCAGCACGTAAACGTTCTTTAACTTGTCATGTTCCATGACGCGCCCGATCAGCCACTCGTATTTGCCGGTCAAGTAGGTCAGCAGGCGCCGGGAATCCGTTTCGGTCCGCTCGCCGTTGCCCGCCTGCAAATAAAACGGAACGTCGGGGTAACGCTCGTGCGCCCCGGCCGCAAACCGCAAATCCGTTTCGTCGAACACGACGATTTTCAGGCTGAACGAACCCGTTCGCCTGCCCCGTTTCAGCTTGTCGACGATTTCGTCCAGCACCCGCCAGTCGGCGACCATGCCCGAGCTGGGCGGCTTCGGGGACAGCGTCAGCTCGTCGACGGCCGGAAACCAATCCTGCCAACGGCTGCCTTGCGTCTCGACCGCCACCCGGATATCCCGCTCATGAAGACGCTCGATCAGTTCCCCCACCTGCGGGTACAAAGCCGGATTGCCGCCCGATATCGTCACGTGGGCAAACGTTTCGCCGCCCGTTTCCCGAAGCGCCTCGACCGCCTCATGCGCCGACATCATCCGGATTTCTTCCTTGGCGCTCCCGTCCCACGTAAAGGCGGAATCGCACCAGACGCAGCGGTAATCGCAGCCGGCCAGGCGCACGAACATCGTTTTGCGCCCGATGACCATGCCTTCTCCTTGAACGGTAGGGCCGAAAATTTCCATCACGGGGAGCCGATTTTCAGCCATAATGGCTTCCCCCTTTCCGCTTCGGCCGATACACGCAGTAGCTGGTCGGCGTTTCCCGCAAAAAAACCTGCACGCAGCGGGGCCGGTTGACCGTGTCGTCCAAATAACGCTGCACGATTTCGCAAATCGTCCGGGCGACGATTTCCGTCGTCGGAAACCGCTCCGGCACGTCCCCGCCGAACCATTCGGCGTCGTCGTTCAGCACCGCATGGTCGAACCGGTCGTGAATCAGGCGCTTCAAATCCGCGAAGTTGACGAGAAATCCGGATTCGTCCAGCTCGTCTCCCGCTACCGTAATGTTGGCAAAATACGTGTGGCCGTGCAGCCGCCGGCATTTCCCGGCTTGCTCCGACGGGATGTAATGCGCGGCCGCGAACTGCATATCCTTGTTCAGCTCGTATTCGTAAGGATGCTCGACGGAAGGATAGATTTGCTGCATCATCGCGGCGCCGCCTCCCTTCCCGAGCGGGCCGAATAACGCTCCAGCCCTTTGCGGCGCAGCTCGCATGCCGGACACTCGCCGCATCCGTCGGCTACAATGCCGTTGTAGCAGGTCAGCGTTTTGTCGCGCACGAATTCGAAGGCGCCGAGCCGGTCGGCCAGCTCCCACGTTTGCTCCTTGTCGAGCCACATCAGCGGGGTGTCGATGACGAAGGAATAGTCCATCGCGAGGTTTAACGTCACGTTCAGCGATTTGATAAACACGTCCCGGCAGTCCGGATAACCGCTGAAATCCGTCTCGCAAACGCCCGTGACGAGATGCCGGGCCCCGATTTGCTTCGCCAGCACGGCGGCGAAGGAGAGAAACAGCAAGTTCCGCCCGTCGACGAACGTGGACGGCAGTTCGCCTTCCTTGCGCTCGATCGCGATGTCGCCGCGCGTAAGCGCGTTGGGCGCTAACTGCTGGAGCAGCGACATATCCAGCACATGGTGCTTGACGCCGAGCTCGCGCGCGATAGAACGCGCGCATTCCAGTTCGAGCGAGTGGCGCTGGCCGTAATTGAAGGTGACGGTTTCCACCTCCGCGAAGCGTTCCAGCGCCCAAAACAAACAGGTCGTGCTGTCCTGGCCGCCGCTGAACACGACGACCGCTTTCGAGGTTGTTTCGGTTTGTTGCATGGTGCCATCTCCCTTTGGATGAAGAGAGAGATTCTTGCGCCGGTTGCTCCCAAAACTAAAGAATCGGCGCGAAGCTTTAAAGACCAGCTTCGCGCCGAACGCCAAAACGACGTCACCCTGACGGGCCGTCGCTAAGGGATAGTTTTTTATAGAGGGAGTTCGCGAACCTCTCCCGGCAAGCGCGACTTCGGGTTATCGAAGCCGGGGCCGGAATTCTTCTTTAGTTGTCTTTCGTACTATATCATAGCGGACGAAAGAAGGGAACCGGAAGTTATCCTCATTCAATGGCAATGATTTGCATGCAGTTCCGGATTTCCCGGCGCGCGTCCGCTTCCTTCCATTCTCTGCGGTATCCCAGGCAAGCGCAAATCATTTCCGTCCCCCGCTCGGCATGCCGCTTCCGGTAATGGACATGGCCCATGATCCCGTAGCGCACGCCGTACTTCTCATACAGCGCCGCATACTCCGCGCTCCCCAAAAACGCGTTGAAGTATTCCCACTGCGGATGAGGCATCGGAACCTTGAAATAGGGATGCGTCAGCATATGCGTCACCATGATGACCTGTTTTCCCCGGTATTCGGAAAGCTCCCGCTCCAGCCCTTCATAGAAGTACCGGTGGATGTCGCGGTTGCTTCTTCCCCAGTCGACGTACAGGCTGTCCTGCCAGGTACGGTCCGGGGTCCGCATTTTCTCGAAATCGCCAAACCCGTACTTGTCCTCGCCCAGCGTATAATCGTACCAGCCGGAGTTTCCGATGACGACCCAATCTTCGTTCAGCGCCCGGGGCGACTCGCTCAAGCATCCGTCGTACGTCCGAAACTGCCCGTATATTTCCCACGTGTCCGTTATTCCGTTCTCTTTGCTCCAATAATCGTGGTTGCCGGGAACGAACAAAACCGGGATGCCGCTCGCGTCCCGCAAGCCGTTCAACACCTTCAGGCTGAGGCGGACATCGTTCGAAATATCCCCGGCAATGATCAAGGCGTCCAGCCGGCTTTCGTCGACGACTTCCAGCAGCGCCTGTTCGACGGACGGCTCTCCCGCCTGTTCGTTCAGATCGACATGAAGATCCGATATGACTCCGATGCGCATTTGAATCTCCTCCTATACCAAATGACAGCTGACCATCCGGCCCGTTCCGTGCGCTCGCAACGCGGGGGCGGATTGCCTGCATCGGTCGGTCGCTTGCGGACAGCGAGGGTGAAACGCGCAGCCCTCCGGGGGATGGGCCGGACTCGGCATATCTCCCTTCAGTACGATTCGTTCCCTCTCCCGCTCCCGGATGCGGGGAACGGCCGAAAACAGCGCCCGGGTATACGGATGAAGCGGTTCGCCCCCCGTTTCGGCGACGTCGAAAATCTCGACGATTTTTCCCAGGTACATCACCGCGATCCGGTCGCTCATATATTGAACGACGTTCAAGTCATGCGAGATAAACAGATACGTCAAACCGAACGACCGCTGCAGCTCTTTGAGCAAATTCAGGATTTGCGACTGGATGGAAACGTCCAGCGCGGACACCGCTTCGTCGACGACGATGAATTCGGGATTCAGAACGAGCGCGGTGGCGATGCCGACCCGCTGTCTTTGACCGCCGCTCAACTCATGAGGGTACCGCTTCAGATAGCTCGAATCCAGACCGACGCGCTCCAGCGTTTGGTCGACGATCTTTTTCCGCGTCTGCTTGTCCCCGATCCGGTGAATGATCAACGGCTCCTCGAGAATCCAGCCGATCGGCTTCTTCGGATTCAGGGAAGCGTACGGATCCTGAAACACGATTTGCAGTTCGCGGCGAAACGGCTTCATCTGCCGTCCGGACAAATTCGCAACGTTCCGGTCCCGATAATAAATATCGCCTCCCGAACGTTCCAGCAGCCGTACGAGCATCTGGCCGGTCGTCGACTTGCCGCACCCGCTTTCCCCGACCAGGCCGAACGTTTCCCCTTCGCGAATTTGGAACGACACGCCGTCCACGGCTTTGACGAAGCGCGGCCGCTCCCTTAAGCCCTGCCGCGGCATCGGATAATATTTGGACAGCCCTTCCACCCGAATGAGGTCCGGCTTCATCGGCTCGCCTCCTTGTCCGCGTACAGATGGCATCGCACCCGATGGTGGGCCGCCCTCCGCTCCAGCGCCGGCAAGCGGGTCGCGCATTCCGGCTCCGCATGGGCGCAGCGTCCGGCGAACGGGCAGCCGCCTTTCCGCTCGGCCAGCGAAGGAACCCTTCCGGGTATGGTGTACAACGGCGCGCCTCTTTGGCCGATATCGGGAATGGACTTCAGCAGGCCGATCGTATACGGATGCAGCGGACGATCCAGCAGCTCCTTCACGGGGGCCTCCTCGACGATATAGCCGGCATACATGACGATGACCCGGTCGCAGATTTCGCGAATGACGCCCAGATCGTGCGAGATGAACATCATCGCCGCACCCGCGTTCTCTTTCATCTCCCGCAGCAAATCGAGAATTTGCGCCTGAATGGTCACGTCCAGCGCAGTCGTCGGCTCGTCGGCGATCAGAAGCTGCGGCTTGCAGATCATCGCCATCGCGATCATGATCCGCTGCCTCATCCCTCCCGACAATTGGTGCGGGTATTCGCGGTACAAATGCTCCGTTCGGGACAGCCCGACCTTCCTCATCATGTCCAGGGCGAGATTTTTGGCTTCCCGTTTCGAAACGGGCAGATGGGTCGACGCCGCCTCGGCAATTTGCCGGCCGACCGGAATAAGCGGATTCAGGGCCGTCATCGGATCCTGAAAAATCATCGCGACTTGCTTTCCGCGGACCGAACGCCAGTCTTCCGGCGTCAAGCCGTTCAGGATTTTGCCGTTTAGCCGGGCCTCCCCGCCGGACACGGCCGCCCCCTTGGGCAATAACCCCATGACGGACAAGGCGGTCAAGCTTTTCCCGCAGCCGGATTCCCCGACAATCCCGAGCGCTTCCCGATCCCGAACGGCAAACGAAATCTCCCGCAGCGCCGGGTAGCTTTCCTGTCCGGCGGAAAAAGCAACCTGGTAGTTCTGCAGCTCCAACAATGCCGGCGCCATGCGCGCACCTCCTACTTCTTCTTGTCGTACAAATCCCGGATGCCGTCGCCGAGCAGATTAAACCCGAGCACCATCGCCGTGATGACCCCGCCGGTGATCAAAACATACCATGGCGCGTTCACCAGGTACGGTTGGGCTTCGCTCAGCATGCGGCCCCAGCTCGGATCCGGAGGCTGCACGCCGATGCCGAGATAGCTGAGCCCCGCTTCGGCCAATACCGCGCCGGAGAACCCCAGCGTGGCCGCCACGATGAGGGGGGAAGCCATGTTGGGGAGAATATGCAGAAAGATGATCCGCCACGGCCCCGCACCTTTCGCGACGGAAGCCTTGACGAAATCGAACTCCTTGACCTGGATGAATCCGCTTCGGGCAATCCGCGTAAAGGAGGGAATGCTCATCATGCCGAGCGCCGCGATCGTGATGTTAAGCCCCGGCCCGAACACGGACACGAACATGATCGCCAGCAAAATGCCGGGAAAAGCGAGCATCGCGTCGACGATCCGCATGATGACCTCATCGACCCAGCCGCCCAAATAGCCGGCGGCGGCGCCGATCAGCAAGCCGAAGACCAGGCCGATGGAGACGGAGCTGAAGCCGATCAGAAAGGCCGTCCGCGCTCCTTCCATGATCCGGCTGAAAATATCGCGGCCGAAATTGTCCGTTCCCCATAGATGGGCCGGCTGGGGAGGCGCCAGACGCATTGCGGTATTCATTTCATTCGGCTCGTAAGGGGTGTAGAACAAGCCGACCAGCGCGAAGAGCAGCAGCGAAACGACGAGAAATCCGCCGATGACCAACGGTTTGCTTTTCAACCACAGTTTCAGATTCATCGTCTCTCACCTTTTCAATCGAATGCGGGGATCGATGACTTTATACAGAATATCGACCGCGAAATTGATGCCGACCACCAGAACGGCGATATACAGAACCAGCGATTGGACCAAAGGCAAATCCCGCGTTCCGATCGACGTAATCAGCAGGTTGCCAAGTCCCGGAAGCGCGAACACGTTCTCTACGACGATGCTGCCTCCGAGCGTTTCGGCGATCAGCAGGCCGACGATGGTGACGACCGGAATGAGGGCGTTGCGCAGCAGGTGCCGGTACATGATCGCGCTCTCTCGCAGCCCTTTGCTCCTGGCGGTCCGCACGTAATCCATCGTCGCCTGGTCGAGCAGCGTATTTCGCAAATAGCGGACGACGACGGCGATGGAGGGAATCGCGAGCGCAAGGGACGGCAAAAACAGCGAACGGATCGTGCCCGCCGGATCCTGGCTCCAGGGAACGTAGCCATAGGTCGGAAACAGCCTGAACGTTACGGAGAAAAGCAGAATCAAGAGAAAAGCGAGCCAGAAAGACGGAACGGATACGCCGAGCTGGGTAAAAGCCGAGATCAGCACCGAGGATAATTTGCCGTCTTTTCGGGCGACATAAATGCCGAGGGGCAGACCGATCGCCAAGGTCAACCCCAGGGAGAAGAGCGCCAGCGAAATTGTGACCGGCAGGCGCTCCGCCAAAATTTCCGACACCGGCCGCTGGTAGCGCAGCGAATCGCCGAGATCGCCGGAAACGGCATTGGCCATCCACGTCCAATAACGCTCCCCGACAGGACGATCAAGCCCCATGTCCTGCCGGAGAGCGGCCAGCTGGTACGGATCGGCGTCCACGCCCAGAACGATCTGGGCGGGATCTCCCGGCAGCACCTGAAACACCAGAAACGTGATGACCGAGACGAGCAATACCGTAGCCGCCAGCGTAAACGACTTGCGAATATAAAATCTCAAGGCCGCTTCCCCTGCTTATTCGGCATAGTACATTTCGGCGAAGTCGTACTTCTGGACCGGGTACGTTTTAAATCCGTGCAGGTTCGATTTCATCGCCACCGTGCGGCTCGGATCCATAATAAAGACAGCGGCCGCCTGTTCGGTCAGAACGGTTTGCGCTTCCTTGTACAGCGCGGCGCGCTTGGTTTCGTCCAGCTCCGTGCGGCCTTCGTTGACCAAACGGTCGAATTCGTCGTTGCTGAACTTGAAGAAATTTTTCGGATAGGTCGTCTCGTATCGGCCCAGCACTTCGTGCGGATCCAGCTTGCCCGTCAATCCGACGATCGTGGCCTCGTATTTCGCGTTGTTGTAGACGTCCTCCAGCCAGCTGCTCCATTCGATTTGCTTGATTTCGGCCCGAATGCCGACCTGTTTCAGCTGTTCCGCGATCACCTGGGCCGTATCGACATGGAATTGATAGTTCGACGGAACCGTGATCGTCAGATCGAACCCGTTCTCGTATCCCGCTTCCCGCAGCAGCTGCTTGGCTTGCTCGGCGTTAAACGAATACCTGTCCTCCAGCCCTTCCTGATAGTACATCTTCATCGCGGGACTCATGTTCGAGCCCAGCTTCGTTCCGTTCCCCTCGGCCACCGTCTCGATGATGACGTCCTTGTCGATCGCGTAGTTGATCGCCTGGCGAACCTTCGCGTCATCCAGCGGCTTCACGGAATTGTTCAGCGCCATCAGTTGAACCATGTTCTGCGGGCCGGAGACGAGGGTGAAGCTTTCCCCGAGCTGAAGCGCGCCTTGAGCGCTGACGCCCGGAACCATGTCGATGTCGCCGGACTGCAGGGCGAGAATCGAAGAGTTGACGTCGGGCATGATTTTGAATTCGACCCGATCCAGCTTCGGCGCGCGCTCCGGGTCGTAAAATTGCTCGTTCTTTTCGAGCGCCAGCTGCTGTCCCGGGGTGTATTCGACAAACTTGAAGGGGCCGGCGCCGACCGGATGCTCGCTTTGCTTCTCGTAATCTTTCGGCACGATGGCGATGATGTTGGCGGAGAGGAAGGCGGCATCCCGCTCTTTCAGCTTGACGGTCACCGTATAGTCGTCGGGCGTTTCGATGCTTCCGATGCCGGAGAACTTGGAGGACAGCGGCTCCTGGCCGTTCAGGCCCGCGAGCTTGGCGTACGAATAATACACGTCCTCCGAGGTGAGCGCGGACCCGTCATGGAACGTCACGCCTTGCCTCAAGGCAAACGTGTACGTCAACCCGTCCTCCGACACTTGATACGACTCCGCGATGGCCGGAACGAGCTCGTTGTTTTCGCCCGCTTCGAACAAGCCGTCGAACACGTTGTCCATCATCGAGCCGGTATCCGTCGCTGCCGACAGGTAAGGATCCAGATTGTCCGGTTCCGTCGCCATCGCCACCCGGACGGTTCCTCCGGAAGACGGGCTGTTCGTGCCGCCGTCCGCCGATGCCTGGGATTGCGGCGTCTCCGACGAGCCGGAAACGGGACTAGCGGACGGAGTATTCGTGCCGCATCCCGAAACGATCACCGTCGACAAGGTCAAAGCGAACAAACCTCTCCTCATGTTCATCTTCCAAGTCATTTTCAATCATGCCCCTTTCGGAATAGTCCGTTGAATTCCTTAGATGTTCAGCTTCATTCCGCCAAAAGCCAGCCTTGTCTGTCCGTCGAACCGTGAGGAGGCTTCCGCCTCCAGTTGGCGAAGATCGCCGTAATGGGGAAAATGCGTCAGCACCAACTGGCCGGGCTTGGCCAAAGCCGCGATCTCGCCCGCCTCCCCCGCCGTCAGATGCCCCCGCATCGCGCCCTTCTGCCAATCGTAGAAGCTGCTCTCCAGCACCAGCACGTCCGCCTGGCGGGAGAACTCGACGATGCTGTCGCAATATCCCGTGTCGCTGGAGTACACGAGCGATTTGCCGTCAGCGGCGGTCACTTTGACCGCGCAGCAAGGAACTTCGTGCACGTTCTCGGAAAATTCCAGCGTCAGTTCGCCGATTTGCACCTTCTGCCGAAGATCGATCGGATGCACTCTGACGCATTCGGGAAATTGAAACCCGAGCTTGTCCGGATCTTCTCCGTAAACGTAAACGTCCAGCGGCTTCGAACGTTTTCCGGTTTGCATCAGAACCAGAGCGGCGAATTCCAGCGTCAACGCGTCCGCGATATGATCCGCATGCGTATGCGTGATAAAGACCGCGTCCAACTGTTCCAACGGCACCTCGTTTTGCAGCCTGGACAAGACGCCGCTGCCGCAATCGAGCAGAATCGACAGTTCCCCGCGCTTGATCAAATAACCCGAAGTCGCTTCGTTTGGGGCCGGGTACGCTCCCCAGCAGCCGATTACCGTTAATTCCATGCCCGCTTCCTTCCCGCGATGGTCACTTTGTTTTATTCATCCATTCGAAGCTGTCCTGAAATTCCTTGAACATCAGCTCCATTTTCTCCAAATGGCGTTTCACCCTATCTTTCTCCAAATACGAAATCTCGTTAATGATGGCGCCCACGACCGACAGCGGCGCGGTGTATGAATCCAGAAACCCGGTGGATTTGCATTCCGCCAGCAGCGTCAGATCGGCCAGCTTCGCAAAGGGCGACAAGCTGGAGTCGGTCAGCGCGATCACCCGTGCCTCCTGTTCCTTGGCCAGCTTGGACACTTTCAAGGTTTTGGAGCAATAGCGGGGAAAACCGCTGACAAAAACGACATCGCCGGAACGAATGTACGTTGCGTACTCGGCAACACCTCCTTGCGGAATCAACTCGCAATTGCCCAGCATATATTTCAAAACGAATTGAAAAAACGCCGTGACCGACAAGCCCAGCCTCCACCCGGCGATCCAGATGCGGTCGGCATCCAGCAGCAGCCTTGCGGCCTGATGAATCCGGGCTTTATCGGTTTGCTGCATCGTTTCCCGAATATTCTGCATTTCCTGGGCAAAATGCTTCTCCAGCCAGGACTCCTCCTGACGGGTTGTCGATTGCATGAAATTGTAGACGGCCCGCTGATCCTTGATCACGAATTGCTGCAATTCCTGATGCATGTCGGAAAACCCGGAATACGAAAGCGCCTGGGCCAACCGATGAACCGTCGCCTCGCTGACGCCCGATTTCTCCGCGATTTTTTGGGCCGATTGCAGCGCCGCGTCCTGGATATGGCTCTGAATGTAATGCGCCGCCCGTTTCTGCCCCGGGCTTAAAACGTCAAACGTTTCCTGAATTCGTTCCAATATGGTCGACATGTCGTTCTCCCTCGCTTAACGACGGGCTGCCGACTCCCTGCAGTTGACTCAAATAGGCGGCGACCTCCCGAATGCTGGAGATGACCCGATCGTAATTCAACTCCTCGATGCCTCTCGTTCCGTACGGATTGATCAGCAGGCAGTCCATGCCGGCTTGACGCGAACCGACGACGTCATCGTAGTAATTGTCGCCGACATACAGCGACTGCTCCGCGGTCGCGCCGCTTTCGGACAGGGCGATTTCGAAGATGGCCGGATCCGGTTTTTCGATGCCGATTTCCGAGGAAATAATCGCGAAGTCGAACTCTTCGTCAAGCCTGTTCGCCTTCAGCACTTCGCGAGCGGTCCCGTCCCAGTTGGAGATGAGGCCCAGCCGGTAGCCCGCTTCCTTCAACGAGCGCAAGGTCGGCTTGCTGAAATCGAACGCCGTCCACCGCATTCCTTCTTCTTTCGCCGCCTTTTGCTGCAAAGAGATCACTTCCTCGATGGGAAGCGAGAGCCCCAAATAGTAGTTCAAGACGCCGATATACCAGGGCAGAAAGTGACGGCTGTCCTTGCCGAGCACCCCCCGGTATTCCCGCATGAACAGCTTGTCCGCCAAATGATAGGCGATCGTGATTTCATCCCGGGTTTTGACGATTCCGAGCGTCTCCAGCGTTTTCCGATAGATGTCTTCGCGGTTGGTTTTGACCAGGGTATAGCCGAGATCGAACCACAAGTACCGAATCATAGGGCTGTTCATCACTGCTCCCGATTGAAGGATTTCCTTCATTTTTGTCAAAATGTTCTCCAAGCTTCATTGCCCCTTCATCATAAAGGCCGTATATTCGGCGAAAATCAACTTAAATTGCGGTTTTCGTAAAAAATCGAAACGGACCTGGCGCTTCGGCGATCGACGCGCGGTCAAAAAAAAGCATCCGCCCAAGGCCGCGTTCGGCCAGGGAGGATGCTTTCCTCGTGCTCGGTTTTACTTTGTGTTCGTGACCCAGATGACATTGTCTTCGTCCTGTCCGTTGACCGGCCACCAGAAGAAGCCGTCCCGGCTCAGCAGCTCGTCGGCCTGCGCGGGTCCCCACGTGCCGGCGGGATACGTCGCCACGCGTTCCGGCGCCTGGCGCCAGGCGGCGGCGATCGGATCGACCAATTGCCAAGCGGCGGCCAGCTCGTCCCAACGGGTGAAATACGTGGAATCGCCGCGGGCGGCGTCGTAGATCAACCGCTCGTAAGCTTCCGGCGTGTTGATGCCGACCTGGCAGCTTTGGCAAAATTCCATCGCCACCGGCTGGATCGTCATATCGTTGCCGGGCTTTTTGGCGTTGATTTTAATGTAGATGCCTTCCATCGGGTTGACCCGGATGACGAGCAGGTTCGGCTGCAGCTGGCTGCGGCTTGCGAACAGCACATTGTTCGGCACGTTTTTGAACTCGATCACGATCTCGGTCGATTTGACCGGGAGGCGCTTGCCGGTGCGCACGTAGAACGGCACGCCCGCCCAGCGGAAATTGTCCACGAACAGCCGAGCGGCGAAAAACGTCTCGGTTGTCGAGTCGGACGGAACCGAATCCTCGTTGCGATAGCCCTTGACCGCTTGTCCCCGGAACTGGCCGTCGGTGTACTGCGCCCGCACGACGTCCTGTTCCACTTCTTCGGCAGAGCGGAAATTCCGGACGGAACGGAGCACCTTGACCTTTTCGTCATGAATATCTTCGGGATCGAGACGGCTCGGCGGCTCCATGGCGATCATCGTCAGCATCTGAAGCATGTGGTTCTGCACCATGTCGCGCAGCGCCCCGGACTTATTGTAGTAGGCGCCCCGCTCCTCGACGCCGACCGTCTCGGCGAGCGTGATTTGCACGTTCGCGATGTGGTTATTGTTCCAAAGCGGCTCGAAAAACGCATTGGCAAACCGGATGACCTGGATGTTCTGCACCATTTCCTTGCCGAGATAATGGTCGATCCGGAACACTTCCTCTTCCCGGAAAACGTGGCGAATTTCTTCGTTCAGCTTTTCGGCGGACGGATAGTCGTAGCCGAACGGCTTCTCGATGACGAGCCGGTGCCAGCCTTTGCTTTCCAGCATGCCGCCGTCGCGAAGGTTGCGCGATACGGCGCCGAACAGCTCCGGGGCCAGCGCCAAATAAAACAAGCGATTGCCCGGAATCGAATAGCGGGCTTCCAGCGCTTCCGTGGACGCCTTCAGCTCGCGGAAGCCGTCGACGTTTCCGATGTCCAGCGGGTGATAGGAGAAATGCGCCGCAAAGGCTTGCCAATTGGCGTCATCGGGCTTGTACCGGCAAAATTCGCGGATCGACTCGTACACGTCGTCCCGGAACTGCTCGTCCGTGCGCGCGCGGCGCGCAAGCCCGACGACGGCGAACCGTTCGCCCAGCTTTCCTTCGAGATAAAGGCTATACAAAGCGGGGAACAGCTTGCGCCGGGCCAGGTCGCCCGTCGCGCCGAAAATAAAATAGACAGCGCCGTCAGCCGCGGCGGTCGTCTCAATGGTTTTATCCGTCATGTTCCTCATCTTCCATTTTCCGAAATTTGAATACACGTACTGTAGTTTATCACACTTAAACGCCGTTTGCTATCGGATTCAAACCATCGCTTTTTCCGCTTCTGCCGGCGGCTTTTCGCGCGACTGGGTACGCGTCCATGCGCAGGAGCCCGCGGGTGAATATACTGGTTCCGAACGAGGTTCAAGGGGGTGAAGGGGATGGATGATCATATTCCGGCTGACGAAAAGAACCTTCTGAAGCTCAGGGGGCATCCGGTATGCGTCGTCATGAACGACGGCGCCCGGTATTACGGCCTGTTGACCGGCTGCGCGAAGGGAAAAGTGGTGCTGAACGGCGATATCGACGAGGAACCGGAGGCCGATCGCACGCAAGCGAAGCCGAAGCCGGCCAAAAAACGCTCCGCCGGCCGGACGCGGCGGAAAGCCGGCATTCGGACGGAGTCCGACTCCGCGGGCGGACCTCCCCCTGCGAATCCGTATTGGGGAGCGCTCGAACTCGAGCCCGTTTCCCGTACGAAAATCGTGCTGCCGCTCGACCCCATCGAAGCGGTTCTGCTGCTCTAGCCGGCGGGGCCGTCGGCGCCCGCCCACGACCGGGACGCTCGCCCGCGTCCGGGCCGTCGAAATGCCGCCGCCCCGCAATCCGGGCGTGATTGCGGGGCGGCGCGGCCATCCAGATATGGCTGGTTATGTACGGCATAAACGCCGATCTTATTTGGCGATTCCGTTTCGGTGGGCATAGATGGCAGCTTGCGTGCGATCCTCGACTCCGAGCTTGCCGAACAAATTCGTCAAATGGTACTTTACCGTCTTGATGCCGATAAACAGTTCGTCGGCGATTTCCTGGTTCGATTTTCCTTGGGCGATCAGCTGCAATACTTCCATTTCCCGATCGGTCAATTCCTCGTGCGGCATGGAGGATGCCGAAACCGGCTTGCGGAACCGGTTCATCATTTTGGAAGCGACCTGGGACTCGAGCACGGCCTGGCCGCGGGCGGCCGCCCGGATGGCATCCGCGATTTCGGAAGCGCGCGACGTTTTGAGCAAATAGCTGAAGGCGCCGGCTTCGATGACCGGATACATCTTCTCGTCGTCGAGATAACTCGTCAGGACGATGACGCGGCAATTCGGGTGTTCTTCCAGAAGCCGGCGCGTCGTCTCGATGCCGTCCATCCCTTCCATCACCAAGTCCATCAGCACGACATCCGGATTATAGGCTTTGGCCAGACGCAAGCCTTCGGCTCCGTTGCCGGCCTCGCCTACGACCTCGATGCCGTCTTCGGTCCCCAGCACGGCCGCCAGTCCGATTCGGACCATTTCATGGTCATCCACCAGCAGGACTCGGATCGGATTGTACTCCGCCATCGTTCCAACCTCTTTCTTCCGCCGTTATCGGCACTCTGATTTCGATTCTCGTCCCCTTGCCCGGGGCGCTTGCCACGTTAAAGGAGCCGCCGAGCTCGTTCGCCCTCTCCTCCATGCTGACCAGGCCGTAAGACGTCTGTTTCTTCTCCAAAACGTCGAAACCGACGCCGTTGTCGCGAATCGCCAGCCTTACCGAGTCTCCGCGGCGGTGCAGGGCGATGTCCATCTTCGTGGCTTTGGCATGGCGCAGCGTGTTGGACAGCGCCTCCTGCACCATGCGGAACAGGTGATTCTCCATTCCTTTATTAAGCGGCAAATCCTCGTCCATATCCAACGAAATATTTACCGGCACCTTGGCCTGCATTTCCTTTACAAGTTCCGGAATCGCATCGGCCAGCCGCTTGCCGTCGAGATGGACCGGACGCAAATGAAGCAGCAGCGCCCGCATTTCGGACTGGGCGACGGCGGCCATTTCCTCGATCAGTTCGACTTGCCGCCTCGCCCGGTCGAAATCCTGCTCGAGCGTCCGGCCGACCGCGGTGGCCGTCATGGAAATAGCAAAAAGCTGCTGGCTGACCGCGTCATGCAGTTCCCTCGCCAGCCGCTGCCGTTCTTCGATCACCGCGCTCGTCCGCACCTTCACCGCAAGCTCCGTATTGTTGGTCGAAAGGCGCTGCAGCGTCGCCACCTGCTCTTCCCACTTTCGGCTGATGCGCGACAGCTGTTCCGCCAATCGGCCGATTTCATCCTTGCCCATGTCGGGCAGCGGAGGCGCCGGATTCCCCTTTTCGAGCATGAGCATCGAATCGCGCATCCATTCGAGCCGGTTCCGGATCGGATAACTCCGGTAAAATCCGTATGCCGCCCCCGCAACGATGAGGACGCCGATCGCCGTTAACCCGAAGGAGATGATCGTCGACCAGGACTCGAAGGGAGCGGCAAGATCCTGACTTTCCAATAAATATACGATGACGAAACCGATGCCGAGGGAAAATAAAACGGTTTCGCCCATATGACGCCACACCATTCCTTATCCCTCCTACATCTGCCGAATTCTTATATTCCCTACGAGATAGAACAGCTGGAGTTTCACCTGATGCTCCTTCTGTTCGTAATCCGGGGATCGCCAGACGACTTTCTGGGCGACTCCTCCCTCTTGAATCGCGTTCCAGTGGATCTGGCCGAGCAAAACGGAAGCCTCGATCTGCAGCCCGTAATCTTCCGGAACGATCCATTCGGCGTCGCCGACGATGCCTTGCAGTACGACGGTCGTCTCCCGCTCTTCCGGCACGGCCATCGTCAAGTCCACCCGCGATTCGCCGAACGCGTGCCAATACGCCATCGAGCGGAGAATCCAGGAAGGCTGGTCCAAACGCAGATGCAGCAACAGCCGGTGCCTGCTGACGAAGTTCCCCCCGGCTTGCGGCTTCGTTTTCCTATAAAACAAGCCCAGCGAGATGAGCACGATCGCGACGACCAGGCCGAACTCATTGATGATCAGCGTCAAGACGGCAATCGCGATCAAGACGGCGGCCAACCGATTGCGATCCCTTTTGAACCGGTCCACGCCCAGAACAAGAAGAACGATCGTATTCGCCGTTAAGTAACCCGCGATTCCGCCGAGCATGAGATAGCTGCCGGCCGCGATGAACACAAGCGCCTGATTCGATATCGACTTCAATACGGCCGCACCTCCTCCGCGGTTATCTAACGTTGACTTCGCGGCGAAGGCCATAACGGATTTGCATCCGTCATGGCCCATTCGTACCTTTGTAAGCATACCATATGTTTCCGGCTGTCGGAAACGGTTGCTTTAGCTTTTCTTTAGCCGGATTCCCGGCCGCTCCGTTGTCCCTTATTCATCCGAGGATGCGGTGCTTTGCGCGGGAGCCGAAGGAGCGATACGGCTCTTCAGCGCGGCCAGTTCCTGTTCGACGCGGAACGTTTTTTCCGGATCGACGTTGATCGGAGAAGCGCTGAGCGGCGAGCCCGGCATGCGGACGACGTCGGCTTCGGCTTCCATTTGCATGATTTTTTCTTCCATCCGGTGGAAGCCGCGGGCGGCGGAGCCGCTTTCGATCGTGTGAAGCGAGCTGATTTGAGCCATTTGCTTGCGGGCTTTTGCCATTTGGGCGCGGGCCGAAAGCTCGTTGCGCTTGTTGCGAAGCTTGTAGTACTCGTCCTTCATTTCGTGCAGCTGCGTCGTCAGCTCGCTCACTTGGGCTTGCGCCTGATCGTGCAGGCCGAGCACGTCGTTCGCTTGCTTGTCGTAGTAAACTTTCTCTTCCAGAAGCTTGCGGGCAAGCGTTTCGTTGCCGGCGCGCAGCGCTTGTTCGGCTTGCGATTCGCGTTCGGCGCCGATGCGGATCGCCTCGTCGAGGCGCTGCTTCAGACGGCGTTCGGCGGCCATTTGCTTGGCGACCGTCACTTCCGCTTCGTGAATTTCTTTTTCCATATCGCGCAAGTATTGGTTCAGCATGACGATCGGGTCCTCTAATTTGTCCAGCATGTCGTGAATGGAAGCCTTCGTCATATCCTTCATCCGTTGAAATACACCCATCTTTTTATTCCCCTTTCGATTGTTCTTCAAATTTGGCAATGCGCGCTTTCAGTTCTTCCAGTTCCTTGCGGAGCGCTTTTTTTTCGATATCTTCCATCATGGCGTCGAGTCCTTCCGTCTCCCGCGGCGTCGCGGAAGGTTGGGGCTTTGCCGCCGTATAACCCGCCGTGCCGCCATAACCGCTTTGTCCGGGGGACCAGCCCTGTCCCGCCGGAGGGGGAGAGCCTGCCGGAGGCGTCCAGCCGTAATTGGTCGGGCCCGGCCGCGTTCCGCCGTTCCAAGGGTCGCCGTACGGGGTGCCGTAGGGACCGGAATTGAATGCGTTATGAGTCGGTTCCTGCGGAATGATGAACCCGGCGATCAAATACACGAACACTAGCGATCCGGCCGAAAAAACGGTGACGACAACAAGCAGGATTCGCAGCAGCGTTGCATCTACGCCCAGAAAATCGGACAGCCCGCCGCAGATGCCGAATATTTTGCGATCTCGGGTCGAACGGTACAATTTGCGCATTCGTTAACCTCCTTGTTGCAGTTTGCGTTTGAGCTGCTCCAGCTCGCGGTCGATCGCGTTCTGGGCGGCCGTTCCCGCGTGATAAGACGTTTCCTGGCCCATTCGGCGCAAATCCCGCAAGCTCTTCGTTTCAAGCTCGATATCGGTCAGGCGGTCGTTCAGCTTGCGGAACATGTTGGCGGGGCCTTCCGCCGCTCCCGGCCCGAATCTCGCGTTAAGCCGCTGCTGCAGCCGCAAGGACTCCATTCGGGCAAGATAAAATTGGCGCTGATCGTACACGAGCCGATATTCGTCTCTCAATTCTTGCAGCAACTGCTCCAGTTCAGCAAGCTCGCCTTTGCTTTGTTCGTAGAGGCCTTCATATCGGATCGCCTTCTCTTCGAAAGCGACTTTATCTTGAAGCGCCATTTTGGCGACATGTTCTTCTCCTGCTTTCAAAGCCGTCAGCGCTTGTTCCTCGCGCCGGTTTTTCCATTGGACGGCATCTTTCCATTGCCTGAGCAGGTGTTCGGTGTGCGCGGCGTATTGGCGCTGCAACTGTTCGCATTGGACGATTTCCTGGTGGGTCGACCACAAAAACTGATCGATCAGGCGGACCGGGTCTTCCGAGTTTTCCAACCTGTCGTTCAAAGTGGCAACGGTCATGTCACGAACCCGTTTGATGACGCTCATATCGCTCCTCCTTCATTAAAAAGTCTGCGTCGACTATATTCGTCTTGTCCGATTACGGGTCAGCATCGTAATTCCGAAAACAATCAGGCCGATCGCGGCGATCCAAAAGATGACGGCGGACAATTTGCCCAGCAGCATGAAACCGCCGATGACCATCAGGATGCCGCCGATAAATCGGTTGCCGTTTCTCCAGCCGATTACGCCCAATCCGATGACGAGCAGCGGAATCAGCAGGCCGATCAAAAATCCGAACAGGTTGCCGAGTTTACCGACTAGCAGCAGGATGCCGATGAGAATGAGCACGATGGCCAATCCGTTTCCTTTTTTCAATGGCTGCACCTCCTTTTTCAGTTCGACGGGCTTGGGGCCAGCCGATTCGTTTACCTCACAAACCCATTGTAAACCGAACGCGATTTCGGCATAACGGACCCGCGAATGTTTTTGGGCCTAGACTGTGGTCGAGGACGTCGACCGCCTTCGGACCGCAGGCGGATCGGGCTTGCGGACGCGGCCGGATCGGAGCGTGCGGATGCGGTGGCAACATTTGAGGGTTACATCCGGCCGCCGGCCTGTGTTAGCGTATAGGTACTACCTGATGGAGGTGCTGAAATGAAACTTCTTGGACTATCGATACTTGCTTTCGGGATCGCGGCCGCGGGTTCATTTGGCGCATCCGCCGGTCATGCCGCGGCGGCGCCGGCTGCGAAATTCGCAGACGTCGGCCAGGCGAACGAACAAGGCAACATCGCGAATGCGGCAACTCCGGCTGCCGATTCGTCCAAAATAGAGCAAGTAATTGCCGAGGGCATGAAATATAAAGGAACTCCTTATGAATTCGGGGCGGACCGGGAGTCGGACGCGGCGTTCGACTGCTCCTCGTTCCTGCGCTGGATTTTCAGGGAAACGCTCGGCGTCACGCTGCCGGGCGATTCTAGGGCCCAGGGCGACTACGTGAAAAACAACGGTTCCGTCGTCACGGACATCGGCCAGTTGAAGCGCGGGGATCTGGTGTTCTTTATGGAATACAAAGGCGGAGACGAAGGCGACTATGCGGGAATCGACAAATCGAGCGAACGCATTACGCACGTCGGAATTTACCTTGGCGACGGCAATTTGCTGCACACGTACTCCGTCGAAAGCGGCGGCGTGACCGTCACCTCGATCGTGGGCAATTCGTGGGAGCACCGCTTCCTGTTCGGAGGCAGCGCGCTGTAAAAACGAAAGAAGCCGTTCCGAAAGGTCAAAATGGACCTTAGGGACGGCCTCTTCTGTCTAAAGGGGACGATATTTTGCTTCGATCCCGTATCGGGCCCCGTCGCGCGGGGCAAAATAACGACCTCCCGCTATTTCGGCTACCCGATTCGAGACCTGACTTCCTCGTCGAGCCGAAGCAGCCGTTCCCGCACCTTGACGACTTCTCCCACGACGATGAGGGCGGGGTTGCTCAGCTTCATGGCCGCCGCCAGCTTTTCGACGTTGTCCAGCGTGCCGGTCCAGACCCGCTGACCGCTTGTCGTTCCCCGCTCGATGAGCGCGACGGGCGTCTGCCGGTTTTTCCCGTAAAGCAGAAGCTGCTCGCGAATATGGCCCAACTGGCTGACGCCCATATAAATGACGAGCGTATCGACGCCGTCCGCAAGCTTGTCCCAGCGGACGGGGGCGTCGTGATCGTGGCAGCGGCTGCCGGTGACGATGGCGACGGATGCCCCGAGCCCCCGATGCGTCAACGGTATGCCGGTTGAAGCGGAAGCTCCGATGGCCGACGTGACGCCGGGCACGACTTCGTAAGGAATGCCCGCCGCCGCCATGGCCAGCGCCTCCTCTCCGCCCCGGCCGAAGACGAACGGGTCTCCGCCTTTCAGCCGGACGACATGCTTGCCCTGCGAGGCGTGCTCCATCATCAGCGCCTGAATCCGCTCCTGCGGCATCGCATGCCGGCCCGGCGCCTTTCCGCAATAGACGCGAACCGCATCTTCTCTTGCATAGTCGAGCAGCTCCTCGCTAACCAGACGATCGTACAAAAGGACATCGGCGGCCTCGATCCGCCGCAGCGCCTTCAGCGTGATCAGCTCCGGATCTCCCGGCCCCGCTCCGACGATCGATACGTACCCGGGCTTGTTTCCGGCCATCGCTCCCGTCCTCCCCTTGATCCGAATCAGGCTTTCGCCGGATTACAGCTTAACGTAGATCGACCCGCTCGCCGAATCGACTTCGACGTCGAACGTCGTGACGCAGCCGGTATCCGGCTCTTGCACGCGCCCGTCCCGCAAATCGATTTTCCAGTCGTGCAGCGGGCAATGCACCGTGCTTCCGCACACCATGCCTTCCGAAAGCTTCCCCGCTTTGTGCGGGCATTTGTTTTCAACCGCCAGAACGTCTCCGTCCGAGAGCCGAAACAGGGCAATTTCCAAATCGTCCACCCGGACGGTCCGCGCGCCCTTTTTATCGATTTCCGCGACGTTCCCAACCAGCAGCTTGTTCATTGTAATCCTCCCCTCGGCTCAAACGGATGCCGGAACGCCGGCGAGCGGTTCGAAATTTTTGCGCAATTCCTTTTCTTCGACGATTTCCTTCCACGGGTCCTTCGTTACGCCGAGCGCCGTCTTGATTCTTTCCTGAAGCGCAAGCCGGTCTTCCTTCTTTTCCAATGCCTGCTTGATGCTGTCCAGGCCGACCCGTTCCACCCAGTTCGAGGTCCGTTCGTTCCATTGCGCGTTTTCCCGGTAATATTGAAGGAACGCGCTGGCCCATTCGACGACCTCGTCCTCCGTTTTGACGACGCAGAGCAGATCCGTCGCCCGGACGTGAACGCCGCCGTTGCCGCCGACATGCAGCTCCCAGCCGCCGTCGATCGCCACGATGCCGAAATCCTTGATGGTCGCTTCCGCGCAGTTCCGCGGGCAGCCGGATACGGCCAGCTTCACCTTGGCGGGAGTGTTCAGGCGCTCGAACTCTTTTTCCAGCCGAATGCCCATCCCCATCGCGTCCTGGGTGCCGAAGCGGCAGAAGGTCGATCCGACGCACGTCTTGACGGTGCGAAGGGCCTTCCCGTATGCGTGTCCGGAGGGCATATCCAGCTCTTCCCACATTTTGGGGAGATCTTCTTTTTTCACGCCGAGCAGGTCGATCCGCTGTCCGCCGGTAAACTTGACGAGCGGCACTTCGAACTTTTCCGCCACTTCCGCGATTTTCTTCAGTTCCGCGGGGGACGTGACCCCGCCGTATATGCGGGGAACGACCGAATACGTTCCGTCCTTCTGGATGTTGGCGTGATACCGCTCGTTCGTGAACCGAGATTCTTTCTCGTCCTTGTATTCTTCGGGCCAAAGCATGCCAAGATAATAGTTCAGGGAAGGACGGCACTTGGAGCAGCCTTCTTCGTTGTTCCACTCCAGGACGTTCATCACTTCTTTGATCGTTTTCAGGCCCATGCGCTTGATTTCGGCGACGATTTCGTCCCGGCTCAGCGTCGTGCAGCCGCAAATGCCTTCCTTGACGGACACGACTTTATCGCCGGCATAAATTTGCAGCAGCTCCGCGACTTCCGGCTTGCAGCCGCCGCAGGAAGCGGAAGCTTTCGTGCAAGCTTTAATGTCGCCGACGCTCGTGCAGCCTTTGGAAAGAATCGCGTCCTTGATCGCGCCTTTCGAGACGCCGTTGCAGCCGCAAATGATTTCGTCGTCCGCCATCGCTTCCAGACGGCTCGCCGAAGACTCCGATTGGCCGCCGGCCGCGATGCCGAGCAGCTCCTTTTCCCGGCCCTTGATCGATTCGCCCTTTTTAATGAGAGAAAACAGCTTGGCGCCGTCGCCGGTATCGCCGAACAGAACCGCTCCGATCAGCTTGTCGTCCTGAATGACGAGTTTTTTGTAAATGCCGTCGATTTCGTCCTGGTAACGCAGCGAACGGGCACCCTCCGGCTCCTTGAAAACGCCCGCCGAAAATACGTTCACGCCCGATACTTTGAGCTTGGTCGACGTAACCGAGCCCGCATAGCCTTCCGTCTCGACTCCCGCAAGCCGCTTGGCGAGCACGGCCCCCTGCTCGTAAAGCGGAGCGACGAGCCCGTAGAAAATTCCCCGATGCTGGGCGCACTCGCCGACGGCATATACGCCGGGAACGCTCGTTTCCATATAATCGTTGACGACGATGCCCCGGTCCACCTCGATGCCGGAGGCCTTCGCGAGCTTGACGTCCGGCCGGATGCCGACCGCCATGACGATCAAATCCGTTTCGATTTGCGAGCCGTCGGCAAACTTCAAAGCCTGCACCCGTTTGCGGCCGACGATCGATTCGGAATGCTTTTTGAGCAAAAATTTCATGCCCTGGCTTTCAAGCTCCCGGCGCAGCATCATGGAAGCGGCCGTATCCAACTGGCGGTCCATAATATGTTCGTGAATGTGCACGACGGAGACGTCCATGCCCAAATTGAGCAGGCCTCTCGCCGCTTCGAGCCCGAGCAGGCCGCCGCCGATGACGACCGCTTTTTTATACGTTTTGGAGGTTTCCATCATGATTTCGCAATCTTTAATATCCCGGAATCCGATCACGCCCTCTTTGTCCGCGCCGGGAAGGGGCAGCATGAACGGATTGGAACCGGTGGCCAAAATGAGGGAATCGTACTCCGCTTCGGCTCCCTTGTCGGAAAAAACCTTGCGCCGCGCCGTATCGATGCGAGTGACGGCGTGCCCCATAAACAAGCGGATGTTGTTTTCCGAATACCAATTCAAATCGTTAAGAATGATATCCTTCATATCCGCTCCCCCCGCAAGCACGGAAGACAGCGCGATCCGGTTATAATTCGGGTACGGCTCGGCTCCGAAAATCGTGATGTCGTAAGCGTCGGGCGCCAGCTTCAGCAAATGCTCGATCGCGCGCACCCCGGCCATTCCGTTTCCGACGAGAACCAGTTTTTGGCGGTTGGTCATGCGTTTCCCTCTCCTCTCTGTATCCGCAAAACATAAAAGCCCGCTCCACTTCGCGGGGAAAACAGACGTTTCCCATCGCTTGAAGTGAAGCAGGCTCCATTGCCTCTTCTTTCGAATACCCCTTTGTATTCGTGAAATGATTCGGTTTTATTATGAAAAATATACACTATCGCTTCGAAAACGTCAATAAAAATCACATGAAAAAAATGATTTGGGCAAATTATCGACAAAAGCAAGGGGTTTGTGTTATATAAATTAACGCAAGACTTTTTCGTCACGAAATTGCAACATAAATAGGCGTTTATTATTAGATACCGATAAGAAAGGGGCGTCGGTTCATGCATTCCCTGCTGGTTATTTATAATAAGTCCACAGCACCGGAACGAAAGCCGTCTGCCGAATCCGTTTCGCTGCCGGAAAACCTTCTCCGTTCCTGCGGTTATCTGGTCGAGACGGCGGATGATCCATCGCTCGCATTGGACCGGGTGCGCGACGCCGACGCCTCTATCCTGCATATCCCGATATCGGATATTCAGTCCTGGTCGAGCTCCCTTTTGCAAAAAAAGATCGTTCCCATCCTCTGGTGGTGCAGCGATTCTACCGCCACCTTGTCCGTCGAGGCTTGCGAAGACCGGATTATGGTGGACGGCATCTTGTCCCCGTCCATGCTTCCGCAGGAGGTTCATTGGGCCCTGCATTTCGGAGCCAAGCAATGCTTCGAGCGCCAGCAGTGGAACAAGGAACGGGAGCAACTTCTGTCGCGCCTTGAGGAACGGAAGTGGATCGATATGGCCAAGGGCGTGCTCTGCAAAGTCAAAAACATTTCCGAATCCGAAGCTTACGACCTCCTTCGCAAGCAGGCGATGAACGAGCGAAAGCGAATGGTCGACGTCGCCACCTCGATCGTCAAAGTTTACGAGCTGCTGCAGGATCAAAAACAAGGGAGGGCGAAGAAATGATCCATCTGCTGAAGGAAGTCGCGCGAGGCAAGCGAGGCGCCCGGGACCTTACTTACGACGAGGCCTTTCAGGCTGCCGAATATATCTTGAACCTGCAGGCCACGCCCGCGCAAATCGGAGCGTTTCTCGCTGCCGAGAGAATCAAGCTGGAAAGCGTGGAAGAACTGGAGGCGTTCGTGGCCGTCTGCCGCAAATATGCCGAACGCCGGCCCGTTCACGAAGGAATCGATTTCGCCGGACCGTACGACGGCCGCAAAACTTCGTTTATCGCGACCTTTCCGACCGCCTTCCTGCTTGCCGCCGCCGGGATGCCCGTTACGCTGCACGGGTCCGCGTCCTTGCCGCCGAAATGGGGCGTCACGCTGCTCGATTTGCTGAAGGAAGCCGGCATAAACGCGGCGACGCTGTCGTCGGAGCGGTGCGTCGAAGCCGCGGCGCAGACGGGCGTTCTGTTCGTCCCGACGGAGCAATGGTGTCCGCCGCTGGCCCGGATTCGCCCGCTCCGCCAGGAGATCGGCATGAGGACCATCTTCAATACGGCGGAGAAGCTGATCGACTTTTCGTTTTCTCCTTACCTTGTCTTCGGCATCTACCACAATACCGTGTTCGACCGCCTCTCGCGGCTGATGGTCAAGCTCGGCTACAGAAAAGCGCTGATCGTCCAAGGCGCGGAAGGCTCCGAGGACTTGTTCATCGATCGGCCGACCCGCGTTTACGCGGTTGAAAACGAAGCATTCGAGCTGAACATCGTCGACCCCGAGGCGATCGGCCTGGAAACGGAAGTTCCCGAAACGCAGTGGAACGCCCGGGAGCAGCTGAGCACCGCGGAAGCGGTGCTGCAAGGCGGCGGCCACATGGCGTTCTACAATCAGGTATTGCTGAACGGCGCCGTGAGGCTGAGCCTGACGGGCAAGGTCAAGTCGGTGGAGGAAGGGCTGTACACGTGCAAGGCGCTGCTCGACAAAGGCGACGCCTGGGACGTATATTCCCGTTGGAAACAGGCGATGCTCGGCAACGGAACCCGGGAGGCGAGCACCGTTTGATTGCTGCGGCTGGCCGCAGGGCGCCGCAAGCGGCAGTCTGCAGGGGCCGACCCTCTTGGCGCCGGTCATGCGGATCGGCCGGGAGCGAACCGGACATTGGGAGCCGGCCTCCGCATTTTCACGGCAATACCGATTCGGACCGCCCGTAAGGGCGGTCCTTTTCGCGTTTGCGATTCTCTGCGTCCGAAACTCGCTTATCCGCCGCCAAATTCGAACATGCCCGGCTTTGCGGCAAGCGGGTTCCAGCCGTCCGCGCCGGCAAGCACCCGGTCAACGGTCATATCGTCCGCTTCCTCGCTCGTCAACTGACGGCTCCAATCGACCCGCGCGGCCGCCGTCCGCCCTTCGGGCGCGGGGCCGTTCGCGGCTCCCGCCCGGCCGTGTCCGCCCGGAGCGCCGGGGCCGGCGCAGCCGTATTCCGCGAATCGCGCCGTCCGCCGCGCGCCGGGCTTGTCCCAGTCGTGCCAGCCCTCCGGCCGGATATGCGCCCCCATGTCGCACCGCACGAACGCCGCGCTCGCGAAATCGCGCCAAGGGCGTCCGAGGTAGACGGAGCGAGGCGGAGCGTCGCCGGTCAGACGGCACGACAAAAACAAATAGCCGAAAGCCGCGTCCTCCGGAGTCGACGGCGCCGCAATCCAGCCGTGAACGCGGTCTTCTCCGTCCTCCGGCGATTCCCGGCGGGCTTTCGAAAACAGCTCGCACCGGTTGAACACCGCCGTCGCCGACCCGAAAATGAAATCGACGTCGCCCTCGATGTAACAGTCCTCGTAGTATTGGCGCGAGGGCCGGCGGGGAGCTCCTTCTCTCGGGCCGCCGAACGTCGCCCGTTCGACCGGGCTCGGCGGCAGCGGCCCCGTAAACAGCGTATCCTGCCACCCGATCAGTCGGCACCGCCGGAAAACCGCCCGGTCGCCGTCGGCGTACAAGGCTACCGCCTGTCCGACGTCCTCGCCGCGGCCCGCGCCGTTGACGATCGACAAGTCTTCCGCGATGAAATCGTCCGCGCCCGCGAACAGCGTATACGTGTTGAACGTGTTGTACGGTTCTCCGTCCGGAAACGTCTTCAAGGCGTAATCGTCCCACCGGATCGCCGTCCGATCCGCTCCCTCGCCGATCAGGCTGACTTTCCGGCGGTCGATAAACACCTTTTCCCGGTATTCGCCCTGACGTATGAAAATCGTCACCCGTTCCGGAAAATCCGGAGGGATCGCGTCGACGGCCGCCTGAACGGACGCAAAGTCCCCGCTGCCGTCCGCCGCGACGACGAAGCTGCGCCTCGCCGCCGTTTCCGCAAGGTGAAACGCCGGATTCCGGTCCCTCTCATGACTCATCGCCGATTTCTCCCCCTCCCGCTATCTCTCTTCCTTGCACGCCGCGACCGAATTCCGCTGCTGGATTCGCGGCCGAACCACGATCGGGTATTCCGCCGGCTCGTCGCGAATCAGCGCCACGATCAGCTCCGCCGCTTGGGCGGCCATCTCGTCCAGCGGGGGGCCGACGGTCGTCAGGGCGACCTCGGCGTTTTGCATTTCCGGCAAATCGTCGTAGCCGATCAACGAAATATCGTCCGGCACATGGAAGCCCGCCTCAAGCAGCGCCCGAAGCGCCCCCCTCGTTACCAGGCTGTTCAAGCCGATAAACGCGGTCGGCGATCCTTCCCCGAACGGGAAACGACGCACGGCGAAATAGCCGTCTTCCCAGCTCGAGTGCGCCGGCAGCACGTGGTCCTCCGAGAACCCGAGCCCCAGGCGCCGAAGCGCTTCCTTGAAGCCTTCGAGCTTGATGTCCTGCGAATTGCCGATGAAGCCGATTCTGCGGTGGCCGAACGCGTGAAGAAATTCCACCGCTTTGTAAATCCCTTCCTTCCGGTCGATCATGATGTAGGGGGAGTTCGGATTGTCATCCGCGCCGAGCGAGAACCAGGGAATGCTCAGGTTCGAAAAATCCTTCATGAAATCGTTATGCTTGCCGGGCCGATAGTCCCAGAAGATGCACCCGTCGACCCGCAGCTGGCTGAAAATTTCGTAGCCGTCCATCGAGACGACGAGAATCATCTGATAGCCCCGCTTTCTCAGCTCCTGGTGCAAGCTTTTGGACATATGCGCGAACAGCGGGTTGCTGCTCAATTCGTCAAGGACAAACCCGATAATATTGCTTTTGCCGGAGGAAAGCTGGGTGGCCAAAATATTTTTCCGGTACTGATGCTTTTCGGCGATTTCCAGCACCTTCTTCCGCGTCGCCGGCTTGATGAGAGGATTGCCGTTTAGCGCCTTGGACACCGTGCTGTAGCTTACGCCCGCCAGCTTGGCGATATCCTTGATCGTGATCATCGCTTGCGTTCACGCCCTTTCCGACCGAACCGTCAAACTTCTCCGTTACCCTAACAATACCGAAATTTCCCCTCGAAGGCTAGCGCTTTCAAAGCGGGCGGAGAAGTGTCTGCCGACGCCTCCCCGCGCCGCTCTCCATTCCGTTCGGCTTTTGTTACGCGTTGGCGGCCAAGTACCGGTCGTACTGCGCCTGCTTGACCTCGATCACTTGCTCGATGCCCATTTTTTGCAGATTGGCGATGTATTTGCCGAAATTGCCCAGGTTCTCCTGTCCGGTGATGAACTTGTAGTGCATTTCTTCGACGTACGTCGAAATATCCGTCATGTACTGGCTCTCCACGCTCGCTTCCTCCGGCAGGGCGTAGACGAACGGGAACGGCGCTTTAATATACTTTTCCATCTCCTTGTCAATTTCCGCATGCCACGGCGCCACCAGCACGTCCGTCGATTCGGTCGATTGCGAGTTCGGCAGGTTCACCGGGCCGATGCCGAGCTTCTGGATGAAGTCGTTGCTTTTGCCCTGCTCCGTAAACCGCTTCTTGCCGTCCGCGATTTCGTACGTGACGCCTTCGATCCCCCAGGTGTAATACGTCTGCGCCTCTTCCGAAGAAGCGTAGTCGAGGAATTTGAACGCAAGCTCCGGGTTTTTGGCGTTTTTGGAGATGCCGAAAATGCCGCTGACCGGCGTCCGGCCGACGTAGAACCGGTCCCCGTTCGGTCCGGCCAGCGGGGCGATGCCCTTGATCAGCGGCACGTTCGGGTCGTAATCCTCGAACAGCGGGCTGTACACCATCGACGTGTACCAGCTGAAGTTAAACGTGGCGCCCGTGACGTTCTGGGAAAACCGCGAGGTCACCTGATCGCTCGTCGCGCTCGCGAAGTCGACCGGCAGCAGCCCTTCCCCGTACAAGCCGTTCAAATACGTCAAATAGTCCTCGTATGCCGGCTCATAGTAGCCGAAATGCACTTTTCCCGCGTCGTCCGCGTAAAACTGGGTATACAGATCCATGCCGAACGAGGGCCCGAACGCCATCGGCAAAAACTTCGGATCGAGCGAGAACGGAATTTCGTCCGCCTGGCCGTTCCCGTTCGGGTCGTCCGTCTTGAATTTGCGCAGCATCTCCGTGAACTCGTCGAGCGTGGCGGGCTCCTTGAGGCCGACGGCGTCCAGCCAGCGCGTGTTGACCATGAACAGCGGCATGTAGTTTTTCGTCAGCACCCGCTGCGGCACGTAGTACATCCGGCCGTCGGGCGTCGTCAGGCTTGCCTTGATGTCCGGATTTTGCTCGTACAGCTTTTTCAGATTCACGCCGTATTTTTCGTAATACTCGTCGATCGGAAGAAACAAGCCGCTTTTAATGTACTTCATCAGCTGATCCTGGTCGGGCAGATAGACGATATCCGGGAGATCGATGCCGGAAGCGAGCCGCGGACTGACCGCATCGGCGTAATTTTGCGGCGGCAGCAGCTGCCAGTCGACCGTCACGCCCGCCTTGTCGACGATCGTCCGGACGATTTCCGCCGTGGCCAGGTCGACGTTCGTCGTCCAGGCGTTCGTCGCAAGAATCGTCAGCTTCTCCGGCGCGTCGGTTATCGGCCCCGAGCCCGTATAGACGTAGCTCGACGAGGACGCCCCGCCGCTTGCCGGCGTCGCGCTCCCCTTCTCTTCGCTTCCGCCGCCGGAGCAGCCGGCGACCGCCAATGCGAGCAGCGCCAGACCTGCCGCGCAGACCAACCCTTTTCTTCTGTTTGCCATTTTTCTTCCCTCCTCGTAGTTTGGAAAGCTATATACAGAAAAGGGCGGCTACCCTTTTACTGCCCCGAGCGTAATGCCCTTGACGAAATAGCGCTGGATGAACGGATAGATCATGACGATCGGCACGATGCTGACGACGATCGACACATAGCGAACCTGCAGGGTCGACACCGCGAGCGCGCTCGTCGACGTCCCTCCGCCCATCTTCTGCATAATTTCCGGCGACGCCATGACGAGCACCCGCCTAAGGAAAATTTGCAGCGGCTGCAGCTCCTGATTGCCTAAATACAACAACGCGCTAAAAAAGTTGTTCCAGTGGAACACGGCATAATAGAGCCCGAGCACCGCCAGCGTCGGCTTGATGATCGGAACCGCGATCCGGTACAAAATCGTCAGGTCGTTGGCCCCGTCCAGACTGGCGCTCTCGAATATTTCGCCCGGAATGCTTTCGAACGCCGAGCGGCAGATCATGACGTTAAACGTCGAGACGAGCACGGGAAGCACCATCACCCAACGGGTATTGTACAAGCCGAGCGAGGTGATGAGCATGTACGCCGGGATGAGGCCGCCGGAAAAGTACATCGTGAACGCGATGAAAAAATTGAGCTTGCGCCGCAAAAAGAACTTGGCGCGGGACAGCGGGAAAGCCGCCAGGCACGTGGCGAACAGGTTCAGCGCCGTGCCGACGACGGTGTACCAGATCGTGTTGTAGTAGGAAGTCCAGATTTCCTTGTACTGCAGCACCATTTTGTAGCCGTCAAACGTGAAGTCGACCGGAAACAGCCACACTTGCTGTTTGTCGATAGCGCTTACAGAGCTGAACGAAACGCTGAGCACGTACAGGAACGGATAAAGCGTGGCGATGACGGCCGCAACGGTCATCAGATAGACCAGCGAATAGTACGTGCGGTCTGCCGGCGATTTTCTCATTGAATTGGCTCCTTTGCCTCGAGATGGGGCGGGAATGGCCGCATTACCATAACGACAGGTTCGTAGCCCGCCTTGACAGCGCGTTCGCCGCAAAGACGAGGATGAACGTGACGAGCGAATTGAACAGGCCGATCGCGGCGGCAAGCCCGAAGTTTTGTCCTTCGATGCCCATCCGGTAAACGTAGGTCGACAGGACGTCCGCCGTCTCGTAGGTCGAGCCGTTATAAAGCAGATACACCTTCTCGAACCCGACGCTCATCAGTCCGCCGAGCGACAGCAGCAGCAGAATGACGATCGTCGGCTTGATGCTCGGCAGCGTCAGATGCCACAGCTCCTGAAACTTGTTGACGCCGTCGATTTTGCCGGAATCGTACATTTCCGGATCGATGCCCATAATGGCGGCGATGTAGATGATCGAGCTGAACCCGAAGCTCTGCCAGATTTCGGAACCGGTGAAGATGGCGCGGAACCAGCCCGGCTCCATCATGAAGTTGATTTTTTCCATGCCGAGCCTGGCGAGAAACGAATTGACGATGCCGTCCGTCGGCGACAAAAAGTTGATGATCATGCCCGCGATGACGACGGTGGATATAAAGTGCGGCAAATATGTAACCGTCTGGGCGAAGCGCTTGAACGCGCGGTTTTTAATTTCGACGATGCAGACCGCGAACAGAATCGGAATCCAGAAGCCGAACAGCAGCGGGTAAAAAGCGAGCAGAAACGTATTGCGGATAAGCCGCCAGAAGTAAATCGAATCGGCAAACTGCCCGAACCACTTGAGCCCGACCCATTCCCCGCCCCAAATGCCTTGCCCTGGAGCAAAATCCTTGAAGGCGATTACAATTCCAGGCATCGGCAAATACATGAATACGGCGTAATAGACGAAGATGGGAGCAAACATCAACAGCAAATATTTATCCCGTTTGATCAGATGAAGCAGTTTCGGCTTTCGATTCTCCATCGTGCCGGCACTCCTTGTTCCCGTTCCGCGGCGCGAATCGGTTATTTTACAACGTTTGAATTTTAATCCGAAACGAAAACAAAAAAATTATGAAAAGTATCGTTTTTCCACCCCGTTCCCTCCAATCGACCTTTAATTACAACGTTGTAATTATAGCGCGATTTGAAGCGCTTTCAATTATTGTGTTTTCATTCTACCAGCGGCTGCCGTTTTATGCAATAACAATTTCGAAATATGACGAAACGACTTGTCCGATATATAATACATATATTGCCACTCTAAAACAGGAGATGCCCATGGACATTGTTCAAATCGACCTGAGCCTTATCGACGAAGACAAGCATCAGCCCCGTTCCCGCTTCGACGAGGAGGCGTTGCAGGAGCTGACCCGCAGCATCGAACAGCTCGGCCTGCTGTCTCCGATCAAGGTGCGGAAAGCGGAAAACGGAAGGTATACGATCATTTACGGCAACCGGCGCTATCTCGCCTGCAAGACGCTCGGACTTCCCTCCATCCCCTGCATCGTCTCTGCGGCGACGGACGCGATGGAAATCTATCTGGAGCAGGTCGCCGAGAATTTGACGCGCGAAGGCTTTTCCCCGATCGAAGAGGCGGAAGCTTACCATAAGCTGCTGCACGAATCCGCGTTCAACAGCTCGCTCAAATATTTGGGCGCCAAGCTGGGCAAAACCGAAAGCTATATCAAGAAAAAGTGCGACCTGCTTAACTTCGGACCGGCCGTGCGGGAGTTGATCGTCAAGGGAACCGAAATCCGCAAGGACCGGCTGACCGAGGATCAGGCGTTGCCGCTCAAGGACTTGCCGATGGAGTACCGGGATTCCCTCGCCTTGACCGCCGCGCGGGACGAGCTTCCCGTCGGCGACATCAAGCGGATCGCCCGCCTGTTCAAGGATCCGGACATCTCGGACGCCACCAAAGCCAAGCTGCTGTACAAGACGGGACCCGCGCTGCTGGAAACGTGGTCGGTATACGAGAGCAACAAGGCCGAACGCGGCAAAAAGCCCGAGCCGAAGGCCCGAGCCGGTACATCGGCCGGACGGGAGGCAACAGGCGGACCCGGGCAGGAAGCGGCCGAACGGGAAGGCGGGGACGGATCGGCGCGGGAAGCGGCCGGAGCCGGGGCGCAGGAGCCCGCGGGCGCGGCGGAGAGCGGGACCGATGCCGGCGGACCTGCCGCCGCCGGCTCGGGTGCCGCCCCGGCCGAAACGGACGGAACGGCGCGCGGCGGCGGCGAAACGCCTGCATCCGCGGAGGCCGCCGTCCGGGCCGGAATGCAGGCGCTGCTGGCCGCGCTGTCGGCAGCGGAGCTCTCCGCGGAAGCGCTCGAGCGGGCGGCGGAGTCGATGGACCCGGCGGCGCGGGAAGCTTTTGCCGAGCAGGTGCATGCGCTGACCGGGAAGCTTGAGCTGCGTCTGGCGGAATGGACGGCGGCCGGGAATCGGATTGCCGGAAGTCGTTCCGCGGATTCCGCGCGCCTTTAGCGGGCGGCGGCGACCGCCGCCGTTTCGTCCTGCGGACGGGTTTAAAACGCTTGCCGTACCGTTCGTACTTCATCGGCAATCAAAGGGGCTGTGCCGCGGCGGATGTTGTTCCGCGAGCGGCGCAGCCCCTTGCTATGCGCAACCGAGTGCACCACATCCGCGCCCCCAGCGCCGGATTCCCTCCATGTAGCGCACTGGATGCACCACATTCGCGCCCACAGCGCGGGATTCCCTCCATGTAGCGCACTGGATGCATCACATTCGTGCCGCCAGCCCCGAACTCCCTCCAAATAGCGCACTGGATGCACCACATTCGCTCCGCCAGCGCCGAACTCCCTCCATGTAGCGCACTGGATGCACCACATTCGCTCCGCCAGCGCCATACTCCCTCCATGTAGCGCACTGGATGCATCACATCCGCGCCCCCAACGCCGGATTCCCTCCATGTAGCGCACTGGGTGCACCACATTCGCTCCGCCAGCGCCAAACTCCCTCCATGTAGCGCACTGGATGCATCACATTCGTGCCGCCAGCGCCAAACTCCCTCCATGTAGCGCACTGGATGCGCCACATTCGCTCCGCCAGCGCCGAACTCCCTCCATGTAGCGCACTAGATGCACCACATTCGTGCCGCCAGCCCCGAACTCCCTCCATGTAGCGCACTGGATGCGCCACATTCGCTTCGCCAGCGCCGAACTCCCTCCATGTAGCGCACTGGATGCGCCACATTCGCTCCGCCAGCGCCGAACTCCCTCCATGTAGCGCACTAGATGCATCACATTCGCTCCGCCAGCGTCGGATTTCCTCCATGTAGCGTACTGGATGCATCACATTCGCTCCGCCAGCGTCGGATTTCCTCCATGTAGCGTACTGGGTGCACCACGTCCGCGCCGCCGCCGGGTCCCCCATACGCAGCGAACCTGACGCCGCTTGCGTCTACTCCGTGCGGATGCTTCCAAGCCGGCCCGCCCAAAGCCTGTCCCGCCTCGTTCCCGTTTGTGCCGAAAAGGCGGAAGCTCCGGCCCGCCGGGCTTCAGGTCCCGCTGTTCTCGCTGTTCTCGCTGTTCTCGCTGTTCTCGCCGTCCTCGCTGTCCCCGCCGTCCCCTTTGCTCTTCAAGCTCTGCAGCACTGTCTTGATGCTCTGCTCCCTCGACTTGTGACAGACCAGCAGTCCGTCCGCCGTCGATACGACGATCAGATCGCTGGCCCCGATGACGATCGTGCGGGCGCTTTCGGAGAACACGATGTTGTTCCGGCTGTCCACCGTTTCCACGAAGCCTTCCTTGACGTTGCCGTCGGCGTCGGGAACCCGAACCCGTTCCAGCGACGTCCAGCTGCCCACGTCATCCCACTCGAACCGGGCGGGAATCATATAAATGCGGTCGGCTTTTTCCAAGATCGCGTAATCGACCGATAGGCCGGGCAAACCCTTGTAGACGGCGTCCAGCCGGTCTGTCCCTTCGTTAAGCGCAGTCCACATGTCCGGCTGAAATTTCGCCATATAATGCGCGACGGTCGACGGCTTCCAGACGAAAATGCCGCTGTTCCAAAATACATGGCGTTGCCGGACCAGCTTCTCGGCCGTTGCCGCGTCCGGCTTTTCGATAAAGGATGAAACTTTGAAGACGCCGTTCCCGCCCGGCAATTCCGACGCGCGGATATAGCCGTAGCCCGTCTCCGGGCGGGTCGGCGCAACCCCGAGCGTCACGATCGCTCCCTCTTCCTCCGCCACGGAGGCGGCCTGGCGGAGAGCGGCGCCGAGCGCCTTCTCGTCCCCGATATGATGGTCGGACGGAATCGTCGCGAACACGTCGCCGTTGCCCCGAGCCAAGAAGGAGAGCGCGATCAGCGCGATGCCGGGAGCGGTATCCCGCTGCTCCGGCTCTACGATCATCCTTTGCTCGTCGATGCCGGGCAATTGCTCGCGAACGAGCGAAACGTATTTTTGCGCGGTGGAGACGTAAATGTTCTCGCTCGGCAGCCACGAACGAAGGCGCCGGTACGTTACCTGCAGCATCGTTTCTCCGCTCGCCGTCAGCTCCAGAAACTGCTTCGGCTTGGCCTCGACGCTTCTCGGCCAGAACCGGTTGCCTTTTCCGCCGGCCATAATTACCGCATTCATCCGTATCACCCCTTGGCTATTCTATGAAAGGGGGGACGGGACCGGCTTGGACTTCTCCCCGGATGAGCGCGGCCGAAGCGCCCTTTTCCCGATCGGACAGCGGCGGGCGCTTCCGGTCAATCCCGCTTTTTGCGGGCGATGAAACCGATTTTCGACGTCATGCCGAGCTCTTCCAGCAGCGCCTTATACTCCCGGTTCACCCTGCGCAAGAAGCCGTTCAGCCTGGCCCCGGCATCCGGATCGGCCTCCCGCCGCAGCGGAAAGGCCGGCTCCCCCATGCCGTCCTCTGCGCTCGGCTGGGGCTTGTCGCTCAGCGCCCAGTTCATGTGATTGACAAAGTGATAGTCCTGCGAATAAAAGACGTCGCCCTCGAGCCCCGCCCGTTCCATCAGCAGCCGTAAGCCGCGATCGCCGAAGTAGAACAGATGGGCGCTGCGAAAATAGAAACGCCTGTAATTCGGCAGCTCGAACGCCGAGACAAGCGCATCCCGCAAATTCGGCACTTCGACGCACAGAACCCCGTCATCCTTCACGTACTCTTTCATTTGCAGCAAAAACGCCAGCGGGTCCTCGACATGCTCCATTACCTGAAAGGAGCAGACGACGTCGAACGAGCCTTTCGGCAGCGGCGTCTCGGGCAAATAGCCCGCATAAACCGGGCAGCCGCACGCGCGCGACGCAAAGCGGGCCGCCTCCGGATCCGGCTCGACGCCGGCCAACGCCTGGACCTTGTCCTTGATCCGGTACAAAAAAGCGCCCGACGAGCAGCCTACGTCCAAAACGGACGCTTCCTTGCGCAAGTAGCGCTCGATCCGCGCGATCCTGTCCTCCTGGAACCGGGCGGCGATGTCGAACAGCCGGCCGGCATCCGCCTGTTTGCGCAAATCCGGCTTGTATTCTTTCCTGTACGCGTCCCGATAGTACGCCTTCAGCTCGTCGCCGGTTTTCCGGTCTTCGAGATAGCCCGCGTCGCAATCCGGGCAGTACAAGACGCGGAGCGGTTCCCCGTTCCGCAGGCGGTCGGTCAGCATTTGCGGCTCCTTTTGTCCGCATAACGGACAGTTCATCGGCGCCTCGCCTCCTTTTTTCCGCGCTTGCGAAGCAAAAAATCCGCCCATTCGAGCTCGACGGGCTCGTCGATATTGACGACCTCGCGGTCGATCGGAAGCGGCAGCGTGCGATCCGTCACGATTTTTCGCTTGTTCAAAAGGCAATCCCTCGTCAGCGCGTAGCAAACGCCGTTGCGCCAGTACTTGTCGTCCAGCGCCTGCCGATAGGCGATTTCGGCGCCGTCCCGCTCGTAAAACGCAAGCTTGCCTCCGTCCAGGCCGAATATTTTCCGCGGATGGAATTTGGACGGCAGCGCGCTCACCGTCACGACCGAATCCGCCTGCGAGCGGATGAGCAGCTCCGTCGCCCGCTCCACGTCCTCGGCCTCCCGCAGCGGACTCGTCGGCTCGATCAGCAGCACGACGTCGTAGGTTCGGCCGTACGCCCTTTCGGCTTCCGCCAGCGCATGAACGGCCGTCTCCACCGCCCCGGCCGTATCCCCGCTCAATTCGGCGGGGCGAACGAACGGGGCGTCAAGCCCGTAACGTCCGCCTTCCTCGATGTATGCCGGACAATCGGACGAAATCACCTTGGCATCGAGCCACGGCAGCCGGCTCAGGCATGTTCCCGCATGGCCGATAAGCGTAAGTCCCGACAGCTTGCGCATGTTTTTGCCGGGAATGCCTTTGCTTCCGCTGCGCGCCGGAACGATGGCGATGACGCTTTTATTCAGATACATAGCTTTCACCGTCCTTCCCGACGGAACGAAGCTCCGCGGAGCGGCCGCTTCGCGAGCTTTGCCGGCACGCCTCGACGACCTCCATGACGTTAAGCCCGTCCCGAAGCGCGCACGCCGGCTCGGCGTCTCCGCGGACGATATCCAGAAAATGCCCGGCAAGCCGCAGAAACATCTCGTTCCGCTCATGGCCGAAGCGGATTTCCTTCCAGTCCGGCCCGGCCCCGAGCCCGATGCGGACGGCATCCGGTTCGAACGTCCAGACGAGCGTTCCGCTCTCGCCGACGATCCGAATCGTTTTCTCGTGCGGCCGCCCGTACAGATCCAAATGGATTCGCGCGCGAAAGCTCCAGTCGTATGATGCCAAAATGTCCACATGATCGTCGGTTTCGATTTCAAGCGAGCTGATGCGCTCGACGTTGGCGTATACGCTTTTCGGCATGCCGAAAAGCCAGACGAGCAAATCGATGAAGTGGCTCTCGTCGAGCAGGGCGCCGCCGCCCAGCTTCTCGCTGGCCATAAAAAACTGCTGATAGGGCTCCCACGGATGCCAATCGGCGAGATGGGCGCTCATGACGAAATCGGCGTACAGCGGCTTGCCGATCGCCCCGCCGCGAAGCATGTCGCGCAAATGGACGATCGAGGCCCACCACCGGTACGTGTAGCCGATCAGCAGGGCGGGGGACGCCGGACGGCCCGCATCCGAAGCCGGGAGCCGCCGCGCATCGGCAAGCGACGGGGAGAGCGGCTTTTCCAGCAGCACCGGCTTGCCCCGCTGCAGGCATTGCAGGCATTGGTCGACATGGAAGGCGGGAGGCGAGGCGATGACGACGGCATCGAAATCGTCCGCGCGCCACGCCTCGTCCAAGGCGGCGAAAGCGTGCGCGAGCTCCGTCTCTTTCCCCGCTTCGTCCAGCCGGTCCCGGCGGGGGTCCATGGCGGATACGCGGCAGCCCAAGGAAGCGAAGTTGCGCAAGTGCCGCTTGCCGACCGATCCGGCACCGAGAACTAGAATATGCTTGGCAGGCATTTTTTTCACCTCAAATTTACCGTCATCGACGTATATCGGGCCTTGTCGAACGCCAATTCCAAAAAAAACGGAGCCTCCATCCGGTCCGGGTCGATTCGCGCAAGCGCCCGCCGCAGCTGCCGGACGCTCTCCGCCCGCGCCGCTTCCCAGCCGAGCGCGGCCATCGGCCGGTACCAGCTCGAATCGGCGATTTCCGCCGGGTGTCCGCCCGGCGGCATGCCGGCTCCCGGACGGCCGGTTTCCGGACGGCCGGTTTCCGGACGGCCGCCCGTCGGGACGCCGCCGACCGTTCGGGATGCCGTCGCCCGCCGGATCGAGCCGTACCCCCCGTCGGTCATGTACAGCACGACAAGCCTGAGCTTGCAGGCGACGGCCAGCTTCAGCTCGGCCAGATAAGGGCGGATGCCGCCGTCGCCGGCGACGCAAACGACCGTCGCGTTCGGATGGGCGACGGCCAGGCCGATGGCGGAAGGCACCGAAATGCCCATGAACCGGCCGTTGCCGCTGCCGCAATATTCGAAAGGCCGTCGCGCCTTCCATACCGTTTCGGCGACGGTGCAGAACAGTCCCGTGTCCGCCGTCAGAATCGTTTCCTTGCCTTCCAGCCGCTCCTGCGTTTCGCGCAGCGCGGCCGCCGGAAGCCACGAGCCGCGAAACAGCTCGCGGTCCACGTCCCGCCAGTAGGTCCGGAGATACTCCGCCCCCCAGCTTTTGGCGGAAAGGGCCTCCGCCAGCTCCGCGCACGCGGCTTCCAGATCGTCCGCATGCGCGACGGCCGACGCCCCGAAGCCCGCGTTCAGCCCGGGAGCGGCATGGTCCGCGATCACGATTTCGGCTTCGGTCAGCGCCGTGCGCACGACCTCCGTATTTCGGAGGCCGATGCCGACGACGAGGTCCGCTTCCCGCAGAACGCTTCGCTCCGGCGACAGCTTCGCGATTTCTCCGGTGACGATGCCGCCGTAAAAATCGCTCCGCTCGTCGACGCACCCTTTTGCGGCCGCCGTCGTCAGCACCGGCACGCCGATTCGGTCCCAGCGGAACGAACCGAGCCGCCGGGCCGCCACCGAGCCGAGAACGATCGCCGGCCTCTCCGAGCGCCGAACGGCTTCGAGCGCGCGCTCCAGCGCCCGCCTCCCGCCGTCCGATCCGGCCGCTTCGCCCGGTTCGCCCGGTTCGCCGCAAGCCGGCAGGCCCGAACCGACGGCCGAAAAGCAACGGACCCCGGCCGCGTCTTCCGGCTCTTCGGCGATGTCCAGATGGACCGGACCCGGCGTCTCCCGGGCGGCGAGCTCGGCAAGCGATCCGACGACGCGAAGCTCGCGGTCCAGCCGGGCATACCCTTTCGCGGCCGCGCTTGCCAGCGCGGCATGGTCGGCCCGCTTGTGCATGGCGTAAGCCGGGGCGGCGGACGGATACGATTCGCTCACTGTAAGCGCGGCCCTCGCCTCGTACCGGTTGGCGAGCATGCCCGGGACGAAATTCGCAAGTCCCGGCCCTTTAATGCCGATCGCCGCCGCCCGCAGCCGGCCGTCCCGGCCGCACGCCCCGGCCATCAGCGCGGCGGCCGCTTCGTGGGCGGCCGGATAGTACGGAACGCCGAGCTCCGCGAGGCACGCGATCAGATCGTAGCTGATCCCGCTGCCGGCGACGCCGAAGGCGTGCCGGACACCCGCGCGGACCAGCTCCCCGGCGAGCCGGCGGGCCAGCTCGCTCATGGCGCGCCTCCTTCGCAGTAATCGCGGATGCGCCCGCAGGCGAACGCGACGGCCCGCTCGACCGTCTCCGGACAGTAGCCCCCGATATGCGGGGTAACGATCATACGCTCCGATTGCCGGGCGTATTGCCACAGCTCGCTCCGGCCGATGTCCGGTTCGTCCGCCAGCACGTCGAGCCCGGCCGCGGCAAGCTTGCCCGAGCGGAGCGCCTCGAGCAGCGCCCGCTCGTCGACCACCTCGCCGCGCGACGTGTTGATCAGGACCGCTCCCGGCTTCATGCCCGATATTTTGTCCGCGCTCAGCAGCCCTTTCGTCTCCTCCGTCACGTGAACGTGAACGCTGACGAAATCCGATACGGCCAGCAGCCGGTCCAGCCCGGCCCGTTCCGTCCCCGGCGGAAATTCGTCCGCATACGGGTCGTAGGCGACGACCTTCATCCCGAACGCATCCGCGTACTTCGCCATCCAGGTGCCGATGCGGCCCATGCCGACGATGCCGAGCGTTTTGCCGCGCAGCATGACGCCCGGATAACGCTGCCGGTTCCATTCGCCGCGCAGCGTTCCTTCGATCGCGCCGCGCAGCCGCCTGGCGCACGCGAGCAGGAGCAGCCACGAATGCTCGGCCGCCGGCGTCAGCTCGCGCAGGAACTCCGTTTGCCCTTTCAGCGTCAGAAGCGGGATGCCCCGCCGCCGCAGCGCCTCGGCGTCGATATGGGTCGCCCCGGTCGTCGCCGTCGCGACCAGCTCAAGCGCCTTTGCCTTCGCGATCGTTTCCTCGGTCAGCCTCGTCTTCATCGAGGCGTCCAGAAACACCGCGCACCGCTCGATTTCCGGAAGCAGCGATTCCGGTTCCTCGCCGGGAGCGACAACCTCGAATCGCCCGTTCATCTCCTTCTCCACGATGCCGACGGTTTCGGGCGGTCCGCTGTACACCAACCGCTTCAATCGATCACACCCCCGTCGCCTTTTCTTTTCCGTACGCCAGCCTTTTTTGGCCGTAAGGGCGCAGCGTCGCGATTTTGTCCGCGATCCGCGCCGACACGCCGGGCTTGCCGTACAAGCCGCTTGGCGGATACCGCCCGTGGGCGAGCTGCGCGGCAATCGCCTCCGCGATCGCCTCCCGGATCGGCTCTACCCGCTTTACCGCCCCGCTCCACTCCCTCCCGTCCTGCCTGGAGCCGACCAGCACGACCGGCGTCCCGAGGAAGGAAGCCTCCCGAACGAAGCTGGAGGAATTGCCGACGCAGCAGGCCGCCTGCCGCAGCAGCGGAACGTAGTCCTCGGGTTCGAAATTTTTGAACGCGTGCAGCGGAACGTCGCGGTTGAATTCGCGAAACCGGCGGATCGCGCCGGAAACGGAATCCGCGCCCGCGTCGATGTTCGGCCACAGCAGCACGATTTGCATGCCCGTCTCCTTGACGGCCGCCAGCAGCTCGTTCATCTGATCTTCCGCCGCGGCGAATTCGGTCGTGACGGGATGGAACAGCGTCAGCAGATACGGCTTGCCGAAATCGATTTCCGCCCCGACGCCCGCGGCGGCGATGCGCTCGGCCGGCACGTCCCCGGAAGCGGCCGCGACGACGTCCGCGCTCGGGCAGCCGAGCGGAAACACCGTCTCCGGCCGTTCCCCCATCCGGACGATGTACCGCCCCGAGCGCCTCGTGGCCGGAAAATGATAATGGGCGAGCTTCGTGATCGCATGGCGCGTCGCCTCGTCGATCGAACCGGTCACTTCTCCGCCCTGCAGATGGATGAGGCACAGATTCTGGTACACGGCGGCGATGGCGGCCGCGAGCGCCTCGTACCGGTCGCCGATCAGCAGGACGAAATCGGGATCAAGCTTGCGAAAAACGCTGGAAAACTCGATAATGCCGAGTCCGATCGATTTCGTCATCGTGGCGGGCAGCGAACCGTCGATTTCCAGATACACCTCTTCGTCAATCGGAAACCCGTCCGCTTCCACGACCTGCTTCGCCTTGCCGAACCGGTCGAGCAGCATCGTTCCGGCGCAGACGACCTGCATCCGGACGCCGGGACGCGTCCGCAGCTCGGCCATGACCGGCTTCAAGCGGCCATAATTGGCGCGGTCCACCAAAACCACGCAAATGTTCAACGCCCGTCGCCCTCCTCTTCCGCCGCAAAATCGGACTCGCCGAACGGATGATCGGCGGGCACGGAGCGCCGCAGCCTTTTGCCGATCAGCTCGCCCAGACGGTCCGGCGAAAGGCCGCCTCCCGGCTTTTTGACGGCGATCATGTCCTCCGTCAGCACCGTGCCCGCCTTCAGGTCCGATCGGGCCACGAGGCTGCGGTAAAAAATCGCCCGCAGATCCCCGAACCGGCCGGCCGCCGTTTCCTTATCGACCGGAGAGTCCCGCATCCTTCGCATGAATTTGACGCCCTCCGCGAGCTGCCTCAGCCGCTCCGGCGTCAGCGAAGCCGGCACGTCCGGTCCGAACGCGCGCTTGGACAGCGTGATGTGCACCTCGATCATCGAGGCGCCAAGCCAGGCGGCCGCCAGGCCCGGATAGATTTCGCCCGAATGGTCGGACAGGCCGACCGGGCAGCCGTACCGCTCCCGGTAAAAAGAGAGCAGATTCAGGCCGACGCGCTCCGGCGGACACGGATATTCGGACGTGCACTGAAAGACGACGACCTCTCCGCCCGCCTCCCGGATCCGGCCGACGCACGCGTCCAGCTCCTCCAGCGTGCACATGCCGGTCGACACCAGCATCGGCTTGCCCGTTCGCAGCATCCGATCGATCAACGGCTTGTTCGCGATTTCGCCGGAAGCCACCTTCCAGAACGGAACGCCGAGCTCCTCCAGCCAATCGACCGCAAGCGGCGAGAACGGCGAACTGAAGAAGATCAGCCCCCGCTCCTCCGCGTGCGCCTTCAGTCCCCTCCATTGCTCCTTCGTAAACTCCATCCGTTTCCAATAATCGTAGCGGGTGGCGTCCTGCCGGCTGAACTTGACCCTCCACGGCTCGCGGGACGTGCTCTCCTCCGAGGCGATATGCGTCTGGAATTTGACGGCGTCCGCGCCGGCCTCGGCCGCCGCGTCGATCAGCGCGTGCGCCGTGCCGAGGCTGCCGTCGTGCGCCTGCGCGATTTCCGCCACGACAAGGCATGCGTCCCGCAGGATAGAAGGCGGATTTGTCACCCTGATCTCCCCCGTTCCTTTCGCATCCTATCTTATTCATTCCGGCGGCATGCCGTCTCTCCATGAGCGGATGCTTCCGGCCGCGTCGCGAAAATGGGAGGCAAGGCTTCGGCACACCAAACCGAGCCAGCCGAAAAGTTCGGCCTGCATGCCCAGCGAAGCGTCGCGCTTTTCCCGGGAACGGGCGGGCCCGAGCTCGTTCAAGGGGTGAAGGCCGGCGAACAGCGCCTGTTGAAAATACGTCATATGCAGGTGCGGATCCAGAAACAGCGGCAGCGCTTCGAGCGCGAAGTCGGCGGATTCGCCCCGCCGTTCGCCTTGGGAGGCGGAGACGGAATCGGGTCCGGCTTCCGGCCCCCCGATCCGCCGCTCGCACCGCTCCTGCTGCCGGGCGCAGAACGAATCGAGCGCGTCGTAGATCGCCGCATACTTTTCGAGCTCGACCTGAAGCGTCCCAAGCCTCCGTTTTCGGCTTGCGACGTCCACCGCCCGCTTCGCGTCGCGAACGACCTCATGCAGAGCGACCGGCAGGTCCCTCGCGCAATAAGCGTCGATCGCGCGCCCCAGCGGCACGTATTTCGCGCCCTTGATGACGGCGCCCGCTTCCGTCGCATTCAGCACGGCGACATGCGGATTTTCCTTGATCATCTCGGCGAAGATCAGCTTGAAATGGTTCCACTTCGCGTTGGAACGGACCGTTCGCCCGTCGTTGCCCCGCAAGTAAACGTCCGGCGACGCCTTGATGCGTTCGACCGTTTCCCGCTGCGAAGCTTCCGCATACACCGACTGCCTGCTGTGCGTCTCCCCGCCGGGGCCGTACGCGAGATCCTGCCCGACCAGCACGACCGGATTCGCTCCCATGTACACCGCGGCCTCGAACGCGAGATGCGCCGAGCTTCTTCCGCCGAAAAACGCGCTGCCGTCCCCGATCGCCCCGTTAACGAGCCGGCTGTCGGAATCGAAACGGCGAAAAATCGGAATTTTCGGCCCTTCGAAAGACGCGAAAATGCGCGGGTCGATGACCGAAAGACCGAGCAGCGCCAGCTTTTCCGGATACCGGTCGCGTTCGAAATGACGCCGATAGCTTTTCTCCGAACGTTCCGAAACGCAGATCGCATCGGGCACGATCCCGTTTTTCATCAGCGGCGCGATCGCCGATTCGCTGCACAGGATAAGCGCTTTGCCGACCGCCCGCTTCAATTCGGGAATGTCCTTGTCAAGCGACGGGCCGTTCGCGATAATGAAGGCCGGTACGCCCTTGAACTTGTCTTTCAGGCAGCTTGCGTACGGATTTTCCAGCACTTCGGGCAAATTTGCGATCGTCTGGCGGAACCCGAGAACGGAGTCGTAATGGTCGTTTCCGATTTTTTTCGTTTGCAGGGCGAGCAGTTCGAGCGCGCGCGCATGAATTTGAACGTATTCCCGCTTGAACAGCCGCGCTTCCGGAGCGAAGGCAAGCGTCGGCGCCGTCAGAAAAAACAGCTCCGGCTGCGAAATCAACCGCGCGAACTCCGGCGAAAACGAATCCGGCCGCCCGACGAAAAAGGCGAACTTCCCCGTGCGGAATACCGGCTCCAGATCGACGTGGGCAAGCATCGCCGCGAACAAGGGCAGGCTCCGCTCGAACACGAGAACGAGCGTGTCCGGATCCTTTCGTTCGGCGATTTCCAGCAGCGGGTAGCCGAAGCCGCAGCCGTATACGAACAGGGCGCCGACCTCGCCGAACGGAATTTGGCCGCACCAGCGCTTCGCCTGGTCCTGCGGCCGCAGGCTGTTGATTCGAAACGTTCGGCCGCCTTCGGCCATGCTGCAGACCGGATGCCCGTCTTCGGACCGGGCGACGGCGATCCCGCTTCGGATTTCCTCCGGGTCCGCTTCCAGGATGCGCCGCCGCAGCGGCGCCGGAAGAAACGCCGCGTTCCGGGCAAACGTTTCGTTCCGCCTCAAGTCCGGATGCTCCGAGGCCGTCATTTTCGTCCGTCCCCGTCCGCAAGCTTGCCGAGGGCGATCCCGATATTCCGGACCAAGCTCTCGCAAACGAAACGCAGATGCTCGAACGTCTCGTATTGAACGAGGAACGCCTTGCGGAAGGCGTTCGGCGAAGACGGCGGGCCGAGCGCGTTCAATTTGTAATATCCGGCCATGATGACTTGCTGAAAGTAAAGGATGTGCATGTCGGGCGAAAGAAATTGCATGATTTCCTTCCGGTTTCGCTCGTATTCGCGGCGGAAGCCCGGAACGAGCGCGTCCGTGCCGGCTCGCGCTTCCTCGGCGAGCCGCTCGCAGCCGCTTTTCCGCTTCGCCATGCGCTGCTCCAGGGAACGATATACGTCCCTGTATTTGGCCAGCTCGATCGCCAGCCGCTCCCGCTTGCGGGTTCGGTCGTCCCGGTCGAGCGAACGCTTGGCTTCGTTTATGATTTCATGGGGTTTGACCCGCAGCGGCTCGCCGCAGTACGCCCTGACGACGGCCGAAAGCTTGGCGACGGCCGTTCCGCCGATCGCGGCGCCCGTTTCCGTCGTATTGATCACCGTCGCCCGCGGATGTTCCGCGATCATCTGCTCGAAGATGAGCTTGAATTGGTACCAGATGGCGTTCGAGGGAATCATCCGGCCGTCGTTGCTCGGCAAATGGACGGTCGGCTGTTCCCGGAGCCTTTGCACCGCCTCCCGGTGCGCCGCCTCGGCGTACACCGATTGGGCGCTGTGCGTCGATCCGTCCCGGCCGTACGCCAAATCCTGCCCGACGAGCGCGATCGGGTCGGCCCCCATGTAGAGAGCCGCTTCGAAGGCGAAATGCGCCGAGCTTTTCCCGCCGAACAGCGCGCTGCCGTCCCCAACGATCTGGTTGAAAAACGAGCCGTTCGATTCCAGACTGCGAAAAACGGGAATTTTCGGCCCCTTGAACGAGGAAAAAATCCGTGGATCGATGACGGCCATGCCGAGCAGCGCCAGCTCCCCCGGATACGCCTTCCCCTCGAAATGACGCCGATAGCTTCGCTCCGAGCGTTCCGATACGCAAACCGCGTCCGGCACGATTCCGTTGCGCAGCAGCGGGGTGACGGCGGATTCGCTGGCCACGATAAGCGCTTTGCCGCAAGCTTCCTTCAACGCCGGAATCGCCCGGTCGAGCGAAGGGCCGTTGGCGATAATGAACGCCGGAACGTTCGCAAACCGGTCTTTCAAACAGCTCAAGTACGGATTTTCGAGCACTTCGTCCACATTGTCGACGATCTGATGAAACCCGAGCACGGAATCGTAATGATCGTTCCCCATTTTTTCCAGCTGCAGCATGAAAAACTCGAAAACCCGTTCGTGAACGCGGAAGCATTCGCGTTTCATCAGCCTGGATCCGGGAGCGAAGGCAAGCGTGGGAGCCGTGCACCCGTGGAAAATGTCGGACGACATCAGCCGTTCGAACTCCGGCGCGAATTCCTCGTAGCGGCCGACGAAAAAGGCGAATTTTCGCGAACGAAGGCAAGGCTCCAGATGAAACTCGCGAAGCATCGCGGCAAACAGCCGGATATCGGGCTCGAATACGAACACCAGCGTCTCCGGATGTTTCCGGGTCGCAATTTCGAACAGCGGATACCCGAAGCCGCAGCCGTAAACGAATAGCGCGCCGACCTGCTCGAGCGGAATTTGGTCGCACCATTCCTTCGCCTGTCCGAGAGGATCGGCGCCGTTGATCATCGCGGACGTGTCTACGCTCCCGTAACGCGCGACCGGCAGTCCCGAGGCTGTCCGCAGCACCTCGATCCGGCCGTTCGCTTCCTCCGCCTCCGCCTGCAAAATCCGCCGCTGCAGCGGTTCCTGAAGAAGCGCCAGGTTGCGGCGGAATAATCCGTCGCCGTTGCCGCCATGTTCGTCTTCGTCAACCCGGATTTCCGGCATTTGCGGTCACAACCTTTCGCCAATCCCGAACAAACGGAATGAGGCTCCATTCGAATTCGTCGACGATCGCGACGATGTCCCGGTTCCGCACATGGGCATGCAGCTTCGTCAGGAGCGGGACAAGCTTCGCAGGCTCGCTGCCGCCATCCGCGGCCGCGGCGTCCGCCATCGCTTCCAGCAGGTCAAGCGACTGCAGAAAGCATTCGTAGCCCGTTTCGTCGTTATCCCGCTTCCATTCTTGGATGCACGAAGATATCGCCGTTTCCAACTGCGCCAGCGTTTGCTCCATCCGTTCACGACTCATGCGCATCCGGTTCCCCCCGTTCCCCGACGGACTTCCTTATCGCCGCGAAGCCGTATCCGTAATCGGGATGCTTGTCGCCGAGCGGCATATACTCGTATTCGACCGCAAGCCCGGCAAACAGACGCCCGAGCTCCTCCGGATCCATCCCCTTCGTCGTATAGCGGAGGTACGGCTCGAGTCCTTTTTCCGTTCCCGAATGAAAGTCGAACGTTACGATCATGCCGCCGTCGGCAAGCAATCTGATCAGCTCGCCGGCAGCCGCGGCCCGCAATCCGTCGTCCAGCATATGCATAAACAAGCCGACTGCCAAAATCAGATCGAACGACCCTGAGGCGAACGGAAGATCGTCCGGATCGGCATGCGCATACGCGACGCCGGGCGGCGACTGCCGCCTTGCCTCCGCGAGCGCTTCCCGGCTCAATTCGACTCCCGCGAGCCGCTTCGGTTCCGCTCCGCGCCCGATGCAGGCCCGCAGCCACGTTCCGTCTCCGCAGGAGGCGTCCAGCACGGACAGCCGGCCGATTTCGGGAAGGCCGGATTGCGCGAGCAGCCCGAACAATTTGCTTTCCGGAAGCTGCCGCTTGAACGCCAAATAGAAATTGGACATTCGCACATTCCCCTCGACCCATTCCGCAAGCCGGGCCTTTTCCTTCGCCGTCGCTTCCGCGTTCGCCCGCGCCTCAAGTCGTTCCGCGTCCGGCAAAAACGTTTTCCAGCCGATATTTTTGTACCAATTCAAATGCTCGATAATATCGTTGCGGTGATTTTGCATCCGGGATTGCCAGATTTCCATCGTTTTCCCGATCGCGTTCCATTCCTCCGCCGACCACAAAACCGCCTTGAGCTGCTCCGCGTCGCTCCGGATTTGGCGAATCCATTCTTTGGCTCTGCCGGCGCTATGCGGATTTTCCCCGAGCGGATGTTCTCCGAGCTCCATCTGCTTTTGCCTCCTTGAACCGAAGCCGAGCTTGCCCTTCCCGCGCGGCCCGTTACCGAAAAAAACGTCCGTCCATCAATTTATGTCGGCGGCTCCGGACAGGTGACCGCCTCGACTCATCAGAAAAAGACCGCCGGCAAGCGGCGGTCCCTCGATGACAGAGCGATTACGGATTGTCCGTCGGACTGCTGGCGAAGAACATTTCTCCCGCCTGGATGCGTTCCACCGCAGCTCCGCCGACCAGCGTAATTTCCGGAACGATGTTCGGATTCGAATAGCGAACCTCGACCGCAAATTGAGCCACCGTCGACGTAACCGTAAAGGAAGTCGTCAAGTTGTTGTTTGCAAGAAGAGCGAAGGCCGTTTGCGAAAGAGCCGTTTTTACGCCGGCAGCCGGCACTTCCCAATAGATGATGCGGGCCGTATTGACGCCGAGATCGTCGTTCATGTTCGTAACCGTCACGCTGACCGTCGTCGTCGCATCCAAGGAAGCGCGCGGAATCGCCCCTGTTTTATACACAAAAACTGCCATATCAGAGCACCCCTTTCGTCGTGGTATGCTCTATATAATGCAGACTGGCCTTCCGGTGATCGGGCCTTGTACCATGAAGATTCGACCAATTATGAAACGAGGCTTCAATACCAGCCCAGTTCTTTCAACCTTTGCTTCATCATCCGTCCCGCCACCTCGGGCGAAAATTGCGTCCGGATCGTCTCTTGTCCCCTGAGGGCAAGCGCCGTGCGCCATTCCGGATTGAAGGCGAGCTGCTGCATATACCCGGCCGCTTGCGCGATGTCGGGTTCCGCCCATATTTGATGAGCCTGGTACGGCCCCGCCCATACGTCGCCCACATGGACCATCGTGTAGTCGACGAGACAGGAATTTTCCGGACTCATGAAGTCCGTGTTGCCGGAATAGTTCGTTCCGATGACCGGCTTGCCGAGGAACATCGCTTCCGCGAGCCCCAGCCCGAAGCCTTCGGCCCTGTGCAGCGAAACATAGCAATCGGTGCTGTTGATCAGCGAGTTCACCTCGATCCGGTTCATCAGCCGGTCCATCAGGAAAATGTTGCTGTGCCCGTCGATGAGCGGACGGATCTGCTCGACATCCTCGGGACGCAGGCTCGAATTGTTGACCTTCAGCACGAGTCCGACGCGCGGGTCGTCTTTATCGAACGCCATTTTGAACGCATCGATCACGCCTTGCGGGTTTTTGCGCGCCATCGTGCTTTGCAGGTCGAACATCATAAAGAAAAGATAGCGGTCGTGCGGCAGGCCGAAGGCGTCGCGGTTCAACTCCGGGATAAAATCGACGTGAATGCCGTGGGGAATTCGTACCACCGGCACCCTCGATTTTTGGGCGATAATCTGCTGAACATACGTCGTCGGGGCCCAGATTTCCTGTACGTAATTGAAGCCTTCGCACAGTTCGTCCGGAAACTCCGGCAGTTCCCAGTGCCAGACGCCGATGTTGAAGCGGTTATGCCACAAATCGTGACCGAAATAGTTGTGGCAGTGCGGCAGGGAGTCCGAATTCATGTGGAAAACGTTGACCTTGTAAAGCGGTCCTCCCATTTCCTTATGCACCCAGGTCGAATCGCCCATGCCTTCGGAAATGACCTCTTTATAATCCAGAATGCCGAACGGAATTCGATTGGCTTCCAGCGATCTTGCCGCAAGCCGCACCGACTCGCCTAGGCCCAGCTCCGCCCGCAAAAATCCGACCAGGTTGATCCCTCTGTAAAATCCGGGCGCTCCCGTGTCCGCAGGTTCTTCGGGCTCCCCGCGATGTTCGGGCTCTTGGTGCGGAGGATGTTCGACGACCTCCGGCGGATGCTCGTGAACCGGAACGGCCAGCCTTGCCCGCTTCCCTTTTTTGGCCAAGCGCAGGCTTCCTTTTCTTTTGCCGCGCCGAAGTCGCCCGTACGATTTTTTGAGCTTCAGCTTCCGAACCTTTTTGAATTTAAGCTTGAGCGATTTTTTCTTCGTCTTTACCCCCCGATACGTCCTGCGGACCTTCACCGAAGTTCTTTTCCGCTTGCTCCTCGTTTTCGCTGCCGTCGCGCCATGTCTCATGCGAATCGCACCCTCCCCAAAAATGTCATTGCGCCTTGCGCCAATCCTCCAGCAAATCCTCAAGCGTGCGAGAAAACGGAATTTCCGGCCTCCAGCCCGTTTTGCGCTCCAGCTTGGAATAATCGCCATACAGCGTAGCCGCATCGGCGGGCCGCAGCCGATCCGGGTCCTGCTTCACCTTGATCTCGACGGCGGCCAGGGAGAGCAGCCGTTCGAGCAGCTCGCGAATCGGCCGGCATTCGCCCGAGGCGACGTTGTAAATTTCCCCGGGCTCCCCCTCCTTCAGCGCCAGCCAGTACGCGCGAACGACATCCCTCACGTCGGTAAAATCCCGGCACGCCTCCAAATTGCCGACGTACAGCACGGGCGGACTCTCGCCCTTTTCAATCCGGGCAATTTGCCGGGCAAAGCTGGAAGCGACGAAGTTGTCGCTCTGTCTCGGTCCGATATGATTAAAAGCCCGGGTGACGACGATCGGCAGGCCGTAGCTTTTGAAGTACTGGTAGCCGAGCAATTCCTGGGTCGCTTTGCTGACCGCGTACGGGCTTAAAGGGCGAAGGGGATTCGTCTCCTTGAGCGGCACTTCGTGGGGCTTTACGCTCCCGTACGCTTCGCTGGAAGCGGCGATTTGGATTTTGCAATCGATCCCGCTCAGCCGAACGGCGTCCATGAGGTGAATTTGTCCGGCGATATTGTTATGCAGCGTATCGATTGGCGAGCCCCACGAAACCGGAACCGAACTTTGCGCTCCGAGATGAAAGATCAGATCGGGCCTAAGCGTTTTGACGACCCGGTGGACGGCCTGTTCTTCGCGCAGATCGCATTCCACAAGCCGAATGCGCCCAATGGCGTTCCCAAGCCGTTCCAGCTTGCTGCCGCTGCGCACCATGCCGAACACTTCCACGTTCTGGCTCAACAAATAATCCGCCAAATGACTTCCCGCAAATCCGGAAATGCCGGTGACCAACGCTTTCACCGTTCCCGCTCCTCCTCTCTCGCCGGGCTATTCCATGTCGATTTCCGCGCCGAAGCCGCCTTCTTTCAAATGCTCCGCTTTCCGGGCTTCGTTCAAGTCTCCGGCCACCATCTCCTTTACGAGCTTCCGCAAGTCGTAATTCGGCGCCCACCCCAGTTTGGACTGCGCTTTGGACGGATCCCCCAGCAGCAGGTCCACTTCGGACGGCCGGAAATAGCGGGGATCCACCGCGACGATTTCGCGGCCGACCGGAAGCTGGAACTCCGGCAGGCGGCACGCCTTGACGATGCCCTTCTCGCCCTCGCCCTCGCCCCGGAACTCCAGCTCGATGCCGAGCTCGTCGAACGCCAGCCGAACGAATTCCCGCACCTCCGTCGTTACGCCCGATGCGATCACGTAGTCTTCGGCTTCCGGCTGCTGAAGCATCAGCCACATCGCTTCCACGTAGTCTTTCGCATGGCCCCAGTCCCGCTTGGCGCTCAAGTTGCCGAGCCGCAGCTGTTCCTGCAGCCCGAGGGCGATTCTCGCCGCCGCTCTCGTAATTTTCCTCGTTACGAACGTCTCGCCGCGAATCGGACTTTCATGATTGAACAAAATGCCGTTGCAGGCGAACATGCCGTACGCTTCCCGATAGTTTATCGTAATCCAGTAAGCGTACAGCTTCGCGGCGGCGTACGGACTGCGGGGATAGAACGGCGTTTTTTCGCTTTGCGGCACGGCTTGCACAAGTCCGTACAGCTCCGACGTCGAAGCCTGGTAGAATCGGGTTTTTCCGGTCAACCCCAGAATCCTTATCGCTTCCAGCAGCCTCAGCGTGCCGATGCCGTCGGCGTTGGCCGTATACTCCGGCGATTCGAAGCTAACGTGTACATGGCTCATGGCCGCCAGGTTATAAATTTCGTCCGGCCGAACCTCGGCGACGATCCGGATCAGGTTCGCGGAATCCGTCAGGTCGCCGTGATGCAAAAAGAATTTCGCGTCCTGGACATGCGCTCCCCGGTACAGACCGTCGATTCTTCCCGTATTCGAAAGAGAGCTCCGGCGTTTCAAGCCGTGAACGACGTAACCTTTCGCGAGCAGCAATTCTGCCAGATATGCGCCGTCTTGACCGGTGATGCCGGTGATCAAAGCTACCTTGCTCATCGACCATTCTCCTTCTTCCGAGTATTGGCTTCGTTCGCTAATCGTCTGCGGCCGTTCAGCTTGCGGCTCGGCCTTCGTCCGCCAGGCCTTCGGCGAAGCCCGCGTTGAACCCCTCGTTATAGCCTTCGTTGAACGCAGAGCTCGCTGTTGCCGCTTCGCTTTCCGGACGGCGGCCGCGGTCCGGACCCGATTTCTTCGGCAGCCTCGGGGACCGTACGGAGCGGATCCCTCCCCTCGCTTTTCGCGATCGGGCTTTTCGTCCGCTGCCGGTCCGCCGTTTTGCCGCGCGGCGTTTGCGAAGGTTCGCCATCGTTTCACCTCCCGCCTTCGGGGCCGAGAATCGCGCCCGTCATCCGAAAATGACGCCCATCATCTGGGCAAGCCGCTTCGGGTACGTATGCTCCGTCAACGTGCGCCTGAGCGCCCGGACCGCGACTTCCTGCCGTTTGCTTTCGTTCTTCAAATAAAATTCGCTGATTTCGATCAGCTCCCCGAGCGAAGAGTATGAGAGCGCCTCCTCGCCCAGCTTGTAAAACCGGCCAAGGTCCCCCCGGTTGTCGACCAACTGCAGCGTCCCGCATGCCGCGATTTCAAACATCCGGGGATTGGGCGAGCTCGCGGGAATTTTTCGGCTGTTGAAGTTGTACGTCTCGTCGTCATGCGCCCGATGCATGTTGAGAACGACTTTGGAGGCGTTGTAGATTCGGGCCGTCTCCTCCGGGGTCAGCCAGCGCCCCAAATCGATATCGCGTTCGAGCAGCCGGTAATTTTTCAAGCGGTCCCACCAAAGTCCGCAAATGTACTTTTTTTTGCCCGCCAAATACGGCGCAAGCTCGTCGAACGCCTTGACCCGGTTCCAAAAAGCGCTGCCGATAAAACAAAAATCCTTCCGCAGCACCAGATCGAGATGGATCGGGCGGAATTTCCGGGTGTCGGCGGCAAAGGGCAAGTAGTGAACCTCCTTGCAGCCCAACTGGCGGTAAAAATCGAGGCAGTTCATTTCAAGCGAAAAAACGTAATCGAAATGAGGCGCGATTTTATCCGTCATGTCGGTGTAATAAGGGTCGTCGGCAAACCAGACCGCCGTCGGTATGCCGGCCTGGCGGATGCGGTAAATCGATTGAAGATCCAAATGGAGGCTCTCCAGCACCAGCACCAGGTCCGGTTTGTGCGCAAGTGCTTCCGCGGCGAGCTTTGATTTGGTTTCCGGGCTTTGCTCGAAAACGACGACCTCCCGCGCGACGACCCGCAAACCGTGGATGATCGCCTCGTCAAGCGGCGAGTACGGATAACCTTTTCCTGACGTTACGTACAGTATTTTCACATTCCATTTCCGCTCCGGAACGACTTGCGCCTGCCGACGAACGGCTTCGCATCGCCCGAGAAGATAGCCGATTTGCCGGCCGGTTGCGTAGCCTTCGTTCCTTCGGCTCTTAAACGCAAGCTCATGATCGGGCAAGCTTTCGTTTCGCTTCCTTTTAGCCATCGCCTCCGGCATCCTCCTTTCCGCGGATTGGTTGGCTATGCCTCTCCGAACACGACCCGAAGCAGCCGATCCAGCCGGTGGGCGTACGTATGCTCCTTCCGGGTTCGCACGAGAGCGTTCCAGGCCATGCTTCGCCGTTCGCTTTCGCGATTCAGGTAATAGCGGATTTTGTGCTGGGCTTCCTCGGGCGAGGAATAAACCGCGATTTCCCTCCCCGGCGCAAAATAAAGCGGCAAATCCTCCCGAATGTCGGTAAGCTGCAGCGCGCCGCTCGCGGCGATTTCGTACGTTCTCGGATTGATCGATTTTCCGGGAAGGTTCGCCGTATTTTTCTCTTCTTCCGTCTGCCTGTGCAAATTAAGCACGATTTTGGCCCCCGCGTAATATTTGGCGCATTCGTCGGGCGACGTGAAGCCGGGGCGAATCCGATCCTGGAGCAGGGAGTAGTTCGCGAGACGCGTTTCCCATAAGCCCCCGATAATGACCGTTCGCAGTCCCGCCAAAAATTCGGCCATCCGGTCGAAAAACAGCGCCCGGTTCGGAAACGCCGTGCCGATAAAGCAAACGTCGCTGCGGTATTGCGGTTCGACATGAGCGGGTCGATAACAGGCACTGCTCGCCGCGAGCGGCAGGTAATGGACATTCGCGCAGCCGAGGCTTCGATACCAGTCCGCGCAGCTGAGCTCATGCGTAAACACCCAGTCGTAATGCGGCGCGATTTCCGCCGTTTCCACCGTAAAATAAGGATCGTCGGCAAACCAGATCGCCGTCCGGCACCCCATTGCGCGTATTCGAGCCACCTGCTCCAAATGATCGGCGGGAAAAACGTGAAGCCCGTTCATCACCAAAACGAGATCGGGAGCGTGTTCCCGCGCCTGATCCGCCATCGTCTCGGCATTTCCGACGATGAGGGCGGACACGGTTTGCGACAGCCCCTCGATGACGCCGCGGTCGACCGATTCGAAGCCTTGCGGAATATACAGCACCCGCAAATTTTTCGGGGGCGACGCGTAGCCCGGCGTGCGGCGAACGATCGCTTCGCACATGCCGAGATGGTAGCCGTCGTCCCAGCCTTTTCGATAGCCTTCCTTGCTTCCGCGGACGCCCGCCTTTGATCGATGACCTGTCTTCTGCATCCCATCACCTCCGTTTTCGGGTCGGGCGGCCGACATTTATCCCCATTGTATTAGCGGACGAGTATCTCCTGTAACGGCACTTGTACAGTAAGCGGCCATCATTGGGCCGGGCTCATCGGCGAAAATAAAACGGCCTCCCCTGCTCTGATCGCAGGAGAGGCCGTCGGGCCGGAAGCGGGCTTGTCCGGGCTCGATCCGCCGGCGGGAATCATGAATACGCCGATGATGCAAGCAGGCATCAGTCGGTGAGTGGATCGCTACTTTAAGAAGCAGACGGTTCAGTTATACAAAGGCGGGAAGTCTAGAGCAAGCATCGTGCGGGAGTACGGCTTGACGGTTTCAACCGAGATTGAAAAAAGCCGTCAGTTCTTCAGCTACCACTTCTGGCTGTTCCTCAGGGAGGAAGTGGCCGCAGCAGCTTATTGCACCTCCCCGTACATCTTGCACAAAGGCCTTGAGGGGAGTGACCATATCTGCGATGGAGCCCTGATCCGAGCCAAGAGCGAGAACGGGTGTCTTCAGTTTCCCCATGGCGGATAGTTCGCGGTTTTGTTGAGCGGACAAGGATGCGTCGCGGTAATAGGCGAGGCCGGCACGTAGCCCGCCCGGCTTCTTGAAAACGCGCAGATATTCCTCGATGTCGGCCTCTGAGAACGCCTCCGGGTTAGCCGCCTTTCGCCGCAAGAACCAATCGAGATATTCACGCTCTCGGCCGGCGATCAGCATTTCCGGAAGATCCGCGACTGCGTGAAATGCGAAATGCCAGGTCCGCCACGCCCGCTCGGGAGCGGTTGGCAGAGCGTCCGGTAAGGTGATGCCTGGAATTCCTGCATCCATAAGAGCTAAACTCCGAACCTCATCGCCGAACAACGCCGCATAGGTATAGGCGACCCACGCACCAACATCGTGAGCGGCGAGAAAATATCGTTTCGTTCCAAGCTGCTCGAGGAACTTGTGCACCGTGATCGCCAGAGTCTTCGTGTCGTAGCCGACCGCCGGCCGGTCGGAATCACCCTGTCCAGGTAGATCCAATGCAATGAGCTTGTAAGTCGGAGCGAGCAGCGGCATGATCTTGCGCCATGCGTACCAACTCTCCGGAAATCCGGCGAGGAGCACTACCACGTCACCGCCCTCATTCCCTCCGGCCACGTAATGCAGTCTCACACCGTCCACAGTCTGAAAGAGGTGCCTGAATCCGGCCAATTCCGGCTCGGCTCGAGAAATCGGAGGCGCTTCGATCGTCCTCTTCTCAGCTTGGGGCGTGGGCATTTGGTTTTTTTCATTTTTTTGACTTTCGATTGAACTCATTGTTAGCACTCCTTTATTTGTCGAATAAACGTTAATTTTCAGGACGAACATTCCCATAATTTTAAAATATATATATTCATAGCATCTCCATTACGGAGTTCATCATGTCATAAATCTTTTTTTTATCCATTTTCACCTTGGATACTACATTGATGCTGTGATTAAGATTCAGCAATAGGTGGGACAGCGCTTTAATATCTTTGTTGGGGTCGATTTCTCCCGTCTGCTGTCCTTTCCGGAGAAGCTCATAAAATGCCTGTTCCAATTCCTCGAAACCGTCTTGTATCATTTTACGCAGTTGTTCATCCGGCGAATCCAGGCCAATGGTTGCGTTCGTAATCAAGCAGCCTCTGGGCAAATTTTCATCAAATGCGGAAGCAATATGATAGTCAAAATAGTGCCGTATTCCAGCTTTTGCGGAAGAAGCATTTACCAAGAGATTTGTTTTATACTCGCGTGTTTTTTTGTAATGACGCAGTGCCTCAACATAAAGCGTCTCTTTGTCCACAAACGTTTCGTACAAACTCGATCTGCTTATTTTCATGGCTTCTAATAAATCCGGTATGCTTGTCGTTTCGTAACCTTTTTCCCAAAAAACTAACATTGCCTTATGAAGTACGTCCACCTTGTCAAACTCTTTGGAACGTCCGATTGTGATCACCCCCTTAACGCAGAGACAGTATTTTCTTTCGGGAACGAATAGTCCTTTTTTTGTTATGTATGATTCCAATTCAGTTCCATTAAAATGCCCGGTACGTCCCTGTTTCCACTCCACCGAGTTACGTCTCCTTGCGGTTACGGTAATCTGAACGATCATCATGGAGCGATCGAGTTCATCGACGGACGTAAATTGAGTGAGGCAATAAATAATGCAATGGCCAACAGTAGTATGTTTTTTTCATTTCTCGTTGCCCCCTTTATGTATAAAATCGTTCAAAGACGAAAGCATCACAGGGCGAGCAATCTGCTGGGTTATTCCGAATGTAATACCAATAATAGCAAAAACTTTTTCTGAACCATTTGGTCCAAAAATGATAGCGTTAAGGTGCCCGAATGCCCTGACCACAGAACTGGCTAGTAGCATTCAGTCAACGTACACTTTTTTGAAATTTTCGAACCGATTAGTCCAGAATAAACACACAAAAACGTGTTGCGTTAAGATCTGCTCTTTCAGAGCGAATATACCACTTTCGGAACGAATAGTCCAGTATTTTATAGTCTGAAAAAGATCCACATATATCGCGGCTTTTTGATTTTATCGGAACAAATTCTTGTCATGAGTCCGTACTAGTATAACGACCCCTAAATAATGTAACTATATTCCAGCAAGATGTGGTATACTCTTCGTAACGAAATTGAACGGAGAGAGAACATGCCATTTCAATCGAAAAAAGAAAAATTGCAGCTTACCGATATGGATCGAGAGATGCTTCGAAAAATCAGTCACTCCCGTTCCGAAGAGTACCGCCGAGTAGAACGTGCCCGGATGCTTCTTCACTATGCCGACGGTCTGAGCATTCCCAAAATTGCAGAGACGCTTGGGACCACGGTGCCGAAGGTCAATCGTTGCGTTGATAAAGCGCTGACACTCGGGCCGGAGGCCGCTTTAGGCGAAGAGCAGCGTTCCGGGCGTCCGGCTGTTGTCACTCCCGAAGCCAAGGCGTGGGTCATTTCACTGGCCTGTCAGAAGCCGAAGGAATTGGGCTACTCGTATGAAGTCTGGACGCAACGTCTACTGGCTCAGCACGTACGGAGTCATGCGGCTTCTGCAGGCCATGAGTGCCTCTCCAGCATGTCGCCCAGCAGCGTGTTTCGTCTGCTGAACGCCCATGACTTACAACCACACAAAGTCCGTTATTACCTGGAGCGCCGCGATCCCGACTTTGACGCCAAGCGCGCCGAAGTCTTGTGCGTGTACCAGCAAGTCGAGTACATCTTGGAAAATGAAGAACTGAAACCGCTCTGCGACGTGTACTTATCCTACGACGAGAAGCCCGGGATTCAGGCAATCGGCAATACCGCCGAGGATTTACCTCCAGTTCCTGGAGAGCATCCGACGATCAGCCGCGACTCCGAGTACAAGCGGCATGGCACGCTTAGTTTGCTGGCAGGTATTGATTTGGTCACGGGCGAAGTCATCGGCTCGGTCGAAGAGCGGCATCGCAGCTGCGAGTTCGTCGACTTCCTCAAAAAATTGGATGCCCATTACAGCCCGGAGTTACGCATACAAATCATATTAGACAACCATTCGGCGCACATCTCAAAGGAGACCAATGACTACTTGCAGACGCGCCCGGAACGTTTCGAGTTTGTATTCACCCCCAAGCACGGTTCCTGGCTGAATGTGATTGAAAGTTTTTTTGCGAAGATGACCAAACAGGTACTTCGTCATCTTCGAGTTCAGTCCAAAGAGGAATTGAAACAACGCATTGAGTTATACCTCCGAGAAGTGAACGAAAACCCGACGCCCTTCCGCTGGAAATATGGCTTAGAAGGGTAATGAGTCATGAACATTATTTCAGGAGCTTTCTACTAGACTGCATAGTCCGGACTAATTGGCATTGTTTAACGAGGTTGCCCGTTCTATTCCGCGGCAACCTCGTGATGTTAAAATATTGTCGGTACCATTCCCCCATCTATGCGGATCGGGGATCCTTTGAAGGCGGAGGCCATCGGGCTGCAAATGAAAGCAGTCAAGCGGCCGATCTCCACTGGTCTGATAAATCGTTGGATTTCGGATTGAGGCAGGTTCTTCGTCACAAAGTCTTTCTCTTTAGCCTCGAAGGTCATCTCTTCGTTCGAATAAATGCTCTCGATGATCTGTTGCACGTTCTCGGAGAGGGTCGGTCCCGGCAGGATCGTGTTCACTGTAACTTCGGCGCCGCGGGTCAGCTTGGACAAGCTCTTGGACAATGACAACAACATGGATTTAGTTACACCGTATTGAGGCATCTGTCCGGAAGGCATGGCGGCTTCCTCACTCGCGATGAAGATAATACGGCCGTATTCGCGACTCAGCATGGAAGGCAAATAAAACTTGGTTAAGGCGTTGGCGGCGAGAAAGTTCGTGCGGAAGTACTTCTCCCATACGGCATCGTCTACGTTGTCATAGGACATGATCTCATAGATCCCCATGCTGTTGACGAGGATATCGACGTGGGGGAAATTCTCGAATAATGCTTCTCTTTGCTGAGCATCGACGAGATCGGCGGTTGCATTTCGAGGTTCCGTTTCCGGGAACGCCGCTTGGATCTCAGCTACCGTGCGCTCTACGTCATCGTTGTTACGACCATTTATGAGAACATGAACGCCTTCCCTGGCAAGTTCAAAGGCAATCGCTTTTCCTATGCCTCTAGTTGATCCCGTTACTAAAGCTGTTTTATTCTTCAATCCCATATCCATCTGCCTGCACTCCTTATGTTCAGGATAGGGATTATGATACATCGTTTCGCCTACTCGGTAACTAACACGGAGCGCCAATTCTCTTGCGCGACGCGCCAATTGGCGGGAGTCTCCCCTGTCCATGAGCGGAACGAGCGATAAAACGAATTTTGGTCCTCGTAGCCGACGAGAAAAGCAACCTTTTTGATCTCCAGCGCAGGGTCTGCCAAGTAAGCGACAGCCATCTCCCGCCTCGTTTTCGCCAGCAACTGTTTAAAGCTTTCGCCTTCTTCCGTCAGCCTTCGCTGCAAGGTGCGCTCGCTCATCCCCAACTCGGAGGCTACGGTTTGGATGTCGATTCTCCCTCGAGTCAGGCATCGAGACAGGATCCACTGCACCTTAGCGCTCACGGTGAGCTGGCTCTGTCGTTGTTCCAGCGTACGATCCAAGGCGGGAGTCAGAATCTCGAGAAGTTCTTTGTTGTACGACGTGAAGGGGCGGTCCAGATCTTCGCGGATCAGCGTTAGCCGATTGCGATCCGTCCCCGTCCGTACGCGGCAGCCGAAATAACTTTCAAGGGCTTCAACATCGCCCATGGGGTTTAGGGATTCGACGGAATGTGCCTTCAGATGATGACCGGTTCCCCGACGCCCGAGCTCAAGCAGATAGGCGAGCGTAATGCCGACAAGCACCGGCGGTCCGGGTAGCTCGGCATGCTGCCATTCCAATTCAATCGAGCATTGCTCGTCTTCTTCCTGAATCTTCAAGTTTTCCGGAGGGCACATTTGCTTATAGCGCGCCATTCGGTTCAGCGCGTCCCGGTAGTCGCGAGCGTGAAAGGTCGCCAAAGCATCCGGCGGATACTGAGCTGTCTCGTACGCGGTCGCAAGCTTGACGATTCCCGTAGCGATGTCCCCGACTAGTTCGGAATAGGCTTGCCAGATCGAAAAATATTGGGCGGTTGTGACTAACGGTTCGGTGATGACGGTTAGCGGTAGACGTGCTTGGCGTGCTACATCAATGGGTTCTACCCCTATTCCCCTCAGGCTAGTCCAGAAACCTGGCGCGATCTTGACACGGTCTGCGGAAGGAGCGTTCATGCTGCCGACCTCCAAGAACAAAGTCAAATTGCAATCATCCACGGAGCCTGTGGACCATTAATTCCTCTGATTATAGCCTAACCGGGCGGGATGAGGCCACCCGGTTAATTCATTTGCGGTGGCCTCATGATCTATTTTTCTGCGTTATCGTTGAACACTCCCGCCAAGAAATTCATGGCTATAGATATCGGAGATTTTTTCCAGCACATGCTGCGCATGTTCTGTAAATTTCAAGTCCGCAATTCGATCTTTGAACAGAAACACGCCGGTCTCATTGCTGTTTTTGCCCAGAGCTCCCTCATATAATAGGCTGGCTCCATGTGTAGGCGGAGAGGAAAAAAACTTCATAAACAGTTCAAACCCTGCGGTCAGTCCGGAATCTTTTCCTTTTCTTAGCGTGTTGTTAATGCCCGGGTCAACGCTGCGGATCTTGATGCCTTCCTTGGCAAGCTGCGGTGCGACGGCTTGGGTCCACAACGAAAGAGCCAGCTTTGAAGTCGCATAGGGTCCATACATTTTGCGGAAGGTTTTGGGATGCTCCAATTTTTCGATCGTAAACTCCTTCGTAAATCTAAACACCTGCGACGAAGTGTTAATCACCGTTTTTAAGCTGCCGTTCTTCAACAGCTCCTTTAATTCCATCAGAATAATATAAGGAACGACCGTCAACAATTCATAATGCAATTCCCGGCCTTGTTTCGAATAACGAAGCTCACTTAAGCCTCCTCCGGCGTTGTTGAACAAAATATCGATCCGCTGTTCCTTGCTTTTGATTTCTTCCAAAGAGTGTCTCAAGCTGTCATAATCGGCGAGATCCTTCACTTTATAGGCTCGGAGCCGTCCGTCCTTGAGATGATTTTGGAGGAATCTGTCGTCCGCCGGAAAATCCGACCGGTTTAAAGCAACCACCTGCCAGTTCTCCGACAGCATTTTCCGGGTCAATGCCAACCCGATCCCGTTACTTGCGCCTGTAATCAGTGCAATATGTTCTCGTTGGTTCTTACTCAATGCATGTCCTCCTTCATTCAGAATTTCATCGGTTATATGTGCTCATCAGTCGGAGTCGGGCAGGAGGATCAATTTGCCGTGGGCACGCCCGCTCTGACTGATTTCGACAGCTGAACGCCATGCGTCGAGTGCGAAAGTCTTGGCGACCGGAATCGTGAACTTGCCGTCTGCTGCGTATTGGGCGAAGTCGCCGACAACGTCATAACGTGCGGTATGTAATTCTCCATAGCTGGCGCGAACGCCAAGTTCAGCGGCTGCGGCGAAATCGCTGACGGTTAGGACATGCTGAGGATGCCCATTGACGATTTGGACCAGATCTTTCAATGAACCGCTGATTGGTGCGGTATCCAGGGCGAGATCAACCGGCTGCTTCGCCAGTTCGGTCACTCGTTCGACCATTCCATCACCGTACGAGGTCACCATCGCCCCCATGGCGCGGAGTTTGTCGGCGTAGGCAGTACCAGCGGTTGCGACCACTCGGGCACCGCGCATGAGGGCGATCTGGACGGCGGCGAAGCCTACCGTTGTGCCGGCTCCGTGCACGAGTACGGTCTGGCCCGAACTCACCCCGAGAGTATCAATCCCCCGGTAAGCGGTTTCGACCGCCATTGGCAGTGCTGCAGCCTGTACATAGTCGAGTCCGGCCGGCATGCGGAACCAGTAGTACATGATCGCTCGGTCGGACGCACCGGCGCTCGATCCGCCCATGAAATCGGCGGCGCCCAGAACGGCATCGCCGATGGCGACATCGGTTACGCCCTCTCCAACCGCGTCTACAATCCCGGACACGTCCAGACCAATCCCGCGAGGCAACGGCAGTTGACCGGCAAAGTGTCCTCGGCACATCGCCCAGTCAACCGGATTTAACCCGCAAGCGCGCACCCTTACGCGAATGCGTCCCGGACCCGGTTCTGGGATTGCCGCCTCCTCCAAACGCAACACATCGGTCGGTTCGCCGTAGTCGTGGAACCGGATTGTCCGTATGGTATTCTCGCCCTGAGCCAATTGCGAACGGAGAGTGATCAGATCTGGGAGCCGCCTCCGTCTACAGGTATCTCAGCCCCGGTGGTATAGGTGGCGTCAAATGCCAGGAATGCTACGACTTTGGCGACCTCGACTGGATCGCCCAAACGCAACATCGGGATCTGCTGTCTCATCTGTGCCTTTGTCTGTTGGGCCGCTTCTTTCGGCATTGACTTTTCCATGATACCTGTGTCAATGACGCCGGGACTGACTGCGTTGACGCGAATATTTCGAGGCAATAACTCGCGTGCCAGACTTCGAGTCATGGAGCGCAGCGCCGCTTTACTAGCTGCATACGTACTGAGCATGGGGAGACCCACTACGTTCACGATTGAAGTCGTAAGTACTACCCCGCTTCCTGTGCTCAGGAGTGGAGCGAGTTTTTGTACGGTAAAGTACGGCCCTTTGGCGTTGATTGTAAATATCTCGTCGTACGTTTCTTCGGTCGTTGAATCGAAAGGGACAAACCCCGTGACACCAGCGTTAACGAACAGGGCATCTATCGTTCCAAATTCAGCCTTCACTCGATCGGCTAACGCGGCGATATCCTTCAATGAGGCGGCATCGCTTAAGACCGCGATTGCGTTGTTGCCGAGTTGTTCACGAGCCGCATCCAGCGTTGCCTGAGTACGTCCAGTAATCAGAACGTGTGCCCCTTCGTCCACTAGCAACTTCGCCGTCGCAAGGCCGATTCCGCTGCTGCCTCCCGTGATCACGACCTTTTTGCCGGAGAATTTGCCCTTACTGAATTGTTCCATTTGAATCGTCCTCCCTTTGGTTAATCCGCAATCGGATGATTAGGTACAGAAACGATTATATAGCAATCGTTTAACTAAGTAAACTAATTTTATTAATTTTGTTCACTTAATAAATTCAATACATGAAAATCAGCAAATTTGTTATAATAAGTTCGAGAGGCATTAAAGGGAGGCACTTATCTGTGAGAAAAGCCGTGAGTGTAGATGCATATGTAGAAAAAATAAAACCCATTATAAGAAGAACAAGATTCAGCCAACTGAAAGTCGACGATCTCGCAAAATATATGGATATCAGCAAAGTGACACTTTATAAGTACTTTCCCTCCAAAGACGATATCATCGAACAAGTTGTGAATTATTACATTGATTACTCGAAGAAGGCTGACACCGTTGTCAAAGACGATTCCGTCTCTTTTTTGGTTCGTTTTCAGTTAACATTTTTACAATCCTTGATGTGTGCCGCGTTTATCTCCGATTTATTCTTGCAAGATCTGAAGGAATTTTATCCGCCCCATTTTGAGAAACTGTCCGTTGCCCTGCAAAATCGGAATAAAAGCTTACAAACATTTTTTGAATTAGGAATGGAGCAACAGATTTTCAACAGATTGAATGCCGTGTTGTTTATGGTTCAAGATGACGCTGTGCTGCGGCGTTTTATCGAGCCGTCATTTTCGATTCAGTATGATATCACCTTGAAACAAGCGATTATGGATTTCTACTGCATGAAGCAGTATCAACTGCTAAAACCTGAATATCTGAAGACGATAGACAACTCCGATATGGAAAGGAAGATCGTTCATATTTTGCAAGCCATTTCATAAGTGAAGCGTATAAGGGCTCGAAATGACGCGTCCAAGAAAAAAGGAATCCCCCTAGAGGAATCCCTTCGCTAATAAAAATTATCGTGTTTGACTTACATCCTCTTTAGTTAGCAGCTGGGGCCGGGCCAGCACCTTCTGTTGGAGGTGTGTTTTGCATTTTTTCCTTTGCTTTCTCGATTTCTTCCTTCTTCAGAGGTGCGCCAACCTTGAAGCTTTCAATAATTTTGCCCAGTGTCGCCGTATCAAAATCGTTTTGTGTATACAGTTCTACCGTAAAGCCATTGTGCTCCCAAATTGCAATCCCGTTTGCGAAGTAAACCGTGGTTCCCTTGATTACTTCTTTTTTCACTTCGCCTGTGGTACCGATGCCGTTATCGCCACCCTTGGAAATGAGGAAGTTAACCGTTTCCTCACCTTTATTGAACTGTACTTCCGCCATGTTATTGCCATGAATGACTGTGTTGACGTACTTGTAATCTGCCAGCCAAGATGGGGCTGGGAAGTTTAGCCCTAATACGGCACGAGCCTCTTCCACAGTCAGATTAGGACGTTCCTGCAACTGGACCTTACGGGAAGCATCGCCCCCTGCTTGTTCAGACGAACGATTATCTACAGTCGGCTCCTTGTCGTATTGGACGATTTGCATATTTCCCACCTGAAAACATGCCAGAATGGCGTTAAGGATAATCTATCCGTTTGTACTAAGCGCCAACAAGCGTTTCAGATTGTCATCAATAAATTTATTATCGGCACTGTTGATTCCGCGACCGGCAAAATGGCCCCAGATCGACTCTATAGGATTAAAAATAGCATTAGGTATAAGCTCAGCCTCGTATTCGTTATCGTCCGCCGGGCAGAAGAGATCAGTGCTCCCTGGCATGATGCAAGCAAGCGCTTTAATGCTTTTGAGCGCCTTATCGAAATCTCCGTTATATGAGGGGTTTGCACTAATATCTGCATTTTGTCCTGTCCATAACATGGCTAGGACATTGTGCGGATCCATCTGCATAAAGCTATCTTCCCAGACGCCGACCATAAAATCCGCCAAGGAGTCAAATCCCAGCTCACGATAAAGTTCCTCTCTGTAAAACGCCTGCGATACGCCCCATCCCGCATAGACACGGCCAACGGCACGCATGTCCGCAGAAGTCAACTGGTTTAGTTTGCTTGAATCGAAGCGGACTGCAGCCATGAGCGGAGCTTTCATGCCTTCCAAGACCACATACGTTTGGGGCCAAGTCTTGGCAACGCCGGCGAAAGGCGCAATTCGTTCCACCATGTCTGGATAACTTGCTCCCCATTGGAATGCTTGAATGCCTCCCATGGACCATCCAACGACGAGAGCGATCTTTTGAATGCCGAATTTTTCAGTCACCAGCCGATGCTGGAATTTAACGTTGTCATAGATGGTTACCTGCGGAAAATTAGCCCGGTCGAATGGCGGAGGCGTGTTGCTAGGAGACGAAGATAATCCGTTGCCCAGCAGATTTGGAACGATGATGAAATATTTTTGCGGATCCAGTGCCATGCCACTACCAATCAACCATTCATTCTGAACATGCTGGTCGCCAAAAGCCGTTGGATAGACGATGACATTATCTTTCTTTTCATTCAATCTTCCATAAGTCTTATAAGCAAGAAAAGCGCTCGGTAACGTCACTCCCGATTGCAAGGTTACGTCACCCAAATGATAAATATCATAATCCATCGTATAGTCGCTCCCTTCAAAATGAAATCATTCGTTTAGCATGTATTTCTTGAACTTAATATACACCCGTGGTACCATCAATAAAAGTGAATGAAATTCAACTTAGTATTCAATAATATTGAAAGTTAAGGGGGAATCGTAGGATGGAATTGCGCCAACTGATTACGTTCCGTACGGTTGCATCAACTTTAAATTTCAGTCGGGCTGCGGAAGCGTTGAACTACGTCCCCTCCAACGTCACGATGCAAATCAAAGCGTTGGAGGATGAGCTTGGCGTTCGTCTCTTTGACCGCTTGGGGAAGCAGCTTGTTCTCACACATGCGGGTAAGCGCTTTTTAACTCAGATCCAAAGTGTTCTGGATAAATTGGACGAAGCTCGCAGCGCCGTTCACGACAATGAAGTGCTAAGCGGCACCCTAACGATCAGTGCTAACGAAGTTATTTGCGTCTACCGGCTTCCGGCTGTCTTTCAACGATTTCGTTCGCAGCATCCGGGAGTTCGTCTGATCTTCCGCTCCGTTCCCAATCAGGAGCTCAAGCAAGCACTCTTTGAGGGAACTGCCGATGTCGTCTTCATGTTGGACGAGCCCCTTCGCTCAAGCGGACTTGCAGTGGAGCCTCTACTGGAAGAAACTTTCCGCCTTTTCGCCGCTCCAGACCACCCGCTCGCAAAACGAACGGTGCTGCAGCTGGATGATTTTCACGGAGAAGTGTTCCTGACGAATGAAAAGGGTTGTCCCTATCGAACCATGTTTGACCGGTCATTTGAGAAAGAGGGCATTGATAGTATTACGTATTTAGAGTTTCAAAGTGCTGAAGCCATTAAACAATGCGCAATTTCGGGAATCGGCATTGCCTTTCTTCCCGAAATCGTAGTGGAAGCCGAAGTTGACCGGGGCGAACTTGTTGCTCTTCCATGGCAAATTCCAGACCTTCACGTGTATACACAGATGTCATGGCATAAAGACAAGTGGCTTTCACCCATCATGTTATCTTTCATAGAAGCAGCAAGGGAGGGTCTCCTGCGGGCTATTTGACCCTCGAACCGCAACTGTTAGAGAAAAAAACAGAAATTTCCACCCCCGTAAGGATTGACAGCTCAAAATTTCGCCCTACTTATGATAAGACGGCGCGACATGGTCATCGGTATTGATCTGGACGGAAACTGATGTAATATTATCCATCATTTAAACATCACAAGAACCGTTCTCGCAACTGTTATTCCCTTCGGCATGGCCCCATGATTTCACCTGCAGCTCACTCCTTTCTTCTTCCCATATGGTATGCAGCGCATTTAAAAATACACCCTCAGACTGTGCGCCGCTAATCACATATTTGTTATTAAACACAAACGCAGGTACGCTTAAAATCTTGAGTTTGCGAGCTTCCGCCATATCTGCTTGAACCGCATCCTTATAGGCATCGGATCTCAACATATTGGAAACTTTCTGTTCAGAAAGTCCGGCCTTCTTGCCCAAAGCAACAAGCACATGATGATCGGCTACATTTAAAGATTCCGAGAGATAGGCGTGAAAAAGCTGCTCTGTTATTTCCGCGCCTTTTCCCGCTTGCGATGCAAATTGAACGAGACGGTGCGCGTCAAACGTATTGGAAATCACCACAGGATCATAATTGGCGATCAGGCCCGTTTCTTGTTTGATCATTCCGGCTACTTGCGCTTGCTTGGCTTTCATTTGCTCGACAGACATTCCCTTTTCCATGGCAAGCTGCTGAACGCTCAACGTTCGGTTCTTCGCATGAGGATCAAGCTGAAAGCTTCGGTATGTCACTTCAACTTCCTCTCGCTTTGCAAACTGGCGCAGCGCTTGCTCAAATTTCGTTTTCCCAATGAGGCAAAAGGGACAGCCAAAGTCCGACCATATATCAATTCGCATGGTGTATATCCTCCCAATTGTGTTAGAATCGCTTGTTATTCATTTAGTCATACATGCTCTGATCCTGCAGTCGAATCAGGACTTTGCCAAAGCGTCCGCCCTCTTGAATAACAACCTTGCCAGATGGATAGGCTTGCGCCAAATAGTCGGCAACGATGTTCTGACTGCGCTCATCAACAGGCATACGATGATTGCGAAGCCAGGTCATGGCTTCTTGCAACGCTTCTGCTGATGTAATTTCTTTGGTTTTCGTTTCCCGAGTCACGAGCGATTGATACGCATATCCTTTCAAATACAGCAAATGCTGCAAATATCCCCACACCATATGTTTCGGGTGGAACGGCTGTCCGGAAAGCAGCGGCCACACTTCTTTTACAAGGCTATGCTCCGCAGGACTTGCCGGCATGCTGAGGTAGCAGAACTGGCTCGCGCATTGCAGGATTTTCTCCACACTGTCCCAATCGTGAATAACGGGGCACATGGAGACGAAGACCAGATCGAATGCCTGCTTCCAGCCTCGGGCCTGCACATCGATGTCTTCGAAGCGCTCCCCTACAATCTGCACTTGGCCAAGTTCAAAGTCTGCGGTGTTGTCTTGCAGCAGCTCAATCAGCGGAGGCGAGGTCTCAATGGCTGTTATCCGAGCGCCATGTTCTGCAAACGGGACAGTGAATACGCCGGAGGCAGCGCCAATATCCAGTATGGAAGATGCCTCAAAGCGAACGCCTTGTCCCTCCAGCCAGTTCATAATTCGTTTACTGCGTCTTCTTCCCTCCTCGTTAAATGATTGCTCGTCAAACGTTTTGGCCTTCGTGTCAAAGGAGCGGGCAGGATCGATTCCCGCTATTCTCATCTTGCTTGCGATGGTATTCTCATCTTCCTTCCACGCCGTTTCCCATTTTGATGCATGAAAAAATTCATTCACTGGGCACACCTCGCTTTTTTTATTCGTCTCCCTATTCTTAAAGATCAAGACAGATTATGCAGCTCCCTGTTCCGGTTCATGCGCTTTTCCTTTTCGCAGGAAAAGACCGATCGCAAGCGCAATACAGGCCATGATAACACCGAACCAGAACGCCTGGTTAATCCCAACGCTCAATCCCTTCACGATTTCGAAGGGAGATTCCGGATCGCTCACACCACTCATATACTGTTTTTGTCCGCTCGACATCAGACTGATATACAAAGCAACTCCGATTGCGCCGGAAACCTGCTGCAACGTATTGAGAATCGCTGTCCCGTGCGGATGCAAATGACTGGGCAGTTGATTTAATCCCAGCGTCTGGATGGGCATCATCACAAGTGCGGTACCAACCATGAGCGTCATGTGTGCGGCAATCAGAAATCCTGTCGTTGTGGTTTCACCAAATCGGGTGAACAACCACAGCGAAGCCACAGTGATGACGAGTCCCGGAATCACAAGAACGCGGGGGCCAAACTTGTCGAAAAGCTTGCCGGAGACCGGAGCCATAAGCCCATTTAATATTCCTCCAGGCAGCAGGACAAGACCAGACTTGAAGGCCGTCATCAACAGCACGCCCTGCATAAACATCGGAAGCATAATGGCAGAAGAGAAAAATGTCATCAATAATACAAACATCAGAACAGCAACAAGCGCAAAAACCGGATAACGAAAGGCTCGCAAATCCATAACGGGGTTTTTAAGCAGCAATTGCCGCCATATAAACAATCCCAAGGCGAGGATTCCCGCCACAATGGCCCAAATGACCAGCGGCTCCGACCAGCCTTTCTCCCCAGCGCTGCTGAACCCGTAGACTACGCCCCCGAAGCCAATCGTCGACAGCAAGATCGATAAAATATCCACTTTGGGTCTGGTCACTTCAGACACATTTTTCATAACGGCCGCGCCAATTAAAATAGAAAGCAGAGAAAACGGCATGACCAGATAGAACAGCCAGCGCCACGAAAGCCCATCTACAATTAGCCCCGAAATCGTCGGACCGATGGCCGGAGCGAACATCACGACGAGTCCTAACATCCCCATGGCGCCGCCGCGTTTATCCGCTGGATAGATGGCCATAATGACGTTCATAATAAGCGGTAGCAGCATCCCCGTGCCAATGGCTTGAATAATGCGACCTGCCAGCAACACGCCAAAGTCCGGCGATATAGCAGAAGTAAGCGTGCCGACGAAAAACAAGCTCATGGACGAAAGAAACATCTGCCGGGTCGTGAACCATTGCTGCAATACGGCGGTCACCGGAACGAGCACACCCACGACAAGCAAATACGCCGTAGTCAGCCACTGAACCGTACTTGCAGAAGCGTCAAATGATTTCATTAATTCCGGCATCGCATTTCCCATCAGTGTCTCGTTTAACGCGGCGACGAACATGCCGACTATCATCGCGAACATAATCGGACCGCGCTTCAAGTTAGATAAGTCATTCATCCCTATTTCCTCCAGGCTTCCAAATTAAGTTCATTGTTGATCACAGCGGCAATAAATGCGCCCATTGACGCGCTGCGGTAATGGCCTGATGCAATGGCGATACCGCATCTTTGGCGCTATAGATGCCCAGAATATAACCTTGATCCTATCACTAAATCCGGCTTGAAACGGTAAACCGATTCGTCCACCCGGATATGAGCGGAGCGAAATGCATAAGATCGTTTCCTCTTGTGATGATAACCAGCGGTTTATCCCTTAATTCCCAGCCATCGCAATACGGGCAAACAAAGGCGCTTTTTCCATAGACCTCCTTCAACCCTGGAATCGTCGGCGGCCGGTCCTTCAAGCCAACGGCGAACAAGATTTTTCGGCTTGCCAAAGTTTGGCCTTGCTCCGTCTCAATCTGAAAACGTCTATCGTCTCCAGTAATCGATATCGCCGCCATCTGCTACGATAGAAACGGAAGGGTAGTCGCTGATCTCCTCTTTTGCAATTCGCCGAAATTCGCTCGGAGTAATCCCGTATTTAACCCAACCGGCCCGCCGCCGATAACAGCCACATCAAAGTTTTCCATCACAATAACCCCTATAACGGATCTTTAATATCCATAATTAGAACGCAAGAAGTGTATTACTTCTTGCTTGCCTTCCGATTGCAACGATGGAAAGCCTCATCCAATACGGACTGGATCGTACGTTCCTGCAAGTACTGGCGCAAATGCTGCTCAGCGCCGTTCATCACTTTCTCAATCAAACATTCCTTTGTTTCTGTACGTTGTTGATCGGTCGCTGCAATTCCTTGACCGATTAGCAACTGATGCTGTTTTGAATACGAGTTCGAGCATAAAAATAACGATTGTCTCCCTTCAATTACTTGAATAACATCTAAAAAAGTAATCTTATCGGCTGGTCTGGCAAGCTCATAGCCGCCATTTACCCCTGGCACAGCGCGCACAATGCCATCCTGCCTCAGCTTGGACATGATTTTGGATAAATAGCTTTCCGAAACGCCAAGCGCCCCGGTCAGCTCCTTAATCCCGATATTCCGGCATCTTTCTGATAGTCCCAAGTGAACCACAGCGTGCAGGGCATAATCGGTGCTTTTGGAAAATTGCATGCTCCCTCCTCCTCCTCAAAAGTAGATAATATAGACTCTTTATATCCATAATAACCAATCCCATTTTTATTTGCAACAATTTTCTCAGTCAAGTCGAACGGTCTGCCTGTTGCCTGCGTGTGGCGATTATCGCAGCGATATTCAAGAGCAGCATCAGAAATATAGTCCAGTTGAGAATATGAAAAAGAAAAATATTGAGTTTCAATATACTCATGTCCATCAAGTAATCGGACAAGGCGATTTTGTTCTTACCGTGAGTGAAGGTCTATTTGATGGTCAACATACTGCTTTCTACGATTTGTTCCGCGTAGAGGACGGAAAGATCGCTGAGCATTGGGACGTAATCGAGGCCATGCTGCCGGCAGAAAAACGAAAAAATTCGAACAGTAGATTTTGAAGTTTGTGTAGCTGAATCGCAAGAAAGACATCGCCGAATTTAATTACGGTGATGTCTTTCGCCTGAGGAGCGATCCTCTTACCCCGGCTTGACCTCCTTAAATGTCTGTCAAAGAAAATCGGATCGTTCAGGATCGCACTTAAGGTTAACGCAAAGATGTCCATCCCGGTTGCCCAATGCGGATCTCGGAAAACGAGTGCTTGTCCGGTGCGGTAACGATACGGCGCAGGTGGGAACACCGTGCAAGTCGTTCTTCACTTTCAGCGTCTCAAGCGTCTCGCCGTCCGGGTTCCTATAAAAAAATCAAATTGACCCATAGCAATTATTGATTGTGAAAGCCATTGACTTTCCGGGAGTACCGGTGCTAACATGTTAAAAATAAAACCAAACAAGTAGGTTTTATTGGAATAATAAGGCTTCTACCAGACAACTGGAGACCGAATCCCTCGAGGGATGAAGGTCTCCTTTTTGTTTGGGTCGGCCGGATCATGCGGATAGGAGCGAAGAGCGATGCTGGATGCGAAAGACCGGCGCCGGGAGGAGGGAAGCGCCTTCCCTGGAAAAACCTACGCGGAGGTCGTGCTCGAGCCGTCATACGAACAGGCCAAAAAGGAATTGCTGCGACCGATGATCGCCGTCAGCAAGGCGCATCTCATTATGCTCTACGAGCAGCGGCTCGTAAACGGACCGGAGGCGGCGATCATTGCGAAGGCGCTCCAGGAGCTCGATCTGGAGAAACTGGAGAACGGCCGTTACACCGGCGAATTCGAGGATCTGTTTTTCGAGGTGGAGCATGAGCTGGCACAAATAGGCGGGGAGCCGACAGGTTATCTGCATCTTGCCCGCAGCCGCAACGACATGGGGATTGCAATTTACAGGATCGTCTTGCGGAGCAAGCTGCTGAGCGTCCTGAACTCCGCGCTGGAGCTGCAGCAGCGGCTTATCGCATTCGCCGAGGAACACGCGGAGACGCTGATGATCGGCTACACGCATACGCAGCAGGCACAGCCGACGACCTTGGGGCATTATATCGCGGCGGTGTCGGATTCGTTGTCCCGTGACGTCCGGCGCCTGCGTGCCGCCTATGCCAATTGCAACCGCAGCAGCCTGGGGGCGGCCGCGATGACGACGACGGGATTCGCGATCGATCGGGAGAGGACCGCAGAACTGCTTGGTTTCGACGGAACGATTGCGAATGCGTACGACGCGGTTAGCGGGGCGGATTACGTCCTCGAGATCGCCTCGTCGGCATCGCTTGCCGCCGTCAATCTCGGCCGCTTCGTCCAGGAGCTGCTGCTCTGGGGGACCCAGGAATTTGCCGTCGTCAAGGTGGCAGCGCCCTACGTCCAGATCAGCTCGATCATGCCGCAAAAACGGAATCCGGTCTCGGTCGAGCACTTGAGGTCGCTGCTTTCGAGCTGCGTCGGGGATGCGAATACGGTGCTCGCGATGGTTCATAACACGCCTTTTGGGGATATCGTGGATACGGAGGACGATCTTCAGCCCTATGCGTGGCGGACGCTTCGGACGCTGGATTCGTCTTACCGACTTCTTGCGCGAATCATCGAGACGCTTGAGGTCGACAAGGACGTTTTGCGCCGAAGGGCGGAGACGAGCTTTGCGACCGTTACGGAGCTGGCGGATACGTTGGTTCGCAAGGAGGGTCTCTCCTTCCGCACCGCTCACGCAATCGTCGCGACGCTCGTGCGAGCCGCGATCGCATCTGGTCTTTCGGTTCGGGAATTGACAGTGGAAGGACTCAACGCCGCTGCGGAGGACATCGTCGGACGATCGCTTTCACTGACGGCCGACGAGCTCAGGGAAGCGCTCGATCCGGAGCACTTCGTCCGAATCCGTTCGATCCCGGGCGGTCCGAGTCCGGAGGAGCTAAGGCGGGCGCTCGCGGATCAGGAGGCGGCGCGAAAACAGGCGGAAGAGTGGACCGAAAGGGCGAATGCCGCATTGGCTTCCAAGCTCGAGATGCTTGATATTATCCTAACCGAACGGATTCGCCATGCGAATCATCCCGCAGGGGAAGCCGCCGCCAGACGGGCTTAAGGAGGAATGAACGTGTTCAGACCCGGTTTCAACGTTTTCGACATTCACGGACATTTGCCTTACAACTACCCAAAGTTGTACGACCAACACGAAAAAATTACCCAATACGCCAGCGAGCGGTCCGAACGGATGCGTCTTACCTGGGATCTTCCGGCGGAAGAGGCCGACGACGCTCAGGCGAGCCGTCCACTCGTCGAACGCTGGAAAGACGAACTCGACCGGTACGGCATCGGCGGACTCAATTTCCTGACCGGCTGGTCAAACGAAGAGCTCGCCGTGCAGATTGCGGCTTATCCGAACCGTTTTACCGGCTTCGCCTCCCATCCGATCGAGCGGCCGGACGCCGCGGAAGAACTGAGAAGGGCAGTCGACGAACTTGGTCTTCGAGGGTACAAACTGTTCGGGCCACTCACGCCGGTACCGTTCGACGACGAAGCGTTGACGCCGGTGTGGAAAATACTTGCCGAACGCGGCTTGCCTGTCCTCATCCACTTCGGCCTGTTGGGGCACGCGGGCGGAATCGTGTCGCATTTGAACATCAATCCGCTCGCGATTTTCAACGTAGCCCGCCGATATCCCGACATTCCGTTTATTATTCCGCATTTCGGCTGCGGTTACTTTCAGGAGCTTCTGCATCTTTGCTGGAGCTGCCCGAATATCTACGTCGACACGTCCGGCTCGAATCAATGGGTTCGCTGGATGCCTTACGAGCTGACACTCGAAACGCTGTTCCGGAAAACCTACGAGCTGATCGGTCCCGAGCGTATCCTATTCGGAACCGATTCGCTCGGTTTTCCCAGAGGCTATAACTATCGGTATTTGCAGGATCAAGCGCGCGTCGCCCGCGATCTTCGTTTTTCCGATCCGGAGATCGAAGCGATCTTCGGCAACAACGCGAGAAAGCTGCTTCGTCTGGAGCCGTCCATTCCCCAATCCGAAACCGAATCCAAGGAGATCGTCCGATCATGATCATGAATATCAAACCATTCAAACCGCTATCCATACTTGCAGCCGCAGCCTTGCTGCTCGCCGCCTGCGGCGGGGGCAACACCGGTAACTCCGGATCCGCGTCGTCCGCGGGAGCAAGCGGATCCGCTTCTCCGTCCGCTTCCGCGGTATCCGAAAGCGGTGTGCAGGAGAAAGTAACGATCGAGTACTGGCAGTACGAATATCCGGCCAAGGTAACGCTCATGGACGAACTGATCAAGCAATTTCAGGAGCAGAACCCGAACATTACGGTCAAGCAGACGAACTTTCCGTACGATCAATACAACGAAAAGGTCGCGACCCTCGTTCCTGCGGGCAAAGGCCCGGACGTCATCAACCTGTACTACGGCTGGCTTCCGAAGTACGTCTCGTCCGGTTTCCTGCAGCCGTTGCCCGAATCCGCCTTTCCGGCGGCGGAAATCGAAAGCCGGTATTACCCTCTCGTGGAGGCTGCAAAGATCGACGGCTCCTACTGGGCCATCCCGACTGCCGTTCGGACATTGGCTTTGTTTTACAACAAGGATCTGTTCGCCAAGGCGAATATTGTCGAGCCGCCCGCGACGTGGGAAGAGCTGGTCGAAGACGCCGTGAAGCTGACCGAAAAGGACGCCAACGGACAATTCGTTGTCGAAGGCTTCGCTTGGGAACCGGGGGCGCAGCTTCACCACTGGTACCGCGACGGGTTGCTGCTTCAGGCCGGGGGACAGGACTTAAGTGAAGACCGCCGCAAGGTACTGTGGGCAGACACGCCGGCCGGTCTGGAGGCGTTTCAATACCTGCTTGACTTCGCGATCAAGCACAAGGTCGGCACAACCGGCATCTTCACTGACGACGCCACCGCCTTCAAGACGGGACATGCGGCCATCAATGTAGACGGCTCTTTCCGGCTCGGCTCCTTGAAGGCGGACGCTCCGGACCTGAATTACGGCATTGCCCCGCTGCCATCGTACAAGAGCAAGTCCGCTCCGTCCTCATTCTGGGCGAACGCGATTCCAGCAGACGTCACCGGCGCGAAGCTGGAGGCTGCGGTCAAATTCCTGCAGTTCCTGACGAGCAAGGAAGTCCAGGAACAATGGGTGGAGAGGGTCGGCGAGCTGCCCGCTCAGAAGGAGGTTGCCACGCAGGACAAATATTTAAAGGACGAGAAGCTCGGACCGTTCATCAGCCAGCTGGACTACAGCAAGGCCCACTTTTTCATCGACGAGACGGGAGAGCGAACGCTGTTCGTCGACGCGACGAACGAGGTGCTGCTCAATAACGTGCCCGTCGAGACGGCGTTCAAGGACCTCGTCGCCAAGACGCAGAAGCTTTACGACGATTACTGGGCAAAGGCCGACAAGAAGTAATCGGGTCGACGGGCGCCGGGCATAAACCGGCGCCCGCTTGCCCATGAAGGAGGATGGAAGACCGAATGATCTCGAACGCGACCCGGTCCCGCACGGCCAGAGAGCGCAGGCCGCTGACGATTCGTCTGAACTACCGCGCGCAGCGCTACATTTTCATCTATCTGATGCTGGGCGTTCCGCTGCTCTATTTTCTCCTAACCCGGCTGATCCCCATCCTGTACTCTTTCAATATCAGCTTACGGGAATGGGATGTGCTCTCACCGGAGAAGCCCTATGTCGGATGGGCCAACTTCTCCGGCCTGTTCGCGGACGAAGCGTTCCGCAAGTCGCTGGCGAATACGTTCCTGTTCGTTGCGGTAGGCATCCCTGGCCAACTCGCAACCGGGCTCGTCGTCGCTCTTCTGCTGCATAACGCGAACCGGCTGCGCGGCTTTTTCCGAACGGTCTACTTCATCCCGTACGTCACGAGCATCGTCGCGGTCAGTTGGGTATTCCGCTGGCTGCTTATGCCAAACGGATGGGTTAACGGTCAGCTTCTTAACCTCGGCCTGCCCGCGCAGCCGTTTCTTCAATCCCCGGATCAGGCTCCGTTCGTCGTCGCCTTGTCCATGATTTGGCAAAGCGTCGGGTTCCAAATGCTAATCTTTTTGACGGGTCTGGAGGGCATCCCGAAGATGTATCATGAAGCTGCGCATATCGACGGCGCAAACGCCTGGCGGCGATTCCGCCACATTACGGTGCCGCTGCTCAATCCGGTCATTCTGTTCTCGGCCGTTATCGCCGGCATCTCGTACCTTCAAGCGTTCTCCCATATTGTTAGCATGACCCAGGACGGAGGCCCGCTCAACTCGACTCGTACGCTCGTCTATCATATCTACAAGCTGGCTTTCAAAAACTTTGATATGGGGAGCGCTTCGGCAGCCACCGTCGTTCTGTTTGTTCTCATTCTGGCGTTCACGCTGCTGCAGCTCAAAATTTTAAATCGCAAGGTCGACTACTGACAAGGAGGAACCCGTATGAACCCGGATCAAGGCCGCTTTTCCGCATACCGGACTAGAAGGCGATCTATCCCGTACGGCACCTGGTCGCTCATCGGCTATCTGCTCCTTTTCGGGGGGGTCGCCGTGACGCTGTTTCCGTTTTTGTGGATGGCCGTTTCCTCGTTCAAGGAGCCCAAGGACTTGTTCGATCTTGGCTTAATCCCGTCGCCGGCCACATGGACCAACTACGCGGACCTGTTCGTAAAGGCCCCCTTCGGGCGATGGATCGCGAATACGGCGGCCGTAGCGGTCGTAACGACGGCGTCGGTACTGCTCTTCGATACGATCGTGGGTTACGTGCTGGCTAAATTTTCATTTCCCGGGCGAACCGTCATCTTCGTGTTCATCATCAGCACGCTGATGGTGCCCACCGAGATGCTCATCGTTCCCTGGTACTTGCTGGCATCTAAGCTCGGGTTATCGGATACGTACACCGGCTTGCTGCTGCCCGGTTTGATTTCCGCATTCGGCATATTCCTCATGCGCCAATTCATGGAGTCTTTGCCTTCAGAGCTGCTCGATGCGGCCCGCATCGACGGATTGAACGAGTGGAGAGTGTTCTCCTCCATCGCGGTTCCGCTCGTGAAACCCGCTCTGGCGACGCTCGCGATCCTGAGTTTCATTTCGAGCTGGAACCAGTTCATCTGGCCGTTCATCGTGCTGCAGACGGAGAACAAGTATACGCTCCCGGTCGGGATGGTCTTCTTCTCCAGCGAGATGAAGGACAACAGCGGGTGGATTCTGATCATGACTGCAGCCACCGTTTCCGTGATTCCTCTCATTGTCGTCTTTTTGATTTTCCAGAAACGAATCATTCAAGGAATTGCACTAAGCGGGATGAAGTGAAGACAGGGGAGACGTGTACGACCTGCTGAAGAATTTAACCAAGCAAAGGAAGTGGGCCCTATTTCGAAAAAACATGACGCAATCGTTGTCGGCGCTGGTTCGATGGGGATGAGCGCAGGCTATGAACTGGCCAAAAGGGGCGCCGATACGCTGCTGATCGACGCCTTTGACCCGCCGCACGGAGAAGGAAGCCATCACGGCGAGCCGCGTCTCATTCGTCATGCGTACGATGGCGGTCCAGCATACGTTAGCCTTGCGCTCAGAGCGGACGAAAAATGGCGGCAGTTGGAGGAAGTATCGGGACACAAGCTTCTGGAGAGATCCGGCGTCCTCAACATGGCGGATGTCGCCGTGTACGACTTTCGGGTGCGCCGAGCAGACGCCGAAAGCCAAGGCGTTAAGGCGGAATGGCTGACAGGCGAAGAAATCCGCAAGCGATGGCCCGAAGTGAACGTACCGGACGAATTTGGCGGTATGTACGAGCCTAATGCCGGATACCTGTACAGCGAACGGTGCATTTCAGCATACAAGGAACTGGCGCTGCGCGCCGGAGCGAGGCTGGCTGCGAACACATTCGTCCTGGATCTTCGCGTAGAAAAGGACGACAGCGTTACGATACTAACGAAGGATGAAAGCTATAACGCCGAACGCGTCATCCTAAGCGCGGGTGCATGGTTCAGAACGCTGCAGCCTTTCCTTTCTTTGCCGATCCGTCCGGTCCGCAAAGTCGTAGGGTGGTTCGAAACTTCCGGATTGTCGCTGAATGCGGGCGTCTTCCCGGGCTTTACAATCGGCACGAAAAACGGCAGTTACTATGGTTTTCCGAGCATCGGCGGAGCCGGCGTTAAGATCGGTCGCCACGACGGCGGCGTACCGTGGGAGCCGGGAAAAGATCTGCACCCGTTCGGATCTTATCCGGAGGATGAAGGAGACTTGCGGCAAGCGCTGGAAACGTTCTTGCCCAAAGCTGCGGGTAAGCTGCTGCGTAGCGCGGTGTGCAAATACGAATTGACGCCGGACGAACATTTTATCATCGACAGCCATCCGCTTTACCCAAACGTGGTCGTAGCCGGAGGCTTTTCGGGTCACGGATATAAATTTTCAAGCGCGGTGGGCGAAATATTGGCGGATTTGGCCCTGAACGGGGACACCTCTTGGGACATCTCGCCGTTCCGCATATCCCGGTTTTCCGCTGCGACGTCAAGCGGACAAAGTCACACTTCATAATGGAAGGGGAATTGCGGGAAATGGCTGAAGAGATAACGCTGCAGGTTGTCAAGCTTTCGCAATGGAACGCTTTACTGGTCGAATCATTGCGAAGTCTGGGCTGGACGGACGAAGAGATCATCGAGAACATTAAAAGCGGAGTCAATCTTCCGAAGGACGGCGGTGCTTTTCGATTTAATTACGAGGAGCTGCTCCTTCTCGCCGAGCAGGAACCCGCAATTTTCGAATCGGCCGTACTCGAAGGGTATCAAATCAAATATAATACGGTACGCGGGATCCGGAGCTGGATCCGGGTTGCTTTCGGCTACGAGCCCAAACTCGTGCAGGAAGCTGGAAAAGAGGCCGTCCTGACGGAGATGTCAACCATCCAGTTGAAACGTTTGCAGGAGGTTTTGTCGTTCGGCTGGAGGATCGTCCCGCTGGATGAACCGAAAATCGGAGACGGAATTTTCGGTTCGTATCGTATCGAGCCGGTGGACGGCATGCCGGGGCCGCCGTAATAGTTCAACGGCCGAGACGAATTTGTCGACTTTATGCTTGCAGGCGGCAAGAACCCCGGTTCGGCAGTTGCCCATGTTGGCGGACAAGCACGATTGAATGGGACACGGGGCGCCCCCGTCTGTTGGCCTACGCGACCGTATGGCACTGGGCCAGCACGCGTACCCCGTTCGGAGAGCATCGTCCTGCAGATTGGACGACGATCGAAGACGAATATGAGCAAATCGACAGCAATTGGCGAATTGCCAACCGGCTCGTCACTCCGGTCGCAGGGCAGGTGGCAACGGGATTTCGCCAGGTTTAGGACGCCGCACGTCGCAGAGACGTTCAGACTACATTCGGACAAGTGGCGGCGGCGTCGGCACGGCGCTCGTGGGGAAATCCGGAAGAGATCGCCGAGCGGTTAAACGAGTATGCGGCACTTGGCGTCGACACCTTCATTCTCTCCGGTCCGCATCTGGAGGAGGCCTACCGTATCGCGGAGCTTCTACTCCCCTTCTGCCGCCGAATCCCCCCGGCAGCGGGAAGCGTCTCCCTGGACGCGATGGGCGTCTGATCGCCGAGGACCGGAAGCCGGGAGCGGCGTAGGCGCAGCAATCCGTACAGGTCGAGCATGTCACATTGTTTAGAAATGAATGGAGACTCCCAATTCCGTTGGGGGTCCTTTCTAGCTTTCACTCGCCGGAATTTAGCCTGGAATAACGCAAACGGCGCGCGATTCCGCAATCTAGGGCGCCTATGCTTATGACGGTACCCGTAATGATGCAGCCTCGCTATTGGAACGCGGTCCAAAGATGGCAGGCCACCTGACGGCCGGGACGGATCTCTATCAGCTCGGGCGTCCGGCCGCAGCGCTCATGCGCATAGGGGCAGCGGGTGCGGAACGCGCAACCCTCGGGAAGACGGCGGGCATCCGGCAGCTCGCCTTCGACAACCGGCGCCTCCCTGGGGCCGGAGCCCGGCTCCGCAGGAATCGACGCGACGAGCGCCTGGGTGTACGGATGCAGGGGCTCGGCATACAAGGCGTGTACGTCGGCCAGTTCCACGATCCGCCCGAGATACATGACGGCAACGCGGTCGCTCACATAGTGAACGACGTTCAGATCGTGCGAGATAAACAAATAAGTTAAGGCCAATTCCTGCTGAAGCTCCTTCAGCAGGTTCAGGATTTGCGCCTGAACGGACACGTCCAACGCCGAGACCGGTTCGTCCAGCACGAGAAATTCGGGCTCGAGCATCAGCGCTCTCGCGATCCCGATGCGCTGCCGCTGGCCGCCGCTGAGCTCGTGCGGATACCGCTTCGCGAACGACGGATCCAGGCCGATTCGTTCGAGCATGAGTTCGACCTGCTGCCTTCGCTCCCGGCGGCCCCCCGCCCGTTGAATCGCCAAGGGATCCTCCAGCAATCGGCCGATCGTAAACCGCGGATTCAGCGACGAATACGGGTCCTGGAAAACGTACTGGATCTGCGTGCGAAGCCGGCCGCGATTTGTCACGCGGCCGGCGGGCAGCGTTACGCCTTTGAAGGTGAGGCTGCCTGCCGTGGCCGGCAGCATGAGCGAGGCGATCTGGCCGACGGTCGACTTGCCGCAGCCGCTCTCGCCCACGACGCCAAGCGTCTCTCCTCTGCGGACCGAGAGGGAGACGCCGTCCACCGCCCGCAGCGTCTCGGCCGGCGCCGGCCAGCGCCGGAGGGTATAACTCTTCCTGATATTTCGCAGCTCCAGAATGGTGTCATCGGACCGCATGCGCCGATCCTCCTTCCTCAGCCAGCAAATGGCAGGCGGCAATATGCGAGTCCCCCGCCCGATGATAGGCCGGCGCCTCCCGCCTACAGCGCTCCGTAGCGTATCCGCAGCGCGAAGCGAACGTACAGCCCGCCCCCCGCTCGTGCAGCGCCGGCACGCTTCCCGCGATCGGCGTGAGCTTGCTCCCCTTTTTCGACGGCAGCGGGATCGAGGCCAGCAACCCGGCCGTATACGGATGCCCGGGCCTCCTCAGCACCTCGGCGGCCGTCCCCTGCTCGACGATCCGGCCGGCATACATCACCGCAATACGGTCGCAGATACCGGATACGAGTCCGAGATCGTGCGAAATCAGCAGTACGGATGTGCCGTCCTCCTCCCTCAGCTTCTTCATCAGCTGGAGAATCTGCGCCTGAATCGTGACGTCCAGCGCCGTCGTCGGCTCGTCCGCGATCAACAGTTCCGGCCGGCAGGAGGCGGCCGTGGCGATCATGACGCGCTGGCGCATGCCGCCCGACAGCCGGTGCGGATACTCACGCAGGAGCGATTCCGGTCTCGGCAGCCCAACCTTGCGGAACATGGCGACCGTCCGCTCCTCCGCTTCGCGCCGCGAGCACGCTTCGTGCAGCCGGATCACCTCGGCCACCTGCCGCCCAACGGTCAGGCCCGGGTTCAGCGAACTCATCGGATCCTGAAAGATCATCGCGATCTCTTTGCCTCGAATGCGTCGCAGACGATTTTCTCCGAGCCGGTTCAGAAACTGCCCGTCCTTGTTCAGTATCTCGCCGCCTGCGATGCGGATTGCGGGCGGCAGAAGCCCGAGCACCGCCAGCGATAGCACGCTCTTGCCGGAGCCCGACTCGCCGACGATGCCGACGATCTCGCCCTTCCCGACGCGCAGCGACACGCCGTCCAGAACGGGCAGCGCGCGCCTGCTGCCGGCTTGAAGTTCAAGCCGCAAGTCTCTGATTTCCAATACGGGAGCTGCGGTTCGCGTGGGTTCCGTCATCGTCGTCACCTCTCATACCCGCTTGTCGAGCGCATCCCGGATGCCGTCGCTCAGCAGATTGAAGCCGAGAACGGTCGCCGTGATCAGCAAGCCGGGAGCCAATGTGAACCAGGGAGCCTTCGCCAGGTAGGTCTGGGATTCGTTCAGCATCCGTCCCCAACTAGGATCGGGAGGCTGAACGCCCAGGCCCAAATAGCTGAGCGCCGCTTCGATCAAGATCGCCGTCGAGAAGCTAAGCGCGGCGGTCGTGACGATCGAGGAGGCGATATTGGGCAGAATTTGCACGAACAACAGGTTCATATGCCCCGCTCCAAAGCCCCTCACCGCCCGCACGTACTCCGCTTCCCGCTGCTGGAGCACGCCGCTGCGGATTACCCTGGCGAAGGACGGCACGAATAGGATGCCGATCGCGAGTACGGTCTGCGACAGGCTCGGCTTGAACACGGAAACGAGCAGCAGCGCGAGCAGAATGCCCGGAAACGCAAGCAGCGCGTCCGTGGCCCGCATCAGCAATTCATCCGCCCAACGGCCGGCGTAGCCCGCGATCGTGCCGACCGCCAGCCCTCCGGCCGCGCCGATGGCGACCGAGGCGGCGCCGACGAGGAAGGCGGTCTGCGTGCCGACCATGACTCGGCTCAGCACGTCCCGCCCGAAATTGTCGGTGCCGAGCCAGTGTGCCGCGCTCGGCGCTTCGAGACGATGCGCGATCTTCATGGCGTTCGGCTCATACGGCGTATAAAACAGGCTGACCAGCATCAGGACAGCCAGACCGCCGACGAGCGCCAGGCCCAGCGTCAGCAACAAGCTTCTTTTCATTCCGTGTCCCTACCTCAGTTTGATCTTGGGATCCAGCCATCGATAGGACAGATCCACCAGGAAGTTAATCGCGATGACCGAGGTGGCGATGAACAGCACCAGCCCCTGGATCAACGGATAGTCGCGGTTGCCGATCGCCGTGATGAGCAGACTGCCGAAGCCGGGCAGCGTAAACACCTGCTCGACGACTAGGCTGCCGGCCAACAGCTCGCCGAATTGAATGCCGATGACGGTAACGACGGGCAGGAGTGCGTTGCGGAGCACATGTCCGTACAGGACCGCCCGTTCCCCGAGCCCTTTGCTTCGGGCAGTCCGCACATACTCGAGGCTGAGCTGCTCGAGCAACGTCGTGCGCAAATAGCGGACGACGATCGCGATTTGCGGAATCGCCAGCGCGACGGCGGGCAGTATCGTAGACCGCAACGCCAACAGCGGGCTGTCGCTCCAATCGACGTAGGTGCTGACCGGCACCCAGCGCAGCGTCAGACCGAACAGCAGGATCAGCAGGAAGCCCATCCAGAAGGAAGGAACCGCGAGGCCGAGCTGCGTACCGGCGGACACGAGCAGATCGGCCGCCTTCCCCCGCCTTCGCGCGGCCAGAATACCGAGCGGGATCGAGACGATAACGATGATCGCGATCGCCTCCAACGCCAGCGTCAGCGTAATCGGCAGCCGGGCGGCGATCAGCCCGGCTACGGGCTCGTCGAACCGAAGCGAGGTTCCCAGATCGAACGTCGCCGCGCCGCGGAACCAATCCACAAGCTGCACGGCGATAGGCCTGTCCGTGCCGAGTTTCTCCGACAGCAGCTCGATCTGGGCAGGCGACGCCTCGACTCCGAGGATGGCGAGCGCCGGGTTGCCCGGGATGACCCGGAACACGGCAAACGTCAGCAGCAGCACGAGGACGACGGTCAGCAGCAGGGTGAAGAATCGCCTGACATAGTAGCTCATCGTCTAATCTCCGGGCACGGCGCCCTTACTGCGTGAAGTACACGCTCGACAGATCCTGCACGTACAGCGGATACGTCTTGTACCCGGCCAGCTTCTTGTTCAGCGCGATGTTGGTGTTCGGGTCCATAATGTAGATGGCGGCCGCATCCTGTGTCAGAATCGTCTGCGCCTTCTTGTACAACTCGACCCGCTTGGCGTCGTCGGACTCCGCGACTGCCGCCTTCAGGGTGCTGTCGAACTCGGGATTTTTATAATTGAAGAAATCGTTCGGCGAATCGGACAAGTATTTGTTGAGAATTTGATACGGGTCGAGTTTGCCGTCCAGGCCGATGATCGTGCTGTCGTAGTCGCGGCCTTTGTAGATCCGGTCCAGCCATACCGCCCATTCGACCGGCTCGATCTTCACCTTGACGCCGATCTGCTCGAGCTGGGCGGCCACGATCTGCGCCGTATCGACGTGGAACTGGTAGTTGGACGGAACCGACAGCGTCGTCTCGAAGCCGTTCGGATAGCCGGCTTCCTTCAGCAGGCTCTTGGACTTCTCCAGATCGGTCTTGTACGTGTCCTCAAGCCCTTCCTGGTAGTACTTCGCCAGCACCGGGCTGAGATTGGAGCCGAGCTTGGTGCCTTTGCCGAGCGCTACGCCGTCGATAATCTCATCCTTGTTAATCGCGTAATTGAGCGCCTGGCGGACCCGGACGTCGTTGAATGGCTTGCGGTCGTTGTTCAGCACGACCAGCTGCACGAGATTTTGCGGCACGCTGATCGTATTGAAGTCCTTGGACACTTCTTCGAGCTGCTCCGTGCCGATCCGCGGGTAGATGTCGACCTCGCCGGACTTGAGGGCGAGCAAGCCAGCCTGCGGATCCGTAATGATGCGGAAATCGACCTCGTCGAGCGAAGGAACGCCCTTCTGCCAGTAGCCCGCGAATTTCTCGACGACCATGCCCTGTCCCGGCGTGTATGACTTGAACTTAAACGGGCCGGTGCCGACAGGGTTTTTGTTGCTGTCCTGATAGCCGTTCGGGATGACGGCCGACGTGAGCGCGGTTAGGAAGGACGAACTGCGCTCCTTCAGCGTGATGACGACAGTCGAGTCGTCCGGCGCCTCCACCGACTTGACGCCCTCGAACGAGGTCTGCAGCGGTTTGCCGGTATCCAGGCCCGCCAGCCGCGCATACGAATACTTTACGTCGGTGGACGTCAGCGTTTGTCCGTTGTGGAACTTGACGCCGCTACGGATTTTGAACGTATAGATCAGGCCGTCGGAGGACACGTCGTACGATTCGGCCAGCGCCGGGAGCAGCTCGCCCTTTTCGTTCGGTTTCAGCAGCCCTTCGAACAAATTGAACAGCACTTCGTTCGTGCCCGCGGCCACGGCGAGATGGGGATCCAGGAAGTCCAAATCCTGCAAAATGAGAACCGTAACCTTGCCGCCTTCCACCTTCTGGCCTGAAGCCGGGGACGCCGCTGCCGCGGAGGCCGAGGCGGATGCAGGCTCCGATGCCGTTGCCTCTGCCGACTGGGACGGGCTCGCAGTACCGTTGCTTCCTCCGTTATTTCCTTCGCCGCAGGCGGACAAGATCCACAGCAGCAGCAGCGTGACGGCAAATCCGGCCATCCATTTGGACGATTTCGTATTTTTCATCGTATTTGTCTCCTTTTCTCCAAATAAGAATATGCGGTGTCCACCGCCGATCTTAGATACGCCGGAACATCGCCGACCGAAGTCAGCACGGTCGCTGCGCCGATCTCTTCGACGCCCCGGCTGCCGAAGCGATTGATCAGGCAACTCCGCATACCCGCTCCCGCACTGCCGACGACATCGTCGTAATAGTTGTCGCCGACGTACAGACAGCGCTCGGCAGGAACGCCTGCGCGTTCGAGCGCGATCCTGAAAATCTCCGGGTCCGGCTTGGCTGCGCCGACCTCCGAAGAGACGACGACCGGATCGAGCAGCGACAGCAAGCCCGCGTCTTCGAGCACCGTCCGGGCCGAGGCGTCCCAATTGCTGATCAGCCCGGTCCCGACCGCCATGCCGTGCAGCTCGCGAAGCACGCGAGCCGCTTCCGGAAACGGCCTCCAGGCACGCTCTGGCGGTCTCTGCAGCTCCCGAAGCCGCCGGCATTGCCGCTCCAGGTCGAAATGCAGGCCCAAAAAATGATTCAGCACGCCGATGTACCAGGGATAGAAGGTGCTCGGCTCCCGGCCGAGCACGCCCGGATACTCCCGCATGAACAGCTTGTCCGCCAGGTGGTAGGCGAGCTCGATCCGCTCGATTCCGAGGTCGATGCCCTCCTCCAGCAGGAAACGCTCGAACGCCTTCTCCCGCTCCTGGTAAACGAGCGTGTATCCGAGGTCGAACCAGACGAAGGAGATTGTCATATCTCGGCTCCCGCCTTCGCTTCGCCGGAAACGACCGGCAGCCACAGGCGCGACGGATAGAGCCGGTCGTGATAAACTGTCTGCGTCGCGGTGACGAAGTCCGCTTCGGTCGCCAGTCCCGGATTCAGCAGCCGGTTCGGGTGCCGGTCGAAGGTCGGAAACAGCGAGCTGGTAATGTCCAGCCGGACGGCATGGCCCCTCCCGAGGACGATGGCCGTCGGCCCGAGCGACAGCTCGTATCGCAGCACCTCGCCCGGCGGCACGGACTCGCGTCTATCCAGACCGTGCCGATAACTGGCTCTGACGATGCCCTCGGCGACGTTCATGGCGCGACCGTCCGGATAGACGTCCACGAGCTTCGCGACGAAGTCGGTATCTTCGGCCGAGGTAGCCGCATACAGCTCTAGTCTGATCTCGCCGGCAAGCTCCAGTTCCTCCTCAAGCGGCACCGACGTATACACGAGCACGTCGTTGCGCACCTCAACGGGAAGCTGATTGCGCGGCCCCATCGGCGTCAGGTCGGGAACCGCTCCCGAGCGGCCTCCTAGCGCCGGTACGGCGATTGAAGGATGATACACGTATATGTCTGGGTCTTCCTCAAGCGGTTCGGCCCGGGACAGCGAACCGTCTCCATTTATGGAGTTGGCCCGCGACTCGCTGTGCAGATAATAGGCCGTCGGCGTGAAGCCGGGCGGCGGCCAATCGGCGGCTTCGCGCCATGTGTTACTGCCCATCTGGAAGTAGCGGACCGGCGAAGGCGGGAAGTCCGGCTTCCTCCCCTTCAGCCACTGATCGAACCAGTCGAGCTGCAACTGATCGATCCGGTTTGCGGCCTCCGGACCGAAATCCAATTCGCCGACATACCGGGACCACGGCATATGGTACCAGGGCTCGATGACGAGCCGCTGGTTGTTCCGCGCGAGATCGGTGGCCCCCTGCGCCCGGACGCCGGCGAAATTCTCGATCGTGCCGTCGATGAAAATGTCGTACCAGCCGCCGAGATGCAGCGCGGGCACTTCGATCGATCCGTAGCTCTCTTTCAGCGCTTGGCCAAGCCAATAGTCAGAGCGGACGGGATTCTCCAACCACTGCCGGTAATAAGGCGCGAGCTCCCGGATCGGCTCCGGCGGCTCCCCGAGGGGCAGCTTCCGGTAATAGGCGTGAATGCCGGCATAGAGCGATCCGATCTCTGCCGCCCAATCGGTCCGCCCGCGGCGAAGCGCCGTATCCTGCGCCGCGAACAGCACCCAGGATTGCAGGAGCGCCAGCGAGAACGCTCCGTTGCGATACGCTTTGCCCTGATAGGAATCGGAGCCGATCATGCCCGGCGCGATGCAGGCCAAATGCGGCGGCCGGAGGACCGCAGCCTGCCATTGCACGGCGCCGCAGTACGAGAAGCCGTACATGCCGACCTTCGGAATCGCATACGGGAGCTTCGCCGCCCATTCGATCGTATCGTAGCCGTCCTCACCCTCGCTCGTATATGGCTCGAACTCGCCTTCCGACGCCCATCTGCCGCGCGTGTCCTGTACGATCACGACATAGCCGCGGCGGGCGTACCAGCTCGGATGCGCGTAGTTCATCGTCTGCGCATCTTCCTTGTTATAAGGCGTTCGCAGGAGAAGCACCGGATGCGGTCCGCCGCTTTCCGGGCGGTAAATATCCGCAAACAGCCGGACGCCGTCGCGCATCGGTACCGCTATGTTTTTCTCCGCGATTACTCGTGTCATGCCGCTGTCATCCCCCTTGTCTTTCCGCCAACAAAAAGGAGATGCCGCTCTATTGCAGAGGCAGCATCTCCAGTCGACTGGTAAACGCAATAATTCCTATTTGGTTAATTGGTATTTGGGTTGGCAATTTGAATGATAATCCAGTTCCCAGAATTCGTCAACCGTTTTTTCCGCCGTGATCGCGGCCAGCGCCCGCTCGCTGACCGGGATTGACATCTTTTACATAACGTTTTAATATGACACTCAATACACGTCCGAGTCCGGCGGCTTCCACGGAATCAGACACGAACCGCGATGTCCACCATGCGTATGGAGACACGAATCCGACCCGGTCGGAGAGTGTCTTTTTTACGTTAAGGGAGAAGCCGGGCGGCGCATAAGGAGACGATTCCCCATGTCCAAAAAGCGAGAAATTAAACTGTCTGCCTACCTCGTCGGCACCGGCATGCATGCTTCATCCTGGCGGCTCCCCGCTGCCAGTCCGGGTGCAAGCGTCGATATCGACTACTATCGGGCGCTCGCGGCGACCGCGGAGCGAGGCAAGTTCGACATGGTTTTCCTCGCCGACAGTCTCGCGATTAACGAGCAGTCCCACCCGAACATATTGAACCGATTCGAGCCTCTGACCCTAATCGCCGCCCTGGCCGGCTCCACGTCCCGCATCGGACTTGTGGCGACGGCCTCCACCTCCTACGTCGAACCGTTTAACCTCGCACGCCAACTGCTCTCGGCCGACCGGATCAGCCGCGGACGGGCGGGCTGGAACATCGTCACGACACGCGATCTGTCCGGCAATACCGCCCGCAACTTCGGAGCCGAGTCGCATTACGAGCTGGAGCATCGCTACCGGCGCGCCGAGGAATTCGTGGACGTCGTTCGCGGCCTTTGGGACTCCTGGGAGGACGGCGCGTTCGTCTACGATAAGGAGACGGGGCGGTTCTTCGACCCGTCCAGGCTTCATCGCATCCGCCACAAAGGCGAGTTCTTCTCCGTCGAAGGGCCGCTGAATGTCGCGCGCTCCGAACAGGGCTACCCGCTACTCGTTCAGGCCGGGAACTCGGACGCCGGACAGCAGCTGTCCGCCCGCGTCGCGGAGGTGGTGTTCGCCATCAAGTTCAACTTCGAGGACGCGAAGGAATACTACGACGCGTTCAAACGCAAGGTGGCGTCGTTCGGCAGGAATCCCGACAATGTGTATATTTTGCAGGGCATCGCACCCGTTATCGGCGCGACAGACGAGGAAGCGCAAGCAAAGAAGAAACGGCTGGAAGCGCTTCTCCCGGACGAGACGATCCTCGGCTTCCTGGCCGATTACTTCAAGGAACTCGACTTCAGCCGGTTCACGCCCGAGACGACGGCAGCCGAAGCCGGACTCGATACGCTTCAAGCGGCGAATCCCGATTATCGGAAGCATCAGCCCGTCATCGCGCGCGAGAATCCGACGCTTCGGGAAATCTATTCCCTCATCATCGGGTCCTTCAGCGGGGATCATCTGGTCGGCACGCCGGAGAAAATCGCCGATACGCTCGAACAGTGGTTCCTCGGCGGCGCGGCCGACGGCTTCATGCTCATGGCACCGGCGCTGCCGGAAGGGCTGGACGACTTCGTGAACGGCGTCGTTCCGATCCTGCAGGCCCGCGGCCTGTTCCGCCTGGAATACGAAGGCTCGACGCTTAGGGAGCACTTCAGCCTCCCGGTGCCGCCAAACCGTTTCTCCGCCGTACGCAGCCAACCGTAACGGTGGGGCGTTCAATCGACGCATGCAGCTCGTTCGGAGCCGTCCGCAGACGCGGCACGAAGCGGCCATTCCAAATGGGCCGGAAGACCGGCCCTTGGCTGTTCACGCCGTGTAGCGGCATTGCGCCTCACGCCAAACAGCACCTCCCTTCATACGGAGAGGTGCTTTTAGGCTTTTTATCGTATCGGTTACGAACTACCTCCCTGGTGAAGTCCCGGCGCGGGCCAGCGCCTGTCTCAGATCGTCGATCAAATCATCCGGATCCTCGATTCCGACCGAGATGCGAATCAGGTCCGGCGTCAGCCCTCCCGCCAACTGCTGTTCGGGCGACAGCTGCGCATGCGTCGTGCTGGCCGGATGGATGACGAGCGACTTGGCGTCGGCCACGTTCGCCAGATGAGAGAACAACTCGAGGCCGTCGATGAACCGGTTGGCAGCCTCGTAGCCGCCGTGCAGGCCGAACGTAAAGATGGAACCGGGCCCTTTAGGAAAATACTTCTGCGCGAGCTCGTAATACGGACTGTCGGGGAGCCCGGGATAGTTGACCCATGCCACGTCCGGATGCCCCTTCAGAAACTCGACGACCCGCTTCGTGTTGGCCAGATGCTTGTCCACACGCAGTGACAGCGTCTCCAGCCCTTGCAGCAGCAGGAACGAGTTGAACGGACTGATCGACGCCCCGATATCCCGGAGGAACTGGACCCGGACCTTAGTGATGTAGGCCAGGTCGCCGAACTTCTCCGCATACCGGATGCCGTTGTAGCTCGGATCGGGTTCCGTGAAGCCCGGAAATTTGCCGCCCGTCCAATCGAACCGGCCGCCGTCGACGATCAGGCCCCCGATTGAATTGCCGTGGCCCCCGATATATTTGGTCGCGGAGTGTACGACGATGTCGGCCCCGTGCTCGAACGGGCGGATCAGATACGGCGTGCCGAACGTATTGTCCACGATCAGCGGGATTCGGTGCTGGTGGGCGATGTCGGCGATCCGTTGGATGTCGGGAACGTTCAGGCCGGGATTTCCGATCGACTCGATGAACAGCGCCTTTGTCTTATCCGTAATCGCCTCGCGGAACGCCTCAGGATCGTCCGGACGAACGAACACCGTGCGGATGCCGAGCTTCGGCAGCGTCACGGCAAGCAGATTGTAAGTACCGCCGTACAGCGTGTTGGCCGCCACGATCTCGTCGCCCGAGCCCGCGATATTGAAGATAGAATAAGTGACGGCGGCCGAGCCCGATGCGACAGCCAAGGCTCCCGTCCCTCCCTCGAGCGCCGCGATCCGCTGCTCAAGCACGTCGTTGGTCGGATTGCCGATCCGGGTATACGTATTGCCTTCTTCCTCAAAGTTCAGCAGCGCCCGCGCATGCTCCGTGTTTTTGAAGACGAACGAGCTGCTCTGATAGATCGGCACAGCCCTCGCGCCGGTCGCTGGATCGGGCTGCTGGCCGGCATGGACCTGCAGCGTATCGAATTTCCAGGTTTTCGCTTTTTCGCGTAAATCGCTCATAGTCTCAGCCCTTTTGTAGGTTTGTATGTTGAATTAGCGTTACTCCTTCCAGAGGCCTCTCTCCCGCAGGACGTCCCGGTTCACTTCGAGCGTCTCGACGAAGCGGGCGAGCAGCCGATAGACGCAACCAGCGTTTCGAGACATCGCTAGACTTACGGCTACAGATCGTCTTCGGTATCGACGATATCGCCGAACGGCATATTGTGAATCATCGTCAGCACCGTATTCGCGCTTCCTGCGCAGGAGGACAGCAAGGAGCGGGCGTGCTCCAGCGATACCGGGGTGCGCTTCTGCGACATGATCGAGCTGATCTGCACAAAGGGGTCCGCCACGCGGATCGAGGCGAACTCCTACATTCCCAGAGCAGCAGCTCCGTCGTCCGTTCCCGGTTGATCGCGAAGCCCGATGTCGTCATAGCGGCCGCCCCCAGGCTGCTGCGGTTGCCGTTGCCGTATGCAGCCCTCAGCCGCCGGATGTCGCGGGAGCGAATCCGATACGGTGGCCCCTCGCGGTCGAGAGAAAGAAGCGCTTTTGCCGTCTCCTCCGTATCTCGCTCGGGCAGCAGCTCCTATTCGCAGAGCATGATGAGATGTCCTTATGTACGGCGACCATCGGATCGAAGCTCCCTTTTCCCCCGCTGTAGGCTGGCTCCATCACGGCTTCCGCGTACGTATTCCCCGGGAATCGCTCTCCCCATTCGGTTCCTTAGCTTCCGGCATGGCTCTCTCTCCTGTCCCTCTCATATTCTGGAACGAACAAAAAGGAGACCTGCCTCCCGACGCGGGATACGGTCTCCAGTGAACTGGTAGATCCTATTTCACATTCCAGTCAAAATTAAACCAATAATTCCTAGACATTTACACTGGTTAATAGTAACACCGATATCCGTTCCATGTCAACGAATCGCCGATTGAATCTTTTTTATCGGATTCTGCTTTGTAGAACTATGATACCAGACTTTCCTAATTGTAGGGAGGGTAGTTTTTTTCCTATCTCGTCGTTCTAAATCGTTTCTTGTCTATTCCTATAGTAAGGAGCGCTGAAAGTAGATTTGCTATTTGGGGAAGATGAACCCAGCCGTAGTAGCGGATCCCTCCCGACAGCGATTCCTCGCGCAGCCGGCCGGCGATGGCGACCGCCGCGCAGACGCCAGCGTTCCGAGCAGATTGTGCCCGCAGCCGTGACCAGGGCCATCCGCAATGGCAGTTTTCGGTATTGGACGATTTTCACCCGTGCTGGTTTAAGGAGAACTTTGTGGAGCCTCTTTCGGCCATCATGGCGCCGGAATTGAAAAACGGAGTATTATTGGCACGATGCAAGGGGGCACCCCCTTAATGTCGCAAACGATGAGCTGTCCTTGACGGAGATTGCCGAGACGCTGGGTCGCGTACGGGATCAGAAAGTCATTTTCGAGACAGTCAGCAGGGAGGAAGCCCGGAAACGGGGCATGTTGAATGGGAACAGTTTATTTTATGGGACTGGAGGAAGTTCCCGGATGTTTTCGATCTTCTGGAAACAGGGCAGCATGGCGTTGCGCTTAAGTCTTTTGCGGAGTGGGTGGAGGAAAACAGGCATAGGTTTGAAATTACCTAAATGGCATTTGATGATATGCTTCAAAACTTGTGACCGGGAGACAAAGATGCAAAATCTATTCTTTTTCCAATGTTGAAATGAATAGAGCCGCTTTTGCTCATCGTCCGTTCCCAGCTCGCCTGAAAAAAAGGGAAGCGGGGGGGCTGCCGAACCATTTTGGCTCTCCCCCCTCCCCTCTTCAGACTCACCGCAAGATATCCACGTCCGTTATCTCTTTCTTGTCGTGGATCTACGCCCGAACTGTTTTGTCTCGCTCCCGTTCGAACCGGTTAGCCGGCTCGAAGAATCCGAAGCGCTCGCGCAGCGTCGACTCCTCGTATTCGGTCCGGAACAATCCTCTCGCCTGCAGCCGGGGCACGACTTCCCGGACGAACTCGCCCAGTCCTTCCGGCAGTACGGCCGGCAGGAGGTTGAAGCCGTCGCAGGCGCCGGCCTCGAACCACTCGGCAAGTTTCTCCGCAGCCTGCTCATACGAGCCGACCAAGGTCCAGTACTTCACCCCGACTCCGAGCCCTGCGGCTCCGCTCAAGTTTGCTGCGGCGGCCGGTTCCGCGGCCCCGACTGCGCCCAATCCCGGTGCGGCTTCGCCTTCGCCCGAGACCGCCGTGCCGCCTATCTCCATCGCAAGCCGTTCCAGCGTCTGAGCTTGTTCGGCCGCTTCGGCTTCGGTCGCACCCAGAACAGGCATCACGTTAAGCAGCACCTTCGGCGCCGACGGTAGCCAGCGGGTCGCCGAACGAACCTTCACCGCCCGCTCGCGAAGCTCCCGGGCCTCTTCGAACGTCGCTCGGTGGGCCAGAATCAGGTCGGCGTGATCCGCCGCGAACTCGAATCCCGGAGCCGCGTCGGCGTTCCCGACGATGAGCGGATGTCCCTGCGGAGGATGCGACACGTTGAGGGCTCCATGAACGGTGTAAAACCGTCCCCGGTGGCGCAGCTTATGGTACTTGGCGGGATCGGCGTACACACCGGACTCCTTGTCGACAATAAGCGCTCCGTCTTCCCAACTGTCCCACAGCGCCTTGACGACATCCGCGAACTCGCGCGCCTGCCATTCCTTCTCCTCCGCCGTTTTCGCCGGATTCGGCCCGTAGTGCCGGATTGCTCCGTCCGTCTCGTTCAGGGCAATCGTCCATGCGGCGCGGCCCCTCGTCAGATGGTCGAGCGACGCGAATTTGCGGGCGACGTGGTACGGTTCGTTGTACGTAACCGGCACAGTAGCCGCCAGCCCGATCTTCCTCGCGAAGGGTACGAGCGCGGATACGGTGCTGACCGCCTCCGGCCGGATAGCTCTCGCAAGAGAAGCTCCCGTCTCTCCAGAAGTGGCGGCCGCCCCGAACCTCGCCCTCTGCCCCAGCCCGGGCAGGTCGTCTACCAGCAGCAGGTCAAATTTGCCTTCTTCCGCCAGAAGCGCCTGACGACGGTAAAAGTCTAGGGAGAACCACTCTTCCGGAACCGAGCCGGAAGCTCTCCACGCCCCCGGATGATGCCCCGGTCCTCCCAGCGTCACGCTCAGATGCAGCTTGCGTTCAACGTCTGCCATCTCTCTACTCCTCCTTGCTCTCGTCAAGTGCCGGCGTTCCGACTCAGCTCCTCCGCCGCCTGACCGGTCAGCCCCAGATGATCCCGCAGCGTCAAACCCGCATACTCCGTCCGGTAGATCCCACGCGCCTGAAGCTCCGGCACCACATGGTCGACGAACTCTTTAAGCCCGTTCGGAAAATGGGGAGGAAGCAGGTTGAAACCGTCGCAAGCCCCATTCTCGAACCAACGCTGCATCTCGTCCGCCACCTGCGAAGCGGTACCGTATACCGTCTTATGTCCGCGCGAGCCGATCATATGGCGTATGAGCTGCCGAACGTTCAAGCCCTCGCGCTTCGCCATGTCGGACACGAGCTGGAACCGGCCTTTGCCCGCGTTGACGTCCTTCAGGTCCGGAAGCTCCGGCAGCGGCCCGTCCAGGTCGCAGCCTGTCAGGTCGCGAGCGAGAACGATGGAAAGCCACGCCAAGCCGAGCTGCGGAATGAGCAGGTCGTGCAGATGCTCCGCCTTTTCCTTCGCTTCCTTCTCCGTCACCCCGATGACCGGGTAGATGCCCGGCAGAATTTTGACGCTATCCCGCGAACGCCCAAGGGCGACCAGCTTCGACTTCACGTTACCGTAAAAAAGCTGCGCTTCCTCGATCGTGTGCCAAGCCGTGAACACGATGTTCGCGATCTTTGCGGCCAAATTCTGCCCCGCCTCCGAGGCTCCCGCCTGGATAAGCACCGGCCTTCCGAACGGCGAGCGAGGCACGTTGAGCGGCCCTTCCAGCGAGAATTCGCGGCCCTCGTGGCGCTCTGCGCGGATTCGGCGGACGTCGGCGAACCGGCCCGAAGCCTTGTCCCCGATCAGGGCTCCCTCCTCCCAGCTGTCCCACAACAGGTTCGCCGCCTCCACGAACTCTTCAGCCCGCTCGTAGCGGTGCTGATGCGGAAAGTGTCGCTCCCGGAAGTTCAGCGCCTCCTCGATCTCCGCCGTCGTGACGACGTTCCAGGCGACCCGTCCACCGCTCAAATGGTTCAGCGTCGCGAAGTCTCGCGCCAGATTGTAGGGCATGGCGAACGACGTGGACACCGTCGCCGCCAGACCGATCTTCTCCGTGACGCCAATCAGCGCCGAGAGCAGCGTGATCGGCTCCAGATGAACATTCATCGCGTTCTCGATGTACGACTCGTACCGGTCTAGAACGGACAACCGGTCCGCGATGAAGATCATGTCCAGCTTGCCCCGCTCCGATGTTCTCGCGATCTCCTCGAAGAAATCAAGGTCGAATAATCGCTCCGGCTGCGCCTTCGGGTCGCGCCAGGAAGCGATATGATGGCCGACTCCGAGCAGGAAGACCCCCAGGCTCATCTGCCGTTTCGTTCCGCTCATCCCAATCCCGTCCTTTCCTGTGATTCAAGCTCAATCTTCCGTCGCCCGTCGCCGATTCCCAACACCGAATCCAACAGATGCCGGGTCGCGGGATGCCGTGCGGAAGAGAACAGCTCCTCGGCGGGCAACGATTCGACCATCTTCCCCTGCTCCATGACGACGACGCGGTCGCAAAAAAACTCGACCACCGCCAGGTTGTGCCCGATGAACAGGTACGTCAACCCGAACTCCTCGCGCAGATCGAGCAGCAGATTCAAGATTTGCGCCTGGATCGACACGTCCAGGGCGGACGTCGGCTCGTCCAGGAGGAGAAACTCTGCCCGTACGGCGAGTGCTCTCGCGATGCCGGCCCGCTGTCGTTGGCCTCCGGACAGCTCGTGGGGGTGGCGCAAGAAGAAATCCTTTCGTAGCCCGACTCGCTCCAGCAGCCGAATCGCTTCCGCCTCCGCGGAGCGTCGGTCCTTCGCCACCCCGAGCCGGAGCATCGGGCCCACGATCTGCGCGCCGATCGTCCGCCTCGGGTTCAGCGAAGAGGTATTGTCCTGGAAGATAACCTGCATTCTTCTGTAATAAGGAATCATCTCCCGATGAGACAGTCGGGTGATGTCCTGTCCGTCGAACAGCACCTTGCCCTCGGACGGCTCGACCAGGCGGCAGATAAGGCGGCCGAGGGTCGACTTGCCTGAGCCGGATTCCCCGATCAAGCCGACGATCTCCCCGCGCCCGATCGCCAGATCGACGCCTTCTACCGCGGCGAACGCGCGACGCTTTCGGCGCAGCCATCCTGTGGAGACGTCGTAGAACTTGCTCGCTCCCCGAACCTCAACGAGCGGCGGCATGCGTCTTCGCCTCCCTCTCGAAGCAGGCGATCCGGCGCCCGCCGGGATAAAGCCGCGCTTCCGGTACCCCGGAGCGGCACCGGACCGTGGCCTCGGGGCACCGTCCGGCGAACGCACAGCAGGCAGGCGCATTCAGCAAATCGGGCGGTGAGCCTTCGATCTGCGCCAACCGTCTTCGCGCGCCAAAACGATGGCGCAGGCCAGGGTCCGGTACCGAGCCGATCAGTCCGCGGGTGTAGGGATGCCGCGGATCGGCGATCAAGTCCGCCGTCCTTCCGTGCTCGACGATATGGCCCGCGTACATGACGGCGGCCTTGTCGCTCAGATTCGCCACGACGCCGAAGTCGTGGGTTATCACGATGATCGAAGTTCCCAGTTCACGGTTAATGTCCCGCAGCAGCCCGAGAATCTGCTTCTGAATCGTGGCGTCGAGAGCCGTCGTCGGTTCGTCAGCGATGATCAGCTTCGGCCGGCGGCTCACCGCCATCGCGATGACGACTCTCTGCCTCATGCCTCCGCTCAGCTCGTGCGGATACGCGCGAAGCACCCGCTCCGCATCCCGGATGCCGACCCGAGCCAAATACTCCGTGGCTTCTCGCTCGGCAGCCTTGCCCTTGGCGCCGCCTCCAAGGGAGATTACTTCCGCCAGCTGCTTGCCCACGCGGAATGAGGGATCGAGAGCCGTTAGCGGATTCTGGAACACCATGGAGATCTCGCTGCCCCTTATCCGGCACAACTCTCTCGGAGACAGTTTCGTCAGGTCCTGGTTCCCGAACCGAATCTCGCCTTCCGCGACGCGAGCCGAGCGTCCCGGCAGCAGCCCTATAATGGACAGCGCGGCGACGCTTTTGCCGGACCCCGATTCGCCGACGATCGCGAGCACTTCGCCTTCCTCCACGTCGAAGTCGATGCCGTTAACGGCTCGGACGACGCCGCGCGGCGTCGCGAATTCCGTACGCAGATTTCGTACCGTTAGCAATGCCATAACACCGCTCGCCTCCTTGCTTCCCGCTTATGCCGCTTACTTGTACCGCGGATCGAAATAATTGCGCAGTCCGTCCCCGACCCAATTGAACCCGATCGACACGATCAGGATGACGAGTCCGGGAAGGGTCGCCACGTGAGGGGCCCCCTGCATGAGCACGGCCATTCCGTCGGACGTCATCTTGCCCCAGTCCGATTGGGGAGCCTGGATGCCGAGTCCCATGAAGCTGAGCCCCGCCGAGAAAATAATCATCTTGCCGACGAGCGAGGTCGCGTACACGAGAAGGGGCGTCACAACGTTCGGCAGCAGCTCCTTGAACAGAATCGCCGCCTTGGAGGCGCCGAGCACCCGTGCCGCTTCTATGTACTCTTTCCCGCTCTCCGCGAGGACCGCCGTATAGACGACCCGGGACATCGGCGGAATGAGCGCAACGAAGATCGTGACGATGACCGAGCGCAGGCCCGCCTCCAGCACAGTGGCGATCCCCATCGCGATCAGAATGGTGGGAAAAGCGAACAAAACGTCGATCGCCCGCATGAGCGTTTCGCCGATCTTGCCTCTTAAGTATCCGGCGAAAAGCCCGATGGCCGCACTGACGAAGAAGGCACCGGCGATCGGCAGCAGCGCCGCCGTCAGGGACATGCGGCCGCCCCAGATGAGCCGGCTTAGAATGTCCCGGCCCTGTCCGTCGAGTCCGAGCGGATGTCCCTCCGTTCCCGGAGGAGACAGGCGCAGGGAGCCGTCCCCGACATAAGGATCGTAAGGGGCGAACCAGAAGGCGAACGCGGACGCAAAAATCGCCGTTGCCGCGATGACGAGACCAGCCAGCGCGAATTTGTCCCGGATCCACACCCTGCGGAACCGGCCGGCTCCGGCACGATCGCCCGGAACCGGCTCCGCCTCGGGCGCGGTCGAAGCGGACGAAGAGGCCGAGCGTTCCGCCAGAGCGGCATCGTTGTTAGCCATGCGGCCCTCTCCTCCTTTTTTGTGCGAATATCGTCATTCGTACTAGGCCTTGAACCTCGGGTTCAGTAGAGCCACGGCAATGTCCGTCAGCAGGTTGACGAGCACGTAGGTGAACGCGATCAGCAGAACGCCCGCCTGAACGAACGGAATGTCGTGCCCCATGATGCTGTTGTACAGCAGCGAGCCGATTCCCGGCCACGAGAACACCGTCTCGACGAACAACACGCCGCCGAGCAGGTAGCCGACCTCGAGCCCCGTGATGTTCGCGATCGGGGCTAGAACGTTCCGAAGCACGTGCTTGCCGACGATGCGGCCATGTGGCATCCCGTGTGAACGGAGCGTCTGGACGAAGTCCGCGTTCATCACCTCGATGACGCTCGCCCGGATGAGCCGGGCGACGATGGCCAGCGAGGAGATCGCGATCGCGAGTGACGGCAGAATCAGATGCTTCATTAGCCCCGCGAAGGTCTCTCCCTCTCTAAGGTCGTACATGCCCGAGGACGGCAGCCAGCCGAGCTTAAGCGAAAACAGCCACATGAGGACGATGCCGAGCCAGAACGTCGGAACGTTGGAGCCGATCGTCGCCAGGAACATGACGGTCCGGTCGAACCAGGACGACGGCTTCAGGCCGGCGGCTATGCCGATGCCGATTCCGAACGCAAGGCAGACGAGCAGGCTGCCGGCGGTCAGGATGACGGTATTCTGGAATCTCTCGAATAGAATGGGAGAGACGGGAACCCTCATGACTAGCGAGTCTCCCAGCTTCCCTTGGAGCAAATCCCCCAGCCAATGAACGTATTGGGAGAGAAGCGGACGGTTCAGTCCCATCTCGTGCTCGAGGCGGGCTACCGCTTCGGGCGTCGCTTCATGGCCGAGCAGCGTCTCCGCCGGACTTCCCGGGCTGAAATGCACGGCCAGGAAGACGAGGAACGTCACGACCAGCACGACGGGAACGACTGCGAGCACCCGTTTAAGGATATAAGCGGCCATAGCCGGACTCCTCTCGCTGTTATTTGCCCACCCATACCTTGGTGAGGTCGTACCAGTTCTGCGAAGGAAGCACGAAGCCCTTCACATTCTTGCCGACGGCGACGAGCGTCTTGTCGCTGAAGAGCGGCACGATCGCGGCGTCGTTGTCGATAACGTCCCGAGCTTGCTTGTAGTACTCCAGCGACTTGGCAGGATCCGCTTCATTCATCGCTTTGTCAACCGCTTCGTCATAGGCCGGGTTCGAGTAGTTGCCGTAGCGGCCCGTGCTCTGCGAATGGCCGATAACGTAGAGCCAGTAGGACGTCACGAAACCCCAGGACATCGTGTTGACGCCGATGGCGTCCGTCATGAAGCGCTGCTTGCCGAAAGTGGCCCAGTCGAACGTCTCGATTTTCAACTGGATGCCTACTTTCGCCAGATCCCGCTGAATCCACTCCGCGTACGGCTCGTTGCCCGTCCATGTCTGCAGCGTCGTCTCGAACCCGTCTGGATAGCCGGCCTCCGCCAGCAGTTGCTTCGCCTTCTCGACGTCGTAGCCGTACGGCTTATGGTTCGGATCGTACGCTTCGTTGCCTGCGTGCGCGGCGCTGTACGCCGGGATGGCGTAACCCTTGAGCAGGTTGGCTGCCAGCGCTTCGCGGTCGATGGCGAGCGTGAACGCCTGACGTACCTTCGCGTCCTGAAAGTACTTGTTTTTCGTGTTCAACGTCAGATAGTAGACCGAGGGGATGTCGGCCTCCGGAACACCGAAGCCGTCCTGCTTGAGCTGATCGATCGAGTCCTTGAGCGGTTTCTGGATGATGTCGACCTCGCCCGTGCGCAAGGCGGTCAAGCGGGCGTTGTCGTCCGTGATCGGGCGGAAAATGAGATTGGAAGCGTACGCCTTGTCTCCCCAGTAGCCGTCGAACCGCTTTAGCACGACTTTGTCGCCGACGACCCGTTCGACGAACTGGAATGGTCCCGTGCCGACCGGATGCTCCGCGTAACCGTCGTTGCCATACTTCTTGATCGCTTCCGGGCTGCCGATCAGGCCGGAGCCGCCGCTGCCTTGCGCGATAAGCCGCAGGAACGCGGGAAACGGATGGTTGAAGGTGAATTCGACGGTCGATTCGTCTATCGACTTGATCTCCTTCAGATCCTGGTAGAAACGAAGCATGTTCGTGGCGCTAATCTCGTCATAGAATTCGAACGACTTGTCCCAAGCACGGCGCACGTTGAACTCGACCGCCTGCGCGTTGAAGTTGGTGCCGTCCTGGAACTTGACGCCCTTGCGCAGATGGAACGTGTAGACCCGCCCGTCCGGCGAGATGCCCCACGATTCCGCGAGCGAAGGCTGGATCTCGACGACCGGCGACTCCTGAGCCGTTTTGGACAGATCCTCCTTCACGAGCGATTCGTGAATGTTGCGGTTGACAAGGAACGTCTCCCAACCGCCTTCCCGCGACGGGTCGAGCACGGTGACGTCGGCACTGAGCGCGACGATGAGCGTTCCGTCCTTGACTGGTTCGCCGTCGGCGCCTGGTGCGGACTCGAACGAGGCTGTCGAGGAGGAGGGCGGAGCCGAAGTCGAAGCCGAAGCGCTGGCTTCAGACGGCTTGGCTTCATTCTTTTTGCCCGAGCAGCCGGACAGAACGAGGGTTAGAATCAAGATTAGAGAAATGATGAGCAAAACCGATTTCGCACGATGTTTAATCATATGTTGGTTCCTCCCGTTTTGGATAGACGATATTGATAGGGTTGTTATCTTCCTTTTCGGGGATCTATTCTCAACTTTTCGTAAAGTATGGTTCCGCCCCAGTCTTCGATTGCCGCGTCGCCGAGCACCACCTCCTCTCTTGATAACGTCGGATCGAGTTTATCCGACCGTAAGCCGCGGCTTCGGAGCCGAGGCTGATCCCTTCTCGACGAGCAGAAGAGGGAACAGCAGCTCCGCTACCCGGTTCGCTTCTTCCAGATGGGGATATCCGGACAAAATAAACGTGTCGATGCCGAGCGCGGCGTATTCGCGAATCCGCTCCGCCACCGAGGCGGCGCTTCCGACGAGCGCCGTTCCGGCTCCGCCCCGGACGAGCCCGATGCCTGACCACAGGTTCGGGCCGACGACCAGCGAATCCCGGCTGCCGCGGTGCAGCTCCGTCATACGCCGCTGCCCTTCGGAATCAGCGGCCGCGAACCGCTTGGCCGCGGCGGCGATAGCGTCGTCGTCTAGATACCGGATCAGGCTGTCGGCCGCCTCCCACGCTTCCGCCTCCGTCTCGCGCACGATAACGTGCAGCCGGATGCCGAATTCGATCGTTCGGCCTTGCTCGGCGGCCAGCGCCTTCATGCGGCCGATTTTCTCGGCCACCGCGACTATAGGCTCTCCCCAGCTTAAGTACACGTCGATATGCTTCGCCGCCACCCGCAGCGCGGCGTCCGAGGAGCCTCCGAAGTAGAGGGGCGGATGCGGCGATTGCACCGTCGGAAACAGAATCTCCGCGCCCTCCACCTTCAGGTGGCGCCCCCTGAGGTATGCTTTTCCTCCACCCGCGGTTTGCCTCCAGACCTCAAGGAACTCGTCCGTCAGCTCGTATCTCTCGTCGTGATCGAGGAAGAGACCGTCCCCGGCGAGCTCCGTCTTGTCCCCGCCTGTCACCACGTTGACGAGTAGCCTTCCTCCGGACAGCCGGTCGAACGTAGCCGCCATGCGGGCGGATAGCGTCGGGGACATGAGCCCGGGCCGGACCGCAACAAGGAACTTCAATCTGGACGTGAAGGGAAGCAGCGCGGAAGCCGTAATCCAAGCGTCCTCCCACGCTTTGCCGGTCGCGATCAGCGCGCCCTCGTAGCCGGATTCGTCGAGCGACCGGGCGAGGCGGGCGAGATAGTCGTAGTCGATCGGGATAGCGCCGACCGGAGAGCCGAGATGCCGTTCGTCCGTCGGCGAAGTCGGGATGAACCAGAACATTTTCATTCTACCGCTTGCCCCCTTCCTTGATGAGATTCCAGACGGGCTCGGTGTAATAGGACTTGTTCGAGCCCGTGTAATGCTGCGCGTAATGACGGACCGGGTCGCCCGCATAGAAGCGCTCGTACAGCTCGTGGCGTGAGCCCATCGGGCTGCCGATCAAATCCCAGGCCAGCTTCAAGAGCTGCACCTTTTTCTCCGCGCTGACCGTCGCCCCCTCGAAATACAGGTGCATGAGCTTCGAGATCGGCCCGTAGAAGTCTTCCATCCCAGACGGCGTCTGGACGAAGCCGCCCCCGCCGACCTGTTGGATAATCTCGATCGCCCGCGGATAGAACTTGGTGCCAATGTTGCGCGCCGTGTTGATATAGGAGATCTCCGGCACGAAGATGCCGTTCTCATCCGGCCTCGCCTCCACTTCCGACGCGATGACGAGCGCTTTGATCGTATCGACCTGCGAGAGCAGTTCGCCCAGCTTCTCCTGCACGTGCAGGAACTCGTTCACGCCGATCGATTCGGCGATGGCAAAGGCGACGCCGGTGACGAACTCGAGCTTTGCGACGAACCGGACGGCCGTCTGGTGATACGCGAGCGAGTTGGCCGAACGGTTCTCCCTCAGCTTCAGCACCGCCGCCGAATCCCCGTGCAGCAGCACCCGCTCCCACGGAATGAGCACGTCGTCGAAAAACAGAACCGCGTCCATCTCCTCATACCGGGAGCTAAGAATGTGCTCCTTGTCCCGCGCTTCGGCGAACGATTCGCGGCAGACGATGTGCAGCCCCGTGGAGTTGGCGGGAACGATCAGCACGTGGGCGTGGCCAGCCTGATCCTGCTTGAACTTGAGAAGCGAGAAGATGACGAAGTCGTGCGTATAAGGAGCGCCCGTTGCGATCATCTTCGCCCCGCGGACGACGATGCCGTCCTCCGTCTCCCGCACGACGTGCAGGAACCGTTCCGCGATCCGTTCGTCCTCCAGCCCGCTCGCCCGGTTGATCTGCGGATCGAGAATGGCCGTCGTCAGGAACAGATCCTTGTCCCTTGCTTCCTCGTAATAACGGGTGATTTTCATCTCGAAGTGCGGATCGAGCCGGCCGAGCTGCTCCTTCGCCCCGTACCAGCCGGTAACGATCGACCGCGCGTAGTCGGACAGCCGGCTCATCATCCCGTTCGTCCGCTTCGACCAGAGATGGAAGGCCTGACTTCTCTTGGTCAGCTCCTCCTTGCTGTAGGGGACGAGAAACGAGCTGTGGGCGTAACGGCCCCCTTCCGTCTCATATCCGACGAGCTCCCGCTCACCGGGGATGTCCAGCATGTCGAACAGCCCGCCGATCGTTCTCAACGTTCCCCGGAATGCCGGATGGTGCTCCAGGCTGCCCAGTTTGCGTCCTTCCAGCCATACGTTTCTTCCGTCGTTCAAACTGTCCACGAACCGGCTGCCTCTTAGGGTCATCCTCGTAAACTCTCCTTCAATTCCTAGTGAGATCGTTAGGATTAGGGCTAGGGTTAGGTCGAAAATCAGCCGTAGACCGGCGATGGATACTCTCCGTTCAAAAGCCAATGGCCCACGCTGCGAAGCTTGTACTCGACCGGGTCGTGCAAGGTATGGGTGCGGACGTTCCGCCAGAAGCGGTCGAAGCCCTGCGTCACGGTCGCCGAACGGGCCCCCATTACTTCGAAGATCCGGCTGGTCACTTCCAGCGCCGAATTGCCGGCGAACACGTTAGCCGCGCCGACGAGCACGGCTGTCTCTCCCCGCTCCTCGAAGGTAAGCGAGTGGCCCCGGCTCCAGACGACGTCAAGCTTCTCCATCGCCCGGTCGGCGAGGCTGGCCGCCGCGACGGTCTGCGTCCACAGCTCGCCGTACTGCCGCCGAATCCACGGATCGTCCGTCGCCTTCTCGACGCCGGAAGCGATCCATGGCCGCGACTTCGTCTGCGTATACTCGCAGGCTTCCGCAATCGCCCCTTCCGCGATTCCGACATAGACATTGGTCAGCACGGATTTGGAGAGGACCGATGTCAAGGTCGCGAACGCCGATTGGGAGTGTTCGGTCGACTGCAACAGCTCGTCCTCCTTGAGAACGACATGTTCGAACTGCACGGTGCCGCTCCCCGTCTGGCGCTGCCCGATGCCGTCCCAATCGTCGTGGACGGTAACCCCGGGCTTATCCGTCGGAATGACGCCGAACAGAAGCTCTTCCGTCTCTTCGTCGCGCCAGGTGATGACAAGCCTGTTCGATCCGGGCGAACCGGAGGAGAAGCCTTTGAGCCCGTTCAGGATCCAGCACTTCCCGTCCCGCCTCCCCGTCAGCCGCCGGTCGCCGTAATTAACCGAGTTGCCCCAGAACCACCGTTCGCGCACGGATTCCGTGAGCAGCGTTTTCGCCTGTTCCTCCGTCCCCTTCCAACGCGGCGCCGCCAGATTGATGCAGTGAAACCCGTAAAGATGGGCGATTGAGGCGTCCGCTCTCGCCAGCACTCGTACGATCTTCAGGAGAACGGACCAAGCCTGCTCTTCCCCTCCATAGATCCGGGGGATAGAGAGAGTGAGAAGCCCGCTCTCCCGCAGCCAGCCAATTTGTTCAAGCGGAGCCCCTCCCCTCCGATCCCTCTCCTTCGCGTCCGCCGCCAATCGCCGAGCCAGCTCGGCCGCCATATCCAGATAGGCTTGGGAAGGCGTTCCAAGGTCGGATTGCTGTACGCTCATCGTTTTCCAACTCCTGATTTCAATTTAATATATTCCTATTTAGTTAGTCGGTTTTGTGTTATCATTATAGCAATTTAAAATCTAAATACAACAAACATTTCCATTATTAACGTTGTTTTCCCAACGATTTGAACTTATATGTCGGGTAACGTTAAGAAGACCAACGGAGCTGCCGTTATCGTCTTCCTCTCTCGCAACCTTGCCGGAAGCGGCATCGAACCGAGAGGACGCAGCGGCGAAAATCGTTGTTTTTCCGACACATTATGGAAATCCGTTGTATATCGACCGCTAGGAGAATGTGAGAATGGGAAACGTCAAGCCTATCGACAGAAGAATCTTACGCACCCGGGGAATGATCGGCGATGCCTTCCTGGACGTACTGGCGGAACGCTCCTTCGATTCGATCAGCGTTCTGGACGTTGCCGAACGAGCCAACATCAACCGTTCCACCTTCTACGCCCACTATCGGGACAAGGAAGAGTTGCTCGAATCGATGATCGAAGACAAGCTCCAGCTTCTGACTGACTCTCTGAAGGCGGAGGCGTTGCGCGCGGCTTCCCCGGTCGGAGGCGGCGCCATTCCGGACGAGCCGGACTCGTTCCTCGTCACGCTGTTTCAGCACATCTTCGAGAACGGCAAGTTCTATCGGATTCTGTTCTCCCAAGAGGGACTGCGATTCGCCGAGAAACTGTACGACCGGGTGCGTGAAGGTCTGTATACAAGGATCGCGGGGCTGCATATGGAGCAGAAACTGCTCGTTCAGATGGATATTTTGCTCGATTACTCGTCTTCGGCGATCGTAGGCATTGCTAGGAAGTGGCTTGAGAACGGGATGGTCTACTCTGCAGCTTACATGGCTCTTCAGCTCTCCCGTATCGCTGCGCTCGGTACCGATCAAGCTATGGGCGTGCATATGGAACGGTAGGAGCGTAATTTGGAGGGAGCAGAGAGGAATGAATAGCGATGAGTGCGCTAAAATCAATGAATTCGGATTTAGTTTGATTAGCTATGATCTTGGCCAAGTAACGATACGATCGCGCAGTTGGGAAGCACCTTATAAATCGTTCTTCACTTTAAGCGTCTCAAGCTTCTCGCCGTCCGGGTTCAAAAACACGCTTCCAGTTCTTCCAAATTGACGTCAATACTGACAAATAGCTTTAAGTAATTCCTTTCCGTAAGAGATTCAGAGAATAGCCTCTTCGGGATGCCTCCGGCGCACTCGCAGATCAGTCACCCGTCGAACGCTGGAAAGACAAATTCGACCGGTACGGCATCGGCGGACTCAATTTCCTGACCGGCTGGTCAAACGAAGAGCCCGCTGTGTATTGCGGCTCGAGTGCAGTCACCCCGAGGAGAACCGTCGTATGAATACCTGAGCTCGGCCGTTCCTCCTTACGCAGCCCCTCGGTGATGTTCTGCGGACAAATCGTTGCCGCTGCATACGGCAACTGCAGGACATATCCAATACGTTCCGATTGCCGTCCCCTCATTGCAGGCCGCACTGCCGTGAACCCGTAAAGGACACCTTTAATATTGACATGAACCATGCCGTCCTATTCCTCTAATTACGCGTAAACAAGACAGAGGCATGACGCCGACGTTGTTGACCAAAACATCGCTTTGTCCGAACTCCCTGGCATACAAAACGCTGATAAGTTGTCCATTCATCCCCGAACGCAGTCCCATATATTCGGCAATGTAGCTGTAGACGGCGAACCTGGAGGCACAAATGAAACACGAGGCGCCGCTATTCAGCACCAAGCCGGTTTTCGCAGTATGTCAAGCCGATCTCCAATGGAAATGCGTTTCTCAATGATATATTGCTCGCAAAAATATAAAAAAACCCTGAAATCAATTTCCATTGATCTTCAAGGGTTTTTGTCGTTATGTATGGTGCTGGTGAAGGGACTTGAACCCCCACTCCGTCGCCGGAAGCGGATTTTGAGTCCGCCGCGTCTGCCATTCCGCCACACCAGCATATAGGTGGCGCGCCCTAAGAGATTCGAACTCCTGGCCTTTAGATTCGTAGTCTAACGCTCTATCCAGCTGAGCTAAGGGCGCGCGTATGAAATTGTATGGAGGCGCCACCCAGATTCGAACTGGGGGTAAAGCTTTTGCAGAGCTCTGCCTTACCACTTGGCTATGGCGCCGAGATCAAACTAATGGAGCGGACGAAGGGATTCGAACCCTCGACCCTCGCCTTGGCAAGGCGATGCTCTACCACTGAGCCACGTCCGCAAAAACGGGTGGGATCTAGGATTGAACCTAGAAGTTCGACGTCCGATCGCATACGGATCGGCTTTGTAAATGGAGCGGACGAAGGGATTCGAACCCTCGACCCTCGCCTTGGCAAGGCGATGCTCTACCACTGAGCCACGTCCGCAAAATGGCTGGGGATCTAGGATTCGAACCTAGGAATGACGGAGTCAAAGTCCGTTGCCTTACCGCTTGGCTAATCCCCAACGCGTTTTCATTTAAATAACTGGGGCGACCGATGGGACTTGAACCCACGAATGCCGGATCCACAATCCGGTGCGTTAACCCCTTCGCCACGATCGCCATATTTTAAGTATATCCAATTTTGGCAGGGGCAGCAGGAATTGAACCCACACTAACGGTTTTGGAGACCGCTGTTCTACCTTTAAACTATGCCCCTAAAAAGGTAAGTGGTGGAGGGTGATGGATTCGAACCACCGAACCCGAAGGAACAGATTTACAGTCTGCCGCGTTTGGCCACTTCGCTAACCCTCCATGTTCCTATCGCAAAACATGGTGCCGGCGAGAGGACTTGAACCCCCAACCTACTGATTACAAGTCAGTTGCTCTACCAATTGAGCTACACCGGCATGTCTTAATGAACCAGTAAATGGTGGCTCGGGACGGAATCGAACCGCCGACACGAGGATTTTCAGTCCTCTGCTCTACCAACTGAGCTACCGAGCCTTAGTTGCAATGGCGGAGCTGACGGGATTCGAACCCGCGGTCTCCTGCGTGACAGGCAGGCATGTTAGGCCTCTACACCACAGCTCCACATATTCTCGGATGGCTCCGAAGGTAGATCATTTGGTTGCGGGGGCAGGATTTGAACCTGCGGCCTTCGGGTTATGAGCCCGACGAGCTACCGGACTGCTCCACCCCGCGTCGTTAAACATTTCCTTTAAAGGCGACTAATATATCATAACCAATCGCCCATCGTTTTGCAACCCTTTTCTTTTGTGCGATGTTAGCCAAAAAGAAAGTGGTGACCCGTAGGGGATTCGAACCCCTGTTACCTCCGTGAAAGGGAGGTGTCTTAACCCCTTGACCAACGGGCCATGTGCTGGCGGAGAGAGAGGGATTCGAACCCTCGAGACGCTTGTGACGCCTACACGATTTCCAATCGTGCTCCTTCGACCAAACTCGGACATCTCTCCAAATGGCTCCCCGAACAGGACTCGAACCTGTGACAACTCGATTAACAGTCGAGTGCTCTACCGACTGAGCTATCGGGGAATGTAAAGGAAATCAAAGCTTGCGCCTTGATAACCGGATACGAAACGATTGCGCATGGTTGTTTGCTGGCTTGCTTCCCGTCTGCTCCATGCCCGCAGGCGCTTCGCTTTAGGATAAGCCCTCGACCGATTAGTACTCGTCAGCTCCACACGTTGCCGCGCTTCCACCCCGAGCCTATCAACCTGGTGTTCTTCCAGGGGTCTTACGAATTGGGAAATCTCATCTTGAGGCGGGCTTCGCGCTTAGATGCTTTCAGCGCTTATCCCTCCCGCACTTGGCTACCCAGCCATGCTCCTGGCGGAACAACTGGTACACCAGCGGTGCGTCCATCCCGGTCCTCTCGTACTAAGGACAGCCCCTCTCAAATTTCCTACGCCCGCGACAGATAGGGACCGAACTGTCTCACGACGTTCTGAACCCAGCTCGCGTACCGCTTTAATGGGCGAACAGCCCAACCCTTGGGACCTACTTCAGCCCCAGGATGCGATGAGCCGACATCGAGGTGCCAAACCTCCCCGTCGATGTGGACTCTTGGGGGAGATAAGCCTGTTATCCCCAGGGTAGCTTTTATCCGTTGAGCGATGGCCCTTCCATTCGGTACCACCGGATCACTAAGCCCGACTTTCGTCCCTGCTCGACTTGTAGGTCTCGCAGTCAAGCTCCCTTATGCCTTTGCACTCTTCGAATGATTTCCAACCATTCTGAGGGAACCTTGGGGCGCCTCCGTTACATTTTGGGAGGCGACCGCCCCAGTCAAACTGTCCGCCTGACACGGTCCCTTCACCGGATTCACGGTGACAGGTTAGAACTCCGATACGATCAGGGTGGTATCCCAACGGCGCCTCCATCGATGCTTGCGCACCGACTTCTCAGGCTCCCACCTATCCTGTACAGACCGTACCAAAGTCCAATATCAAGCTACAGTAAAGCTCCATGGGGTCTTTCCGTCACGTCGCGGGTAACCTGCATCTTCACAGGTACTAAAATTTCACCGGATCTCTCGTTGAGACAGCGCCCAAGTCGTTACGCCATTCGTGCGGGTCAGAATTTACCTGACAAGGAATTTCGCTACCTTAGGACCGTTATAGTTACGGCCGCCGTTTACTGGGGCTTCGGTTCACAGCTTCGGATTGCTCCTAACCGCTCCCCTTAACCTTCCAGCACCGGGCAGGCGTCAGCCCGTATACTTCGCCTTGCGGCTTCGCACAGACCTGTGTTTTTGCTAAACAGTCGCTTGGGCCTCTTCACTGCGGCCCCCTCGGGCTATTCACCCTACCGAGGCACCCCTTCTCCCGAAGTTACGGGGTCATTTTGCCGAGTTCCTTAACGAGAGTTCTTCCGCGCGCCTTAGAATACTCATCTTGCCTACCTGTGTCGGTTTGCGGTACGGGCACCTTCGCCTGGCTAGAGGCTTTTCTCGGCAGCGTGAGCACGGAACCTTCGGTACTGTGATTTTCCCTCCCCATCACAGCTCAGCCTTTTCGATGCGCGGATTTGCCTACGCATCAGCCTCGCTGCTTGGACGAGCATATCCATCAGCTCGCGTTCTTGCCCTCCTGCGTCCCCCCATCGCTCGTAACGGCTTACGGTGGTACAGGAATTTCAACCTGTTGTCCTTCGACTACGCCTTTCGGCCTCGCCTTAGGTCCCGACTTACCCTGAGCGGACGAACCTTCCTCAGGAACCCTTAGGCTTTCGGCGGACAGGATTCTCACCTGTCTTTTCGTTACTCATACCGGCATTCTCACTTGAATGCAGTCCACCGGTCCTTCCGGTCCGACTTCAACCCGCATTCAACGCTCCCCTACCCAGTTCGTCGTCTTCACTTCACCCTGGTGTGTTTAGCTGGGGCATTTGGGTCAGAATCTTTGAACAACCTTTACGGTTGATTCTGACCAAATGTCCCGGTTCTACCAGAACAAAGTGAAGACGACGACCTGCCATAGCTTCGGTGGTGTGTTTAGCCCCGTTACATTTTCGGCGCAGAGTCACTCGACCAGTGAGCTATTACGCACTCTTTAAATGGTGGCTGCTTCTAAGCCAACATCTTGGTTGTCTTCGCAACTCCACATCCTTTCCCACTTAACACACACTTGGGGACCTTAGCTGATGATCTGGGCTCTTTCCCTCTTGACGACGGATCTTAGCACTCGCCGTCTGACTCCCGAGTATACATCTGTGGCATTCGGAGTTTGACTGAACTTGGTAACCCTTGGCGGGCCCCGCACCCAATCAGTGCTCTACCTCCACGATGCTCAACCTCGAGGCTAGCCCTAAAGCTATTTCGGGGAGAACCAGCTATCTCCGAGTTCGATTGGAATTTCTCCCCTACCCCCACGTCATCCCAGAACTTTTCAACGTTCATGAGTTCGGGCCTCCAGTAAGTGTTACCTCACCTTCACCCTGCACAGGGGTAGATCACACGGTTTCGGGTCTACGCCTACGTACTCAATCGCCCTATTCAGACTCGCTTTCGCTTCGGCTCCGCTTCTCCAGCTTAACCTCGCACGTAAACGTAACTCGCCGGTTCATTCTACAAAAGGCACGCCATCACCCCTAGATCGGGCTCTGACTTCTTGTAAGCGTACGGTTTCAGGTTCTTTTTCACTCCGCTCCCGCGGTGCTTTTCACCTTTCCCTCACGGTACTGCTTCGCTATCGGTCGCCAGGGAGTATTTAGCCTTGGCAGATGGTCCTGCCGGATTCCCACGGGGTTTCTCGTGTCCCGCGGTACTCGGGATCCGTCTTGGAGAGAGCAGACTTTCGGCTACAGGGCTTTTACCTTCTTTGCCGGGCCTTTCCAGACCTCTTCGCCTAACCTGCTCTTTTGTAACTCCGTATAAGACGTCCCACAACCCCAGGGAGCAAGCTCCCTGGTTTGGGCTAATCCGCGTTCGCTCGCCGCTACTGACGGAATCACTGTTTTGTTTTCTTCTCCTCAGGGTACTTAGATGTTTCAGTTCCCCTGGTATGCTCCCTCATGAGCTATGAATTCACTCATGGGTGACTGTGCATTACCACAGCCGGGTTTCCCCATTCGGACACCCCCGGATCAAAGCCTGCTTACGGCTCCCCGAGGAAATTTCGCTGTTCGCCGCGTCCTTCGTCAGCTCCTGGCGCCTAGGCATCCTCCGTACGCCCTTATTAGCTTAACCTCTCGGTCAGCTTGCCATTTTCACTTCGAGTACCTTCGTACTCTCCGCTCAACAACACATAAGGTCATTAGATGATCTTCTTTTGCGCTACAACTAACCGCTACCCAGCAGCGTTCGCTGCGTGTCGGTTCGTTGCTTTCGTTTCGTATCCAGTTGTCAAGGTACAAGCTGCAACCGTTACCCAGCGGCGTTCGCCGCGTGTCGGTTGTCAGCAAATCCCCATCGCCAATCGGCGACAGAAGATCATCTTATCACATTGTCCTTCCGCTCTCAAGACGCAAATCTTTCCAGCGAGGCAAGCGATAGGATTGAAGGATTCCTCCTTCAAAACTGAACTCGAGCGTAATCGGACTTTATTCCCCGAAGGGTTCCTTAGAAAGGAGGTGATCCAGCCGCACCTTCCGATACGGCTACCTTGTTACGACTTCACCCCAATCATCTACCCCACCTTCGACGGCTGGCTCCTTGCGGTTACCCCACCGGCTTCGGGTGTTGTAAACTCTCGTGGTGTGACGGGCGGTGTGTACAAGACCCGGGAACGTATTCACCGCGGCATGCTGATCCGCGATTACTAGCAATTCCGACTTCATGCAGGCGAGTTGCAGCCTGCAATCCGAACTGAGACCGGCTTTTTAGGATTGGCTCCAGGTCGCCCTTTCGCTTCCCGTTGTACCGGCCATTGTAGTACGTGTGTAGCCCAGGTCATAAGGGGCATGATGATTTGACGTCATCCCCGCCTTCCTCCGGTTTGTCACCGGCAGTCACCTTAGAGTGCCCACCCAAAGTGCTGGCAACTAAGATCAAGGGTTGCGCTCGTTGCGGGACTTAACCCAACATCTCACGACACGAGCTGACGACAACCATGCACCACCTGTCTCCTCTGTCCCGAAGGAAAGGCCTATCTCTAGACCGGTCAGAGGGATGTCAAGACCTGGTAAGGTTCTTCGCGTTGCTTCGAATTAAACCACATACTCCACTGCTTGTGCGGGTCCCCGTCAATTCCTTTGAGTTTCAGTCTTGCGACCGTACTCCCCAGGCGGAGTGCTTAATGTGTTAACTTCGGCACCGAGGGGTGGACCCCCCCAACACCTAGCACTCATCGTTTACGGCGTGGACTACCAGGGTATCTAATCCTGTTTGCTCCCCACGCTTTCGCGCCTCAGCGTCAGTTACAGTCCAGAGAGCCGCCTTCGCCACTGGTGTTCCTCCACATCTCTACGCATTTCACCGCTACACGTGGAATTCCGCTCTCCTCTTCTGCACTCAAGTCCCCCAGTTTCCAGTGCGTCACGGGGTTGAGCCCCGCACTTAAACACCAGACTTAAAGAACCGCCTGCGCGCGCTTTACGCCCAATAATTCCGGACAACGCTTGCCCCCTACGCATTACCGCGGCTGCCGGCACGTAGCTAGCCGGGGCTTTCTTCTCAGGCACCGCCATCGAGATAGCAGCTAAATAGCCCTTATTCTTCCCTGGCAACAGAGCTTTACGACCCGAAGGCCTTCCTCACTCACGCGGCGTTGCTCCATCAGGCTTTCGCCCATTGTGGAAGATTCCCTACTGCTGCCTCCCGTAGGAGTCTGGGCCGTGTCTCAGTCCCAGTGTGGCCGTTCACCCTCTCAGGTCGGCTACGCATCGTCGCCTTGGTGAGCCGTTACCCCACCAACTAGCTAATGCGCCGCAGGCCCATCCCTTAGCGACAGATTGCTCCGTCTTTCCCAGCTCGCTCATGCGACCAAGCTGCGTATCCGGTCTTAGCATTCGTTTCCGAATGTTATCCCAGGCTAAAGGGCAGGTTGCCTACGTGTTACTCACCCGTCCGCCGCTAACCTTCTTAAGTAGCAAGCTACCTAAAAAGATCCGCTCGACTTGCATGTATTAGGCACGCCGCCAGCGTTCGTCCTGAGCCAGGATCAAACTCTCCATAAAGGGACTTTTGACGGCAGGGTTCCCAAAGGAAATCCCGATAGTCAAAATGTCCAACTACTTTATTGAAGAGCCCTTAGGCTCAAAAAGTTATTGCTGGTTTGTCTCGCACAGGCTCAAAGCCTGCATTCGACTTGTTTCCAATTACGCTCGATGTTCAGTTTTCAAGGAGCAATCGCGTTAGCCCGAAGGCCTTCGCTTTCGCGTCGCCGTCGTAACAGCGACTTAATTAATATATCACATTCGCCCATCTGATTGCAAGAACTTTTTTTAAAAAATTTTGTTCTTGCTTTTCAAGCACCGCTTGCGCGTTGCCGTCTCTCAGCGGCGAAAACTAATTTAACACATCTTCTATAGGTTCGTCAACGCCAAATTCGACAAAATAAAAGATCTTATTTTTCAGTCTTTTGCAGCTTCCGGAGTCGATTGCTTTTTGCCGCTTTACCTCATGTCGATCGTTTGAATGCCTTCGCTCAACGTGGCCAGATAAAGACTACCGTCGCGGATATGCAAATCCGTTACCGGCCCGCCCAGGTTCACCGACAGAAGAGAGGGCTGCCCCCGCAAAATATCCATTCGATATAATCCCCGATCGGCGCAAACGTAAACGGAACGATCGCACATCACCGTATTGAAGATGAAGATGCCGGGAAACTTAATTTTATCGAAGCCGCCTTTTTTGTTGCCCAGCATCCATTCCCCGTGCTCGGTCACGCCGAACAAGCGTCCGCCGAATACGCCGAGGCCTGTTATTCTGGTACCCAACGGATATTCCTGCCAAGCGCACGTCAGGCGGTCGTACATCGCGATTCCCCACTCCATCGCAAGAAACAGATAGTGGGGCGTGTACAAAAAGTCATAAACCGGGGAATAGGAAAAAGCCGCGCTTTTCCAGCCCTTTTCGGTGAGACACCATAATCCGTGCGAAGTAGCCGCGAAAGCGGAATGGCCTACATCCCGGTACTGATAACACGTCATCGGCATCTCCATCGGCCTCCAGCTTTCCCGCTCCAGCTTGAACATCCCCTGATTCGTGCAGGCAAACAGGGTTTCGCCCGACAGTTGAAGCCGATTCACATGCGTCTGCGTAGGCAGACCTATCGCCATGGACGCCCATTCCCCGCCCTGCGCCGCTTTCCAGATCCCTCTCCCGGCGGGTGCGGTCACGATTGTTCGATCTTTAAGAACTTTTACCGACGATTGATGAAACAACAGTTCTTCCTTTAACGGCTCATTGCCCTTCATCTTATAGTCAACTCCAACGGAGAAAATGATGTATCCTCACGATAATGAGAATCGTTATCATTTATTATAATTCGACTTTCCCTCTTATTCAAGAAAAAACCGCCAGACCGAGTCTGACGGTTGCTTTTCCTATCCCACGCGCTCCGCGGTATACCGGATTTCGCACAAGCCGCTGACAGGCTCGCGAACCGATTTGACGACTTCCCGGGCATATCCGCGCTTCACAAGCTTGAACAGCAAAAGCTCAAGATCGATCGGCAGCCCCGAAAGCTCCGGATGATGCATCAAATCCGCGGCGCTCCAGCCGTCCGAACGGCTGCCGAGCAGACGCAGCAGCAAGATGCACGAGGATTTCATCTTCGTCAGCAGCGAAAATTCGCAAGCCAGCATTGCGAGCCGCACGCGCTGCTCCTCGGTTTCCTCGTTGGCCGTCAATTCCTCGTACAGCTTGTACACCCCCGGATTAATCCGTTTGACATGCTGCCAAACGTCCGGTTCGGGACCTTTTCTTTCCTCGATGAGGACGAGATTCGCCCAGTGCTGCAAGCACAGCAGGACATGCCCGTACGCGTCCATCACCGATCCGTCCTGCAAATACCGCTTCGTCAGCGAATACGTTTTCGCAAAGCACGAAAATTCGCAAAGCAGCTTGCGTTCCTTGATCGAGGCCGGCCACATTCGGATCGATTCCCTCATCCGCTCGAGGTCGCCGTCCTGGTCAAGCAGCACTTCGCCGCCGGCCAGCCACTGGATAATTCCGGTTATTTCCCCGTGACGGATTTCGTCTTCCAGCGCGTCCTTCGTCAATCTGCGGACGAGAATTCGCGTCCCTCCCCACATCCAATGCTCCGTATCCCGTTTGTCCGCGAGTTCCTCGTATACGGCGAGAACGAGACGGTCCATGCCGTCCATGAGAGTGTGATGAGCGGATGGGTCCGACACCAGAACAAGACCGGTCAACCCTTTCTCACGAGCGAACAAATCCGTATAGAATAAACCGCTTGCATCCAAACGACTCACGACCGGCACCGCCTTTGTGCGCGCCAAACCGCTTGTATTCGAGGACAAGTGGCCCGTACGCAAAATGTAAGCTATAATGAGAGGGCGAATGCATTCTTTCTTCTACATAACGGCTTCGGTTTCCTGCCGAAGCTTCATTAAAGATGACGGGAGCAGACGAAAATGAAAATGAAAGCAAGCAAAATTACGACCCTGAGAACATGGGCGCTTCTCGCCGTGTTCATTGGCTTGGGGCTAATGGTGTTCGGCACGAGCGGCATTCTGATGTTCGGGCAAGTCGGCAAAATTATCGCGGGCATCTTCATGGTTTTCGGTTTGATCGCCTGCATGGCCAGCATGATCGTTTATTTCTGGGTCGGCATGCTGTCCACCAACGCGCCGGTCATCGAATGCCCCGAATGCGGCAAACGGACGAAAGTGCTCGGACAAACGGACCGTTGCATGTACTGCCATACGATTTTGACCTGGGACCCGGCGCAGGCGACAAGCGGCGTCGAAGCCCGGGAACAGCCGGCCTCCCAGGCCTAACCGACAAAGAGCGGACAGGAAATCGAATTTCCGGCCCGCTCTTTTTTCATTTTACGGATGGCTTTGCAGCGTCTCATCCAGCGCTTTCCAAATGTCGGACGATTCGAAGCCTCTCCGCCAGGTGGCCGCGCCGGCCAAGTCGTATTTTTTGACCAGCTCCGCCCGCGCCTTGATGGAAGTCGCATCCTCGATCCAGATTTTTTTCGTCGCGCCGTCTTCCTTATATTCCACGTAATGCTGCCCCGTCTCCGACGAGAACGTCGGCGTCAGCTTTTTCTCCTGCAACAGTTCGTTGACCGCGTTCATGCTCATCGTTTTGGACGAGACGCTCCCGTCCGCCGCGACCGTCCATAACCGGGTATACAGCGGCATGCCCAAGATAAGCTTGCTCTTCGGAACCGAATCCTCCTCCAGAATCCGTTTGACGGACGCTTCCGCCCATGGCAAGGAGGAGACCGATCCGGCCGTCGGGCTCGACGCCCAATGCTCGTCGTACGCCATCACGATCAAATAGTCCGTGCTTTCGGCCAACCGCTTACGATCGAGAAACGCCGACCACATTTCGCTGTTCGACTTCGGCGTGACGTCGATGGAGGAAACGAGGCCCTGCTCGTGAAGCAGCGGCGTCAGTTCCCGCATGAATTGAACGAGATTGTCTTTGTCTTCCGTGTACACATTTTCGAAATCGATATTGATGCCCTGCAGACGGAACGTCTTGGCATAAGCAAGCAATTGCTGAATCATTTTCGTTCTCGTTTCATATGAAGCGAGCGCCTCGGTCGTGCGATCCGGTTCGAAACCGTTGCTGAACAATCCCCACACCTGCATGCCCCTGTTTCGGGCCCACTCGGAATACCCCGCGTCGGCGATGCTTTTGATCGTTCCGGCGCCGTCCTGCAATTCGAACCAGGTCGGGCTGACGACATTGACGCCGGTCAGCTCGCCGATCTCGGATGTATCGGGGTTCGCGGAATAAACGGCCTCCCACGTCAAATTGATGCGTTTGCCGGCCAGCTTCCAGGCGACGAACGGTTCCTCTTCGGCCGCGGGCGCAATCTGCTCCATGTCCGCCAGATTGGCGTCGCGCTTGTCCACGTAACCGATATGTCCTTCGGCGGATTGGGCTCTGTACCAGCCTTCCTCCTCGCCCCAAATGACAAGGGTCGAGCCGGGCTGCAAATCCTCGACAATCGGTTCCTTTTTGCTGGGGCCGCTGCGCAGCTTAGCCCCGGATTTTTTATCGGGAACCAGCGCATGCTGCAAAGACGAATTCGGCATCGCGAGGGTGACGATTCCGCTTGACGCCCCCGTCTCCGCCCGGATTCCGAACAGCTGCTCCAGCGGAGCGAAGGGCAAATACAGCTCGTCTTCTATCGTTTGCGCGGCAAACGTTAACGGGAACGGCTGGCGGTTTAACGTCGCGTCCAGCTCCCCGGTCTTGAAATGAAGCACTTTCGACTCGGTCGTCAGGATGATGGATCCGCTTTCTTCCTCGTAATGAACGCCGTCCCCGAGCAGCTGATCGGCTATCTTCATAGGGATCAGCAATCCGTCTCCTTCTCCTTGCGCGTAAGCGTCCAGCCATTGTCCGTTCATCATGATCGGGCCGGGCTTGTCCATGTATTCGAGCGTTGCGCGGCTTTTGTTCGGTTGGTTGACCCCCCACCAGACGACGGCGGCGGATGCTGCCAAAACAAGCAGCAAAAACAGAAAAACCGGCCCCCGTCTCTTCCGCTTGCGGCGTCCGGTCATCACTGTCGTATTCAAAAGTTCACTCTCCCATTTCTACGCATTGTTAGGTTCTCTCTACGTTTGGACGAACGAAACGGCTGTCCGGTTGCAATCAAAAACGCGCGTAGGCTCCACCCTCCGCGCGTCTATGCGAATAATCGCTTTAGTCTTCGTTAAGCCCGCATTGCCGCACAGGTCGGACAAAGCCCGTAAACTTCCATGCGGTGCCCATGAATATGAAACCCCGTACGCTGGGCCGCGGCTTGCTCCACTTCCCGAAACGGCGGATGCTCGAAATCGACGATCACACCGCAGCTCGTGCAAATGGCGTGATAATGGTCGGACAGATCGGCATCGAACCGACTGGAATCGTCCCCATACGTCAGCTCCCTGACAAGGCCGGCATCCACGAACAATTTCAAGTTGTTGTAGACCGTCGCCACGCTCAAGCTCGGGTATTGGGGCGATAACGACTGGAAAATATCATCCGCGGTGGGATGCTCACGCGACTCCATCAGAAACTGAAGAATGGCATACCGCTGCGGCGTCATCCGAACCCCTCCGGATTTGAGCTGGTCCACGGCGTGATGAACCCTGGAATCCATGCTCTTCACAGCCTTTCAATAAGTTAAACTTATTGTACGTGTAAATTTTCCGGATTGTCAATGGAAGAAGCTTCAGTCGCGGCCGTCCGCGCGCACCCGCCGTTCCCGAAACCACAAGTAAACGCCGCATCCGATCAAAATCGCGCCGCCCATCAGCGAGCCTCCCTCGGTCATGAGCTTGCGAGGCCATTCGAAACCGATCGAAGCGAGCAGCACAAGTCCGCCTGCGGCAAGCAAAATGAGCCCCGTCCCGCCGGCCGTCGCTTTCGGCGCCTGGTAAGCCTGTTTTGCTTCGGCAGCGGCGGGCGGAAGGCCGTTCCAGCCGTTTTCGCCCGGCCAGCCGTAGCCTGCCGGTCCAGCGGCCGATCGGTCGTTGACCATTTCGGCGCTTTGCAGCGCATCGAACAAATTGTAAAAATAAATAATCGGAATCAGCAAGCTCAGCAGCACGATCGACAGCACGTTGTCGCCGAATTCCATGGAAACGAAAACGATGCCGCAAATATTGAGCGCCAGCAGCATCATGATCGCCACGCCCTTCTGCATAAGCCCAAGGTACATATGCCCGATGCCCGGGACGAACATCGCCAGCAGGCCGGCCAGCCATTTTCTTTTTTTCCGGTAAGGGACGGACTCGTTCATCTTTGAAACCTCCTGATTATGATCGCCGCGATTTCGACGCCGGCGCTATATTTTTCCGCCTTCCTGCGCTTTCCCTAGTGTACAACGCTGGAATCGCGACCGGCAACGGCTTGTTGACGGGGCTTGAAACCCGACTAAAGTCTAAGGTTGCTTCCCGCGTTCTTTGACCATTCGAACAAGCGAGATATCGGGAAGGGGTTCGATTTTTCCGTACGGAACGAAGCCGAGCTTCCGGTACAGCCCGATCGCGGGACCGTTTCTCCTTTCGACGGAAAGCTCGAATCTCCCGGCATCGGCGTAAAGGTTCAGAACATGCTCCAAAAGCCGTTTTCCGATGCCCTGGCGAAAATATTCCGGGTGGACCATCACCCGGCAAATCGTGACGACGCTCTCCGCTTCTTTCGCCGAAACGGCGCCGACCAGTTCCCCTTCCTCGTTCCGGCAGCCCCAGAACGTTTCCCCGCTCCCCCGCAGGGAGGCGATCGTATCCAGCAGCGGCGGCAGATCGGCAACTCCGATCGCCGCGGCTTCCACTCGGTATGCGGCAAGCTGCAAGCTCCACAACTCCTCGGCGGTTTCGTAATCCCGCAAATGCAATCGCTCGACGTTCACTCGCCCTCAGCCTCCCTGAAATCGCAAAAAACGGCAAGCCCGAACCGGAATCCGAGTTGCCGTTTTATTGCCGTTTGCGGTTTGATCAACCTTTAAGCCGTTCCAATAGAAGCTTGTTGACAAGGCCCGGATTGGCCTTGCCCTTCGTTTCTTTCATGATTTGGCCGACGAGGAATCCGATCGCCTTGTCCTTGCCGCCACGGTAGTCCTCCACCGATTGCGGGTTGCGGGCGATGACGGCGTCGACGATTGCCACGATGGCGCCCTCGTCGCTGATTTGCACAAGACCCTGCTCCTCGACGATTTTTTGCGGGGAGCCGCCGGTTTCAAGCATCGTCTTGAACACGGTTTTGGCGATTTTGCTGCTGATCGTCCCTTTTTCGATCAGGCCGATCATTTCGCCCAGCCCTTGGCCGGTGATTTTCACGTCGTCGAGCTCCAGGCCGTTCGCGTTCAAATAGCCGAGCAGGTCGCCCATGATCCAGTTCGCGGAAGCTTTCGCGTCGCTCGTGTATTTCAGGCTTTCTTCGAAGAAGTCGGCCAGCTTTTTCGAGGCGGTCAGGACGCCGGCATCGTAGGACGGCAATCCGTACTGCTGCGTATAGCGGGCCTGGCGGGCATCCGGAAGCTCCGGAATGGACGCCCGCACGCGGGCCTTCCACTCGTCGTCGATATGCAGGCGCACCAGATCCGGATCCGGAAAATAGCGATAGTCATGCGCGTCTTCCTTGCTCCGCATGCTGAGCGTTTTGCCTTGAGCCTCGTCCCAGCGGCGCGTTTCCTGGACGATGCGCCCGCCGGATTCGAGCACTTCGGCTTGCCGCATTTGCTCGTATTCGAGCCCGCGCTGCACGCCGCGGAACGAGTTCATGTTTTTGAGCTCGGTTTTCGTGCCGAATTCCTGCTGGCCGCGCGGACGAAGGCTGATGTTCGCGTCGCAGCGAAGCGAGCCTTCCTCCATTTTCACGTCGGAAACTTCGCAGTACAGCATGATCGCTTTCAGCTTTTCCAAATATGCTTTCGCTTCTTCGGGCGAACGGATGTCCGGCTCGGACACGATTTCGACGAGCGGCGTGCCCACGCGGTTGAAGTCGGCGAGCGAGCCGAAGCCGCCGTCGATATGCGTCAGCTTGCCCGCATCCTCTTCGAGATGAAGCCGGGTAATGCCGATGCGTTTCGTTTTGCCGTCCACTTCGATATCGATCCAGCCGTTGCTTCCGATCGGCTGATCGTATTGCGAAATCTGGTACGCTTTCGGCGAATCCGGGTAAAAATAGTTTTTGCGGTCGAACTTGCACCATTCGGCGATTTCGCAGTTGATCGCCATCGCCGCCTTCATGGCGTATTCCACCGCCTGGCGGTTCAGCACCGGCAGAACGCCGGGATGGCCGAGACAGACGGGACACGTATGCGTATTCGGCGGGGCGCCGAAGGACGTCGAGCAGCCGCAAAAAATTTTCGACTTCGTATGCAGCTCGACGTGGACTTCTAGCCCGACTACCGTTTCGTATGGGGAAAGGATGGACATTCGTTGCTCCTCCTAAATTCGATTACAGCGCTGGGCGCAGCTTGTGGTGATCCGTGTGGCTCTCGAAGGCGTGCGCCGCGCGCAGCACCGCCGCCTCGTCGAACGGCTTGCCGATGATTTGCAGCCCGACGGGCAGTCCGTCCGCAAGTCCGCACGGAACGCTGATCGCGGGCACGCCGGCCAGGCTGACCGGAATCGTGCAGATGTCGTTCAAATACATCGTGAGCGGATCGCCGACCTGCTCGCCGATTTTGAAAGCCGTCGTCGGAGCCGTAGGTCCGATAATCAGATCGAATTTCTCGAACACCCGGTCGAAATCGCGTTTGATCAGCGTGCGCGCTTGCTGGGCCTTCTTGTAATAGGCATCGTAATAGCCGGAGCTGAGCGCGTACGTGCCGAGCATGATGCGGCGCTTCACTTCGTTGCCGAACCCCTCGCTGCGCGAGCGGCGGTAAAGCTCCATCAGATTGTCCGGATCGTCCGCCCGGACGCCGTAGCGGACGCCGTCGAACCGCGCCAGGTTGGAGGATGCTTCCGAGGAAGCGAGCAAATAATAAGCGGCGACGGCGTATTCGGTATGGGGAAGCGACACTTCCTCCCATGCGGCGCCGAGCGACTCGAACGTTTTCAGCGCTTCCATGACGCGCTGCTTGACGGCGGGATCGATGCCCTCGCCGAGATATTCCTTCGCCACGCCGATGCGCAAGCCTTTGACGTCGCCGGTCAGCGCCGCCGCGTAATCCGGAATTTCGACGTTGGCGGAAGTCGAATCGCGCGGATCGTGCCCGGCGATCGCCTGCAGCGCGTAAGCGGCGTCTTCGACGTTTTTCGCGATCGGCCCGATTTGGTCGAGCGAGGACGCGAACGCCACGAGCCCGAAGCGGGACACGAGCCCGTACGTCGGCTTCAGGCCGACGACGCCGCAATACGCGGCCGGCTGGCGGATCGAACCGCCGGTGTCGGAGCCGAGCGTAAAGTAGACCTGGCCCGCCGCGACGGCCGCTGCGGAGCCGCCGCTGGAGCCGCCCGGAACCCGCTCCGTGTCCCACGGATTGCGGGTCGGCTTGAAGGCGGAATTTTCGGTGGAGCCGCCCATCGCGAACTCGTCCATATTCAGCTTGCCGACCGTCACCGTTTGCGCTCCTTTGAGCTTCATGACGACCGTCGCGTCGTAAATCGGATCGTAGTTGGACAAAAACCGGCTGGCACACGTCGTGCGCAGCCCTTCGGTCACGATGTTGTCCTTGATTCCGATCGGCAAGCCGTACAGCAAGCCCGAATCGGCGGAGCCGGATTCGTCCAGCCGACGGGCTTCGCGGCGGGCGTTCTCTTCGTTCAACGCCAAAAAGGCGCCGACCCGCTCCTCCGTCTCGGCGATCCGTTTGAACGAAGCGTCGACGAGCTCGGATACCGACAGCTCCTTTTTGCTGAGGAGCTGACGGACTTCATGCAAGCGCTGATTCAACAACGACAAAATAAGTTCCTCCTTAACCTCGCGGTTTGACTATTCCAAAACGGACGGAACCTTGAACTGTCCGTCTTCTTCTTCGGGGGCGTTGGCCATGACCTTCTCAATCGGAAGCGAAGGCGCGACCTCGTCCTCGCGCATGACGTTGTAAAGCGGCAGCACGTGGCTGGTCGGTTCGATTCCGTCCGTGTCCAGTTCGTTCAGCTTTTCCGCATATTTCAAAATGGCGCTCAACTGGCCGGCGAACTGTTCCTTCTCTTCGTCGGTCAGCGTCAGCCGGGCCAGATTGGCGACGTGTTCGACGTCTTTGGCGCTAATGCTCATCTTTCTTGTTCCTCCTCGCGTGGGGCTCCGATCATTCTCATTATTATATCGGACAACCGGTTCGAACTCAATGAATCGTTGCTCCGAAAGCGATTTGCGCCGTCCTCCGGTTCGCCCGGGGACGCTCCGGTTTCATTTCGGATGAATCGGGTAATAATAGGGTGACTTGAATTCGGATGATACGGACGGAGGGAGTTTCATGCGAAAACACCATGTCTGCAACCGGCGGCTGCCGCTGCGCGAAGCCGGCATGCTCGAGTTCGCTTCGGACGATCCCGAAGTATGCGCCGTATTGGACGAGCTCGCGACGCAGACAAACGGCGGCTCGAACGAAAAAGTCTGGGCGGCGACGTACGAGGAGCCCGCGCCCTTGCTCCGCCTCGTCACCGACCTGCAGCGCCGGCTCGCGCCGGAGCAGTACCGTCATCTGCGCTGCAGAATTACGTACGAGGATGGAGAACCCGAACCGTTGCATTCCGCGGATAAGGATCGCCTTGCCTCGTACGAGGACGGAGAAGGCTGGGAGTCGGTCGAATTTTTGTTTTCGCGAATCGGGAACGACCGAATTTCCGATTTGATTTTGCATCGCCGCTTCACGAGTTTCATGCAGCCGATCGTACGCCCGGACGGCGACCTTTTCGGCTATGAATTTTTGCTGAGGCCGCTGCCCGAGCATCCCCCGTTCCGGCCGGCGGAATTGTTTTCGATCGCCCGGGAAGCGGGCCTGCATTCGTTCCTGGACCGGGAAGCCCGCAACTCGGCCATTCGGGTCGCCGCCCGCCATGCGCCGAACGGAGTCAAAAAATTCGTCAACTTCCTTCCTTCGTCGCTCGAGCACCCGTCGGCTTACTTGAAGCCTACGATCGGCCTGATCCGCGAATACGGGCTGGATCCCGCCGATTTCGTGTTTGAAATCGTCGAAACCGAGGAGCTGAGCGACATTCGCCATCTTTCCGGCATTTTCGACGCTTACCGCGAACAAGGCATTCGGCTCGCGATGGACGATTTCGGGGAGGAAGATGCCGCAAGCGAAACGCTGGAAATCTTAAGACCCGAGTACGTCAAGCTCGACCGAAGCCGGGTTCAGGGCTGTCATGCGAGCGGCTTCAAACAAGAGCAAATCGACCGAACGCTCGAGCGCGCCTTCCGGTTTGGCGGGACCGTGCTTGCGGAGGGAGTCGACGACGAGCGGGATTGGCGCTATTTGCGCGATAGCGGCATCGCGCTGCTGCAAGGCTATTTTTTCGGAAAACCTTCTCCCGTTCCGATTCCCGCCCTCGTCGGCGTTTAAATAAAAACAGGGGCGAACCGTCCGCCGTCCCGGCGGCGCGATTCGCCCCTGCGCGCTGATCATATCCACGCTTTCAAATTGACCTGACGAATAAATTCGTCGCGGCTCATCACTTCTTTGTCTTCTCCATCGTCTTCCGCGGACGTTGCGTCGCCGTTCATGACGCGCCTGAACAGTTCCTCGTTGCGCGTCGCCAGCGCGAAGTCGATGAGCGCCTCCCGCTCGATTCGCTCCGCTTCCAGCTCCAGCAGCTTTTCTTCCCGCTCGATGTCCCGGGCCGAAACGTAAAATTGGCGGTTTGCTTTCGGTACCCGGATAATATAATCAAACACGCTGTCGTTGTTTCGGTCGTACGCGATGATGTATCCGTAATCTCCCACGGGAAGATTCTGTTCGAAACTGTCGCTTAGGATGACGATTTTTTCCCCCAGCTTCATCATGTCGTTCCCCTCCCCCTGATGAAAGCGCTGATGCTTCTATCCTACTAGATAACGGAGAGCATTTGCAAATTTCCCGCTTCGTTCGTTCTTCTTCGCCTCTTGCTTTCATATATATTCGCGCCGTCCGCATGGAGCACTAACTAACTTTAAGTAAGCACAATATATACTTATTAAGTTGCGCTGTCAAGATGCGATTCGAAACGGATGCGAATGCCCGCGGCCATCGAGGGGGAGGGCCGTCATCGGGCGTTTTTCGGCTCAGCCAAAGATCGCGACGATCAAGCAGGATAAAAAAGCGATTCCGGCCAGCGGCGTCATGATCCGTTTTTCTTTCTTGCTTTTGGATAGGGAATTGGCTATCGTATTCAACCCTAAATAAACCGTAAAAAACCATAGCAAACCGCGGGACCACTTTGCGTTCAGCCATTCGGGAATGATGGCCGCCCGCTGCAAAACGACCAGTCCGAAAAAGAGGATGACGCAGGCGGACAGAAAACTGAGCAAACGGAATGGTTTCGGCAAAATCCCTTTGCGATATCCCCCCATCGTCAGTTCTCCCGAAGCCAACCCGAGCGCAAGCAGGATTTGAATCGCAAAAATGACCAGAAACACGACCGCGCCGATGACCGCCGCCGCTCGAACGAGCTGTTCGTCCAATATAGAGCCCTCCCGACCGTTTGTCTGTTCCGAATGACTTTCATCCCGTAGTATAGCCTATGACCGCCGGACCGGGCTCAGTCGGCGGAACGAGATTTGCCGCCAAATTCAAAAAAGCGGGACAGGAACCGTCTCCTGCACCGCCGACTTGGACCGAACGCGCGAACTCAATAAACGAGCTCGGCCGATCCTTTCAACTCCCATTCGATCGGCGCGAGCACGCCGAACAGCCTCGGGTAGGCCACATGGGCGATCAGCACGACCCCCGGCCGCCGCAGCGTCACTTCGAAGCCGTACTCCGCGTTGACGTAAGTGTACGGAAAATCGACGTCTTCATTGATGACGCGGAACTCCCGGATTTCGACCGGCTCCCGAAGCATGCTGCCGGGCTGCGGGGACAAGTCGCCGAGCAGCCGAAGATTCGTCCGCAAATAGGAAAGAGCCTCCGCCGAGGCCGCTTCCGCATCGATCGAAACGATCCCCTGCTCGAGCTTGTCCCGGTCCAATTGCTGGGCGGCGGCATGCGCGGCCCGATTGACGGCTCTCTTTCCTTCGTACAGCATGCCGATCGCCATTTCCTCGTCGAGCTGCATTGCGTGCAGCATCCACCATACGACGATCATCAGCACGCTAAAAACGAGCTTGTGCATGGGCTCCCTCCGCAACGCCTTGGCAATTATCGTTCGCCTGTCTTCGCCTCCTACGGCACATATTCGCTCATCTGCATTCCCGAAGCGGCGATTTTGGCGTCGGCATCGGGAGGCTCGACTCCGATCAGCCGATCGATGTCGAGAAGCTGCTCGTACGGGTAGCGAATCGTAAGCTTTAGCCCGACGCCGCGCGGAAGCGGCGCCGCCGCATTCCCGGCCTCCGCGCCGGTGGAAGACGCGACTTCGTATTCGAGCCCTCCCGGCCGGAAACCGAATTCGGAAAGCCGGGCCCGGGATTCGGCCAGCATCGCCGGGCCGATGTAGCCGTATGCGCCGCTTGCCCCCACTTCCAGCAAGTAGTCCACCTCCTGCTGCAGCAGGGCGTGCCGGACGACCAATACATGCTTGTATACCGGAGAAAACATCAGCCAGCAAAACATCGCCGCAAACAAAATGAACACGAGCAGCTGCTTCACGGGCTGATGCGGGAAATGGCGCCCGCCATCGAACTGCCGGAATTCCGGATATGCTCGCCCGTTCCCTCGTCCCCGTCCACCGCGTTTAAATAAAGGACGACCACCGTCAAAATAAGCAGCATCGTCATCAGCATCTGCCGCATCCCGCGACCCTCCTTTCTTGATCCTGCCCGCGAGCGGGCCCGCTTAAGGAGCCAGCGATCCGAGCGTCGTGTTGGTCGTCGTGCCTTGCGTCTCGATCCGGTCCCTCGTCCCCGTGCCGTCCTGGGCGATGACATTGGTGAACATCAGCGCCACGACGATAAGCATCATTACGGTTATCAAAATATTTCTCATCCGCCTGTCTCCCTTCGATCTTTTTTTCAAGGCCGCTACGAGTTCAAAGCGTCGAACAGCTTTTGCGACTCTTGAATCCACGGGTACAAAAAAATTTGAAACGTGTAAAGAATCGGAATTCCCGCCAGCACGAACAGCCCGTAGGATGCCGTCTCCTTGCGTCCGGCTTTTTCGATTTCGATTTTCGCTTTATACTCCTTGACCATTTCGCGGAGCAAATGGTAGACTTCCTCGCTTTCGCCGAGCCTCAGCGACCGGATCGTTTCGGCAAAGCCGTAGGATTCGCTCGTGCCGAGCCGGTTTTTGAAACGGACGAGCGCGCCGTCCGCGTCGTGATACCACTCGTTGAGAAGCAAATGCAAATCGTGGCGAATGACGCGCGCGTAAGGCAAACACCTCGTCAGCTTGCCGTGCAAATGCAGCCGGGAGCCCGAATAGTACAACAGCTGGCTGCTGACGGCGACCAGCTCGTGCCGGATGCGATCCGTGCGGTACCGCCTCGCCGAAGACAGCATCGGCCGGTCGGTTGCCGCCAGCAAAAACAAAAGGCCGAGCGGAAGCGTGGCGTTCCATGCGATTCGGTCGGGCATCGGCGTCAAGTCCGCCATGATCCACATTCCGGCAAGCGCGACCGGCAAAACGCCCATCAAGCTTCGTCTCGCGGCCAAATAGACGGCCGGATCCCAGCGAATGCCGCAGCCGAGCAGCAGCACTCTTCTTTCCTGAAGCGCCGCGCTGTCCCGGTCGCAGCCGGTCAGCTTGAGCCACGACTTCGGCGGCTTCCGGCTTTTCCACGTCCGCCACGATACCCGCCACCTCGGACGCCGCCAAAAGACGAGCCGGAGCAGCATGCCGAACGCGACGGCGACGAGCACAAATTGAACGCCCCAGCCGACAATCCCGAACAAGCCTTCACCGTAGGTCAGCTTTCTCCCTCCTTTTTTCGCACTTGTCCCTCCATTGAACCGGTTGGCGGCCTTACAGCTTTCTCCGCGACAAATACAGTCCCATCAGGAACGAACCGAAGATCAGGACGACGGCCTGCAGCAGCATCGATCTGCCGGTCGGATCCAGCACGTAATACAGGTAGCTGCTTTCCGGGTTCATGCGGAAGTTGATGCCGACGAACAGCAGAAGAAACAACGCCGGGGTGAAATTCGCGATGCGGATTTCCAGCAGCTTGTGGCGTTCGACCTGGTCGTCCAGACGAGTCCGCCGCATATCGTCGACCAATTCCCGCAGGTTGTCGGAAATGTCGTTGCCTTCGAGCAGCGCGACCTTGATAATGCTGCAAAAGTCCTCCGCCCACACATGCCCGACGGACAGCGAAAACCTTCGCAGGCTGCCTTCGTCGTCCCCGATCACGCTCAAATTCCGGTAGAGCTGCTCGAATACCGCCTGAATCTCGCCTGGCATCCGCCGCTCTTCCACCGTTTTTTGCAGGGCGGTGCGGACATGGCGCCGTCCGGTAACCAGGTAGCACTGATAAAACAATTCCATAGCGGGCAAAAACTCCAGCCGCGCCGCCATCTGCCGATTCGTCAATCGCAGGAGAAGCCAGCAATACGGCAACAATGCGAGCATCGCGGCGAGCAGCAGCACGGATAAAAACGTACGGAAAAGCAGCAAGCCGGCGGCGGCGCCCGAAAGTCCGAGCAGCAGCGAAACGAACGCGAACGTATCCGGCCCGATCGACCACCCGACGGCGGCCAGCCGGTCGCCGATATGGGCGTTCAGCTTGCGGAAACGGGCGCGTTCGGAATGGCCCTCCCGAGCCCGGACCGGCTCGCGCTTGAACGACAGCCTCCGCTTTCGCGCCGCGCGATCCGCGCCAAGCTCGAGTCCGCCGCGAATGGCCGCGAACAAAGCGACGAAGAGAACGAAAACAAGCAAGGCGGTGCCGGCCGCGATCATTCGCGCTGGCCTCCCGATTGCCGAAGCCAGGCATAAGCTTCCGCGTCCGCGCGCCGGATCCGCTCCCAGCCTTTGGCGGAAAAATCGAGCGGAAACCGCCACTCGCTAGCTTCCTCGTCAAAGCGAACAAGCTCCCTTACGGCGACTTCTCCCCCGGACATGCCGAATTCCCCGATGCGCGTAAGCCTTCTTTTCCCGCCGACGATGCGCATCTCGAAGCCGATCTGGGTGACGTATTCGGCGATCCGCTTCGTCAGACGGACCGGATTCATGCCCCGACCGTCCAGCATGCACATGTCGGTAATCGCCTCCGGCACGTCCTCCAGGCTGTTCGCGTGAACCGAAGTAATGCTGCCTTCGTGCCCCCGCGTGCAGGCCCGCACATAAATGTTGGCGTCCTCGTCGCGAATTTCGGCGTGGCATATTCGCTGCGGCGACTGCCGAAGGGCCAGCTTGAACGCTTGCCGCGGCCCGTGCGCCGGATCGTCTTCTTCGGCCTCGTACTCGACGACGTTCTTGTCGGGAAAATCCCGCTGCAGCCTCAGCTCGAACCGCCCCTCGATCGTCACGATCCGCTCCTCGTCGGGCATCGCCGCGATGAGCGCTTTGATGAAGTGCGTCTTGCCCGTATTCGTGGCGCCGATGACGACCATATTGAACCGGGAAACGATCAACGCGCGCAAAAGTCTGGCGATGCGGTCGTCTATCGTGCCGTACTCGGGAAGGCTGAGCGTCGCCAAATCGAATTTCCGCACATTGTAAAAACGAATCGTCAGCGTCGGCTGCGCCGTAAAGCCAAAACCCGTCATCGTGACCCGCGATCCGTCGAGCAGCAGCACTTCGGCCCACCGCTTGCGCGGACTGATGCGGTCGTTGTTGTACAGCACGAGGTTCTGCTGAATGCGTTCCACCTGGCTGACATGATCGAACCGATACGGAGAAGCGACGGCCCGACCGTCCCTCACCTCGAAAATGCGGGTGCCGACGACTTGAACCTCCTCCAGGCCGTTCCGGTCGCGAAGGACAAGCTCGAGGACGTTCAGCCCGATCACTTCGGCGAACAGCGCCTCCGCAAGCGTCCCGTACGGCAGTTGCGCCACCGGAACGTGCTGCAGCCGCTTTTTGATAATCCAGTCCGATATGATCGCTAGCATCTCGGACCGTTCCCGAGGAAAGCCGAGCACCGCCCGGTTTAGCTTTTCCGCGTATTGCTTGCGCTCTTCTTCGCTCCACCCCCGGGGCAGCGCCAGCATATGGCGCACCTCCTCCGTCAAGGCGAGCAATTCCGACCGTCCGCCGGTCGGTTCCCCCGCCGGCCCCGGAATTCCGCCGCCCTCCGCCTTCAGCTCCGCCGCGTAAGCCGAAACGGAAAATCGCTTTTCGTCCAACGTATCGGGCTGCGGATTCATCGGCTTCCTCTCCTGTGCATCAACAGCCGCCGCACCCACGGACGCTCCGTTCGCCGCAGCCGTTCCGCCCAGTTCAGCTTCTTCAGCAGCGGGTCCGCCACCGCATCGAACGCCGACGCGTTTCTCTCCTCCGCGGCCAGCCACTCGTCCAGCCGTCCGCTGTCGAGCTGCAAATGGACGCTCTCCTTGAGCCGAAGCTCGGAAAACTCGACGGCTCCCGTTTCCTTGCGGATCTCCTTCATCCCGTAACCCCCCGAATTCGGTTGTCCTCCCATTACAACCAATCGGAATCCCTCCTTTGAAAGTCCGAATAACGCGCCGACCTGCTCGGTCCATCTGCGAACGTCTTCCTGAAAATGCGTCAGGCTGGACGTCGTGACGAGAAACCGTTGATCCGCTTCGCGCATGGCGCATACGGTGGCGGCATTATCCCAGTAGGCGCTCACGTCGGCTATCGTCAAATCGAACGCTTCCCTTGCCGCCCCGAGCAGGCGCTCGATCTGCTCCGGCTCGTAATACTCCGCCTGGTCCCTGGCCATATTGCCGAACAGGACGTGCACGCCGTTCAGGCGCGAAGGCGCGAACGCGTATTGGCGAAGCTTCGTCCCGGTCAGCGTGCCCGCCTTCAGCTCCGGCCTCAAGCCGTCCAGCGTCACTTCGGGCTTGTCGATGCCGAGATAAAGATGCGTCTTGGCGCTTTTCAAATTCAGGCATAAAAAGCCGACGCGCTTGCCCGAAACCGAAGCGATCCGAAACGCCGTACCGAAAGCGGCCAGCGTTGTGCCGATGTTCGGCGTCGAGCCTGCGAACGCCGCGATATGCCCCGCCTTTTCGATCATCCTAACACCTCCTCTCCTAGCGCCCCGAACGTCGAAGCGTCGAAAGCGATGATCAGCTTGGCGTTTCCGTCCTTGCACGCCTCGTCGAGGGCGAGCCACTGCTCTTCCGTCAAATTCAGGTTGACCGAATCGATGCTCCCGTTCGCGTCGCGCCGGGAAGCGTACATCCGCGCCTTGTCGCCTTCCGCGAGCGACATCAGGTTCGAGTTGTCCGGATCGTCGATTTCCGCATTGGCCGACGTCTTGACCGACGCGACGACGACGGGTTCTTCGAACATTCTCCGGGAATCCGCGTCCTTGGACGAAACGTACACCAATGCCCGGTCCCCCGCTCGAATGCCGTTCGACACCGAAATGACGTATTCCCGGGGAATCTGGAACGTCGCCTCGCCCGGTCCCGGCAGCAGCGGGTAGCGGTCGATCTTCCAGTCCAAAATCGGCTCCTCCGTTCCGAGCGGAGCATGCGTCTGCATGCCCGCGACGTCGGAAGCATGGGAAATCATCGAATCGGTGACAGCGCTGCGGGGCAGCGAAATTTCGGTCAGCATGTCCACGTCGAGCGTCGAGCCGGCCGGAATAAACCGCTTCGGCGCGATCACCGTCACGGTTTCCTCCGCTTGAATTTGCCGCAGCTGCAGCACGTAGACGCCGTACACCACGATTCCCGACAACAAGGCGGCGGACAGACTGAGCGCGATTTGCCGTCTGCGGTTCACCTCAAACCTCCTTCTCCTGCCGAAACAAAAAAGAACGCCGACGAAGAGAGTTTTCGCTCTCCAACGTCTGCGTTCTTCGCAGGCCACGTGATATAGTGCTTGTTAAGGCCAATATAGCAGATGAACCGCTGTAAGTAAAGGATTATTTTTCTAGTCTGACATAAGGATTTCCTGTTCGTTCTTCGCCGATCGTCGTTTCCGGCCCGTGCCCGGGCAGGACGATGACCGAATCCGGCAGGGCGTACAGCTTGTCGCGAACCGACCGGATTAGCGCTTCGGAGTCGCCGTAAGGCAAATCCGTCCGGCCGATGGAGCGCCGGAACAGCGCGTCCCCGGCGAACAGCAAATCGCCGCAGCGCAAGCTGACGCTTCCGGGCGAATGGCCCGGCGTGTGGTAAATCTCGAACGTCTCGCCGAGCAGCTCCAGCTTGTCCCCGTCCTTCCAGGAGCGGTCGGGCGGGGTCGTCGACACGGGGGCCGTGACGTCGGTCCAGCGGAGCGAGCCGTTAAGCCCGGGATCGGCCAGCCACTTCCGCTCCGCTTCGTGCAGATAGACCGGACAGCCGAAGCGCTTGCGCACTTCCTCGACGCCGCCGATATGGTCGAAGTGGGCGTGGGTAAGCAGCACGGCCTCCACCGTCAAACCCTCGAGCCGCCGCAGCAGCGCGGCGTCCGGCATCCCCGGGTCGATGACGGCCGCGCGCGTGCGGGTTTCGTCAATCAGCACGTAGGCGTTCGTCTGCAGCGGTCCCAACGTGAACTTCTGAAACGTGAACATGGGCTCAGCTCCTTCAGACGGCGGACAAAATATCCTGCAGCTCCCGCAAGATGACCGGCGTGTAGTCCGTCCGTTCTCCGTAGCGCTTGCCGATTTCCCGGCGGGCGGCCGCCAGGTTGTCCTGGTAATCCGCCGCTTCCCGGTCCGGATTGTCCTGCTTGAACGCGATCATCACTTCCTGCACCTGCTGCGGGCGCGGTCCCCATTTTCCGAGAAGGTGGCCTCCCGTGTCCGTGATGAGCACGATCGGAATCGACCGTCCGCCCAGCGTCAAATATTGATCGATGAGATCGGTATGCTCCTCGATAATATAAACCTGCGTCGGAATTCCGCCCGCTTCCGCCGCGCGAAACGCGATCGGAACGCTGCGCAGCGCGTCGCCGCACCAGTCCGCGGTAATGATCATGCAGCGGAGATCGTCGCGGTTATTAAGAGATTCGAAAAATTCCCGGGTTTCCTCGTCCGGCCACTCGAACTTTTCGTAGTTTTCCGCGAACGCCTCCTTGTTTTTCGTCATGCCGTCCATAAACCGGCTCGGCGACAATCCTTTATTCCATTTCTCGGCCAGCAATGCGCTCATCAGCCTTCCCTCGCCTCTTCTTCCAATTTGAAATTCTCGTTCCATTGTAGCAAATGCGGAGAACGTCCCTCAACTCTCGCGGCGCGCGGACCGGATCCGGCAGGCCTTGGAGAGCTTCGCGCCGGCTTGTCATGCCGGGGCGGACAGGCGCATACACTTTCGGTAGGACGAGATTCATCAACGAATCAAGTTGAAGAGGAGAGAGCGGGATATGAGCAAAATCGTGTTCATCAGCAAAAAGAGAATTCAGTGGTACATCCTGCTGGCGGCGGTCGTCATCATGGCTGGAGCTTACGTAGGGTGGCAGCAAACGAAGGCCGCGACGGCGCCGGTATCCGAAAATACGCAGGTGCGGCATGTCGTGACGGGGGAGTTCAAGTCGACGTCCGCGAACGGGAAAGAACTGGAGTCGTACGTATGGAGCCCCGGCAACGTCATCGTCAACAAAGGCGTTCCCGTCGAACTGCGCATTACCGGCATCAACGGGCAATCCCACCCGTTCGTGATCGAAGGGCTGAACATTTCCGGCGAAGTCCAAAAAGGAAAAACGGCCGTCGTCCGCTTTACGCCGGAAAAAGCCGGCATCTACCCGATCATCTGCACGACGCACAACGATCCGGCGACCGGCGTGCCGATGGTCGGCTACCTGATCGTACAGTAACTTCCTGTTCCTCTCCGGCATAGGCTGCAATTGGGGAGAGGATGCCGTTTGAAAACCGGTCGGGAAAAGCATGCCGCCTCGCTGCCGACCGCGCGCAGCATTCGCCGCGCCTGCTCCAAGGAGCTCTACCGGACGGCCAAACGATTGAAGCTTTACGTGCCTCCCGCGCAGCTTGAGCAGTCGGAGCAATTGTATGCGAAGCGGGTCGTCGAAAATTTGCTTTGGGTGCACGAAAACCGAAGCGACCGCAAAAAGCTCGCCGACTGGTGGGAACAGGAACTGAGCGCGGAAATCGCGGCGATATGGAACGTCGACCGCGCCCGGCTCGCCGCGGCCTTCCGCGACGCTTTCGGCGGGTGAAAAACGAGAGGCCGGCCCGAGCCGCAGATTTTCGTCTGCCGTTCGGGCCGGCCTTTTTTCCATGGTTTGGATTCGTCCCTTCGCCTCTCCGCCCGCCGCCGCGGGTCGCGGGACTTCCGATTATCGCTTATCCGTTAGGGTTGCGCAACGCGGAAAGCATGCCTTTATAAATGCCGGGCGTCGAATCCGGAATCTCGATGGCGCCGGCCGCTTTGGCGTAAAATTCCTTCGGCCCGACTCCGCCGATCGCGGCATAGCCGTATCCTTCCGCTTGCATCGCATGCAAGCAGGCCAGAAGGATCGCTTTTCCGACGCCTTTGCCCCGCGCCGCCTCCGACACGCCGGTCGGCCCGAAAAATCCGCGGCAGGTCGCGTCATAGCAGCCGAAGCCGATCAGCTCGCCCTTCTCGACGGCGATCCAGCAGCTGACGGGAACGCGGGCGAACGCAGCCTCGCATTCGTCGACCCAGCTCGGCCGAAAGTTCTCGCGAACCCAGGCGGTCACTTTATGTTTTTCGGGCACCAGCCCCCGGCGGATTTCGATGCCGCTTTCGGCCAGCGTCCGCAGCAAGGCATGGTGTTCGGGCAATTTGTACAAAGGAACCAGCATGTCGCTCATTTCGTTTCACCTTTTCCCCAAGTTGTCGTCACGAGTTTAAGTATAAGCGGGATGCCCGTCCGAACGGAAGACCGAAATTCCGCCCCGGAAGCGCCGTGCCCGTTGTTGCAAGCGGACCGGGCCGCGGAAGCAAGGGAAGGCAACCCGCCTCGGGAGCCCCCCTCCCCCCCTATTCGCCGGCCTCGCCTTTCAAGGTCTCGCCGTATTCGTTGGATTTCGTCAACGTGCGGTTGGCAGGATTTGAATTGAGTCGTCACGACTCAACCGGATCGTTTGCGTGGGCGCGAAGGGGGCGAGATGCGTCATTTTGACTCAACTGCGTGCGGCTGGATGCGATTGGCGGGTTGAAATGAGTCGTCACGACTCAACCGGATCGTTTGCGTGGGCGCGAAGGGGGCGAGATGTGTCATTTTGACTCAACTGCGTGCGGCTGGATGCGATTGGCGGGTTGAAATGAGTCGTCACGATTCAACTTGATCGTTTGTGTGGGCGCGAAGGGGGCGGGATGCGTCATTTTGACTCAACTGCGTGCGGCTGGATGCGGTTGGCGGGTTGAAATGAGTCGTCACGACTCAACCGGATCCGTGGATGGCCCGCCGACTTCCGGTTTGGAAGGGGATTGCGCGGGACTGCAGGGATTACGTGGAATGACGAGGGTTCGACGAAGCCTGGTTGGAATTTATCCAACCAAAATCGGCTTTTTCGCGAAACTTTTCGGCTTCGTTGGATTTTGTCCAATCTGGCGAGGCCTTTCCGGCGTTTTTGCCCAAATTCCAGGTTGCTCGTTGGATAAAATCCACTCTGGACAACGATTTCCCCTTTTTACGTTTCCTTGATTGGACAAAATCCAACATAGGCCCCCCTCTGCTTAAACGTTCCCCGTCCGATGTCCCCTAAGCTTCCGCAAAACTCTTTAGCACGGCGAAAAACTCGACATTCCGGTAAGCAAAAAAGCCCCTCCGAACCCCCCGCCGGTCCGAAAGGGCTTGCGATATGCGGTTTTAGCCGATAATGACGAACGTCTGCACGCCGGCCGGAATAAATCGGGTGCGAAACAGGACGCCGTTTCTGTTGAACGTCCGAAGCGTGTAGCTGACGTTGGTCAGCGTGCCGATGTTGTTGAAGCGGACAACCCCGAAGCTGTCGAAAAAAGCGGTGCTGACGAGCACGTTGTTCCGGGTCAGGCGGGCAAAGAACTCCGTCGTGTTGAACGGAACTCCGTTGCCCTGAACCCACTCGACCGTCAGGCGGTTAAACGTCGGCAGGCTTGTCGACTGTTTTCGAACTTTGCCCGCGGGGAGGGCTTTCAGCACTTTGGAGCGTTTCCGATCGGCCTTCGGAGGCACCGGTCGATTGGCCATTGGATGGATCACCTTCCTTAAAGGTCTGAATCCAATGTATGCGAAGCCGGCGGACATGCTCACGTCAATCTCCCAGAAACCCAACGGCGAAGGCACATTTTCGCTTGTTCCGTTACCGTTCGTTCCGTTCCCGCAGCAGGGCCTCCGCCTCTTCCTTCCAGTCTCCTTCTTCTTCTCCCGCAACTTCTTGCAGCATGGCCGCCGCCTCCGTTTCGCGATCGAGCAGCAGCAGCGACTTGGCTGCGTTGACCTTGGCGCCGGAGAACAGGTTGTCCCGCTTCGCGAACCACGGGTTGTCTTCGCCCTCGTATTGGAGCCGGTACAGTTCCCGGTACCGCTCGAAAAACTCGACCGCGGCCCCGGCGGCTTCGCGGGCGGCGGACGGTTCCCCGGCGTCGCTCAGCTTCTCGGCGAGCCGGGTCATGCGGGCAATCGCGGCGTTTTGCGCGTCGCGATTGAAGCGGTCGAGACGCAGCCCCTCGCGCAAATGCTCGCGCGCGCGGGCCGCGTCTCCCAGCTCGGCGTAAGCCATGCCGAGCGCAAGGGCCAGCGACGGCGAATGCGGCTCATGCCGCAGCCCCGCCGTCAGCAGCTCCGCTCTCTCCCGCGCCGGCAGGAGAGAGGCCAGCTCGAGGCGAATCCGGGTCCATTCCGGATTCGCCTCGAGCGCCGCGCGCAGCTTCGCTTCGCGCGCGGGTCCGGCCGCGGCGGGCGCATCGGCGTACGCGCGGGCCGCGGCCAGGCTGTGCCAGGCGGCGGGCACCGCCGCCGCGGCGCAGCCGAGCAGCAGGGCGGCGGGGATCAGCCCCGCCAGGCCGCCCGCGATACCCCGGCGCGCCGGGCGCCGCCGGGGAACGGCCGCCGCCCGCGCGAAGCTCTCGCTCCGGCCGGCGCGGGACGGCCCCTCGCGTACCGGGTCGTCCCGCGCTTCCTCCGCCGCCGAATGCAGCGCGATCCAGGTCAGCAGAAGCAGCCAAGCGAAGCCGTACGACCAATCGAAATCGATCGCCGAATGGGCGAGCAGCACCGCCGCCGGTCCCCACGCCCTGTCCGCTTTTTTCCGCAGCCGTACAGCGAACCAGATGAGCATGCCGAGCAGCAGCAGCAAGCCGACGAGCCCGGCGTCGATGAGCACGTCCAAATAGCCGCTGTGGACTTCATTGCCGATGTAAGGCTCCTGCCGGTACAGCCCGACGAGCGTCCGCCAGCTCCTTCCCCCGGCGCCCAGCAGCGGATAATCGGCAAAAATGCGAAGCGCGTCCGCATAGTACAGCTGCCTCGCCGACGCCGTTTCGAATTGCCCGCCGACGCGGGCGCCGTCCGAGCTTCCGCCGACGAGCAGGGAATACGCCAGCGCGATCCCCGCCGCCAGCACGAGAGCGCCGCCGGGGACGGTCGTCAGCCAGGCGGAAACCCGTTTGCCGATTTCCGTTCGCGCCCGCGCTCCGCCGCATAGCGGAAGCACCGCCAGGGCGCAGGCGGCCGTTGCGATCCCCAGCGGCCATGCCGCGTTCCCCGGATCGCCCGCTTTCATCGCTTCGAACGCGAAATGCGCTGCCGCCGCGGACAAGCCGATCGCCGCGCCCGCGGCGGCAAGCCCCGGTCCCCGGCGCCGGCGCGGCTGCAGCAATATCGAAAGCGCGAAGCCGAACAGGAGCGCGAGCATCGATCCCCGCGATTCCGTCAGCAGCACGGCGCCCAAATACGGCACGATCGTCCACGCGGCGAACCGTTTTTCCGCCCGGCTTCCGTGCAGCAGCAGCTGCCATTGCGCCAGAGCCCAGGCCGCCGCCACCGCTCCGAACGCATTCGGATATTCCAAAAATCCGGCCAGCCTCGCTCCGGTAGACGCAAGCTCGGCGTCTCCCGAGCGGAACACAGCGCCGGGCTTGTCGATCCATCCGAACCAGCCCGCCCAGCTCCCGCCGATGACAAATAAACCGACGGCATGCCATGCACGCCAGCCGGTTTTCCGGTTTTCGTATGGAAGCAGAAAGCTTGCCAGCATCACCAGCCAGGAGGCGTAGGCCGTCCAGCGGATAAAAACGTCGGCCGTCCCTTTGGCCGATTCCGGACCCGAGGCCAGAAGCAGCGCGAATGCAAGCGCCAATCCGAGCGGCGCGAACGCCCAAAGCGGCGTCCGGACGTGCCGGGGCCAAACGAACCCCGCGAGGACGACGGCCGCCGCCGCCGCGATCAACGCGATTTCCAAAAAATAAAAATCGGAATCGAAAAACATCCCGCTCCGCCGGGCGGACCATCCGAGCGCCGCGCCCAGCGCCAGCCCTCCCGCCGTTCTGGCCGTCCATGCTCCCAACCTGCTCATGCCATCTCACTCTTCCGCGGATTCCGATCCTTTAGTTCGTCGATTGCGAAGAGCCGAAGCTCCGTCTGCCGTTTTCCTTCGCCCGGCTTTTCACGTGTTTATCCACCTGCTGCCGAAGAACGAACGCTCGAAGCGGCCGCAGCATCTCGTTGTCCACTACGTTCATTCGCAAGCCGAGGTGCCATTTCCCTTCCGCCCGCTCGCGCCGCATAATTTCCAGATCGCAAGCGAACGTAAAGCCGAGATCGACGACCGCCCCGAAGCGGGACGCCTTCGTCAATTCCGGATGATCCCCGATCGTCAAGCCGATTCCGCCCAGGCTTATATCGCGAAGCGACGCCTCCAACGGGGCCGGGAGCAGCTTGACCTCCCCGTCCGTATCCACCACGCGCAAAATCTGCGCCTTTCCTTCCGCTTCCACCCGGTAAAACTCGCGTTTCTCCTGGAAACGCAAATGCAGGTTGGGCGGCTGAATAATGGCGATCGCGCCTTCGTACTTGGCAAAAACGATCGAAGCAAACGTATGAATGCCCGCCGGAGAGTATACCGTCAGCTTGACGGTTTCCCCGAGTTCGAACAGCTCGAATTCATGCAATTCGACTTCGAACAGCTCGCCTTCGACTTGAGTCATTACGCCGGTGGAGACGAAATTTTGTTTCTCAACGACGGTTCGGCAATGCAGGAGCACTTTCAAAGGCAGCCGCTCCTTCTCTTGATTGGCCGGGTCGTTTTTCGTTAATCCGCCGTCCCGAAACATACGGTTGCAGCCACCTCTCCCAAGTCCAAACGTGGTGCGGTCTTTCTCCGCCCGCTTTTCCACCATCATATCACATTCGGAGAAAGGTTTAAAATAAACCCGCTAGAGAGAGGAACTGGCGACGACCCGATTGCGCCCCTGATGCTTGGCCTCGTACAGCGCTTTATCCGCCCGGTAAAACAACTCCCGCAAATACTCCTTGATATCTTCTCTGCCTTCCGACGGCTCCTCGGTGACGACGCCCATGCTGACGGTAATTTTCACCTGCCGGTCTCCCGCGTCGACGGCGTTGTCCGCGATCGTCTGCATGATTCTCGCAGCCAGCGTTTCCGCTTGTTCCGCGTTCGTATGCGGCAAATAAACCGTAAATTCCTCCCCGCCGTACCGCGCCAAAATATCGGACCGCCGCAGCACGGAACGGACGGCGTCGGCCGTCCTGCAGATCACCTCGTCGCCGACGAGGTGGCCGTAAGTGTCGTTAATCTGCTTGAAATGATCGATATCGAACAGGAAAATGGAGAACGGGATCCGGTAACGGATATTGAGCAAAACCTCGTGCTCCAGCTGCTGCATCAAAAAACGCCGGTTGTAGCAGCCGGTAAGGCCGTCGGTGATCGCCATTTGCTCCAGCTTCTGATTGACGCGAAACAGCTCCTCCTGCACGGTGATCAATTCCAGATTCCGCTCGTGCAGCGCCTCGTTTTTCCGGTTCATCTCGTCGATCAGCTTCCGGAGCTCGGTCACCTCGTGGAACGTGACGACCCGCCCGAGCACGCTTTTCATCGGGCCGGCGACCGGCGAAATTTGCATCGAAATATACCGTCCCGCCGCATCGGGCAGCGACAGTTCGGTCTGGATTCTTTCTTCGGGATGGTAACGGTACCGGTACAAAAATTCCTTGACCTCCCCTTGCGGCTGAAGAGGAGCCAGGAAGCTTTCCATCGAGAAGACGTCGCCCTTCCTCGTCTGCACGAAAGGGCTTGCAGCCTTGTTGGCGGCAAGCACCTTCCCATGCTCGTCGACGATCATAATGCCGATGGGCATATGCTCGATGATATCGCGTTGGGCCAAAGAAAGCGTATCCGACAACCCGTAACGGTAAACGGCGACGGTAAAGCAGCAGCACGATAGCAAAATGCCGGCCGACGTAAGTCCCGGCACGACGGGCAGCCACTTGTTCAAGAGAACGTTTACGAGCAAATCCGTGACGGTAAAGCCCGACATGACGAACATCCCGATCAGCGCGAGCCCCAGCTGCTTGCGCTGATGGACGGAACGGACCTGGCGAAAAGCATGGAACATCAAGATCAGCGTAATCGACAAATAGCATAATTGAACGAGCACGAGCATCCAGAATAAATAACCGTACCGGACTTCGTCCGAATTCGGGGCCAAATTCAAAAATTCGTTTCCGGGGTTCCAGATCATGGCGGCGACCGTGACCGCGGCCGGAATCAAATAGAGAACCGCCTTTCTCGCATTCAACTGCGCGGACAGCTGCGTCAAAACGAGCACGAAAAACAGCCATCCCGGCCCCAGCAACCCGATGGCGGCAAAAGACAGCTTCAGATAAAACAGCTTGAATTCAAGCAGTTCAGTCGTCTTGGCGCTGAACTGTCCAAACGGCCAGAGCATCAATACGAATTGAAACGCCAAATACGCTTTGTGCGTCCGGGTGATGCGATTAAACGCGATAACGCCCGCCAACATGGCGAACAAACAGACAAAAAGTACAAAGTCAGGCCGCAGGAGTCCCAATTCGGCTCACCTTTTCACCTTTTCTGCCCCCAAAACTATGGGACTTTATTCCTTCATTCTACCATAGTCTAGTTTTTTCCAACAATAACCTCCTTTCAATTTACGAATAATTATTATCGAAGGAGGGAACCCATTTTTTCCATATAGGGCGAAATGCGAAGAAAATCCCGGAACGCCTCGTATTCCCGCAGAGCTTCGGGATCGGGCGCGGCTCCTGTCCGTACGGCGCGGATGAGCACGTTTTTCGGCGTATGCTCCAGATCGATAAATTCGAGCAGCTGTGTCCGATACCCGGACAGCTCCAGCAACAGGGCGCGTACCGCATCGGTCGCGAGCGCGGCAAACCGCTCCTTCAGCAGCCCGTGCTTCAGCAGCGGCTTTAAAACCGGCTGGGAGAGCTGTCCGAACAGCTCGTGCTGGCAGCAGGGGACCGACAAAATCACTTGGGCGTCCCATTCGATCGCCTTCAGCAGCGCGGCATCGGTGGCGGTGTCGCAGGCGTGCAAAGTGACGACCATATCGACGCTGCTTCCTCCCTCGTACCGGGCGATATCCCCGACGGCAAACGCAAGCTTGTCCCAACCGAGCTTCGCGGCGAGGCGCGAGCAGGTTTCGATGACCTCTTCTTTCAAATCAAGGCCGAATACGCGCACGTCAAGCCCTTGTTGGACGGCAAGCAAATGGTACATCGCAAACGTCAAATACGATTTTCCGCAGCCGAAATCGACGATGCGAACTTCCCGATCCTTCGGCAAATGTTCCGATACGTCCGCCACCATTTCTAGGAAGCGGTTGATTTGCCGGAACTTGTCGTATTTCGCTTTGACGACGCGGCCGTCGGACGTCATGACTCCGAGCTCTTCCAAAAAGGGCACTGGAGTCCCTTCCGGAAGCAAGTACGACTTCGTCCGGTTATGTTCCGGCGGGCGGCTCGCTTTCGCGGTCGGGGCTTTGCGCAGCAGCGCCGGCTTTCCTTTTTTGCTGACCAATATTTGCACGTCCGCCTCGGACGTCTTCACGAGCGCCTGGCGAAACTGTTCCGCGATCAGGCGTTCCATCTCTTCCGCCGCCTCCGGCAGCAGGTTGTCGTGATGCGCCTGATTGGCGATTTGCCGCTCGAATTGATAGCGCAGGCCGTCTTTCAGCCGGACGGGGCGGACGGTCACTTTCCGCGGCCCCGCTTCATCCTTGCGTCTTGGCTGGCTGAACGTCGCCTGAAGCAGCAGCCGGTCCAAGGCCGCCGAGCGCAGGAACGCGCTTAATTCCGCGCGCGGCTCCGTTTTATCGTTTAACGTGTTTTCATTCATGACGCCGTCTCTCCCGCAAGCAGATTCCATTGTTCCCGGCCGTCGTCCAGCTCCGCCCTCGGCAGCCCGCCCGCCGCGAGCGTCTCGTCCGCAAGCTCCGACAGCCGGTCGTAAAACGCGTTTCCTTCCTCGGAAGTGACGGCTTTCAGCTCGAATAGCTCGTAGAGCGCATTTTCGGCGTCCGCGTACTTCCCCGAGAGCTCCAGCCAGCTCCATGCCGCCCGCTTCGTCGGGGAAGCCGCTTCGTACGGGGCGAGCTTCGCCAATAGCGTTTCCGCCCGTTCCTCGAGCTTGAGCCCGTCGATCGGGCCGTTCGTTGCGAGCACGTGCACGATCAGCCTGAACGATTTTTCATATCGGGGCAAGCTGTCGTTCGCCCGTCCCGATTCGCGCAGCAAATCGCCTTCCTCGTGCAAAAAGGCCGCCAACGTTCCGATCATCTCCGGATTCGGAACGCCGCCGACGGACAGCATTCCGATCAGATCGGAGTCGGACAGCCCGAGGGCGAGCCGGGCCCGCATCCGCAGCTCCTTGCCCAAAAACTCGTCGATCTCCTCCAGCGCCTGCTCCGGTTTTTGCTGTTCCTTCAACCCCATAATCCGGGCCAGCATGACGGACGTCTGGTTGATGAGCCGCATCAGGTAATCCCGGTCATACATCGCCTGCGGCCCCCTCCGCCAGCCGGACAAAGTCCGCGACCGCGCGGGCGAACGCTTCCGGATTTTCCATCATGCTCATGTGGCCCGTCGCTTTCAGCTCCGTGCGGACCACGTTCGGCTTTGCGAGCGGGAATCTTTTTTCCGGGGGGACGACGGCGTCTTCTTCGCCGGCCAGCAGCAGCACGGGCACGCCGATCCGCTCCAACGTGCGCAGCCGGTCGGGGCGCTCGCGCATGCCGAGGGCGCCTCCGATGACGCCTTCGGGCGACGTCCCGTAGCCGATCGTTTTGGCGCGTTCGACCGCCTCCGGCATCGACGTCCGATGCCCGGGCGCGAACAGCTTCGGCGCGAGCTCGTCGACGAACGAGCGCACGCCTTCTTTCGCCACGCGATCGGCGACTTTGAGACGGCCGGCCTTCCCGGCTTCGTCGTCCGGAAACGTCGTCGAATGGACGAGGCCGAGGCCGATCAAGCGCTCCGGATAGGTTTCCGCAAACGCGAGGGCCGCGTACCCGCCCATGGAATGGCCGAGCAAGACGACGCGCGGAATGCGCAGCTCGTCCAGCAGCCCGGCCACGTCCTCCGCGAGCAGTTCCATCGCATAGGGCCCTTCGGAGGCGTCCGATTCGCCATGGCCTCTCGCATCCGGGGCGATCACCCGCATTTCCGTTTTCAAAAGAGCGGCCGCATCGTCCCAATATCGGCTGCTGCCGCAAAAACCGTGAAGCAGGACGACGGGGGTGCCCTGTCCTTCATCGGCGTAGGCGACGTTAAGTCCGTTTTTAAGCTGCTGTCTTTTCATAGGTTTGTTCCACGCTCCTCGTCCGTTTAGTTGATGCGAAGCGCCGGCCGGCGAATCTCGGGACGCAGCTCCCGATGCGCTTTGACGCCGCATGCCGGGGTCGGTCGAACCCGGGGCGCATGCGCGTCCATCCGGGCCTTCCCGACGTTTTAAATCCAATGACGGGCCGCCGCCGCCGAAATTTCTTTCGCCATTTCGATGACCCTGTACAGCGAAGTCGTTTGCAGCGTCCAATAAGGCTTCGGTCCCGTCTCGTTCACGATCGCCGCGATGCTGTAGGCTCCGACCGGTGCCAGCGGCTTGCCGATCGAGCGCGCCGGCTGCAGCGGCCCGTCCGCGAGCAGGAACCGCCCGACATGAAGCGGCTTGCCGAGGCAGGCGTCGATCGCCACGATCGTCAGGTCCGGCGGTACGGCGGCGAGCATTCCTTCGAACCGGTCGGCGTCGCAAGGATCGGCCAACGTTCCGATCACGTGGGGAAACCCTATTTCCATGAGCATGGAGCCGGTCAGCGGCCCCAGGCTGTCTCCCGTGGAGCGGTCGGTGCCGATGCAAATAAAAACGACGCTTTCCTTCGGATGCCGCGCGGCCAGTCGGGCGAAGAAGGAATCCAATCCGGCCGCGCCCGCGATTTCGGTTGAATGCTTGACGGAATCGGACATGCGAGTTTCGAAGCTCCTTGAACTTGTCGATCTGTGCTTTCTCAGTCTCAAGGTTATCACGATCCGTCGGCTAATGCCACTTCGGCTGCCTGCGGCGGATTTGACCTCCCGGAGACGGCATGGGCGGCCTTGCCGGGGCGGGGCGGCGTGAACGTTCCCGCGAGCCGGAAAGGCTTCTCGCGAACGCGGTTTTCGCGGCCGGGACGGGGCGGCGCGTCTTTTGCCTGAGCCGCGGCGCCCTTTGCGAACCCGCTCCCTAGACCTGGACGGGCGAGCGGCGTCGTTCCCCCGAGCCGTGAAGTCCCCTCGCGAACTCACTTCCTAGACCTGGACGGGGCGAGCGGCGTCGTTCCCCGAGCCGTGAAGTCCCCTCGCGAACTCGCTTCCTAGACCTGAACGGGGCGAGCGGCGTCGTTCCCCCGAGCCGCGGCGCCTTTTGCCAACTCCGCTTCCGCGGTGAACCGTCGCCCTTATTCCTTTCTGGCTCCGTTTCTGCGTTGATGGTACAATGAAAATAATCGGCTATCGGCTGGAACGACCGTAGAGAGGAAGAGGATTGGATGGATTTGTCTCAACCCACCAAGGAAAATATCGAATACATGATTGAAGCGATCAAGACGAAGCTGCGCATGGCTTCCGGAGCGGCGATGCAGGCGAGTCACTTTCAGGTCGATCGCTATGAGGACATCAAAGACATCTACGATATGGTCGAGTCCAAAGACCGCTTCAGCATTAGCGAGGTCGAGGCGTTGGTGTCCGAGCTCGGCAAATTGCGGGGCTAGGCGGAAAGCTCGCGGCGGGCGCTGAATGCGGCCGGGTGGGCCCGGTCGGTACCATGAGGTTTGTGCGGCCATGTAGCGCACCCCGTGCGCTACTTGAGGCGCCGGCGACTCGGTTTGCGGTCATGTGGCGCACCCCATGCGCTACTTGAGGCGCCGGCGACTCGGTTTGCGGCCATGTAGCGCACTCAGTGCGCTACATAGGGCGCCGGCGGCTCGGTTTGCGGCCATGTGGTGCACCCCATGCGCTACTTGAGGCGCCGGCGGCTCGGTTTGCGGCCATGTAGCGCACTCAGTGCACTACATAGGGCGTCGGGGCGCAGTCGGCTCGGTTTGCGGCCATGTAGCGCACCCCATGCGCTACTTGAGGTGCCGGCAGCGAGGTTTGCGGCCATGTGGTGCACGCCATGCGCTACATGAGGCGCCGGCGGCTCGGTTTGCGGCCATGTAGCGCACCCCATGCGCTACTTGAGGCGCCGGCAGCGAGGTTTGCGACCATGTGGTGCACCCCATGCGCTACATGAGGCGCCGGCGGCTCGGTTTGCGGCCATGTAGCGCACCCCGTGCGCTACATAGGGCGCCGGCGGCTCGGTTTGCGGCCATGTAGCGCACCCCATGCGCTACATGGGGCGCCGGCGTCGAGGTTTGCGGCCATGTGGTGCACCCCGTGCGCTACTTGAGGCGCCGGCGGCTCGGTTTGCGGCCATGCAGCGCACCCCGTGCGCTACTTGAGGTGCCGGCAGCGAGGTTTGCGGCCATGTGGTGCACCCCATGCGCTACATGGGGCGCCGGCGACTCGGTTTGCGGCAAGTAGCGCACCCCGTACGCTACTTGAGGCGCCGGCAGCGAGGTTTCCAGCCATGTAGCGCACCCCGTGCGCGGTTTCCTAGACCTTGTGGCCTCGCGCGTGATTCGTTCACTCCCCAGATTCATATGGAAATGCTATGCCACAAATGTCGTAAAATAGATATCGATGCCTTCCCATCCGATCGGCTAGGCAGCGCACTGCATCAGCGCCTCCGGCGGCGCAAGCAAAACAAACGGGGAGGACGCAGACCCCTTCTGCGCCTTCCCCGTTTCATTTTAACAACACTCGCTTGCATTGCCCCCTCGCCGGTTACAGCTCGAACCCGACGGTCCGAAGGAACCTCGCGAAGGCTTCCAGACCGGGAGCGTCGTCCTTGTACACGCCCGCGTCGCGCAGCACGTCGCGGAACTTGTGTCCGACCGCCGATCGCAGCAGCGTTTCGGCCGCTTCCGGCGCAAGCGACGTGCCGTGTTCCCGGACGAGCTCCGCGATCCAGCCGGCGTGCCCCGCGAGCGGATGGTTGGAATCGGCAACGGCCGCTTGATCGTAGGACGCGGCTCCGGTCAGAATGTCCGCGATCGCCGACAACTCCTGCTTCAGCCGGCCCGGAAGGACGGCCAAGCCCATCACTTCGATGAGGCCGATGTTTTCTTTTTTGATGTGGTGGAGCTCCCGATGCGGATGGAAAATGCCGTCGGGATGCTCTTCGCTCGCGCGATTGTTGCGAAGCACCAGATCCAGCTCGTAGGCTCCGTCTTTCAGGCGGGCGATCGGGGTGATCGTGTTGTGCGGCGTCTCCCCCGTAAACGCGTAGATGTCCGCCTGCGGATCGCTGTACTCGCGCCAGGCTTGAAGCACGCGGTCCGCGACGCGCAGCAGCGGTTCGCGTTCGTCCGAGCGAAGCCGCAGGACCGACATCGGCCACTTCACGATGCCCCCGGCGACGCCCGTTTCGACGGAATGCCCGACCCAGTCGCGGACGGAGGCTTTTTCCATCGGGAACGTATGGCGTCCGGCCTGGAAGTGATCGTGGTTCAGAATCGAACCGCCCACGATCGGCAGGTCCGCGTTCGAACCGATAAAGTAGTGCGGCATCCGCTCGATAAAATCAAGCAGCCGCCGGAACGTCTCCGGCGTAATCCGCATCGGAACGTGCTCGCCGTTGAACACGATGCTGTGCTCATTGTAGTACACGTACGGCGAATACTGGAAAAACCAGGGCTGCCCTTGCAGCTCAAGCGGCAGCACCCGCAAATTTTGCCGCGCCGGGTGGTCGGGACGGCCCGCGTAGCCGACGTTTTCCCGGCAGAGCAGACATTTCGGATAATGGGCTGGGGGCAGCGTCTTCAGCAGCGCGATTTCCTTCGGATCCTTTTCGGGCTTGGACAGATTGACCGTGATTTCCAATTCGCCGTATTCCGTCGCTTGGAGCCAGTAGCCGTTTTTGCGAATGCGGTCCATCCGGATGTAGTTCGAGTCGATGTTCAGCTTGTAAAACCAATCGGTGGCGGCCTGAATGCCCTGCTCCTTCGCAAGCGCGCGAAAGAGGCGAACCGTTTCCGACGGTCTCGGCATAAGCAGCCCCATGATCCGGGCGTCGAACAGGTCGCGATAGGTCGTCGTATCGTCGGGAATAAGCCCGCTTGCGGCAGCCGCATCGAGCAGCGGCTCCAGGATCGCAACGGGATCGTCCGGGAGCTCCGCTCCGGGATCGAAAGCCTCCCCGGCGTCGCCGGCCGGCTCGGAAAGGCCGAACAGATCGAGCAGCGCGTTGCGCGCGGCCTCGACGTCAAGCGGCTCCAGCAGGCGATTGTGCAAAGCGAACGCGACGAGGCGTTCGATTAACGGTCCGACGGACTCGGGCACGGCGGACGTCGTCGTCCCAGCATTCATTTTCGCAAGCCTCCCCTATTCCTTTCCGTAACCGTTCGGATGAAGCCGATGCCATTCCCAGGCGCTGGAAACGATTTGCTCCAATTTCTCCCGCTTCGGCTGCCATCCCAGTTCCGTGCGGGCGCGCGCGGACGACGCGATCAGAACGGCGGGATCGCCGGCCCGGCGGGCCTGAATTTGCACCGGGATCGGGTGGCCGGTCACCTGCCGCACCGTTTCCACCACCTGCTTCACCGAAAAGCCGGTTCCAACCCCCAGGTTAAAGACGCCGCTTTCGCCCCCCCGGCGAAGCCGGTCCAGCGCCAGAACGTGCGCGTCCGCCAAATCGCTGACGTGAATATAGTCGCGGATGCACGTGCCGTCTTCGGTCGGATAATCGTCGCCGAACACGGAAATCGCTTCGCGCTGGCCCAGCGCCACTTGCAAAATGAGCGGAATGAGATGGGACTCCGGATTGTGGTCCTCCCCGATTTTGCCGCTGTCGTGCGCGCCGGCCGCGTTGAAGTAGCGAAGCGAAACCGATTTGACGCCGTGCGCCGTATCGAACCAGCGGATCATGTTCTCCATCGCCAGCTTCGTTTCGCCGTACGCGTTCGTCGGCAGCGTCCGGTCGTACTCGTCGATCGGCACCCGCTCCGGTTCGCCGTAAGCGGCGGCCGTCGAGGAAAAGACGATGCGCTTCACGTCCGCCTTTTTCATCGCTTCGAGCAGGCAGAGCGTGCCGTACACGTTGTTGTGATAATATTTCCCGGGATTCTGCATGCTTTCGCCGACCAGCGAGTTGGCCGCGAAATGAATGACGCCGTCGATTTCGTTTTCCTTGAAAACGCCGTCCAGAAACGCTTCGTCTCGAATATCGCCCACGTACAGCTTGCCGCCGAGAACCGCTTCCCGGTGTCCCTGATACAAATTGTCGACGACGACGACTTCCTCGCCCTTTTCCAGCAGCGCCGCAACGGCGTGCGATCCGATATAGCCGGCCCCGCCGGTTACCAACACCGCCATTTTAAGCTTCCCCTTTCCATTCGCGGACTCCGTCGCCGATATCGCACACGTAAAAGTCCGGCTTCAATCCGGTTGCCGCCTCGTATTTGGCGCCTACCTCTTCAATGAACCGGTTGACCGAAGAATCGCGCACGAGCGAAATCGTGCACCCGCCGAATCCGGCGCCCGTCATGCGGGAACCGAGCACGCCCGGCACTTCGCGCGCGGCATCGACCATCGCGTCGAGTTCGGCTCCCGTGACTTCGTACAGATCGCGCAGCGAATCGTGCGAAGCGTTCATCAGCGTCCCGAAGGCGGCCAGGTCGCCCCGCGTCAGCACCTCGATCGACCGCTTCACGCGGTCGATTTCTTCCGCGACGTGCCGCGCTCTCCGGCGGACGGTCTCGTCTTCGATGCGGGATTCGTTCGCCCGGTATTCTTCGAGCGTCAGCTGTCCGAGCAGTTGCAGCTCCGGGAAAACGGAGCGAAGGTCCTTGACCGCCTGCTCGCACTGGGAGCGGCGCTCGTTGTATTTGGAATCGACGAGGCCGCGGCGTTTGTTCGTGTTGCCGATAATCAGCTTGCAGTCGCCCGAGCGGAACGGGACAAGCTCGTAGTCGAGCGTGTCGCAGTTCAGATGGATCGCGTGCTCCTTTTTCCCGTTGGCGACGGCGAACTGGTCCATAATGCCGCATTTGACGCCGACGAATTCGTTTTCCGCATGCTGCGACCAGACGGCGATTTCGACGGTGTCGGCCTTGCGTCCTTCCATGATCAGAAGGGCGTAGGCGGTTACGACCTCGATCGACGCGGAGGAGGACAATCCGGCGCCGTTCGGAATTTCTCCGTGGAAAAGCAGATCGTAGCCCGTCGACAGCCCGATGCCGCGAAACGCCAATTCCCATACGATCCCTTTCGGGTAGTTCATCCAATCGTCTTCTTCTTTGAAAACGATCCCGTCGACCGGTATCGCATGCGAAAGCGGAAAGTTGGTCGAAGCCAGACCCAGCTGCCGGTCGCCGCGCTTGCGAATGAGCAGCGTCGTCCCGAACGTAAGCGCGGCCGGGAACACCGCGCCGCCGTTGTAATCCGTATGCTCCCCGATCAGATTGACGCGACCCGGGGCGTGAAAAACGCGAATCTCGTCTTCGCGCTCGCCGAAGCGCTGCGTAAACTCCCGTTTCAGTTCCGAAATTTGCGGCATATGCCTTTCCTCTCTCCTTGTTTGAAACAGATTGGTTACTATCAGTATATAGAATCCTCTGCCCGCGCAAAATGGCGGGATGTGCGCTTCATATGGAGAAATGTGACTTCGGTCTCCCGAAATCGCGCCTTGGCATGGTAAAATAAATGCGCAGACAAGGAGGCCGCGACATGCCGAAATCGCCGACATACCATGTGGCATCGAATCCCGTGCTCTTAGATCCCGGTTACGAGCCGGAGCTTGCCGTCCTGTTCGCGGGCGAAAGCCAAACCCGTCCGAGCCATCGGGTCGGACCGAAAATCGTCGATTACTATTTGTTCCATCATGTCATCTCGGGGCGCGGGACATTTGTTACCGAAGATAAGAGCGCGGAGCTGCGGGGCGGACACAGCTTTCTCATTCGGCCCGGGCAGCTGGTCAGTTACGTATCCGACGAGCAGGAACCTTGGCATTATCGCTGGGTCGCGTTTTCGGGAAAAAACGCGGCGAATCTCGTCGCGGAAGCCGGGCTCGGCCCGGATGTTCCGATCGTCGATTCGCGCGGCGACAAAAAAGCGGGGGAACGCTGCAAAAAAATATATGAGGCTTTCCGTTCCAGGAGGTCTTCCGCTTCGCTTGAAGCGGCCGGTCATCTGCACCTCATGCTTGCCGGGCTGCAGGCGGCCTCCGAGGGCTTGCGGCCGGCGCGGCTGAGGCCCGATTCCCATGCCGAGGAGCTGGTGCGCCAGATCGCGGGATATTTGTCCACCCAATACGCGGAGCCGGTGACGATCGAAGCGATGGCCGAGGCGCTCGGGTACAACCGGGCGTATCTTTCCCGAATCTTCCGCCGGAGCACGGGGCTGACGCCGATCGCGTTTCTTACGCGAACGAGAGTGGATCACGGCCGCAGGCTGCTCCGGGAGCGGCCGGAGCTGACGATCGAGCAAATCGCCTCTTCCGTCGGATTCGCCGATTCGCTTTATTTCTCCAAGCAGTTCCGCCGGCAATACGGGCAGTCGCCGAGCGATTACCGGACGCAGGTCCGGTGACAGGTCTCGCGCGCCGAATGTGTCCGAATTCTCCGCCTTCATGACGCCGACAACCGCTCGAAACGCCGAATGTGCCCGAATTTTCCGCCTTTATGACGCCCGACCGTGCCCATGACGCGAAACACCGCGCGCCGGAAAGGTGCGCGCGGTGCTGGCGGTACCGGACGAACGATGCCCTATGCGTGCGGCCGAATCGATGGACGACCCGCCAGAGCGTCTAAAAAACGACGTCCCGCGTTCCGGCAACCGCTCCGGCATCGTTCTCGAACGAACGGGGGAACCGCTCGCGGAGCGTCTCCATCGTCGCTTCCGAAACGCCGCCCAGCCGTTCGAGCAGGGAAATGACGATCGGCCCCCAAGACGCTTCCGAGCCGTCGGACAGGTGGATCGCCACGCCGATCCGCTCCTTGCGCAGCCCGAAGGCGAACAAACCCTGGGCGCCGCTTTTGGCGACGACGTTCGGATCGGCGAGCAGCAGGCTGGCCAGTCGGCCGCTTCCCTCCACGAGCTCCGGACAGCGGTTCATCGCCGCCGTCACCTTTGCGACGGCTTCGGCCGCCTCCCGGTCCGGCGCCGCGTCCGGGCAGGCGAGGCGCCCGTACCCGAGCGCCACCCGCCACAGCGGCACGGCGACGACGGGCAGGCCGCAGCCGTCCTTGCCTGTCGCCGTCTCCGCTTCGCCGGCGCCCAGCCAATCGCGCACGCGGCGAAGGATCCGCTGCTGCGCGGGATGCTCCGGCCGCTCGTAGCCGGCAAGCGGCCAGCCCTGCAGCTTGCACCAGGCCAGCATGCCGAGATGCTTGCCGGCGCACGTGTGAAACGCTTTGCGCGGAGCGCCGCCGCCGCGCGCCCATTCGTCGCGGGACCGGACGTTGATCGGCGCTCCCGCCCCGAATACGTAGGCCTCCTCGGGCACGCCCGACTTGGCCAGCATGTCATCCAGCGCCGCCATCTGCGCCGGATGGCCCCGGTGCGAGGCGGCCAGCATCGCCAAATGCCGGTCCTCCCAGCCGAAAGCTTCCGCGACGCCGCCCAGCAGCGGTTCGATCGCCTGCATCGGCTTGCCCGTCGAACGGATAAAAGCTCTCGCCTTCGTGTCCCCGAACGCCTCCAGCTCTTCGCCGCTGTCCGTCCGGACGACGCTGATTCGGCCCCGGTGCCTGTTTTCGGGCCGGCCGCCTCTCGTCGTTACGACAAGGGGGACGTCGGCGGGAAATTCGTCTTCATGATCGTGCCCGCACCATTCGCACATCGCCGTTCTCCTCCTGATCTTAGGCTAATCCCGCATGCCGCGGCCGACCGGTTCTTCCTCCCGCCGCCGTTCGCGGCCGGAGTCGCTCTCCTCTTCTCCGCGTTCCAGATTGAACGTATCCGCCACCAAATAAAGCGGCCGCCGCTTCGCTTCTTCGTACGTTCGGCCGATATACTCGCCCAGCACGCCCAAGAGCGAAAGCGTAATGCCGTGAAACAGCAGGCTGATGACGATCGTCGACGTCCAGCCCTGAATCGTCGTATCCGTAAAAATGCGCTGGCAAAGCACGACGATCAGATAAACGAACCCTGCCGCGGACATGACGAAGCCGAGAATGCCGGCGAATTTCAGCGGCTTCGTCGAGAACGACGTAATCGCGTCCAGCGACAGGCGGATCATTTTCCTCAGCGGATATTTCGTCTCGCCGGCGAACCGCTCCTCGCGCACGTATTCCAGCGCCGTCTGGCGAAACCCGGCCCAGCTCACCATTCCGCGAATGAACCGGCTGCGCTCCCGCATGCTGCCGATCGCGTCGCACACTTTCCGGTCCATCAGGCGGAAGTCTCCCGTGTCGAGCGGAATGCTGACCGAAGTCATCGCGTGCAGCGTCCGGTAAAACAGCGACGCGGTCGTTTTTTTGAACCATGACTCGCCTTTGCGGACGGTTCTTTTTCCATAGACGACGTCATAGCCCTGCCGCCAAAGGGCGACCATGTCCGGAATCAGCTCCGGCGGGTCCTGCAAATCGGCGTCGATCAGGACGACGACCCGGCCCGAAGCATAGTCCATGCCGGCCGTAACCGCGATCTGGTGTCCGAAATTGCGAGAGAAATCGACCAGCTTCACGCGGCCGTCGCTTTTCCCCAAGTCGCGCACGATGTTCGCCGTACGGTCCCGGCTCCCGTCGTTGACGAACACCAGCTCGTACGTTTCGCCCAAATTTTCCAACGCCTGCGTCATCCGCCGATACGTCGTTTCAATGACTTCTTCCTCGTTGTACATCGGCACGACGACCGATAGAAAAACGGCACGGCCCATAATTACACCCCTAACCCTAAAATCCCCAGCTCGGCAGCCAGCGAAGCGCGATGTTCATCCATTCCCTGCTGATCGTCATGCCGGTGAACACCGGGTAAAACCAGACGAACAAAACGGCGGCTCCTCCGACCGTCAGCGCCGTCGCTTTCCGCCCGAACGCGAAATTGTCCTCCAGCCACCGGAGCATCCAGACGATGGACAAGATGAGCAGCGGCACCATCGGGAAATAATGATACAGGAACGTGATGCTTCGCGGCGCGACCATCCACGGCACGTAAAACGACAAATACATGACCGCGATCGTCAGCACGACCTTGTCCCGCCGCGCCAAGCCGATCGCCCACGAGGCCAGCATGGCGAGCAGTCCGATCCACCAGATCAGCGGATTGCCGATCGCGGCGATGCTTTGGGCCTGTCCGGCCGGCAGATCCTTGCCTCCGTAATACCAGACGGGCCGCAGCATTTCCGGCCATGTGTACCACTTCGACGAGTAAGGATGCTCCTCCTTGACCCCTTCGTGGTAGTGGTACATGTTTTTCTGGAATTGCCACAGATCCTTCGCGTTTACCGCGTCGTCCGCCTTCGTCGCCTTCACGAACGGGATGTAAGAGACCGCGTAAACGCCGACCGGAACGACGACGAAAAACAGCACCGCCGCGAGCAGGACGGCCATAAGCCGCTTGAAGTAGCCCCGCTCCCGTTGCAGACGGTGTTCCCGCCAGCGCCGGTAAAGCGCGAATGCGAACAAAATGGCAAGCCCGGCTCCCCCGTACAGATAGTTCCATTTGACCGACGCGGCGCAGCCGAAGAAGAAGCCGGACAAGGCCAGCCAGCCGACCGAAGGCGCGATGCGTCCGCCCCGCCAGGCCGATTGGCCGAACCGGTACATGGCATAATACATGGCGATGGTGAACGTGACGCCGAAAATATCGACGTTGGCCATCCGCGAGTGGACGAGGCGAAATCCTTCCAGCACAAGCAGCAGCGTAGCCAAAAAAGCGTAACGCGTCCGTCCGAACATGCCCTTGGCGACGGCATAAAACAACGGCACCATGGCGGTTCCGCAAATCGCGGCCATAAACCGCCAGCCGTACGGGGTCATGCCGAACCATTCGACCCCCCACGAAAGAAGCCATTTTCCGAGCGGAGGGTGCGTATTTTCATAGGGTTCCATTTGCTCGATAAATTCATAAGCCGTCCGCCCGTGATAAATTTCGTCGAAGTACATGCCGTTGCGGTAGTCGGGACGGTAAGGCACCTCGGACTGCTCGTCGAACACGAGATCGCCGCTGCCCTCGGCATCCGGGTTTGCGCTTTCGAGCGGCGTGATTCCGGCGATCGCGAGAGGGGTTTCGTTCTCTTTCGCGAAAAAGCCGGCTTCGTACAGCCGGAACCCCGTCCTCACCGTCGTAAATCGCATGTAGCGGGCTTCGACCGATTTGTCCTCGTGCTTCCACGTGAACACGCGGTTCGTTTTATGCTCGACGGTTAAGTACGGTTCCCAGTTCGTCCCGTCGGCCGAGGATTCGATTTTGCTCTCCCCGGTCGCTCCGGGTCCTTCGTACAAATTGATGCGGTCTACCTTCCGAACGTCTCCGAAATCGACGATAAAGCCTTCGCCGGCCGAGCCGGGCTTCCAAAACGTTTGGGCCGCCGAGCGGTTGCCGAGATCGATTAATGAAGTCAAAGCGGCAAAAAGAGTTAAAATGGCAATTAAAAGAAAATCGAGCCGCTTCCACCGGCGATCGTTCCGTTCCCGGGAAGCGCCGTAGCCGCCCCAGCCAAACGGCGACGAATCGCCAAGCATTCTCCCATCCATGTCTGCTCTCGCCTCTCTCCATAGTCTGTCCTTTATTGTAGACGAAAGCCGGGACGAGAGAAAGCCCGACAACGGATTGGAGCATACTTTAATCTACGCGAATCCGATGGAGGGGACCCAATTGACGCTGCATTACGGCTCGCTGTATTGGCCGGCGACCCGGCCGAATACTCCGGCTTATCCGGCATTGGAAGGTTCCGCGGCATGCAAGGCGCTTATCGTCGGCGGCGGCATGACCGGCATTTTGTGCGGGCATCTGCTCGCGAGAAACGGGATCGACGCCATCGTCATCGACCGGGGAAAAATCGCATCCGGCAGCTCTTCGGCCAATACCGGGCTGCTCCAATACGCCAACGACACGCCGCTGACGGAGCTTTCGAGGCAAATCGGGGAGAGGGAGGCGGTCGCTTTTTACCGGGAATGCAAACAGGCGGTGGAGCGGCTGTGCCTTACGGCGGAAGCCCTCCCCCGGGATGTCGGGGTCAAACGGAGATCGAGCCTGTATTTCGCCAGCGTCGAAGCCGACGTTCAAAAGCTCCGGGACGAATACGAGCTGCTCGACCGCCACGATTTCGGAGTCGAATGGTGGGACGGAAACCGCATCGAACGCGAATTCCCGTTCCGCAAACCCGCCGCGATCGTCACGCACGGCGACGGGGAAATCAACCCGTACTTTTTCGTCACCGCCTTGGCCGAAGACGCCGCCGCCCATGGGCTGGTCATTCACGAGCATACGCCGATGCTGTCCGTTGCCGGGGAGAAAGGAAAGTTCGTCGTCGAAACGGGCTCGGGCACGATCGAGACGGAGCATCTGATCTACGCGGTCGGGTATACTCCCGAAGAAGCCGGCAACGAGTGGGTCAAAGCGAAGCTGACCCGATCCTACGTCATCGCGACCGAGCCGCTGCCTTCCCTCGCCGGCTGGCACGGGCGCTATCTGCTGTGGGAGACGGCGCGGCCTTATTTGTACATTCGAACGACGCCGGACAATCGGATTATCGCCGGCGGACTGGACGAGCCGATTCGCAGGCCGGTTATGACGAAAAGCGAGCTCGGGCAGCGATCCCGGCGCTTGCTGGCCGAGCTGAAACGGCTGTTTCCCGGTTGGGAGAAGGAGCTCGCGGTCGCCTACGAGTGGTGCGGCACGTTCGGGGAATCCGAGGACGGCCTGCCCTGGCTGGGCGAGGATCCGCTGCGCCCGGGCCGCTACTGCGCGCTCGGATACGGCGGAAACGGCACCGTATACAGCGCCATCGCTTCGCGGATCATCCTCGATTCCGTGCTCGGAAGGAAGGGCGGTTCCGCCGCCGCCCGCGCCGTGCGGTTGGATCGATAAAAAGGACGAAGCGAGCCGATTGCCCGCTTCGTCCCGCCTTATTGCTTGCGCCGCGAGTTGTCCCGGCGCAGGCTTTTAATGCGCCGACGGCGTAACCTCGTCCTTCAGCGCCTTCAGCCGCTTCATCACGTCGTTTTCCCCGCGGCCGAAATAGTCGTGCAGCTTGCGGTATTCCCGATACAGCCGCTCGTACACCGCGACGTTCTCCGGAATCGGCTTGAACGTCTCTTCCCGTACCCGCGCCATCGCTTTCGCCGCGTCCACGATGCTGTCGTAGCCGCCCTTCGCGCTGCCGGCCGCCACCGCGCCGAACATCGCCGCCCCGACCGCCGGCGTCTGCTTCGAGTCCGCGATCTTGATCTCGCGGTTCGTCACGTCCGCGTAAATTTGCATCAGGAGGCGGTTTTTCTGCGGCAGGCCGCCGCACGCGTACACCTCGCGCACCGGCACGCCGCTCCCGTGGAACGCGTCGATGATCGCCCGCGTTCCGTATGCCGTCGCCTCCAGCAGCGCGCGGTAAACCTCCTCCGGCTTCGTCAGCAGCGTATAGCCGACCATGACGCCCGTCAGGTTCGCGTCGACCAGCACCGACCGGTTGCCGTTCCACCAGTCGAGCGCCACAAGGCCCGACTGGCCCGGCTTGTAAGCGGCCGCCCGTTCCGTCAGCCATTGATGCACGCCGACGCCTTCCTTGTCCGCCGCTTCCTTCACGTACGCCGGCACCGCTTCCTCGACGAACCATTCGAAAATATCGCCCACCGCGGACTGTCCGGCTTCGTAGCCCATATACCCCGGGATGATGCCGTCCTCGACGACGCCGCACATGCCTTCCACTTCGACTTCCTTCGTGCCGAGCAGCATATGGCAGATCGACGTCCCCATCGCCATCACCAGCTTGCCTTCTTCCGTGACGCCGACCCCCGGCACGGCGGCATGCGCGTCGACGTTGCCGACGGCGACCGCCGTTCCCGCCCTGAGTCCCGTCAGCTCCGCCATCGCCGGCGTAATTTCGCCCGCCTTCGTGCCGAGCGGCACGATTTCCCCGCGCAGCTTCGTTTCCGTCAACAGCTCGAGCCGCGGGTCGAGCGCCTTGAAAAACTCGCGGCTCGGGTAGCCGTCCCGCTTATGCCAGATCGACTTGTATCCGGCCGTGCAGCTGTTGCGAACGAACTTCCCGGTCAGCTGCGAGATCACCCAGTCGGTCGCTTCCGCGAACCGGTCGGCCGCTTCGTAAACGGCGGGCGCCTCGTTCAAAATCTGCCAAACTTTCGCAATCATCCACTCCGACGAAATTTTGCCGCCGTACCGGGGCAGAAACTTTTCCCCGCGCTCCGCCGCGATCGCGTTCAGCCGGTCCGCCTCGTCCTGCGCCGCATGGTGCTTCCACAGCTTGACCCAGCCGTGGGGATTGTCTTGCCACTCGGGCTTCAGACACAGCGGCACGCCCGCCTCGTCGATCGGCAGCATCGTGCACGCCGTAAAATCGATGCCGAGGCCGATCACGTCGTCCGCCGCGACGCCGGATTGCCGCAGCACGGCCGGAACCGATTGCCGCAGCACTTCCATATAATCGTCCGGATGCTGCAGCGCCCAGTCGTGCCCGAGCGCCTTGCCCGTTCCCGGCAGCTTTTCGTCGATGACGCCGTGCGGATACGGCGTCACATGGTCGGCCACCTCATGGCCGTTGCTCAAATCCACCAGCACCGCGCGTCCCGACTGCGTCCCGTAATCGACGCCTATCGCGTATTTTTTGCTCATCGTCCGTCCTCCTTGCCCGGCTGCCCGTAATAAGCGGACGCCCCGTGCTTGCGCAAATAGTGCTTGTCGAGCAGCTCCTGCTGCATCGAGGGAATGCCGCCGTTCAACTGCCGGGTATGGTAGGCCATCTTGGCCACTTCCTCCAGCACGACGGCGTTGCGCAGCGCGTCCATCGGATTTTTGCCCCACGCGAACGGCGCGTGGCTGTACACGAGCACGCCGGGAACCGCTTTCGGATCGAGGCCCCGGAACGTCTCGACGATGACGTTGCCCGTCTCGCGCTCGTACTCGCCCTTGATTTCTTCCGCCGTCATCGGCCGGGTGCAGGGAATCGTCCCGTGAAAATAATCGCCGTGCGTCGTCCCGAGCGCCGGAATGCCCTGGCCCGCCTGCGACCAGATCGTCGCCCAGGACGAATGGGTGTGCACGATGCCTCCGATCCCCGGAAACTCTCGATACAGCACCAGGTGCGTCGGCGTATCCGAGGACGGGCGGAGATTGCCCTCCACGACGTTGCCGTCCGGATCGACGACGACCATTTGCTCCGGCGTCAGATCCTCGTAAGCCACCCCGCTCGGCTTGATGACCATCAGGCCGCTGTCGCGGTCGAAGCCGCTGACATTGCCCCATGTAAACGTGACAAGCCCGTACCCCGGCAGCGCCTTGTTCGCTTTGCAAACGCTTTCTTTCAACGGTTCCAGCAAGCGGTTTCACCCTTTCCGGCCGACGGAGCCTTTGCCGGAGCCTTTCTCCGGCCATCTCCGTCCGACTGTTAAAGTTGTACGATAAGTGCTCCTATGGTTGATGCCTTCATTATACACTTGTACGTACATGTGTGTCGAGAGGGAAAGCCAAAACGGCTTCGGTCACGTTTCGGCCGGAACGGCGGCCGTCGACTGCCGGACGACGAGACGGGGCGGAAAAACGTTCGCCGCTCCCCCGGGCGGCGATTCGCCTTCGAGCATCGAGATGAGCATGCCTGCCGCCGTCTTCCCCATTTCCGCCTTCGGGTGCGCCACCGTCGTCAGCTTGATTTCCGTCGCCGTCGCCAAAAACGAATCGTCGAATCCGACGATCGACAAATCTTCGGGGACGCGCAAGCCGGCTTCCCGCACCGCGTCGAGCAGCGCCACGGCCAGCTGATCGTTGTAGCAAACGATGGCCGTCGGCCGGTTCGGCATCGCCAGCAGCTCGCGCAGCGCCGCTTGCGGCCGCTCCTCCTTCCGCTCGGTCTCGTAACGGACGAGCATGCCGGGCTCGACCGCCAGCCTGCGCTCGCGGTGCGCCTGCAAAAAGCCCTTCAGCCGGCGGCTTCCCTGCAGATCGTCCGTTTTGAAAAATCCCGCCACCCGGCGATGCCCGAGCTCCAGCAAATGCTCGGTCGCAAGCCTTCCTCCCGCTTCGTCGTCGAGCTTGACGCAAGGGAAATCGAGGTCGGGATAGCTTTCGTTGATCATCAGCAAAGGAATGCCGTGATATTCGAGCGCCATGTAGGCGTCGAAATTCGGATTGCCCTCCGCGCTTCGCGTCGGCTCGACGATCAGCCCGCACACCCCTTGCCCGAGCATCATTTCCAGGCTTTCCCGCTCGCGGTCCTTCCGGTTGTCCGTGCTGGACAGCAGCAGCCGGTAGCCCCGATCCTTCAAGGCGCTTTCCACCCCTCGGACGATCGACGGAAAGATATAATCCGAAATGTAAGTCGTAATCAGGCCGACCGTCCGGTTCGCGCCCGCGTTTCTCCGTTCTCCGGACAGCCGGGCGACGAACGTTCCTTTCCCTTGCTCGCGGGACAGCCAGCCTTCCTGCACAAGCTCCCCGATCGATTGGCGAACCGTTTGGCGGCTGAGCCCGAACTGCTCGGACAGCTCGTTCTCCGAAGGCAGCTTGTCTCCGGGACGGTAGCGCCCGCCGGCAATCCAGGAAACGATCTCTTCTTTGAGCCGCATATATTTCGGAGACTGCGAATTCAAACCGATTCACCTCGAAAAGCTTTTTCTTCCATTATAGCATAACTTGAAACTTGTACGTACAGGATTGCGCTCGCACGCACCGAATTCTCTCCCGGGGCGTCCGGACGGCGCCCTGCAGCGTCAGCCGGCCCGGGGCCATTGCAAGAAAGGAACGATAACAACCGCCGGGCGAGGCCCCGGCGGTCGATGCTTGGTCGATTAACGTTCCGGCCCTTGGCGCCCCGCCGGTTGAGACTTCGGCGGTCGATCGGTTGCCGCCTATTTCCGCACGATTTCCTTCACGGCCTGATCGAGCTTGTCGAACAGCTGATCCTTGTCGATCCGGCCTCCCTGGTATTCCTGCATCGCGGCTCCCCAGCCCTGGATGACGCCGTCCGGATAGCGCCCCCAATGCCAGCCGCCCGCTTCCTTGGCCTGCTGCGATACCGCCGCGCCGAGCTGGCCGATGTCGGCCTCCGTCGCCGGAATCGTGACGAGCGCGGGGATGAACTTGAAATCCCGAACCAAATATGTTTTGCCGGTTTCGGAGGAGACGAGCCAGTTCAGGAACGCTTTCGCTTCTTCCGGATGCTCGGACTTGCCGTTGACGATCCAGAAATTCGCCGGACCGGTGTAAATGCGCTCCTTGCCGCCGTCGTCGATCGGAATCGGCATCATGCCTAGGTTCAGTTGCGCCACCTTGTCGATGTCGCCTTGAATCCAGTTGCCCTGCTGAATCATCGCCGCCTTGCCGGACGCGAAATTGGCGACCTGCGTCGCGTAATCCGTCGTCAGCTTGTCCTTCTGGCTGTACTTGAACACGAGATCGACGTAGCGGATCCATTTTTCGAACACTTCGTTTCCTTTGAACGAAACCGAGCCGGCCGGACAAGCTGCGCGAGACGCTCGTAAACATGAACGAGGGACTGCAGCTCGTGCTAGGGAGCCGGTTCGACTTCGGCATCGGGCAAACGGCCGTTTTGCCGGAAGGAGCCGGGGCTTCCTACTGTTCCGCTCGCGCGGCGCTTCGGCAGCGAAACCTGTCTCGAGTTGCCGGGAGCCGGACCGGCGAGCGAACCGGGCGTTCCCGGGACGATGCCGGCCGAGGAGGAAGCCGCGGCTCCGTTTCCCGCCCCGTTCGACGCCGCCGGCTGCCTGTCCTTGCCGGCATGGGAGCGCCAGCTCGGCGATTGGCTGCTTTCTCTTTCTTCGACTTGCGGCGTCGAGCGGCCGAAAGAGAAAAACGCGATGCGCGAAATCGCCAAATACATCGAGTCGAATTATAACCGGGAGTTGACGCTGCAGGAGATCGCCGGCCATTTTTACTTGAGCCGGGAATACATTTCGCGGAAATTCAAACAGGAGTTCGGGGAGAATCTGTCCGATTTTCTCGGGCGGGTCCGGATCGGCAAAGCGAAGCGGCTGCTGCTCAATCCCCGCTTGCGGATTGCCGAGGTCGCGAACATGGTCGGCTATGCCGACGAGAAATATTCCAGCAAAGTGTTCAAAAAGCTGGAAGGAATCTCGCCCGGCCAATACCGCAAAGGTTGACGGCGGGCGGGCGCGGTTCCCGCCCCGCCCGCGTCCGCCCGCCCGTCCGCGCGCGCCTGCCGGCCTTGGCCGCGCGGCTTCAGCCGAACCGGCCGATCCAATCGGACAGCGGCTGCTCGGCAAGCGAAGCGATTTTCAGATCGGCTTCGGAAAAGTCCATTCCTTCCGTCAGCGGGTTCGGCACGGCGATGCCGTACATGCCGGCGGCCTTCGCCGCCCTCAGCCCGTTGACGGAATCTTCGATCGCGACCGCTTCGTTTCCGCGGACGCCTAGCGATGCGAGCGCAAGCTTGTACAGCGCCGGGTCGGGCTTGACTTTTTCCACCTCGTCCGCCGTATGGATCGCATCGAAATAAGCGAGCAGCCCGTGCTCCCTCAGATGCGGTTCGACCGAGCGGCGGTAAGAGCTCGTCGCAAGACCGATGCGCAAATCCCGCCGCTTCGCTTCTTCCAGCGTCGCGATGACGCCCGGCCGAAGCTCGACTTCTTTGGACTTGGCGGCGAACCGTTCGTTGAACAGACGTTCAACGGCCGGGCGGTCGATCGGTCGGCCGCAAAGCCGCTCCAAATCCTCGTAAGGGTCGTAGGCGCCCCACGTGCCGATTCCCAGCGCCCAGCGTTCGAGCTCCAGCTTCTGGCCGTGGTCCGAGAAGATGTCGCAAAACGCGTCGTACGCCACCGACTCGGTATCCAATATCGTTCCGTCAAAATCGAACACGACTGCCTTGATCAATCGCTTCTCTTCCTTTCTTCTCCAGCATGGCTTGCGGCGGCGATGGCGGCCGGTTCAAATATCGACCGCGTACGAAAGCGCGAGCTCGTCTCCGGATTTTCCGCGAATGCCCCAATTGCCTCTGGGCATCTCGATGAGGACGATTTCCAGATCGTTCTCGGTAAGCCCGCACGCTCCCGCTCCTTCGTACAGCAGCCGGATCAGGTTTTTTTTCGCTTCCTCCGAACGACCTTCGAACATCATAATCTCTACAATCGTGTAATGCTCGGAACGGTCGGCGGGAAAAATGAAATCCGCCTTGTCCAACCCGATGAAGCGTTGAAATCTTTTTTGTTCGGGAATTCCCCACGCTTCCGTCAGACACATATGGATAATGTCCGACAGCGTTTCCCTTACCGCTCCAAGCCGTTCGCGAATACCGTATACTTTTACCTGAGCCATTGGCTGCTCACCTCTCTCTGTCTCCTTCTGAAACTCCGTATCCGCCTCTATCGTATCATGATTTCCCCGGCAAACAAAAGAAGCCGCCCCGAAAATCGAACGCATGTTCCGTAGGAATTTAGTCGATTTATGGCGAAACATTATCTTTATAGGTAAAAAGGGTGACAACTTGGTCCTTTCGACTGGTGCGTTCAAACCGAAAATCGCAAACCTTTTGAAAAAAAGGGGCGCAAAGCCCATGGGCCTAAGGATCCAGAATCTAAGGCAGCCGGGTTACCGAAATTGTCGATCATCAGAAAGGAAAACTCATGACTACGATGGAAAATCTCATTACGCAGCAAGATTTTTATCACCTTTTTCAGCCGGTGCTGCATCTTGCCGACCGGTCCGTGCTCGGTTATGAGGCGCTCATCCGTTGCGACGCCGTTCGCTCGCCGGACCTGCTTTTCAAAGCGGCCGCGGAGCAAAACAAGCTGTTCGAGCTGGATACGCTGTCCGTATACAGCGCTATCGCCGCTTTCTTTGCCGACAAGAAGCGGAAGGAGTCCGGCGAGTACCTGTTTCTTAACGTCTTTCCGTCCTCGCTCGCGGACGGGACGTTCCCGCATTTTATCGAAAAGGCTTTGCGGGATTATCTGGTTCTGGCAGACCGGATCGTATTCGAAATCAACGAGACGGTGACGGAAGCGGAGAGCTGGGATGACGCGAACTTTATCGGCAACTTGCGTTGGCTCCGCGAATCCGGATTTCTTGTCGCATTCGACGATGTGGGGGAAGGAGCGACGACGCTCAGGAAAATTATCGAAATCGCCCCCGACATGATCAAGCTGGACCGGTTTTTCGGCAGGGATCTGCAGGTCGACGCGGAAAAACGCAAAATGTTGAAGTTGTTTGCGGAATATTGCAAGGACAACACGCTGCTTATCTTGGAGGGGATTGAAGAAACGGAAGACCTGATGCAGGCGCAGCAGTTGGGCGTCGCGTTGGGACAGGGATTTCTGTTGTCCAAGCCGAAGCGGCTGGCGGACCTCTACTCAACGGGCGTCCCTTAAATCTTCGGAAAAGGGAGTCGTAGATATTGGAAGACCGAAAGAACTATTCGAGAAAAGCGATGCTGTCATTAAAAATTTCCGAGTTTGAAATGCCGCCCATGCAGGATTTGCTTATTATCGGCAGGCGCGCCCCGATCGGTCCGGAAGCCGTGCGCAGAATGGCCGAGGCGCTTAGCCCCGACCAGTTCTCCGTGGTCCGGACCGACCATCCGAAGATCGAGGCTGTCCTCATCCGCACCTCCCTTCTGCAAATGCTGGACGAGAGCGTACTGATGGACGTCATCGTTCAGGAAGCCGAGGGGCTCATCAACGAAACGATGGTGCTTCGCTCGGAGCTGAAGGTGGAGGTATCCGTGCAACGGGAGGTCGACATCCGATGAAGGTCGGCGAAGTGATGACTCGCACGATTCATAGCGTGTCGTCCGGTCGAAGCGTGCTCCATGCCTCCGAACTGATGGAGAGGTTTCGCATCGGCTCCCTCCTCGTCGTCGATGCGGGAACGGTCACGGGCATCCTGACGTCGCGCGACGTGCGAACGACGCATCCGAACCGGATCGTTGCCGACGCGATGACTGCCGATCCGATCGGAACCGTCGAGGACGCCTTCGTTTGGGACGCTCTGAACTTGATGGCGGAGAACGGCATTGAGCGGCTGCTCGTCCGTTCGAAGGACGGCTCCCCGTCCGGGATCGTCACCCGGGAGACGCTTGCTTCCCGGATTGCGGAGCTGACCGATCCGATGACCGGACTGTTCAGATCCGATTATCTCGAGGCGATTGCGTTGGATCTGATCGCGCGCGGCCAGCCGTTTCATTTTTTGTTCATCGATTTGAACGATTTCGGCGTCGTCAACAAGCGGTTCGGGCATCCGGTCGGGGATGACCTTATTTGCGGCTTCGCGGGGAAACTGAAATCCGTCTTCGGCGAAGAAGATTGTCTATGCCGGTATGCGGGAGACGAATTCGCGGTGCTTAGCAAACGTCCTCCTTCCTTCATTCGAGATGCCGTCGGGACGCTGGCGGACGGCTTCTCCGTCGGTCCGGCGCACGTATCGGCTTCGGTCGGATGGCTGGACGCCGGCGCGGAACCGGATCTCGGCAAGCTGACGTTTCGGGAACTCGTCCTGCGGGCCAGCCTGATGTCCACCGAGCGGAAGACGGGCAAAGTCTGATTTTCATTCGTCCGCTGCCGTCGCTTTTGTGCGCCGCTGTTTTGCAAAGCGCCCGCTCTCCTCTCTGCTAGCTTCTCTGTCGGCTTCTCTGTCGGCTTCTCTGTTGTCCTTCCTTTGCTGACCGTCCGTTCCGATACTTCCCGCCCCGCGCTGCTTCCCCCCGCCTTTCAAGCCGGTTGCAATCGGCCGCGAACTTGTCTATGATGCAAGCATGACTTTTGCCCGAAAAGGAGAACGTTATGCTTGCCAAGCTTCTGGAAGTGCTCATTTGCCTGGCGCTCGGTTTTTCACGGGAATCGGATTGAGCCCTGACGGCATGGATTTGCAGGAAAGCGGAACCCCTATTTTGCTGGGCTGCATCATGTGGCTGCTCATTTTTTCGCATGTAAAAAACAGGAAATAATCGGGAGCGCCCCTTGCTCTTTCATCTTGTATAGAAGGGAAGATCGCGTATGCGTACGCTCGTCGGCTTGTCCGGCTTTACGCCGAAGCAGGAGGAACGAATCCGAAGCGCCGTCCCTGGCTGGAACGTCGTTTTCGGCAAAGCGAAAGAACTCGGTCCCGGAATCTTTCGGGAAGCGGAAGTGATTTGCGGCTGGGCGAAAGAGGCGGAAGCGGACCTGCTTCGGCCGGATGCCAAGCTGCGCTGGGTGCAGGCGGGATCGGCCGGGGTCGATTATTTGCCTTTGAAGGCGCTTGAGCAAAAAGGCGCCGTCGTGACGGACGCCAGCGGCGTTCATCCCGTCCCGATGGCGGAAACGGCGTTCGCGATGATGCTGGCGTTCGGGCGCAAGCTGCATCTGGCCGTTCGGAAGCAGGCCGAGCGGAAATGGGAGCCGCTGGGCGCTTACGGCGAGCTGCGCGGCAAAACGCTCGGCATCGTCGGCGCGGGCGCGATCGGCGAAGAGACGGCGCGAATCGCGCAGGCGTTCGGCATGCGCGTGCTCGGGCTCCGGCGCTCGGGCCGGCCGGCCCCTTATTTCGATCGCATGTCCGGACCGGAAGGGCTGGATGACCTGCTCGCCGAAAGCGATTATGTCGTCAACATCCTCCCGCATACGGAGCGGACCGTCCGCCTGTTCGACGCCGAGAGTTTCGCCCGCATGAAGCCGACCGCCTGTTTCATCAACGTCGGCCGGGGGTCGGCCGTCGACACCGCCGCCTTGACGGAGGCGCTCGCCGAGGGCCGGATCGCCGGCGCCGGCCTGGACGTGTTCGAAAAGGAACCGCTGCCGGACGACCACCCGCTGTGGAGCATGGACAACGTCATCCTGACTCCGCACATGGGCGGTTTGTCGGAACGGTACAAGGACCGGCTGGCGGAGCTGTTCGCCGACAACTTGCTGGCCTATGCGGCTTCGGGGCGTCCCGCCCGCAACATCGTCGACTACGGGCTGATGTACTAAGCGAGCTTCCGCTTGGTTTGGCTGAACCGCGATTGCCGGATCGGCGGTTCGGCATATGCGCCGCAAGCATGCGTATCGCGGGATGAGAGGAGTCATCACGACTCAACTGGATCGGCAGCGGTGGCGCGAAAGCGGCGAGATGAGTCATTTTTACTCAATTGCGTCCGGCTTAATGCGCATGGCAGGTTGAGATGAGTCATCACGACTCAACTGGATCGGCAGTGTGCATGCGAAAGCGGCAAGATGAGTCATTTTTACTCAATTGCGTCCGGCTTTATGCGCATGGCAGGTTGAGATGAGTCATCACGACTCAACTGGATCGGCAGCGGTGGCGCGAAAGCGGCGAGATGAGTCAATTTTACTCAATTGCGTCCGGCTTTATTCGCATGGCAGGTTGAGATGAGTCATCACGACTCAACTGGATCGGCAGTGTGCATGCGAAAGCGGCGAGATGAGTCATTTTTACTCAAATACGTCCGGCTTTATTCGCATGGCGGGGTAAAATGAGTCATCACGACTCAACTGGATCGGCAGTGTGCATGCGAAAGCGGCAAGATGAGTCATTTTTACTCGAGGCGGGATGAGATGGGCGGCCACGACTCAACCGGATCCACCGGAGGGCCGCCGTCATGAGCGAAACACCGCGCGCTGGGAGCTGCGTGAAAAGCCGACTTCCGGAGCGGATGGGGAGACTTCGTCCGAGAAACGTTCCCGCTGCCCGGCCAGAGCCTGCGCTCCGCGAGCTTCATGCGAACCTTATCTTACTCGTTAAAACCAGGATCGATAAAAAAATACCGCCGGCATTTCGGCGGTATTCGTTCATTCCATTTACACCGTATAATCGTCAAACGCAATCGTCTCGCCGTTAACGGCCGCCTGCGATAGACCTCCGGCGCCGACCGTCAGCTCCAGAAGGTCCCGTCCCCGGTCGCCGCGGTAGCTCGCCTTCATGCCGTCGGCCGTTGCTTCGAAAACCGGAGGCTGTCCGGACATCTTCTCCGCGAAAGCTTCCAGCCCCTCCACACCGTCTTCGCCGGCTTCCGATTCGCTCACCGCTTCGACGACGACGCCGTTGCGCAAGCCTTCGCTTACGACCACGCAGCGGTCCTCCTGCTCCTCCAGCTTGTAGCCCCGATGGAGAAAAACCGCCAGGTAGACGCCTTCGACCCGCCCGAACAAAGCCTGCGAACGCTGCAGCCATTCGCCTTTCGGCAAGATGCCGATGACCCGGTCGTCGGCGCCTTCCGGAATCGGGTAAAGCGAAATAATCGTGTTGCGATGAAACAGCACTTCGCCGATTCCGCTTTGCCCGCGTCCGCTGCCGGCCGCGGCAGACGGATCGAGGTGGAAGAAGTAGGCCTGGTTGACGCTGTCGCTTCCCGTAAGCGGAAAGGTGACGTCCCAGCGGTGCTGCTCATTGGCGAATTCCTCGACCCGCTCCCAAATGCCTCCGGCGGCGAAACGCTCCGTTATGTATACATAACGGTGTACCGTTTGCCGGTCGGGGCTTCCCGCGTTCAGCACCGAAATCCGCTTTTCGACAACGGGCTCGCGGCGGCCGACCGCCGTTTCCCGCACTTCGGGCGCAGCTTCATAAAAGAGGAAACCCGCGTACTCGGTGCGCGGCAATTTTTCCGGGAGGGGAAAATCGCCGAACTGGACGTAATCGAACAAAACGTTCGCATCGCGGGGCACATCGTGCGCGCGGGCCCGGGAATGCGGTCCGACCCACGTTCCCTTCAAATAATAGCGGGCCCGCTCCTCCCACAAGTAATCGAGCATTTCGGACAGGTCCCAGTTGATGTCGGCATCTTCCACAAGCTCCCACGCCGCGGTAAACGCCTGCACCCAGTGCCAGAACCACGGAAGTCCGCCGTACTCGCTCATGCCGTTTTCCCGCAGATGGTCAAGCGTATCCAGCAGGCTGCGATGGCCGTCCGCGAGCAGTTCCTCATCCTTGAACATGTCTCCGAAAATGAGCTTGGCCGCCGTATATTTCGCGTCGTGGTGGCTGAAGCGGTTTTCCTTCGCGTAAAAACGGCTGCGGTAAACGTGCTTCAGCGCTTCCTCGAACGCCGTCTGCAGCGGCTTGCTCAGCAAATGCTTGTAATGCCGGCAGAACACCGCCATCAGACTGCCCATCAGCTCGATCGGGAGCGGGTCCAAAGGAGCCTTCTGCGGAACGGGATCGAGCCGCAGCGGCCAATGGCCGTACATGTCGCTGGCCGGGTCCTGATTTTGCAGCCGGATGACCGCGAGCAGCACCTGGGACGCCTTCGCGGCCGCCATTTCCTTGTCGAACGGAAGCTGCATCGCCGGATCGACAGCCGCAGCGAACAAATACGAAGCATAGTAGAAGTTGTCTCTAATATCGTGATGAAACCACAGCCCGCCACCCAAGGTCGGATGCTTCTGCGCTTTGCATGCAATGGTGTAAATCAGCTTTTTTTGCCGTGTCTGATAAGAGCTCATCTGCCATCGCCGTCGCTTTCCAAAGTGTTCAATTTCGGTTATTCCCGTTTTCCTTTTACCATCATAATTCACATGGAGGGCGAGCGCAAAGGGAACTGTTGTAGATTACCCTCATTTTCTCGCTTTTCGAGGAATTTAGCCGTTGTTTTTTTTGTCAAAATCGGCTATCTTTAAGGTGTCATGAAAATTATTTTCTTTTTATTTTCGTTTACTGTGTAAAATTTTTTCCCGAACGAGGTGTATCGCCTTGAGCATCCGCCATGCGATCCGGGACCGGATGGATGCGCTGCATCCGAAGGAACGCGAATTGGCCTCCTATCTGCTGGACCATGCGCAGGAAGCCGTCCGCATGACGATTTCGGAGCTCGCGCGCGAATCCGGAAGCAGCACCGCGACGGTTTCCCGTTTTTGCCGGTCGCTTCATTTCAGCAGCTTTTCCGACTTCAAGCTAAAGCTCGGAGCGGAATTGGCCCAGCAGACGGCAGCGTCGCAATACCAGGACATCGTTGCCGGCAATCCGCTGGAGCAGATCGTGAAGGCGATCACGGACAATCACTTGCGGTCGCTGACCGACACGACGCGGCTGCTCGATCGCGGCCAGCTGCAAACGGCGATCGAGGCGCTTCATGCCGCCTCCCGAATCGACCTTTACGGCGTTGCGACGTCCGGCATCGTCGCGCACGATTTTCACCATAAGCTCATTCAAATCGGCAAGGTCGCCTCCGTGTTTTCCGATCCGCATATGATGCTGACTTCCGCCGATTCATTGACCGAGCGGGACGTTGCGGTCGCCATTTCGTATTCGGGCGAAACGCCGGAAACGATCCGGGCCCTGCGCTGCGCGACCGAACGGGGCGCAACCGGCATCGCGATCACGCAGTTCGGCACGAACACGCTCGCTTCCGCCGCATCGGTCAAGCTGTTCACTTCCTCGTCGGAAGCCGGAATGCGGCGGGGCGACATGGCTTCGCGCATGGCGCAGCTGCACGTCATCGACATTGTGTTCACGGGACTCGTCAGCGAGCATTTCGGCGAATACGTTCCCCGCCTGGAAAGCTCGTACCGGACGGTCCAACAATACACGAGCCAAAAGGAGATTTAACCTTCCATGAACATTTTGACGTTCGATTCCAACGAAAAACTGAACGAAGCGGGCGCGAACATTATCGCCGGACTCGTTCAAACGCAGCCGAAGGCGGTGCTGGGACTGGCGACCGGCGGCACGCCGGTCGGCATTTACGAACGGCTCGTCAGCGATTTCAAGCGCGGGCTGTTCAGCTTCAGCCAGGCGACTTCGTTCAATCTTGACGAATACGTCGGCCTCGATAAGAAACACCAGCAAAGCTACTACGCCTATATGCATGAGCACTTATTCAATCATATCGACCTGCCGGCCGAGCGGGCCCACATTCCGAACGGCAACGCGCCGGACCCTCAAGCCGAATGCGAGCGCTACGACCGGCTGATCGCCGACGCGGGACAAATCGACCTGCAGCTGCTCGGCATCGGGCACAACGGCCATATCGGGTTCAACGAGCCCGCGCACGCGTTGATTCGCGGCACGCACGTCGTGGATTTGGCCGAGGAAACGTTGAAAGCGAACGCGAGGTTTTTCGACAGCGTCGACGAAGTGCCGAAGCAGGCGATCACGATGGGCGTCGGCACGATTCTCAAAGCGAAAACGATTCTGCTTGTCGTGCGCGGAGCGGATAAGGCCGACATCGTCCATCGCGCCCTTACGGGTCCGATAACGACGGATTGCCCGGCATCCCTGCTGCAAACGCACCCTCACCTGGTCGTCCTGCTGGACAAAGAAGCCGCGGGGAAACTTTCATGACGGGAGCTGAATCTGAAATGGAGAAGATCAAGACGGATACGCTCATGGAAGGAGGACGCGTCGTCACGCCGGAAGGGACTCTCGAATGCGGCTGGATCTGGCTGCGCGACGGCGTCATTGCCGGCATCGGCGGGTCTACGGACCCCGTGCCGTCCGAAGCCGGCTCCGCCGAGAGAATCGACGGCCGCGGCGGCTGGGTCGTGCCGGGCTTCGTCGACGTGCATGTGCACGGCGGAGCGGGCTACGACTTCATGTTCGCCGAACGGGAAGGTCTCGATGCGATCGCGAAATTCCACGCCCGGCACGGCACGACGGCGCTGCTCGCCACTTCGCTCACGTCGCCCCGCGATCAGCTGACCGCCGTTCTCGACCGGGTGAGCCGCTATATGGCGGAACCGATGCCGTACGCCCAGATACTCGGCGTTCATTTCGAAGGTCCGTTCGTCAGCGTGAAATGGAAAGGCGCCCAGAACGCAGACTACATTTTGCCGCCTCAAAGAGAATGGCTCGAAGATTGGACGCGCGCCTATCCGGGCATCATCAAGATGCAGACGCTCGCGCCGGAAGCCGAAGGCGCGCTCGAATATATCGATCTGCTTGTCGCAAACGGCATCGTTCCTTCCGCGGGACATACCGATGCGACCTACGCGCAGATGACGGCCGCGGCGGAACGGGGACTGCGCCATGCGGTTCATACCTTCAACGGCATGCGCCCGTTCCATCACCGGGAGCCGGGCACGGCCGGCGCGATCATGGCGGACGACCGGATCGCCGCCGAAGTGATCGCCGACGGACATCACGTTCATCCGGCCGCCATCCGCGTGCTGGTCAAGGCCAAAGGCGTCGACAACGTCGTGCTCATCACCGACGCAATGGAAGCCGCCGGCATGCCGGACGGGCAATACACGCTCGGCGAATTGCCCGTCACGATGAAGGACGGCGTTGCGCGATTGGCCGAGGGAAACTTGGCCGGAAGCACGCTCACGATGATCGACGCGTTCCGCCTGATGGTTCGCGAGGCTGGCGTGACCGTCGAGGAAGCGAGCCGCATGGCCAGCCGCAATCCGGCCCGGCAGCTGGGGCTGGACACGACCCATGGGTCGCTTGCGCCCGGCAAGCGCGCGGACGTGCTGCTGCTCGACGACGCCCTTCGCCTGAAAGGGGTCTGGATCGGCGGGACTCGTTTGGCGGAAACGGAATAACGGCCGATTCGGGCCGTACCCGCAAATAGCAACCGCTCAGCCAAAATAACGGCCTCTCGAGGCCGTTATTCGCGTGCAAGGGTTCGACATGCTTTTTAATGCAGCGGGGCTTGCGATCGTTCGGCCGTTTCTTCGGAAGGAACGAAAAACGGCGCCGTCTCTTCGAAAAAGCGGTTTTGCCGCGCCGGAGCGACGTAGCCGAGCTCGATCCCGGTCGCTTTCGCCACGAAAGGATCGATCGCGCACAAATCGGACTTGGAAATGTCCGCGAGCGACGTTTTGCCGAGGGAAACGGCGACCTGCTCCATTTCCATCGCGCACGCGTTCAAATAGCGGGCCAGATTGGCCGCCGCTTGGTCGATATTCAGCTCGCTCGTCAATTTTCCGGTATAGACGACCAGGCTTGTCGGCGGCTCGAACGGAACGGTCTCGACCATTTGCTCGCTCGCGAGCGCCATGAGCGCCGCGGTTCCGATGTAGACGGCGTCGGCGCCCAGCGCGATCGCTTTCAGCATTTGTCCCGGGGTGATCAAGCCCCCCGTCGCGATCAGTTGGACGTCCGAGACGGCGCCTTTATCGGCCAGAAAAGCCGCCGCCCGCGCCACCGCAAACAACGTCGGCAGCCCGACGTCGTCCTGCAGCGACGGAGCGCCGCCGTGCGTTCCGCCCTCCGCGCCGTCGACCGTCACGAAGTCTACCCCTGCCTCGACGGCTACTTGCAGTTCTTTTTCCAAATGATGCGTGGCGGCGATTTTCAATCCGACCGGAACGCCGGTTTCGTCCCGGAGCCTTCGAACCAATCGGACAAAATCGTCCTGCGTATCGACTCCGGGAAGCCGGGAATGGATGACGGCGTCTTCGCCTTCGGCAAGGCCGAACACCTCCCGAAAATCGTTCCCGATATTTTTGGCCGACGTCCGCTGCGAAGTCGACCCCTGCGCGCCCTGGCCCAACTGGATTTCGATCGCGTTCAGCCGCATATAGGCTTCGGGCGAATTCATCCAGCCGCCGCGGTTGTATTGACCGATCAGCAGCCGGGCCGCGTTTCTTTCCTCCTCCATCAATCCCGCTTCCCCGGTGTTGGTTGCCGTTCCCGCGGCGGTTGCCGCCTTGGCCAGGGCGATTTTCGCGCTTTTGCTCAATGCCCCGCCGAACGACATGGCCGCGATCATTACCGGCATCGAAAGCGTCAGCGGCTTCCTCGCGCGGCGGCCGATCGTGACGGCCGTTTGAATGCGAACGTTTTCCGGCGTCGGAAAGCGGAAAAGATGCACGGGGTTGAACAGAAGCTTCTCCCATGGGGAAAAATGCAGCGGAGAGCCGAGCGGGCGGGAAATCGGCGTCCCCTGATTCGCCCGCATGGCGATTTCCGCCAGGTTGGTCAGCCCTACCTTCCTCGTGGCCGGCACCATTTCGAATAAATTTTCGGTATACTGGTCCCGGACGATGCGCAGGATCGCCTTGTCTACCGTTTCGTTAAGCGCGGAGCGGATCCAGCCTTCAATGAGTCTCCGCATGCCGCTTGCTCTCCTTCGGGTCGCCGCCATCGAGGGATTGCCGAAGCCCGTCGATTTTTTGCGCCATCGACAAGCACATATGCTTGATCGTTCCGAGCTGCCGCGACGCTTGCTGCTCTTCCACCGCGATATCCGCCAGTCCCCGATGATCGAAACCGTTCAATTTGGTGAAATGATCGTGCTCGATCGTGGACAGCGTGCCCGCCATCGTTTCGATCCGGTTCAGTTCGGAATGAAGGTAGGACAATGTGTTTTTCAGCTCTTGCATTTGCTCCATCACGCAGCACCTTCTCTTTGATTATTCGAGGTTCGGCCGGTCCCGTCCCGATGAAACGGGCCTTCCGGCATTTCCCGTTGTGCACGCCTCAGCTTTTGCACATTGGCTTTCCTTTATTCAGACCGCCCGGCAAGGATACGATAAAAAGCCTCCCGCTTCCTCTGAAGGAAGCGAAGAGGCTCTTGCCGAACTTCGTTTGGACAAACTGCATCTCGGATTGCGATGATTGCGGGTTTAGTTGGCTTTGGCGATCAACTGGACATGACAAGCTGTCGCTTGTAGAAATCCCCGTCCCATACGAACTCCCAGAAATGGTCCGCTTCGGTGAACTTGACGGACAGCACTTCGAGGGCGGGCTCCACCCACTCCTTTTTCCGGATCGTTCCCTCGGCTGCCGACGGCATCGTTGTCATTTTCTCCACCTCCTTTCTTCCGCGTCCTTATGTTAAGGCAGCTGGTTGATCGTGCCGGCGTTGAAGTCGGCAAACCAAATGCGTTCGACGTTCCCCGCCTTGTCGATGCTTCTCCACTCGAGCGTCTCCGTCGTCTCCGGGTAAACGGTGAAGGAACCGCCGTACGCCTTCCAGGCGCCTCCGTTAATCCGGTATTCCGTTTTTGCCCCGGCCTCATTCGCTCTCAAGGTTACGTTCAAAGCCGCGATATAACGTCCGTCGTTCGACCGTACCTCCTTCAAATCGTACGAGGTTGCCGGCGGGACGACATCGCGGGAAGCGGACAGGTTGACTTCCTGCGTCTGTCCTGCGGTAACGGCGAACGGCTCGGAGACGACTTCGGCCGCTTCGATCCGGTAACGCCCCGGCTCCAGCTTCGCGAACCGGTAAGATCCGTCCGCTCCCGTCTCCGTCCTGGCCGAAGGAGACGTGCCGCCCTCCTTGAATAGCCGGACCTCGGACGCCCCGAGAGGCTGGCCATCTTTATCCGTGATCGTTCCCTCGACCGCTCCCGCGATCGGGATGACGGTTAACGGAGGAAGAGTCGTCGTTTGTCCCGCCGAAATTTGCAGCGAGGCGAAATCCGATGTGTATTTGTAAAGGGAATCCTCGTATGCGGCTTTGATCCGGTAATCGCCGGGCGTCCTTTTGGCGTGAAGGAACTTTCCGTCCTGGTCCGTAAACGCCCGCGCTATCGCGTCGGCTCCTTTATACAGCGTAACCTCTACATTCGAAACCGGCGCGCCGTCCAGTTTGACGACCGTTCCCGCCGCCGCGCCGTCGATGACGCGAATGACGATATCCCCCGCCTGAACGGTCTGGCCGGTTTCGATCCGGAACGGCCCGGAGAGATCCGACGCATACGAATACGTTGCGTCGGAATAGATCGCCTTGAGCTGATATTGCCCCGGCTCGACCGCATTCAGGTTGAATTTCCCGGATGCGTCGGTCAATGCCGAACTGCTGGAGTAGGTACTTCCCGTTTTATACAAGGAGACCGACGCGTCCTTAACCGGTTGTCCGGAAGCGTTCTTGACCGTTCCGGTTACGGCTCCGCGGATGACGCGCAGCGTCAGACGCTCTGCCGGCGCGCTGTCGCCGCGGTTGACGACAAAGTGCGCGCTGTCGCTCGATTCGTAAGAATAGGTTCCGTCGGAATAAACGGCTTTCACCCGATATTCGCCGACGTCGATTTGCCGGAACTGGTATTGACCCAACCCGTCCGAATCGGTGCTGTTGATGCGATAACCGTTATCTCCGGCGTAAAGATAGATCTTCGCATCTTTGACAGGCTTCCCTTCTTCGTCTACGACCTCGCCGATAATAGCCCCGTTCGTCGGCGACAGGCTCAAGTCCTTCACGAGAGTCGCCTGGCCGTTCGCGATCGTGTACAGCTCCGACGAGAGCTCCGATTCGTAAGTGTAATTGGAATCGTAGTATTTGGCTTTGACCCGATACGTACCGGCGTCCACGCGAGAAATCGCAAAATTGCCGAGACTGTTGGTCGTACTGTACGCGGTGTGGCTCGTAGCTCCGTCCTTGTACAAGTAAACCGTCGCGCCCTCGACGGGGTTTCCGTCCCGGTCGCGAACAGTGCCGACGGCCGCGCCCTTGACCGGCGAAGCGGTAAGATGGATCGTCGTCGTCTCCCCGGGGACAACCGCCCGTTTCGGACTGAACTCCGATTTAAAGGTATACAGCGCGGTGTTGTACGCCGCCTGGACCCGATAGTCGCCAGGCTCCCGATTCCAAAACAAATAGTTGCCCGCCGCCCCCGTTGCCGTAAACCCCGAATCGCCGGTCCGGTCTCCCTGGTACAGGTAAACGGTGGCGGCTTCGACCGGCGCTCCCGTATCGTCCGTCACTTTGCCCGCGATCTGGCCGTTTGTGGGAGCCATTTTCAGATCGACGACTTCCAGTCCCGAGCTGACGGCGACGATGTCCGAAAACTCCGATAGCATCGTGTAATTCCCGTTGTTGTACCTTGCTTGAACCCTGTACTCCCCGGGCTCCAGCGTCCGGAAGCTGTAGTTTCCGCTGTAATCCGTCGACGTGGAATTGATGTGGCCGGTACCGGAAGCCCGGTATAAATAAACCGTGGCATTGTAGATCAAATTTCCGTCGGCGTCCGTTACGGTTCCTTTAAACCCGGTTAATTTCGTTGCGCTTGCGTAGTCCGCAAGTCGAAGCGAGTTCGCCGCTACTTCGCCCGCGCGGACATCGAATACGGGCGATTCCGCCGTATAAGTAACGGTTGCCGGACGGAAATTCACGACCATCCGGTAGGGGCCGGGCGCCAGCTTGGTGAAAAACACGTTGCCGTTGACGTTGGTGTACCCGGAGGCGGCGCTGACGCTGGTGCTGCCTTTGTACAAATAGACGAGCGCGTTCGCCACGGGATTGCCGTCGGCGTCCGTTACGTTGGCGCTGGCGGCCCCCTGCCCGGTTTTCAGGTTCAAGCTCCCGGACGCCGCTAAATTTCCCGGCGTCACTTCGAAGGACTCCGAAAGCTCCGACTCATAATTGTAAAAAAACGTCGAATAGGTCGCTTTTGCTTGATAAGTGCCGGGGGCGACGTTTTTCAGCATGGCATCCCCGGCGTTGTCCGTTCGCACGTTTGCGGCGCTGACGGACGATCCGTCCCTGTAAAGATTGACGGTCGCGCTATTGATCGGTTCGCCGTTCGGCCCGGCGACGGCCGCGGCGACCGCTCCCTTGGTCGGTACCGCCGTCAATTCGCCCGCTTGCGCCGTTGTTCCGGCGGATACCGCAACGGGGCTGCTGAACTCGGATTCGAAAGTGTACGGGCCTATGCCGGTAGAAACCTTCGTCCGGTACTCACCTGCGGCCACTTTGGGAAAGAGAAACATTCCCCTGCTGTCCGCTTCGACCGTGACGCTCGAACTTGTCGAAGAGCCCTTGTACAGATACATTTTGGCTCCGGGCAACGGATTTCCGTTCCCGTCCTTGACGATCCCCGACACGGCGCCGTCCACGGCATCGATCGTCAATTCGTAGACCGTCGTTTCCCCGGCGGCCACCTGGGCGTATGCCGAATAACCGCTGTCGTACGTATATGTTTCATAGTTGCGTTTGGCCTGTACGCGATAATTGCCCGGCTCGACGTTGTTCAGCCAAAAATTGCCCCTTGCGTTCGTGCTTGTCGTAGATGGATTGTTGCTGCCTTCCTTGTAAACATAAACGGTGGCGCTTTGCGCCGGAAGGCCGTTCTTCTCATAGACGGTCCCGGCCACGACCCCCTTGGCGGCCGTTTCGGCCTTGGCGAACATCGGCGGAAGCGCGCCTGCAGCCAAGAGTAACGCGACAACGACCAGCATGATTTTTCGACTGCTGCGGGATAATCCCATAACCAAAACCAATTCCTCCTCCTCGATACAATCCGACTCAAAATGAACATATGATACGAAATGTATCTTAGCAAAACAGGCATCGCTTTTTCTGTAATCGAAATTACAAAATGCAAAAAAAATAGCGGCTGCCGTAAGCGCCGCTAAATTCTTCTATAAGAGATATTACTCCAACCCGATCCAATCCGGCTCGGCCGCTTCCTTCCACCGCTCCCGAATGGAACGATACGTCTCTTCCGGCAGCGGGCCTTCGTCCAGCAACGCCGCATTCGTCCGCCAGCGTTCGGGGTTTTTCGTGCCGACGATCGCCGTATGCACGCCCGGAACGGCCAGGGCGAACCTTAACGCCGTACCGACCGACCGTTCGTCTTTGGACCTGAGCGCTTCGTAATCCAGCTTTTGCAGCCGCTGCCAATAATCCTGATGATAGGCATTGTCCGGTTTTGCATCGTAGCGCCAAGCGAAATTGGCGATCGGACGCTTGACGATGACGCCCATCCCCCGCGCTGCGGCTTCGGGAAGCGTCAGCTCGATCGCTTCCTGATCGGCGACGTTCACGGACGTCATAAGCGAATCGAACGCGCCCGTCCGCACGGCGTACAGCGCATCCGTATGATCGCCGCTGTACCCGATATACCTCGTTTTTCCTTTTTCCTTGGCCCGCTGCAGCACCTCGATCGCCTCTCCGCGCCGAAGCGTTTCCTCGCTGCAAGTGTGAAGGTGGATGACGTCGACGTAATCCGTCCGCAAACGCCGAAGACTGCGATCGATGCTAAGTTCGAGCAGCTTCGGATCCCAGTTCGGCAGATCGAATCCGCTGGCATGTCCGCATTTGGTGAACAAAAAATAGTCGTCTCGGCGACTCGCGACCGTTTGGCCGATCAGCTCCTCGCTATTGGCATAGCATTCCGCGGTATCGATCACGTTGAGCCCCGAATCGAGAGCATCGTTCAGCAGCTTTTCGACCTGGGCCGGCGTTGCGCCTTCGAATCCGATTTCCGCCCCGCCGAAGCCGAGCACGCTGACCTGCATATCCGTTTTTCCGTACGCTCGCTTTTCCATTTTGCGGATCCCTCCTTGATTGGCATACGCTTACATTATAGCAAACGGCCGCTCCGCTTTCCCGTTCGCCCAAGAGGAACAGATCCCTTTCGGAAAAAGCAATGAAGGCCGTCCCCGAGCGGCCGCAATGGCCGCTTCCGGACAGCCTCCGATCGTCCGATCAGAACGAACCGGCTTCGGACTGGTTCATTTTGTTGCGGGCGAGCTTCAAATAGCCGTACACGTTCTGAAGCTCGCTGTTTTCGACGAAGCGGAGCCGGATCGATTCCGCCGCTTCCACTATGTATGGCTTCAATGCCGCCGCCCCGCCGCCGAGCACGTAAAAGCACTGGATATCGGGGTATTTCTTCCACCGCTTGCGAATGAGGTCGACGATCTTCTGGGCGGCGCGCCGGAAATACGTGTCGACGATCGGCCGAATGTCCGCTTGCCCTTCCCCGACCCGTTGAATCGCATACTGATGATTGCGGATTCGCTGGACCAGCTTCGTGCGGCTCGGGAACCGGTACCCGTACTCGTCTTCGACATCGCGGATGATCGCGTCGAGGTACGACGCCAATCCCAATTGCTCCCCCGTGCTGAACTGATTGTCGATGCTCATCCGCTTCACGACCGGAAAATCGGTCGTCAGCGCCCCCATTTCGCAAATGCCGATGCAGCCGTAGTACAGCTCTTCGTCCTTGACCTGCAAATTGTCGTTCGTCGCCATGTTGAACAAGGCCGCCGCTCCTTCGACCGATATAATCGCGCGCCGGATGTTCAAGCGAATCGTCCGCCCTTTCAGCTTGGGCGTGGACAGAAACGTGACTTCATGTTCCCCGACAAGCCTTTCTTCGAATGCCTTATGGAATTTGGCGTACGTACGCACCGGAAGCCCGGTGCCGATGATATACTCCGCTTCTTCCGTCGTCTGGCCGGGCGTCGGCGTTATCGCGCCGGAAATCGCGCTGGAATAGGCCAACGCGGTAAGCGCCACGATCAGCGCCTGGTCGCTCGTCGCCTTGTTGTCCGTTTCTTCCAGTTCGTTGTTGTCCTGATCCTCCGAAGCGAGCAGGCCGACGAAGTAGCGGGCGCTCTTTCTTTTCAGCTTCGGGCTGTAAACCATCACATCCATCGCTTTAAGCGGAGCGTCTTCTTCCTGAAGCACATGACGCTCATATCCGGGCGAAACGACGTTGGGGATGATGACCGGTTCGCTCAATCCGTTCACAACCAATTTCACGCTGTCGTTGCCGATATCGATCCCCGCCATTCTGATCATGCGCATTCCTCCTAAACCTAATCCACAAGGCCTAATTTTTCGGTATTTTTTCTAATTATATAACAATTAATGACACCTAGTATCCTACGAAATACTCGTTTTTAAGAATAATTTGGCAATCAAAAAGGATTTTTGTCCCAAATTGTCGAAGGAAAGAGAAACGGAAAATTCGGATTGATCGGAAATCGGGAGGAAAGAAGAAGGATATGAAGTGGAGCAGGAAGTCCTATACCGTGGTCCTTATTCCGGATGCGAACCGGGCGGTTCGCCGTTTTAACGTGTCCGCAGCCATCCTTTTTTCGCTGTCGCTGCTGTTCGTCCTGGCCGTGGCCGTAGCCGCTTTATCCTCCTATTTATTTTTGAAAAACGCGCGCCAGGTCGACGACCTGAAACAATCCCTATCCGCGGCCAGCCAGCAGTACGAAGCGATCATTTCGAATAAAGACAACAGCATCGAAAGCCTGCAAACCCAGGTAGCCGGACTGTCCGAGCAAGCCGATTCGATCCGGAAGGGCCTGAACGAAGTTAAGCAGCTGGAATCCCAGGTCAAGCAGATGGTCGGCATCTCGTCCGGCGATACCGCGGTGGAAGCGGTCGACGGCATGCCGGCCGACGGAGGCGTCGGCGGCGAAGAAATCGAGCTCACGGATCAAAACATGAACGAGCTCGTATCCGATACGTGGGCGGACTACGGCATGATCGGGAAGCAAATCGAAGAGCTCAAAACGGAGCTCCAATCGACCAAGCAAGCGGTTCTCAAAGAGCAGGAGGCGCTGCGCGCCGTTCCGACGCTGTGGCCGACGGACAGCCGGCGCCTTACGTCCTTGTTCGGCGTGCGAACCGACCCGTTTTCCAAAAAAGCGAGATTCCATGCCGGCATCGATATCGGCGGCCAAGTCGGCGATCCGATTTACGCGGCCGCGGACGGCACGGTCACGCTCTCGGAAGAAAGCTCGGCCGAAGGCCTCAACATCGCGATCGACCATACGAACGGCATTCAAACCCGGTACATGCATTTGAGCGAGCTCATCGCCCGAAAGGGAGATAAAGTCGAAAAGGGCGACGTCATCGGATTGCTAGGCAACACCGGCCGCAGCACCGGTCCCCATTTGCATTTCGAAGTGATCGCGAACGGCGAACATGCCGATCCGCTGTCTTATTTGAAAACCACCTTGAAAGGAAAGTGACGAATGTTCGGCAAAAAGGCTAAAATCGATCCCGGAACGACCGACACGCTGATCGGCGAAGGGAGCACCTTCGAAGGCAAGATCAAATCTCAGGCCAGCGTCCGGCTCGAGGGCGAGATCACCGGCGATATCGAATGCGAGGGCGACGTGATCGTCGGCGAGAACGGCATCGCGAAATCCAACGTTTCCGCCCGCAACATCGTGCTCGCCGGCAAAGTGCACGGAAACGTGAACGCCAAAGGAAATTTGACGATCAAGGCGAGCGGCCGGCTGTACGGCAACCTGACGGCCGTCGAACTGGCCATCGAGCCCGGCGGCGTGTTTCATGGCGAAAGCAAAATGGAAAGCAAGGACGCCGACGCGATGCCGCCCGAGCCTGCAAAGTCCATCCAGGAGCCGGAAACCGTGCCCAGGGAAACCGGCGAAAACGTGCTTAAAGCCTGGTAGTTCGCGCTTTGCCCGGATCTTAACCGAATCAGAGCCCGGCATCGGTTCGTTCGCGGCCGATTCCGGGCTTTTTTAGAATTTTGAAAGTGCAACCATATTCGATTCGAATCGTCTAATCAAATGAAATTTTTATTTCCGGAGGATTACGATGAAACTCAACTTTCCGAAAACCAAACTTCGCCGAACGATGCTCGGCGTCGGCGTCTTTTTATGCATCGTCGTGATCGGTGTCGCCGCTTATGCGGGATACCTGGTGTACAAAACGGATTCGGCCCTGAATCAAATCGCCGCGCCGAACGATCCGTCGCCTTCGGCTTCCGCTCCGGCGGCATCGGAAGAACCCGAGCCGGAAGCGGAGGAGTCGCCCCGGGCGATTACGTTTCTGCTCGCGGGAGTCGATTCCCGGTCGGGCAGCGGCGGGACGCTCAACACGGACGTGCTGATGCTCGCCAGCCTGAACCCGCAAACCCATACCGCCAAAATCGTTTCCCTGCCCCGCGATATGCATCTGAAACCGAAGACGCTGGAGGACCACAAGGCGAACTACTATTACGCTTATTTTTACAATAAAGACAAAGAGACGGCGATCGCCAATACGAAAAACTTTTACAGCGAGCTGTTCCAGCTGCCGATCGATTACATGGCCGTCATCAACTTCGAAGGACTGAGCCAACTGGTCGATGCGCTCGGCGGGCTCACGATCGATGTCGATATGGACATGAAATACCGGGATAACGCGGACGGAACGAATATCGATCTGAAAAAGGGCGTGCAGGAGCTAAGCGGCAAGGAAGTGCTCGACTTCGTGCGCTACCGCAAATCGAACGGCGGCACCGGGCAGTCCTCCGATATTGAGCGCAACGGCCGCCAGCAGCAGGTCATTTCCCAGATCGTCGGCAAGCTTGCCTCCTTCAAAGGCGTGACGCAGTGGGACGACGTTATCGACATTGTCGGCGACAACGTGCGCAGCGACATTCCGAAGTCCGAGCTTCGCGACTGGATTTTGAATTTCGGCAGCATGAAGCCGGACGTCATCCAATCGATTCCGCTCGAAACGCGCTGGGAAAGTCCGTATATTCTCGTGGACGAAGACGATTTGAACGAAGCGATAACCTCGCTCCGGTCGGAAGCCGGACTCCCGCCCGCGAACGATTTGAAGCTGGCCGACGTCGTCAGCGTCGATCCATCCTCGGACTCCGTGCAGTGACTCGAACCAATCGGCCTTCCCGCCCACCATCCCCGGCAAAAGCGACCGCCAGCTCCGTCGACAGCAGCAAGCATGCGGCTGGCGGGACGAGATGAGTAATCATGACTCAACTGGAGCGTTAACGTGCGTGCGGAGACGGCGAGATGAGTAAATTTTACTCAAGTGCGTGCGGCTGTTGGCGCTTGGCGGGTCGAGATGAGTAGTCACGACTCAACTGGAGCGTTAACGTGCGTGCGGAGACGGCGAGATGAGTGAATTTTACTCAAGTGCGTGCGGCTGAAGGCGCTTGGCGGGGCGAGATGAGTAATTACGACTCAACTGGAGCGTTAACGTGCGTGCGGAGACGGCGAGATGAGTGAATTTTACTCAAGTGCGTGCGGCTGAAGGCGCTTGGCGGGGCGAGAAGCGGTGAACGGAGGGCAGAGCCAACATTTCCTCTGAAAAAACGCCGGAAGGACGGCCTCGGTCTTTCCGGCGTTTTTAGCGTTAAGCGCGGGCGGCAATCGACGACGACGGCGCAAGCCGATTGTCGAACGGCTAGCCGTCCGCGCCCGCGGGCGAACCGTTCGCGCGACCCTCGCCCGACCCGTTCGGCTCGCCCATCACGGCGCAAACGAGCCAGTGCACGCCCGGATCGAGGTCTGCCAGAAGCGTCGGAATGACCGTGCGCGGATGCAGCACGTTCGTGTTCGCTTGCGGGAACACGAGCTCCGCCCGCCCGTAGCCGCGCAGCCCGCGTATGCCGCTCGCGCCGAAGGAGCAGCGGGCAAACGCCGACAGCTCCGGCGTTGCCGCCGCTGCGGCCGACGAAGCGGCCGCCCCCCTCACTGCCGCTGAGACGGTCGAATTCGCCGCAACGGACGAGGCGGATGAGACAATCGAGGCTAGCGAAGCCGCTGAAACCGGCGAGGCGGGCAAGGCAATCGATAGCGGCAAAGCTATGGCAACCGGCGGAGCTATCGGGCCGGAAGCAGTCGAGGTCGCCGAAGCTGACGAGGCGGGCGCGCACGGCGCTTCGCGGCTTTTCGCCGCCTGCAAATCCGCCGCGAACGGCCCGCCCTCGATTTTCGCCGCCCGCAGATCCGCCGCGCACGGCGCCCCCTCGCTTCTCTCCGTGCGCAAATCCGCCGCGGCCGGCAGCGCGAAGCCCCCTTCGGCCGCGGTCAACGGCCGCGCCGTCCGCACGCGGTGAACCCGGACATGCCAAGGCAGCCCGGGAAAGAGCCACGTGCGCACCTCGACGTCGCTCCACGGCTTCCACCGGCTGTACGGCACGTTGCCTGACAGCCGGGTCTCTTCGCTGAGACGGCGAACCCGGAACAGGTTGTCCCGCTCGCTCAGCGCCAGCGTCGAGTCGAACGCGCCCTGGGCAAGCCCCCATTCGCCTCGCGGGACGCTGAACCCGAACGCGGTCGAGTACGCGAACTTTTCATATTTGGCCGCGGCGTGCGTATGCTCGTTCGTGCCGCCGTGGCCGCAGTTGAAGGCGACGACGTGGTCCGTCTCCCGCCGGCGGCATACGACGAGATGCGGAGCCCGCTGAACCGAACGGCTCGGCAAATCGGGAAGCGGCTCCTCGTCGGCAAGCCAGAACGGGTGGTCGTCCGCCAGCGCCAGCGGCAGGAACGCCTTGAGCGCCCAATACGGCGAGCACGGCGAGTTGTAGTTTTCCGCCATGACCAGGTTCGGGTACGCGTAGCCGACGGCCAGCGTTCCGTCGGCATTGAACGCCGGCTGGCAAAGCCACCGCCTGAGGTTGCGCAGGACGATGCCCTTGACGACGCCCGGGGCATAAACGCCGACGTCCGCGTAAGCGAGCGCGCCCCAAAACGCCGACTGCGCGAACCGGTACGTCAGGCTCCGCCCGTAGGGCAGCGCGGACCCGTCTTCCGCGAACCAGCAAACGAAATCGCGGGCGAACGCCGCCGCCCGTTCCTTGAACCGGCCGCACCGCGCCGGATCGTCTTCCGCCATCAGCTTCGCGTACAGCAGCCCGAAAAAATGCATCGCGAACGGCGCGTAATAGTCGCTGTGCCCGCCCGGGCCGTCGGCGTACCAGCCGCCGCCCAGCGCGAACGCTTCGATGCGGTCAAGGTCCCGCTGCATCCCGTCCGCGTCGTAAGGCAGGCCGACCTTGCGAAAGCCCAACCCCGCGAGAACGCGGAAAAACAGCCAATTGCAATCGTGCAGCGAGCGTTCGCCGATCTGCCCAAGCCATTCGGCGAGCCTTCGCTTCTCTTCCGCCGCGAGCGGCGTCCACAGCTTCTCCGGCGCCAGCGCCAGCGCGTAGCCGAACGCGGCCATTTCGACGAGCCGCTGGTCGTAGTCGCCCGCTTTCCCCCAATACTCCGGATGGCCGGGATCGGATCCGTTCGCCATCCCCCGCAGCACGACCGGGAGGAGCGGATCCTCCCCGCCTCCCGCCAGCAGCGGCACGAGCCCCCACAGCGCGCGGGAAAACCCCTCCAGTTCCGCCACGCCGGCGGGATAACCGGCCCCGTGCGCGCCTTCGCCGAGACGGACGCGGGCGCCCCCCTCGCTGTAATGCGGCCTCAGCGGCGCCAGCAATTCGCGCAGCGCAAGGCGCATATCCTCCCGCGTCCGCAGCGGATTGCGGGCCGGCCCGTTCGAGAACGCCACGTCGATCCCTCCTTGTTTCCGCCTACGAAATCGCCAAACGCCGCAACCGGACTCGCCCGGCCCGAGTCGAATCGTCCGATCAGCCTTTGATGCCGGACGTCGCGATCCCCTGGACGAAATATTTTTGCACCGCGAGAAAAACAATCAGCACCGGGATGATAGAAACGACGCTCGCGGCCATGATCAGGCCGTATTCGGCCGAATATTGCGAAATGAACATGCGGAGGCCGATCTGGATCGTTTTTAATTCGGTTTTGGTCAAATAGATCATCGGCCCGAGGAAATCGTTCCAGGTGGACACGAACGTAAAAATCGTCAGCGTCGACAGCGCCGGCTTCGACAGCGGCAGCATGATTTTCGCCCAAATGCCGTATTCGTTCATCCCGTCGATGCGCGCGGCCTCGCACAGTTCGTCCGGAATTCCCTGATAAAATTGCCGCATCAGAAACACGCCGAACGCCGAGAAAGCCTGCAGCAGGATGATGGACAGATGCGTGTTGTTCAGCCCCATCGACCGCATCAGGATGAATTGCGGCACCATGTAGGCCTGCCAAGGGATCGCGATGGTGGCGATGTAGCCGAGAAACAGCGCATGCTTGCCCCGGAATTTCAATTTCGAGAACGCGTACGCCGCGAAGCTGGAAGTAAGCAGCTGGAGGACGGTGACGATCACGGACAGCTTGGCCGTGTTGTAAATGAACGTCCCGAGCGGAATCCGGGTCCAGATGTCCTTGAAATTTTCCCAGCGCGGGCTATCGGGAATCCACTGAATCGGGAAGGAAAAGACGTCCTTGCTCAGCTTCAGCGAAGCGGACAGCATCCACGCGAACGGCACCAGCATGCACAACACGGTCAAAGCCAGCGAAATATAGACAAGCGCCATAAAGGCCGCGTTCCATCCTTTTTTCGAATCCGCCATGCCCGAAGCCTCCTATTGTCCGTACTTCTTCTCGCCATGGAATTGAACGAGCGTGATGCCGAGAACGATCAGGAACAGGACGATCGCCATGGCGCTGGAATAGCCGAAGTCCAGGGAGCGGAACGCCGTGTTGTAAATCTGGTACACCAGGATGCGGGTCGTGTCGTTGAGCTGGTTGTCGGCGCCGGCGAAAAGATTGATGAAAATGTCGTATACCTTGAACGAGTTGATGATCAGAATCATCAGCACGAAAAAAGTCGCGGGCGCGAGCTGCGGAATCGTCACGTTCCAAAACCGCTGCCACGCGTTCGCTCCGTCCAGGTGGGCGGCTTCGTGCAATTCGGGGTTGACCCCCTGCAGGCCGGCCAGGTAGATGACCATGTAGTAGCCCATGTTTTTCCATACGGTGAACAGGACGACGGTAAACATGGCCCAGTCTTTGTCCGCGGCCCAGCGGGGGAGCTCCTCGAACGGAATGCCGGTCAGCGCGTTCAACAGATTGTTCACCGGCCCCAGCGTCGGACTGAAAATAAAATTCCAGACCGCCGCCACCGCGACCAGCGAAGTGACGTACGGAAAGAAGAACACGGTTCGGAGAAAATTCCGCGCCGCGATTTTCCGGTTCAGGAGCACGGCCAGCGCCAGCGCGCACGCCATCGTCAGCGGGACGACGCCGATCGTGTACACGACGGTGTTCCACAGCGCTTTATGAAACGCGGCGTCATGGAGCAGCCGGTCGAAGTTGCGCAGCCCGACGAACGCCATCGGATTGGCTCCGTCCCATTCGACGAAGGCGAGCACGAACGCGAACGCCATCGGGACGAGGGTAAACACGGCGAATCCGATGAAGTTCGGCGCAATGAAGCTGTAGGCGACCAGATGATGGCGCACGCTTTTCGATAACCGCGGCTTATGATCCTTGGGCATGATTTCTCCTCCAATCGCCCGAATCCGAACGAAAGAATGCGATCCTTTGCGGCTCTTCGATCCGCGGAGAAGGGCGGGCCGCCGCCCGCCCTTCGAAAGACTTCCCGATCGTTTCGCCTAGCTGCCGAGAACTTGCTTTACCCGGGTCGTCATGTCCTGCAAGCCTTCGTCGATCGTCACGTTGCTGGTCATGATGTTGTCGTGAGCCTCGTTCAGGATGAGCTCGATATCCGCGCTTTTTTCATGCAGCGGCATTTCGAGATACGTCTTCGCCGTCTTCAGCGCTTCCTTGCTGTTTTCGTCGTTCGGGAACCCTTCGATGGACGCGATGGAGGCGACGACCTCGTCGTTTTTGATCGCCGGAATGGCGCCGGTCCGAGCGATGACCGCGGCTCCCTCTTCGCCGGTGACGAATTTCAGGAAATCGAGGGCGGCTTCCTTGTTGGCCGATTTCCGGTTGACGGCAAGCGAGGTGATCGTGCCCAGCGTCGTTCCCGGTTCGACGCCTTCCGGGTGCGGATACTTCGCGATGCCCCAGTTTTTCGCGAGCGACTCGCCGCTTTTCACTTTGTCGATCTGCGTCGAAATAAACCAGCTGCCCATGTTCATCATCGCGACGGAATTGTTGTAGAACACGCCGGAATAGTGGGTGCTGGACGTTTTCAGCGTGGCGTAGTCCATGACGATGCCGTCCTTTTGCTGGTTCAAAATCCGCTCATAGGTCGGCTTCAGGAAATCGTATTCGCCGTCAATGATCGTATGCTGTCCGTCCAGGATGCCGAACAATTGAACCGCGCTTCGCCACGTATGGTAATGGGCGCCGTATACCTTGTTCGCCCCGCTTCCGGAGGTCAGCTTTCTCGCCAGCTCGTCATACTGCTCGAGCGTCATGTCGTTCGTCGGATAGTCGACGCCCGCCGCGTCGAACAGATCCTTGTTGTAGTACAAGATCCAGAAGTCGCTGCGGAACGGAAGCGCATACACTTCGTCGTTCATTTGAATCTGCTCGACCGTGCCGCCGTACGCCGACGTATCGATGCCCTGCTCGCGAACGAAGCCGTTCAGCGGCTCCAGGTGGTTTTGCTTGACGAGGTTCGCGTAGCCGGGAATGTCTTTGATGGTCAGGACGTCCAAATCCGCGCCGCCCGAAAGCTGCGTGCTCAGCATCGTCATAAAGTCGGTCGATCCGAGGTCCACGTACTCGATCGTGACGTTCGGATGCTCCTTCTTATAGGCGTCGATCAGCGGCTGGTAATAGGCCGTCGCTTCCCAATCCCACAGCGCCCACTTTAACGTGACGGGCTCGTCGCCCGCTTCTGCGGAAGCGCTTGCAGACGATTCCGCGGAAGGAGAAGCCGAGGGCGATGCCGTCGCGGCGCCGTTCGCGCCGTTGTTCGAATTGCCGGAACAGCCGGCGAGCAGTCCCAACGAAAGCACGGTTGCCAAGGTGAATCCGAAAGCTTTTTTCCATTTCATCGTCATGGCCCCTTTTCGTCCGATTTGACCTGCGATTCGGGTAGGCCGAACCTCATCTCGATTGTATCGGATTCCGGTCGGCCGCGGCATGCAATTTCAACCGCAGTTCCTTCACTTTCTTTCGCGTTTTCCCGAAATCCGGTCCGAAACCGGTAATTTTCTATGCAAAACCTGTAAAAATATTGGCTGCGCTTTTGTCCCTGTTTTTAACAGCCGAGGGAATATGCTATTGTAAGAATAGCCATTCGTTGAAAGCGCTTCATTCGAAGGAGGGTTCGCGACGAATAGAAGGGCCACCGTCAAAAGCCGCATCATTCTGATCATGACCGCGTTCGCTCTTCTGATCGCGGCGCTGCTTTCTTTTGTCAGTTACGAGCTGATCCTGTACTATCAGCGCAAAACGACGATTCAGGCGGCCGAGTTCAATCTCCGGCTCGTCTCCCGCATCATCGAGCAAGATCTGCTCAACCTGTCTTCCCTGGCGAGAACCTGGAGCACGAACTCGACGACCAACGCCTTGATCGCGGATTATTTCGAATCGGAGGGCGCCAACGCCAAAGGCGCGGTCGACGCTTACCACTCCATGCAGGACGACTTCCGGGTCAACCGGTCGAACAATTATGTCCGGCGGATGATCGTGACCGACTTTGGCGGAAAGTTCCTGCAGCTGGACAATGCCGTCAGCGGGTCGACGCCGCTCACCATACACAATATCGGCCGGCTGAACGGCCTTGCGGGCGACGAACCGGAGCAATGGAGCCGGGTCGCGACGGACCCCTTCTCCTCCGCGAGCGTCATCCCGCTGGCGATGCCGATTTACGGCGAAAGGGGCACGGTCATCGGAACCGTCCATCTGCTGGCCGCCACCTCCGTCATTACCGACAAGCTGAAAGGCTACGCGCTCCCGGACGACTCCCTGCTCCTGCTCGCGCTTGGCCGGCATCGCTATCGAATCGACGGCGACAAGATCGTTCCGGCCGCGATGCCCGCCGAATCGGCCGCCTACACCGCGGAGGAGCCCGTCGATCCGCTCACCGAGCTGTCGGTCGTCCGGACGGCGGACGGCGAGCGCCGGATCGCCGTTTCGTACCCGGCGCAGGACGGCGTCGTGTTGACGCAGACGCTGTCCAACGAGCAGTTCGTTCCCAAGGCGAGCATCTGGACGTCGATTCTGATCGGCGTCAGCCTGCTCGTGATCGCCTCAAGCGGCATCATCACCCTCTACCTGACCCGAACGATCAGCCTTCCGGTGGAGAAATTGAGGAAGCGGATCGACAAAATCGCGCAGGGCCATTTTTTTATCGACAAAAATATCGAATGGAACAGCGAGCTCGGCGACGTGGGCCGGGGCATCAACCGCCTGTCCCAGGACATTCTGACGCTGATGGACTCCCGGGTCGCCGACGCGAAGCAGAAGCAGGAGCTGGAATACCGCATGCTTCAAAGCCAGATCAACCCGCATTTCCTGTACAACACGCTGAACTCGATCAAATGGATGGCGACGATCCAGAATGCGACCGGCATCGCGGAAATGACGACGTCCCTGTCCCGGCTTCTGCGTTGCGTCGCGAAGGACAATCGCCGGATAGTGCCGCTGCGGGACGAATTGAGCCTGCTTGACGACTATTTCGTCATCCAGCAGTACCGGTACGGCGCGAAGGTATCGATGGAGCGGAACGTCCGGGACGAAGGGCTGCTCGCGAGTCTGATCCCCCGCTTTACGCTGCAGCCGCTCGTCGAAAACGCGATCTTCCACGGCATCGAGCCGAAAGGCAGAGGGCGCATCGCCGTCACGGTGGAGCGAAGCGGGGACTTCGACGTCCGGATTACCGTCGAGGACGACGGCGTCGGCATGACGGGGGAGCAGATCGGCGCGATTTTTGCCGGCGGAGACCCGGGGACGAAGGGATTGTTCGAACATGTCGGCTTGCGCAGCGTGAACGACCGTCTGCGCCTCGCTTTCGGCGACAAATACGGCCTGTCCGTCGAAAGCGAGGCGGGCGCGTACACGAGAATGCGGATTTTGATCCCCGTCCGGCACAGGGAGTAGCCGGGCGAAAGGCTGGGAGGGGAAAACGTGATCAAACTGCTGATCGCCGACGACGAAACCCTCGTCTGCATCGGCTTGCAGTCCATGCTCAAGTGGGAGCAGTACAACGTGGAAATCGTCGGCACGGCCCATAACGGCGCCCAATTGGAGGAGAAAATCGAGGCGCTTCGCCCGGACCTCGTCATTACCGATATCAAGATGCCGGTCAAGAGCGGCCTCGCGGCAGCCGAATCGGCCCGTAAAAAGTACGGGCGAATTCCGCTGTTCATCCTTTTGACCAGTTACGAAGATTTCGAAAATGCCCGCGGAGCGATCGAGGTGCAGGCGGTCGACTATCTGGTAAAGCTGGAGCTGACGCCGCAAGCGCTCGCCGATTCCGTCGTCAAGGCCATTGCGCTTCTCGAAGATTACAAAACGATCGAAAGCTACCCCAATCTCCTCCATCGGGGAAATCTGCAGGCGCAGCGGGACAAATTGTTCATCCGCCTGTTCCATCACCTGTTCGAAAACCGGACCCAGTTCGAGCTGCAGCAAGAGGATCTGGGCGTCGAGTTGTCCGGGGCCGCCTTCGCGGTCTGCGTTTGCCGGATTTCGGGCCCCGACACCGTGCCGCCGCGGGGCGACAAGCTGGTGGCCTTGTGCTCCAGCACGGTGCAGATGGCGAAGGATACGCTTTCGTCCTTTCGGCCCTGCCATGTGACGAGCCTGGACCTGCGCAATTTCGCCGTCACGCTGCCGTTGCCCGACGCCGACCCGCGCGCCTGGGTTCCCGAAATCGGGGAACAATTGCGGCATATGGCCGCCGTGCTGCGCAATTATTTCAACGTCGCGGTGTTCGGGGCCGTCGGTTTTGCGGTCGAGGATCCGTACGTGCTGCGGGAAAGCTACCTGGCCGCCCGCAAGGCGCTGCCGGCCGCGGCGCGGGATAAGGCGTTCGTTTTTTATGCGCAAGGGGAAAAGGAAGACCCGGGCCCTGCGCTGTTCGATTTTTCGAAATTGCGTTCGGAACTCCGGCGCGCGTTCGAAGAGTTGGATACGCTCGCCCTGCGCGAAATCATCACCGGCATGATCGGCTCGTTCGAAGGGCGCTCCGATCTGCTCGTTCCCGCTATCGACGCCGCCTGCAACATTTTGTACATGGCCGCGTCGCTGCTTGCGGACGGCGAAAACCTCGTGGAGCAAATTTTCGAGCACGAGCCGGAGGGCTACCGGTCCATTTACCAAATGCAGGACATGGACGGGGTCGTCGATTGGCTCGCGCGTTTCCGGGACGGCTGCGCAAACCTTCTGTCCTCCCGCAAGCAGAGCTACAAGGAACAGCTCGTCCGGAACGTCCAGGACTATATCAAGCGCAATCTCGACCGCAAGCTGTCGCTGCAGCAGGTGGCCGACGTGTTTAACTTCAGCCCCAATTATTTGAGCCATCTGTTCTCGAAGGTGGCGAAAATCAACTACGTGGAATATATCACGGAGACGAAAATGGCGGCGGCCAAGGACATGATGAAGCGCGGCGAGGGGCGGATCTACGAAATATCGCAAAAGCTGGGCTACGACAGCGCCTTTTATTTCAGCAAGGTGTTCAAAAAAGTGGAGGGCATGTCGCCGAGGGAGTACATGCAGCGGCTGGAATCGCAGGCGAAGCCGGGCTAGATCCGTCTAGGACCCGGCCCACGGCCAGAGCAGCATCGCGATGACGGCGGCGTTGACGACAAGAAGGGCCGGAATGCCGGCGGCGAACGACGCATGCTTCGTCTTGTGCCGCCACGTCCGCATGCCGAGCCAGATGCCGAGAGCCCCAAGGGCGGCCGCGACGAGGAACAGGCGGGCTTCCGGCACCCTTCGCCGCTTGCGGATCGCCTGCTTCTTGTCGGATCCCATCAGACTGAACGCATAGATATTGATCGCGATGAAATAAACGGACAGCAAAAACAGCAAATCCCGGTCCATTCGTTTCCTCCTATTCCCTCAGCGCGTCCCGCAGCCGGCTGGACATGCGCTCGCCCGCCGCCGATTGCAGCGACTTGCGCGTCTTGGCCAGCTCCTCTTTCAGCCTGCGGTTTTCGGCTTCGGCCGCCCGGAGGGCGCTCTCCCGCTCCTCCTCGCTCTCCCGGCCCGCCCGCTCCGCCGGGTTCTCCCGGCTGCCGCCCGCGCGCTTTCCATTTATATAGTATTCTTCCGGCCGATACGTCCGAAAGGCGATTTCCAGCTCGGGAATCCCCGCAGCCCGAAAGTGGCGGTCCACCGCCTCCGCGAAGCGGTCGCGAACGTCTTCTCCCCGATCGAACCAGGCCACTTCGACGAACGGAAACACGGGAACCTCTTCCCCGTCAAAAAAAGCCGCCGTAGGCAGGCATTCCAGCATGATATGGTCCGGCGGGCACTCGCACACGGCGGCGAGTTCCGCGATCAGGGACCGGCTTGCGGCGCGCACCCGTTCGGGCCCGATCCCTCGTATCAGCAATTGCGGCATCTTGCATTCCTCCGATTCTCGTTCGAATCTATTATCCTTGCAATCGGCCGCAAAAGCAAACGCCCCGTCCGCTCGAACGGACGGGACGCTTTCCGGCGCAGCAAGGCGCGATCAGAATGTCTCCTTCATACATTCTATCCCGTCGTCAGGCGCTTTTCGATGATGCTCGCATTTTGTCGAAAGCGCTTTTTTATGCTTGTACATTTTTTGTATAGTTTTGTCGCTTATTGTATTGCGGGAGCGCATATTTTTTCAAGGAAGGAGTTGAACTCTATTAGAAGCAGTAACGCGCCTAAAACTTCAGAAGAAAGGAGGACCCTACGCAGCATGAAAAAAAGAGGATTGATCGCTCTCATCTTTTTGCTGATTTTTTCCAATGCGAATTTTGCAGGCTGGGCCCAGACGGCCAGCGCCGCTGAAATTACGGAGAACATCCTGACCCATGTCACTTTGACGGATGAAAACGGCAACGTCATCGATGCCAACGTCAACCCGGACGACCGGGTCGAAATCGGATCGATCGTCAATATCAGCTACGAATGGGAACTGGAAAACGGCCACTCCTACGGGGATGGCGACACGTTCCGGTTCGTGCTTCCCGAACAATTCAAGCTTTACAACGATGTGCCGGGAGATTTGATGATCAACGGGACCGATGTCGGCGACTTCATTGCCTACTGGCAAACGAATGAAGTCGTGATGACGTTCAACGATAACATCGCGTCGCTTTCCAACGTTCACGGCACGCTGACGTTCGAAACGGAATTCAGCGAAGAGACGATCACCGAAAACGCCGTGCAGGAGATCCGGTTCCCGGTCAAAACGGGAGATCAGATCATTACGGTCGTTTTCAATCCTCAGGTGACCCAAACGATCTCCAAAGCAGGCGTTCCCGACAGGGTGACGAATGCCCGGAGCATCGACTGGACCGTCGACTTCAACAAAAAGCTGGAACGCATCGAAAACGCCGTCGTTTCCGATCCGATTCCGGACGGGCTTACGCTGACGGCCGGCTCTATTCAAGTATATGAACTGAATGTCAGCGTTAACGGCGACGTTTCCGTCGGCGATCTCGTTCCGGAAAGCAACTACACCGTCGGCAAGATCGGCGGAACGGACGACTTCGAAATCTCGTTCGACGACATCGACCGCGCTTTCCGGATCGTCTTTTCGACCGAAATCGCGGACAGCGCCGTCACGACGTTCCCGAACACCGCCACGCTATCCGGAGCCAACATCCCGGATTCGCCGGCCACCGCTTCCGTAAGCGCTCCGCGAGGCGAATGGCTGGACAAGGCCGCCGTCGGTTACAATGACGACCTGCAAAGAATCACGTGGGAAATCAAGTACAACTACGGCGAGAAGGCGGTTGACGCAAGCGACACGCTGATTTCGGACCGCTTCGATGCGACTCACGAGCTGGTGACCGAATCGTTGAAGGTTTACGAAGTCACGTTGAACGCGGATGGCAGCGAGAACGTATCCGCCGAGCCGATCGAAGAGGATCTGTATACGATAACTGAGATTGAAGGCGTCCAAGAAGGCGGAGTCGAGAAAAACGGTTTCGACCTCACGTTTGATAACAATATCGACAAAGCGTATAAAGTCGTATATGAGACGCAAGCGACCGGTTACGTGTACGAAAGCGATACGATCCATAACTCGGTAACGGCGGACGGCGTGACCAAGACGGCCCAGCGCGGGATTTACCAGGTCGTGCTGTACAAGGCGTCCTCCAATCCGAAGTATGACGCGAAAACGGTCGACTGGCGAGTCGTCCTGAACCAGAACGGCTACGCCTTCAAGAACGTCAAGTACACGGATACCTTCTCCTCCGGGGGGCTGGAGCTTGATCCGGCGACGCTCAAGGTTACCCGCGAAGACGGAAGCGAGCTTGCGGCGGGAACCGACTATGAAGTCGATTACCTGCCGGACAACGCGGCTCCCGATTACAAACAGGGATTCGTCGTCCGCTTCCTGGGGACGGTGAACGAAGAGTATACGATTACGTATACGACTAAGTTCACGTATTCGGACTTGACCTCCGGAGACCGGTTCAACAATACGGGCAAGGTCGAGTGGGTCGAGTTTTACGATGAGGAGGAAACTCCCCATTCCAAAACGGTGACCTCCGAGTTCAACCCGGACGGGTACACGAAGGCGAACGGCTTCAAGAACGGCACGTACGACCCGCGGACGAAGGAAATCACGTGGAATATCGGCGTCAACTATAACCTGCAGCACATGGATAACGCCGTGATCACCGACGTTCTGCAGTCCAATCAGGCTTACGTGGATGGTTCTCTTGAAGTCCGCCATCTCACGTTGACCGGAGGGAACAACGGCGTAACGGTCGGCGATGAAGTTGACGACGCGCTTTATACCGCGAATTGGACGGACAGCCCTGATGGAAAGATGCTGACCGTCGACTTTATCGGTTCGATCGACACGCCTTATTACGTTACGTTCAAGACGACGCTCGAAGGCCAGCTTGTCGTCCGAACCATCCCTAACACTGCCGTGTTAATGGACGGAACGGAAACGATCGCAAGTCTTCCGGCTTCCGTCACGGTGCCGCAAGGCGGCGAGTACGTGGCCAAGGATGCCGCGCAAAACGGCAGCCTGATCGACTGGACGGTTTACATTAACCGCGGCCAGTCTCACGTATCCGGCGCCAAGGTCATCGATACGCCGACGCCGAACCAGATTTTGATGGAGGATTCCTTCAAGCTTTACACCACGAATGTCGACGCTAACGGTACGGTCACGAAAAACGAGTTGATCCCCGATAACGGCACGGTATACGAGCTTGAAGTCAACACCGAAGCGGATGGATCGCAATCGTTCACGCTGAGCTTTGTCCATACGATCGATGTTCCGTATATTCTGGAATATCAAACGTTCATCAACGCTCCGGACCGTGCGAACGTCGGCAACTCCGTGCTTTTCCAAGGCGACGAGATCTCGACGGAAGAAGTCCAAACGTCCAAGACGATCCAGATTCGCAAATCGTCGGGTTCGGGTACCGGAACCGGCTTGACCGGCAGCCTGAAGGTCGTCAAGATCGACCAGGAGTGGCAAACGCACAAGCTGGCCGGCGCGAAATTCAAACTCGAACGCGTCGCAAGCAACGGCGCGCGGATTTTGATTTCGCACGATACGTCCGCCACGGACGGAAACGGCGAGCTGCTGTATGCGGATTTGCTGTTCGGCAACTACGTTTTGACGGAGACGGAAGCGCCGGAAGGCTACCTTTTGGATCCCGTCGAGCGTCCGATCACGATTACCGCCGGAGTGACGGAACCTGTCGTCGAAACGTTTGAAAACGTCAAGGATCCGGATTATCTCGGAAACTTGCTCGTTCGGAAGGTCGACGAAGCATCGAGCGATCCTCTTGAGGGCGCAAAGTTCAAGTTGGAACGCAGAATCTCCGATGGCACGCGCGTCTTGATTGGCGAACAGGTTACGGACGTTTCGGGCGAGATCCGGTTCGACAATCTGTTCTTCGGCGACTATATTTTGACGGAGACGGAAGCACCGGATGGGTATTGGCCGAATACTGCGGAACGGACGGTTACGATCGTTCCGAAGAATGGCAGTCCCGATCCCATAACCGTCACCGAAATCGTCGAAAACAAAAAAGACCTCGGCTCCATTCGGGTGGTGAAAGTCGATCGGGATACGAATGCTCCCCTTGAAGGCGCGACGTTCAAGCTCGAATTTGTAGAGGCAGACAATTCGCGCACCGAGATCCGCACCGGCACCACCAGTGCCGCTGGGGAACTGCTGTTCGAAGACTTGGTTCCGGGAACGTATGTACTTACCGAAACTGACTCGCCGAACGGTTACGTGCATGATGCCACCGAACGAACGGTTGTCATTCCCCCGTTCTCTACAGCCGCTGTTGCAGTAACGGTGGAGAATATCAAGGAAGTTCGGGCCATCAAAGTCTTGAAGGTCGATGCAGTCACGGATGAACCGCTGGCAGACGCAGAGTTCAAACTCGAATCCGTTGCAGCCGACGATTCCCGCAGTGTAGTCGCTACCGGCACCACCAATGCCGACGGCGTGCTGCAGTTCGACAATCTCCCCGACGGCGAGTACGTCCTGACGGAGATAGACGCTCCGGAAGGCTATTTGCTGGATGCGACCGAACATCCGATCACGATGGTCTCCAACAGAACGGAACCTTTCGTTGTCGAGCTTGAGAATGACAGAGATCCCGATTACTTCGGAAACCTGCTCATTCAAAAAGTGGACGACACGGATCCCAGCCTTCGTCTTGAGGGCGCCGAATTCAAGCTCGAACGCATTGCTTACGGCGGCGTACGCGAAGTCGTCGATACCGGCGTTACGGACGATTCGGGCGAGATTCGGTTCGACAACCTGTTCTTCGGCGACTACATTTTGACGGAGACGAAGGCACCGGACGGATATTGGCCGAATACGACGGAGCGTACCGTCACGGTTGTTCCGAAGAATGGCAGTCCCGATCCCGTAACCGTCACCGAAGTCGTCGAAAACAGAAAGGACCTCGGCTCCATTCGGGTGGTGAAAGTCGACAAAGACTCGGGTCAAACTCTTGCAGGAGCGACATTTGAGCTCAGTTCGGCTGGCGGGGTCTCCAAAGTCGGCACGACTGGCGAGAACGGCATATTGTTGTTCGGAGGTCTGGTTCCGGGAACGTATATCCTTACCGAGACAAACGCTCCGAACGGCTATATCCTTGACGCTACTCAACGAACGGTCGTCGTTCCCAAGTTCTCAAACAACGCCGCTGTTGAAGAAGTAGTGGAGAACGCCAAGGAAGTTCGTGCCCTTAGGATACTGAAAGTCGAGCAGGGTTCCAACAATCCGCTTGAAGGTGCAACGTTCGAGCTCGAATCGGACGTTGGCGGTACGCGTACGGTAGTCAAAACCGGCACCACCGATGAAAACGGCGTCCTGCTGTTCGATGACCTGCCGGTCGGCACTTACTTCCTGACGGAGACAACCGCTCCGGCCGGATATATGCTGGACGCTACCGAACGTACGGTTACGATTGAACCCGGCGCTTCGGCTCCGGAGGAGATCACGGTTGAGAACTCCATCGATCCGGATTACTTTATTGGCGACCTGAAAGTACTGAAAGTCGAGCAGGGTTCCAACAATCCGCTTGAAGGTGCAACGTTCGAGCTCGAATCGGACGTTGGCGGTACGCGTACGGTAGTCAAAACCGGCACCACCGATGAAAACGGCGTCCTGCTGTTCGATGACCTGCCGGTCGGCACTTACTTCCTGAAGGAGACAAGCGCTCCGGACGGATTCGTGCTGGACGCTTCCGAACATACGATTACGATTGTACCCGGCGCTTCGGCTCCGGAGGAGATCACGGTTTCGAACGAGAGAGAGCCGGTTGTTCCGACGCTCGGCAGCATCAAGGTCGTCAAAGTCGATGAAGACGGCATTACTCCTTTGGCCGGCGCTTCGTTCGAGCTCAAATCGGGTGACCCTTCGTTCTCCGATGAGGGCACGACCGACGCAAACGGCGAGCTGCTGTTCGAAGACCTGCCGCTCGGCTCCTATACCCTGACGGAGACACAGGCTCCGGACGGTTATACGCTCGACGCTTCTCCGATAACGGTCGTTCTTTCCGACAGCGACAAGGACAAGACCGTTACGGTTGAAAACGAGAGAGAGCCGGTTGTCCCGACGCTCGGCAGCATCAAGGTCGTCAAAGTCGATGAAGACGGCATTACTCCTTTAGCCGGTGCTTCGTTCGAGCTCAAATCGGGTGACCCTTCGTTCTCCGATGAGGGCACGACCGATGCAAACGGCGAGCTGTTGTTCGAAGACCTGCCGCTCGGCTCCTATACCCTGACGGAGACACAGGCTCCGGACGGTTATAAGCTCGACGCTTCTCCGATAACGGTCGTTCTTTCCGACAGCGACAAGGACAAAACCGTTGCGGTTGAAAACGTCAAGAAACCGGATGAGCCGGCTCCCGAGCCGCAAAGCAGCAGCCTCAAAATCGTGAAGGTCGAGCAAGGAACCGGCACGAAGCTCCCCGGTGCTACGTTCAAACTTGAACGAGTCGAGAGCGTCGCCGGCACCACTTACTGGACGGGCACGACTGGCGCCAACGGGGAACTTTTGTTTGCAGACCTGGAGTTCGGCACGTACCAACTGACGGAGACCAGCGCTCCGAGCGGTTATCTGCTCGATTCGCAAGCACGTTCCGTCACTCTGGCAACCTACGGAATTACCGAAATCATCGTAGAGAATGCCAAAAACAACCCGGGGCCGGTCGATCCGGGAACCCCGACGACAGGCGCTCTCAAGATTCTGAAAGTCGATCAAAACTCCAAAACGCCGCTCCCCGGAGCTACGTTCAAACTTGATTTTGTCAGCGCCGACGGTGTCGTCGTTCCGTTCGGAACGCGCACCACGGATACCGAAGGAACGATTGCGTTCGACGGTTTGCCGTTCGGCGAGTACATTTTGACGGAGATCGAAGCGCCGACAGGATACGTTTTGGATGCACAGGAACGTCGTTTCACGGTAAACTCGACGGAAACGATCGTTGTCACGGTGGAAAACGTCAAGGAACGGGTTGAACCTGTTTTGAAATCCTTGAAGGTTTCTAAGGTCGACCAGGATTCCAACGCCCCGCTGGCGGGAGCGACGTTTAAACTTGAGCGCCTTGAAGCCGACGGCACCCGTGCACAAATTGCCACCGGCACGACCGACGCGAACGGCGTTCTGCTGTTCGACAATCTGCTTGCCGGCAATTACGTTTTGACGGAGCTGGCCGCTCCGAACGGCTATGTACTGGATATGACCGAGCGTTCGATTACGATTTCGGAAACCGGAAGCGAACCGTTGGAGACGATCGTGTTCAATAAAAAGTTCGTGATTCCGCCGATTCCGACGCCGGGAACTCCAGGAACTCCAGGAACTCCGGGAACACCGGAGACGCCTGAAACGCCGACGACTCCGGAAGCGCCGGGAACGCCTACGGACCCAGAGACGCCGACGGCTCCGGAGACGCCAACGACTCCGGAAACGCCAGCAACTCCGGAAAAGCCTTCCGGGCCTGTACAACAGCCTGTGACGGAGAAAGAGACAACCAGACAAGACACTCCGATCACCGGAAGCGTCGAGCTCGCCGAAGGAAGCGTTCCGAGCATCGGCCAACAGCCGGAGCATGGAACGGTTACGCTAAGCGCAGACGGAAAATGGACGTACACGCCGAACCCGGGCTATGTCGGCAAAGACGTGTTCTCCATCGCCATCCTGAGCGCAAACGGAACGGTTGAGGAAGTTTGGTTTGAAATCAATGTCGAAGCGCTGTCGCAAGGCGGCGTCGACGGCAACGATGACCATAACGCTTCCCCAGACGTGAAGGAATTGCCCAAGACGGGAGAAAATAGTCCTTTGCCTTACCAAGTCGCCGGGATCGCCTTGATCCTGCTTGGACTTGCTTGGCGGGCTAGACGCGTTCGCGGGTAAATCGAATTCAAAAAAGGATCCGGCCGAAAAGCCGGATCCTTTTTTTCGATTCGCTTCGATTTACTGAAACTCGATATCGATCTTGCGGCCGGAACGGGGCTCCTGCTTGGGCAAACGGATTTCGAGAACGCCGTTTTTATAGCTTGCGGAAATGCCCTCTTCCCGAACTTTCGCGGGCAGCGCCACCGAACGCTGAAACCGCCCCTCGAACCGCTCGCGGCGATGCGCCTGGGCTTCCTTCCACTCGTTTGCGGAATGATAGACTCCTCCGACGGTCAGCCGGTCCCCCTCCGCGTCGATGTGGATGTCTTCTTTTTTCTCCACGCCGGGGATTTCGCAATGCACGACGACTTCCCTGTCCGTCTCGAACACGTCCATTCGCGGAAAACTGCTCCCGGGCCTCAAGCTCGCCGGAAAATCGTTAAAAAACCGGTCCAGATCCCTTTTCCAATGCTCCAGGCTTTGAAACGGTTCGTAAGGCGTAAGCGCCACGGCACAAACCTCCCCTAAAATGAATCGAGCTTCGGTTAATATGGGACGATGGCAGCCTTTTTATTCCATCCGCATCTCCCTTATCCCAAAAAACCGGCCGGACGATCCGCCCCGCCGCGGCTCATCCATTCGCCCTTCCGGTCTTTGTGCAGATCGCTTTTGAGCTCGCCGATCAGCTTGTCCAGCTTGACGTCGCCGTCGTAATGCTTCTGCAGCGCCGCCGACACGTACAGCTCCCCGAGCTGGGCGAGCGAGAAGCCTTCGGTGCGACGGGCCGCCTCGACGGCCGCATCCGCCCCCGCAAGCCGCGCGAAGCCGCGCTTTTTCAAATAAAGCAGCCGCAGCGCCTCATCCGGCAGCTTCACCTCGTGAGCCCGGTCGAAGCGTCCGGCCCGGTTCATCAGGGCGGGGTCGATTTTTTCCGGGTAGTTCGTCGTGCCGATCAGGAAAATGCCTTCTTTGGACGCGACGCCGTCGAGCGTATTCAGGAAAAAAGAGCGGCAAGCTTCCGGCATCGAATCGATATCCTCAATGACGAGCACCATCGGCGACAGCTTGATCGCGGAGGCGAACACCTCTTGTATCGATTCGCTCGTCGTATACTCGGTAATTTGCCAATAGGCGACGGGGGCCTCCACGCTGCCCGCGATCGACTTGACGAGCGTCGTCTTGCCGTTGCCCGGCTTGCCGTACAGCAGAATGCCGCGTTTGTACGGAATGTCGTACGTCTGGAAAAACGTTTTGTCCTCGGAAAAAAACTCGTCGATATAACGGAAAATTTGCCGTTTCAACGCTTCCTCCATCACGACATCTTCCCGGGAGACCGCTCGGCTGAGCGGCTCGTGCTTGCGCTCGAGTCCGTCCCGCGTATCGACGAACAGCGCGATTTTCCGCTCCCGCAGCTGCCTTGCCTTCATATCTTCCAGAAAGGCGCGCAGGGAATCGTCATCTTTGGCGAAAAGGATATCCTCGTAGCCGAGACCGTACTCGTTCAGCTTCGGAATGCGGGCGAACGCGACGGAGTGGCCGGGATAGCCGAAAACGTTGTTTCGAATCGCCGGCCGGATGCCGATTTTCTTTTCGTACGGTTCCTGGTCGAATTTGAATTCCCTCGTCTCGACGAGGTCGTAAATGCTCGCGACGTGCTCCATGCCCGGGAAGCCTCCGCGAACGTCCTCCTCCAGGCCGTCCCAGGCATCGTTCGCGTCGCTTTCGTAATAGAGCTGCAGCTCGCACCCGTACCGTTCCTTCAGCAGCCCGGAGATGCGGTTCAACACGGAAACATAGTCAAAATAGGCCTTCGTGCGAGGGGAGTCTTCCGGATTCCATTTAGCCACGAAACGATTCGAAACGGCCCCCTCGCGTTTGAGGTTCTGGATGTTGCTTGTCATAAGCTTTTATACTCCTTTTACGGTCGCGAGCGGGCGGCATTTGGCCACGACGGAGGCAAGCTCCGCGCCAACGACGCTTTCGATAATTTGGTCTACGTTTTTGTAGGCTTGCGGCGATTCGTCCACGATCGCTTCCAGGGCCCGGTGATTGACGACGATCTCGTCCTCTTGGCCGACGCGCAGCGAGGAGGCGAATTCGTCGACGGTAACCAGCTTTTTGGTGGCGCTGCGCGACCGGATGCGCCCGGCTCCGTGACAGATGGAGTAAGCGTTGCGCGCCCCCTCCGGCCTGCCGACCATCAAATACGAAGCCGTCCCCATCGAACCCGGAATGAGCGCCGGGTGTCCCGTTTCGGCGTACGGCTCCGGGTTGGCCGGATGGCCCGGAGGCAGCGCCAGCGTCGCGCCTTTGCGGTGCACGAACCACGCGCGTCCGTCGCGTTCCTCTTCGCAAGCGTAGTTGTGCATCAAATCGTACAGCGTCCGCATTTCGAACGGGGAGCCGAGCGTGTCCCGGCACGCTTCCCGCACGGCGTACGCGATCAGATGGCGGTTCGCCGTCGCGAAGTTGAGGGCCGAATACATCAGATCGACGTACGTCCGGCCCGCCTCGCTGTCCGTCGGCGCGAAAACGAGCTTCGGATCGGCGGTGCCAAGCCCGAGCCTGCGCATCGTCTTGGCGACTTCCGTGCCGCAATACTGGTTGACCGCACCGCCCCAGGCGCGGGAACCGGAATGGATCATGACGACGACCTGGCCGTCGAACAGTCCCCATTTTTCGGCCGTTCCCCGATTCGCCTCGTTGATTTCGACCGCCTGAAGCTCCACGAAATGATTGCCGTTGCCCAGCGTCCCGAGCTGACGGTGCGCGCGGTGCCAGACCGGCTCCGGGAGGCGGTTCAGCGCGTTTTCGTCGAAACGGAACCGGCTGTTTTCCACATGCGTGAGCGAAGTCGCCTTTCGCGGCGCGTAGGCGTCGGGGACGTATTTTTTCGGGAGTCCGTGCAAACCGTTTCGCAGAACGTCCTCGACGCGAAGATCGGAAAAATGTCCGCGCGCATGCTGCTCGACCGGCATCCGCTTCTCGATCTCTTTCACGAGCTTCCGCCGAAGCTTGACCTCCTTGATCTCCGCCGCGTGCAGGTTCGTCAAGTGAACCCGCATGCCGCAGCCGATGTCGCTGCCCACGATGGACGGGGAAACGTACGCCTCGCCCGCCTCCCAAATCGCCGTCGTCCCGATGCAGGTTCCGACGCCCACGTGGACGTCCGGCGTGTAGCTCATATAGCGGATCGCCGGAATTTGCAAATTGTTGTTCGCCATTTCGAACACTTTGGCTCCCATGGCGCCGTACAGCTCCTCGCCGGCATATACGTGCACGTCTCCCGCCGGGAGACTGACGGGCCGATAGTAGGAAGATAATTTTGGTGCTCTGAACATAAAAAAATTTTAACTCCTTTTGTTCTTATTTGGATTGTGATTTTGCAGCGATTGGCGGCCCATTCCCGGCCCGCGGCCGCGATGTAGCGCACCGGGTGCTCCTCTTCGGGCCCATTCCCGGCCCGCGGCCGCGATGTAGCGCACCGGGTGCTCCTCTTCGGGCCCATTCCCGGCCCGCGGCCGCGATGTAGCGCACCGGGTGCTCCTCTTCGGGCCCATCCCCGGCCCGCGGCCGCGATGTAGCGCACCGGGTGCTCCTCTTCGGGCCCATCCCCGGTCCGCGGCCGCGATGTAGCGCACCGGGTGCTCCTCTTCGGGCCCATCCCCGGCCCGCGGCCGCGATGTAGCGCACCGGGTGCTCCTCTTCGGGCCCATTCCCGGCCCGCGGCCGCGATGTAGCGCACCGGGTGCTCCTCTTCGGGCCAATTCCCGGCCCGCGGCCGCGATGTAGCGCACCGGGTGCTCCTCTTCGGGCCCATTCCCGGCCCGCGGCCGCGATGTAGCGCACCGGGTGCTCCTCTTCGGGCCCATCCCCGGCCCGCGGCCGCGATGTAATGCACCGGGTGCTCCTCTTTCGCCCATTCCGCTTTCGCGAACGACAAAAAAACCGCGAGCCCAATCGCTCGCGGTTGTTGCGTATGCCGATAAAAACGCACGCAGAATCCCGATGCCGGTTATCCTGCCGTAACGCCAAATTGCGCCCGCCGAGGCCGATGGACTTTGTCCCGATTATTCAGTTGCGGCTTCAACGACAGCGTAAGTTGAATGCGGGTCACGTCCGTCGACCTCCTTTCGCTTCAAGTTATTGCTTATCATAATGGCGAAAATAACCATTTGTCAACACAAAAATAAAATATTTTTATAGGGCCGGTTACTTTCATTTATCCGGTTGGTTTTCACGAATCGTCCGCTTTCGTCACATCTCGATCCCCAAGACGGCCGGTACGCCCTCGTCGTAATAATGCTTGATCGCCTTCATCTCGGTGACGAGATCGGCGGCGGCGATGATGTCCGGATGCGCGTCGCGGCCGGTGAGCACCAGATGCATGCCCTGCGGGCGGCGGCGAATGACGTCCAACACTTCCTGCAGCGACAGCACGTCGTCGACCGGAAAACGGTCGATCGCCAGCGCGTTGTTGATCTCGTCCAAAATGATCAGGCGCTCCTCGCCGTGCAAAATCCGCCGCTTGGCCAACTCCCAGCCGCTTCGCAGAGCTTCCCGATGCTCCTCCGGCGTCTTGGTCCAGGTGAACCCGATGCCCGTCTGGACGATTTCGACGCCGAGTTTCTGAAGGGCAAGCTGTTCCCCATAGCTGCGCTGGGGGGACTTGATGAATTGAATCGCCAGCACGCGGTGACCGCGTCCCGTCGCTCTCGCGGCCAACCCCATCGCCGCGGTTGTCTTCCCCTTGCCGTCCCCGGTATATACAAGCACCAGTCCCCGTTCCTTGCTCGGCTTTTCCTTAGCGGACAATCCATCGGAGCCAGCCATACCGGGCGCTTCTTCCTCGTTCCCGACGACCAATCCGGCAGTACCCTCAATTTCTCTCTTTCCCGTTATCCCACTGGTTCCACCCGCTCGATTCAACACGTCCGATCCCTCTGTCTCGCTCTTTCCCGTTATCCCACTCGTTTCACCCGCTCGATTCAACACGTCCGATCCCTCTGTCTCGCTCTTTCCCGTTATCCCACTGGTTCCACCCGCTCGGTTCAACACGTCCGGTCCTTCAGCCTCGATCTTTCCTGCTATCGCACCCGCACCCGTTCCATCCATTCGGTCCGACACATCCGAACCCACAGCCTCGCTCGTTCCCTCTATCGCATCCGGTCCATCCGTTCGTTTCGTCCCGCTCACCTTCTCATCCCTCCATCATCCGATAAATGTTCCCCACATCCAGGTGCTTGCGGACATGCTCCGCCAGCCGGTCGAACGCTTGCTTCCGCAGCTCTCCGAACCGGGTTGCTTCCAAAAGCGGCGCAAGCCCCTTGTCCGCGCGCAGCTCGTTCAGCCATTCCCGGCGCAGCGCATCGTTATGAAAAACGTCGTGCAAGTAGGTTCCCCAAACCTTGCCGTCCGCGGACATCGCCCCATCCCGATGCCAGGACCCGGGCTCTTCCGGCAGCCGAAGCGGTCGCAGCCGAAACGGCGCGTCCGCCGGCTCGAGCGCGACCGTCCGGCCCATATGAATCTCGTAGCCTTCGACATTCACTTCCCGCCCCGCGCCGAACTTCATGGCCGCCTTTCCCGTCACTCGTTCGGTCCGCTTGTCCGCCGCGAACACCGTTTCCAACGGCAGCAAGCCGATACCGGCCGTTTCCGCCGCGGCGGATTCCACGCCTTCCGGATCGAGCAGCCGCCGCCCCATCATCTGGTAGCCGCCGCAAATGCCGACGACCCGGCCGCCGCGCTCCGCGAACGCCAGCAGCTTCGCTTCCAGCCCGGCCGCGCGCAAAAACCGCAAATCCTCCGCCGTATTTTTGCTGCCCGGAAGAATGACGGCGTCCGGCTCGCCCCAATCGGCAACCGAGGCCACGTAACGCACGACCGTATCCGGCTCCGATAAAAGAGGATCGACATCGGTAAAATTCGAAATCCGCGGCAGACGGAGCACCGCGATATCGAGCCTACGATCCGCGGAAGGGGCTCCCCCGGCGAGACGCCGCTTGCCGTCGAGCGAAGCCGAATCCTCGTCTTCAAGCGCCAGGTCCGGCAAATACGGGACGACGCCGACGACCGGCTTGCCGATGCGCCGCTCCAGCCAGTCGATTCCCGGCCGGAGCAGGGACGCATCGCCCCGGAACTTGTTGATGATCACGCCCCGAACCCGCTCCCGCTCATGCGGCTCCAGCAGCTCCAGCGTGCCGACGACGGAGGCGAACACGCCCCCCCGGTCGATGTCCGCGACCAGCAGCACCGGCGCATCGGCCCAGCCGGCAAGGCGCATATTGACGATATCCCGGTCCTTCAGATTCACTTCCGCAGGGCTGCCCGCCCCTTCGATCACGACGATGTCATAGGCCGCCCGGAGCCGTCCGAGCGCTTCCTTGACGATCCCTTCCGCATGCGGCAAATAGCTTTCCCGATACTCCCTTGCTCCGAGGTCCCGGAAAGGCTTGCCGTGAACGACCACCTGCGCCGACATTTCCCGGCTCGGCTTCAGCAAAATCGGGTTCATGTCCGTCGTGGCGGCGATCCCGCACGCGTCGGCTTGCATCCCTTGAGCCCGCCCGATCTCCTTGCCGTCCGGCGTCACGTAGGAATTGTTGGACATGTTCTGCGATTTGAAAGGGGCGACGCGATAGCCGTCCTGCTTGAAAATCCGGCAGAGGGCGGCCGTCAGCAGACTTTTGCCGACGTCGGAAGCGGTGCCCTGCAGCATGATCGTTTTTGCGGATTTCAATTCGCGGTCCGTATCCGACGACGTTTGCGCGGCGGCGTTAATCTCGCCAGCCGAATCCGGCATCGGCCGATGCCCGCCTTCCGCGTTCCGCACCGCGCCCGCTGCCTCATCCTCCCCATGAACGCTCCTCATCGCGCCCGCAACCTCATTCCCGCCGTCATGCCTCGCCATCGCAACCCGCCCCTTCCTTCAGCGCCGCAGCCAGCTCGGCAAGCAGCCGCTCGTTCTCGTGCCGCAGCCGAACCGCAAGGCGAAAATAACGCCCGTCGAGCCCCGCAAACAACGACGCGTCCCGAATCAGAATTCCGCGCCCCGCCATGCGGCGCTGAAGCTTCTTCGCGTTCCAGGGGCTGTCTTCCGGCAGCGAAACGAGCAAATAGTTGACCTCGCTTGGCACGACGGCAAGGCCGAGCGATTCGAGCCCGGCGACGAGCCGCGGCCGCTCTTCGGCCAGCCAGGCCATCGTTTTCGCCGCATAATCCGTTTCCCCGAGCAGCGCCTCGCCGATATGCTGGGCGAGAAAATTAACGCTCCAAGGCGGCTGAAGCTCCCGGAGACGGGCGATCAGCTTCGGATGCGCGACGACAAAACCGAGCCGGATGCCCGGAATCGCGTAAAATTTCGTCATCGAGCGAAAAACAACGATCCGCTCCGAGCTTGCGGCCTCGCGCAGCAGCGACGCCTCCTCCCCTCCCGGAACGAAGTCGATAAACGCCTCGTCGATCAGCAGCGTCGCTCGGGACGTCCGAAGCGCTGCAAGCGCATCGGCCGGAACGAGCCTGCCCGTCGGATTGTTGGGATGCCCGATAAAAACGCAGCTGCCTTCCGAAAGCTTCAGACCGGCCAGCATTTCCGCCGTCAGCTCGAAGCCGTTCCCGGCGGCAAGCAGCAGCTCCTTCGTCCGAACGCCCGCCTTCCGCAAGGCGTCGCCGTACTCGGCGAACGAAGGCTGGGCCAGCGCCGCTTCCCGCGGCGAAACGCCCCGAACGGCCAAATCGATCAGCTCCGCGGCTCCGTTGCCGACGAGGATGCTCTCCTCCGAAATCCCGTGCGTCTCGGCCAATTTGCGCCGCAGGCCGCGAACCGCCGGATCGGGGTATCGCGCGATGTCCCGCCACCGCTCCCGAAAAATCGCCTCGACGCACGCCGGGGGCCCGGCCGGGTTCATATTGGCGCTGTAGTCGAGCCACCCCGCTTCCGGCTTGCCGAAGCTCTCCTCCGCCGTCGCCCAGTCGCCGCCGTGTCCGAATCGTTCCAGCATGACGCCGTCTCCCTTCTTTTTAACCGTTATAGATAAAAACCGCCGCCAACAGCAGCAGTCCGATTTCCGCGCATTCGTTCAGCGCCCCGTACACGTCGCCGGTCAGCCCGCCCAGCTTTCGCGAGGCGGAAGCGGCCAGCAGCGCGCCGGGAACGTAAGTAAAAATCGCCATGACCGCAAGCATGACCGCCCCTTCCCGCCAGTTCCACCGGCCGGCCGCGGCCAGGACGACGGCGCCGATCGCGCAGGCGGCCGCGAACGCATAAACCGCATGCCGCGGCCGAACGGTGCGGAACAGCCCGCCGAGCCCTTCGCCGGGCAATCGCGCATACGGCCAGCCGGCGATCGCCGTCGACATGAAGGCCCGGCTCCAGACGGGGATCAAAGCAAGCGCGGCCAAGGCAAAGGCCGACGCCCCTTCGCCCTCCCCGAGCAGCACGGACAGCAGCGAAACCCGCAGCAGCAGCGAAAGCGTGCCCACGGCGACGCCCATCGCGCCGACGCGGCTGTCCTTCATGATCTCCAGCATTCGCTCGCGGGAGCGATGGCTGAGCAAGCCGTCGGCCGTGTCCATCAAGCCGTCGAGATGCAGCGCGCCGGACAAACCGATCCAGAGCGCCGTCAGCAGCACGGCCCCCGGGAGAGGCGGAAGTATGCGAGCCAGCCCCCACGCGGCTCCGGCGAGCAGCAGACCGATGACCAGGCCTGCGGCCGGGTAAAACGCGACGCTGCGCCGGCAGCTTCGCTCCGTGAATTCCGCCTTGACCGGCACCGGCACCCGCGTCAAAAACTGCATCGCGACGACGAACGGCTCGACCGCGCTTACCAAACGAGACTTAGCCATGCGCACAACAACCCTCCCGCCAACCAGAAACTGACTCCGTACAGAAGCCGGATCGTCCGGACGATGTCTTCGGCCTCCAACGGGCGCAGCGGCCAGCCGAGACGGGCCCGCTCGCTCACGACGCCCCCGTACCGGTTCGTGCCGCCGAGCTCGAACCCGAGCGCCCCGGCCACCGCCGCTTCGGGGATGCCGCTGTTCGGGCTCGGATGCAGATGCGCGAACGCCCGGATCGAGCGCCAGGCCCTCCTCCCGGAGGCCAAGCGGGAGCAGGCTGCCGTCAGCGCCAGCAGCGCTCCCGCCGCCCGCGCCGGAAGCCAGTTCATCACGTCGTCCAGCCGCGCGGACGCCCAGCCGAAATCCCGGTATTTTTCGTTTTTATAGCCGACCATCGAATCGAGCGTATTGGCCGCCCGGTACAGCATCGCAAGCGGCGCGCCCCCGATAAAAGCGAAAAAAAGCGGCGAAACGAAGGCATCCACCGTATTTTCCGCCACCGTTTCCACCGCCGCCCGCGCGACATCTTTTTCCGCCAGGCCGTCCGTGTCCCGCCCGACGATCCAGCCAGCTTTGATCCGGGCCTCGGCCAGATCGCCCCGCCGCAGCGGCCGGTAGACGAGCATAGCCGCGTCCTTCAGCCCTTTGACCGCCAGCGTCGTCGAAATAAACCAGACATTGACCGCATAGCCGAGCCAGGGGTGAATCCGGTCCGCGACCAGCCAAACGCCCCACATGAGCAAAAAAGAGGCCGCAACGACCGCAACCGTCAGGACGCAGCCTTTCAGCCGCAAAACGTTTCCGGACGGCCCGCGAAGCAGCCGCCGCTCCAGCAGGCCGATCAAGCGGCCGATGACGACGACGGGGTGCGGCAGGCGGCGCGGGTCGCCGATCAGCCAATCGGCCGCGATGGCCGCGACAAGCATCCCGAGCGTTTCCGGCAGCGAATAAAACATCATGCTCCGTTTTCCGTCCCCTCGTCAGGCCAGCGGAACGCAAGGCTTTTCAGCTCGACCGGAATGCCCGCCGTCACCAGAAACACGCTGTCGCTCGCCGCCGCGATGCGCTGGTTCATGACGCCGGCCAAATCCCGGAACGACCTCCCGAGCCGGTATTCCGGCACGATGCCGTCGCCGACCTCGTTCGTCACCAACACGACGCGTCCCGAATAAGATTCGAGCACCCGCACCAGCTCGTCGACCCGCGCGAGCACCCTCCGCTCGGCGTCCTCCGCCTCTTCTTCCGCGAGCAGCCAATTCGTCAGCCACAGCGTCAGGCAGTCGACCAGCACGACCGGCGCGTCCTCGCGCTCCCGCAACACCCGGCACAGCTCGTAAGGCTCCTCGACCGTCTCCCAGGCGAACCCGGTCCGCTCCCGCCGCTCGCGGTGAAGCGCGATGCGTTGTCCCATCTCGTCGTCCAAAATCTGCGAGGTGGCCACATATACGCCGCGTTCGGCCAAGCGGGCCGCGTACTTTTCGGCGAACGAGCTTTTGCCGCTTCTCGCTCCGCCCGTGACAAGCACTACCATGCCCCTGCCCCCTAGCCTTTGGAAACGCCGGCGCTGTCGAACGTCGCCATTTCCCGCAAAATGCCGCAGGCCGCGTCGATCAGCGGAAACGCGAGCGCAGCTCCCGTACCTTCGCCAAGCCGCATTTCCAATTGAAGCATGGGCGCAAGTCCCAGCTCCTCGAGCGTTCGCTTGTGACCCCGTTCGCTCGACAGATGGGAAGGAATCAGATAGGGTTTGACCCCTTCGGCGATCCGGCAAGCCGCGAGCGCGGCGACCGACGAGATAAAGCCGTCGATGACGACCGGAATGCCCATGGAAGCCGCACCGACAACGAGGCCGGCCAGTCCCGCGATCTCCAGCCCCCCGACCTTGGCCAAGGCGTCCACCGGGTCCTGCGGATCGGGACGGTTCAGCTCGAGCGCCCGTGCCACCGTCTCCCTCTTCAGGCGCAGCCCTTCGTCGCCGATGCCGGTGCCGCGTCCGACGACCTCCTCCGCGTCAAGCCCGGTCAGGGCGGCAAGGAGCGCCGAACTGGCCGTCGTATTGCCGATCCCCATTTCGCCGGTGGCCAGCACGTTATAGCCCTTCATCGACAAATCGTTAGCCACGTCCATTCCGGCGCGAATCGCCCGTACCGCTTCCTCGCGGGTCATCGCCGGCCCGCGCGCCAGATTTGCGGTGCCGCCCTCTCTCACCCTGCGCGAGAGCAGCTTTTCATGGACGATTTCAGGCCCTTTGACCCCCATATCGACGCAAACGACGTCCGCGCCGGCTTGGCGCGCAAGCACGTTGATCGCCGCTCCCCCGTTCAGGAAGTTCGCCACCATCTGGCGCGTCACTTCCTGGGGAAACGCGCTGACGCCTTCCTCGCATACGCCATGATCCGCCGCCATCACGACGACCGCCTTGCGCAGCCGCCCCGGCAGCTCGGGCGTGCCCATCGCGCCCGCCAGCTGCACGGCCAGCGCCTCCAGCCTGCCGAGGCTTCCCGGCGGCTTCGTCAGCTGGTTCAGCCGTTCTTCTGCGGCCATCTGCGCCGCTTTGGCTGCGGGAACGATCTTTTCGGCCGCCGTGCGTATAAATGCCATATCTGTCGCTTCCGTTGACATCGGTTTTATCCGTCCCTTCTATGCCCTGCAGCCTCCGGCTGCAGCAAAATTTGCGGCGCTCCGGTTGCCGGATGCTTCGTGACGACCGTTCCGACGCCGTAAACGGAGCGAATTCGCTCCTCGGTCAGCAGCTCCTCCGGCGTTCCGATGCCGACCGCCTTCCCTTTGTCGATCAGGAGCAGCCGGTCGCAATAAAGCGCCGCCAGATTCAGATCGTGCAGCACCGCGACGACCGTCAGCCCCGCGGCCCTCCGCTGCCACAAGCGAATGCTGTCCATCAGCTGAATTTGCCGGCCGATGTCCAGATACGTCGTCGGCTCGTCCAGCATCAGCAGGCGCGGCTCCTGCGCCATGACCTTCGCCAGGGCGACGCGCTGCCGTTCGCCCCCGCTCAGAAACTCCAGCGTCCGCTCCGCAAGCTCGGCCAGCCCCAAATCCGCAAGAATCGCGTCGATCCGCTCGTCCGCGCTTTCCGGCTCTTCGCCCAGCCAGTTCTGATAGGGAAACCTCCCCATTTCGGTCACTTCCCGCACCGTGAACCCGACCTTCGGCAGCGCCTCCTGTTCCAGCACGGCGACGAAACGGGCCAGCTCCTTGCGGGTGAAGCTTCCGACCGTCCGGCCGCCGCGAACCTCGCGCAGGCCGCCGGGCGCGGATTCCGTAGCGCCTCCGAGCGCAACCTCGCCTTCGTCCGCCTTTTCCACGCCGGACAGGAGCTTGAGTAGCGTCGATTTGCCGCTGCCGTTCGGGCCGATGATGCCGAAAATTTCCCCTTCGTAAACGGAGAAGCCGATATCCGACAGCACCCGGCGTCCGTCATACGTTTTCCCAAGACGGTTCGCTAGAATCATGCTTTTACCCCCTGGCCCGGCTCCGGTTGCGCCGGAGCAAATAGGCGAAAAACGGCGCCCCGATAAAAGCCGTCACGACGCCGATCGGAATTTCCGTCGGCGACAGCAGCGTTCGCGCGGCCGTGTCCGCCAGCAGCATGTAGATGGCGCCGCCGACCGCCGACAGCGGCACGAGGAGCCGGTAATCGGGACCGGTCAGCAGGCGGATCAAATGCGGCACCACCATGCCGACGAAGCCGATAACCCCGGCCACGGAAACGGCCGCCGCCGTCATCAGCGTGCACACGACGAGAATCGTCACCTTCGTCCGCTCGACGTTGACGCCCAGATGCGCGGCCTGCCTTTCCCCCAAGGCGAACAAATTCATCGTCCGGCTGTAGCCGATCATAATGACGAGCCCCGCCGCCAAATAGGGCAGCAGCACGGCCGAGTACGACCAGCCGCGCAATGACAGGCTGCCGAGCATCCAGAAGACGATTTCGTTGATGACCTTATCCGATCTCGAAACCATGAACGAGACGAGCGAGCCGAAAAACGCCTGCAAAACGACGCCCGACAGCAGCAGCGTCTCCATCCGGATTTTCCCCTGGTCGCGGGCGAGCCGAAGCACGAGCGCCAGGCTGATCAATCCGGTCGCAAACGCGACGACCGGAATCGTCCATTGCGCGAACAAGCTGTAGCTGTACCCCATCAGGATAAGAAACGCCGCGCCTACCGCCGAGCCGGACGCGACTCCGAGCGTGTACGGGTCGGCGAGCGGATTGCGCAGTACGCCCTGAAAACCAGCCCCCGCTACCGACAGCATGGCGCCGATCAAAATCGCCAGCGCAATGCGGGGCAAGCGGATTTTCAGAACGATCTGCTCGGTCGAAGACTCCCAGTGGGGCGCGACGAGCGAGTCTCCGCCGGGCAGACTGTGCAGCAAAATGCCCCATACGTCCGCCAGGGGCAGACGCGCCGATCCCATGGAAAGGCTGAAAACGACCGTAAAGAGAAGGAGCGCCAGCGCAGCTCCTCCTCCAATCGCGCTTTTTCGCTTCATTCCTTCACCAGATCGGGATATACCGCTTTGGCGACTTCAACGAGCCCTTGCGTGATGCGCGGCCCCGGGCGCGACAGCACGTCCTGGTCGAGGCCGACGACGCGATTTTCGGCGATCGCCGTTATTTGATCCCAGCCGCTGCGGCCCTTGATCATCTCCTCCAGCGTCTTGCCCGACTCGCTGTCGGTCACGCCGAGCGTGAACAAAATGACGTCCGGATTTTTTTGCACGATCGTTTCTTCGTTGATTTGGTTCCAGCCCTCGGTATCTCCGGCCACGTTGATGCCGCCGGCCAGCGTGATCAGCTCGTCCATGAATTCTCCCTTGCCGACCGACCAGCCCGGGGAAAACTCGACATACACCTTCTTCTTGTCGGCTTCCGCCACGCCGGCCACCGCCGCGGCGACGCGCTCGACGTCTTCCTTCATCGAAGCGACGAGCGCCTCCGCTTCCTGCTGGCGATTCGCAATGATGCCCATTTGCAAAATGTTGTTCATCACGTCGTCGATCGACTTCGGATCGGTTTTGTACATGACCAGGTCGAGCGAACGGAACTTGTTCAGCACGTCCTCCGGCATCGAAATGCCGGTTACGACGAGGTCCGGCTGAAGGGCGATAATCGCTTCCTCGTTCGGCTTCGTAATGCTGCCCACTTTCTCCTTCGTCGTCGCCTCTTCCGGATAGTTGTCAAAATCGGACACGCCGACGACCTGCTCTCCCAGGCCAAGCGCGAACAAAATTTCCGTCTCCGCCGGAGAGGTGGACACGATCCGCTGCGGCGCCTGTTCGAACGTAAACGACTCGCCGGTCGCGTCCTGAACGGTCAGCGGATATTGCGTCTGCTTCGCTTCGCCGCTGTCGGACGCTTCCGGCGCCGACGACGCCGAAGCGCTCGGCGATGCGCCCGCGGAGGCGCTTGCCGACGCTTCGCCCGACGCGCCGCCCTCCCCGTTCGAGCTTCCGCAGCCCGCCAAAATCGACCCCGCCAGCAACAACGCGGCGAACCCCCACAAATAACGTTTCTTCATTGCACTACCACAATCCTTTCTGTCTGATTTCGAGGACTGCGCTTGAGCGATGAATGAATCTTCGAAACTTCCAACCGGTCGCTGCACGACAAAACCCTGCCTCCGTCTATCGGAAGCAGGGTCAGCAAATCAGGCGAAAGACGAACGGCACCCCTTGCGCACAGGGGCGTCAATGTCTTGGCGTATCCTGATCGAGCCGATCCTTTCCGCGAAGGATTCCGTTGGCTAAGCGCAGCTGGCAGGTTTCCTGGCTCCCCGGCCTTGCAGCTTCCCCCCGGCCTTCCCGCTTCCATCGGAAGCAGTGGCATCGTCGGGGTCGTTTCCGGGTTACAGTGGCGGGACCGCGCCGGACTCTCACCGGCTTCCCTTTTACCCTTGACGCGGACCTCCTGTCCGGACAAGGCACCAACTGGCTGAAAAATCATTCAAATGTTCAAGCGGCGGCCGCTTCTATCGAATTATAACGTACTCGGTCGGGAATGAATAGTACCGCGGGGGTCCGCCGATCGCCTTCGAGGGCGTTTTGTGCGCAAACTGTTACAATCTTCCGCGTTTTAGCGTATACTTGGGGTCGGCGGCGGCCGCGCGCCGCCTCGCCGAAATTTTCACGGGAGCGTGAACCGCATGAGCAAATCGAAAAGCAAAAAAGCACGCCAAAAAGAAGAACGCTCCGGGCTCTTAAGTCCCGAAGCGCTCCGGGGACGATGGCAGCGCAAGCCGCAAACGCAAATCGTCCGAAACGGAAAAGCAGAGCAGCGCCGAACGCTGTGCCGCCGAAAAGGCAGCCGCGACGGCGCTGATTTTTTTGGCATGGCGATGCCGGCTTCGGAAATTACCGGAAATCCGGCGGCGTGCGCCGGGCGACGCCGGTCAATATTGCCGTTTCGATGACGGCGTGCCGGACTTTGGCCACCACCTGCTCGTTGAAAATGCTCGGTATGATATACTGCGCGTTCAGTTCGCCCGCCGACACGACCGAAGCGATGGCGCGGGCCGCCGCCAGCTTCATCGGCTCGTTGATGATGCGCGCCCGGCAATCCAGCGCTCCGCGGAAAATGCCCGGGAACACGAGCACGTTGTTGATCTGGTTCGGGTAGTCGCTCCGCCCGGTCGCAAATACGCGCACGATCGGCAGCGCCGCCTCGGGGTCGATTTCCGGATGCGGGTTCGCCATGGCGAAAACGATGCGGTCCGCCGCCATTTTTCCGACATCCTCCGCATTCAGCACCCCGCCGCGGGACACTCCGATGAACACGTCCGCGTCCCGGATCACTTCCTTCAGCGTTCCCGGCTCGGCCTCCACCTGCGGCTGCTCGGACAGCCAGTGCCACATCGGATGGTCCGAATACGAGCCGCCGCGCACGATCGCGCCTTCGCGGTCGACCGGCACGAGCCTGCGGACGCCGGCGGCCAGCAGCATTTTGCATATCGAGACGCCGGCCGCTCCGATGCCGTTCACGACGACGCGAACCTGGTCGATCCGCTTGCCGACGACCTTCAGCGCGTTCAGCAGTCCCGCGATGACGACGATGGCCGTTCCGTGCTGATCGTCGTGGAAAATCGGAATATCGAGCTGCTCCGCAAGCCGCGTTTCGATTTCGAAGCAGCGCGGAGACGCGATATCCTCCAGATTGATGCCGCCGAAAATCGGCGCGATTGCCTTGATCGTCCGGATAATTTCCTCCGTATCCTTCGTGTCCAGACAGATCGGAAAAGCGTCGACGTCCGCCAGCTGCTTGAACAGCATCGCCTTCCCTTCCATGACCGGCGCCGCCGCGTACGGCCCGATGTCGCCGAGGCCGAGCACCGCCGTGCCGTCCGTGACGACGGCTACCGTATTCCGCTTGATCGTCAGCGAATACGCCTTGTCGCGATTTTCATGGATCGCCGCCGACACCCGGGCGACGCCGGGCGTATACACCCTGGACAAATCGTCGCGGTTGCGGATCGGCAAGCTCGGCTGGATGGCGATTTTGCCGCCCAAATGCGCCAGAAACGTGCGGTCGGACACGTTGATCAACTGGACCCCGTCCAGCGCTTTTAACGATTCGACGACCTGCGATTCCCCTTCTTCCGTTATATGTACCGTAATGTCCCGAACGGAAACGTCTTGCCCCGAGCGGATGACGTCGATGGACGTAATGTCCCCGCCCGCCCGTCCGATGGCCGAAGCCACGTCCCCGAAGTGAATGAGCGAATGATTCAGTTCAAGGCGAACGATAATGCTGTTATAGGCCACAGTGCTTCCTCCCTCAATAAATTAATCTTTTCTCCGTTTTTCTCGCATTTTCTCAGGATTTCAACTTTGACATCCGAGGCTCCCTTGGATAAGATTTGACGCGGAGCGAATATTTGGGATCGACCTGTTGGCGGGAATAGAGGTGGGGACCACCCCGCTTTTTGAAAGCCGTATGGTCGCATATGGATCTCCACATGTGCCCTTGCGGTTTACCCTCCCATATCTCCCTGGGTCGTTGCCCTTACATTCCTTCGTTCTACCTCTCAAGGGGTGGAGGCCAGGTTAGCTCCTTTACGGGGTCGTTGCCCTAATGGAATCGATTACTCCCAGCCTATCCGTGCTTCGTTTGTCAAAGATCAACATGTGTGTAAGCGATGAAACCAAAGTGAGTTATCCATCTGTGAATGAATTAAGCTGCCGCTTGCAATTGAGCCTCCCGATGGGGGCCGAGTACTTTGCTGACGTCATAGTTCTTCTGTTTACGGCCTAGCTCAAACATGACTCGAATGAGCTTGCTCGAAATCGCAATCATCGACTGCTTTTTTTTCAGCGGATTATCCCGGCGCGTCGTGAAGTACAGGTGCAGTGCGCGGAACTCCGGATTTTTGGCAACCAAGGTCAATGCCGCCCGGTACAGCAAAGCCCGGAGACGACAACGACCTCGCTTGCTGATGGTCGTTTCCCCTTTGTGAAGCCCGGAGCTGTTTTCTCGCAGGCTGAGACCGGCGTGACGAACGATTTGCCTGCTGTGATCGTAGCCGCTCAAGTCTCCGACTTCCGCCAGGAATCCTGCCACAGTGATGAGGCCGATACACGGAATGCTCATCATGTGGGTGGCGCCCGGAATCTGTTCCACCAGATCCGCCACATGCTCCATCAGTTGTTCGATCTGCCTGCACAGCATGGCGTACTGTTCCAAATACATGGCTAGCTCATGTTTGGCCGCCGTAGCGCCTTCCGTGAGGCCGATGGACGTTTGGGCTTTCCGGTAGAGCAGTCCCGCTCTCTTGGGGCCCACAGCTCGTTTCACATCGTTCTTCTTCCAAGTCGCCACGACTGTCGTTTCGCCGGCGGAGACGACGTCTTGTGGCAGCGGAAAGTGTTGCAACGTAATGAGCGAGGCCTTGCCTTCCCAGTCTTTAAACACTTGCCTATATTCGGGAAAGAAGCGATCCAGCCAATTGTGGATTCTTCCTTTCACCCGATTCAAATCCCCGCATAGACGGTCACGCTGGTTCATCAGTACACGCAGGTCGGCGTAAACACCCTCCGGCAGCTGCGGCTGTGTATAGCGTCCGTCGATGACGAGTTTGGCGACGACCTTCGCATCTTTGATGTCGTTCTTGGTCGGCGAGTTGTCGTCGAGTTCCTTGCTTTTCTTGACGTGATGCGGATTCACGAGCACCACTTCGATGCTGCGCTGCTTCAGGAAGTGAAACAGCGGGAACCAGTAGTGCCCGGTGGGCTCTACGCCAAGTAGTACGTCCGTCAGTCCATGTTCTTGCTGGATGGATTCGGCCCAGGCCAACAAGTCCAGTAGGCCATTCTCGTCGTTCTGGAACAGGCAACGCTTACCGAGCTCAATGCCACGGTAGGTGAAGGCCCGAGCGACATGGTTGTGCTTCGCGATATCCGTCCCGATGACCAATGTTGTTTCAGAAATTCTCGAAATCCGTTGATTTTGCTTGCTCGATTGGTTAAACTTCATAGTGAGCGTCCTCCTCTTAATTAGGGCAGTGAATGTGCACCATTCCGAGACCCAGCATACAGGAGGCGCTTTTTGTTTTGCAAACCGCATTTTAATTCATTACAGGAATGGCTCCTTGCATTTTATAAAATGCCGCAGAACTATTCTTCTTTGAGATTGAGGCCGCTTATTCGCGCGAACATTAAGTGTTTCGACAAAGAAGCGCCGAATCCTGCCTGCCCGGCGACTCGCCTGTCGCCCTCCGGTGTTTCGATCTTCGTTTTGGCTATTGACCGGGTTTTGTTTCGCGATTAAAATATACCTAGATATTCGATACATAGATTATCGATGCATAAGGCGGAGGTTTCGATGAAAATCGGCAAAGAACTGATGAAAGGCAGCACGGTCATTCTCGTGCTTACCCTTCTCGACCGCAAGGAAATGTACGGATACGAGATGGTCAAGGAGCTGGAACGCCTGTCGGCCGGCGTATTCAACCTGAAGGAGGGTACGCTTTATCCGATTCTCCACGCCTTGGAAGCGCAACGGATGGTGGAGGCGTACTGGCACAACGAAGGGGGCCGCCAGCGCAAATATTACCGCATCACCGATCAGGGCCGCCTGCAGCTGGAGGAGCGGAAACGGGAATGGTCTCTTTTCAGCGCGACGGTCAACCGCGTGCTCGGGGAAGGGGGCGCGTCCTGATGGCGCTCGACCGAAACGAGCGGGTAGAGGCGTTTCTCGATCAGGTGTGCTCGCAAGTGAAGGCGAAGGAAATGCACGGGGAGATCCGTCTGGAGATCGGCGGGCATTTGGAGGAGGCGATCGCCGCAAGGCGCGGCGAAGGCGTTTCCGAAGAGGAGGCCGTCCGGCTTGCGATCGAATCGATGGGCGATCCGAAGCGAATCGGAAAGCATCTGCACAGTGTGCATAAGCCCAAAACGGAGTGGAGCGTCCTCCTGCTGACCGCGCTTCTGGTCGGGATCGGGATCGTGACGATGCTCGGCATCCAGCTAAGCGCCGTCGATCAGCGGATTTCCGGCATGGCTTTTGCCGTCCGCAAGGCGATGTTCTCCGTTATCGGATTCGGCCTGCTGCTTCTGCTCTATTTTGCCGATTATCGCAAACTCAAAGGGTGGATAAGGCCGCTGTACGGGGCGGCTTCCGTTCTGCTGCTTCTGCCGCAAGCGTGGTTGTGGGGACCGACGGTCGTAAACGGGAGCAAGGCTTGGATTTCGCTCGGCCCTTTCACCCTGCACGCCCCGACGTTGGCCCTTTACCTTTTCGCCGCGGCCATCGCCGGACGGGTTAGCCTGGAGGAACGGAAACCCCGCCGTTCTCTTCGGGAACAAGCTTTCTTTTTCGCCAAGGATTTCATCGTTTACTATGCGATTCCGGGAATTCTTTACTTGAGCTGCGGTTCGGCGACGACGTTTGCCGTTCATTTTATTTGCGTCACCGTCCTGCTGCTTGCCGGAAAACGTTGGAAACGGGCTGCCGCTTACGGCACGCTGGTTGTCGCGATTCCGGCGATCGCGGCGTTCGGTATGCCGTCGTTGTTTGCCTTGTCCGGCAAGCTTGCTCTTTATTATGACCGGCTTAGGACGTATTTCGGTTACTACTCCGATCCGAAGCTGGCCGATTTTTACTCGAACCGCAGTCTGGATGCCATCTCCTCGGCCGGCTGGTGGGGACAGGGCTTCGGGACGACGTTGAAAAACATGCCCTATACGTATAGCGAAAACGTATTAACCTACTTCATTTACAGCTTGGGCTGGGCGGCCGGCATCGCTTTTGCGGCGATTCTGCTGCTGTATGGCGCGCGCATCTTCGGCATGGCCAGGCAAACGGCCGACCCGTTCGCTTCCTCGCTCGTGATCGGGTTGTTTTCCGTCATCGCCGGCAAGTTCGCGTTGAGCCTGCTGATGACGTTCGAGTTGCTGCCTCCCCATAGCTCGGCTCCCCCCTTCATCGCCTACGGCGGCCTGAACCAGGTGCTGGAGCTGGCGGCGGTCGGCCTGATGCTGAGCGTGTACCGGCGCAAGGACATGGTCCCGCGCGACGCCGCATCCGGCAGGGCGAAATAACCCGCGGCGGTCCGCAGGGCCATTAGCGAAAGACGCTAGCGGCCCTGCCCGCGCTCGTGCCGTCCGTGCCCGCGTTGCCGTCTGCCCCATGCTCCGGCCGTCGCCCGCCGCCTGCTTGTTCGCTCAAGCGTCCGCCGGCGACGGCCGGAGCCGTTTTTTCCACAAATAAAATCCGTATACGAACGCCACCGCCGCGAGAGCGGCCATGATCCGGTACAGCGACTGCCCGCCGAGGCGCTCCATCAGCCAGCCCCCCGCCGACGAGCCGACGATGCCGGATATGCCGAAAAACAGCACCGTCATCACCGTCTGCCCCGTCGATTTCCACTGCTCGGGGACGATCGAATGGAGATATTGGATCGCCGCCACGTAAAACAGGGCGAACGTCACCCCCTGAAAGACTTGCATGGCGACGAGCGGCAGCGGTTCCGTCACAAGCGAACTCAGCCCGAAGCGAACCAAGTACATGCCGGCCGAGACCGCCATGACCGCCAATTCCTTGCCGGGCTTGATCAGCTTGGCGCTCAGGGCGAAAAACAGCGCCTCCGACAGCGTCATCGCAAACCACGCCATGCCGGTATGTCGGACATTGCCGCCCATTTCCTCGATGTAGAGGCCGATGTACATGTCGTTCATTTTATGGGGAAGCGCCACCAGAAATACGAGAGCGAAGAAGGCCAGCATGCGCGGGTCCAGCATAAACGTCTTTAATTGCCCGAAAGCGATCGGCTTGGAGGAAGCTTTTACGTCCGACATGCTTAAGCCCAGCAGCAGCGTAACCAGTCCGAAGCCGAGAAAAATCCAGGCCAGGCTGCCCATCCCGAAAGCATGCAGAAACGTTCCCGCGGCCAGCGAGGTGAACGCGTAGCCCAGCGCCCCGAACGTCCGGATGGAACCGTAGCTGATGCCGACCCGCTGCGCCGTCTGCACGTTCAGGCTTTCGACCAGCGCGTCCGACGGCATGAAAAACAGATTCATCATCGCGACGAACAGCGCGAAAAGCCAAGCCTCCCGCGATTGAAACAGCAGCGTTCCGGCGATGACGGAGACCGTCAGGATGAGGAGCATGACTTTTTTGATCGTGCGGGTTCTATCGCAAACGATGCCCCAAAGCGGCTGGGAGACGATGCTGATCAGGCTGCCTATCCCGAGGATGAGGCCGATTTCCGTTTTGGAAATGCCGATCTGGCTTGCGTAAACGGGAAGAAACGAAATAAAAAGCGCAAACAAGGAAAAGAACCCGATATTGAAACCTCGAAGACGTACGGCTATGCTCACTCTGCGACTAGCTCCCTCTATGCGATGTTGTCAAAATAAATTCAGCTGTTCGGGAGGCTCCTCCCCGGATTCGGCGAACGGGCCGCGCGGATCGTTCGGCCGCTTCCCGTCGGGAGCGGTCAAATCGAGCTTCTCCATCATCCGCTTCGCGTTGGCGGCGGCGTCCCCGCCCGAGTTGTTGTTGAAAATGACGTAAACGTCCCGGCACATTTCCGCCAGCCGTTCCAGACGAACGCGCCACTCGTCCAGCTCCTCCTCGCCGTACTTGTACAAATAGCGAACCTCCCGCCAGTTCGGCGCGCCGGCCGCCTGCCAGCCCGCCGCATTGCGGCCGTGCATGCGAACGACGACCGTGTCGGGATCGGTCGCGCGCAGGACGGTCGGAACGGACCCGGCTCCCGCTTGGGGCTCGTCGCACACGCTATGGATCCAGCCCTGCTCCTCCATGAATTCCAGCGTCTTCTCGCGGAATTCCGGCGCGAACCAGCTTTGATGCCTGAACTCGAGCGCGCAGGGAAATCCGTTCATCCGCCTTCTCGTCTCCCGCAATTGCTGAACGTTTTCCCTCGTGCAATCGAACCACGGAGGGTATTGAAACAGCGCCGCCGCGAGCCGCCCCGCCGCAAACGCCGGCTCCAGCGATTCGCGGAACGCCTCGTACATCGCCTCCGTTCCGCCCGCCTCGGCGCGCGGCTGGCCGCGCTGATGCCCGGTCATTCCCTGGTACGCCTTCACGACGAAGCGCAGCGTCTCCGGCGTCTCCTCCACCCAGCGAGCGAAGCGCTCCTTCGGCTGGATCGCATAAAAGGAGCTGTCCACTTCGACGACGGGAAAGTGGCTTCCGTACGCTTTCAATTTATCTTTTGCTTTGACGGAAGGATCGTACAGCCGGTCGTGATCCCCCCAGCCCGCAAGTCCGATATGGATCATAAGCGCCTCCTTGAACCGAATCGAAGCGTGCGCCTGTCGTCATCTTTTCCGCTGGCGCGCTTATCCTATCATAATCCGTTCTTGGTTTTTTGTCATATTTCCCTCTTTTTCCCTAATTGTAAATTTGATAATATGATTCCTATAAAGCAGGTATAAAAACGGATATTGAACCGATCCTCTCAACCTTCACATGACGAGCCCCTTGAACGAGAAATCGGCCATTCCTTCATTCGGGAGGTCGCTTCGGCATGGTTTATCTCTCGCTTCAATTGTCGCAAAGCTTTTTGCAGCAGGCGCTTCGCGCCGGTCAATTCGAGCATTTGAAAGTGCGGGTGCACGATACCCACCTGGTCGTTTACTCGCTGGAAGGCGACGAGGAGGCTTTGCGCGCCCTGTTCCTGCAGCTTCGGGCCAACCGCTTCTGGCTCAATATCGCAAGCCCGAAGGGCAAAATTCAGCCCACCCCCTTCATCGGTTCGGTTAGAGAGCTGTTCCCGATCCTGACCGACAAGCTGGCCTTTTCCCTCGTGCGCTGGTAACGCCCGTGTGCGTTGTCTCCGCTCTGCTGGTATAATCAGAGGACAACGGATCAGGGTGGTGACAGCGTGGAAGGACGTAAAGCCGTCTTATGGCTGACCGGATTTATTTTGCTCGTTTTCGTCTTTGTCGTCGTCATCTGGCTTGCCATTAGGTAAATGCCGCGAACAACTGTCCATCCACGGCAAGAAAGAAAGGCCGTCCTCGCCGGACGGCCTCTTTCCTTTATTTCAGCGTGATGACGTAGCTGACGAATCCTTCCTCCTTGTAGGTCGTCGCCAGCAGCTTTTTGCCCGAATCGCTCCAGCGGAGCGTGGCGGCCGCGCTCTGGACGTCGACCGATAGCTCGGTCGCCTCGCCGGTCAGCGTATCGGCGACGACGATGCCGCCTTCGCCCCCGTCTTCGGAAATAAGATTGTAAGCGACCTTCGTGCTGTCCGGCGACCAGGCAACGCCGAATACTTGCGTGGCGGTGCCGAGCTTGAGCAGCTCGTTGCCCTTCGGATCGACGATATACAGCGTGCGGGTCGTTTCCGTCGCTTTCCGGACGAGCGCCAGCTGCTTTCCGTCCGGGGACGCGGCGACAGTCACCGCCGAATCGGACAGCTCTTCCGGCTCCGAGCCGCCGTCGGCCCGAAAATAAAGCTTCTCGCCGGCGATGTAAAAGAGGCCTTCGTCCGTCTTGGCCGCCGAAACGATGCGCGCGTCTTCCGGGCCTTCGAACAGCACCTCGGCGTTGCCCTCCGTATCCGAGGCGACGAGCGCCCCTTCCATCGTCTGGAACATGACGGTCGAATTGTCCAGCCATTGCGCGTCGCCGAATTCGATGAGGAAATCGCCCGTCGCGACCTTTTCTTTCGTTTCCATGTTCAGAATGAAGCCGTGCGCGGATTCTTCGTAATTTTGCTTGTAAAACAGATGCTTTCCGTCCGGCGACAGCACGGCGAAATTCTGGTTTTGGCTTTCCGGGTTTACCGCCTCGGCCGTACCCGCGTTCAGATCGTACGCGTACAGATTGTTCGGCGGCTGGGTCGACCCTTCCACCTGGATCGGCTCGACGTCCGGATTCGGCTTCATGACGAGAAGGGAATCCTCGGTCAGAAACCCGTTGCCCATGCCCTCGACGTTTTTGATGTTCGCGACCTCGATCGGTCCCGCGGCCGGCGCGGGCGTCTCGACGACCGTAATCGTTTTGTCCGGTTTCTCGATCGTTTGCCGGGCCCCCGCGTTTTCCTCCCCGCTTCCTCCCGAGCAGGCCGCGACGGCGAGCGCCAGGCTGATGACGGCGCCGATAGAGGCGATTTTCTTGTTTGTTCTTTGCATGCGAATTGCTCCCCTTTCCTTGTCGATGAGTTCATCTTAACGGAAGGTTGTATCGGCGCCGTCTCGAATTGTTTCCAACTTGTAAAAACTTTAATTTTTTGCCGAAACCGGCAAACGGACCTCGACTTCCGTTCCCGGCCCGGAATCGGGGGCGGACACGGAGATGGCGCCGCCTTGCTTTTCCGCAAGCTCCCGGACGAGCGCAAGGCCCAGCCCGGTGCCGCCGTAGCTGCGGGCGCGGTCTTTGCTTACCGTATAGAACGGCTCAAAAATTTTTCCCCGCGCTTCGAACGGAATGCCGATTCCGGTGTCCGTCACCCGAACGAGCGCTTCCCTTTTCTCCATTCGGCAGCGCACCCGAACTTTTCCGCCCGGGACGTTATATTTAACCGCGTTGTCGATCAGATTGATAAACACGTGAACGAGGCTTTCGCGATCCGCCCAGCACGACGCTTCCTCCAGCTCGGGCAGCAGCTCGACGCCGTAACGCTCCGCCTTGCCGCGCATCCGGCCGCAGAGCTCTTCCAGCAGCTCCTTCAGGTCGACCCGCTCCGCATGCTGGTCGAAATCGTACTTTTCCATCGCCGACAGCCGAAGCACTTTCTCCACCATTTCGTACAGCCGTTCCGTCTCTTTGCCGATGCTCGTCGCCGCTTCCGCCGCAAGCTGCGGATCGTCGCGGTAAAGATCGAGCAAGTCGACGTAGGCTTTGATGGACGTAAGCGGAGTTTTGAACTCGTGGCTCACGTTGCCGATAAATTGCTTTTGCCGCTCGATATGCTCCTCGATCGCCCCGCTCATAAAATAAATATCCTCGCCAAGCTCCCCGAGCTCGTCCCTCCGGCGGACCGGAATCGCCCGCAGATACCTTCCCGTACGAATTTGCTGCGACGCTTTCCGGAGCTTGCCGATCAAGGAAGCGATGCGATGGAAGTACAAATAGCCGATGACGAACCCCGCCGCGAAAACGACGATGCCCGCGGTCCGGAACAGCTCCCGGATCGTTTCCAAAAAATCCTGCGAGCTTTTTAGCGAATATTGCAGCCGCACGACCCCGATCATCCGATCCTCCACCCGCAGCGGCGAAAAGTAAATCAGCGAATCGCCGGACGTCTCGTAAGCGATCGCGCCGTCCAGCGCAAAGCCAAGCGTGTCCGCGACGTCATTGTCCCCGACGCCCGGCAAGGAATTGCCCACCTCTCGGCCCGACGCGTCGTACAAGTACGTTTGCATGCCGTTCAGCGATGTAATGTAGAGGGCGAGTCGTTGTCCCCGCTGGGTCATGAACTCCTCGTCCGTCAGCGGATTTTCCAGGCTGTAGTAACTTTGCCTTACGTATTGCTCCGCGGCCCGGCTGTAACGCGAAAGCTCGGCTTCCGTTTGCCGCCGCTGGTTGCTCTCGATTCCGCGCAGCACGAGCTCGCTCATGACGAGAACGGTGAGCAGCAGCAAAAGCGCCAGCACCACGCTCAGCTTCACCTTAAGGCTCAGCTTGAACCTGCGCTTTTTTCCGGCATTGCGCTCCGGCTTTCCGGCGCCCTTCATGGCCGTTCTCCTCCGCCGCCCGTCCCCGTGCCTTTATAGCCGACGCCGTACACGGTTTGCAGCAAATGCTGATTCGCCTCGCCCAGCTTTTTGCGCAGTCTTTGAATATGGATGTCGACCGTCCGCGTTCCGCCCGCGTAGTCCATGCCCCATACGAGATCAAGCAGCTGCTCCCGCGAAAATACCCGTTCCGGGTGTCCGAGCAGGCAAGCCAGCAAATCGAATTCCTTCGGCGTCAGCTCGACCGGGCGGCCCCGGACCGTTAACGTCCGCTCCGTCTTGCTGAGACGGACTTCCCCGGCGACAAGCTCTTCGCGATCGGCTTCCGTGCCGCCGGCATGCTCCATCCGTCTGGCCAGCGCCTTCACTCTGGCGAGCAGCTCGCGGACGTCGAACGGCTTCGTGACGTAATCGTCCGCGCCGAGTTCGAGGCCGAGCACTTTGTCCACGATATCGTTTTTGACGGTCAGCAAAATAATGCCCGTGCCCTGCCGATTTTCCAGCTTCCGGCACACCTCGTAGCCGTTCAGCTTCGGCATCATGACGTCGAGCAAAATGACGTGCGGCCGGAACAAGGCGGCTTTCGAGAGCGCCGCTTCCCCGTCGTTCGCCGTTTCGACCGTATAGCCTTCCCTGCGCAGCGCGTACGCCAACGCGCCCACGATGCTCTGCTCGTCGTCCACGACCAGCACCCGTTTCTCCATGGCGATCCCGCTCCTTGCGCCCCAAAAGTTCCTATGACCTTGTAGATCGGTCTCGAATTTTTATATCGATGGTCGATAAACCAACGTGCCTGGCATCCTCTATTGTAACATTACGGAGCCTCGCGCATCGTGCGGGAGCGCAATTCGCTCCAACCTTCCGCCTGTCCATGTACCCGTATGATTTATCATACAAAGTCGTCGCATTTGGCAGCGCTGTGCACGTTTTTGTATGATATTTCGTACAAACTCCCGTCTTTTGACGCCTTCGCGATGTCATTTGTACGATTTATCATACAAATCCACCGCATTTGGCGGTTTCGCACACGCTTTTGTATGATATTTCGTACAAACTCCCGTATTTTGCCGCCTTCGCGATGTCATTTGTATGATTTATCATACAAATCTCGATTCCCGCACCAAGCTGGAACGTCCGAGCGTTTCCATTATCTTTGCAACAGTCGCTTTACGACAGGTGAGTACCGGGTTTGCCATAAGTGCAAACCGTTGCTTGGGTATAATACCCGTGACTCACGGGAAAGTCCAAATACAGCGGCATGTTCCGAGTTTCGCGGCCATCGTCGTCACATTTCGCGGTTTCGGCGAACTGCCGCTCGACGGCGTTGTGCCTTTCCGTTAACCTCTTCTGGCCGGGTGAGGCGCCGAATTTGTCAGTCAGGCGTCGGGCCTTCTCATCCGCCTACATCCCACGAATATCGATTCGTCATCTTCGCTACCTTTCCGTTCAAAATCATTTCGCCCTCCCTCGTCGGGAGGTGTAAGCGCCGGTCTTGCCAAAGGCGCAATTTTCGCCTTCATTCCCTGGCGAGAGGCCGGTTGCCCGCGTTATGGGCGAAATTTTCGCCTTCATTCCCGCCAAGCGGTGACCCGCGCCCGTTTCAATTCATATTCAGTTCATAAACGTCGTTTACGATCCCCCTAAACCATCCGTTAAGGGAGGAGAAACAATGAAGGGTTCCAATAACGGGGTGTGGGCGATCGAAGCCGACAGCCTCGTCAAAACGTTCGGCGACAAGCGCGCGGTCGACGGCGTGAATTTGCAGGTGCGCGCAGGCACGATCTACGGCGTGCTGGGACCGAACGGAGCGGGCAAAACGACGACCATCCGCATGCTCGCCACGCTGCTTCGGCCGGACGCGGGTTCGGCCCGCATCTTCGGGCACGATGTGGCGAAAGAGCCGCACGTCGTCCGGCAGTTGATCGGGGTGACGGGCCAATACGCCTCGGTCGACGAATCGCTCAGCGCCGTCGAAAACCTCGTCGTCTTCTCCAGGCTGCTGGGCCTCGGACGCGCCGAAGCGCGGCGAAAGACGGCGGAGCTGCTGGAGGAATTCGGCTTGACGGAAGCGGCGAAGCGGCCGTTGAAAAACTTCTCCGGAGGCATGCGCCGCCGGCTGGATCTCGCGGCAAGCCTGATTGCGCAGCCGCCGCTCATCTTTCTGGACGAGCCGACGACCGGGCTGGATCCGCGCACGCGGGCCCAGATGTGGGAAACGATCCGCAGGCTCGTGAAGACGGGGTCGACCGTGCTGCTGACGACGCAATATCTCGATGAGGCGGATCAGCTGGCCGACCGGATCGCGGTCATCGATCGCGGCCGCGTCGTCGCCGAAGGCACGGTCGATGAACTGAAGGCTTCGGTCGGCACGTCGACGCTGCACCTTCGCGTGCAAAATCCGCTCCACGGCGAGAAAACCCGCCGCATCATCGAACAGGCGCTTCAGGTCGAGGCGAGCGTTTCGGCGGAAACCGGAACCTTCACGGCGCCCATGACGGACGCCGATAAAGTCGCCGACCTGCTGATCGCCATCCGCGCGGCGGGAATCGGGCTGGCGGAGATGAGCGTTCAGAAGCCGACGCTCGACGAGGTTTTTCTGACCATGACCGGACAAGGCGTTCAGGATAACGCACAGCAAGCGCACGAGCAAACGAACGAAGCGAAGGAGGCCATCCGATGAAAAGCGCAGCTCTGAATCCCGGGGCCGGCCGCCCCTTGAAAAAACGCGCGAGCTTCGGCCAGTCGGTCCGCAACTCGTTCACGATGGCCTATCGCGGCCTGCTGAAATTCCGCCGGACGCCGGAACAATTTTTCGACGTGACGATTCAGCCGATCATTTTCACCCTGATGTTCACCTATATTTTCGGCGGGGCCATTTCGGGCAACGTGCTCGATTATTTGCCGGTGATCATCCCCGGCATCCTGGTCCAAACCGTCATCACCTCCTCGGTCGTCACCGGCGTGCAACTGCGGGAAGATATGGACAAGGGCGTGTTCGACCGGTTCAAGTCGCTTCCGATCGCGCGCATCGCCCCGCTCGCGGGAGCCTTGCTGGCGGACACGATCCGGTATACAATTGCGACGGTGCTGACGTTCGCCATGGGATACGTCATGGGCTACCGGCCGGACGGAGGATTGGGGTTCGTCGCCGTCGCCGCGCTGCTCGTCATCGCTTGCGCCTGGGCGATCAGCTGGATTTTCGCGTTTTTCGGCGTCATTGCGCGCACGGCCTCGAGCGTTCAAGGGATTTCGATGATCGTCCTGTTCCCGCTTACCTTCGTCTCCAACGCATTCGTGCCGGTCGAGACGATGCCGGATTGGCTGAATTGGTTCGCCAGCGTCAACCCGGTTTCGCATCTGGTCAACGCGGTGCGCGAATTGGCCAACGCCGGAACGATCGGATCGGACTTCGCCGTTTCCCTGATCGGCGCCGCCGTCGTCGTGGCCGTGTTCGCGCCGCTCACCGTACGCGCTTATATGCGCCGGACGTAAAACCAGAGATAAGTTGCGACGGTCGGATGAACCTTTTGCCCAAGCCCGGCGCTTAACGGCAGATTGAATGGGAGGAAACCGGAATGACCCGCATATTGGTCGTCGACGACGATCCGCATATCCGCGAATTGGTCGGACATTTTTTGCGGCTGGAAGGCTTTGCCGTGCTTGAAGCCGCGAACGGGCTGGACGCCTTGCGCATGCTCGACGACGCGAAGGCCGATCTGGTCGTGCTCGACATTATGATGCCCGTCATGGACGGATGGGAACTGTGCCGCGAGCTGCGCGAGCGCGCCGACCTGCCCCTGCTCATGCTCTCGGCCAAAGGCGAGCCTTCGCAAATCGTAAAAGGCTTCGAGCTCGGCACGGACGACTATCTCGTCAAGCCGTTCGACCCGATGGTGCTCGTCGCTCGCGTCAAGGCGTTATTGAAGCGATACCGCATCATGGCCTTGCAGACGGTGCAGATCGGGGACGTGACGCTGCGCCGCGATACGTTCGAGTGCCGGGTCGGCGATCGGGAGGTTACGCTTCCGCTCAAGGAATTCGAGCTGCTGTTCAAGCTGGCCGGCTACCCCGGAAAAACGTTTACGCGCGATCAGCTGATCGAGCAAATTTGGGGTTACGATTACGAGGGCGACGAAAGAACCGTCGACGTGCATATCAAACGGCTTCGGGAACGGTTTCCGGAAGAGCGGCACGGCTTCCGGATCCGCACGATCCGGGGCCTGGGGTATCGGCTGGAGGTGCCGGAATGAAGGGGGTTCCGTTGTTCGTCCACATCGCGATCAAAGTCTCCCTCTTCTTCGCGGCGCTGCTCCTGAGCTGGACCTCGGCGTTCTATTTGACGGCGGCGATCTATTCGCGAGTCGGCTGGGAACCTCACGGCCTGTTCGCCTTGATCGTCAACGCCATGCTCGGCTTTCTTATTTTCGGTTTCGGGGCGGCGATTTTGGGCCGGTTTATCCGATCCAAAGAGCATGTTTTTTGGACGGAATTGATCGAGGCGATCAGACGCATTTCGCGGGGCGATTTTCACGTCAATATCGAGCAGAGCTTCGGCGAACCGAACGGAAGGCAGCGGAAAAAGCATCCGCTGCATCAGCTCGTCGACAGCATTAACGATATGGCGGCGAACCTGAAGGCGATGGAGGAGCTGAGGCAGGAGTTTATCTCGAACGTTTCGCATGAAATCGGGACGCCGCTGACGTCGATCCGCGGGTTCGCCAGGGCGCTGAAGGACGATCGTCTGGATCCGGAGCAGCGGCAGCGGTATTTGACGGTCATCGAGGAGGAGTGCGCCCGCCTGTCGAAGCTCAGCGACAATCTGCTCAAGCTGGCGGTGCTGGACTCGGACCGGCATCCGTTTCATCCGGCGCCTTACCGGCTCGACAAACAGCTGACGGCCGTCATCCTCGCCTGCGAGCCGCAATGGGAAGCCAAAAACATCGACATGGACGTGGACGCGGAAGCCGTCGACATCGTCGCGGACGAGATGCTGATGAGCCAGGTATGGGTGAACCTCGTCCACAACGCCGTCAAGTTTACGCCCGAGGGCGGCAAAATCAGCGTTTTTCTCGCGCGCAAAGGAGATCGGGCGGTCGTCCGCGTCGCCGACACGGGGCCGGGGATCGCCGACGCGGATTTGCCGCGCATTTTCGAGCGCTTTTACAAAGCGGACAAGTCGCGGACCCGTTCGGCGGGAGGCAGCGGTCTCGGCCTTTCCATTGCGAAAAAAATCGCGGACATGCACCGCGGCTCGATTTCCGTGCGCAGCAGGCCGGGCGAGGGAACCGAATTTACGGTTGCGCTGCCGCTGCGTCAAGGAAAATAAAGTGGACCCCGTCTGCAGGGAAGAATCACCGGATCGGTCCGACGTAAAGACGCGAACCGAGATCGGACGGTCGCGGACATGAACAACCGCCGTCAATGCCTCGGCGCCCACAGAATAACGGCGACCCCCGCCAGACAAATCGCGGCGCCCAGCCAGTCGTAAGCATCCGGCGTTTTTTTGTCGATCAGCCACCCCCACAGCACGGCCATCACGATAAAAACCCCGCCGTAGGCGGCATAGACCCGCCCGAACGAGGGAAACTTCTGCAAGGTGGGCAAAATGCCGTACAGCACGAGAACGAGAGAGCCCGCGATTCCGTAGCCGAGCGGCTTCCCTTCCCTGAGCCAGAGCCAGACCAGATAGCCCCCGCCGATTTCGGCCAAACCGGCAAGCAGAAACAGCAGGACGCTTAACCCCCATATCAAATCGGTCACATCCTATCGTCGGAAAGCCGGACGCAAGCGTTCCGGGCTTCCTCGGTTTACCGTGATCATTCGACAAAAAGGGCGCGATGTCCTGCCGTCCATCTCCCTGCAGCCGGTCGCGCGAATCGCGGAAGGCGCTCAGCCTTTGACCGCCCCCGCGACCATGCCCTTCATGATTTGCTCCTGGAAAAGCAAATAAATGACGATCGTCGGGATAACGGCGACGGCCATCGCGGCCATCGTCAGGCTGTAATCGGTGCCGAACCCGTCGGAAAACAGCGACAGGCTGAGCGGCAGCGTTTTGAGCGATTGCGTGTTGATGAAGACGAGCGCGAAGGCGAATTCGTTCCAATAGCGGAGAAACGCCAGGATCGCAACGGTCGCCATCGCCGGCAGCGACAGGGGCAGCATCAGCTTGAACAGCACGCTCCAGTAGCCCATCCCGTCGATCAGCGCGGCCTCTTCGATTTCCTTCGGGATGGACGACATGTACGCGGCCATCAGAAACACCGCGATGGACAGCTCGAACGCCGTATACGGAAGAATCAGCGCCCAATAGGAGTCCAGCATTCCGAGCCGGTTTAGCATAATGAACAGCGGGACGAGCGTACTGTGGATCGGAATGAGCATGCCGAGAAGCAAAAACGACATAATCGCCCCCTTGGAGCGGAAGCTGTAACGGGACAGCACGAAGGCCGAAAGCGAAGCGAGCAGCAGCGTAAGGACAAGCGCCGCCACGGTCACGATCATCGAGTTCACCATCGCCCGCCCCATCCCCCCCAGCTCCCAGGCGCGGGTTACATTGGCCAGAACCGGCTCCAGTGGAAACGCGTAAGGGCGGTTGAAAAATTCCTCGTTCGTTTTAAACGCGCTGATAAATAGCCAGTACAAAGGGTAAAGCGTCAGCACGGCGTACGCGGCCAAAAGCAGGTTGCGAATCCACCGCCCGGCGGCGAAAATCGCCTTTCTTGCGCTGCCCGAAACGGGCGCGGGTGCGGGTTCGGTTATGACTTGCTTCATTTTTCGCTGTCCCCTTCTTTCATTGGCTTTTACGTGTCATCAGCAGTTGGCTGAGCAAAATGAGAACCGCGCTGACCAGAACGATCATCGTCGAAATCGCCGAGCCGTACCCGTACCGGTAAACGGCAAACGTGCTGTTGTACATATAAGTGGCCAGCAGCTCCGTCGTATGCGCCGGACCGCCGTGGGTCATGACGAACACCAGGTCGAACGCCTTCAAGCTGCCGGCGATGCACATGATGACGGTCACCTTGATCGTGTTCCAAATCATCGGCAGCGTGACGAGAACGAGTTTCTTCGCGCCTGTCGCCCCGTCCAGCCGCGCCGCTTCGTCCACCTCGGAGGGAAGATTCTGGATCGCGGAAATGAAAATAATCAGATAAGGACCGATGTTGGCCCAAATAACCGGAATCGACACCGCGTACATGTTGATGGCGGGATCGGACAGCCACGGCATGGCCCACGATTCCAGGCCGATCGCCTTCAGCACGTAATTGAGGACGCCGATCTGCGGATGATAAATGTATTTCCAAATGAGCGCGACGACGACCGTCGAAAGCACCATCGGCATGAAGACGGCCGACCGGATCGCCCTGCCGAACCACGAGTTCCGGTTCAGCAAAATCGCGAGCAGGAGCGCGATCGGCAGCTGTCCGAAGATGGAGGCGCCGACGATGATGATGTTATTTTTCAAGGCTCGCCAGAACAGCGGCTCCTGGACGACGGCGGCATAGTTGGCCCATCCCGCGAATTTCGGGTCCCCGATTCCGCTCCAGTCGAAAAATCCGTAGTAGGCCGACCATGCGATCGGAACGACCGCAAACAGCCCGTAAACGATCAAGGTCGGAGCCAAACACGCGAAAATAAAAGCCCGTAAACGTCCGGCGTTTGTCATGGACGCCTCCTTTCCTTCTCGCGCGGGCGTTGGCGCCCGGGCGATGAAACATCCGCATCCTGCCGGATGCGGATGTCCGTCCCTTTCGGATCTTTAGCGAGTCTATTGCGCCGAGCCCGCCTGCGCCGCCTGGATTTTTTCCGCAACCGCCGCCGGATCGCCGCCCAGCATCAGCTCCTGCAGGCCGTTGTTGACCGCCTCGCCGCCGGCAGCGGACAAGTAAAGGTCGTAAACCGGGCTGAACGACAGGGTCTTCACCAAGCCAAACGCATCGTTGAACAGCGGCGTCACCTTCGAAGCGTCGATGTCGACGTCGTACATCACCATCGAATTGCTTTCGGCGACCGCCTTTTGCGCTTCCGCACTGCTTAGCTTGTATATGAGCTCCATCGCCAGCTCCCGCTTCCGTCCTTCCGCTTCCGCGTTAAGCACGAAGCCGCCGCCGGGACCGCCCGTGATTGTGTTCGCCTCGCCTTTGCCGTTCGGAAGCGTCGGAAAGACGGCGACTCCGACCTTCTGCAGGGCTTCCTCCGAAGCGGATGCCGCCCAGTTGCTGATCGACCAGGCGCCGTTCATAATCATCGCGGCGTTGCCCTGGATGAAGTATTGCTCCGCCTGCGTATTGTCCAGGCTGTTCGCGCCTTCCTGGAACGCGCCCGCGTCGGACAACTGCTTGAAATAGCCTAGCGCCTCGACAAAAACCGGATCGGTAAACGACGCGCCGCTGCCGTCCTTCGCGTTCATGAACCATTCCGTGCCGGTGAGCCGGTCCGCCATGACGCCGAACATCGTGGATTGAGCGACCCATGGCGCCTGATTGCCCATCGCGATCGGCGTAACGCCTTTTGCCTTGAACGCTTCGATCGCGGCCAGCAGCTCGTCCCACGTTTTCGGCACGGCGAGGCCGTTTTGCTCGAACAGCTCCTTGTTATAGAACAGGAACGACGTCGCCGACATCGCCACCGGAACCGAATATACTTCGCCATCGTACGTGAAAATATCATAGGCTCCCGGCAGGAAACCGTCGGTCCACTCCTGGTTGCCGTCAAGCAGCTCCGTAATCGGCTGGATCAGGCCCGCCTTTTGAAATTCGTCGGTAAAGCTGCCCGAATAGGAAAGGAACACGTCCGGAAGCTCGCGGGCGGCCGCTACGGTCTGGATCCGCTGCCGATAGGAATCGGTCGGAATCGGCTGGGAATCGAGCAAGACTTCGGGATGCTCCTCCTGAAACTCGCTGATGAGCCGGCGCACCGTCTGGGCGCGCAAGTCGTCGCCCGAGTAATTGTGCCAGATGGAGAGAGAAACGCTCTCCCCGCCTTCCGCGCTTGCCGAGTCCGAAGAACCCGCCGGGGCCGACGCTTCCCCGCCGTTCGAGCCCGAGCTGCCGCATCCGGCCAGAAGCGCCCCTAATAAAACGAGGGAAACGAAACCTTTCAACCTCTTTGTCATGTTTCTTAACCTCCCTGTGTTGGCTTTCCTCTTCTATTATAAAAAACTCTCTCCCGGGCATAAGGGGAGAGAGTTCAGAGCCGAGGGGGTGAAAATTCAGAACTTGCCGCGGTATTCGGAAGGCGTTTGTCCCGTGTGGCGTTTGAAAAGCCCCGTAAAGTACTTGATATCCTCGTAACCGACGCTTCTTGCGATGTCTTTGATTTTGTCGTTCGAACCGGACAGAAGAGACTTGGCTCGCTCCATCCGCTCCTTCGTCACGAATTCGATATAGTTCGTGCCCGTTTCCCGTTTGAACAGGTCGCTCAAGTAATTCGGGTTGACGTGAATGTGAGCGGCCGCCTGCTGGAGGGAGACGTTGCGGCCCAGATTCTCCCGGACATAGGCAATCGCCTCGGCGATATAATGATGGGTGCCGGAACCGAGCTCCAGGTATTGGTCCATGATCGATGCCAGTAGATCGCCCAGCACGTTCGCCGGTCCCGCCAGCAGCTCCTCGGGGGAAGGAAGCCGCATCCGTTCCTTCCCGAGCGCTTTTCCGTACGAGGCGGCGGTTCGCTCCAGCCAGCGATAACCCGCCGTCAACAGCATTTGCGCGTAAGCGTACAGGGAATCCGGCGTCGCGTCGGGGTCGTTCCGGATCCGGGCGCACAGACGCTCCGCCATGCCGCGAAGCTCCCGAGCGTCGCCGCTTCGGATGAGTCGCGTGAGCTCCCGTTCCTCCTCCTTCGGGAAAACCGGATCGATGCCTTTGCGTCCGCGAACCGCAGCGTACGCCACGAATCCGGCGTCATCCAGAAACCACCCGTAGCGGGAAGCCGTTTCCGCCTCCCGGAAGGAGACGGCCAGCTCCTCCGGCCGCCGGACCGGCGAGCCGGCAGAAACGAACAGCCGGCAACCGAGCTTCTTCTCCAGCTCGGCGAACGACCTCCTCAACTCGTCGTCGTCCTCCCGCTCTTCGGACCGGCTCAGCACAACGAGCATCCGCTTTCCGTAGCGCAGCGTGACGGAGGGGAACCGCTCCTGCAGACGGGTTCGAATCGTAAAATGCAAAAAACCGGCCGACATTCGCTCGTCCTGGCGCTTCACGGAAACGACGATCGCCTGAAGCAGCTCCCGGCCGCCGGATGGCGGCCGCATCCCGTCGAACAGCCGCTTAAGTTCATTCGGCAAGCGGTAATCGGGCGGATGATCGTGGAACAGCAACTCCTCCAGCGCCCCGCTGGCAAGGACGCCGGAAGCTCCGTCGCGGTCACGCCCGGCCTTGTCCAACAGGCGGCGCTTCGCGTTCAGGACGACGCGGACGATTTCGTCCGGACCGCTCGTTTTCAATATATAGTCGCCAACGCCTTCGCGTATCGCTTGTTGCATGTAAGAAAATTGACCGTAGCCGGAGAGCACGACGATTTCAGTAGCCGGAGCGCTCCGTTTCATTCGGGCCGCCATCTCGAGGCCGGTGATGCCTTTCATTTCGATGTCGGTCAATACGATCTCGGGCCGCTCGCCGGGAAATCGGCTTAGCGCCTCTTCGGCCGAAGAAGCCGGGTCCAGCAGCATGAAGCCGTGCTCCTCCCACGGAATTGCCTTGGCCAGCCCGTTGCGGATGTGGGGATCGTCGTCAACGATCATGAGCTTCATCGTCGGTCGCCTCGAATATCGGTATCGTGAATGCCGCCTTCGTCCCAAGCCCCTCCCAGCTTTCCAAATGAAGTCCGGGATTGCCGGTATAATGCATGCGAAGCCTGCGATGAACGTTGCGCAAGCCATAGCCCCCGCCGATCGGCTTGTCCGGCGACCGCTCCGGCTCCCGTTCCAGCGAAGCCCGCAGCCGCTCCAGTTTTTCTTCGTCCATTCCGACCCCGTTGTCCTGCACAATGACGCGCAGCCACGGTCCGTCGCGGGCCATGCTCACCTCGATGCTGCCTTTTCCTTCTTTCGGAAGCACGCCGTGCCGAATCGCATTTTCGATCAGGGGCTGAAGCAGCAGCTTCAGCATCATTCCCCGCTCACAATCGGGGTCGATGTCAAACCGGACTTCCCATTCGTCCGGGTAGCGGTCGGACTGGATTCGCACATAGCTTTGAGCGTGCGCGGCTTCCTGCCCGACGGTGCAGTACTCTTCGCCGTCGTTCAGGCTGAAGCGCAAAAAATCGCTCAATGCCCCGACCATCCGCGCAATGCGGTGTTCGCGGTTGGCCATCGCCAGCCAGTGGATCGACGACAGCGTATTATAGAGAAAATGGGGATGGATTTGCGCCTGCAACGCGAGCAGGTCCGCCTCCTTTTTTCGGGCTTCGTTCTCTTTCACCCGTTCGGTCAGCCGCTGGATCCTGCCGCTCAGCCGATTGTAGCTCATGATGAGCTGCCCGACCTCGTCCACGGTTTGAGCCGGCAGCATCGGCAGCTCTTCCTCCGGGTTGCCGGTTTTCAAAAATCGGGCGAGCCGGCGCAGCGGCTGCGTAATTCGGGCGGTCAGAAACAAAATGATGCCGGCGAGAATCATCCCCTCCAAAACGACGACGGCCGCGGTCAGCCGAAGCAAATGCTGGTTCTCGCTGCTGTACTGCTTGAACGGAATGACGCCGAGCAGCGTCCAATCGACGCCCGGCATCCGGTAAACCATCAGCGTCATTTTTCCGTCTCCGTCGCCGTAATTCAGAAACCCGCCGGACGCCTTGTCGAGCCTTACCCCGGGAAACCGTTCCTCGATCCGCGCTCCCGGAGCCGGGCCGTCTCCCGCGATCACCCGGTTTTGCCCGTCAAGCAGAAGCACGTACCCTCCCCCCTCCATCCCGGACCGGCGCAGGCTTCGAGTCAAGGCATCCCGATTCAGGCTGATCGTCAAATGGCCGATCGTGGCGTAGTGGTCCGTGCTGCGAATCGGCCGGCTCAGCGTCATCGTTTGTCCCGCCCCGGAAGCCACGGAAAGCTGCGCGGCGAGCGACCACGTTTTATCCTCCCGGCCGGCTAAGCTCTCCGCCTCCTCTCGGGCAACCGGCTGTCGCGCTCCCGGCGTCTGGGAGTAAGCGATTGCCTCCTTGTCGTCGTCCGGAACGATGCGGATGTCGGCGATATAATCTTTGGAAAATACGAGATTGGTCAAAAAAACGATGATGGAAGTGCGAAGCACGACGTTGCGCTGCGGCGCGCTCAAATAGCGTTGGACGTCATCGTCCCCGATCAGAAAAATGGACAGGTTTTCGACGTCCTTGACCATAAGCTGAAATTGCGTATCGAGCTGCCGAAGAATATTCATCCCCGAGAGCTTGGCTTTTTCCTCCGATACCGAGGACGCGGTATGATAGGAAAAATAACCGAGAAGCACGATCGGCCCAATCATGGAAACGATCAACAGAAACGACAGCTTTCGTCTGAGAGACCGCCCGAGCCAATGTTTCAACCGATCCCCCCCTTTTTTTATTACCTCAAAAAGATTATTACATCATAATGTTAATATGTTTGAGAAGACAAGGGAACTCGGAAAATGAAATTCCGGAGCTTTCGATAAAACAACCTGTTTTGCTTGGATGTCCAGCTATGAACAATCGACAATTCCATATACGCAAATTTTTAACATAAAACGATTGGACGCCTTCCGTTTTAGTGATACAATATGTATCAAAAAAGGAGAGTGCCACTTTATGGTTAAAAACCGCGAAGCATGGATCGATTTCGCAAAAGGGCTGGGTATCATCTTTGTCGTGATGGGCCATGCGGGCGATAACGGGATCAATCCTTATTTGAGCTGGGTTGCCATGCCGCTTTTCTTTATGGTCAGCGGATTTTTATTTAAACCCGTTCAGGGCGACGCGTTCAAAAAATGGTCTCTGAAAAGAGCCAAACAATTGATGATTCCTTATTTTGCATACGGAGTCGTTATCGCGCTTCTGATCCTGATCAAGGACAAATTCGATTTCGGAATCTTTTTCGAAAATATTGGACTGCTTTTGTACGGGGGAGACGTTCTGAAGGGAAGCTTTGCGGTTTTCTGGTTCATCACTTGCCTTTTTTTGACCCAAATGCTTTTCGCGTTTATATCCAGATATCCGAGAACGGTCCAGTTTGCGATCGTTGCGGCATGCTATGTACTTTCGTTCGTTGTCGATTGGTCCGCGCTGTCCGTTCCGTGGAATGCGGATGTCGTGCCGCTTGCCCTCGTCTATTACGCGATCGGATACTATTTTAAAGATATCATCGTAAATTCGATCAAAAAAATTGGGATCCCCTTGTTGGCGCTGGCCGGGTCCGTTGCGTTCGTTTTGCTTAGACACGCCGGGGCGATCGATTTTCGAATGGACATGAAATACAACGTGTACGGAAATTTCGTCTTCGCGCTGCTCATTCCGCTTTCGTGCTTATTGGTTCTTTTCGCCTTAAGCTATTGCTTGTGCGAAATCATCCGTCCCAAATATAACGTCATGGTCAAACTGGGCGGCATGACCATGACCGTTATGTATCTTCACTTTCCGATTAACAATCTGGTCAACGAAGCTTTTCATATCCAGCCTAACCTCGTCGAGTTCACGTTAATGGGCATTTTCATTCCCGTAGCCGCGCATTTTTTGTTGAAAAGGATTCCCGTCTTCGAGGCCATCTTTATCAACTGGTCGCCGAAGCCCGCCAAGTCCCTCAACTGAAGCGAGTCCGTTCGAACCCCGCTTATTTCGCGGCGGATTCGAACGGCTCGATATGAATATGCGCATGCGCGATGCCGTGCGCCTCGAGCATGCGCCGCTCGATCTTTTCCGTGATCGCGTGGCTTTCGCTTACGTTAAGTTCCGGCTCGACCGCAATCGTCATGTCGACGAACGTATTGTTTCCGTGAACCCTTGCTTTCACGTCGATGATTTTTTTGACGCCGGATATGCCGCGGACGGTTTGCCGGATCGCCTGAAGCTCGGCGGCGTCGAAGCCGTCCGTAAGGGCGTGCGAGCTGTCGCGGAAAATATCCCACGCCGTCTTGCAGATGATCAGCCCGACCGCAAGCGCCGTCAGCGGGTCGAGCCACGGCAATCCGAATTGCGAGCCGACGATGCCGACGAACGTCCCCGCGCTGACGAGCGCGTCCGAGCGGTTGTCCTGGGCTGCCGCCGTCAGCGCGGCGCTTCCGATTCTGCGGGCGAGACGGATATTGTACAAGTACACGAAGTACATGACGACCGCGCAACCGATGGCCGTCCAGCCGGCGATCATGTCGGGAGATTCGTAGGATTGGACCCGGAATTTGGAGACGGCCTGAAACAAAACCTGGAGTCCGACCGCCATCATAATAAAAGAAGCGACGAGCGATGCGACTGTTTCCGCCCGGAAATGACCGTAGCGGTGATCCGCGTCCGGAGGCTTGCGCGAAATGCGAAGTCCGATCAGTACGGCGACCGAAGCGATAATGTCCGTCGCGTTGTTCAGCCCGTCCGCCCAAAGCGCTTCGGACAAGGCGATATAACCGATGAACAGCTTGAGACCGGAGAGGAAGATGTAGGCCAGGATGCTGATCCAGGCGCCTCTTTCGCCTTGCTTTAAATTGTTGTACGTGTTTTCCATTGTTCCTCCACCCGTCCGCCGGTAATCTGTCTTTCTATCGTAAAGGACAGAATGCGTGTGGGTCTAGAGAAACAGTATTGCCGCAAACCTCAATAATCAGTCCGGGCAAACAGTGTTGTGCGGGGGCAATTTTTGAACGTTACAGTCCGGATGTTTTCTTCAGCCTGTTCAGCTCGCAAATGATGATTTCCCGATTGACAATCCGGATCAGCCCCTCGTTTTGCATTTCCGACAGTACCTTCGTCACCGTTTCCCGAACCGTGCCCGTCATATTGGCCAGTTGCTGGTGCGTCAGCTTCATGCCGAGCGATACCTCTCCCGATGACTTGTCGCGCTTTTCGGAAAGCCGCAGCAGAAGCCGGGCGATTCTCGTCCGCGCATGCGTAATCGTCAAATCGGATATCATTTCGTTCGCGGCGCGCAGGCGTTCCATAACCGCATTCAAGATTTTGAAATAAATCGTCATATTCCCGCTCAACAGTTCCTGAAAATGCTCGCGCTTGACTGCGTACAGCGTCGTCTTGGCAAGCGTCCGGGCCGAAGCCGAGCGGTTCCGCTCTTCCCCGAGCAGCGCCATTTCCCCGAAAAAGTCGCCCGCATTGAAGATCGCCAAAATAATTTCCCGATCCTCGTCGCTGCGAAATATTTCGACGACCCCGGAGCGGATCAGGTACATTTCGTCGCCTTCTTCGTTTTCCCAAAACAAATACGTGCCCTTATCGACCGTTTTCGTTACGAACAGGGGAGCGAATGCTTCCAGCTCATGACGTTCCAAATGCTCGAAAAAGGGAAAGTGCCGCAAAAATTCGATATCCTGCACCGGCTCGACCTCCCGCTTGCGCCAATTCGTACTGGAACCTGATTAGGGATATTGTACCACGAAAAATCCGAAACGGGGGACGGCGAAGCGGGGCTACATGACGCGGCGCACGGGCTTTTTCGTAAAGCGGTTCGCATAGGACGACGCCACGATCGAATCCGGTTTGATCCGCGGCGCATAGCTGCCCATCGCTTCCACTCGCTCCACCATTTCCTGAACGTAAAGCGACGTTTTGTTGACGATCGGCTCCGTGCCGGCATCGATATCGATGTACGTCTCCAGCATGGCGCCCTGATAAACGTAGGGCAGCAGCAGCTCCTCCATCCGGCCGATCGCCTCCTCGCCGAAGCAATGGGCGACGCTTTGCGATAAGGACGTTTCCAGCGTGAGCTTTTCCTTGATCGACGTCAGCTCGCGCGGCAGCGCCAGCTGGCGGTAGCATGCCCACGCCCCTTTGCCCAAACGATGAACGACGATGCCGGTGACGAACTTCGTATGCCCGCGGTGCACCTGGCTGTCCGTTCCGATGACGAAATGGTAGACGCTTTGGGGATCCCGGGCCATGAACTTGACGATTCGGTCCATCACGTCGTCGACGGAGAGACGGCTTTCCGACAAATTTTGAAAGACCATCTCGTCGGACGCGGCGATTATGCTGCTTCTTTTGCTCATCGTTTTCACCCCTGAGTTTGAAGTCGGCTCATATAAAATAAAAAGCCGCGCATGCGCCCCCGAGCGCCATCAGGCGCTGACCGGAAGCGAAACGCAGCTTGTCACATGCTTTCCTCGGGCCGTACTCGTTCGAATACTTCGTCTCGGCCGCCTGAAGCCGCATAAGGCGCGTTCGGGTATGATCGCGTTGTCGGGCAAACGAAAACCGTTTCCTTGCTTTCTCATCGCCGCGCCCTCCTTATGCCCGCCGTCCGGGCCGAATTCGAATCGGATTTCATGCTGTTATCTTACAACTATTCGAAAAAGTCTGTCAACTTCTTGTCCCTGGCGGCCCATGGGGCCGCTATTCAAATCTTTATACCCTATCATAAGCCGCTATGCCTCCAAAGTTCACGGCGTTTGGCGCTCCAGCTTGCGAAACACCTTATAGCTGCGGTCGGCGCACGCCGATATGGCGATCGGATGAAAGCCGTGGGCTTCGGAGTTCGTTTCAGCCGTCCGCCGCGGCCCGCTTGAACAATTGCTCGAGCTCGGCCGCGGCTGCGCGAAGGTCGACCGCTTTTCCCGTTTGCATCGACTCCTCCAAAAGGCGGACGATCTCCCCGGATTGCCGGACGATGATCGAGACTTCGTTCGCCTCTTGGCCGCGCTCGACTGCAATCCGTTCGAGCTGCCGCTCGGTTCGCCGCTTTATTTCCCGGAAAATATCCGCGCTTTTCCGAAATTCGGCGATTTGTCGCTCCAGCGCATCGGCCTCGTGCTGCGCCTTGCGAATATCGTCCTGCGCCTTCAGCGCATCGAAGCTGCCGGAATACTCCGCTTGGCGGATCGTCGCTTGCGTTCGCTCCAAAGCCGCCCTTAGGTCGTCAAGCGGATAACCGGTTTCCGCCGAAACGGCATCCAGGCGAACCGCAAGCTCCTCCGCCCTCTGGCGCACCGGGCCGACCGAAGACCTCATATCGCCGGCCAACCGCTCGGTTCCGGCCAGTTCCTGCTCGTACCGCTTCGACTGCGAAAGCAGGGCGTTCGCTTCGGCGTTCAACCGGCCGATATGCCGAACGGGACCGATCAGCGAAAAAAACGGGACCTTCTGCGCGCTCAATCTCGACTGCAGCTGCTCCGCCTGCCGGCGAGCCGCCAGCACCGCCTGTTCCAGCCGCTCCAGCGATTGGCGGGTCGAACCTTGAATGAATCCGTTATTTAAATCCTTGAACGTATCCGACAAAATCAGCCCGTTCAGCTTCGCGGACGCTTCCCGATGCCGGAACCTCGCCTTGTCCAGCCAACGCTTGACGATTTTGCGTTTAAGCCATAGCACGGCGAGCACCGCAATCAAAAAGAACGCCAAAAGCAAAAGCAGAATCCCGACAAAATTGGAGAAAATAAAAGAAAAAATCGCGGGAATCGACTCGGCGACGGCCGCACCGATGGCGGATTCGACGACTGAATCCAAATCTCCGTTTAACGTAACCTTTAAAACTTCGTTCATGCTGTCTCCTCCCGTCCGTTTAACCCTAACATTTATTATCGGCGTCCGGCCTCTTCCATGCAACCGGCGGAGAATGCCCTAACAAAAAATAATTGTGCCTTTTTTCACAAAAATGGTTGCCAGCTGGCGAAAAATCGAATATGATAAATCCAACAAACGATTGTGAATTAAATCACAATATATAGTTACATGTGAAATGATTCACAATCAACGTTCAAAAAGGAGGCCTTCCCATGAAAGTCATCGTCATCGGCTGCACCCATGCCGGAACCGCGGCCGCAACCCAAATGGCCAAACTCTATCCCGAAGCCCGAATTACCGTATACGAACGGAACGACAATATCTCCTTCCTCTCGTGCGGCATCGCCTTGCATGTCGGCGGCGTCGTCCGCAACGCCGAAGACCTTTTCTATTCGAACCCCGGCAAGCTTGCGGAGTTAGGCGTAACCGCCCGCATGCGGCACGACGTTCTCGCCGTCGATACGGAAGCCCGCACCGTTCGCGTGCGCGACTTGACGACCGGCGAAACCCGCGAAGACACATACGACAAGCTCGTCGTGACGACGGGGTCGTGGCCGATCGTGCCGAAAATGGAAGGCATGGAGCTTGAAAACATTTTATTGTGCAAAAATTACGGCCACGCGCAAACGATCATCCAAAAAGCGGCCGGCGCGAAACGCGTCGTCGTCGTCGGAGCCGGCTACATCGGCATCGAGCTCGTCGAAGCGTTCGAGCAGCTCGGTAAGCGGGTCACCGTCATCGACAACACGCCGCGCGTTTTGTACAAATACCTGGACCGGGAATTTACGGACAAGGTCGAGACGGAGCTCGAAGCCCGCGGCATTCGTCTGGCGCTCGGGCAAACCGTGACCGCTTTTGCCGGAGAAGCGGGCAAAGTGACCCGGGTCGTCACGACGAAAGGCCAATATGAAGCCGACATGGTCATTCTTTGCATCGGCTTTCGTCCGAATACGGAGCTGCTGAAAAATCAGGTCGACATGCTCCCGAACGGAGCCATCGTCGTCAACGAATACATGCAGACGAGCAAGCCGGACGTATTCGCCGCCGGAGACAGCTGCGCGATCCGCTACAATCCGACAGGGCAGGCCGCCTACATCCCGCTCGCCACGAACGCCGTCCGCATGGGAACGCTCGTCGCCCGCAATCTGGTGAAGCCGACGACCAAATATTTGGGCACCCAGGGAACGTCGGGCATTAAAATCTTCGACTACAACATCGCCTCGACGGGGCTCACGGAACAAGCGGCTCTTGACGCGGGGTTGAATGTGAAAGAAATCACAATAGAAGACAGCTATCGCCCCGAATTTATGCCCGCTTACGAGAAGGCGCTTCTCAAAGTCGTTTATGAAGCGGAAAGCGGAAGGATCGTCGGCGCGCAGGTGCTCTCGAAAGCCGACTTGACGCAGTCGATCAACACGCTGTCGGTCTGCATCCAAAACCGGATGACGATCGAGGAGCTCGGGTTCGTCGACTTCTTCTTCCAGCCGCATTACAACAAGCCGTGGAACTTGCTGAACCAGGCCGGCTTGCAAGCGCTTGGCGTATAACCGCGGGAAACGTCCGGCAGCGGCGAAAACGGCCCGCGCCCTGTCAATATTTGGCCTTGCCAGGCTCCCGAATAGAGACTATACTGTGCTATTGCGGCCACATAAAAAAACAAGGCCGCCCCTGCGGGGATTCAACGGATAGGAAGAGGACCGTCTCATGAATGCAGCACAGCCTTACGCCGCCCGACCGCGGGCGAAAAAACAGCGTTTCCCGTTTTCCTTGTACTGCTTGACGCTCGGCGCTTTCGCCATCGGCATGACCGAGTTCGTGATCATGGGGCTGCTGCCCAACGTCGCCGCGGATTTGAACGTGACGATTCCCCAGGCGGGACAGCTGATTACAAGCTACGCGCTCGGCGTCGCTTTCGGCGCTCCCGTCCTGACCGTCGCGACGCACCGCGTTCCGCCCAAGCTTTTGCTGCTGCTCCTGATGGGCATCTTTATCGCGGGCAACGTCCTGTCCGTCATCGCGCCGAACTATCCGTTTCTGATCGTGACCCGGATCGTCACCGCGCTCGCTCACGGAACGTTTCTCGGCGCCGGCACGATTATGGCGTCCAAGCTCGTCGCCCCGGAACGCAGAGCCGCGGCCGTCTCGATGGTGCTCGCCGGCTTGTCGATTTCCAACATCGTGGGCGTTCCGTTCGGCACGTTCATCGGACAGCAATTCGGCTGGAGAGCCTCGTTTGCGGCCATCGCCCTGCTCGGCGTCGTCGCTTTGCTGGGCATCGCCAGGTTCATCCCCGTCATCGGCTCGGGCGAATCGTCGAATCTGTCCGACCAGGTTCGCGGCTTGTTCAACCGCAAGGTGATGGTGACGCTCCTGACCGGGGCCTTCTGCTGCGCCAGCTTGTTTTCGCTCTTTACGTACATCACGCCGATTCTGATCGACATCAGCGGCTTTCAGGAAGCAAGCGTCACCTGGATTCTCGTCCTGTTCGGGATCGGAATTACGCTCGGAAACTTGCTCGGAGGCAAGCTCGCGGACTGGAGGCCGATGGGATCGACCGTCATGGTTTTGGCCGCGCTGGCCGTCATCCTCGCCCTGTTGCCGTTTGCCTTTCCGAATTCGGCGTTGGCGGTCGCTTCCGTATTTATATGGGGGGTTGCGGCGTTCGCCGTGCTGCCCGGCGTTCAGGTGCGCATTATGACGCTGGCGAAAGCCCCGCTGCTCGCCTCCAGCTCCAGCCACTCGGTGATGAACGCCGGCAACGCGGGAGGCGCCTATCTCGGCGGGGTCGTCATCACGTACGCCGGTTTGTCATACGTGCCTTATCTCGCGTCGGCACTTGCGCTCTGTTCGCTGGGCGGCGCCGTTGCCGGCTTCCTGCTGGAACGCAAACGGCAACCGGCCGCGGCGGCAGAAGCGGTTGCGCGATAGCCTTTTCTTCTGATCGGCTCCCGGTTGACGGGGGCCGATTTTTCATTCCGGATTTTCGGAGCCGCTACGGCATGTCCGAAAACAAAACCTGATGTATTTTAAGGCCGACATGCAGCAGCAGCCGTTGTTCCGAATCGTGCAGGCTGCATCCGGTGATTTGCTCGATTTTCTGAAACCGGTACTTCATCGTATTGACATGTATAAAAAGCTTTCCGGCCGTTTCGGCCAGCATGCAATTATTCGCGAAATACTCCTGGAGCGTCTGCACGAGATTGGAATTGCTGATCCAGTCGTATTCCGCCAGCTTGCCGATCGTCTCCGAATACAGACTTTCCAGCTCGTCCGAATCGCACAGCTCGCTAAGCAGGCGGAATACGCCCAAATCTTCGTAGTGAATGATTTTCTTTTCTCCGCAGATGGGTTTTCCCAACCGGATAACCTTGACGGCCTCGGCGTAGCCTTGATGAATTCCCTTCAGCCCGGGATAAAATCTGCCGATGCCTACGGTGATTTTCAAGTCGTCGAACTCCTCCGACAAATGGCGCTGGATCGATTCCGCGACGCGCATGACAGGCTCTTTTTGCGGATCGTTTCGATACAGCAAGCCTTCCTTGCCGTTCCCGTCCTTCCGGGGATAGAGAACGATAATCAGCTCCTTCTGCAGGGTCACGATCGCCTTGCGGTCTCCGAAACGGAACAGGTCGACGACTTTAAGCAGCATGCTTCTTTTCCGTTCCTGATACTTCAGCGATTCCTCGATCGCGATCGATAAAATCTGATAATGCTGGGTCAAATCCCAGCCGAACTGCTTCCCTTTCGCGATGACGCCGGAATCGTCCTGAACTTGCCCGTGCAGCACCGCCGATAAAAAGTCGTCCTTATAGGTCTGATCCACGTCGGACTTGGTAATCGCCTTGAGAAATTCCATCGCCATGAGCGGCATGGTCCGGTCCAGCACGTGAAAATCGCGCTCCAGAAACTCCCGCTCGGTTTGCCAGCACGTAATATCGCCGTAAAGCTCGTCATTGAACAACAGCGGAGTCACGATGCAAGACGTCGGTTGACCGTCGAGCATCCGCTGCATCCGGATCGTGCGCTTCGCCGACTTCAGCTCCTTTTTCTGCATTCGGGTAAGCGGTTCGACGCCTCTCCCCTGGAAAAAAGCTTCCTGCGCGGGAATTTCGGATCCTACCGTAATCATATTGTCCGTCATCTGCTGCACGGCCTTGATCAGCGCCGCGATTCCCTTGCCCCCCATCGCCAGCTCGGTCGTCCATTGGAAGAACGATTCCAGCCGCTCTCTTCCCGGATCCGATTTGCGGATCATCACTTCCATCAGAGGGGTCATAATGTCCAGATAGGAAACTTCGTTGTCGATTTCAATGATCGGAAGGCGGAGACGATCCCCCGCGTCCTTGATGACCTGCGGAATTTCCTGGACAAAGCGTCGCGTCTTGATGGCCAATGCGGAGCTTCCCACCTCGTTCAGTTGATCCGCCACTCTCGAAATCGCCTCCTCATCTTCCTTGATGGGATACAGGCTGGTGAGCAGCAGTTCGTTTCCTTTCAGCCAGCGAATGACATCCGGCACTTCCATGACGGTAATGAAATCGATCGTCCGGTCCAGTCCGTCTTTGCCCGCGACGACCTCGCAACGGGTCAGTCCTCCGATTTTCATAGCTTCTCTAACGGTAATTCCCATTCGGCACCTTCTTTCCCTCGAACCGGAAGTTTTGCAACCGAAAAGAACCGATTTGCGCCGCATATCTCGCCATTTCTTGCGAAGCTACAATTCCGACAAAATACCCTGCGCCTTGAAAATCGACCGGATGTCGTTCACGTGCTCGGAAAATTTCCGATGGATCCGCGTATCGCTGTTGCGGGGGCGCGGGAGATCGACGAGAATGTCCTCGACCACGCGGCCCGGACGATTGCTCATCACCAGCACCCGATCCGATAAAAACACGGCTTCCTCGATGCTGTGCGTAATGAAAATGCACGTAAACCGGTACTTGGCGAAAATTTTCAACAGGTCATACATCATCTGCTCCCGGGTGAGGGCGTCCAAGGCTCCGAACGGCTCGTCCATAAAAAGAAGCTCGGGCTCCTGGATCAAGGCTCTGCAAATCGACACCCGCTGCCGCATGCCGCCAGACAGCTCGTAGGGATATTTGTTTTCGAAACCTTTTAACCCCACGAGTTCGAGCAATTCTTGCGCGCGCTCCCGGTTTGTCTTCCGGTTGGGCCTCGACCACCAGCCGACTCCCTGAATTTCCAGCGGAAGCAGCACGTTGTCGATCACATTGCGCCAATCGAGCAGCACGTCCTTTTGAAACACGACCGCATTGCCGTCCACCGGACCGTCGATTTCCTCGCCGTTTATGCGAATCGATCCGTAAGGCGTCGAATCGAGGCCGGCCATCAAATTCATCAGCGTGCTTTTGCCGCAGCCGCTGGGGCCGACGACGGAAACGAACGAGCCGGCTTCCAGGGACAAGGACATCCGGGATAACGCGTGCAAAGGCCCTGTCCGGGTATCGTATACTTTTTCGACTTGATCCAGAACGATCGATTTGCCGCTCATGTTTACGACCTCCTTTTCAAGCCTTGATGCCAGGGCATCGCCAGCCGCTCGATAAAATGCACGATATAAAACAGGCCGATTCCCATGACGGCAAGGATGAATAACGCGCAGAACTCCAACGTCGTGTCGAGCTGGGAGTTCGCCACCAGCTGGAGGTATCCGATTCCTCGCGAGCTCGCCACGAATTCCGCCACGACCGCCCCGACCACCGCCAAAGTGATGCCGACCTTAAAGCCCCCGAACATGCTGGGAAGCGCCTTGGGCAAACGAAAATAGGTGAAAATTTGCAGCCTCGACGCCCTCATCGATCTCGCCAGGCTGTACATTTCCTTGTCCATGGATTGCAGCCCGATCACCGCGTTGATGACGATCGGAAAAAACGAAATGAGGAACACGATCAAGATTTTCGTCTTCATCTCGTAGCCGAACCAGATGACCAGCAGCGGCGCCATCGCGACCATCGGAATGCAATGGACGCCTACGAGAATGGGATAGACGGTGTTCGCAAAATACCGGTACGATACGATCAGGATAGCGACGGGAATGCCGATCAGAACGCTTAGAAAAAATCCGGCCAGCACTTCGGTCAGCGTATACCCGGCATGCCTCATCAACGAAGCGAAATCCTGAATGAACCGCTCCGCGATGCGCAACGGGGAAGGAACGAGGTACTCGGGGATCGGGAATACCCAGTAGAGAGCCTGCCAGACGATCAGGAGGGCGGCCAGCGTCATGGTGACGGAGATGCCCTGGGAAACCTGCCTCCATTTCAATTTCACATAGCCGCCCGGTTTAACCGGTTTTTCCAACAAAAGCTGCATCGGTTTTTCACTCATGAGCATGTTCCTTTCCGGAATGCCGAAACTTATTCGTTCGTTTACCGCGCCGGCAAATAATCGTTCGTGTAGTAGGCCGACAGGTCCTTGCGCGCCTTGATCAGCGCGGTGCTTTCCAGAATGTCCAACGTGGCCGCAAAGCTTTCTTCGTTCATCCAGCCGTAAGGATGCGCTTCGTTATCCAGCAATTCGGCCGTACGATGGATTTGATCGACAAAAAGCTGCTCGTCAACCGTTTCGGGAAACAGTTCTTTCATGATTTTCGCCGCTTCCTCCGGGTTTTCCATCGTATATTTCAAGCCTTCGTCGATAGCGGCCAGGAATCGCTTGGTCGTGTTCGGATTTTCCGCAAGAAAATCGTTGTGAGCCACCAACGTCAGCCCCGCCACGTTATAGCCGTAATCCTTCGCAAACATCGTTTCCAGCTTTACTCCCAGCTTCTGTTCGAACATCGGAAGCTCGTTTGTGGAGAACACCTCGATCGCGTCGGCTTGCTTGGTTAAAAAAGCCGAGTTGCGGGCGGATGACTCCAGATGAACCTGGGTAACCTTCGAGGCATCGACCTCGTTCGTTTCCATAAACTTGTCGATCAGCTTCGTAAAGGTAGAGGTCGGCGACATCGCAATTTCTTTGCCTTCCAGATCCTTCGGCGATTTTACCGGGTTATCGGGAAACGACAGGATGACGAGCGGCGAATTCGTCATATAGGAAGCGATCATCTTGACCGGCATATTTTCCCCGATGCCTTGGGAAGGCTCGACGGTGGACACGACGGCGAAATCGTCGTTTTTTTGGGCGACGGCCTGCAGCGCCGGCGTCGAACCGCTCCCCTCCATGACCTCCACGTCCAGCCCGTATTTTTCGAAAATGCCCCGTTCTTTCGTAACGTAAAACGGAGCGAACTCCCCCTTGATCTTCCAATTCAGCCGAAACGCGATATCCGTTTTTTCCGGCGAGGGCAGCGTTTCCGACAAATCGCCGGATTTCGGAGCTTCCTCGGCCGAGGCGGTCGAGGCGGCCGGCGTCGCGGCGGGTGAAGCGGCAGGCCGTTCCGGTTCGGAGGCGCATCCGCTCGCTAGGACAAGGACGGCCGACAAAAGACCGAATACGATACATTTAAACTTTTTCATATGACTCCCTCCCAAATATATATCCTTTTATGTTAAAAACAATAACATATTGGCTACATAAACATCACCCTTTTGAATGAAAATGATGGCAATTATGTATCGAAATATCGATTTAACACGATTATAACAAGTAAGATGCTGGTTCGGCATGTGTATAATGACAAAAATGGCGTGAATCTTATGTCCGAATCTCCATTTTAATCTAACATCAAATGTGAGAATCAGCGAAAAGCAAATGAAAAAAGGGACAGGGCGACGCTTCGCCGCCCGTCCCTTTCTGTTGCGTTTTACCGCCGGCTAAACCTGGCGCCATTGATTTGCTCCCTTGCCTTTTCGGCCGCTTCCGTTATCCGCCCGCGCATTTCGCCTTCCGTCGTTTTTTTCCAATCCCGGTCGTCCGCATAACAGTAAATGATTCCTCTCGACGCCGACACAACCGCGCCGTTCCCGTCTTGATCGAAGAACGCCCCCAGATCCTCCGCTTTTCCGCCTTGGGCCCCGAAGCCCGGAACGAGAAAAATCGAACTTGGCATCGTTTTGCGGAGGATTTGGGCTTCTTCGGGATAAGTAGCCCCCACGACCGCGCCGATATACGAAAACCCGTTCACCCCCCGCGTCCGGCCGGCCAAGCGATGGAACCGTTCCGCCATCTCCAGGCAAAGCGTCTGCCCGCTTTCCAGCTTCGCTCCCTGGATCTCCCCCGAAGAAGGATTGGATGTTTTCAACAGCAAAAACACGCCCTTGCCGTTCTCCCCGGCGGCTTCGATGAAAGGCATGTAGCCGTCCGTTCCCAGAAAGGGATTTACGGTCACCATATCCCCCGCCAACGGTCCGTCCCCCAAAAAAGCGCGCGCGTAAGCCGCGGAAGTCGGTCCGATGTCTCCTCTTTTGGCGTCGTTGATGACGATCAGGTCCCGGGATTTGGCGTAGTCGATCGTTTTTTCCAACGCCCGCATGCCGTCGCTTCCGTAAATTTCGTAATACGCAAGCTGGGGCTTGACCGCGATGACGGAATCGGCCGCGGAATCGATCACGATTTTATTGAATTCGTAAATAGCTTCGGAAGCCCGCCGGGCGGAGCCGCCGGCCCTTTCCGCCAGGAAATCCGGAAAAAAACGAACGTCCGGATCCAATCCCACGACCAGAACGCTGCTTTTCCGCCTGCCCGTCTCGATAAGCACATCCGCAAAGTTGCCCAATCGACGATGTCCCCTTTGTGTCAATAATAATGAATTTGCGACGGATCCGTGCCGCCGGTTTCGACTTTTCCGACAATTTCGTTTATATCTATTATTCGGTGTTTTTGCATATAATTTTTAATCTCGCGAATAATGTTCAGCATGGCGGACGGATCGACGAAGCTTGCCGTCCCGACTTGAACGGCGCTGGCCCCGGCCAGCATCATTTCGATGGCATCCGCGCCGCTCATCACCCCTCCGCAGCCGATAATCGGAAGCCCGGAAACTTGCCGGACCTGGTAAATCATGCGCACGATGATCGGTTTGACCGCGGGTCCCGACAGCCCGCCCATCCGATTGCCGATTTTCGGCTTCCGCGTATCGATGTCGATCGCCATCGCCAGCAGCGTATTCGCCACGGTAAGGCCGTCCGCTCCGCCCTCCTCCGCCGCAAGGGCAATCTCTTCGATGCTGGTCACATTCGGGGTCAACTTCGCGATGACCGGCTTGTCGGTCGCTTCCTTTACCCGGCATACGACCTCCCGGGTCGTTTCCGGGTCCATGCCGAATGCGCGGCCGTCCCCTTTGAGGTTAGGGCAAGAAATATTCAGCTCCAACGCCGCCACGGATTCCACGCGGCCGATCGTCTCGGCCATTTCCGCAAATTCGGCGACGGAGTCGGCCGAAATGCTCGAAATCAGCGGAACGTCGAATTTTCGGTAATAAGGGAGCGTTTCGGATAAATAATGATCGATTCCCGGGCTTTGAATGCCGATCGAATTGATCATTCCGGCCGAAACCTCGCAAACCCGGGGCGTCGCATTCCCCTTTCGCGGGTACTTCGTAATGCTTTTGGGAACGACCGCGGCGAGCGCGTTGAAATCGATGACGCTTTCCATGCCTTCTCCGAAGGCCCCCGAGGCCGGCATAACCGGATTTTGCAGCGCGAGCCCGCCGATATTCACTCCCAGGCGCAACGGCTCGACGAACGGATCGCTCATGCAAGCACCACCTGCTCCAAAGGAAAAACCGGACCTTCCTTGCAAATCCGAACCGTCCGGAACGCGCCGCCGGAATCCCTGATTTCGCAAACGCACGCAAAACAAACGCCCATCGCGCAGCTCATATTTTCCTCCAACGCAATTTCCGCGAACAGCCGCTTTTCGGCGGCAACCTCCTGCAAAAGCCTGGAAAGCCTTCTGGATCCGCACGTGTAGGCAGCCTCGATCCGATGCTTTTCGATCAAATCCTCCATTTGCGCCCTTACGTTCGCCACATCGCTGCTGCCGTCATCGTCCGTTACGATATGCACCTCCGCCCCGTAACTTCGCAGCATTTCTTCCGCCAGCACGTCGCCTCGGGTTTTGGCGCTGAGAATCGTGATGCAGGCGATCCCCCGCTCCGCCGCTTTCTGGGCAAGCGCGGACAACGTCGCAACGCCGACGCCGCGGGCCAGCAAAAGAATCGCGCCGCCGCCGCTCCGCAAATCGAAGCCCTTGCCGAGCGGCCCGAAAACGTCCAGCATTTCGCCCGGCTTCGTCCGGGCCAATCGTTCCGTGCCCGCCCCTTTGACCAGGTAGAGGAACTCGAGCGTCCGGCTTCGCTTGTCGATTCTGAACAGGCTGAACGGCCGGCGCAGAAGCGGAATATAAGTCTCGGAGCACCGGATATTGAAAAACTGGCCGGGCCTCGCCTCCTCCCGCAAAGCCGATGCGTCGACGATCATATGCCAATACCGGGAATTGACCGGTTCGTTGGTCAATACCTGCAATTTGGATAAAGTCATAAGGTCTCCTCGCATTAATTTCCCGAGCTTGCATAGCGGTTTACGCCCAGCCGCCAAATCCGCGAAGCGACCAGCAAAGAGATCAAGGCCACGACAGGAGACAGGTACGGGATGAAGGCGTCCCCGTCTTTCCCCAGCAAGACAAGGGAGGGATAGTAATTCATGAACGCTACCGGCACGAAACCGGTAACGAAAACCCGAAACCACGAGCCGAAAATGTCGACCGGATATTGCTGCACCAAAGAATTCAGTCGCCAGATCACGGACGTCGCGGTCAACGAACGCTTCGTCCAGAAGGCCAGGCTTGCGATCGTCCAGAAGACGGCCACCTCGATTCCCGTTCCGGAAACGACCGCCAGCCCGAAATACAGCCAGTCGAATACGCTCCAGTCCAGATCCAGCTTCGCGTACGCGATCGAGAGGCCGGCGATGCCGACCGCGGCGTCGCCGGCTCCCAGATACTGCACTTCCCGGCCGAGCAGCTGCAGCAGCGGACTGACCGGACGGATCAAAAACTGGTCGAAGGTGCCTTTCAGCAAGTACGTTTCCATCGAGTTGAAATGCCAGAAAAACAGGCTGTACAGGCTGTGGCCCAGAATCCACAGGCTGTACAGGAACAGCAGCTCCCAGACGGACCAGCCGTTCAGATGGACGAAACGGGTGACGATAATGCCGATCAAGCCGATATTGACGGCGTTAAAAATGACGATTCCGGCGATTCCCGCCAGAAAGTCGGAACGATACTGCAGGCGGGACTGCATGGAGATGCGGATCATCCTGGCGTAAATCCGAAAATGAAACGCCATGCGCTTAACCTCCTTGAACGATCAGTCGGGACTGTACCCGATTCCACGCAAGCCTGCATGCGGCCAGCAGCAGCAAGGCCCAGCCGGCTTGAAGCAGAATGCCCTCCAGCGCCGCCGCCCCGTCCGCCTTTCCGATGTAAATGGTGATGGGAATATAGTAAATGCTCTGGAACGGCAAACAGCGGGCAACCGCCTCAAGGAAGTCCGGAAACAGCCAGAAGGGCACCATTTGCCCGGCGAAAAACCGAAGCAACGCGTTGTATGCCCAACTGACGCTGCCGATATCGAGCGTCAAAACGGCCGCCGTGCCGACGAGAAAGTTCAAGGAAAATAAAACGAAATATCCCAGCAGAAGGCTGACGAGAAACAAGAGAAGGTTCCCGAAGCCGGGCGGAGGCTGCAATCCGAGAAATGCGGCTCCGACGAGCAGAGAAGGCACGACCAGGGCGCAAAACCGAAACAGGGTTTCGCCGAAATTGCGGGCCAGCATATGAAAATGGAAATCGAGAGGCTTCGACAGATCCGTATCGATCGATCCCGTTTTAACCTGCTCGGCCATATACGTTTGCGGTCCGCGCCCGGGCGCGAAGACGGTTTCGAGCGCCATCCCCAGAATCCCGTACGCGATCATTTGCCGCAGGCTGACTCCGAAGGCTTGCGGACTCTGGGCATACAGGGTATTCCAGACCCAATGGACGCTGTACATCATCAGGCAAGCGGCGACGAGCTGCAGCCAAAAATCGAAACGGTAGACCGCCGTATTATGAAAGGCCTGCCGCGAAAACGACCGGAACAGCCTCATCAAATCACCCCGGATTTTGCGGTCCCGCTCCGATAAATTCGGCCGATCAGATCCTCGATCTCCGGCTCTTCGATCGTCAGGTCGACGACGGGATGACGGGCTCCGAGCTGCGCGATCAGCGCGGACGGAGACGTGGCGGAACGGTTAAAACGAAACCATTTTCGCCTCCCTTCGCTGCGGACCAGTTCGGCGTTCGGCACGTCAAAATCGGGAACCGGGTTCTCGAATTCGACGACGAGCGTCCGGCCCGTTCCGAATCGGCTTTTGATCCGGTCTACGCTGCCGTCGTAAATGACCTGTCCGCGATCGATGATCATAATCCGGGAACACAGCTTTTCGATATCGTCCATGTCGTGGGTCGTCAGCAGCACGGTCACTTTCCGCTCCCGGTTGATTTCCTTGATGAACGCGCGCAGCTTCTCCTTGGCGACGATATCGACGCCGATCGTAGGTTCGTCGAGGAACAGCAGGCTCGGGTCGTGCAGCAGCGCCGCCGCCAAATCGGCCTTCATCCGCTGCCCCAGGCTTAACTGGCGAACGGGCGTTTGCATAAATTCATCGAGCGCCAGCAACTCGGAAAACAGCTCCAGGTTTTGTTTGAACCGCCGCTCCGGAACTTTGTAAATATCCCGCAGCAATCGCAGGCTTTCAATGACGGGGACATCCCACCAAAGCTGCGTCTTTTGGCCGAAAACGACGCCGATCTGGCGGGCGTTGGCGATTCTGTCTTTGTACGGCACGATTCCGTTCACTTCGACAAGACCGCTCGTCGGCACGAGAATTCCGGTCAGCATTTTAACGGTGGTCGATTTCCCGGCTCCGTTCGGTCCGATAAAGCCGACCGTCTCTCCCTCTCCGATTTCGAAGCCGATATCGTCTACCGCCCGCTTCACCTCATGCTCCGCGCTTATCAAGCTCCGGAGGCCGGATAAAAACCCTTCCTTCCGGATATAGCGCTTGTATTCCTTCGTCAAATGCTCCGCCCGTATCATGCGCCACCCCTTTTCCCGTTTACGTCCGGTCGGGATCGCCCATCTCAACGACTTTTAAAACCGCGCCGCGATGAAGGATCGGTTCCAGATAATCTTCATAAAACGAACTCAGGGCGAACGACGATCGCTCGGGATTGAACAGCCGGGCAATAAAATCCTGATTCCACTTCCCGATTTTGATTTTCGAATTTCTCGTAATCCAGCGATCGTGAATGGAGCGGGAGATGTCGGACAGGTAATCCTGGTTCCAGGTTTCATACAGGGCGTCCGGAACGATGTCGCCATAGATTTGCTGCCCGTGATGCAGCGTGTAGTACAGCGCTTTGTCCAGCTTCGTCGCGGCGGCCCGGTCGAAAAGGAGCGTCCAGTCGATGTCATGCGTTTGAATGAAGGACCGGATGTCGGAGTAGGCAAGCAGTTGCGCGTCTTTTCCGTCCAGAATATCCCGCAGCGATTGCGTATGCCAGTACAGGTGGCTGCATAAGTGGGTCAGAAAATCCTCGTTGCTCAGCCGGTAGACGGGAACGTCCCCGATCGTGTCCCGGGTCGCTCTTGCGACGACCTCCTCGATCGGGTAGGAGAAGTCGTCGAAGATCGTATTCAGCCGATGATGAACGTCGATGCTGAAGCTGACGACCGGTTTCGACGCCGATCGTTTTCTGAATTCGCCGTAATGCTGCAGCTCATGTTCGTATCCCTCCAGCCGCTCCTGTCCCAACGGCTTTTGTTCCCCGGTATCGCGGTCGAATTCGCTTTGGGTGTAATCCATCGCCTTCAGGACGCGAAAAACGCTGTCCGCGTCTTCCTTTCGCACGAGGATATCCATATCTCCGAAAGGTCGTAGCGCCGCATGGCGGTACACCGAAGCCGCCAGATAAACTCCCTTGAGGACGATCGCCCGGATCCCCCGCTCGTGAAAAGCCCGCAACACGGCGACGAACTCGTCCATCTTCTTTTCCCCGATAATTTGCTTTAATTGATAGTGGGACGCGAGCAGGAGCTTTACATGGCCGGCGACGGAATCGACGTTTTGAACGTGGTGATGCAGCAGGGGAAGCGTATTGTGCCTGTACGCCTGGTCCAGAATATAGGTCCAGTCGAGCGAAGACGCGCACATCACCCGGATATCCGCTTCGTTCGGATGCAGCTTTGACGTTTCAATCAAAAATTTGTCCTCTATTCTCAAGCAAAACACCCCTTTCAGGTTGCCGCTTCGCGAAAACGAACGCAAAGTCGCGCGCTTGGAGCGCGAGGGCGGCCGGATTTTCCCGTTCGCAAGGATAGATCAAGCTTGTTCTTCTGTCCTCCGGGACGCAGGAAGACAAATCGACCGTTATCGGGTTGTCGGAAACGTTGGCAAAGAAATAAACTTCTTCGTCGCGGATCTCCCTTTTCAGGGCCAATATGCGGCTGGCGGCCAGCTCTTCCAGAAAGACGGCGTTTCCCTCCCGAAGCGGACGATATTGCTTTCGCAGCGCGATCAGCCGGGCGAAACGGCTTTTTATCCCTTCATCGTGCAGGGGGCCGTCCCAGATCATGCATCTTCGATTGTCGGGATCGGCGCCGCCTTCGAGGCCGATTTCGTCGCCATAGTAAATGAGCGGCACTCCCGGATAAGCGAACAGGAACGCATAAGCCTGCGAATATACCGCCTTGTTTCCGCCGACGGCCGACAAAAAGCGAACCGTATCGTGCGAGCTCAACAGGTTGGCCTGCGCAAGCAAATGGGGAAACGGATATTCGAACAGTTGCCGTTTCAGGTTTTCGATCAAGACTTCAAGCGGGATTGCGCGCTTTGCAAAAAAATCGGTGGCGGCCCCCCAGAAAACATAATTGGTAACGCCGTCGAACTCATCCCCCCGAAGCCACGGCTCACCCGACTCCCATACTTCCCCGATCAGGCAGGCTTCCGGATTGACGGCTTTGACGACAGACCGCATTTCCTTGCAAAATGCGTGCGGAATATCCTTGACCGTATCCACCCGAAAGCCTGAAATCCCTTGGCGCAGCCAGTAGACGGTCGCTTCCTGCAAATAAGCTTTCGTATCCGGATTATCCAGATTCAGCTTCGGCATATGCTTGTAATCGAACCAACAGGAATAATCGGGATTAGGCTTAACGACAACGGGATATTTTTCGATATAATACCAATCGGCAAAACGGGAGCGCTCCCCCTTCTCCATGACGTCTTGAAAAGCGAAAAATTCGGTGCTCGTGTGGTTGTAGACCATGTCCAGAACGATCCGCATCCGCCTTTTGCGGGCTTCGGCAACCAATTGCCGCCACAGGTTTTCATCGCCGAGACGGGGCGCGATCCGGTAAAAATCCGAGATATCGTACCCGTGATTGGAAGGGGACGCAAAAACGGGATTGAGATAGAGAGTGTCGACGCCAAGCCCGGACAAATAATCGAGCCGGTCGATCACTCCTTGAAGGTCGCCGCCGAAATAATTCGTCAATGTCGGCCTTTCTCCCCACCTCTCCGTTTGCTCCGGATCGTTCTCAAGATTTCCGTTGGCGAAGCGGTCGGGAAAGATGTGATAAAAAACCGCCCGGGTCAACCAGGCCGGCACCCGGGAACTTCCAAGCCGCCCGGGATCGTAGACGTACCGTTTGTCCGGCTCGGGCTTCCTTGAGGAGACGCCGTCGGCCACCGCATATTTCTCGCCGTCCAACAGGAAATAATACGTAAACGCCGACCGTGCGACCGCTTCATCGCGCAATCGAAAAAGGTAATAGTTCCATTCACCATCCGCAAGAAAGGCGGTCGTCTCATAGGCCGCCGTTTCGTTGGCGACAAGACGCAGCGAAGCCGGACCGCCGCCGGAGCTTGCGATTTTCACCTTGAAGACGACTTCCCCGTTCGCCCATCGATCCAGCCGATGAACGACATCGGGAGGCCTCCGTCCCAGACGCAATACGGAATTGTAGGCGCCGTATTCGTTCCTTTCCTTGTGCCGGTTGTCCGGGTCCGTGTAATACTCGCTTTCGTCCGTCATGAATAAATACGGATAGTCGCCGTCCTGCAAATACAACACTTTCACGAACGTATTGCCGTCCGTCTTCTTCATTTTCCCCTTTTCCGGATCCCATTGATTAAACGACCCGATCAGGCAGACGCGATCCGTTTCCTTCGGCGGTTTGAACGTGAACGTTGCTTGGTTCATTTTTAGCCCTCGCTTGCTACCGGCTGTCGGCTTCGACCAATGGCGAGATCGCTTTCGTCAAATGCTCGAGCTTGCGGACGAATTTATGCTGCGCGCCGTGCGCATGCCTGAGTATTTTCGTTTCCGGATCGATGACCCTGGAAAAGGGAAGCACGGCGCCGCTGCGGATGATTAACGACAAGGTCAGTTCTTCGCTGGGGAGCACCCGATGAAAGGAACCGGCGGGAAAGTAGTAAACGTCGCCCGCCCGCATCAGCGTTTTTTCCGTAAGCTCAAGCTCGACTTGATCTCCCACCGTTTTTTTGACTTCGTATTTTTCGTGGGTATAGCTGCCGCACAGGATGGCCGAGCAAAAATGGAACCGGTGATCGTGGATGCTTTCGAACGGCCACTTGTTTTCCGGCCAATAATGCAGTCTCATGCGAGGACCGTTCCATTCCGATTTCCAAATGACGTATTTTTCGAAGCCCAACGGATGAAGCTCCATGAGCGACGCGAGGTCGCCCACCGTTTCCGGGTCGCCGGTTTCGACCAGCTCGTCGAGCCACCCGCGAACCACGCGCAAATCGATCCGCTCCCTCACCCATTCGCACAAAAGCTCCCGCTTTTCGGGCTTTTCCAATGCCTCCGTACGGGCAACGCCTTCCATGAACGCGTTCAATTTCATCTTTGCATCACTCCCGCCTCGCGAATTTGACCAAGCCGCTGCGCGATTTCCGAATGGATTTCTTCCGGCCGCTTCGATGCGTCGACGATAAGCGAATCCTGCGGAAGCACCGCGTAAAAGTTCGAGCGGATTTTCTTGAACGTTTCGCTCCCGCGCTCTTCGTACTTCATATTTTCCTTGCCGTCCCGGCTCATCACCCGCTGCAAGGAAACTTCCGGCTCGAGATCCAGGAAAACCGTCAAATCCGGCATTCGAATGTCGCCGTAAAGCCGCTGCAAATAGGAATAATCCAGCCCCCGAGCCAAAAACACCGAATACGAGCTGAAAATATACCGATCCGAAATCACATGGACGCCTTCCCGCAACGCCGGCTCGATCTCCGCGGACATCTGCCACAAACGGTCGGCCGCGGAAAGCAGCGCGATCGCTTTAATGTCGGGACATTTGCCGTCGTCCAGGTAATCGCGAACCCTGGGGTCCTTGCGATAGTAGTCCGTCGGCTGCCGGGTCACCAAGGTCCTTTCGCCGTTTTGCTTGAACCAGCGGTCCAGCAATTGGATTTGCGTCGTTTTACCCGCTCCGTCCAGCCCGCAAATTGCGATCAACAGCCCGTTCGTCATGTCATTCCTCCGTTCACTTCGATCGTCGTTCCCCATAAATAGGATGATTTGTCGCTGAGCAAAAAATCGATGACATTCGCTACCTCCTCCGGGGTGCCGATCGTTTTGGCCAACGTTCGCTGGATATGGAACTGTTTTCTTTCGGGCGATTGAACGTCGGACATGGACGTCTCGATAATTCCCGGAAGCACCGTGTTCACTCTTATCCTTCGCTCTGCCAACGACACGCTGAAGCTTTTGGCCAATCCGAGCAGCGCCGCTTTCGAGGATGCGTACGCGGGGTCCCGGCTGCCGGACCTGGCGGCGGTAGACGAGGTAATCACGATATTGCGCAAGGACGTCGTTTCGCAAGCCAGGATGGCCTGTACGATCCGGAACAGCGAATCCACGTTGACGGCGTGCACCTTTTCCCACAGTTCGGGCGGATAGGAGCCTAGAGGAAGGTTCGGATACACGCCGGCCAAATGAACGACGGCCTCCACGTCGGCAAGCCATTCTTCGCGCGCCCGTTTCAGGCAATCGCCAAGCTGCGCCGGATCGGACAGGTCGCATAAATGCAGCTCGATGTCCCGGGCGGCGGCGGAAGGCTGCCGGTCCAAACCGATGATCCGGTTTTCCCTCGGGTTCAGGGAGGAGATTAAAGCCGCGGCGATATCGCCGCTGGCGCCGGTAATCAAAATCGTCTTCAAACTCCCTCCTCCCTTAGAGCACGGCCCTCAACAGATCCTGCTCGGGGTCGTTCGCTTTCACTTTTAAATAAGTTTTCACTTCCTCCAGGTTGCCGTCATAAATGAGCGAGCATCTTTCGCTCACCCGGATTCCCGCGTTTTTGAGGGCATCCGCTTTCTTCTTGTTATTGCCGAGCATTACGACCTCCTTTACGCCGAAATACCGCAGAATCGTCACCGCCGCCCGAAAGTCCCGGCGGTCTTCCGAACCCAAACCCATTCGAATATAAGCGTCCGACGAGCGGACCCCCCGGTCCATCAAATTATAGGACTCCAGCTTGGCCGCCAGGCCGAAGCCCCTTCCTTCATGGGAAGCGTGGTACGTGATAATGCCCTTCCCTTGCCGGGCGATCAGCTCCATCGCGGTATCGAGCTGCCATTTGCAATCGCAGCGCATGCAATGAAAGGCTTCGCTCGTGATGCAGGCCGAGTTCAGGCGGTAATGAACGGGTCCCGCCAATTCCTTCTCATCGCCGTACACCAGCGCCAAATGCTCCGCGGCGCTTCCGTTCTCGAATTCGTTTGCGATCGAAAAGCAGTACAGGGAGAACGGGCCGTATTCCGTCTTCAAAATTCCTTTGGTCACGCTTCGGATGCTCGTATAGTTTTGCGGTTCCGGCCTTCCTTTCATGAAAATCACTCCTAACGTTAGGTAATCTAACTAATTTCAATCATAAAGGAATGCTTTCCCGGGCGTCATTGTCGGCAGCCACAAATATAAATGGAAAAAAATATCTGTAAATCCAGTAGACTTTACGCGACAGAAGACAAAAAGGGCCGTCCCTCGGGTCAATTTCGACCTTTTGGAACAGCCCCTTCGGTTTTCGTATCGGCAGCCCTGAACCGGGTTCGGTTAATTGATCCCGGTATTGATTCCGAACTGCTTTTTGAATTCATCAAAGTCAATGTCAAGCAATTTGCAGTATTGGTCCAGTTCCTCGAAAAAATTGACGCCGCTCGGCTTGTCCCTGGACTCGTAATAAAAGTTGACCAGCTCGAACAGGTTGAAAAGGACCTTCACTTTTTCATTTTTTTCCATTCGTCTCTCTCCTTGTTCTATAATTTATCATTATACTTCAACCTTGAAGGATTGTTCAGATGCCTTTGCCATTCTTTTTCATCAGGAGGAGCACGCCCATTTTCGCACCGCCAGCTCCAGCAACGAAGCGCCGGAAACGATCTGCTCCGCCGAGGTATATTCGTCCCGGCAATGGCTGATGCCCGCATGGGAAGGAACGAACACAAGCCCGGTCGGACACAGCCGCGCCATGTTCATCGCGTCGTGGCCCGCGCCGCTTGTCATCCGCAGATAGGAAACCCCCTCCCGCTCGCACAGACGGCACAGAGACTCCGTCGTTTCGCCGTCCAGCGTCGTCGGAAGCTCGTCGCTCAATTCCTTAACCGTTATTGCGAGTCCTCTCGTTTTTTCGATCTTTCGGATCACTTCAAACAAGCGTTCGGACACCCTGCTTTTCGATTCGACGGACGTGCCTCGTATTTCGAGCTTCAACTCCGCCGTATCGGGGATGACGTTCATCGCGCCCGGCTTGACCTCGCACGCTCCGACCGTCGCCACGGTGCCGTAGGCGACGTCCGTTTTCGCCGCCGCTTCGAGCCCGAGCGAAATTTCGGCCGCGCCAAGGAACGCGTCCCGGCGGCCGTTCATAGGAGTCGTCCCGGAATGCGAGGCGCGTCCCCATACGGTTACCTCATATCGCGTTGGAGCCGCGATTCCGGTGACGATGCCGATCGGCTTGCCTTCATTTTCCAGGATCGGCCCCTGCTCGATATGCAGCTCGAAAAACGCCTTGATCTCCTCTTTGCCGCGGGCGCATCGCCCGATGCCGTCGAAATCGAGCCCGCATTGCGAAAATGCCTCGGCCAGCGTCAGCCCGGCCCGATCCTTCAAGACGGCGAGCGACGATTTGTCCAGCAAGCCGGCCATCGCCTTGCTCCCGATCGTGGACACGCCGAACCTGGAGGATTCCTCGCAGGCAAACACGATGATTTCGACGGGATGATCCGTCGTCAAGCGGCGATCGTTCAGGCTGCGGACGACTTCAAGCGCCGCCGCGACCCCCAGGGCGCCGTCGTATCGGCCGCCCCGAACGACCGTGTCCAGGTGGGAGCCCATGGCCACGACCGGCAATTCCGGATGACGACCTTCCCTGCGGGCGATCAAATTCCCGCACGGGTCGTATCGGACCGTCATCCCTTCCCGCTCGCAAAGCCCGGAAAAATACGCGACGGCTTGCCGTTCGACGGGGGAGTAGGCCAGACGGGTCATTCCCGCGTCCGCATAACCGAAGCGATTGAGGTTATTTAACGTTCTGACCAGGCGCGCAGCATCCACTCCGTCGTTCCCTCCCGGCAATTCGGATCGCCTGCATGCGTCGATTCAACCGACTTTCTTCATTTTAATGCAATCTTTTTGCAGATACTTTGTCTCTTCAGACAAAAAAAAGAAGCGGACGTTATCCGTTCCCCCGTCCTTGCTTCCCGGATTAGCGTTTTTCGCGCATTTTCCCCGGCGCTTCGGGTATCGGCCGGCCTGCCCCTTCCTGAAGCTTTTTCCATACCGTCTTGTTGCTGTATTTTTTCTCCAAACTGATGTCGGGTCCGAACCATTCCGGCGCCGCAAAGCCGATCGCTTCCTCTTCGGTCGCGAATTCGACCTCCAGGACGGAAAGCTCCAATTGATCGTAAATGTCGATTTCGACGATTCGGTCGTCCCACTCGGCCGTAAGCCTCGTCTTCGTCAGGGGAATAAAGCCGAAAGCGGCGATCAGCTGCGAATAAAGGCCTTCGGAAATCGAATATTCCACTTCTTCCCGGGACAGGCCGTTTCCGTTCTTGAACGTATGCGTATATGCGATTTGCCCCGTCGTCAAATCCGTGATCCGGCGAACCCGAATTTCCTGCGCTTCGTCCAGCGCCAAATAGGTTTGCTCGATCCGCTGCTTCGACCGGACCCGAATCGCGCCTTGCCCGGCCAGCTTGTCCGGCGCTTCCGCCAGCAAAAACTTCCGCTCGATTTCCAGCGACATGTTGCAGACTCCTTATTTTGAATTCGATGAAATGGATCGGCTCTATTATAACAGGTCGAATAGGGCTTCGCATTCGCGGCGAAGGAGCGCGAGGTCCTTGCAAGCCGCCAAAACAGCAGCTTGATTGGAATTACAAAAAGCCCGGGGGTCGCCCCCGGGCTTCGACAACCGCAAGTCTCGGTTCAATCCGCCTGCTTCACTTCGTTACGGTCACGACAATCGTTTCGCCGGACGTCGTCCCGGCGGCGTTGATCAATTCGCCACGGTACTCGTAAGTTCCCGGCGCCCTGCCTTCAAGGCTCGTTACGGCGCTTTGCGCGCCCGGCGTCGAGGCGTTCAGAACCTGCGTATCGACCAGCGTGCCGTTTTCATACAGCCGGTATTCGCCGGCGTTCGTTCCCCACCACATGTTCATCGTCACCTTGTAGTTGCCGTCCCCGTCCCAGTTGTCTTGGGACAGCACCGGCTTGCCCGGATTGGCGTCGGTAACGGTCACGACATGTTCTCCGCACGTTGCCGTTCCGAAAACATTGATCAGTTCGCATGTGTACGCATACGTGCCGTTCGGCTTGCCGGCAATGTCAACGGCCGCTTTTTGCGCCGAGGGCGAAGCGTCCGCCAAGCTTTGCTCGCTGATCAGGACTCCGTTCTCGTACAGTTTGAAGACCGAGCCGTTGTTGCCCCACCACATATTCATCGTCACGGTGTAGCTGCCGTCCTTAAGACCGGTGTCGTGGCCGTTGTTGTCGGATAATACGGGCTTGCCCGGCGCTCCCGTCGCGAGCGGTTCGAAAACCGTCAACGTTACCGCATTGGAGACGACGGTTTGCCCGTTATAGACAACGTGAGCCGTTACCGACGCGCTTCCCGCCTGAACGCCGGTAATTTGTCCTTCCGGACTCACTTCGACCGCCGGTCCGTCGCTGACGTACGTGACAGACGCGGCGCTCAGATCCGCCGGCGTTCCGTCCGTCAACAACCCGGCGATCGACGTCTCGGCGGTGCCGCCGACCGGCAGCAGCGTCGGCGACGCCTCCAGCGTCACCTGGCCGAGCGGCGCCTGCGCCAGCGCGAAGTCGTCAAGGCCGCGAGGCTTCAGCTGGTAAAGGCCCCGGAAGATGGCGGATACGCCCTTCACCGTGACGACTTGCCCTTCCTCGTAAGGAAATTCGCTCAGGCTGAGTCCGGTGCGGACATCCACCCGGACGTGGTTGCTGACCTCGCCTTTGACCGCGTCGAACTCGAACGAGCCGGACGGGCTGGCGGTCATGATGTTGCGGATTTCGACGTTTTGCAGCTCGACCAGCTGCCCCTGGTTCGAATCGTCGATGCGGTCGACCGGAACGGCTTCGGGCAGCGGAGCGGTCCCCGTTTTTTCGATGGAAACCGGGGTCGTCAGCTCGAGCTCCGTATTGTACAGCACGAGCGGCGCCGTAATTTTGATCTTGTCGCCCTGATGGAAACCGGACTGCGTCTGGAACACGTAGATGCCGCCCGTGTCGTCTTGCAGATAAAACGCCTGGCCGCCGAAAGCTCCGGGCTCCGTCGTCACGACGCCCTCGACCGTAACGAGCGTTCCTTCCGGTTGGGTCCGGGCTTCCGCGATGGAAGTGAGTTCCGGAATCGGATTTTCCTCGTCCGGCAGCGGCTCGGCGGGCACGTTCGCGAGCGTGACGGTTTTCGTCAGCAGATTCGAGCCGTTTTGCCGGAGCCGGAGATTGGCCGAACCGCTCGTACCCGGCCGGATGCGGACGGTCAAATCCTTATAAGCCCGTCCTTCGTTATTGGCCGTCACGCTGAACGCCGTGCTGTACCCGTAGGCCGTCGGCCAGCTTCCGTCCGCGTTCTGGAATTGCGCCACCTGGGTTCCGCCGGTCAAATAGATGCCGGTACTGAAGCCGGACACCGTCGAGTTCGGAGCCAGATTGTCGATGACGACGCGGATTTGGAATTGCTCCGCGTTCGGCAGCTGGGCCTGGTGGACAAAGCTGTATACCGGCCGGATCGGACCGCCGTAGGAGCCGGGCTTGAACGTCGAGCGGTCCCACCATTTGTAACCTGCTGCAGGCGCGGACCACGGCTCGGGCTTAGGCTCGGTCGACAGCTCCGGCTGCTCGAACGCGAACAGCTCGGTCGGCTCGTCCAGCTCGAGTCCCGGCACCTGATCCAGGCTGGTGTAGCTTTCCGGCTCGCCGAGCCAATCGATCAGATTGACGAGCAGCTCGCCGTCGTCCAGCTCCTTGAAGCCGTCGTACGTCGTTTTGGCCGCGCCCGTTTCCTCGCGCAAATATTTCGGCGTCGCGTCCTCGACCGGCGAAGAATCGCCGATGAAGGCCGCTTTGCCGGCGCCGACTTTCGATACGGCCACATACGGGCCTTCCGCCACGCCTCCGCCGTTGTATACGCCTTGGTCGACGGCGTTGCCCCAGGCTTCGTCCGTTTCCGGAACGTAAACGATGCCTTTGGCCTTCGTCGGATCGATGATCGCCAGCGTCGACCCGGCATGCATCGCCACCGCCGATACGCCTTCGGTGATGCCGAACGCCTGGCTCGGCTCGACGATTTCGTTCGCCGCCACGTCGCCCAGCGCGTTATAGCGGAACCGAACGCCGAAGTTGTCCGCCAGCCAGTCCGAGCTGACGACGCCTTGCATCGCTTCCGAGGCCTTTTCCTCGTCGCTCATCCCCTGCGTCGGATCGGACCAGGCCCCCCGGCGGTACCCGTTGATCGACTCCGAGCCGTCCCAGCGGTTTTTGTTGCGGTCGGCATTGTAATGGTCGCCGATAAAGAAGATGCTGCCGCCGTCCTCCACGTATTCCAGCATGGCGGCCTGTTCGCTTTGCTTGAACGGAATGTTCGGCTCCGCGATGACGAATACGTCATAGTCCGCCAAATCTTCGTAGACGATCGGGGTCGTCTTGCGCAGCTCCTTGACGTAATACCCATTGTCCGCCAGCGCGTTGGCAAAGTCGGAAAACCCGCCGTCGATGACCCAGTCGGCCGCTCCCGCCGTCTGCGCGTGCGTGTTGTCGAAGAGCACCTTTTTGCCGGCGTTCTCGTTGACGACTCTGGCCTCGATATAAGGCGCCGGATCGTCCGGCCCTTCCGCCTGCGCCGATTGAAAATAACCGCCGAATCCGAATTGGACCGGCAGCAAAAACGTCAGGGCCAGGACGATTTTCAACCAATGGTCTCTCCATCTCGCAAACGTGCTCATCATTTTCCTCCTCAATTGGATAAATTGCCATTTCGATCCTATTCTATCACTAGCAACTGCATTTTGTGGCAAATTTCTGTAAATTTTGTGTTAAAAAAACGATTTCCTGTCGGTTAATCTTCTACGTGAACCCTTGAAATCATACAAAAGTTTACTTTTTTTACTTTTCTATTTAACCATCTGAAAAATTGTGTTATAAAATATATCATAGTGAGTAAGTTTTTTGGGGTGATCGATTGAGTTGGTTTCAAGAAGTTAAGAGATTAGATTTCTCCTCCTTTAGTCGCACTGACCGTACTGAACATCCGGAGATTAAGACGTATAGAAGAAGCACGATTAACCCTGACTCAACAATATCCGTATTATCGCAATTTTTTTTGACCGCATCCGCTCTTTCCGCTCCGAATTCATTGGTTTGGGTGCCGATAACGAATGAAGAGGTGAATGAGCGGACGATTAGCGAACTCACAAACCACTTCAGTAAAATTCAATATATTTATTCGGACTCTTCGCTTGTCAAAATACAAATGCAAAATATGCTTCCGCATTCGATCCTTGAATTCCGCAGGCTCCTTTCGGATAAAAAATTGCACCCCATCGTACGGGAGCTGTTCGCCAAAGAAAATGCCAATCTCGCAGAGGAAGATGACTTTGGCGAAACCGCGACTTATCAAGTAGAATGCGGAAAACTGGAGCCGTATTTTGATCATTCGTTTGAATCGGTTTGGGAATTCATTCAACAAAGCTTTCTCCGGTCGGAGGGAAGCTTTATCGTTTGCCCGATTTCTTGGAAACTGACAAATGAGTTGCAACATTCCATTGCTTTGCGCTATTTCTCGACGAAATGCCGAGACATCCATTTCGTTGTAAATAAAGACACACACTCGGTTAAAGCCGTCCATCTTAGCCGGTAGCGCCTGAATCGTCTCCCGGACCGTTATTACACAACCAAAAACGGGCGAATCGCGGCGGAAATAACCGCGATTCGCCCGTAGATGAGGTTTCTTCCGTTCGATCGGTCCTTAACGCGGAACACGACGCTCGAGCGCTATACCGAAGGGCCGGTTCGAAATCGCACTTGTTTTGCCGAATGAACGGTACCTTTGTCACCCCTACAGGGATTGCGAAACGAGCGGCGAATACGGAAAACAAACGGATGCGCGCGCCTGCCGCGACGTTTGTCCGATCTAAAAATGTTCCGCCAAGGAGTGATGATCGTGAGTCTGGGATCCCGGGAAGCATGCGAAATACTGGGCGTCAGCCAAACGACGCTCAAGCGCTGGATATCGTACTTTCCGAATGTTTTTCCGAAGGATCAGCTGGGGCATTATTTGTTCGCCGAGCGGGAACTGAAGCTGCTGGAGAAAATAAAAGAGGAGGTGCGCGGCGGCGTGCCGATGGATAAAATCGAGCTGCCCGTCGCGCCGGAGCGGGACGGGGCTTCGTCCGCGGGCGCGGCGGCTTTCCCCGGAACCGAGGCGGACACGCTCCGGCTGCGCGTCGCCCAGCTGGAGCGGGCGCTTGCCCAGAAAGCGGACGAAGTCGTCACCGCGCAAATCTATCAGCACCGGCAGGAGATCGACGAGCTGCGGCTCATGCTTCGCCAGCTAAGCGAAGCGGTCGAGGGGCTGCAGCAGGCGGCGGCCGCGCGCGAGCCGGAAGCCGCGAGGCCGGAGCCCGCGCGCAAGCCCGAACCGGCGGCGGGAGGCGCCCGCACGACCGGAGCCGCGACGGTCCGGGCGGCGCGGCGGAAGGTGTTTTGGCTGTTCTGAGCCGCGGTGAACGTGCTTTATGGCGGATCGGGATGAGTAGCCATGACTCAACTGGATAGTTAGCGGACGTGCAGAGGGGGCAGGATGAGTAATTTCTACTCATCTGCGGGTGGCCATATGCGCATCGCGGGTCAAGATGAGTAGCCATGACTCAACTGGGTGGTTAGCGGGCGTACAGAGGCGGCAGGATGAGTAATTTTTACTCATCTGCGGGTGGCCGTATGCGCATCGCGGGTCAAGATGAGTAGCCATGACTCAACTGGATGGTTAGCGGACGTGCAGAGGCGGCAGGATGAGTAATTTTTACTCATCTGCGGGTGGCCGTATGCGCATGGCGGGTCAAGATGAACAGCCATGACTCGATCCGATCAGCCTGATCAGCGGGAGAATCGGACCGACTTCCAAACGAAAAAACGGCCGGGCGGGCATCCGCGCCGCTCGGCCGTTTTTTCTTTATTTCGTAACCGTTACGTAATCGAAATCGGGAACGAGCGCTCCCGCCGCATCCGACAGTTGTTTTTCGTCGGTGCCGTTGACTTTCGCATACTTGATCTGAATCGCGCTTCCCGATTCGATCGCGTTTTTGAAATGTTGGGCATACGGGCCGTTCAAATCGATAACAATGGCGTTGTCCGCATCGTCGGTATAATCGTCATGGACAATAAACCCTCTGAGCGAATATTCCGTACCGTCCACCTTGAGCGTCAGTCCCGCCGCGGTAAAGCTTGTCTCAAACGCGAAGCCTTCATGGAACGCCAGGCGAATTTGGCCATCGACATAGGCAGCCGTAGGCGTTCCGGGAGCTCCGATTTCGCTGACGTTCTGCAGCGTGATTTCTGCCGGATAGGCGTTCATCGCCCAGCCGACGATGCCCGTCGTATCCATTTTAATCGACACAGCGCCCGCCGGCAGCGAGTCCGTGAACTTTAACGCGTACCACAGCCGATCCGTCGTATAGCTGTAGCTCGCCGAAGAAGGCGCATAGGTTCCCTGTCCTTCCACTGTCACGGCAAAGCGAGCCGCCGCTTCGCTCAGGCTCGGATTGTCCAGCGGGTTCCAGCCCGGCACGATTTCCAGCATGACCGATTTCCGGTCGGAACTGATTGTCGCCGTCCGGATCGCTTCTTCCGTTCCGAGAACGGCACGATCGGCGAAGGTTTCCGCTTTGTTTTTCGCATCCGTCCGGTCCTGCAAGGACTGGCCGTTGTAGGACAGCTCCAGATCGTTTTTCCGATCCGCCGGAATGCCGCTGACGGTCAGTTTTACATAAGACGATACCATATGCCGGACGTTCTCGTAGTTAACCACTTCCACTCCGGCGACGCTTCCGTAGTTCAACGCATATTCCGATGCCGCGGGCTTGCTTTCCGGATCCAGCGGTTCGTCGTAGTACAAATAGATCGTATCCAAAGCGTCATTGACGAACGCTTCGTACGAATGCGGCGGATACGTGTCGAGCGCGTCGACCGTTGCCGCATCGAACAAAATCGTCGTGACATTGCCGGACGTGTAATTGCTGCCGGCGTCCCGGATGACGAATTCCACCCGCGCCTCGTCGTCGTAGAATGAAACGCCGGTATCGAATTCCTGCAGCTCGCCGACTTGGCCGGCTTCTATTTTAAAGTACGGCCATTCGTCTACCCAAACGACATGGCTGTCGTCGCCGGAACGGCCTTCCAGCACCGCTTTCACGCTCGATTCCCAGTTTCCGTTGATCGCGTTGACGACCATATAAACTTCCGCCGGCGCGTTCAGCTTGTAACGAACCCGAATCGTGCCGTCTTTAATATAGGCTTGCGGATAACCGTCGACAAAATAAGGATCGATAAAGTCGCCCGTTTCGACGCTGTCCGTGCCTTGTTTGCGGACGATCAACTCGTACGTTTTCGAATCCGTCACCGCTCCGCCGAGCTTGACCGTCAATTTGACGAATTGATCGTTTTCCCCGTCGCGGGTCACGATCCCTTCGCTCGTCACGGCGGCGTTGTCCGATTCCCACGCAATCGTGACTCCGGGGAAGTCGGCCAAAGCGGTCATCAGATTCAAGTTGGAAACGATATTGCCCGCATTTTCGTTTTGTCCGAGGAAGGAAGCCTCGATCGCCGCGAACAGCTCGCTCGTATGGATCGCCTTCTGAACAGGCCCGAACGGTTCGCTGACGGCATAGCCGCCGACCGCGATTTGGTCCGCGGAGGCTTCGACGCGAATGTATTTTTCGCTGTCTTCCTTCGTCAGCGTATACGAGGAGCCTGCTGCGCCGTCAATGACCGCATACGGCCCTTCCGCGCGGTCGGCCCGAAGCCATTTGTACGCGATGCTTTCGTTGGTCGGAATGTTCTCGAAATGAACGGTTCCGGCCGCAAGCTCCGAGCCGATGGCCGTATCCCCGGAAACGGGATCGATGCCGGTTACATAAGCCGTTCCGAAAGGAATGTAAAGCAAGGACAATTCGGTGTCGGCGTAATGGCCGTGCGAAACGGTTACGTTGACGCTCCGGATCGCTTCCGGACTTCCGGCGTCCAGCGTCAGGACGAAGCTTCCCGGCTTCGCGCCCTCCGCCAGCCCTTCGCCCAATACGGCTTCATAGGAATAGGTTGCGCTTGTTACGCTTGCTTTCAAGCCGGTCGAGTCGGCAAGCGGGTTGCCGTTCGAATCCTTCAGCGTCACGACGAGGGAAGCGGCGCGCCCGGACGGCTGCTGCGTTTGCTGCAGCTCGCTTCCCGCCACCACCATCGCGTCGTAGCGGTTTGACGCATACAAAGACTTGTCGAACTTGTAGACGGACAAGCTGCCGCTGTTCGCGACAAGCGCCGCATCCAGCCCTGCGGCCGCGTCGACGGCATCGCCCGCAAACTCGGAAAGAGCGATCCCGAGCGCCGGCTTGCTGACCTTCACCGTCGTTTGGGCGAACTTGCCGCCGTCTTCCGTGACGACCTTGACGATCGCCGCGCCAGGGCCGACTGCGGTCAAAACGCCGTTTTGGTCGATCGTCGCGACATCGGTCGAGTCTCCGGCGATCTGCCACTCCACGTTTTTGTTCGTGGCGTTGCTCGGAGCGACGGCAGCCGCAAGCTGCTTCGTCTCGCCGACGACGAGGGAAATATCGCTTTCGGTAATGGAGACGCCGGTCACGGATACAGCGGGAGCTTCGCCTCCCGATCCGCCATCGGTCGTGCCCCCTCCCGCAGAGCCGCCTCCGGTCGACCCGCCGCCGACAGTTCCGCCGCCGGCAGAACCTCCGCCGACAGTTCCGCCGGCTGCGGCGCCGACGCTGCCGCCGTTTTCGACGGTCTTGTCGTTCACCGTCGCTGTAGCGCCGTTTTGCGCCGTTACTTTATCGATCGCCACGTTGCCCGCGATTTTCGTGCTGGCCTCCGCGACGAGTTCGCCGATCGTTCCGTTTGCCGTAATTTGCGCGGACTCGGAACGGTTGACGACTTTGTTAAAGTTGCCGTCCAGCACAATCTGCTGTCCCGCAACGACATCGGCCGAAATTTCGACCGTTTCGAAGCCGCCGCCGGTAAGCTCCTTGGTTACGAGCAGCGCGCCGCTTTCCAATTGCGTGACGGAAACGGACGTGCTGCCGGTCGCCAAGATGCGGACCTTGCCGTTGTATTTGTTGACGACAAGAGCGCCCTTCACGTCGACGCTGTTGAAAATAATCGAGTTCTCGCCGCCGCCGCTGACGAACACGTCGCCCGCGATTTCGACGTTGTTCAGCGTCACTTCGCCTTCGCCGACGCCTTGCGTTACATAAAGGTCGCCGGAAATGCTCATGTCGCTGAGCACGACATCCGCCGAATTGACGACCAGGTTGCCCTGCACGTCCTCGGAGTATTCGCCGGGAGATGCGATCAGCTTCCGGACGAAGTTGTCGAACATCGTGACCGCTTCCGCCCGAGTCAAATTCGCAAGCGGCTTGAACGCTCCGTCCGGCGTGCCGGTTACGATTTTGTTCGCGACGAGCGCGTTCACGGCGTCTGCCGCCCACCCGGCGATCTCGTCTGCGTCCGTAAACGCGAAATCGGCGGACCCGCCTTCGATGCCGAACGCTTTTGCGACGATCACGGCCGCTTCCTGGCGGGTGATCGGGCGATCGGGCAGCGCTTTGCCGTCCGAACCGTTCATGACGCCGGCCGCGTTCAGCTTGATCAAGGCGTCATAGTACCATTTTTCCGCGCTAAGATCGGTAAACGGGTTGTCTCCCGTCTCCACGTATTTGACCATGTTGTCGATCATCGTGGCGAATTCGGCGCGAGTCACGGCGTCGTTCGGCCGGAATGCCCCATCATATCCGCTTACGACGCCGTTCGCGTTCCAGTTTTCCACCGCTTCTTGCGCCCAATGCCCCTGCGTATCGCGAAACGTCGCCGCAGACACAGGCACGATGAAGCTCAACAAAAGGATGAAAGCCAATCCTAGCGATGCGAGCTTTTTCAGTGACATGTCGTTAACCCCTTCAGTCGATTCGTCTGTTAAACGCTTCCGCAAACCTTCTTTCTCCCGCCGGCCCCCCTCCGTTTTCTTGCCTGCAATGGCAGTTACCCCATGATTATACAAAATTCGACTTCTTTTAATATAGATACTTTTTACTAAAATTTAACGTCAACCAGAGTTGGAAGTAGGATTTAAAGGTGTATTTTTTCGTAAATTTTATCCTTGGAATTAGGAAATTCGATTCAAGAACAGGACAGTAGGATCGCTTCGAACTTGCCTTGGATGTCTTGGATGTCTTGGATGTATGGAACTATTGGCCAACAAAGGACCAAGAAAATCTCCTCCGGCAAAGGCGACCGCTATGCCGTCGATCGCCGCAAGCATGGAATGGCTGGTTAAAAAGAGCAGCCACGACTCAAATGGTTCGCCAGCTTGCGCGCGAAGGCGGTGAGATGGGTAGCCACGACTCAAATGGTTCGCCAGCTTGCGCGCGGAGGCGGTGAAATGGGCAGCCACGACTCAATGGTTCGCCAGCTTGCGCGCGGAGGCGGTGAGATGGGCAGCCACGACTCAAATGGTTCGCCAGCTTGCGCGCGGAGGCGGTGAGATGGGTAGCCCACGACTCAAATAGTTCTGCGAAACAGCCATATTACCTATAGAAGTTAAAAATCGGCGCGAAAGCGGAAAGCTTCGTCAACTCCTCGCGGGATACGATACGTCTGCTAATCCCATCGCCAAAAGAAAAAGCGATTCGCTGCCGCCCGGCGACCAATTGCAGGAGCGGACAGGCCCCAGGTAGGTTTAGAACCGGTACCGGCTGTGCAATGCTGGTATCGTGGAGGTAGAACGATCATGGAAGAACCGAACGCAACCGAGCGGCGAAAAAGCCAGCACATCGAAATTTGCCTGAACGAGCGGGTCGAGGGCGAGCGCATCACGACCGGCTTCGAACGGTACCGCTTCCGTCATCAGGCGCTGCCGGAGATCGATTACGCGGCCGTGCGCACCGATACCGAATTCCTCGGCCGGAAGCTGGGCGCTCCGTTTCTGATCAGCTCGATGACCGGGGGGACGGAACAGGCTTCGAATATTAACCGCAACCTGGCGGTTCTGGCGCAGACGCGCGGCTGGGCGTACGGCGTCGGGTCCATGCGCGCGGCGATCGAGCGTCCGGAGCTGATGGAGACGTTTCGGGTTCGCCGATTCGCGCCGGACATCCCCATCCTCGCGAATCTGGGCGCCGTTCAGCTCAATTACGGCTTCGGATACGACGAATGCATGCGGGCCGCGGAAAAGCTCGAAGCCGATGCGCTCGTGCTTCATCTGAACAGCCTGCAGGAGGCGTTCCAGCCGGAGGGGAATACCGATTTTCGCGGATTGCTGAAGCGGATCGGGGAGTTGTGCCGCCGGCTTCCGTTCCCGGTCGGCGTCAAGGAGGTCGGCTGGGGGATCGCGGCCGACGTTTCCGAGCGCCTGGCGGACGCGGGCGTCGCGTTCCTCGATGTCGCCGGTGCCGGCGGCACGTCCTGGAGCCAGGTGGAAAAGCATCGCTCCGCCGATCCAGTCGCGCGACTCGCCGCGGAAGCGTTCGCCGACTGGGGCATTCCGACGGCGGAATGCGTGCGGGAAGTCCGGCGACAGCTCCCGGACATTCCGCTCATCGCGAGCGGCGGGCTCGCAAACGGCGTCGATGCCGCCAAGTCGCTGGCGCTCGGCGCCCATTTGGCGGGGTTCGGACGCTCGCTGCTGCTACCCGCCGTGACGTCGCCCGACATGCTGTCGTCCCTGGCCGAGCGGCTGGAGCGCGAGCTGCGCACGGCCATGTTCGGCATCGGCGCCGCCACGATCGCGGAGCTGCGCGCCACGGACCGCCTGGCAAGCATCTAGCCCTACGCGCGCCGTCCCCCGTGACTCCCCCTTCTCCGGCAAACGAATGCCGACGGACTTGCCGCGGATCTCCTTAGGACAGGGATCGCAATTTCCCTGCGGCTCTCCCCTGAACAAGGCTCGCGGATTCGCCCCGGCTCTCCCCCGGACAGGGCTCGCGGATTCGCCGCGAGCCGGACCGGCATTCGTTTTCAAGCAGGCGTTCCTAGCGTTTATCATTTTTTTATCTTTCGGAATCTATGATTTGATTTCGGTTCTGTCCTCCCAGCGGGTATAATAGCATGAAGAAACGGCAGCCGCTTGTACCGGGTCCGCGAACGCGGCTTCGTCTCCCAATCTCGCGATTCAAAAAAGAAAGGCGGAATACGACGAATGAATGACGTAATAAGCGCGATTATTTTAGGCGTTATCGAAGGCCTGACCGAGTTTCTCCCCGTTTCGTCCACCGGGCATCTGATTTTGGCCGGCGACTTGCTGGGCTTCGAAGGAGACGCGGCGACCACCTTCAAAATCGTCATCCAGCTCGGCGCCGTGATGGCCGTCCTTATCCTGTACTGGGGCCGCTACATGTCCATCCTGAAGGATTTGTTCGCCTTCGATTTCTCGGCCAAAAACAAACTCAACGCCATCCATATGATTCTGGCCATGATTCCCGCTCTCGTCGTCTATCTGATCCTGAAAGACTTCATCAAAGGCACCTTGTTCGGGCCGGAACCCGTGCTCGTCGGCCTCATTGCCGGCGGGGTGCTGATGATTATCGCCGCAAGAGCGAAACGCAAAGTGACCGCGGAGAACACCGACGACATCAGCTACAAGCAGGCGCTGGGGATCGGCCTTTTTCAATGCCTGGCTTTGTGGCCCGGGTTTTCGCGGTCGGGCTCGACGATTTCCGGCGGGCTGCTGCTCGGAACGAGCCAAAAAGCGGCGGCCGATTTTACGTTTATCATCTCCGTCCCGGTCATGCTCGGCGCCACGATTCTCGACATGTACGACAGCCGGGAATATTTGACCTCGGACGCGCTCGCTCTCTTCGGGATCGGCTTCGTCGCCGCGTTCGTCGTCGCCATGCTCGCGGTCGTCACCTTCCTCAATTTGATCAAGCGGCTCAAGCTCGAGTGGTTCGCGGCGTACCGCTTCGTGCTGGCGGCGGTCTTTTTCGCTTGGATGATGTGGTGACCGGGTCATGGACAAATCGATTTTGATCGTCGAAGACGAAGAAAAAATATCGCGGCTGCTGGAAATCGAGCTGGAAATCGAAGGCTATCGAACGGCGAGATTCGCCAACGGCCTCGACGCCCTCGAAGCTTACCGCAGGGGCGGCTGGGATTTGATCCTGCTGGACGTCATGCTCCCCGGCATGAGCGGAATCGAGCTGCTGCGCCGGATTCGAACGCAGGATCCGCATACTCCGGTCATTTTGCTGACGGCCAAAAACTCCGTCGAGGACAAAGTATCCGGACTCGATTACGGAGCCAACGATTATATGACGAAACCGTTTCAGATCGAAGAGCTGCTCGCCCGCATCCGCGCCTCTCTCCGCCATCGCGCCGGGGCTCCCGCCGAAACGGCCGGGGAGGAATGGCTGACGGCGGCGGATTTGAAAGTCAACGAAAAAACGCGGGAAGTGCTTCGGGGCGGCGACCCGGTCGAACTGACGCCGAGGGAATTCGATTTGCTCGTCTACCTGCTGAGAAACAAGCGCCAGGTGCTGGGTCGTGAGCAAATTCTGGAGGCGGTCTGGGGCTACGATTATGTCGGAGAAACGAACGTCGTCGACGTCTACATCCGCTATGTCCGCAAAAAAATCGACCACGGAAGGCAGCCCGAACTGATCCAAACCGTACGCGGAGTCGGCTACGTCCTGAAGGAAAACAAATGAAGCTGACGAACAAAATCCATCTTTATTCGTCCCTTTTGTTTACCGTGCTGCTCGTCGTCATGAATGCGACGATCTACCACGTCTTTTCCAGGCTGTCGATCGACAGCGAAATCCGCCAGGCGGAAACCGAAGCCGCCGCAAGCGCGAACGGCATTCTGCAAAGCATCGGAACGATCGGCCTGCCGGATTTGCTGCGCGCATACGTGCCCGCGAACGGCATGCTGCAAGTCGTCACCGGGCCGGGCGAAAGCTATGCACCGGTCACTTCTCCGTCGCAATCGGCTTTGAGCAAACGCGAAAGCTCGTATTTTCCGCAAAAAACGACCGATATGTTCGAACACGGCGGCGAGCGATACGCGCTTGTGTCGGTTCCGGTCATATGGACGGATGGCAGCGTCGCCAACGTGCAGATTACGCAAAGCCTGCAGGAGACGACGGACAATCTGCGGACGCTTCGGCTCGTTTTGATCGTCGTCACCGCCATCGCGCTCGTTCCCGTCGTCGCCTCCAGCCGCCTGCTCGGCAGGCTAATCGCGCTGCCGATTCGTTCGATGACCGGCACGATGCGGGACATCCGGCGGAGCGGCCGATTCAAACGGCTTGAGCTGGACACCTCTTCCAAAGACGAGCTTACGGAAATGGGCCAAACGTTCAACCGGATGATCGACCTGCTGGAAAGCAATTTCGAAAAGCAGGAGCAGTTCGTTTCGAACGCCTCGCACGAATTGAAAACCCCTTTGACGGTCATCGAAAGCTATGCGAGCCTGCTGAAACGAAAAGGCATGGAGCGTCCGGATCTGTTCGCCGAATCGATCGAAGCGATTCATTCGGAAGCGATCCGCATGCGAGAATTGACCGAGCGCCTGCTGCTGCTCGCCCGAAACAAGGAGCAGTGGAACGCGAAGGCGGTCAGGCTCGATCTTGCGGAACTGGCGGCGGCGACGGTCGGCGCCTTCCGCAACGCGTACCGGCGCGACGTTCATCTGGAAGGAGCCGAAGAGCCGATATTCGTTCGAACGGACGAGCATTTGCTGAAGCAGCTGATGTTTATTTTTCTGGACAATGCCCGAAAATACAGCGAAGAGCCGATTGCCGTGGCGATAGGCGCCTCCGGCGAAACGCCTTCGGCCTGGATTCGCATCGCCGACCGCGGCGTCGGCATTCCGAAGCAGGATTTGTCGAAGGTGTTCGACCGTTTTTACCGGGTGGACACGGCGCGCAGCAGGCAAACCGGCGGTTTCGGCCTCGGCTTGTCGCTGGCGAAGGAAATCGCCGAAGCGATCGGCGCGGAACTGGCGATGGACAGCCTGGAGGGCGTCGGAACGACGGTGACGATATCGCTTCCGGATCGGCCATAGCGCCCGTCTCTCAGCGAATTCTCATCTTGTTGCTGTATGATGGGGTTATCGAAACAACGCGGGGGACTCGACATGAACAAACGACAACGTTGGATCGCCGGGCTGGGCGGATTGGCCGTCGCCGCGATCGTCGCGATTTTGATCTGGAAGCCGTGGACGGGAGAAGCCGTCGCGCTGTCCCGGGAAGCGGCGGAACGTGCGGTGCTCGCCCGCTATCCCGGCATCGTTTCGGAAACGACCAAATCCGGCGGGGTATACCGGATGCGCCTGCAAACGGACCGGGGGCTGTATGAGGTAGAGGCCGACGCCTACAGCGGTGAGATCGTCTATTTGCAGCTGATCGAAGCCGCGGCCGCCGAGCCCTCTCCCTCCGGCGGCACGGAACAAAGCCCGCCCGCTTCCGGTTCGGAGGCGGCGACGCCTCCCCCTGCCGGCGGCGGCAACGGAACCGCGACCGCGGCGCCCGGCGGGTCCGCGCCTCCGCCTCCGCCTCCCGCTTCCGGCGGCCAAACGGAAGCGCCGGGGGAAAGCGCGGGGGAACCGCCCGCCTTGCTTGCGCCGGCCAAAGCGAAGTCGCTCGCCGCGGCCCACGTCGCCGGGGAAATCGAAGATGCCGAATTGAAAAGGACCGCGGACGGCGGCGCCTACTATCTGGTCGAGATCGACGTCGACGACGGCAGGGACGCCATCGTGCAGGTCCATGCGATTTCCGGCGCGATTATGTCCGTCACATGGGATGACGAAAACGATTCGGACGACGATGCCGACGATGACGACGACGCCTGAAGCCGCGAAGGGTCCCCGAATTCTCATCCATTTCTAAACTTCTTAACCCGCTCCTCTCATTTCGATGGCGTAAAGTAGACTTGCAATCGAAACCCGCGAGAGGAGCATTTACATGAAGAACAAGAGGAGCATGCGCATTATCGCTCTGTCCGCAGCCGTCATCGCGCTTGGAGCCGCCGGCATCGGCGCCGTGTCGACGAGCTTCGCGGCGGACAAAAAACTCATCGGCGTCGAACGGGCGAAGCAGTTGGCGCTTGCGGCCGTGGACGGCCAGGTCGAGAGCATCGAATTGGACCGGGATTTCGGCCAGGTTTACTATGACGTCGATATCGAGAAAAACCGCCGGGAGTACGAAGTCCGCATCGACGCCTACACCGGGAAAACGCTGCGTTCGGGACTCGACGACGATGACGACGATGACGGCCGCGTTCGCCAATCGGCGGTCATCGTCGAATCGGCAGGCTCGACGGGCAGCGAAGCCAGCGCGGCCGGCAGCGCGTACGGGAACGGCGCGGCCAACGGCACCGCAGCTGGCGGCGGCACGGCAGGAAACGGTTCCCCCGCGGGGGTCAGCTCGGCGAGCGGCACGGCAAGCGCCTCCGGCAAAACGCCGATTTCGGCGGAGCAAGCCGCCAAAATTGCCGCCGAACAAGTATCCGGAACCGTTGTGCGCGCCAAGCTGGAGTCCGACGACGGCGTACGCCATTACGAGGTCAAATTCAGAACGGCCCGGGGCGAAGCCGAGGTGGAGGTGCATGCCGATACCGGCAGCATTCTTTCCATCGAATATGATGACGACGACGACGACGACGATGATGACGACGACGTTGATTTCGACGATAACTTCGACGATGACTTCGACGATCGCGACGACGATTGATTCCCCGCCTTGATTTCTGAAAAAAACGGTCCGACGCGACCGTTTTTTTGTTTTTTTCTAGCCAAAACTCCGTCCTCCATAATTTAGGAAATTCAACGATATCTCTCTCGGATTCATGTATAATGATGAAAAATAGTCGTTCGGCTGGACAGCCCTCGCGCCTTTTGGACAGGAATTCAGATAGATCGGAGGACCCTACATGCACTGGACCGAAAATTCGCAACCGTCAAGAAAAAGCGACGTTCATCTGAGCCAACTGGCATCGGTAGGCCAAATTGCTGCGGGTATCGCCCATGAGGTCAAAAATCCGTTGACGGCCGTCAAAGGCTTTTTGCAGCTGCTGAAGGAACGAAACGAACAAAAATATATCGAGATCGCCCAAAGCGAGTTGGAAAACGCGATCGCGGTGCTGCAAAACCTGCTTCAAATGTCCAAGCCCGATCTGGAAGAGCCCTTCGTATCGCTCGACCTGACCGTGGAGCTGGAGTCGCTGACCCAGCTGTTCCAGGATCAATTTTACCGCGTCACGGTCGTCAAACATTTTCAACATCCGGGCACCTTTATCGTCTGCAAGAAAAACCAGATCAAAAAAGCGCTGTTCAATTTGCTGAAGAACGCCTTCGAAGCCATACCGGACAAGGGCACGATCACGATCGGGCAGTCCGCCTCCGAAAGCGAAGTCACGATATACATACAGGATAACGGCAGCGGAATTCCGAAAAAAAAGCTCGAACTGCTGGGCACTCCTTTTTTCACGACGAAAGAAAACGGAACCGGCATGGGGTTGACGTTCGTCTTTTCGGTCATTCATCAGAATAACGGCACGATCAAAGTGGAAAGCGAAGAAAGCGTCGGAACGAAATTCACGATTTCGTTTCCTCTTACAAAGGACGATAGCGTCAGAAGAGAGGCGGCGGTATTGTTGCAGTTGGAAAGGACCGAGAACGGCAGCTTGAAGGAGTTTTTCGAACATTACCGGAGCGCTTTCGAGGAAAGGCTGCTCGCGGAAGCGGTCAACGTGCGGGAAAAAATCGACGAAATCATGGCGATCGGCAACATCGATTTGGTGGCTAACGCCCACAAGCTCGTGCTGTACATCGTCGAAGGCAGAGAGCACGAGGTCGTCTCGTTCGCCAGAACGGAAGGAATCAGCTGGGCCAAGCATTCCCTGACCCTCGCGTTCAAGCTGGAATGGATTCAGGCCGTGCGGCGCGTGATGTGGAACTTTCTCTACAACTACGATCTGATGAACGACTATCTGGGCAGCAAGGAGCAGTTTTACGATTTGGAAAAGCGCATCAACGAATTGATGGATCTGTTTCTGAGCCATTTTTTCATGAGCTATTCCCAGTTCAAGGACAACTTGATCCGCGCGCAGCAGGAGATCGTGGAGGATCTTTCCGTCCCCATCATCCCGGTTACGCCTTCGACCGCCATTTTGCCGCTGATCGGCGACGTCGACTTGCACCGGTCGGCCGCGATCGAGGACAAAGTCATTTCGCATCTGGGCGACCGCCGGATCGAATCGTTGATCATCGACCTTTCCGGCGTCTTGAAGATGGAGGCCGAAGTGATCGTCCGCCTCATTCGCATGATCGACGGAATTAAAATGATGGGCTGCCAAACGACGATCACGGGGCTCAGGCCGGAAACCGTAAAGATCATGATTTCTTCGGACCTTACGTTTACGCATAAAGCGATGACCAAAGGAACGCTGCAGCAGGCGCTGGCCGAGCATTTGCTGCAAGACAAAGACGCGAAAGGCGCTTGAACCGCTTGAAAAATGCCGGATTTTTTGCGAACGGACGGAAGAGGCCGGCATTTTCCGGATGAGGACGCAGACGTGCGAACGTCAGTTTTCATCCTTTTTGCCGGCTTCCGCCCGATCCCCCGGTCCGTCCACCGCATGGCTCGTCCCGCTCCGAACCTCGTAAAAAAGACGCCGGTTCCGGTTGAACAGGCACTTCAGCAAATGAACGGCAAACGCCGCATTGAGCGCGAACAGGCCGACGGCGTACAGCATCAGCAAGGCTTTCGGAAAATAGCGAACGCCGTAGACGACGAACAGCACGTTCGGCCCTCCCGCCAGGACATACAGCAGGCCGTAACGGGCGCCGAGCTCGCCGATGCCGATCCGTTCTCCCTTCCCCTTCAGCCGGATGCGCACCATCCACTTGCCGAATGTCCTTCCCTCGGTGAAATAGGGCAGGACGATAAAGTAGAAGACGATAAGGACGATATACGGGACCGGAATCCCCAAGGCGTAAAACGCGACATGGGCAGGCAGCAGGATCATCCAGTCCAGCATAAAGGCCAGGCCTCTGCGCGTGTAAATCACCCTTTTTTTCGACAGGTCGACATTTTCGTCCAGCTTGTCGACCGCCGGCAGCACCCTCGACAGCCATTCCGCCGCAACGTAGCCGACGATGCCTCCGGCCGTATTGGCCAGCAGGTCGTCCACGTCGAACAGCCGGTAAGGATAGTCGTAAATGCCGTAAATGCCCGTCACCTGCGTAACCTCGAAAAAAAGCGAAAGCCCGAACGACCAGGCCAGGCACGTCGCCCAGCGGGCGCGAAAATAATACCGCAAAAAGATGCCGAACGGCACCGTAAGCAGCACGTTAAAGACGACCTGAAGGAAAGCCCGTTCCCTGAGCAAAAGCCAGTAGGTCGCGGGGCGCTCGAAATCGACGGCCGTCTCGTTCAGAATATCCTGCACGAAATGGAAGGGGATCCATTGCGCGTAGGATTCCGCCGCCGGAGGATCGTTATGGATCGTTGCGGGCAGCGGAAGAAGGATCAAATAAACGGCGTTCAGCAAATATAGCAGGAACAAAAACAGCGTTACGGCCCGGACTTTGTGAACGTAGCCGTACCTGCGGTATTGCACGATCAGGAACGGCAGCGTAAACAGCAGCGCCGCCGCGGGAAAAGACAAAAACGCGTACGAAATCGGAAACAGGTAAGACTCGAGCATGGAACCTCCCGGCCGGCGACATCATGTCGGCATTCCGCCGCTCTTAGGAGTTTACTTGCCCGTATGCTCAAAATCAACCTTTCGCCGTTTAAATTTAGTTTAAAAATAAGTAAGGGGAGCATGCTTCGGAGCCGGATTCGAGGTATACTAGAGTCAGCCATTTTTTGGAGAGAAGGGCGTGGATTCGTGAAACGTTCCCGCGAACATAAAAAAGCCCCGGCCGACGCCATGCCGGGCAAAAACGCCGAGCCCCCCCGCTCGGCGCGCTCGTCCGCCGGCCCGGCGCGGCCCGGCGGGCAGACGGACGGGCGCGGCGCTTGGCCGACGGGCGAATGGCCGGGCGCGGCCGGCAATCAGGCCGCGCTGCAGATGATTCGGAACCCGAACCCCGATCGGTCCGAGGCCGCGCCGAAGCAGCGGCTGGCCGACCCGAACCGGCTGCCGCTGGAAGTTCAGGCGAAGATGGAGATGGCCATGGATGCCGACTTCTCCGACGTCACCATCCATCCGAATTCCGCTTCCGCCGCCCAGGTCGGGGCGCTTGCCTACGCGCAAGGCACGGATATTCACTTCGCGCCGGGCCAGTACGATCCGTTCAGCCGGAAAGGCCAGCAAATGATCGGGCACGAGCTTGCCCATGTCGTCCAGCAGAAGGCCGGACGGGTCGCTCCCACGGGGAGGACGGCGTCCGGGGCGTTGCTGAACGAAAGTCCCCATCTGGAAAAGGAAGCCGACGCGTTGGGCGCGAAAGCGGCCGACACGTCGATTCCGGCTTCGTCCGCGATTCAACGAATGGTCGACCGGACCGGCGCTCCGCCGACCGCGAGAGGATCGCGCGGCATGCTCATTCAGTGGTAGCCGGGGGCGCAGACGATTCGGCACGGCTTATATCCCGATCACGATCGGGGCGGTAAACTGGCGAATCGCCTTGACGACGCTCATCGCGACGATGACGCCCGTTTTCGGATTCGCGGCGGACGGCGCGTTGCGGACTTCGAGCTCGATTCGCCCGAACGTTCCCTCGGCTTCGATGCGGTGCGCGTTATGGCTTATCGTCGGATCGACATGCACGCTCACCCTCGTCGCATCCATTCCGATGCCGGCTAGGCTGAGCGCGGCGGAAACGTTGACGCTCTCGGGAAACCGCCTCGCCGCCTCCCGGGCGGCGCCTTCGAATACGCAAACCGGCTCGGACAACGAGGCCAAATCGATCTGCCGCTCGACCGGCGTTCCGATCCAGGCGGCGGGCGGCTTGCGAGTAACGAGCCGCACCTCCCCCATCGGTCCGAGACTGGCCGCCGCAATCCGGTCGAGCCCGCCGATCGCCGCCGACGGAACGAGCACCTGCCGCCCCGCTTCCGCGGCGGCGGCGGTCAAGCGCGCGAGCAGCGCTTCGTCGGCCAGCGCCCCCGCGCTGACGACGATCAGGTGCGCGCCTTCGGCGAGCGCCGCTTCCGCATAGCCGCGAACGGCGGCATGGCCCGCGCATTCCACGACGATATCCGGCCTGCAACGCCACAACTCCGCCGCCTCGTTCGTGACCAACACGCCGTCTCCGGCCTCATCTTTCCTAACCTTGTCCGGATTGCGGACCAGGATGCCGACGAGCCTCGCTCGTCCCGCCTTCCCTTCCCCAAGCATTGCCGCAATATCTCTGCCGATCGCTCCGAAGCCGATCAGTCCGACCCTTGCTTGTTCCATGCGAACCTTCCTCCCCCGCCGCGAAAGGGCTGCTTTCGATAGCTGCATCCTATCACGCAAATTGTATTTGGTATACCAAATGCCATTGATTTGTGGTAAACTGGGCATATACCCATAAGGAGGGATTCCGCATGCCGACCGTCACTTTCCAAACTTCCGGCAAATCGATCGAAGTCGCCCAAGACGCCAACCTGCTCCGAACGTCCATCCGCTACGAGGGCTCCGTCCCTTACAAATGCGGAGGGGGCATCTGCGGCACCTGCAAGGTGCGCATCGTCGACGGGTTCGAGTTTCTGTCCAAAACGATGAAGAAGGAAGTCGACCGGCTCGGTCCGGAATGGCTCGAACAAGGCTACCGGCTCGCCTGTCAGACGTTCGTCAGCGGCGACGTGACGATCGCGTGGGGCGACGAAGACCTCGAACGGCTGAACAAAATCGCCCAGCGGCGCATTCAGGCGGCGCAGTAGCGAAGCCTCCTTCCTCCAACAAACGAACCGGCTGTCGTCCTCGGCAGCCGGTTCATCGTTTGTCCCTCGCCGTCGCCGAACCGAATGTTGCGGCAAACGCCTCAGCCCACTTTGACGATTTTGCTCTCTTCGTCGATATCGAGCTCGTAGATTTCCTTTTCGATCTCGGCCGTCGTTTCGAATTTCGGGAACACCTTGAGCGGGATGCTGTTGTCCGGAAACACTTCCGCAACCCCCTGGATGACGATGCGGGCGTCCGGGTTTTTGATTTTGCAGACGGAGAAGGTCGTCTTCTTCTTGCCGAAAAAGTAATACTCGTAGTCCGCCACCTTCTCGAGACATGGGTTTTCGGTAACCGTGCGATAGCGTTCCGTCGTCGAAAGCATGACATATTGGCTCATTTTGCGAATGCCCTCCGTTCGTGGCCGCGTTCAATCCTGGCTTATTTCCAGATCGTGCGCGATAAAAAGCTGGCAGGCAAGGCGGTATCCGCCCGCTAGCCTGTCGCCGAGCATTTTGGTTTCTTTCCAATTCGGCTCCGGAAGTCCCTCCGCTCCCGACAGGACCCGGACCGCGCACTTCGTGCACTTGCCCATCCCGCAGCCGTATTTCAAGTTCGGAAATTTGCGTATTCCGGCCAGTACGACCAGGTTGCTGTTCGGCTCGACCTCCTGCCGATAAATCCGTCCGTTGTGATGCAGGGTAATCGCAGGCATAAAGCAACCTCCAACTCATCCTATCCCGCGGTTTTGCCGAGGGCCTCCAAATACGCCTTTTTGGCGTTTTCCAGATGAACTTTGATGTACGTTTCCGCCAGATCGGCCTCTCCGTCCCGCACCGCCCGGATCAAATCCCGATGCTCCTCGGTCGCCTTGCGCTGGCGGCCGGGGAGATCGTACCCCACCTGGACGAACGAGCGGATATAGTCGGACAGATCGTCCAGCATCGCGGCCAGGCGCGGGCTTTTGGCGGCGCGGCAAACGACGTCGTTGATGGCAAAATGGAACTTCCACCGCTCCTTTTCGAAATCGTTGTCCGGCGCCGCCAGCGCCTGCTCGATTTCCTCGAGAATGCGGCTCATTTCCTCCCGCTGCGCGGCGTCGGCCTTCTGCGCGGCCTGCTTCATCGCCAGGCCTTCGAGCGCGGATAATATCGTAAAAATCTCGACGATTTCCTCCGGCGACAGCGAAGAAACGACGACGCCCTTGCGCGGCAGCGTTTTGACGAAGCCTTGCGTTTCCAGGCGAAACAGCGCCTCCCGGATCGGCGTGCGGCTGACGTTCAGCTGGTCGGCAAGCTCGCGCTCGACGATGCGGTCGCCCGACTTGTAAACGCCCGCGACGATGGATTGCTTGATATATTCGTAAACTTTGTCCCGGATCGGGCTCAATTCTTCTTCTTTCCATACGAGCGGCGCATCTGGCATCTGGTATACCTCCGCATGCTGTTTTCCCCAGTGTAGCCCATTCATGCGGCCGCTTCAACCGAATGCGTTCCTCCTTTGCCCGGATTACAGCTTGATGTCGGCCTCGACCCGCACTTCGTAATCGGGACCCAAATGCGCTTGCAGCGCGGCAAGCGCGGCCGTGCCGACGGCAATATCCTGCTCCCCGTTTCCGCCGCTGACGCCGACGCCGCCGATCACCTCCCCGTTGACGACGATCGGGAACCCACCGACGAAAATCGCGAATTTCCCGGGCATCATCGCATGGATCCCGAACGCTTCCCCCGTCACGGTCGCCGGTCCCCCCGGCCGAGTGAACAGATGGGTTGAGCGTTTGTGCCCGCTCGCCGTGAACGCTTTGGCGATGGCGATTTCCGGACCGGTAATGCGCGCTCCGTTCATCCTTTCCAACGCGATGACGTATCCGCCCTCGTCGACGATGCAGATCGACTGCAGCGCGTTCGCGCCGGCCGCCGCCTTTTTCGCCGCTTCCACCATGATTTTCGCTTCCTCAAGCTCCAGCTTGAGCGCCGATTTCATTTTTGCCGCCCTCCTCGCCGTTTCCTTCCGCGACCGTCCCTTACTTGCCGCAGCAAAATTTCAGCTCCTGAACGCCGTGGTATACGGTCTTCGAACAGGTGTAAAAATCGAGCGCGTCTCTCCCGGATTCGCGGAATGTCGCCGTGCTCGACAGCTTCACGCCGCCGAACGGGGCGTTGATCGCGTTGCCGGTCGTCGTCCGGTTCACCTTGACCACCCCCGACTGGATATGGTCGATAAAATACTGCATCCGGTTGTAATCGGACGTGACGATCGAAGCCGACAAGCCGTACTCGGCGTCGTTGGCGATCCGAACCGCCTCCTTGAAGCATTTTGCTTTCAGGACCGCGAGAACCGGGCCGAAAATTTCCTCGCGGGCGATTCGCATCTCCGGCTTCGCTCCGGCGAAGATCGCCGGACGCACGTAATAGCCTTCGGCGTACTCTCCCTCCCGCAGCCATTCGCCGCCGAAAGCAAGCCTCGCCCCCTCGGCTTTCCCGATTTCGATGTAGTCCAGCACGTTGCGGAGCTGGCTTTCGTTGGCCAGCGGTCCGATATCCGCGCCGGCCGCCAGGCCGCTGCCGACGACGAGCGCTTTCGCCGCCTCGACGAGCCGCTCGACGAACTCGTCATGCACCCGCTCCATGACGATGATCCGGCTCGTGCCGGTGCACGCCTGCCCGGTCAGCTCGAACCCGCCTTTGATCGCAAGCTCGACCGCATGCCCGATGTCGGCGTCTTCGAGCACGAGCAGCGGATTTTTGCCGCCGAGCTCCATTTGCAGGCGCGTCGACAGCCTCGCGCTGCGCCGGATGCTCTCCCCCGAGGCGGTCGAGCCGGTGAACGTCACCGCCTTGACGGCGGGATGCGAGACGAGCGTCGCTCCCGTCGCCGACGCCGGGCCGGTGACGAAGTTGAGCACGCCCGGCGGCAGACCGGCGGCATGCAGCGCTTCGGCAAGGCGCAGCGCGACGAGCGGCGTGTCCGACGCCGGCTTGAAGACGACCGTGTTGCCCGCGGCGAGCGCCGGGGCGATCTTGCGGGCCGGAATGCTTAGCGGAAAGTTCCAGGGCGTAATGACCGAGACGACGCCGAGCGGTTCTTTTTTCGTATAGACGAACGTCGTCGGGTCATCGGAGGCCAGCGTCGCTCCCGCGATGTTCAGCCCCTCGAAAGCGTAGTAGCGCAGCGTCTGCGCCGACCGCTTCGCTTCCGCCTTGGCGGCGGCAAGCGGCTTGCCCTCCTCGCGCGTGATTTCCTCCGCGATTTTCGCCGCATCGGCTTCGAGCAAATCGGCCGCTTTGTACAGCAGCTCGGCCCGCTTGCCCGGCGGCGTCGCCTTCCATGCCGGGAACGCCTTGTCGGCCGCCGCGATCGCCTGCTCGACGTCGGCCGCGACGGACGCCTGAAAGCGGCCGACGATATCGGAGCGCCTCGCGGGATTCGCGCTTTCAAACGTGCGGCCGCTTGCCGATTCGGTCCATTCGCCGCCGATCAAATTTCTGTACGTTCGGATCGCCGTTTCGACTGCCATAACGCACTCCTTTCGATTCGCGTTTTCTCGATTTCGGGCATCGACGCCCTTATTCGGCTCCAAACCCACGCTGCCGATGCCGCGGCGAAAACGGCGATTTTCATCCGCCGCATCGATCGCATCCCTTCACGCGCCGAGAAATTCGCGGGAAATGCCGGCCAGGTACATCCGGCGCATCTTCGTCGCTTCTTCGACGATCCGGATGCAGCGCTGCTGCTCCTCGGCCGTCCGCGCGTATTCGAGCACGATTTGATAGCCGCGTTCGCCGTGAATTTCGTCGGACACGATGTGCAGATCGAAAAATTCCACCTCCTCGTCCGTAAAGCCGTATTTTTCGCGGAGGGTCGGCGTTTGCCGGCGGTAAATGGACGGAACCTGCGATTCCAGCCCGACGACGAGGGCGGCCGTGGCATACAGGAAATTTTCCCGCATCGCCATCCGGTAGCACCACGATTGCAGGCCGATCGTTTCCGGCAGCAGCTCCTTCATGGAAACGATACGCTCGCGGGTCGTGCCGCATGCCTCGCCGAACCGGATCAGCAGCTCCGTGTGACGATCGCCGCCCAATTCTTCTTCCCACATGTTTTGCAGCAGGAAGTCGCGGGCGTCCTCGTGCGGGCAATTCGCGTACACATAGGCCAAATACTCGGCGAACGGCCCGACGTACGCGTAGTGCTGCTCCACCCAACGGGCGAAATGCTCCTTCGTCAGCTCCCCGTTCGCCCACATCGTCGTAAACGGCGCCTTGGCGACGGCGTTGCCCTCGATCGCTTTTTCCAGCGCGGCGCGGAAGTCCTCTTTGTTCATGAATTCGGGTTTCGTCAGTACGGTCGACATATCCAGCATCTCCTCTCGACTATTTAAGTTGCATGACGATCGAAAGACCAAGCTTGTCCTAAAGCCGCCCTCCGACCTCGTGCAAAAAGATCAACACCGTCATCGATAACCCCAAATAAGCGGCCGTGTACGGGGCGTTCCAGTTGGACACCCGGTACGGACTGCGGTTGACCAGCCCCGCCATCATGCCGGCGGTCGCGTTGTAGGGTCCCATCAAAAACGCCGCAGACGCCCCGGTCAGCATGGCGATCGCCGTCAGCTCCGGAGACAGGCCCAGAACGGCCGGATCGAGCGATTCCGCCGCAAGCGCGAGGCCGACCGCCGGGTGGAGACCCGCGAACGCCAGAAGGAACGGGATGAGCGGGATCAAAAGGAGAAACGGCTCGGAGCCGATCGCCTCCTTGAGCAGCGTAAGGCCCCGGTTCAATCCGTGCCCCGCTCCCGTGCTCTGCAGCGCGGCAATCATGAATCCGGCGCTCAAGTAGACGAAAAACGAATCCTGCATCCGAAGCAGATGCCCGGGCAGCTTCTCTCCCGCCGCCTTCAGAAACAACCTCCCCTTGCCGAGCAGCGCCGACCAAACAAAAGCAAACGGAACGACCGATAGCGACACCAGCAAAAGAAATCCGGCTTGCGTCATTCGCTCCAGCAGCGCGACAAGCGCGTTGAACGCCACGATGGCGAATACGATTTGCAGCGGGTTTCTTGGCATTTCTCCGCCTTTCGCACCGAAGGACGGGTCCGGCAGCGCCCAAGCGGCCCTTGATGCCGATCCCGCGGCCGCCTCCCGATTCGACGGCGACTCTCCCGCGGCCTTTCCCGCTTCCCGCCCGTTCGCCAAATCGTCCCCGTCTTCCGGCGGCTCGGCGGCGGCCGCGAGTTCGGCTGCCCCGGTTCCGCGCGGCGTTCCGGCCTCCCGCTCCTTCCGGCTTCTCGCCCGGCGCTTCGCGATCCACATGCCCATGCCGCAATCGAGCGCAAGGCCCAGCATGCTGAGCGGGATGACGATCGGCAATATCGCCCCCCAGCGCACGCCCGTCATCTCGACGACGATGCCCATGATCGGGGCGATCGGAGACCAGAGCACCGGCAGGCTGTAGCCGTGCGTAATGGCCCGGCTGATGAACCGGTCCCGCTCCTCGATCGGATACGCGTCAAGCGACGGCCGGATCGTCTGGTGAACCATCGGCAGCGCGGCCAAATTCATGAACGCGCAAAACATATACGACAAGGAAGACGTGATCGCGTACAGCGTCCCCGAATGGCGGACTCGTCTCCGGATCATCGCTTGCACCCGGATCGCATACCGCCCGAGCTCGATCGGGATCGCGACAAGCGGCAGAAGAGCGAACAGGCCCAGCACGTTCATCATATAGCCGAAGCTGAATATCGCGTCCGGCACGGAAGCCCGGTTTGCCAGCAGCAGCGCCAAGCCGACGGCCAGAAACGCGGAGCCGATCGTCCGGACAAAGCCTGTCGCCGCCCGAAAAACCGCAAGCACGATCAGCAAGCTCAGCACGGACGCGAGCCGGTCAAGCCCTTCTCCCGGGAGCAGGGCCGAAACGAAGTAGACGCCGATGGCGGCAAGGAACAGCGCGGGCTTCATGCTAAAGCACGTCCCGGACGGCCTCCGCCAGCCGGTCGAGCGCCGTCTCCACCAATTCCTCGCCGAGCTCGCGGCTTGCTTTGGTCGCGTCTCCGATGCAGCCGTTGCCTGTCATTTCCTCGTAATAATAGTAACCTTGCAGCGGATTCCCCGGCCTGAGCTTCCGCCATTTCCCTTCCCGGATATCGCCCTTCGCGAGCCGGTCCAGCCTTACCAGATGCGGCGCCAAATAGAGCGCTTCGGACACTTCCCTTTCGCAGCTGTGGCCGTACAGCTTCGATTCGATCCGCCGCTCCATGACGTCTTTGGCCGATGCGGTCGTTTTGGCATAGTAAAAGTTGACGCCGAGCTCCCTCGGCAGCGTGTCGGAGGCGACGGCGAGCGCCGCCTGATTGCCTCCGTGCGAGTTCAGCACGAGCACGTTGCAAATGCCGTGCCGCTTGAGCGAAGCGGTCATGTCGCGCAAAATCGCGAGCAGCGTGGCGGGCTCCAGCGAAAGGGTGCCCGGAAAGCGCAGATGGTGCGGCGAAACGCCCATATTGACGGTCGGCGTCACGATCGCCTCCGGATACAGCCGCTCCGCCAGCCGCCTGCCCATCTCCTCGGCTAGCACCGCATCGCAGCTTTCCGCCAGGTGCGGACCGTGCTGTTCGTGCGCGCCGAGCGGGATGATCGCGATTTTGACCGTTTTCAGAGCCTGCTCGACTTCCGGCCAAGTCATTTGGGTCAGTTCGTATGCGGACGGCATTTTCAGCTCGACCCTCCTTTTTGGCGCATTGTATACCAAGAATGCTTCTACTTGATCATATGGACGATTTCCAAAACCTATGTCTTTCTCCCGCAAACGTCCGCCGGAGCGAAGCCGCTGCCCGTCCGGCGGGAGTTGACAAGATGCGTTCAGCCTTCGAAGTGGTTTCGTTTTAACGCGAAATGCCCAAGCAAAGTGACGACCCCGTACAATAAAATGGAAAGCAGCGCCAGCATCGCGATGCTGACCATGACCATATCCATTTGGAACACCTGTCCGCCGTAGATGATCAGATAGCCGAGCCCGGCTTTGGACGACAGAAATTCGCCCATGATGACGCCGACAAGCGTCAGCCCGACATTCACCTTCATCGTCGCGATCAAGTTCGGGACGCTGGCCGGCAGCAGCACGATCCGCAGCATTTGCAGCTTGCTTGCGCCGAACGATTCCATCAGCTTCAGCTTCGTTTTGCTGATTTCCTTAAAGCCCGCCTCGATCATCATGATCGTCACGATAATCGAAATCGCGATCGCCATCCCGTACACCGAGTAGCGGTCGCCGAGCCAGATGTAGAAAATCGGGCCGAGCGCCACTTTGGGGAGCGCGTTCAGGACGACCATGTACGGCTCCAGCACTTTGGACGCGTAGGTCGACCACCAGAACAGGATCGCGATCAGCGTGCCGGCAGCCATCGAGACGACGAGGCCGATCAGCGTTTCGAGCGTCGTCACCCAGGCGTGATGCAGCAGATTTCCGTCGAAAGCCAGCTCCCGAAACGATGAGACAAGCTGCGAGGGGCGGCTGGTCAGCATCGAGTCGACCCATTTCAGCGCCGCGGCAGCCTCCCACAGGCCGAGAAAAACGGCCAGCACCGCCAGGCGGGACAGAGCGATCGCCCATTTTCGCCTTCTCTGCTTTTGCAAATAGCGGACGTATTGGGGCGAAGCCGCTTGTTCGGCCCGGGCCGCCGGCTCCGCGGAGACGGTCAATTCTCTAGCCGGCAGTGACGACATGGCCTTCCAGCTCCCTCCATATGGCGTTGAAATACTGATTGTAGCGGCCGGCTTCGCGCTTTTTCCACGGGGACAGCTGTTCGCCCTCCTCGAACCGGATGCGATAGATCGACGAAATCGTGCTCGGCCGCTTGGACATCACCATGACGCGGTCCGCCATGCTGATCGCTTCCGAAATGTCGTGCGTGACGAGAATCGCCGTTTTTCCCTGATCTTTGATGATGCGGTGAATGTCGTCGGCAAGCGTCAGCCGGGTCTGATAATCGAGCGCCGAAAAAGGCTCGTCAAGCAGCAAAATGTCCGGCTCGGCGACAAGCGTGCGGATCAGGGCGACCCGCTGGCGCATGCCGCCCGACAGCTGCGTCGGATTGTGGCGGGCGAAGCCGCCGAGACCGTAACGTTCCAGCAGTTCCAGCGCCTTTTCCCTCGCCTTTTTTTTGTTCATGCGGCGAATTTCGGCTCCGACCAGCAGATTGCTCAGCACGTCCCGCCATTCGAACAGGTGGTCGTGCTGGAGCATGTACCCCACCTTGGGAGAAGTGCCGGTCACCTCCTTTCCGTCGATTTCGACTTTGCCCTTCGTCGGCTTTTGCATGCCGGAGATAAGGGAGAGCAGGGTGCTTTTCCCGCACCCGCTCGGCCCGACGATGCTGATGAACTCCCCTTGCTCGATCGACGCCTGGACATCCCGCAGCGCTTCGGTTTCCTGCTTCGGCGAAAAGTAACTCAGCCCCACGTCCCGCAGCTCGATTTGCGCCATCGGCCTCACGCACCTCCGATCTTTTCGACGAAGCTCATGTCGACGACCGCGCTCATGTCGGAAATTTTCTCCTCGGCCTTCAGCACGCCGTTTTCGATAAGGACGGATTGCAGCGTCTCGAACGCTTCCGCGGCAAGCTCGGGCTTCGCCGGCCACGTCCCTTGATCCTGATAACGGGTGACCGACTGGATGATCAGCTCCTTGGACGTTCCTTCGAAAAACGGCGCGAGCGCTTCGGCGATTTCGTCGTCGGAAGCCGTCTGCAGCCACTGCGTTCCTTTGGCGACCGCGTTCACGAAGCTTTGGATGATTTCCGGGTTCTCGGCGATATAATCCGAAGTCGCGACGTACGAAGTCTCCGGGAAATCGCCGAACGCTTCGCCAAGAGAAGCGGCGTAGTAGGCTTTGCCTTCCTGCACGAGCGTCGAGGCGACCGGTTCGAACAGCTGGATATAATCGCCCTGGCCGCTCGTAAAGGCGCCCGCCAAAGCGGGGGAAGCGATGTTCGTCACGACTTCCGCGTCGGTTATCCCTTTTTGAATGAGCGTCGAGTTCATGACCATCTGCGGGGCGCTGCCGGGACGCCAGCCGAGCACCGTTTTACCCGACAGGTCTTTCCAGTCGAACGCGTCCGTCGGCTCGCGGGAAAGCAGGAACGAACCGTCCTTCATCGTCAGCTGGTGAAAAATTTTGAGCGTTTTGTCGCCTTTTTGATTGTAAATATAGATGGCGGTTTCCGGACCGACGAGCGAAATGTCGGCCGTGCCGGCGATCAGCGCCGCCGCTCCCTTGTCCGAGCCTTGCGCCGTATTCATATCGACGTTAAGGCCCTCTTCTTCAAAAAAGCCCCGGGACATGGCGACGTAATGCGGAGCGTAAAAAATGGATCGAATGACCTCGGAAAACTTGATCGTGACGATTTCCTTCGGTTCGGAAGAAGCGGATTCGCTTGGCGAGGCGGACGGCGACGGCGATGCGGAGGACGACTCCGGCGCCGAAGGACTCGCGGTTTCGCTCGCCCCGGAACCGTTTCCGTTGGAGCTTCCGCAAGCGGCGGCAACCATCAGCATAAGGGCGACGATAAGCGGCAAACCGATCTTTTTCATGTTCATCTGATCTCTTCCCCTCCCGTTTTCGTGAAAATCCTTTTTATATTGACACGGTTCGGGACGGCTTGGACACCAGGTAGGTCCCCGCCATCTCTTTGCCGTATGCAACCATGCCTTCGTGCCCGATCTCGCGCAGCGGCACCGCCGTTATCCGTTCCCGCAGCAAAAAGATTTCCGTGTCGGGCAGCAGCATTTCGAGCGCGTAGGCAAGCGGCAAACCGTTTTCCATAATTTCGACGGAATGCGAATTGCCGACGATGAAATTCAGCCCCCTTTCCCGGGCAAAGCCGACGAACGGATGATCCTCCCGCACGCGGCTGATGCTCGCGATGATCGTGTCCGTTTCCGGATACATGCGCAGCGCCGCCTCCAGGTGAGCCATCGAAAAACCGGTGTGCGGAAAAAAGTGCAAAATATGCTTGACCGGGCGCTCCCGGCTTCCGCTTAGCAGCATCGCCGGATTGACGATCGTCGCTTCCTGCAGCGCGGGCTCGCCCCGGATCGCCCGTTCCGCCTCGAGCAGGCCGATATCGAGCTCCCGGCCGGCTCCCGCCTCGATGCGGTCCAGCAGATCGCCCGCCGTTTGCACTTCATCCAGGGCGATCCCCTTGTGAAGCACGTTTCCGGGCAACCCGCCGAACGATGTATCCGTTATTAGTTTATGGTGGCCGTGCAAAAAGGTTAGTCCAGGATGCAAGCCGTGAAACGCTTCGTGCATTTCGATCACCGCAAGGCCGTACAGCGGCAAATAGTCCGCGAACGGCACGCCGCCCGAGCTCGCGGCATCCGCCACGGGATGATGCACGACCAGCAAATCGAGCTTCATGCCGGACGCCAGCTCGATCATCGTCTCCGTCAGCGTCATGCCGATCCCGATTCGCCTGGCCGGCTTTTTCTTGTCTCCGAATACGAGGCCCGGAATTTCCATCACGCTTTTTCCCGGGATATTGGACGTCTTCATGACGACGTACGGGTTGCCGCCCGCCGCGATCTCCTCCCAGTTCATCACCATTCTTCCGCCCGAAATTTGATTGAGCGCCTCCAATACTCGTCCGACATCGGTTCCCGAACGGGAGAGCTTCGGCAACTGGTCTCACTCCTTCCAAGCCGTCTTCTCGTTGACGAACTCTGCTTTCATGCGGACAGGTAAACAAAAAACCGCCAATTATGAACATACCTCGACCATCGGAAATCATGATCGCAATATGTCACAATTGGCGGTTCAAGGCTCTCTGCCGCGAGTTCCTCATAACCTGCCTGCGCGAATTCGGCTTCGGGATCATGGTTTCGAATCTCTTCATGTATACGGAAGGATTCGATACCTTAATACCGAAGGCCAAATCAATGGCTTGCGTTACGGCATTATGTAGTTCGTAGGGTGACTTATGTCATTTAATATAACACTAATATCGAGGTTAGGCAAGAGAGGATGGAAAAATAGTAAGAAATTTCGTTTAATATTACGTTAATATTACATGGTTTGTTGAATGTGTGTCGTGTTTTTGTGATGAAATTTCGAGTTAGCCTCCGCCGCTCGTACGGCCGCGAAGCCTAGATCCGGGGCGCCCGCACTCCGGGACATGTAAAGCTTGTGCGGCGGCGGCTACTCGATTTTATCCTTCAAAATGATAATCGTTCCGGAAATCTCGGCCTTCGGATCGTAGTCCTTGAGGACGGCGACGACTTCGAGGCCGAGCTTTTGTTCCAATTGTTCCTTCAGCCTGTTTTTGTTGATTTCCATGATGAGCATATCGACGTTGGCCGTCAGGCTTCGATGATCGTCGTCCAGTATTTTCAGCGCGGGGATCCGTTTGTGCGTGGCGAAAATGAGCACTTTATCGCCGTAAACGTCGATTTTCTGGGATTTTATGCCGATTCCGAAAATATCCTGGTTGATCGAGTTGTAAATTTTGATGATCTCCTGCTTCAGCACGCCGATCGTCATTTCTCGCTTCACGCCTCGTTCTCCTCCTTCGCCTCGCGGGGCTTTCCCGTTACTATTCGCCGGGAAGGGAGGGATTTCCTTCGGCGGTACATTTCCTCTTGGCCGGGAAGAGAGTTTCCTTCGGCGGCGCAGCGAGGTTGGGGCGCATGTAATGCATCCCGTGCGCTACTTCGAGGCGGGGATGCTCGGTTAGGCCGCATGTAGTGCACCCCGTGCGCTACTTCGAAGCGGGGACGCTCGGTTAGGCCGCATGTAGTGCACCCCGTGCGCTACTTCGAGGCGGAACGGCGCGGTTGGGACGCATGTAGTGCACCCCGTGCGCTACTTCGAAGCGGAACGGCGCGGTCGGGGCGCATGTAGTGCACCCCGTGCGCTACTTCGAAGCGGAACGGCGCGGTCGGGGCGCATGTAGTGCACCCCGTGCGCTACTTCGAAGCGGAACGGCGCGGTCGGGGCGCATGTAGTGCACCCCGTGCGCTACTTCGAAGCGGAACGGCGCGGTCGGGGCGCATGTAGTGCACCCCGTGCGCTACTTCGAAGCGGAACGGCGCGGTCGGGGCGCATGTAGTGCACCTCGTGCGCCACTTCGAAGCGGAACGGCGAGGTCAAGGCCGCATGTAGTGCACCCCGTGCGCTACTTCGAGGCGGAACGGCGCGGTTGGGACGCATGTAGTGCACCCCGTGCGCTACTTCGAGGCGGAGATACGAACTTGGGCCGAATTGAGGCAGGGGGAGGCGAAAGGTGAATTTTGCAGCTAAAAGCCGAGTAACGGTCAACACAGGCCGTTATTTGGCATAGAACGGCTTGCCCGACCTGAATAACGGCCTTTCGAGGCCGTTATTTGGATGAGCGCCGTTCGGGCGGTTCGAGTAACGGCCAACACAGGCCGTTATTTGGCACAGAACGGCTTGCCCGACCTGAATAACGGCCTTTCGAGGCCGTTATTTGGATGAGCGCCGTTCGGGCGGTTCGAATAACGGCCAACACAGGCCGTTATTTGGCATAGAACGGCTTGCCCGACCTGAATAACGGCCTTTTGAGGCCGTTATTTGGATGAGCGCCGTTCGGGCGGTTCGAATAACGGCCAACACAGGCCGTTATTCGGCACGGATAGGCTTGCTCAACCTGAATACGGCCTTTCGAGGCCGTTATCGCGGCTGCGCGGGAACGATCGTATACACGCGCCCGGCTTCCGTCGCGAATTCGCAGACGTTCGGCTCCTCCGGCGGCGACGTGACGTCCACCTCGCCGCCCGAAGCCGACCGCACCCGAAGCGGCGCCACGCTCCGGATTCGGCAAGGTCGGCCGCCGAACGATTCGATCTCGGCGCGCAGAAGCGCGCCGCCGCTCCATTCCAGGCCGACGGCGAACCCGCCGCGCGCCCGCAAGCCGCGAATTCGCCCTTCCGGCCACTGCTTGGGCAGCGCCGGAAGCAGCCTCAATTCGCCGGCATGGCTTTGCAGCAGCAGCTCCGCGATCCCCGCGGTCGCGCCGAAATTCGCCTCGACCGTCAACGGATAAAACGTCAGCTTCGGGTGCCGGTGCGCGTTGAACAAGTTCGGAAACGGGTTCCGGAGCAGCTTGACGAGATAATGATGCGCCCGATCCGGTTCCTCCAGCCGGGCGAATAGACTGATCAGCCAGGCGAAGCACCAGCCGATCGCATCCTCCTTTTCATGCAGCAGCCTCCGCTCGATGGATACCTGGCAAGCCTCGGCCAGTTTCGGGTGGCGATGCCTGTCGATTTCCGCTCCGGGGTGAAGCCCGTACAGATGCGCCATATGGCGGTGCCCCGGTTCGGCTTCCTCGAAGTCCTCGAACCACTCCCGCAATTGGCCGTGCCGTCCGACGGCCAGCGGCCGCAGCCGGGAGCGGGCGGCTTCCAGCTTCCCGCGAAGCTCCGCGTCGATTCCAAGTACGGACGACGCTTCGATACAGTTGGCGAACAGCTCCCGCAGCAGCGAATTGTCCATCGTCGAGGCGAGGCTGACGGCCGCCTTCCGCCCGTCCGGCATCCTGAACGTATTTTCCGGCGAGGTGGACGGATTCGTCGTCAAATACCCTTCCCCATCCTCGACAAGCCAGTCCAGGAAAAATAGCGCCGCCTCCCTCATGATCGGATAAGCCCGCTCCCGCAAAAACGACTCGTCCCCTCCAAACCGGTAATGCTCCCACAAATGCCCGCACAGCCACGCCCCGCCCATCGGCCAGAACGCCCAGCTCGCCGGCCCCTTCGAAGGCCCGCCGGAAGGCGTCGCGATGCGCCACAAATCGGTCGCATGGTGACATACCCACCCCCCGGCTCGATAGTGGATCCGCGCCGTTTCCCGGCCGGTCGTCCGCAGCTCCTCCAGCAAATCGAACAGCGGGGCATGGCATTCCGCCAGATTCGTCGTTTCCGCCGGCCAATAATTCATCTGCGTATTGATGTTGACCGTATAGTTGCAGGCCCAAGGCGGCCGCAGCCGGTCGTTCCAAATGCCCTGCAGCGTGGCGGGCTGCGTTCCCGGGCGGGAGCTTGCGATCAGCAAATAGCGGCCAAACTGGAAAAACAGCGCCGCCAGCGGCTCGTCGGACCGGCCGGCCCGCGCCGCCTCGAGCCGCTCGTCCGTAGGCAGCTCAGCAAGTCCCGGGGCGGCAAGCTCGAACGCCACCCGACCGAACAGCGCCCGATAATCGGCTCGATGCCGGGCGAGCAGTTCCTCGTACGTAAACGCGGTTGCCCGAGCCAGCCTCGTTAGGCATAGAATCGCCGGATCTTTGCCTTCCGCGTAAGGGTCCTTGTCGAAGCCGTTGAAGCTGGTCGCCGCCGCCAGCAGGAAGGTCACCGCGTCCGCGCCCGTTACCCGGATGCCGTCGTCGTCGACATGCACGCTCCCGCCCTCGGAAACGGCCCGAAGCCAAATCTCGAAGCGGTTGCCTTTGTTTTCCTCGTATCGGATCGGCTCGTCGCTCGCGGCATGAAACGGCTCGACATGGCTCGGAGCCTGCCCTCGCAGCACGAAAACGCCGTTCTCGCCCGCCTCGGTACGGTATCGGAGCAGGCTGGAAAGGCGGGCCGTCACCGAAACTTTGCCCGGCGAATCGGCGGCAAGCCGCACCACGATGACCTGATCTGGCGCCGATGCGAACGTTTCGCGGGTATGACGAACGCCGTCAAGCGCGAAGCCAGTCCGGCACACGGCGTCGTTCAGATCGAGCTCCCGGCGGTAGCCGGCGGCCTCCCCCTCCGCGTCCAGACTGAGCCCTAAATCCCCCATCGCCTGATAGGAAGCGGTCCACGGACCGAGCATATGCTCCTCGACGAGCCGCTGCGCTTCCGGATAGCTTCCCGCGGAGACGAGACGGCGAACCTCCCCGAGATGTTCCGCCGCTTCCCGGTCGTTCGGATCGTACGGATGGCCGGACCAGAGCGTATCCTCGTTCAGCTGAATCCGTTCCCGCTTCGCGCCGCCGAACACCATGCCGCCCAAACTCCCGTTTCCGACGGGGAGCGCCTCCACCCACTCGGACGCCGGACGCCGGTACCATAAAATCAGGTTGTTGCCGCCCATTCCGCGAATCCGCTCCTTTCTTCCGTTTCGTCTGCCGGACTTTGCAGAATGAAGACGCCGTGCGCGGGGAGCGTCGCCGCCCCGCTCATCCGGCTTCCGCTCAGCAGCTCGAGGCGGGACTCGCCGCCGAGATCGACCGGGACCGGTTCGGCCCGGTGATTGAGCAGAAACGTGTAGCGGAAGCCGTCCTTTTCCCGCGCGCTCGCTTCGACGCCCGCGGGCAGCTCGGCGATCGGCCGGATGCCTTTCCGCTCGGCCAGCCGCGCGAAAAACGCCGCCAGAAACGCTTCCTCCGGGTCGGACGCGATATACCACGCCTCCCCGCCGCCGAACCTGTTCCGGGTAAGCGCCGGCATGCCGCGATAAAAATCGCCGCCGTACGCCGCTTCCGTCTCGGCGCCTTCCGGGTGAAGCAGATCGCAGAGCATCCCGCACGAATACGTTCCTTCGAGCCCGCTCGCGCCGCCGCCGTGCATCTCCATCGCGTTCGTCTGTCCGGGGAACAGCGCGTCGGTCTCTTCGACCCAAATGCCGAGCAGCTTGCGCAGCTCTCCGGGATAGCCGCCGAGCGTCACCCTGTCGTTTTCGTCGACGATGCCGCTGAAAAACGTCGTCACGAACGTCCCCCCGGCGGCAACGTACGCCTCCAGCCTGGCCGCATATCCGCGTTTCGCCATGTACAGCACCGGAGCGACGACGAGTTCATAGCCGCCGAGCTCGGTCTCCGTGCCGATCATATCGACCTGCACGTTGCGCTCGTAGAAGGCGTCGTAATATTTTTGAATCTGCTCCAAATACTTCAGCCGCTCGGTCGGCCCGCTCGAATGCTCGATCGCCCACCAGTTGTCCCAATCGAACACGATCGCGACCTTCGCCGCCGTCTTCGCGCCGAGCAGCCGATCGCCGAGACGTTCGAGCTCGCGCCCGAGCTCCGCGCATTCGCGAAACACCCGGGTATGCTCGTGCCCCGCATGATCGATGACCGCCCCGTGAAACTTTTCGAACGCTCCGGCCGACCGACGCAATTGGAAAAACATGATCGACTCCGCCCCGCGCGCGACGGCCTGATAGCTCCACAGACGCATGACGCCCGGACGCTTCAGCGGATTGACGTCCTTCCAGTTGAGCTGGCTCGGACTTTGCTCCATCAGCATGTAAGGCCGGCCGCCCTTCAAGCCCCTCATCAGGTCGTGGCGCATGGCGATCAGGCTCATCGGCATGTCGTTCGTCGGATAGCTGTCCAGCGCGACGACGTCCAGCTCTTTTGCCCATTTGAAGTAATCGAGCGGCTTGTACGTGCCGTTGCTTTGGAAATTGGTCGTCACGACCGCGTCCGGGATGACCGCTTTGATCGCGTCGCGTTCCAGTTTGTAGCAGGCGAGAATGCTGTCCGAATTGAACCGGTCGTAGTCGAGGGAAATGCCCTGGAACGCCGTTTTGTCGATATTCGAGGCATCCATCAGCTCGCTCAGGTGGCTCGGCAGGACGATTTCGTCCCAATCGTAAAACGTATGCCCCCAAAACGACGTGTACCACGCCCGGTTCAGTTCCTCCAGCGTGCCGTACCGCGACTTAAGCCACTCCCGGAACGCGCGCTCGCAATTGTCGCAGTAGCAGCGCCAGCCGTATTCGTTGTTGACGTGCCATAGCAGCAGCGCCGGGTGATCCTTGTACCGCTCGGCCAGCCCGGACGCCATTCGCCGCGAAAATTCGCGGAACGACGGGCTGTTCGGACACGAATTGTGGCGGCGTCCGAACTTGCGCTTTCGCCCTTGCGAATCGACGGTCAGGACGTCGGGATAGCGCCGGGCCATCCAGGCGGGATGGGCCGCCGTTCCGGTGCCGAGGCAGACGCGCACGCCGTTGTCGCGAAGCATATCCATGACATCGTCCAGCCACTCGAAACGGTACGTTTGTTCGTCCGGCTGATTGAGCGCCCAGGAAAAAACGTTGATCGTCGCGATATCGATGCCGGCCAGCTTGAACAGCCGCATATCCTCCCGCCATACGTCTTGCGGCCATTGGTCGGGATTGTAGTCGCCGCCGTACAAAATTTTCGTCTGGTTTCGCAGCATGTTCGGTCAACTCCTTCTTGCTCGAATGCGGATCCGCGTGCCTGTCGATCGTATGGCGGCCCGTTCGCCCGGTGCCCGGAGCTCGTTCGGACTTAACCTGGAGTCCGAAGTCAGCCCGAAACCGGAGCGGTGCCCGGAGTCTGGAATTAACCCGAAGGCCGGAGCCCGAACCGGTTAAACGACGCTGGCGAAGTCGTAGACGCCCGAGCCCGCGCGGAACGCGGCGAAGCCGTCCGCAAAGCCCAGCGGCTTCGCCCCTTCGCCGCCGGAGACGTCGGCCGCGGATTTGGCGGGGACGTAGATCGTCGCTTCCGCATTGACGGGAATTTCCGCCCGCAGCGCAAGCGCCCCGCCTTTCCCTCGTTCCCAGCGCACGCTCGCCCTGCCCGCCCGCAGCTCGCACCAGGCTTCGGCCCAATCGAGTTCGCCGACCGTCTCCGGCCGAACGATGACCTCGAAGCGCCCGGTTTCCGGCCGGAACCGGTAATCCAGTCCGGCGAGACGGCTGTACAGCCATTCCTCCAGGTGGCCCAGCATGAAATGATTTTGCGATTTGCCGACGGTCGGCCCGTCCCAGGCTTCCGTCAGCGTCGTCGCCCCGTGCGCGATCTGGTACCCGTACCCCGGCTCGCCGGTGTCGCGCGTCATGCGAAACACGATGTCCGAGCGCCCTCCCCTCGAAAGCGCCAACAGCACGTAGCGGTGCCCAACGTCGCCGGACGTTGTGCGGCCGCCGCGGTTTTCGATGTTTTGCACGAGCCGCGCGAACACCGCCTCCCGGTGCTCCTCCGGGACGAGTCCGATCGCGAGCGGCATCGCGTGGGCGGCGTCGCTTCCTTTGGCGTAAAGCTGCGTGTCGGGATCGAAAAACTCCCGGTTGAACGCCTCTTTGACGGCATCGGCGAGCCGGCCGTACGTTTTCGCATCGTTTTCCCGGCCGAGCAGGCTCGCGATGTTTCGCAGCGCGGCGGCAAGCCCGTAATAAATCGCCGTTTCCGCCAGCGGAACGGGAGTGTTTTGCGAAAAACCCGGCCCTTTCGGACCGATGTCGTACCAGTCGCCCAGCCCCTCCCGGACGATGCAGCCGTCCGCGTTTGCGGTCAAGTAATCGAAGTACCGTTTGAAGCCGTCGTAATGGCGCTCCAGCACGCCCCGGTTACCGTAGCGCTGCAGCATCTCCCAGGCGGCCAGAATATAGGCTCCGCCCCAGGCCGCGGCTTCGCGGAACATCTGCCACGGCTCCTCGAAAACGACGTATTCGGGAGCCGTCGTCGGCACGAGCCCGTTCGGCAGCTGCGCGTCCGCGATGTCGTCCAGCGTTTTGGCCATCAGCGCCTCGACGTCGAAATTGAACATGAGCGAAGGCCCCATCAGATGGACCTGCTCGAGCCACCCGAGCTTTTCGCGGTGCGGGCAGTCGGTAAACACGCTTTTCATGTTGCTGAGCATCGCCCATACGATGATTTCGTGAATGCGGTTCAGCAATTCGTCCGAGCAGCGGAAGCCGCCGGTTGCGGGCGTGTCGGGAACAATCATGCGGCCCCGCAGCCGATGCAGGACAGGCAAATTCTTCGGGCCTTCCCCCGCCTCGCTCGCTAAAGCCGCGCCCTCCGCCTGCACGTACCGGAAGCCGTAATACGTGAATCGAGGCCGCCACGCCTCGACGCCTTCCCCCTTCAGCGCATAGTTCAACTCGTAGGGAGCGCCCGTCCAGCGCTGATCGGCAAGCCCGTCTTCGGACAGCAGTTCGGCCGGAACCAGCTTGATCGCCGTTCCCCGAGCTCCGCTCGTCTCGATTTCCGGCCACCCGGAAAAGTTTTGCCCGAGATCGAACACATGGACTCCCGGCTTCGGCGTCGCCACGACCGCGGGGGTGAAGCTCAGCATCGCCTTCAGCGGAGGCGCCGACTGGGCGACCAGCCGGCCGGAAGGCGCCGCGACCTCGGCCGCTTCGGCCCAGCCGCTCCCCTCGGAAAAGCCCGGCCGATCCCAGCCCGCCGTCACCAGCCGGGCGTCGTAATCCTCTCCCCCGTAAATGCAGGAAAATGTCAGCGGACCCGGGCTTGCGCGCCAGGTCCGGTCCGTCCCGATCGTCTCGGCCGTTCCGTCCGCATACCCGATCACGATGTCGGCCCGCAATTTCGGGGCGCCGTAGGAGTCCTTGAATTTCGCGTACCTGCCGCCGTCCACATGGTAAAAACCGTTGCCGAGCCATACCCCGGCGACGTTCTCCCCTTGGCGGAGCAGTTCCGTGACGTCGTGCACGGCATAAAGCACGGTCTTGTCGTAATCGGTCCAACCGGGGTCGAGCTCGCTGTCTCCGACCTTGCTGCCGTTGAGCCGCAGCTCGTAGTGGCCGAGACCGCTAATGTAGATTCGCGCGCGGCTGACCGGTCCTTTGACCGCGAACGCGCGCCGGAACTGCGGCAGCGGCCGGCCTTCCGCCCGCGGCTCGGGAGCGCCGATCCAGCGCCCCGTCCAGTCGGTTTCGGACAGGCGTCCCGTCTCCCACCAGGCGACCGGGCTGTCCGACCGCCGCCCCTGTTCGTCCCATGCCGCAACGCGCCAGAAATAGCGCCGTCCCGGCTCCAGCGCGGCTCCCCGGTACGCGACGGACGTATGCGCTCCGCCTTGCACGACGCCGCTGTCCCATGCGTCGGCCTCCCCCGCGAGCAGCTTTTTCTCGCTTGTCGCGACAGCGACGCGGTACGCGGCCTGCTTCAGCGACGGTTCCGCCGCGGCGGCGAACGACCAGCTGAACAGGGGAGCTTCCGCGTCGAGACCGAGCGGGCAAATCCGCCCTTCCGTCCGGAGCGCCGAAAATGCCATGACCGCCATGCGGCTCACGCTCCTTCCGTCAGCTCGCGGGATGTCGCGACCGCGATCGTCCGGTACTCCGGAAACACGTTGCGCGTCCGGTCGCCCTCTTTCGGCCGCCTGCTCGCCGTATAAAAATGATATAAAACGCCGTCATGCGCGATGACCGAAGGCTTATGGGCGAAGATCGAGTCCAGCTCCCCTTCTTCGCCGACGCGGATGATCGGCTCCGGGAACTTCTCCCAGCGAAGCAGATCGTTCGATATCGCAATGCCTTCCTGCGCTTTTTTGTAGTCGTAGCCGAAAAAGAACATCACCCAGCGGTTCCCGTCCCGCAGCACGCAAGGGTCGCTGACGAAGCCGCCGTCCCACGCATCCGGGGTGACCCGGAGGACCGGATTTCCCTCATGCCGTTTCCAGCTCGCGAGATCGGTCGAAACGGCAAGCCCCGTCTGCTCGACCCAGCGGCCGTCGTTCCGGTTTTTCGCGTTGTAAAACAAATAGAAGACGCCTTCATGCTCGAGCAGGCATTCTTTGTACAAGCCCCCCCGTTCCCACGCCTCCCCGTCCTCGGGGACGAGAATCGGCTCCGGAAACCGATTCCACGTCAACAGGCTTTCGTCCTCCGTCCAGGCCAGGCCGATTTTCGCGGAGCCTTCCTCGTAGCCGTCGCCGGGATAGGAATGATAGGCGAGCCAATACTTGCCGTTCCATTTTTTGAGCGTGCCCGGGCCGTGCAGATCGTTGTCCCGCAAAATCCAGGTCCCGGCGATATTTTTCGAATCCCAATCCGCGCCTTCCTCCCGGCGCAAAATCGTCCCCAGCGGCTCCCAACGAAGCAGATCGTCGCTTGCGGCAAGCGCCGTCTGGTACCCTTTTCCGTCAAACCCGACGTACATCATATAAAAACGGCCGTTATGGCGAAACACGAACGGGCAGTCAACCGCGTGACGATCGAACGCTCCCTCGATGCCGGAGCCGATCAGCACCGGCTCCTTTCGTTTGTAAGGCGTCAAACAGCTTGCGATATCCATGCTCCATCTCCTCCCGGCGGAACCGGACGGCTCGCCGGCCTCCCCCGCAGCTTGCATCTCTTTCTCGCGCGGGCATCGCCATGCTGCGCATCCGGTTTCCGTGCCGTCCGTTTTCCCGTTTATCCCGTTGTCCCGGCATCTTCCGGTTTTTCGTCTTTTATCCAAGCGACGCGAACGGGGCCGTACAACCCGCCGGACGGGAAGGCGGCCCGCCATTCCGGCCGGTCCGTCCGACCCCAGTACGTCACGGCGGGATTCGCTCCGACAAGGCTCGTCGGTCGGCCGTACTCGTAAAACGTTCCGAGCGTATTCGTCACGCGGATGCGCAGGCGGCGCGCTCCTTGCGCCAACGCGCCGAGCGCGAAGCGGTACGGGCGCCAGACGCGAACGCCGAGCGGCTCGCCGTCCAGCCAAACCTCCGCCGTTCCGCGCACGTGGCCCAGATCGAGAACGCCGGCGGCCGCGGCCGGGACGTCCAGCGTCGTCTCGTATTCGACCGCCCCGCTGTGATGCGGCAAATGGAGCGCGGTCCGCCAGTCGCCGAGCGCGCCGCGGAACGGGACGACGTCGAAGCGGATCGGCTCGGCCAGCACGGCCGCTTCCGTCGGCATGCCGGCCGGCTCGATCCGGACCGCCGCCGCGGTGCCGGCCGCCCGGGGCGGAAACGCGGCGAACCCGTCCGCGACCGGGATTTCGACGCCGCCGACCCACGCCCGCGCGCGGCCGAGCGCGGCGATCCGCATGCCGCAAGCCCCGACCGGCAGCGGGAAGCGCAGCCAGACCGGCTTGCCGATCGCTTCCGGGTCGTTCGCGAACGGCAGCGGAGCCCGCTCCGGCGCCGACTCCGGCATCAGCCAGCCGACGCCAGGCAGCGGATGCGGCCGCGGGTTGAGCCAGAGCGACTCCGTCTCGGCAAACTGCAGGACCGACGAATGCAGGACAAGCGGTTCTTCTCCCTTTTCGTCCCGCCAATCGAGCCCGGTGCAGAACGGGATGACGCCGCCGTCCGGCAGTTCGATCCGGCCGTCCGCGAACACTTCCCCCGCGCCTTCCGGGAGGACGAACGCCACCTCGTTGTCCCCGTCGCGCCAGTATGGGGTCAAATCGACCTCTTCCTGCCCCTGGCGAATGTACGGATTGAAATCGCCGTGCTCCGTCACCGTCGCGCCGTTGAGTTGCAATATGGCGCGCCCCCGCGCGGCGAATACGGCGCGAACGGCGCGAACGGCGCATCCGGCCGGAGCCGCGAGCGCTTTGTTCAGGCGGCTTTCGGGATTCGGCCGCCGGACGTGAATCCATTTCGGCAGCGGCTCCCCCGCGCGGTCGTTGATCTCGATGCCGGCGCGAACGAGGCCGTCCGCAAGCGCCGCCGCCCGCAGCAGCAGCTCGTTCGCCCCTTCCTCCAGCTCGACCCATGCGGTCTGTTCCTCCGGCCCTCCGGACCACTCGACGGGATGGCCCCCGATCCATGCGGCCAGGTCGGCGTTGCTTTCCGCTCGGATCCAATACCGGCCTGCCCGCGGGGCGATGACGTTCGTCCGCGCCCAGACGGTTTCGCCCTCCGCCGCTTCGCCCAGGTGCAGAAATTTCCGGGGCACCCGGCCCATCCGGCCGGCCCAGGAACGAAACGCCAAATCGCCGAAAACCGCGCTGTAGACGACCGGCCAGGACTCGCTTTCCCGAAAGGCGTCTCCTTTGCAAGCCCGCCAATAAGCCGCTTCGCTCCAAAGACGGGCGTCCCAATCCGCGTCCGGCGTGCCGGGGAGATGCCAGCCGGCGGCCAGGCCGTCGCCGGTTCCGCTTTCGGTTCGCGCGAGAAAAATTCGGCGCTCGGGCGGCATCGATCCCCGATGCCCGTTGTGCAAATCGAAGTCGCCGTACCGGTTGTCGAGCGTCGGCTCGACGCGCACCCGCCAGTGTTCGAGCGTCCGCACGACGCCCGCCTGCTCCGGTTCCGGCCAAGCGCCGGTCGCCGCCGGAAACCGGCCGCCGGACGGAGGCGGCATCGGGCAGGCCTTGCCGCGACTATCCCACGCTGCTTCCTCGCCCGGCTTCCCCGTTGCCGCTTCCTGGCGGGCATCGGCCGGTTCCGTCCTATCGCCAGCCTCAACGGACGTCATCCCCTTGCGTGCGTCCGCCGTTGTATCCGCCCCCGGCTCCGGGGCGCAAACGATCAGCGCCGCCGGCCAATCGCGGAACTCGACCCGAAGCCGCACCCATTCGCCTTCGCGTTCGAAAGCGACCGGCTTCGCCGTTCCGGCGACCGGGTCCCACAATTGCGGCGAGCCGGACGTGCGCAGGCGATACTCCGCCTTCCCCGGCGGCTTCGCGCTCGCATCCGCCGGCTCGTGCATCCGCAGCAGCTCGCCGTCCTTCGGCAGCAGCATAAACACGTCCGCTCCGGCGGCGCGCCGCTGCAGCGACAGCCCCGGCCCTTCCACGCGCTTCGCCAAGCGCCGCTCGACGAGCGCCGCCATCTCCTCCGCCGTCTTTACGTACACCGCTCCGGGGAAGACGGCCCGCTCCGTCTCGGGAACGTTGACGCCGACGACGAGGCCGCCTTGCTCAAGCAGCCGCTTCACTCGCTCGCGCGCTTTCGGGCGCATGACCGTCGTGCCGCAAAGCACGAAAACGCCGAAACGCTCGCCCGCGATCGCAAGCGTCCCATCCGCGACGTCCGCTTTCTCGAGCGCGGAATCGTCCACCACGTCGAAGTCGAGATGACGGCTTCGCAACGAGCCCGGCAGCGCCTCCGCCTCTTTCCGGTTGACCGCGCCCGTCACGTCGCGGTACGCTTCGCGCAGACGCGTCACATCGCCGTTCGGATCGCGGTTCGAAGCCGCCATCGGATGCTCGAGCGGCTTGATATCGTCGAGCGACATATACCCGACGGCCGCGTAAGACGGATAGTGAACGGCGATGTCGGCGACATGCGTTCCTTCGCTGAGCAGCCGGCTGACCCGGCTGACCGTATCGGCAAAAATGCCGTAGTGCTCGAAATACGGCTGCCGCCACCCCGTATCCGGCGGAGCCCACTCCCACCATCCGCCCCGGGTCGAATAATAAACCGCGTGCGGGCTGAACAGCGTCGCCCCCGCCTGAAACCACGGCACGAGCCAGTGCATCGTTTCTTCGATCGTCCCGCCCCAGCCGCTCGAATGAAACGCTTCGAGAAATACCCGCGAGCCCCCTTGCAGATGCGCCATCGAGGCGTGGGGCTTGATTTCGCCTTCCATGTCCGAGCCCGGCGAGTTGTACCACCGGTGCGTGCGGAAATAATCGAGGTACAGCCGCTGCGCCCCGTGCACGTCGACCCTGCGGGCCGGCCCGGCCTGATCGCAGGCGATCAGCATGCCGTGCTTCCGGTGCCATTCCCCGAGCGGAACGAAAAACGCCCGTTCCGCCAGCTCCGCCGCGATGCCGTAGACGCGCCTGCGAACCTCCTCCCCGCCGGGAACGGCGTCGAACAGCGCCGGAAGCGCCGGAACTAGCGATTCGCCGAACCGCTCCTCGTATATTCGCGGCACGTCTGGCGACCAGAGCGGCAAGGGCGGAAGCTCGTCCTGGAAGCTTCCGGCGATCGTCCTGCCGAGATCGCGCGGAAACCGGCGCTCCATCTCGCCGTGCACCCGGTCCAGAACGGCCGCCGACGCCTTCGGGTCGAGCCAGTTGTACCCTTGGCGCACCGCCGCGTAACGGTACCCCGCCGACTCCAGGAGAAGCTCCGCGCCCGGCGGCAAAGGCTCGGCTTCGGCATACCTGCGCAGGTGATGCCCGGCAAATTCCGGATGGGCGGCGACCAGCCGCGCCTGCGCGTTCGCGCCGGAAAATCCGATCTGGTCGTAAAACCAGAGCCGCATCCCGAGCCGCTCCGCCTCGCGCAGCGCCGATTCGAACAGGCGCCACCACGGCTCGCTCATAAACGCCGGGCTGTCCCCGCGCGAGCCGTACTGCGGGCCCGTCGGCGCCAAATGGATGATGCCGATGTTGCGCAGGCCGCTCTCGCGAAATTTTTGCAGCTGCCACCGGACCCGTTCTTCCGTGACCTCCTCGCCGCTCCACCACCAGAACGGAACCGGGCCGTAGTGCGGATCGGGTTCGGCGAACCCCGCCTTCAGCCGTTCGAATTCTGTCGCCATGAACAAAAGCTCCTTTTCGTTGATCTGCGGCACCGAGCCGGCTCCGGGCCATGCCCCGGCTATGCCGGCCCGGCGGCTGCCGGGAGATGCCGCTTGCAGGCGTTCGTCCGCCTTCACGCGCCCCGTTACCGGCCCGGCTCGCGCCCGCGCCTTACTCCGCCTTCGCGACCTCGTTCACCTCGGCCGTAATTTGATCGCCGCCGAGCTTCTTCCAGTCGCTAACGAACTTGTCGAACTCGTCGATCGGCGATTCGCCGTAGATGATCTTCGTGAACGTCTCGAGCTCCAGCTTGTCGAGCGTCGCTTTTTTCGTCGCCATCGTGGCGGTCGGGGGAGCGCTGAACTGGTTGAGCGTCAGCAGATCGTTGTCCAAATAGTGCTGAACGACGGCAAGCGTGCTCTCGGGTCCGAAAATGCGCTCGTACACCCACTGCGCCCGGTCCCCGCTCCGGAACTGCTGGATGAAGTCGTAGTTGCTTTTCTCCTCGCGGTTCAGGCCGCTCGTATCGCCGGATTCCAGCGCCTTGACGACGTTCTGGTAAATCGCGATGTTCTTGTTCGGCTGCAAAATTTTGATCGGCGTCACCTGGAAGCCCTGGCCGGACGGGCCGAGGTAGGCGGCCGCCTCCGCTTCGGCCGATTCGCCGTACAGCTTCTCGACCGCGAAGTTGAGCATTTTCACGAGCGCCTCGGGATGGGCGAAGTCATGGCGGACGACGTATACGGTGGAGTTCTGGATTTGGCTCGGCACGTTAGCCGGCCGGCCGTCGGCGGAAGGAATCGGATAGGCCATCCAGTCCGCGTCGGCGTTCGACATCATGGCCGTAATGACGAACGGCGAGGACAGCGGTCCGAAGAAAATGCCGGCCTTCCCGGCCATCAGCGACTCGGCCGCTTTGTTGACGTCCTTCGTGCCGAATTCCGGATCGACGATTCCGCTCTTGTAGAGCTCCTGCATGCTGGCCAGCGCCGTCTTCATTTCCGGCCGGATGCTGCCGTAGACGAGATTGCCTGAGCCGTCGTCGATCCATTGGCCCGGCAGCGCATGGTAAGCGTTGGCGAAGCCGTTCAGCTTGATCGTCCACCCGCTGTCCAGATCCTTGTTCAGCTGGATGCCGTACGTGTCCTTTTGGCCGTTCCCGTCCGGATCGTTTTCCGCGAACGCCTTCGCGATCCCCAGCAGATCGTCCATCGTTTCCGGCGGCTTGAGGCCCAGCTTCTCCATCCAGTCCGATCGGACGAAAACCATCGGCACGTTGTCGAGATAGCCGCTGTAATCGGTCAAGCCGTACAGCTTGCCGTCCTGGCGCACCGGCTTCAGCCCGTCGCCGCCCATGTTGTAAAATTCCTTGAGCCGCTCGGAGCCGTATTTATCGAACGCCTCGGTCAGGTCCGCGATTTTGCCCGCGTCGAGAAGCTGCTTGTATTGCGTCTGGTTGACGGAGAAAATATCGGGCAAATCGCCGCTCGCCAGCGTCACGTTCATCTTCTGGCCGGAATTGGCCCGCTCGACGATCCAGTCGAACGTAAGGTCGATGCCCAATTCGTTCGCGTATCCTCGGGTCCAGACGTTGTCTTCGAGCGTTTCGCCTTGCGCCAAATAATCTTTGCCGACGTCGTTCATGACCGTGCGCACCGCAATCGCCGGCTCGTATTTGGACAGCGGCCCCGCGGCGGTTTCGGCGGCGGACGCCGGCTGCGATTCGCCTGCGCCCGGGGACGGGCTTTCGGCCGCATCGTTCCCGTTCGCGCAGGCCGCAGCGAATGTTAGCGCTATCATTCCGATCGTTGCGAGGCTTTTCTTTACATAACGTTTCATCGTCGAACCTCCCTGGAATTCTCTTTTGCTTTGCCGCTTCTTTATTGTAAGTTCCCGTCTCCGCCGCCAGTAGTGGACGATTGTTACTTCCGGTATCTTTCCTTTACCTCTTGTTCCGGCGCCGTTCCGTTGCGGTATTCCTGCGGCGTGCAGCCGACCGTTTTTTTGAAAAAGCGGAAAAAGTAATGCGGGTCGGCAAATCCGAGCATCTGCGAAATTTCGTGCATTTTCAGCGTCGTCGTTTTCAGCAGCTCCTTGCTCCGTTCCGTCCGCGCCTCCTGGATATGGTCGGAAAGCCCTTTGCCGCACGTTTGCTTATACCACCTGGACAAATAGGAAGGATTCAAGGAAACCTCCCGCGCGATCCGGGACATGGACAAGTCGCCGTGCAGATTGTTCCGGATAAAATAATGGATGCGCCCGATCAGGTTGGACTCGGCCAGCCGCAGTTGGTCGTTTCGCACGGCCTGGATCCATTCGAGCAGCGATTGGTAAAAATGGACGAGCTCGCCCCAGGGGGTGCGGCTGTCGAACTGCAGGACGGCGAGCAGGTTCGCCTGCGAAATCGCCCGATCCTTGAGCCCGAGCTCCTCCAGGCAAACGAGAAGATGCTTGCCCAAAGCCTGCTGCAGCAGCATCCGGTCGAACGGATCGTCCGGCCCGCTTTCCGGGTACATCCGCACCAGCTTTTCGTAGCATTCCGACCATTCGCCGCCGTCGCCCCCTCCTTCCAGAACGGCTTGCCGAAGCCGCTCCAGCAAGTATTCCGCGGACAGCCGTTCCGACGTTTCCGGCGTCCGGACATCGCCGCCGTCCTGCTCCGTCACGATCGTCAGCCGCTCGCTTCCCGCGAACCGGCCGTTCAGGCCGGCCAGCCGGAGCCGATGCGCTTCGCGGGCGACCTTGTCGAACGGCACGAACGCTCCGCTCGCCGACGCGGACAGGGGGAGGCCGAACAGCTCGCGGACGACCTGCTGCACGGTCTCGAGCGTGCCGTGCGCGAAGCCGGCGGCCAGCCGCTCGCGCTTCGCCGCCGTCGACGCCTCGGCCGAACTCGCGCCCGGCGCCCCGGACACGGCCAAGCCCCCGATCGCAACCTCGGAAGCGTCCGATACGGCTCTCGCCGCTCCCGGCGTCCAACCCGTGGCCGCTCCCGGCGCCGCCGCAAGCGGCTGCCCCCTCTCCTGCACGAGGCCGACGACGGAATTCCCGTCGTACTGCACGCACTTGACGGCGGTCCGGGTGCCGAGCAGCTCCTCGGCGATGTTGCCGATGGCGAACAGCATCAGGTCCCGCTCGTGGACCGACTTGTATTTTCCCCAGTTCTCCACGAACAGGGAGATGACGACAACCGGCCGCCCCGCGTCGAGCGGCAGCTTGAGCGCCTCGAATTCCGCCCGCAGGGCGCGGAACGAGGACGCCTCCGTGCGCCTGAGCACGTCGAGCAAAAGCTGGCGCTGCAGCTGCGCGATCGCCTTCGGAAGCTCCTGCTGCAGCCATTCCTTGTGATGGTAAACGGACAGTTCGTCTTTGACCGCCTTTAGCGTCGCGTCGACGGCGGAACCGATGCGCTCCATCCCTTCCGTCTTCAGGATGTAATCGGTGACGCTGCAGCTGCGGATCGCCTTGTGCGCGTATTCGAATTCGTTGTGCCCCGTCAGGAAAATGACCTTGCACCGCGGCCACTGCTTTTCGATATGGACGAGCAGCTCCATTCCGCTCATGCCGGGCATGCAAATGTCGCTCAGCACGACGTCGATTTTGACGGAGCCGAGCCAGGACAGCGCCTCTTCGGCGGAATAGGCGGACAGCACCTCGACTTCCTTGAGGCTTCGTTTGGCGAAATATTCGGTCAGCCCGTTGACGATGATCGGCTCGTCGTCGATAATGAGCATCCGATACATAATGTCTCTCGCTCCTTTCTCATGGGCGGACGGGCAGCCGAATGTCGCATCTCAAACCGCCAAGCGGACTTCTGGACAACTCTAGGCCGTATTCCGGCCCGAAGCGGATGCGCAGCCGGTGGTGAACGTTGAATAGGCCGGTCGTCTCCCCGTCCAAGCCGGACGCCGATATGCCGGCAAGCCGCTCCTGCAGCTGCCGCAGCCGCTCGTCCTCCAGCCCGTTCCCGTTGTCTTCGACCGTCAGCGCCAGCGTCCGGCCGACCGACCCTGCGGCCAGTCTCAGCAGGCCGCCGGACGTTTTGTTCGCGAGCCCGTGTTTGAATGCGTTTTCGAGAATCGGCTGCAAAATGATGCGGGGCACCCGGATGGAGCGGAATTCGTCCGGCAGCGGCTCGGCTTCGATCGCGATCCGGTTCGAAAACCGGATTTCCTGGATGCGCAGGTAGACGAGCGCATGCTCCGTTTCGTCGCCGAGCGGCACCTCCTTGTTGAAATCCCGCGTCATAAAGCGGAAATACGCGCCCAAATAATCCGAAAAAACCTTGATGTCTTCGGTATTTTCCAGCTCGGCCATCTGCTTGATCGTAAAGAGGCTGTTATACAGGAAATGCGGGGCGATTTGCGATTGCAGATGCTTCAGCTCCGCGTCCTGGGTGCGGATGCGCTGCACGTAGTTGTCCTCGATCAGCTCGTGAAGCCGGTGCTGCATCTGATTGAACTGGCCGTATAAATAACCGAATTCGTCGCCGCGGCCATGCTCGATCCGCGTCATCATGTCTCCGCGCTCCATGGCCCGGAATCCCCGGATCAGCTTCAGCAGCGGGCGGTGAATCAGCCTGTAGATGCCGTAGGTGAAAACGACGATCAGCGCGCAGGAGACGGCGGTCAGCAGCAGCATCCAGAACGAATAGCGCCGGATCGGCTCGAGCAGCGTTTCCTTGTCCCGGTAGCTGACGAGGCGAAAATCGTATACGGGATCGGCGATCGAATAAAAATACCCGTTCGCCGTTTCATCGCGGGCGACCATTCCGGCGGCGGCGCCTTCGTCTACGGCAAACCGGAAGCCGTCGAATTGTCCGCGGAGCGCTTCGTCCGAAACGACGGCCCGGTCGGCATTGCCGAACAGCAAATACGCTCCGCCTTCTCCTTCTTTTTGAATGCTCTGCAGCTGCTTCGTCAGTTCTTCGGCAGAGAGCCGGATGACGAGCAGGAAATTCGGATCGGCGGAAGCGTCCAGCGAGTACGGTGCCGATCCCGCCAAAAAATACCCGGCCCCGGTTTCGGCTACGGTTCCCCGCAGGCTCGCCCCGGTCGCGGCCAGCTCCCGCCATTCGCCCGGAGGGCTGTCGGAAACGCCTTCCTTGACGGACACGACCTTCCCGAGCGCGGGCAAATAGTAGCGGACGTCCGCGATGTACGGACTGCTCGCCTGCATTTGCCGCAGCTTTTGCAAAATATTGTTCAGCCTGCGGTCGATCTCGTAGTTGGACAGAACGGGAGCCACCGTGCTGAAATCGGCCAGCTCTCCGTCGACCGAATATTCGAGCAGCAAGCCGTTCATTCTCGCGAATTCGAATTGCAGATTGGCGTAATGGAAAAGAAGGACAGACTCGTTGGAGCGCTCGATCGCCCCACGCATCTGTCCGGAACTGTTGTACGTTAACGACACGCTTAACCCGTACAACGGAAGGATAAGCGCGAAAAACATCAGCATCATTTTGACGAACAGCGAATTCCGTTTGAATCGCATGCTCCTGCCGCCTTTTTTGTAAACTAGCTTACCCTTTCACGCTGCCTAGCACCAGCCCTTTGACGAAATATTTTTGCAGAAACGGATAGACGGCCAGCACCGGCAGCGCCGTAATGAAAATTTGGGCGGCCCGGACCGTCCGGCTGGACACCGTCTGCAAAAGCCGGACCTCTTCGAGCGTCATGTTCGTCTGCGTCATCGTCGTCTTGTTCAGAATCGACTGCAAATAGGTCGCCAGCGGGTAATTTTCGGTCCGGTTCATGTAGAGCATGCCGTCGAACCACGAATTCCAGTGCATCACGAGCGTAAACAGGACGATCGTCGCGAGACTCGGCAGCGAAATCGGAAGGTAGACTTTGACCAGCGTTTGGAAATGGCCGGCCCCGTCGATCAGGCTCGCTTCCTCCAGCTCCTTCGGCAGCCCGCGGAAAAAATTGAGCATCAGCAAAATGTTGAATACCTGGACGCCGGTCGGCAGCACGAGCGCCCACATCGAATCGAGCAGGTGCAGCTCTTTGATAACGAGATAGCTCGGAATGATGCCGCCGCTGAACAGCATCGTGAACACGAAAATCCAGGCGTACAGCGTGCGCTGCGGGAAAGAATGGCTTTCCTTCGACAGCGGGTAGGCGACCAGAATCGTGACGGCGACGCCGATCGCAACTCCGAGCACGACGCGAACGAGGCTGTTGGCGAAGGAGTCCGCAAATTGCCCGTTCTGCAGGACGTAGCTGTAGGAGTTGAACGTAAAATCGACCGGCCAAAGCGTCACTTGCCCGGAGCTGGCCGCCGCGCTGGAGCTGAAGGAGACGGCCAGCACGTTCAGCACGGGAAACAGGCAGAGGGCGGTGAGCAGCGTGAGCAGGACGGCATTGAGCACGAGAAAAGCTTTGTATCCGCGCGTCGTCAAATGCATGGCGGCGATCGCCCCTTTCGTCAAAAGATGCGGTACTTGGCAAACCGGTAGGCGAGCCAATAGCCCAGGCCGATCAGGCCGAGCGAAACGACCGATTTGATGAGGCCGACCGCGGCCGCGACGGCGTATTGCGTCTGGACGATCCCGATCCGGTACACGAGCGTATCGAGGATGTCCCCGGTCTCGTAGACGCTCGGGCTGTACAGGTTGAACACCTGGTCGAAGCCGCCGTTCAGAACGTTGCCGAGACTGAGCGTGCCGACGAGCACGATGACCGGCCGGATGCCCGGCAGCGTAATGTGCCACGTCTGCCGCCAGCGGCTCGCTCCGTCGACGACGGCTGCCTCGTACAGGTTCGGATTGACCGAGGTGAGCGCGGCGAGATACACGATCGTATTGAAACCGAACTCCTTCCATTGATCCGTAACGACGAGGACGTACCGGAACCAGTCGTTGCTGGAGAGAAACGACACCGGGTTGCCTCCGAACGCTTTGATGAGGCCGTTGACGATCCCTTCGCTAGGCGACAGAATATCGATGACGATCCCGCCGAGAATGACCCAGGAAAAAAAATGCGGCATATAAATGACCGTCTGAACGTAGCGCTTGAACAGCATCGACCGGACTTCGTTCAGCATGAGCGCCGCCACGACCGGCACGACGATGCCGGCGACGATTTTCATGACCGAGATGATGACGGTGTTGCGGACCGCGGGCATAAAGTCCGGCAGCGCGACCATATATTCGAAGTTGTCCAGGCCGACCCAGTTTGCGTCCGCGAAGCCGACGATCGGATTGAAATCCTGAAAAGCGATGCTGACCCCCAGCATCGGCAAGTAGCTGAAGAGCGCGATCAGCGCGAGTCCGGGCACGAGCATAAGATGGAGCGCCCCGTTTCTGCGAAAGCGTTTTCGAGTTTGCGCCATGTTCCCCCTCCTCCGTGCTTCCAGTATAGGACGGGGCGGGAACACGCCGATAGTGGCGCCTGTTTACTTCCGGTATCTTTTGTTTACGTCGTCCTCCATGACCCGACTGGATTGGCGGCGTGCGCGCGGGGGCAGGGAGATAGATGGGTCATTTTTACTCAACTTCGTGCGTCGTGGTGCGTTTGGCGGGTCGAGATGAGTCGTCATGACCCGACTGGATCGGCGGCGTGCGCGCGGGGGCAGGGAGATGAGTCATTTTTACTCAACTTCGTGCGTCGTGGTGCGTTTGGCGGGTCGAGATGAGTCGTCATGACCCGACTGGATCGGCGGCGTGCGCGCGGGGGCACGGAGATGGGTCATTTTTATGCTGGGTTGGCGCTGGGATATGCTGGGTTATGCTGGGTTGGCGAGGCTCGGTTGGATTTCATCCAATCAAGACCGGCTTTTTCACGAAACTTTTCGGCCTCGTTGGATTTTGTCCAATCTGGAGAGGCCTTTTTTGGCGTTTTCGCCTAAATTCGAAGTTCCTCGTTGGAAAAAATCCACTCTAGCCAACGATTCCCCCGTTTTCCGCTCTTTTGATTGGACAAAATCCAACATAGGCTTCCCTCAGCTTCATCGCTCCCCTTCCGACGTCCCCGAAGTTTTTCTAAGTTATATGTGCCTCCTCCATCGTCCCTAATTTCATTAAGTAATAAGCACCCCCTCGTCCCTAAGTAATATCGCCCTCCGTCGTCCTCGAAGTTTCCCTAAGCAAGGCAATGAAACAGGCTCAAAAAGAAAAACCGCCAGGGGTTTAGCCCTGACGGCGCGCGGCATGAGGATCGATCCGGCGGGAAGATCGCGAATTCCCGGTCTCGATGCGCATTCAGGCGATTCGTCACGAATTTGTCCATGCGTGCCAGCCGCCCAGCGCGCTGATATCTTCGGCGTCTTCGGCGGCATAGGCCTCGCAGAGAAAGCCGGGGACGGCGCGCCCGTCCTCCAGCTCGATTTTGCCGATGCCGAGCGGCGCCGGAATCGAAGCGGCGAACTCCCCGAAGCCGGCGAGCGGCATTTCCCACAGCTCCAGCCGAACGGAAACGCCTCCCGACGACAGCTTGACCAGGCCGGGCTTGGCGGGATCGGTCGGGAGCTTGACCAGCCGGTATTTAGGCGCGGTTTTTGCTTCTTCCGCGAAGGAGGCGCCGCTGGCGATCATCTGGCTTTCCAGCGGGTAGCCGCGCATATGCAGCCCGCAAACGGCGACGAGCGTCGTCCCTTCGGGCGGCTGCATCGCGCTGCCCGCGACGAACCGCTTTGCCGCGCCGCAGACGAACCCCTCCTGGTCGGCCAAGCCGAACAGCGTTATGCCGAACGGCACGTCCGGCGCCGCCTCCCCGGCGGGAACGGCGACCGCGCACAAATCGAGCAAATTGCAGTGGTTCGTATATTTGCCCATGTCGCTGTTCGTTTCGATCGGTTTCTCCCGCACCTGGTCGCGCGTATACGTGCCGCCGGCCGTCGGCATGGCGAGAACCGCCCCGTTCAGCATTTTTTTGGCCTCGAGCTTGAGCGTTTGCAGCCTGTGAACCGCCTTGAACACGTCGGCGGCGTCCCGCGAGCCGGCCGATCCCGAACGCAAAATGCGCTCGGTCACGGGAAACACCTCCGACGGGCGCGATTCGACGAAATCGCCCAATGCCGCCCACCTTTCGGCAACCCACGGGCCGTCGTATAGCACTTTCGCGGCTTCTTCGAACAGACCGGTATCCATCCGTTCGATCGCGATCCCCAGGCGTCCCAGCCGCTGCTCGGCCCGCTGCCAGGCCTGTTCGTACGCTTCGGCGTAAGGGCCGAAGAAAACCGGCTTCTCCTTCGGCAGAATCACCTTTGAAGGAAGCTGCGGCCGCGGCGCCGGAATGTCGCGCGACCACGGATCGTCCGCGCGAACGCCGCGGACGACGGCATCGACCGTCAGCGCGTCGTCCAGCGTGTGCGCGAACACGGTCACGCAGTCGAGGCTCGCGCACGCCGGAACGACGCCCTTCGTCGGCCAGGCGCCGATGCTCGGCTTGTAGCCGACAAGGCCGTGCAGGGCGGCCGGCACCCGACCCGAGCCGGCCGTATCCGTGCCGAGCGAGAAAGCCGCGTGGCCCAGCGCGACGGCGACGGCGGAGCCGCTGCTCGAGCCGCCGCTGATCAGTTCCTCCTTAAAGGCGTTCTTCGTCTCGCCGTAAGGGCTTCTCGTTCCGACGAGTCCCGTCGCGAACTGGTCCAGATTCGTTTTGCCGAGCGGAATCGCGCCCGCTTCGATCAACCGCTCCACGACGGCGGCATGCTCCTCGGGCGTATACGCGAACGCCGGGCAAGCCGCCGTCGTCGGGACGCCCGCCCAGTCGATGTTGTCCTTGATCGCGAACGGAATGCCCCACAGCGGAGCCTTCGTCTTGTCGAGCGTACCGAGCCGGTCCAGATAAGGCTGCGCCAGCTCCAGCGAGGGCGGCGTGATCCAGACCGGATTGCCGCCGTCCTCCCGCGAGCGGCGGACCAGCTCGCGCACGACGGTTTCCGGCGAGAGCTTCCCGTCCCTGTACATCGCTTTCAGCCACGCCGCCGTCAAGCGGCGCGGGATCGAACTCTCCATCGCCATTCTTAATTTCCCCTCCTTATTTCGCCGGCGCGATGCCGATCATGAGCTGCCCCGCCTGCACGCCGTCGCCGGGGGCGACATGGACCGACGATACCCGGCCGGCTTCGGGCGCTTCGATCTCGAACTCCATCTTCATGCTCTCGACGACGGCGATCTTGTCGCCTTTGCCCACGAGCCCTCCCGGCTCCACGTTCACCTTCCAGACGCTGCCCGGGAGCGGACTGCGCACGGCGGCAACTCCGGCGGGCAGCTCCTCCTCGTTCAGCGGCTTGCCGCCATCCTGCTCGCTCGCGTATTCGGCGAGCCCGCGCCGCTTCCAGTCTTCCCGCTCCGCCTGAAACGCCGCCTGCTGCCGGCTGCGGAACTCGCGGGCGGACGCCTCGATCGAGTCGAGGAACCGCAAATACTCGCCGAGATCGAAAGTCGTCTCCTCGACCTCGACCTCGAACCGGCCGCGCAGAAAATCTTCGCGCAGACGAAGCAATTCGTCCGCCGCGACCGGATAAAAACGAATCTGATCGAAAAACCGCAGCAGCCACGGCTTTCCTTCCGGAAAGCTGCCGGTGGAGCGCAGCCGGTTCCACATTTGCACCGTGCGCCCGACGAACTGGTAGCCCCCGGGCCCTTCCATGCCGTATACGCAAAGGTAGGCTCCGCCGATGCCGACCGCGTTTTCCGGCGTCCACGTGCGGGCCGGATTGTATTTGGTCGTCACCAGCCGGTGCCGGGGATCGACCGGCGTCGCGACGGGAGCTCCCAGATAAACGTCGCCAAGACCGAGTACAAGATAATTCGCGTCAAAAACGATCCGCTGCACCTCGTCGATCGATTCGAGCCCGTTGATGCGGCGGATGAACTCCAGATTGCTCGGGCACCACGGGGCGTCCGGGCGGACGTTTTGCTGGTACCGCTCGATGGCAAGCCGGGTCGAAGGATCGTCCCACGACAGCGGCAGCCGGACGATGCGGGAAGGCACCTTCAACGATTCGAGCGGCGGCAGCGCGCGGTCGAGCTCCATGACGCGCTCGCACGCTTCCCGCAGCGAAATGCATTCCGGATCGAGCTGGATTTGCAGCGAACGGATGCCCGGCGTCAGATCGCGGACGGGAAAATCGGCCGCCGACCGCACGGCTTCCATCAACGCATGAACCTGAAAGCGAAGCCGCAAGTCGAGCTCCATCGGGCCGTATTCGACGAGCAGGTTCCGGTCTCCGCTGATGCGGACCGTTATCGGAAACCGGCGGCCTTCCCGTTCCCGGGCGAGCACCGGATAATCGGTCTGCCACTCGCGCTGCGCGGCGGGGGATTCCGTCACGTCCGAAGCGGCCGGCCCTCTCCGGACCGGGGCCGCCGACTCCGCCGGCAGCCTCTTCGAGCCGCCGAACGCGGCGCCTGCCGGTACGGACGCCCCGCCCTCTGCATCGGCTCCGATCGCCTCCAGCATTCGCTCCTGCGCCGCGCGCAGTAGGTCGGCCTCCTCCAGCGTGACGAGCCGGAACCGGATTCTGTCGCCGGGGTGAAGCTGCCCCAGCTTCCACAGTTCGGCCGACGGCACCGTGACCGGACAGACGAAGCCGCCCAGGCTCGGCCCGTCCGGTCCGAGCAAAATCGGCATGTCGCCGGTCAAATCCAGGGCCCCGACCGCGTAGGCGTTATCGTGAATGTTCGACGGATGCAGCCCGGCGTCGCCGCCGTCCTCCCGGGCCCAGGATGGCGCCGGTCCGATCAGCCTGACGCCGGTGCGGGAGGAATTGAAATGCACCTCCCATTCCGTTTCCGTCAAGCTTCGCAAATACTCCGGCCGCAAAAACTCCTCCGTGCAATGCGGGCCGGGGATCGCCCCGATCGTCCACGAACGGGAGATAGCCGGCCGGTACGCCGGATCCAGCTCCATGTCCGGTTCCGGGACCGCAGCCGCGTCCGGAGCCGATACCGCGGCCGCCGTCGCGGCCGTTGCCGGATTCGCCTCCGCAGCCGCAGACGCAATCGGCGTCCGGGCCGTTCCCGCCGCCGATGTCCGGCCCGCTTCCGTCGCCCACGCCGAGGCCGACTCCCTGTCCGGCGCCGCCCCCGGCAGCGCGCTTTCTCCGCCGCGGACGCCGATAACGTCGCCGGCGCGCAACGCTCGCCCGCCGTGGCCGCCGAAGCCGCCGAGCGTAAACGTCGAGGCGCTGCCGAGCACGCGCGGCACGTCGAATCCGCCCTGCACGAGCAGATAGGCGCGCATGCCCGCTTCCGCTTCGGCCAGCCGCAGCGTCTGCCCCCGCTTCGCGAGCGTCGGCCGATACGGCGCGACCGGCTCGCCGTCCAGCTCCGCCTTCATGTCGGCGCCGGTCAGGCAAAACCGCATGTCGCCGCGAAAGCGGTACGCGCCTCCCCGCAGCGTCAGCTCCAAGCCCGGCGCGTCCTCGGCGTTGCCGAGCAGCCGGTTGCCGATGCGGTGCGACAGCGGGTCCATCGGGCCGCAAGGCGGAACGCCGACGTTCCAGTATCCGGCGCGGCCCGGCCAGTCCTGCACGGTCGTCTGCAGCCCGCCGTCCAGCACCTCGATCGCCCGCTCCGCCGGCTGGAAGCCGTCGAGCATCCGCGTGTGGACAAGGCCGCTCGCGCAATCTTCTTCCTGCAGCAGCGACCGAACGTACTGCAAATTAGTCGTAATGCCGTAGAACCGGGTCTCCTCAAGCGCCCGCACCAGCTTGCCGATCGCTTCCTCCCTCGTATCGGCGCGCGCGATCACCTTGGCCAGCATCGGATCGTACAGCGTCGTGACGGTCATCCCGTCGCGTACCCAGGATTCGACCCGGACGCCGTCCGGAAGCACCGCCCGGTCGAGCTGCCCCGCGCTCGGACGGAAGCCCTGCAGGCAATCCTCCGCATAGATGCGCGCCTGGATGCTGTGGCCCTTCGGCTCGGGAACCCTTTCGCCGAGCTCTTTCCATTCGTCTGCCGCCTCGCGAACCATCCATTCCACGAGATCGATGCCGAACACCTCTTCGGTGACGCCGTGCTCGACCTGCAATCTCGTGTTAACCTCTAGAAAATAAAAGCCGTGCGTCTGCGGATCGTACAAAAACTCCACCGTCCCCGCGCTGCGGTATCCGGCCTCGGCGGCCAGGCGCACGGCGGCGGCATGCAGCTCGGCGCGCACCGCGGAAGGAAGGTTCGGCGCCGGCGTCTCCTCGATCACCTTCTGGTTGCGCCGCTGGATCGAGCAATCCCGCTCGCCGAGCGCCACGACTTCCCCGAACCGGTTGCCGAAAATTTGCACCTCGACATGGCGCGCTTTGGCAACGTATTTTTCGAGAAACACGCCGCCGTCTCCGAAGCTCGCCTCGGCCAGCCGGCCTACGGCGTCAAACGCCGCGCGAAGCTCGGCTTCGCCGCCGCACGCCCGCATGCCGATGCCGCCGCCGCCGGCCGTGCTTTTCAGCATGACCGGATATCCGATCCGATCCGCCGCCAAAACCGCGTCCTCGATCCGCCCGATCAGCTCCGTTCCCGGCAGCAGCGGCACGCCCGCCCGCTCGGCGATCGTCCGCGCTTCATGCTTCAGGCCGAATCGCTCCATCTGCTCCGGCTCCGGACCGATGAAAACGATGCCGCTCTCCCGGCAGCGTCTTGCAAACCCGGCGTTTTCGCTCAGGAACCCGTATCCCGGATGAATTGCCTCCGCTCCCGTTTCGCGCGCCGCCCGCAAAATCGCGTCGGCGTTCAGGTAGCTGTCTTTTGCCGTTCCTACGCCGATCAGCACCGCTTCGTCCGCATGATCGACATGCAAGCTGTCCTGGTCGGCCTTCGTATATACCGCCACCGAGCGGATGCCCATCCGGCGCAGCGTGCGCGCGATCCGAAAGGCGATCGCTCCCCGGTTGGCAATCAACACTTTGCTGAACATGTTGCGATCCTCCCCGCTGAAAACCTTTTTTCTCTTACGACTCCCAGATCAGCACGCGCACCGGCGTCGGATTGTAGGCGTTGCACGGATTGTTGAGCTGCGGACAATTGCTGATCAGCGCGGTCACGGACGTTTCCGCCCGCATTTCGACGTAGCGTCCCGGCGCAGACACGCCGTCCGCAAACGTCAGCCCGCCCTCCGGCGTCACCGGAACGTTCATGAAAAAGTTGATATTGGGCGCCAGGTCCCGCTTCGTGTAGCCGTCGCCGCGCTTTGCGAGCTGGAGCATGAACGTGTCCCGGCAGTTGTGCATGGGCAGCGTTTCGTGCGCGTAACGCACCGTGTTGCTCTGCGCGGAGCAAGCGCCGCCAAGCGTGTCGTGCCGCCCGCACGTGTCGGCCACGATCGTGAGCAGCGGCTTGCCGGATTCCGCGCGGAGCACCGAGCCCGTGGTCAAGTAAATGTTTTGCTGGCCGGCGATCGTTTGCACGGCACTGTAGTGATCCTCGGGATTTTCGGCATCGTAAAACAGCGTGTCCGCCGCCTGGTTGCCCTCCAGATCGACGATCCGCAGCACCTGCCCGGGCCGCAAATCCCGCATCCAGCCTTCCCCCGCCGGAATGATGTGGTCGTACGATGCTTCGTCCGGCCTTCGTTCGCTTTCCTTATGGATAAAAACCGTCATCGGCGCTTCCCCCTTGTCTTATCGAATCGTGATTTCGTTATTGGCCGAGCAGCGCAAAATAGCTCCAGGTGTTTTCAAAAGCCCGCCTGTTCTCCGGACGGCGAAGGACGCACGGGTCGGTCGCGGGATCGACGGGGTCCGCCGGCAGCACCTCGATCGCCACGGGAGACGACGGATATGCCGTCGCCGGATCGAGCGGATGCGGCGTATTCGACAGTACGAGCAGCGCGTTCATTTCCAGCCGCAGCGTCACGGATGCCCCCGCCGGACAATGGCCCGGCACGAAAATTGTGTTTCCGTCCTCGTCGCAGTACACTTTGGAGAAAAGATTGACGACCGGGCCCAAATCGCGCAGGCCAAGCCCGCATCGCACGAGCTCCCCGGCCAGATTGTCGCGCCCGTTGCGCAGCCAGTCGTTCCTCTCCCGCTGAAACGAGGTGGTCCCGTACTTGGCCGCAGTCGCTTCCCGCGTCGTGCAGCCGCCGATCGTATCGTGCCAGCCGAGACCGTCCTCCACGATGCTGGCGAGCACGCGGCCGTTGTCCGACATCAGTACGTGTCCTTTCGTCAAATGGGACGTATATTGCGCCTTCAACGTATCCGGCATGTTGTACCGCTCCGTCTTGTCGTCGGCATTGTAAAGCAGCATCGACACGTTCGCGCCCGCCTCAAGCGCGGTAAAGCGGACAAGACGCCCGCGGGCGATCGCGCCGGACCATTTCGCCCCGGGCGCAAGCTCCAAACTCCATACGATCGAACTCATTCGCCTAACCCCCTTGAATAATGAAAGCCCGGGAAATAGAGTCTCCCAGGCTTTTATCCTTCCGTGTCAGCGTCTGCCGAGGCCTTGAAACGGCCAGCGCGTCCGACGCCCCCGTCTCTTGGACCAGGCCCGCGAAGCAGCAAGCTTCCCGGCGGAACCCTAGACAGGTTTTTGCGGTTCTTCGCCCGGCGCGCTCCCATCCCTTCGGAATCGGCGCGGGTTCCGGAACCTTATGCGGTTGTCAATGCTTCAGCAAGGCCGACAAGCGGCGCTTCAGTTCGATAAAGCCGGGCAGCGCCCTCGTCTCTTCCGTCCTCTCGGCCGGAAGCTCGACCGGATGCTCGCTGACGATGCGCCCCGGACTTGCCGCCATGACGCAAACGCGCTGCGACAGAAACACCGCTTCCTCGATGTCGTGCGTTATGAACACGACGGTCGTCTTTTCCTTTGCCCACACTTCGAGCAGCAGCTCCTGCATCTCCAGCTTCGTCTGCGCGTCGAGCGCCCCGAACGGTTCGTCCATCAACAGCACCTTCGGCTTGTTGGCCAGCGCCCGCGCAATGGCGACGCGCTGCTTCATGCCGCCGGACAGCTCCTTCGGAAAGGCGTTCGCGAACGGCTCCAGGCGGATCATCTTCAAATAATAGTCCGAGATTCGCCTCCGTTCGAGCAGCGGAACCCCGCCGAGCTTCGGGCCGTACTCGATGTTTTGCCGCACGGTCAGCCAGGGAAACAGCGTATAGCCCTGGAACACCATGCCCCGGTCCGCGCCGGCGCCGACAATCGGCCGCCCTTCCAGCAGCAATTCCCCGCTCGTCGGCTCCTCAAGCCCGGCCAAAATCCGCAGCAGTGTAGACTTGCCGCAGCCGGAAGGACCGAGCAAGGTCAGAAACTCGTTTTTGCCGATGGTCAGATGGATGTCCCGCAGCGCCTCGAACGTCGATTTGCGGGTTTTGTACACCTTCCCCACCGCGGCGGCCACAATCTGGTTGCGTTCGTCGTCTTGTCGCGCGGTTGCCTGCATGTTTCCGCCCTCCTTTATACCCAGGGAAATAACCGCTTCTGCAGCAGCGCGAAAATCCGGTCGCTGACAAGGCCCAGCAGCCCGATGACGATGATGCCGACGAAAATCTGCTCCGTGTTGAGAAAGCGCTGCGCCTTCATGATCGCATAGCCGAGACCGCTGTTGACCGCCACGAGCTCGGCGACGACCAGGTACGTCCACGCCCAGCCCAAAATGATGCGCAGCGTCGTCATCAGCTCCGGGCGAATCGCCGGCAGCAGCACCGTGTCGACCGCTTGCCAGCGGCTGGCGCCGAGCGTGAACGAGGCTTGCAGCAGATCGGCCGATACCCGGCGCGTCACGTCCGCCACCATTAGCACCAATTGGAAAAAGCAGCCGATGAAGATGAGCAATATTTTCGCCCATTCGCCGATGCCGGCCCACACCATGACGAGCGGAATGAACGCCACGGCCGGCATGTAGCGGATAAATTCCATCGGCGGCTCGATCAGCGCCGCTCCGGCGCGGAACGTGCCCGCGAAGATGCCGATCGGAATGCCGAGGAAACAGGCGAGGAGAAAACCCGCGCCGACCCGAAAGACGCTCATTCCGATGTGCGACCAATATTCCTCCGTCCCCAGCAGCCGGAAAAACTCGACCAGCACCCGGTGCGGCTGCGGCAGAAAGACCGGATTGACCAGCTTCGCGTAGCTGAGCAGCGACCAGACGCCGACGATGCCGACGAAAGCGGCAACGGCCAGACCGGCAAACAGCGAAGGGCTGATGTCCTTGAAGATCTGCAGCTTGTATCGTTTTCCGGCCTCGCCTCTCGCTTGCGCCATCTTAAGCTCACTCTCCCGCCAGCTGCTTGATGAATTTCGGCTCCAGCACCTCGGAAAGGTCCGGCACCGCGCTCAGCATATCCAGATTTTTAAGGAATTCGGCCGTTTTTTGGCCCGTGTATTGGAGCGATTCGTACGTTTCTCCTTCGGTAAACGCCTTTGCGTTGTCCTCCAGCGAAAACAGCTTGATGCTGTCCATGCCGAGCTTGTAATCTTCCACCGTCGTTTCGGCATGCTTGGCCATGATTTCCAGCCCTTCCTGCTCGTTGTCCGCGTACCAGGCGACGGCGTCGAACCAGGCGGCGACGACCTTCTGCACGTCGTCCGGGCGTTTCTCTACGACGGATTCCTTGAACACGAGCAAGTCCGGAATCAGTCCCGGCGTGTCCTTCGAGGAGAACAAAATTTTGCCTTTTCCCTCTTTGACCGCCTGCGTCTGAAACGGCTCCCACAGGACGGACGCGTCGGTCTTGCCGCTGATGAAGGCCGGGCCGGCGTCGTTGACCGTCATGTTGACGTAGTTGATGTCCTGCTCCGACATCCCGTTTTCCGCGAGGGCGGTAAGCAGCAGCAAATGGTCGACGGTGCCGAGCTCGGTGGCGACCGTTTTGCCCTTCAAATCGGGGATGCCGGCGATTTCCGGCTTGGCGACGATCGCGTCCCCGCCGTTCGAGTTGTCGTTGACGAGCACCGCCTTGAGCCCGATGTCCCTGGAGGCGGGAGCCAGCGTGTCGCTCAGCGTCTGGCTGTTGGCGTCGACCTGTCCGGTCGCGAGCGCCTGCAGCGAGTCGCTGTACACCGGGAACCAGGTCAGTTCGACGTTGACGCCCTGTTTTTCGAAAAAGCCCTTTTCCTCGACGACATACCAGAAAAACCAGCCCGGCCACGGACTGAGCGCCAGCTTGATCGGCTCTTCCGAGGACGACGACCCTTGCGAATTGCCGCCCGCTCCCCCGCAGCCGGCGATAAGCGCCAAAGCGAGCAGGAGCGCGGCCAGCCCTGCGGCGGCGGCTTTGTTGAGATTCCTTTTCATAACCCACTTCCTTTTCAGATAATATAAAAAAGCCCAAGGAGATCGAAATCTCCCGGGCTTTTATCCCTCCGTGTATATGAACGGCTCGGGCCGTTCATACGCCGTCTCTCGGACCAGCTTAAACGGGGCGGAAACTTGCATGTCTGCAAGCGCTCGCCGCTTAACGGAACCCTAGACGGCATTGGCTTCCCCCGCGGAACGGAGGAACATATAGGCGTTTTTGCGTTAAGTTTAATTACACGAATTGGATTTCCGTGTGTTTAATCGGATTATATGTCAGTTTATTTGCGGTCGTCAACCCCTTTTTTTGGTTTTTGTCAGGTTGTATGACATTGGAGTTGTGGCGAGCGCGTGAAACTGGAAGGTCGAACGGCTGGCGGAGGGTTGCGAGGAAGGAGGATTGGAGGGGGAATCGATGCCCGACAGCGACAGAAGACCCGGCGACGTTATAAAAAAACGCCCTCCCGGTACGGGAAGGCGCCATGGCGCGGCGTCAGCCGAGCTTGTCGATGACGGCTTTCGCGACGGCCAGCGTCGATTGGGGATTTTGTCCGGTAATCAGATTGCCGTCCGTCACGGAATGGGCGGACCAATTCGGAGCCGCGACGAAAATCGCTCCCAGCTCGCGCAGCCTGCTTTCGAGCAGGAACGGAAGATGGCGGTCCAACCCGGTTTCCGCCTCTTCGCCGTTGGTAAAAGCGCTGACCCGCCTGCCGGCGACGAGCGGCTGGCCGTCCGAAAGCGTTGCGCCGACAAGGCCCGCCGGCCCGTGGCAAACGGCGGCCACGACGCGCCCCCCTTCGTAAAATTCGCGCAGCAGCTGCCCCAACTTCGCATTGCCCGGCAAGTCGTACATCGTCCCGTGCCCGCCCGGCAAAAAAATCGCGTCAAAGCCTTCGGACGACACCTCGTCCAGCCTAGATACGTTTTCCAAGAGACGTCTCGTATCCGCAATCTCCTGAGGCGTGTCCGGGCCGATGCTGCCCGGATCGACCGGAACCGCTCCTCCGAGAGGTCCGGCTACCGTCACCTCGTACCCCCGGCGAACGAATTCGACGTAAGCTTCTCCGAATTCGGACAGCCAGATGCCCGTCGTCCTTCCCTCATGGATTTCCGAATGATTCGTCACGACAATCAGCACTTTTTTCGTCATGTTTTCCCCTCCCGATTTCGTTCGTTCACCGTAATTGTAAGATCGGGAGTCGAATAAAACAAATTATGAATTTGTACAAATTCCATAAATTTTTTTATAGATAAAACATGCCGTATTCGGACCTCCGTATCCTCAGACTCGGCCCCGACGTTGGATGCGCAGCGATAGGCGACAGGTTCGATCCGTCAGTCCCGCCCCTCCGAGCGCCGCTCGCGAATGATCTCCATCGCGTCCCTGATTTCGGGCATGTTTTTGTTTTTGCTCTGATAGGCGAAAAACAGCTCGTTCCGCACGCTCATATCCTCGTAAATCGCCCGGACCTTCCCGCTCGGCGACGCCTCCAGCAAATAGGTCGGCATCAGCGTCAGTCCCGCTCCCGCCTCCACCGCTTCCAGCAGCATGCGCAAATCGGGAATGACGTGGATCGGGCGGATTTGCGGCCGTTTCCGGAAATGCTCCCTCCAAAATCGCCGGATAATCGGCAATTCCAGCCCGTAGCTGAGCCAGTCCTGCCTCGCAAGCCACCGCTCCCTTCCCTTCGGGCCGACCTCGTCCGGCGCTTCGATCCCGTTCGGGGCGATCACGACGAACCGTTCTTCCCGCAGCTTCTCATATTCGATTCCGGGTACCGGAATTTTTTTCGAGGTGACGATCAGATCCGTTTTGTCTTCCCGCAAAAGTTCGAGCAGGTGCTCGGCCGTTCCGAGACTGCAAACGGTATTCGCCCGAAACTCCGTTATTCGCGGAAGAATCGCCTCGCGGAAAAATTCGTGCGCCGCTCCGATTCTGACCGTTTTCAGCAGCGGGGAGGCGGCTTTCCGGAAGCTCATCGCCGTTTCTTCCAGCCCCTCGACCAATGGAGCCACCTGCGAATACAGCATCTTTCCCCTCTCGGTCGGGACGATTTTTCTTCCCGTTCTCGCAAACAAAGGCTCTCCCGCTTCCGCTTCGAGGGCAGCAAGGTGCTGGCTCATGGCCGGCTGCGTCATCATGCGGGCTTTGGCCGCCTCGGATACCGAGTTGTGCTTGTAGATCGCGGCAAAGCTCCTGTACCATTCGAAATCGACCATGCTCCAAATTCCTTTCGCTCGTTCTTGGCCTGCAACTCCAGTGTATCCGAACGTGCGCCCGGGGAAAAGGGAGCCGCCCGCCGCGGCTTCCTTTCCTCTCTCTTCATCCGACGTATCCGATATCGCTGCCTTGACCCATTTCAACAAAGCATTCAAAAAGCTGACCGGCGTCTCTCCGCGCGATTACCGCAAGCAGGGCGGGCCTTGAAAGGGCGGAAAAAGCGGCTTTCCCTGCCCTCGGACGGTTAAGCGGCGATCGGACGAAAGCGAAAGGCCCGCCTGCGCGGCGGGCCGATTCCTTCTATTCGACCGGGTATTCGATCCGGAACGTTGCGCCTTCCACCCAAGTTCCCGAGGCGAAATCCCGGCCTCTGACGAGCACGGAGCCCGGATAAACGTCCACATAATAGCCCTGGCTGCCTTCCTTGCGCTCGTCGTCGTCCGTCCATAAATACGCGACGGATGCGGCATTGAGCATCGCCGGCAGCCGCTCGTCCGCTGCCCGGAACGTGTTCGCCGCTCCCAGCTCCCAGTGCGTATGCCCCGTAAACAGGATCGCCTGCCGGTGCCGGGACAGAACGGCTTTGAGCTCCTCGTCCTGCATGACGCCGTACCAGCCCTGCGCTTCCGCCGAACCCGCGACCGTGTTTTTCAACGGCTGATGCAGAAATACGAATGCCGGCTTATCCGGCGAAGCGTCCTCGCCAAGCTTGGCGTCCAGCCAATCGAGCTGTCTTGCCGACAAGCTGCAGAACAGATCGTCCGCTTCCTCCGTACCGAGAAAAATAAAATGATAGCCGCCGATCCAGGCATCGTGATAAGCGGAGCTCGTCCCCGCCGCTTCCAAATAGCGGGCCAGCCGTTCCTCCCAAACGCCGGACCCGACGTCGTGGTTGCCCATCGTGAACCGGATTTCCGGCAGCCGCCCCTTGAAGTCTTCCCGAATTCGCCGGAACTCCGCGTATTCGTCCGGAAAGCCGTGGTCGGTCACGTCTCCCGCGTGCATAATGCCGCGGCTTGCCGGCGCGTTGTCCGCAATGTCCCGCAGCGCGCGTTCCAGGTTGCGATTGTATACGTGATCCGGATCGGAAGTGACATGGGTGTCGGTGATGACCTGAAAGGACAGCAGCGGCACCCCTTCCTCTTGCGCCCGCTTCGGCGGCCGTTTTTCGGGACGATCCCCGTTTGCGCTCATGATTTTCCTCCTTGTTTGACGAGCCTTGCAGCCCGGGTTCTCGAAGCCGTGAACGATCGCGATTTTCCGGAGTCACCGTGCGGCGACCGTTCTAGTGCCCTTTGCCGCCGCTCATGTTCAGTCCGATGACGCCGACGACGATGACCGCGATCCAGATCACCGAAGCCATCGGCAGCCGTTCCTTGAACCAGAAATGCCCCGCCAGCGCGATCAGGACGATGCCGACCCCCGACCAGACGGCATAGGCGGTGCCGACATCGATATAGCGAAGCGCGAAATTCAAGCAGGTGAAGCTCGCCCCGTAAAGGCCGAACATCATGAGCGACGGCATAAGCCTCGTAAAGCTTTCCGATAACTTCATGGAGATCGTGCCGGACAGCTCCAGCACGATCGCCAGACTCAAAAACAGCCAACCCATCGCATTACCGCCTTTCATCCCTCGTCCGGCTCCGGCTCCGGCTGCACGGAAAGTTCGCCGTAGGACGCGACGACCGCGTCGGCATCGGCCAAGCGCGTCGCCGGGACCGTTCCGGCAGCGGCCGAATGCGACTCCGCGGTGCCAGCCGCGATGCCGGCGGCCCCGGCAGCGATGCCGATGGCCGCGGCGGCGCCTGCCGCTTTGGCCATGCGCATGTCGCCGTTCGTGTCGCCGATGACGACTGCCCGCGCAGGATCGACGGACAGGCGGCGGCAAGCCAGCTCCGCCATGTCGGGAAACGGCTTGCCACGCCGCACGAGATCCGTGCCGACGCAAGCGCCGAACAGCGGCCGCACCCCGAGCCACTCGAGGTGCCGTTCGGCCTCGGCCGTTTCGTCCGCGGTCACGACGGCGAGCTTGAATCCCGCGCTCCGGCACCGCTCCAGAAACGAAACCGCCCCCGGCAGCGGCCGCACCCTCCGGTCGAGCCGAAGCCGCTCGTCCGCCAGCTGCCTGCCCTGCTGCGCGGCCGTCTTCGCCTCGGCCCAAGACAGCCCCGAGCGGTAGCCGTGCCACGCCAGGATCGAGAGCAGCTCGTCGATCGTTCCCATCGCGAGCGGCCCGTTCCGGTCGTAACCGGATACCTCGCCGTCCGGGCCGGAGCGCGTCCCCCACAGCGCGGACATGTCCGCGCCGATCGGCGGCAGTCCCCGCTCCTTCAAAAAAGCGGAGAACGAAGCGAGCAAACACTCGCTCCAGTTCCCCCAAGTGTACATAAAGTCCAGCAGCGTGCCGTCTTTATCGAACAATATCGCGTCCGCCCGATAAGCGGTCCCCGCCGCGATCAATAACGGCATCGGAATTCACCTACTTGTTCAGCCTGTCCAGCTCGCGCTGGGCCGTTTCCTTCGCTTCCTTGAGCGCTTCGGCCGCCGGCGTATTGCCGATTTGCACTTTGTCCGCCGCGATCTTCAGCGCGTCCGAGATCTTCCCGCCGGTCGGATCCTGGAACGGCTTCGACGCGTGGGTGGCTTGCTGGAGCGGAACCTTGATTTGCGGGTTCGTTTCGCTGAATTCGACGAACGCGGGATCGTCCAGCGCGGATTGCCTCACGGCGATGTATCCGGTGTTCATCGACCAGAAGGCGGTGTTTTCCGCGTTCATGAAAAAGTCGAACCACTTGATGGCGGCCTGCTGCTGCTCGGGGCTCGCTTTGGCCGGGATGCCCGCCATGATGGCCTCCGCCACCGGCTTGCCTGCGCCTGCGCCCTCCCAGCCGGGCTGCTCCATCGCGGCGACGATGTTGAAATCGAGATCGCCCTGGTCGCCGCTCGATCCGGTGTAGCCGGCCGCTTGGCCTTTCATGACGTCGTCGATCGTTTTGTACCAATACTCCCAGCCTTGGCCGCCCGAATGAATCCGCATGATCTGCTCGTCATGAATCCACTTGCGGAACAGCTCCCACGTCTCCACCCATTCCGGCGAGTCGATCAGCACCGTTTTGCCGTCCTCGCTCAGGATGCTGCCGCCTTTGCTCAAGACGGCATCGATCATATTGCCGGCGCCCCACATCGGCTCCCAGCCGTAGAACGTCGTTTTGCCGCCTTCCTTGACGGTCATCGTCGCGGCCGCTTCGGCGAGCTTTTCCCACGTGGTCAGCTCCTCGGCCTTGATGCCGTGCTTCTCGAACGCGTCCTTGCGGTAATACATCACCTGCGTCGTGCCATACATCGGCAGGAAATACTGCTTGCCGTCCACCTGTCCTTGCTCGAGGAACGTCGGAATGACGTCGTCCTTGTCGAAGTCGGGCAGCGACGCCAGCAGGTCGTCAAGCGGGGCGTAATAGCCTTTCCGGGCCCAGTCTACATTCGAGGACAGCACGGCCGCCGGAACGCTGCCGGCGGCGATTGCCGCCTGCAGCTTTTGCTCCGTTTCCGAGTAATCCGCCTGCACGACCGGCTTGACGATCACTTCCTGCTGCGAGGCGTTGAACTTGTCGATCAGCGTCTTCATATTTTCGCCCAGCTTGCCGCCGAGCCCGTACCAGAATTCGATCGTGACGGGCTCCTGCGCCGCCGAGGATGCCGGGGCGGAAGACGCGGCGGATTCGGACGGAGAAGCGTTTGACGCGCCTGCGTTTGTTTCGTTTCCGGAGCTTGCGCCGCAAGCGGCGAGCAGCATCGATGCGGCGAGTGCAAGCGAAGCTGCCGCGGTTTTTTTCCTTTTCAACATGGTAGGTTCCCTCCACTTTTCTTTTAAACTCCGAAGTGCGTTGTTTCCCTTATCCCTTGCTGGCTCCCGCGGACAGGTTGACGCTGCGGATGATCGTCTTTTGCGTCAGCAGAAACAGAAGCAGCAAAGGCGCGATCGTAAACGCGCTGGCGGCCATAATGAGCGGCCACTTGAGCCCGTAAGCACCCCCTTCCACGAAAAAGCTGCGCAGGCCGGCCGACACGAGCTGCAAATCCGGATTTTTCGTGATGAGCATCGGCCAGAAATAGTTGTTGTATTGCTCGATAAAGGTAATGAGGGCAAGCACGGCGAACGACGCGCGGGTCAGCGGAAGGACGATCGTCCACAAAATGCGGAAGTGGGATGCGCCGTCGATTTGTCCGGCTTCGACCAGTTCATGGGACACCTGAAGAAAAGCCTGCCGGATCAAAAAGATCGAGAACACGCTGACGCAGTTGGACAAAATCAGCCCGGCGTACGAATCGAGCAGGCCCAGCCGGCTCAGGACGAGATATCCCGGCAAATAGACCGCGGTGGCGGGAATCATGTACCCGACCAGCACGATGGCCGTAAACGCCCCCTTCAAACGGAATTTCATATGGGTTAGCGCGTAAGCCATCATGGCGGAATTCACGATTTGAATCGCGACGATCGCGGAGGCGACGAAGATGCTGTTCGCCATATAGCGCGCGAAGGGCGCGGCGGCCCAGGCGTCGCCGAAATTGCTCCAGAGCGGGTCCTGCGGCCATAGCGTAGGCGGAAATTGCCAAATCTCGTCGTTCGTTTTCAGCGCGCTGGATGCCATCCAATAGAACGGGAATGCCATAAGCAGCGCGGCCGCGGCCAGCGCCAGATGCCGGACGGCTTGTCCGAGTCGTTTCCAGGCTTGCATGTCGTCTCTCCTTCGCTTAGGAGTAATGGACGGTGCGGCGACCAGCCCAAAAGGAAAGAATGGACAGGGCGACGCAGCCGAAAATGAGCGTCATGGCGACGGACGAGGCTTCGCCGATCCGGAACGAATCGAAAGCCGATTGGTAGTAAAGGTAGAGCAGCGTGCGGGTCGTGCCGGCCGGTCCGCCCTGCGTCAGCACGTTGATTTGATCGTAAGCCTGCAGCGCCTGGATCGTCTGGACGACGAAGAGGAAAAACGTCGTCGGCGAAATGAGCGGAAGCGTCACGTGCCGGAATTTGCCCCAAGCCCCCGCTCCGTCCAGTTCGGCTGCCTCCAGCAAGTCCGAAGGCACCTGGCGAATCGCGACCAGATAAAAAATCATGCACCAGCCGGCCGCTTTCCAGACGGTAACGAGCAGGACGCCGACGAGCGCCCAGGCCGGGTCTTCCAGCCAACGGACGCCATCCAGCCCGAACGACCGCAAGATGCTGTTGGCGAGTCCGACTTCGGGCTCGTAAATCCACGACCAGACGATCGAGACGGCCACCATCGGCGTCACCCAGGGAGAGAACATCAGCAGCCGGTACACCGCCCCGCCCTTGAGCTTGTTTCCGAGCAGGACGGCCAGCAGAAGACCGAAGGCCATAATGGGCAGCACGCTGCCGGCGCAAAACAGAAAGGTGACCTTCAGCGACTGGTAGAAATTCGGGTCCTGCCACAAATAACGATAATTGTCCAGGCCGACGAACGTTTTTTCGGGACTCATGAAGTCCCATTCCATGAAACTGAGATAAATGACGTAGGCCAGCGGAAACAGCCAGAACATCGTCAGCGGGATCATCGCCGGCAGCGTGAACGACAGCGCCTTGAGATCTCCGATCAGCCGGGAACGCTTCATAGTTCCTCCTTTTTATCCATTCAATATTTTTTTAATTTTTGCTATAATTGAGGTTGCAAATGAGGATTCGGCCTCTCTGTTCAATAATTATTGTACGTTCATTCGGAATGAGAATGGTTAATGCTGCGTGAAGCGAAGATCAAGTTCATGTAAAATTTTCAGCGAAATTCAGATTTGCGGAGGATCATCGTGAAGAAGGCCACTTCCGGAAAAATGAAAGAGCCCGCTACGCGCCGCGAGGAGCTCAGATTCAAAGTCATCGACGCCATCGCGCAAACGATGGACTTGTACGGCGCAAACTACTCGTTCGGCCAGTTGTACGGAATTATGTTTTTCGAGGATCGGCCGATGACGCTGGAAGAAATGCAGGAACGGATGAACATGAGCAAAAGCAACATGAGCTATGCGGTCCGTTCGCTGCTCGGCTCCCAAATGGTCGTCAAACTGAAGGAGAAGGACGAGCGGAAGGATTTGTACCGGGCGGAAACGGATTTTTTTCAAACGTTCCGCAATTTTTTCGCGGCCAAGCTGCAGCGGGAAATCGACATCATGCGCGAGGCCGTCGAAGCTTCCGTCCCGGAGCTGTCGGAAGCGATTCTGGATCTCGGCACGCCGGAGGAGGAGCGCAAGCTGTGTCTCGAGGATTTGCACAAGCTGAGGCATGCCGCCCAGTATTACGACTGGCTGCAAAGCTTCGTCGACAACCTGAAGGCGGGCGTATTTTTCGAGAATGGAGAGCCGGGAAGGCCGGGAGAACCATCGGAATCGGAGAAGCTGTAACGCGGGCACATTCGCGGCTGCGGGTTGTTTGAGCGGCAAGCATTCATGCAAAAAAAGGGCTTTCCGGCGTCGCAGACGGCAACGAGGAAAGTCCCTTTTCTCTAAATTTATAATCAGGCGTTTCGAATGGCCGGCAGCAAATGTTTCGCGGTTTCTTCCGTCGTGATCAAAATGCCGATCAGACCCCCGAGCAGCGCTCCCCGAATCGCTTGAACTTTCTGCAACCCGTGCGCGATGCCGATTCGGAGCTCGATGTTCAGAAAATCTTCGGGCGTAATTCCGATGACGCGCTCGCTCAGGCGTTCGTAGGCCGAAAAAACGCCGTTCCGATCGAAAAAATGAAACGCAATGTCGCCGGCCAGGCCGGAGGACATCAGTTCGGGATGCAAGTCCGCCGCCAAATTCGCGGAAATAATGGTGGCGTCAGATCCGATATGGCCGATGCCGACGATCGCGGCGTTTACGCGCTTCGTCTCCTCCATAATTTCCCGAACGCTGGGGTCGTCCAGAAATCGGACTTTGCTCTCCATCGCCGAGACGATCGCCGGAGCCGGCAGGAGCAGCGCTTTGCCGTGAAGCGCCCGAGACCACTGCTGGACGACGGAAGTCGCCGGAACCAGCTCCTCCTTGGCCCCCAATCCTCCCGACAACTGAATCAGCTTGAGGTCAGGACGGGCGTCGCAGCTGTGCATATGAGTGCCGACCGCATACAGCGTTCGCCCCCATCCGAGTCCGACCGAACCGCGATCGGGCAGAACGGAGTTCAAATAGGAGCTTGCCAGCGCTTCGAACGAAAAGCCCGCCCGCTCGTCCGAACGCAGGACGACGCAATCTTTCAGCCCCGCAGCTCCGACAAGTTCGGATTCCAGCGACTCGCAGCGCCAGCTTTCGAAATCCGAAGAAATCCGGAATTGAACGACCCCTTGGTCCCTCGCCTCCTGTAAAAAACGCGCGACGGACGATCGCCCCACATTGAGCTGCTCGGATATTTCCTGCTGGTTGTAGCCCAAAATGTAATACATCCGGGCTACCCGTTCCAGAAAGCTTCTTTTGGAAAGCTGGCCTTTTCTAGGCGTTCCTTGCATGGCATTCCCTCTGATCTCTCGAATTTAGATCGTTCCAACCGGCTCCGGCTTGCCGTTAAACAACAAAAGCTTGCAGGTTCCTTCCGCGGAAGCCTCGACCGCGCAGACGCCCGTATTGTGCAAAACCAGCGTCCGATAGGCACGCAGCGGCATGTTCAGAACGGAGGCCAAAAAAATCCGAATGGCCGTGCTGTGGCTCACGACGGCCACGTTCGCATGCGGATGCCTGACGCACAGCTCGCGAACGCACGCTCCGTAGCGCCGAACGACTTGCGAAGCCGTTTCGCCCGTTCCGCCCGCCCGCGCATCGTCCGGGCGGACAAACCATTTTCGCCAATCCTCCGGATAATTATGTTCGATTTGCGATTGGACTAATCCTTCCCACATGCCGAAATCGATCTCGGAAAATCCCGACTCCCGCCTGATTTCCAGTCCCGTTTTTCGAGCGACGAAAGCCGCGGTGTCGACGGCTCTTTTCAAAGGGGAGGCGTACACAGCATCCAAATTTTTCGTCTCCAGCCAGCAAGCGAGCGCTTCTCCTTGCCGCTTCCCTTCCTCGGACAATTCCACGTCCGAACGGCCGCAGAAGCGGTTGTTGGCCCGGTTCCATTCCGTTTCACCGTGCCGAATCAAATACAGCCTCGTCAATTCTTTCCCTCCTCCCAATCTTTCATATAACCTCTGGCTTCGAGTTGTTCGACAAACGCCGCGTACAGCTGCTCGTAACGTTCTCGCAGCGAAGCCGATTCGGGCTCGTAACGCGCTTCCGGGACAAGCATGCGCTCCCCGGCCTCCGTCAAGTTCGCGAAATACGTTTTGGAAGCGGCCAGGATGGCCGCCCCCGCCGCCCCGGACGCATGCTTCATTTTGACGATCGGAACGCCCGCAACATGGCTGCGAATCCGAAGCCATGTTGCGCTGTTGCTCGCTCCGCCGGCCGTGTAAATCCGGCTTGCCCTTTCGCCCGATAACCGCTCGATCAGCGAGTAGGACAGCCTCTCGATATACGCCGTGCCTTCCATTCTCGCCGCAAATGTTTGCGAAGGCGTCAGTCCTGCGGGCTCGAAGCCTCTGGCGCCGGGGGCGACGAACGGGAAGCGCTCCCCGGTCTGCTTGAGCGGATACGCCGCCCACGGCGTCGGGATTAGCCCCGCCGCAGCCCGATTGAACCGATCCAGCTCTTCGTCCGAGTAGTCCAAGGCGACCCAATCCGCCCCCGTATTGCTCGCCCCGCCGGGCATCCAGTAGCCTTCGGGATGCTTGTGATTGTAAATCCGGTGCTGCCGGTCCGCCACCGGAGACTTCGTGACCCCTTTTAAGACCAACGTCGTGCCGATGGTCGTATTCCAATCCCCCGGCTTGATCGCCCCCGAAGAAATTTGCGACGCGCAGCTGTCGGTTACCCCTGTCGTCACATGAGCCGAAACCGGCAGCCCGGTCAATTCGGATGCCTGGAGCGAAACGCGGCCTACGATCGTGCCGGTCGGTGCCACCTTCGGCAGCGCATGCTCCGGAATGCCCAACCCGCGACTGATGTAGTCCGGCCATTTTTCCTGTTCCAGCAAATATCCTGTTTTGAAACCGTTCGTATGATCCGTAACGCCCCAGGCTCCGCTGAGGCGTCCGACGATGAAATCCGCCGCGTGCGCCCACAGCTGCACTTTCTCCGCAAGATGGGGATTCGTCCGCTGAAACCATACGATTTTCGGCAAACCGTAAGAACTGGTAAACCTCGCGCCGGCTTCGCCCGACTGCCCGGCAATCCGGCTGCACCATTCGGCCGCTTCGGCGGACCGGGTATCGCCGTACATCAAGGCGGGATGAAGCGGCGCAAATCCTTTGCCGAGCGGGATGACCGTTCCGGAAGTGGAAGAAACGGTTATGCCGTGAATCCGAACCGGATCGCTTCGCTTCCGAATGTCCGCCGCGACCTTTCTCAAGCACAGGACCGCCGCCTGCCACCATAGTTCGGGATTCTGTTCCCGCCGCATCAGCTCGGCGTCTTGCTTGGCGAACGGATACGATTGGCCGGAACACAATTCGCCGTTTTCCAGAAGCGCCGCCGCCCTTACCCCTTGCGTGCCGATATCGATTCCCACAAAAGCAAGCTTCGTCCGCAAGGCTATTCTCCTTTAACCGCTTCGGGCTGCAATTTCCGTTGATGCAAGGCTTTCAGCAAGATTTGCGCGTGGTATTTGTCGACCTCCAACGTATTTCCCGCAATATGGGGCGTCGCCGATACGTTCGGCAGTTCGATGAGCTCGTAATCTCTTTCGTCGGGCGGCTCGGAATAAAAAACGTCGACGACGGCGCCGCCGATCTTCCGCTCCTTCAGCGCCTCATACAGCGCGTCTCTATCGACGACGGCCGCCCGCGCGCTGTTGACGAACAGCGCGTCCGGCTTCATCAGGCCGAAAAGCCGGCGGTCGATCATGCCGATCGTATCGCTTGTCACAGGCAGATGAATCGAGACGATATCGCTCGTCTCGAACAGCTTCTCGAGTTCGACCGCCGAATAATCCGGATCGGGCGATGCCTGCAAGAACGGATCGTAATATTGGATGCGGCAGGAAAAATGCTTCAGGATTCCGGCTATTTTTTGCCCGACGCCGCCGAAGCCGACGAGCCCGACCGTTTTTCCGCACAGCTCCGAGCCTCGGAATTGCAGGTAGGATTCTTGGCTGGAGGTTGTCCAGTTCCGTTCCAGAAGCCAGGATTTGCTTTGCCGGAATTTACGCAGCATGGCAATTAGCTCCCCGATGACGTATTCGGCAACCGCCTGGGCATTGCGGGCCGGCGTGGTGTAGACCGAAATTCCCCGTTCGGCGGCGGCGGCAACGTCCACATTGGACGGGGTGCCGCGGCATACCCCTATAAATTCAAGCTTCACTTCGTCCAGCACTCGGGCGTTGACCGGATCATGCTCGACGATCAACGCGTTCGCCTGCGACGCCTTCAGCAGGTCGACCAGCTGTTCGGGCGTATGTTCGCGGCCGTTCGCCTTCCACGGCCGGTATACGACGTCTCCGAACGTTTCGAGTTGTTTCAAGTCCGGTTCCGAGAACGGCGCCGTCACTAAAATTTTCATGTTCCATCAGCCTTTCCAAGCAAGTCGTCAAATCGGTACGTTCGGTCCCACGCGCGAACCCCGTCCAGAAATCGGGACGGCTCGTCGGTCGCAAACCAGCGAATGCCGAGATCCAGCAAATTGCGGATCGAGAGTTTGTCGAAGGCGAACGGCAGCACTTCCAGATCGACCCCGCAGCGGGAAGCTTCCCGGAGGGCATACGCCAGAAAATCCGGCTCGAGCTCGTAGCGCCATTCCTCGTCCCGCTCCGGCTTCTCGTTCAGATGAAGCTGCACCTGATCGAGACCGTCGAACGATGTCTTCAGCGCCTGCTCAAATTTCAGTCGGATTTGCTCCCCGTTTCCTCCGATCCACAACATGCTTCGCACGCCGTCGGCGATTCGCTTCATTTCCCGGCAATTTTCCTGGCGGTGATGGGTGAAAATAAGTTGCCCGTTCACCCCGTATCGGTCGATCAGCCGCCCTAAATGAACAAGGTTCGCATCCTTGAGGTCCAAATACATCATTCGCTCCGGATGACCCCGCATCTCCGAAAAGGCTTCTTCAAGCGCCGGAATCTTCTCTCCCCGGAATTTCGCGTCAAACTTGATTCCCGCATCCCAGGCGCGGGTTTCTTCAAAGGTCAACGCCGAAATCGGCTTATCCTTCGATTCTGCAGGCGCGGTCGTCGTTCTGGACGCCGTTTCGTCATGCAGGCAGACGATCACTCCGTCCTTGGTCGTGCGGATGTCCGCCTCCGGGATGCCGCCCAGCTTCCATGCATAGCGATTTGCCGCCATCGTATTGTCCGGGGCTTCGTGCGCTCCGCCGCCCCGGTGAGCCTGCCAGCAGATGCCGGTCGGCCGTGCTTGTGTCGTCATCGAGGTCACCCCATCGGAATTGTTTCGATACTCCCCTCGTATCCGTCTGGCAAACGCGCTTCGATCTCAATACCCGCCGGCGCCCAAATGCGCAGCTTTAACGTACGCTCGCCCTCGAGCCGCCACGAGACGTCGATACGCCCCTCGTCAGGCAGCGGAACGCTGCCGCGAGCCCAGGTCAAACCGGACGGGCGCGGTTCCACGACGACCTTTTTCCATCCGGGAGCGGCGCTTCTGACTCCGAGCACATAGGCTCCCAAAAAATACCCGGGAGCGGCAGACCAGGCGTGGCAGTGGCTGCGCGTCAGGTTTTTCGGATCGATGCTTCCGTCTTTCCCGGCTTTCGGATACATTTCCCAGCAGGCCGTCGCCCCGTATTCGACCATGAGCCCGTAATGCTTCCGAATGTCCGAAACGAGATGCTCAACCTCCCCGATCGCCGCCAGCGCTTCGTAATAAAAGAATGACATAAACGGGCTTCCGATCGGAACGAACCGTTCGGGAGGCTCGACCATATAGGAGGCAAGCTTCGATCGCCGCTCTCCCGACGCAATGCCGCAGAGGAGCGCGACAACCTGCGTCTGCATGCTGTAAATATCCGATACCCGGCCGTCCCGGTGTATGCAGTCGCAATAAGCGTTGTGCCGTTCGGACCAAAGATGGCGGTTGATCGCCTCCTTCAGCGCTCCCGCCCGCTCGCGGAAGATCCGGGCTTCGTCCCCGGCTTCCGCGAGCGACGCAAGCTCGGATGCCGCCAGCAGCGCTTTGACCAGAAACATATTTTGATGCGACACGATCCCGTCCCGCGGCTGGTCGATCGGCGCCCAGTCCAGGAAGTTCCATCCCTGCATGTTCAGCAAGCCTTTTTCGTCCAACAGCTCCGAATAATGCGTCAGCGTATGGCGGACATGAGGCCAGACGTTCCGGACGAATTCGCGGTCGTTCGTGCGCTCGTAAAACTCCAGGCACCCGATCGCCCAGAAGAACGTCCAGTTCGGAATGACGCTGTTCATCCCGCTGGGCACTTGATCGGCAAAAAGCGGCGTCTGAACGCCGGAACCGGGCACGAGGTTCATGCAGCGCTTGATTAAATCCTCGCTTCCGAACAGGTAGTAGGCGATCAGAGCCTCGTTCCGGCTGTCGCCCACCCAGAACGTTTGCTCGAACGACGGGCAATCGACGAACGTATCTTCCATACACAGCTTGGTCGTATGCCGGCTGATGTTCCAGATTTCGTTAAGTAGGGCGTCGGAGCTTTGGAACCGGCCGATCTCGGAGACCGGATAGTGGCTTAATTTCAGATGGAAATCGTAGACGCGAACGGGACGGGTCGCCTGCCGAACGGTAAGCGCGATGTAGCGGAAGCCTCTGCGCACCGGCGAGACGTATTTCTGGCGTCCGTCCCGGCAAACGTAGCGCAGCGAGTTTTCCAGGTAGTGCATATGCTGAATCCAGCCGTCCCGCATATATTCGAAGCCGTACAGATCGATGACGGTTCCTTCCCCCGCATCGAGTTCAAAGGACAGGTAGCCCGTAACTTCGCGGCCGAAATCGACGATGACCTCCGTGTCGTTTCCGCCGTATACGGGAATTTCTGCCGAACCGACGCCGGACGCGAGCGCCTGCTGAAGCGCTGCCGGCACGGAGCGGGCAGTCGACCGCTTGGGCCACGAGGCGAGCGAGATGATGGATTCGGAGCCGACCAGCCCGGTCGGAACCGGCCGAAGCGCCTCGCCCAGGCCGTTTAATTCATCGCTCGTTCGAGCGCGCCCGATTCGATCGTATCGGTCGTACAGTTCCCGTTCCTCGTCGTTAGCCGCGGCTTCCCGTTCGCGTTTGGCACAACGCATCGCAGCCGCGTGCTTCGCCTGCGAAGCTTCGTCGTAGCGGTGGTCGATGTACTCGTACAAATGAAACGGACCGACCGAAACGAACGGCGAGAACCCATCGCCGGCCGACGCCGGGCTCGACAGCTCAAACGGCTTGTCGCAGTCGATGCCGAGGAAGACTCCCCTGCCGTGATCGTGTCCGGCCAGCTCGATCATCAGCAAATTATCGCCCGCCTCCAGCTCCGCCGTTAGCCGGCCGGATGCAAAGCGCTCATACGGGTGCCGTACTCCGTTCAGAATGAGGCTTTGCACGTTCGGCGAACGATACGTCAGTCCGAACGTCGCTTGCGCCGCTTCCTCCGTTTGCACAATGGCAGCCAAGTATCCCGCGTATCCGTAGGCGTTGGCGTTATCCCGGCTTTCTGCTGCCATTTGGGCGCGGGCATCGATGATACTCGTCCAGGCGATCGGCCGAACTTCGTTCAGCGCCTCGATCCTGGACGGATATTGTTCCGTCTCCGTCAAAAACGGAATGTCGCGCGGAACAAGCCGCTCCCAGGGCGCGCATCCCGCCTGGCCGACGATAGCCGCTCGCTCCCAATCCGAATCTGCATATTCGGATACCGTCCACCGGTCGTCCCACAGCCTTGCGTCGATCCGCTCCGAGAACGCTTGCTGAAACGACATCCGCGGAGCTCTCGGATCCTGCCCCCTATGCCGCGCCGTCTTCCAGCTTTCGTCCGTGGCGAACGGAACGGCGACGCACGCGCCGGCTTCCAGCAAATTCAGCTGCGCCAGCAGTCCTCCCCGTCCGCGAATATAATAGTAGTTTGATATGCCGAAATGCATGACGAGCAGCGCAACCGTATTTTTCCGTCCCTTTCGAAGCAAATGCCCAACGTCGTAGGCGTCGTACGATTGCTCGAACGGCCAGCAGCGAACCGGCCCCCGGCCGACCTGCTCCCCGTTGACGTGCAGCACGTACCGGGAATCCGCCGTAACGAACAAACGCGCCTCGTCCCACCCGCCGGCGGGCACCTCGAATTCCTTGCGGAAGCACCGCCATTCGTTTCGCGGACTTTCTTCCCCGGCGCTCCAGATCCATTTGGCCGCCCAATCGTCTATTCTCCCTTGCATGTCCGCCACCTCGAGTCGAATGAAATTGTTGCGATTATCCTTTAACGCTGCCGAGCACGATGCCCTTCATAAAATAGTTCTGGAGAAACGGATAAACGAGCATGACCGGCAGCGCTCCGAGAAAAATTTGCGCGGCCCGGGTCGTTCGCTCCGAGACGTTTTCCAGCTGATGAATCGCATCCATCGCGCCGAGCGCCGTGAAATCCAGTTCGATGATGATGGTTCGCAAATACGTTTGCAGCGGGTAGTTTTCCGGCGAATTCATATAGATCAGGCCGTCGAACCAGGAATTCCAATGGCCGACGATGTTGAACAGCAGCAGAGTGGCCAAGGCCGGAATCGACAGCGGGAGCATGATTTTCCGCAGAACGGTCCAATGGCCGGCCCCGTCCATATGGGCCGCTTCGACCAGTTCCTTCGGAATGCCGCGAAAAAAATTAAGCAGCATGACTACGTGGAAGACCGGAATCGCGCCCGGCAGCACGAGCGCCCAGATCGTGTCCATGATTTGCGTTTCCCGGACGACCATATAGGTCGGAACGAGGCCGCCGTTGAACAGCATCGTGAAGACGATCGCCCACGCATAGAACGTGCGCATCGGGAATTCCTTCGTCTCCCTGGACAGCGGGTAAGCAAGCAGGATCACGAGCAGAAGGTTCAGCGCGGTTCCGAGAGACACCTTTTGCAGCGTCACGCCCAACGATTTGAAAAATTCGGGTTTATTCAGCACGTAGCGATACGAATCCGCCGTAAAATCGATCGGCCACAGGGAGACCAGCCCGGCCTCGGCTTCCGTACTTGAACTGAACGACACGGCTAATACATGAACGAGCGGGAGAACGCACAGCAAGGCCATAACCCCGAGGAACGCATAGTTGAACACATGAAAAATAATTGCGGACAACGACCGGTTTTGCACCATGGCATGGCCTCCCCTCTAGAAAATTCGATAGTTTGCGATCCGGTAGGCGAGAACATACGAGACGACGATCAAAACGAACGATACGACGGACTTGAACAGCCCGATCGCCGTCGCCAAGGCGTACTTCGCCTGCAAAATGCCGGTACGGTAGACCAACGTATCGATAATATCGCCGGTCTCGTAGACGGACGGACTGTAGAGATTGAATACCTGGTCGAAGCCGGCGTTCAGAATATTGCCAAGGCTGAGGGTCGCGACCAGCACGACGATCGGCACCATCCCGGGAAGCGTCACGTGCCGAATTTGCTTCCACCGGTTCGCCCCGTCGATAACGGCGGCTTCGTACAGATGAGGGTTAATGCTCGTCAGTGCCGCGAGATAAACGATCGTATTGAAGCCGAAGTCTTTCCACAAATCCGACAGAACGAGCACGTAGGGGAAAATATCCGCGTCTCCGAGAAAAAAGATCGGCTCCGCGCCAAACAGCCCCAGAAATTGATTTACGATGCCTTTCGAGGGAGACAAAATATCGACCAAAATGCCGCCCATGATGATCCAGGACAAAAAATGCGGCAAATAAATCAGCGTTTGCACCGTTCGTTTGAACAGCATCATTCGCACTTCGTTCAGCAAAATCGCAACGGCGATCGGAAACGCTTGGCTTGCGATCACTTTAAGAACGGAAATATAGAAGGTGTTCCAAACGACCTGCGAAATGTTCGGAAGGTTCAACGCATAGGTAAAATTGTCCCAACCGACCCACTCGGAGCCCGAAATGCCGAAGGCCGGCTTGAAATCCTGAAACGCCATGACAAAGCCGAACATGGGGAGATACTGGTAAATAAACAAAACGATCAATCCCGGGACAATCATCAGGTGCAACGTCCAGCGCAACTCTATCGACTCTCCCTGAGCTTAATATCCATGGGGCGGACGGAAAGAACGGCCTTTTCCCTCCATCCGCCGCATTCGGTTACTGCGAATTTTTATACCAGCCGTTGACTTCCTGCGTGATGGCGGCGCCGCCCAGGTCGTTCCATTCTTTTACGAACTTGTCGAAGCTTTCGATCGGCTCGCCCATGATGATTTTCGTAAACGCGGTCGCGGCCAAATCGCTCAGAATGCTCCCGTTGTCCACCATCAGGTCCGTAGGCAATCCTACGTACCGGTCGGAATAGAGCAAATCTTGCTCGATGTAACGGTTGACAAGCGATAACGATCCTTCCGGACCGAAAATTTTCGCGTACTTCCACATGCTCTTGTCGCCCGCGTTGAAATCCTGGATTTGCTTGTAATGCTCCTGCTGCTCCGGATTGAGCTTCTCCGCGCTCCCCGTTTCGAACGCTTCTTTGATCTGCAAATGGTTGTTCAGATTTTTCTTTGCGCCGTAAGTGCGGACGACCTGATACTTGTGGGAATGATGCTCGCCGTCATAATTGAACTGCGGGTCGGCCGTCTCGCCGAAAAACTTCTCCGCGAACAAGTTCATCATCTTGACGATGGCCGCCGGGTGCTCGGCCGTTTTGCTCGCGACGAAATAGACGGGCGGATTGTAGGAAACTTGCGGTTTGGCCGGCTCCCCGTCAATGCTCGGAATCGGATAGAACTGCCAATCGGCGCTCGGATCCTTGTCCATCGTTTGCTGCAGCGGATTGAGCGGCTGCGACATCGTTCCGAAAAACATGCCGACTTTGCCCGCGATGACATCTTCGCCGATGCCGGACTTGGCCGAAAATTCCGTATCGAGCAAGCCTTCCTTGTACATCTCCTGCAGTTTGGCCAACGCCTGCTTCATTTCGGGCTGCACGAGACCGTTGACCAAACCGTCGCCCGCTTCATTCTCTATCCAAATGTTGGTATACGCGTGAAAGCCGTTGAAAAATCCGGCCAGCCCGCCGCCCGCCCCGAAAAGATCCTGGGTCAGTCCGAGCCCGGTCGTATCGTTTTTCCCGTTTTGGTCGGGATCGTCGTTTTTGAACGCTCTGGCAATTTCGATGACGTCGTCCATCGATTGCGGCTCGGACAACCCGAGATTGTCAAGCCAATCCTTGCGGATCCACAGCATCGTCGAGTTGTCGATGGCGGCCGTCACGTACGGAAGACCCATCAGTTTGCCGTCGATTGTCGCGGATTGCAAGCCGACCCCGCCGTCTTCGTTCAACTTCTCCTTGGTCAGCGGCGTCGCGTGCGTTTCGTACAGCTCCGTCAAGTCCGCCAGCATGCCGGCCTCGTGCAGCTCTTTTAATTGCGCCGGTCGCACCTGGAAGAAGTCCGGAAGCTCGCCAGACGAAATCGTTAGGTTCAGTTTTTCCCAATAACCCGCGGAATCCGTTACCCAAAGATTTTTGATTTGGATCCCGTATTCGTCCATTAACTCGCGCGTCCAGATGTTGTTATCCAGGGAATCGCCTTCGCGGAACGTCGTATTGGTCAACTGGTCTCTTCCCATCGTAACGGTGATCGCCGGCTCGTACTTGCCGACCGGTTCCGTTTCGGTCGCCGCCGGGGAAGATTCGCTTCCTCCGCTGCCGGCGGACGGCGATACGGACGGCTGCCCGTTCTCGCTGCCGGCGCAGGCGGCAAGACCGGCGAGCGAAGTCAGAATCAGCGAAACGGATAACCATTTTTTCAACGCGTGCTTCAATGAAATCAATCCTCTTTTCAGTAAGTTTTTGTCGTGGACCGATACGTCGGGGAAGTGAGCGATGAGAAATCAGGCGATGTCCGAAGCAGCTCCTTTTGTTTGTGTTCACCTCTCGTTTGGACATTTGCTCGTTTTTGATTAATTTGTTCATATCCATAATGGTAGCAAGATCATCGTTCAAGTGAAACCGAATTGGGTTAACGCAATGTTTGGCGAACGTAAAAACTTCGGGAAATAAAAAAAAGGCTGCCCCGGAGGACAACCTTGCTGCAGCGGGATTCCTTTTGAGTAAAATGCCTTTCGCCGCCCGTTCAGGATTTCGCAAGCTCGAACCACTCTTGCGGCAGCGCGTCCTTCTCCAGCTCGAACAGCTCGTCGATGATCCGATCCGCGTCGGCGATGGAGCTGACGAGCGGATCGGTCAGCATCGCCCGGCGCAGCTTTTCCCGGCTGCGCTGCACGACCGCTTCCGCGGTCAGCTCGTGCGTATCCAGCACGAGCTCCTGCATGCCGCGGATGCCGCGCGGCATTTCGCCGACCGGGAGCGGCTTCGGGCCGTCCATCGTCACCTCGCACAACAGCTCGAGGAAGGCGTCGTCGTTCATGTTGGAGACCGCGCCCCGGTTGAGCGTGTTGATAAAGAAGGGCTTGCCGAGTCCGCCGACCATGCTTTCGATAATATCGGTCGCATGATCCGGGCCGAACGAATTCATATATTCGGCAATCGGCGTCTTCCCGCTTAGAAAGCCGTCGACCTGCTCCCACATTTCCTCGTGTCTCCGGTAACGGTCCTCCGTTTCCCAGATCGAAAGGGGCGGAATCGCGTCCTTCAGCTTTCCGAGCCCCTGCCAGTAGCGGACATACTCCTTCGTGTGCGCCACGCACGTCGGCACATAGCCGAAAATTTCGTAAAGCTGGTAGCCGATGGCGTCGTTATGGAGCGCCTTCGCTCCGGTGTCGCCGCCGAGCGTCGCCGTCTCCGCGTCCCGCTTCAAGGAATCGCCGATTTGCGGCATGACGTCCCGGCCCTCGTATTCCGCTTTCAGCAGCCACGTAAAGTGGTTCACCCCGGCAACGCGGAAGTCGAACCTGGCGTCCACGTCCGGCGTATATTCCGATTTATCCTTAATAATGCCGGCGCGAAGCGCGTAATGCAGCTTTTTGTGCGGCATATGGTGCGAGTCGCACAGGGCGAAGCTCTTCAGCTTCGGGGCGTATCGGGCGAGCGCGATGCCGTGCACGGTCGACGGATTGATATAGTTGATGACCCACGCCTCCGGACAGATGGCCTCGATGTCGCGCGCGCAATCCATAATGGCCGGCAGCTCCCGCATGGCGCGGAAGATGCCGCCGGGGCCGATCGTATCGCCGGAGCACATGCGGATGCCGTACTTTTCGGAAACCGCGCAATCGATTCCGCGATATTTCACCGTGTCCTCGGCAAAGCTGAGGACGACGAAATCGGCATCCGGCAGCACCTCCTGGCGGTCGGTCGAGCCTTCGACTTTAAGTTCGACGCCGTTGTCCGCGGCGACCATCCGCGCGAGCCGGACCATTTTGTCCAGACGTTCCCCGTCCGTATCGACCAGCGCCAGCGTGCCTTTGTTCAAGTAAGGGGAATGAACCATTTGCCAAATCGACTGCCGTCCGAAAAACAAGCTTCCCGCTCCGATGACGACCACTTTCGGGTGTTGAGCCGCACTCATTGCCTTATCCTCATCCCTTCGTATGGTGATAGCATCATTGTACAAACGGGGCGAAAAAGGTTGAATATGCGGGAGTACCGACTTCCTGTCAAATAGTATGATGATTTAACCGCTTCCAAGATTGCTGTATAATCGAATTATGAATGGCATGCTGCAAGGTAAGGAGGCGCTCGCGAAATGCCCCCTCATATCGGCTTGTTCGACGAGCTGTCCGAATGGATCTCGCTGCGCGTCAGCTCCTGCCGCGAAGAAATCCATGGCGAAGACTGGCTGGAAAGCAAGGCGCACAACGATTACGATTTATGGTTCCTCCGGGAAGGAATCGTCCGGCTGCAGGTCGGCGAACGCCAATATGTGGCCGGACCCGGGGACCTGGTGTTCTTTTATCCGCATATGCCGTATACGGCCATGACGCAAGCCGAAGGGTGCCGATTCGTTTATGCGCATTTTGAATTCAGTCTCGGGGAGCAGCTGCGGATTTTGGACGATTTTCGGCTTGCCGGCATTTGGCCGGGCGGTCTCGTTGGCGAGGAAGCCGGCATGTTTCTTCGTGCGCACGATCAGTCCCGGGCCTCTGCCGCCTATGCCGGCGCCCGATTGTACTTGAAAGGCTGTCTCTCGATCGTCCTCGCCAAAATCATCGGCCTCTGCGGCCAAGGGATTGGCCCGGCGGGTTTCGGCGACGGCGTTCGGAGCCGCAAGCCGTCCGTCGGCAGCTTGGCGGTCCTTGAGCCCGTATTCCGTCACATTCAGCTCAACTTGAACCGCTCCATCCGCATGAACGAGCTCGCCGGCATCGCGGGCATGTCGGAGAAATATTTTATCGCCTTTTTCAAAAAAACGCTCGGGATTACGCCGGGAATGTACGTGAACCAAATCAAAATGAACCGCGCCCGGGACTATCTCTATCAGCAAAAGCACTCCGTTCAGGAAATCTCCGCCATGCTGGGATATCCGGACCCGTTCACCTTCTCCAAAGCGTTCAAAAAATACTACAACGTGCCTCCTTCGAAGTTTATATGATTCGCAAACCGGTTACCGGGAGCCTTCGTGCCGGAAGCGACGCCAGCCTCTTTTCGCCAATGGCCCTGCCCTTTCCGGCCAGCTGTTCGTTCCGGGCTTCTTCTTCCGGGACAGCGACGAGAACGGCACCCCGTAACAAGACGACAAAAACAGGCAACTCCGCACCGGATGCCTGTTTTTGTTTGCTTAAGGTTTACGGGACCCTATGGAATACGTCGGCCTGCAACGCGAAGCTACCCTTCGAACCGGGCGGCATCCGGCGACACCCCCGCCGTTTTGCCGTCGTGCTTGACCATGAGGAGAAACAACAGGGCCAGCAGCATTCCGCCCGCCGCGCAAACGAACAACGAGGCGTAGCCGAAGCGGTCGATGACAAGGCCCAGCAGCGGCGGCGAAGACAGCGCGGCCAGCGAGGACGCCAAGTAGTACAAGCCCGTCCGCGTGCCGATGCTCCGTTCCGTTCCCGTCGAGACGACGAACGGATACGAGTTGATATTGATGCACGCCCAAAAGATGCCGCCGAGCGCGAGCAGGCAGCGCAGCACCGCGACCGTCTCGACGAGCGGTACGACGGCGAACACGAGAAACAGGCCGCAAATGCCGATGAGAATCGTTTTTTTCTTGCCGAACCGGTTGCCGAGCCAGCCGCTCGGAATCGCGAACAGCACGAAAAACAGCGAGAAAAACGTCAGCGAAAACGAAGCGGCGCTCTTTTCCAGCCCGAGGTGATGCTTCCCGTATAACGTAAACAGCGATTCGACGCCCTGGTACGAGACGAACCAGAAAAAGATCGCCGCCAGCAGCAGGACGGTCGTGCGGTTCAGCTCGCCGCGCAGCCGGATGCGCCGGGGCTCGGCCGCCGCCGGAACGACGGAATCGCGGTTTTCCTTTATGTACCGGTGCAGGATGAAAAGCGAGAGCAGGGTGATGACGGCCGCGGCGATAAACGGAAACGAAGGATTCGCGCCGTACAGCGCCGACCCGGCTCCGAACGCGATAATGCCGCCGATGCCGCCCATAAAGTTGATAATGCCGTTGGCTTTCGTTCGTTTCGCTTCCGGCGTAATGTCCGGCATGAGCGCGATGGTCGGAGACCGGTACAGGCTCATCGCCAAATTCATCAGAACCATAAAAAGAATCAGCGTGAGAAAGCTCGTATGCAAGGGAATGAGAACGACGAACAAGGCGGCGAGCGGCATTCCGATCAGCAGGTAGGGCATTCGCCTGCCGAACCGGGATACGGTTTTGTCGCTGCGGTTGCCGATCCACGGCTGCAAAAACAGGGCGAAGTAATTGTCGATCGTCATCATGAAGCCGATCATCGCAGTGCTGGTCAAAAACTCGTCGAGAAAAAACGGAACGAACGCGTTATAGAGCGCCCACGTGATGCTGATGCTAAAAAAACCGAAGCCGAGCAGCCACGTTTTTTTCACCCGCGTTGAACCTCCGTCTCCTTGAGCAGTTCTCCCAGCCGGTCAGGGTAATCGGTTATGATGCCGGAAACGCCCGCGGCGAGCAGCCTGCGCATTTCCTCCGGCTCGTTGACGGTGAACGGGTAATAGACGATTCCCCGCCGGGCCGCTTGCTCCGCCCACTCCGGAATGACCGCGTAATGGAACGCGTGAAGGGCTTCCGCGCCGACGCGCGCCGCGTATTCCCACGGCTCGTACAGCCCTTCCATATAGAGAATGCCCGTCCGCACTTCCGGCGCCAGCCGTTTGCACTTTACCAGCGAATAATGATTAAAGCTGGAGATCATGATACGGTCGCTCATTCCGTATTTGCGGATCTCCTCGATGACCGTCTCTTCCAAATTCGGGTACACGACGACGCCGTTTTTCAGCTCGAGGTTCACCTGCAGCGAAGTCGGTTTGACCAATTCCAGCAGCTCTCCAAGCGTCGGCACCGTTTCTTTGCCGAAGGAGGGGTCGAACCACGAGCCGGCATCCAGCCGCTTCAGCTCTTCCAGCGTCACATCTTTCACGAGCTTCGGCGAACCGGTCGTCCGCTGCAGCGATTCGTCGTGAATCAAAACCGGATGGCCGTCGGACGTCATCTGCACGTCGGTTTCGATGGCCGTCGCTCCAAGCGCGATGGCCCGCTTGAACGCGGCCATCGTATTTTCCGGGCAATAGGCGGATGCGCCTCGATGGGCAATGTTCAAAAATTCGTTCGTCACGCGACGCCAACCTCCGTTTCGGGCGGATCTTTTTCCCAATTATACAATAGATGCTTTCCGGAAGATCCTCATTATTGTAAAATTTGCGCCGGAAACCGGGTCCGGGGAGCCGAATATGAAGAGGTTCTTGCGTGAAGCGTGGATTGAAACGAAAAAGATTCGGTGGTATACTTGACGCAGAAAAGGCTTATGATGTAAAAGGAGCCGTGCGGCGAACACGACTCCCTCTGCAATAGCCGCTCTTGAGGGCGGTGGCTTATAGGAATTAACGGCAGAAATAGACCGCATCCTTTGGGCGAGGGCGGTCTATTTCTTTTTGATCAGCAGCACGAGCGTCGCAAATGCGATCATTAGCGATAGCGCTTCGAACACTGACACAGGCATCACCTCCCTTCCGGGAGATTAGCCGACCGCCCTTGCAAGCCTTCTATTGCTTTCCAAATTATAGCACGAATTTAGCGAATTGTGTTCCTGTACCTGAAGATGAGTACAAGAATAAACAGCATCAGAAGCAGCGACAAGCTGTTCGTAACGAGAAAGGCGTAGCCCACCCCCTGGGTCGCCAGCCGGACGGCATAAACCTCCATCAAGCCGATTCCGATAAACAAAAGCCGGAACGTTTTCGGATTCAAATCCCGGACCGATTTCGTTTTCAGGATTTGCGCGATTTGCGGAATCCAGCCGAACGCCAAAATGATGCCTCCGACAAGCTGAAACAAAGCAAATACCATGTCATTCGCCTCCATACCGTAAGGTATGCCGGAGGTATGCCGGAGGCTTGCCGGTTGACTTCTCCAGGTCGGATGGGAGCCAAATTTTGCAGGGCGGGAACGGATGTCCAGAGACTCTGTTTCGTCGAAATTCGGGGGGCGGAGGCTTCGCCAAAAAAGGAGCTGTCCCCAAGGCCGGGTTAACGACCTTTGGGACAACTCCTTTTGCGACCCGTGGCATGCCCGGGGAAAATCATGCCGCCTACCCGTTTTTGCTCAGAACCTTGTCCGCTTCCTTGCGGAATTCGGCGACGACCTCGTCCACGGTCGCTTTGCCGAACTGCTGCTTTTGAACGATCTGCTCGAACAGTTGGCTTACTTCGCCCGACCCCTTCGGGCCGCCGTCGTACCAGCCCGGGTTATGGTCGCCGATATAAGTCAGCATATCCAGCATCTTGTTGTCGACTTCCGTAAACTTAGGCTTCAGGTATTCGACCATTTTCCGATTGTCCGGAAGCCCTCGCTCCAGCTCCAGAATGTCGGCCGCTTCCGTGGAGTTGATCATGAAGTCCGCGAACAGCGCCGCTTCCTCGGGGTGCTTGGTGTTCTCGTTGATGCAGAGGAAGATTCCCGGCAGCAGCACGCTGGCCGTGCCCGTCGAACCGCTGGCGCGCGGAATCGTCGTCATCTCGAGCTTGTCCTTCAGCATTCCTTCCATCGCCGTGTAGTACGGAACGAAAAGCGGCCCCTCGAACGCGACCGTTCCTTTGAGGATGGGCTCCTTGGCCGGATCGTAAGTGGCGAGCTGATACGAGGCCGTCTCGCTGGCGGGCGGTACGATGCCTTCCTTCCGCGCCCGGTCCCACATTTCCAGCCATTCCTTCAGATTCTCGTCCTTGTAGGCCAACTGGCCGTCCTTGTACAGAACGTCGCCCTTGGAGAACAGGTAGTACATGAACGCTTCGAACAGCCCGGCCATGTCGTTCGTGCCGTACTTGCCTTCGCCGAGCTTGCCTTTCAAATCGCGCATCAGCTCGAAATACTCGTCGTACGTCATGTCCGGCTTCGGGGCCTCCGCGCCGGCCTGCTTCAGCATTTCGCTGTTGTAGAACAGAACCGACGCGCTTTGGCTAAGGGGAAGGCCGACAAGCTCGCCGTTAATGGTGCCCATGTTGGCGAGGAGCTCCTGGTTCAGCCCGTCCGTATTCAGCGTCTTCCCGACATAGGGGGTCATGTCCTTCAAAACGCCGCGCTGCGCATAGCCTTGAATATAAATGAGGCTCATGCTCATGATGTCGGGCGCATTGCTTCCCGCAATCTGCGTGGCCAGCTTCTCCTGGTAAGCGCCGAATGCGGAATACTCCGGTTCGATCTTGATATTGGGGTGAAGCTCCTCGAACTTCTCGATCATCTTGAGCGTCCGGTCGTGCCGCTCTTGCGCGCCCCACCACGAGAAGCGCAGCTCGACGGTTTTGCCGGCCGCTTGCGGATCGCTTCCCGCGCCTTGAGCGGTGCTGCCGGCCCCGCCGTTCGCGGAGCCTCCGCCGCCGCAGCCGGCGAGCGCGCCGGCAAGCAGAACGGCAGCGGCCGCCGCCGTTACGGTTCTTTTGCTGAGTTTCGATATTGCCTTCGCCAACTCGCACACCCCTTTTTTTCATTTGATGTTAATTTGCCTTACACCAAAATCATAAGCTTCGCCCGGCTTTGAAGAAATAATGCAAATCTACAATTATTTTCGTAAAACTCTATTGATTCAGTTCGGAAGGATTGAAGCCGGTCACTTTTTTGAACAGCTGGCTGAAATACGCGTTGTTCTTGTAGCCGACCATCGCCGAAATCTCGTAAAGCTTGTAATTCCCGGATTTCATCAGCTCCTTCGCCTTCTCCATCCGAACCCTGGTCAGGTAATTGTTGTAGTTCTCGCCCGTCGCCTGCTTGAAAATCTGGCTCAAATAATTGCGGGTCAAAAACACTTTGTCCGCGATCATTTCCAGCGTAATATCCTCGGAATAGTGATCGTGAACGAACCGGATGATGAAATCGACGGTTTTTCGGTGTTTGGCGGACGCTCTTCTCGCCATGACCTGACATACCGATTGCACGATCTCTTCCATCAAAACGGCCAAATCCTCCATAGAGCGAAGCCGCTCCAATCCGGCATACGGATTGCGGTTCAGGTGCAAGTCGTCGATCTTCAGCCCATGCTCGTAAAGCGCGACGGCGACGACGCCGATGAATTCGATGGCGGCCTCCCGGAGCATGGCGACGCTAAGTCCGGGCAGGGCGGACAACTCGGCCAGGCAGCTCTCGAGCTGTTGGCGGGCGAGCTCGCTTTGGCCTTGCATGGCCGCGTCGGCCATGCGGCGGCAGCTCTCGATCGTCCGCGGAGGCTGGGTCCTTCGCTTGACGGGGACATCGCCGGGAGTCGCGATCTTCCGCCCGGCTACGTACATGCCTTCCCGCATGAGCTTCATCGCTTCCCGATAGGCGAAGGGAATCCTGTCGGCGGATTCGGCGACAGGGCCGATCGCGGCTCGCGCATTTGCGCAGAGCGCCGCCTCCATGCATTCGATGGCCTTCCCGGCGGCCTGGGCGGCCTTTTTCAGCACGGCTTCCGGCTTTGCCGCCGCGTTCTCGGTTACGATCAGGGTGAGCGCGTTCAACTGAACGTCCGCGACATACACGCCCTTCATCGCGGCGACCGTCTCTTCGACGGCCCGGGCGCCGCGGGAAAAGAGGGCCGGCCAATCGTGCGAATCGGCCGGTCCCCGCTCTCCGCGCCTGAAACACTCCAGGACGGCGACGCCGAAAACGCTTGCCGTCAGGCGGACGCCCAAATCCGCAACGCCTCCCTCTCCGGCCAATTGCGATTGCCCGCGCTCCAGCAGCTCCTTGAACAGCTGCCTGCGCGCCGAAGCCCGGTTGTACTCGAGCAGCTCGCGCAGTTCCCTTTCCTCCCGCCGCGCGCGGCCGCTCGCCAATATATGCTCCGCAGCTTCGACAAGGACCTCTTCGATCTCCTCGACGGTGGCCGGCTTCGACACGTAATCCCGCACCCGCAGCTTGAACGCGGTCTGGGCGTGCTTGAAATCCTCATAGCCGCTAAGAATGACGACCTCCGCCTCCGCGTTCGACCGGCGCAGCCTTTTCAGCATCTCGATGCCGTCCATGACGGGCATGTAAATGTCCGTCAGAATGAGATCGGGCCGCGTTCGTTCGATCAACTCGAGACCTTCCCGGCCGTTTTCGGCCACGCCGACGACTTCGATATTCATGCGCTTCCAGCCGATCGATCTTTTCATCCCGTTCAGCGTAGCCGTATCGTCGTCGATAATGACGGCTTTGATCATGCTTCCTTCGCCTCCGCCTTCCATTGTGGATATTCCCGCGATACTTTCGGAATCCGAATGTCGATGACGGTTCCCCGGTCCGGGCGGCTGTCGATCTCGACTCCGTATGGATCGCCGAAGTACAGCCGGATTCTCTCCCGGACGTTCTGGATGCCGCTGCCGTTCAGCGCCTTTTGGTCGTAGCGTTCCCCGGCGTCGATTCCTTTGCCGTCGTCGGTCAGCCGGAACCGGATATCCGCGTCCTTCTCCTCCGCCGTCACGACGATCGTCCCTCCCGTTGCCCGGTCGATCCCGTGAATAAGCGAATTTTCGATGAAGGGCTGCAGCAGCAGCTTCGGAACCATGTACGGGTGAAGGCTTTCCGGGATGCGGATGTCGATCCGCACCTTCGGCCCGAAATGGATCGACTGAAGCTTGCTGTAGTAGCCCAGATACTCCAGCTCGCTGCCGATCGGAATGAAGGCCGCCCCTTTCGACAAGCCCAGCCGCAGCATCTTTCCGAGCAGGGAAAGCATTCTGCTGATGTCGGAGGCGCCGCGCTCGATGGCGCGCCAGTTGATCATGTCGAGCGTGTTGTAGATAAAATGGGGATTGATTTGCTCCTGAAGCATCTGCAGCTCGGCTTCCCGCTTGCGCCGGTTCTGCTCGTTCACTTCCGCGAGCAGGTCCCGAATCCGCCGGATCATCAGGTCGATGCTGTCGTTCAGCGTGCCGAATTCATTCTGGTAATCGTTCCGGATCCGGATGTCCAGCCGGCCGCTCTTGATTCGGGAGACATCCTGGATCAAACGGCGAATGGGAGCCCCGAACTGGCGGGAAAGCAGCCAGGCCATGCCGATCGCGAGCGCCGTGCAGGCCACGGCCGCGAGAAGAATGACGTTCTTGATCTTGCGGCTCGCCTGGGTAACATTGTTCCAGGCGATGGAGTCCGCTACGATCCAGCTGGAATTCGGCTGCTTGTCCCAGATGAGCAGCATCTTCCGCCCGGAAGAGAAAACGGCGAACCGGTCGGGGTTCGCCTCGCTCAATATTCGGGTAATCCGCGCATTCGCGTCGCCGTTCGCGAAGGAATTCTCGTCGCCGCTGACGACCTCCGTAATCAGCCGGCCGGACGAATCGATCACGTAGCGCGAATCGTCGGGGAGCTGGCCGGACAGTAGCTTGTTTACGTAGGCCAGCTTCATGTTGACGACAAGCACGCCGACCTCCTTGCCCGAGATGGCCGTCACCTTGCGGACGAAGCTGATGACCCGGTTGTCCGGCTCGTCCGTGCCGGTCCGGGCTTCATGGGCGCCGAGCCAGCTGTAGTCCGCGTTTTTCGTCTGACTGTACAAGTCGTTTTCCTCGAATTCCGCATAGTTGTACAGAGCGTTCGTGCCGAAGCGTTCGGTCGACTCGATGGTGCGGCTGTACAGCTCGACGGAGTGCACGCCCTCCTTGATATAGCTCAGGCGGCTGATCTGGTCCAGAATATCCCTTTTCTGCTGGACCCGTTCGTACGGCTCCCCGGCTCCGTTCAAATAATGGATGATTTTCGGATTGCTGCTGAGCGCGAGCGAATCGTTTTCGATTACCTGCATCTGGTTGACGAGCTGCTTGTTGATTTCGCCAAGGAGCAGCTTCCGGGAGGCGATCATCTGCTTGACCGTCTCCTGGGTCGTGATCGTATAGCTGGCAGCCCCGATCACCCCGATAAGCAGCAGGGAGAAAAACAGGAAGGAGAAGAAGAAGGTATAACGGAACGAAAACACTTTGAACGGATTCTTCATAAGCAACCACCCGCGTGTTAAATTAATTAACATTATAAATGATTGTCTTATAAAAAGGAGCCCCGGCGATTATTTGAGCCCCGTCGTGGCGATGCCTTCCACGAAATGCTTTTGGGCCATCGCGAACAGGACGAAGCTTGGCACGATGCCGAGAACGGACATGGCGAACATCGGACCCCACGTGATCTCGGAGCTGTTGTCCATGAACAGGCGAAGGGCGAGCGGAACGGTGAACTTGGCCGTATCGGTCAGGTAAATCGTCTGCGCCAGGAAGTCGTCCCAGGACCAGATGAAGCAGAACAAGGCGGTCGTCACCAGCGCCGGCGCGCAGAGGGGGAGCAGAATTCGGACACCGATGCCGACGACCGAGCAGCCGTCGATTTTGGCAGATTCGTCCAGATCCCGCGGAAGCCCGCGGATGAACTGGATGATCAGAAAGACGAAAAACGGGCTTGCCGCGACGAAGTGAGGCACGACCAGCGGCAGCGTCGTCCCGATCCAGCCGAGATGCTTGAATAAAATATACTGCGGTACGAGCGTCACCTGGGTCGGCAGCATCAGCGTCAGCATCAGGATCGCGAACCACATGTTTTTCAGCGGGAAATTCAGCCTGGCGAACCCGTACGCGACGACGGAGCTGGAGACGACGGTTCCGACGACCGACAGCCCCCCGATAAAGAACGAGTTCCAGAAAAAATGCGCGAAGGTGTAACCGGGTATCGCATTCCACCCGAGAGCGTAATTTTCCCAGACGAAATGATTCGGGAACAGGCCGCCGCCGATAAAATCCTCGTTGCTTTTAATGGAATTGCCGAACAGCCAGACGACGGGATAAATCATGACGAAACATCCGGCGATAAGCGCGAAATACCGAAACGACTTGTGAACAATGCGCGATTGCGGCGATCCGACCATGCGGCTTCCTCCTCGGACTCAAGATTCGTAATGGACCCACTTTTTCGACGACCCGAACAGCAGGCCGGTAATGACGGCGACGATCAGGAGAAGAACCCAGGCCAGGGCGCTGGCGTACCCCATGTCGAAGTAGGAGAAGGCCTCGCGGAAAAGATAGAGCGCGTAGACGAGCGTCGAATTCATCGGCCCGCCGTCCGTCACTACGTAGGCCTGCGTAAACATCTGGAAGCTGTAGATCGTCTGCATGACGATATTGAACAAAATAAGCGGGGTCAGCATCGGAAGCTTGATCCTGAAAAACGTGCGGAACGCCGAAGCGCCGTCGACGGAAGCGGCTTCGCTTAGCTCCCGGGGCAGCTGCTTCAGCCCCGCGAGAAAGATGACCATCGCGGAGCCGAACTGCCACAGCGCGAGCAGGATCAGCGTGTACAAGGAGGTGGACGGGTCGTTGATCCAGTCCATGCCCCGAATTCCCGCGGCGGCCAGCAGCTTGTTGAAGATGCCGTTGTTTCCGAAGATGTCCCTCCATACCATCGCGATGGCGACGCTGCCGCCGATCAGGGAGGGCAAGTAGAAGACGGCCCGGAACAGGGGCATTCCCCGGATCGACTTGCTGAGCAGGAGCGCGATGAGCAGCGCGACGACGAGCTTGAGCGGAACCCCCAGCAGCACGTAAGTAAACGTGACCCGGATCGAGGTCCGGAAGTCGGGACTGTCGGTGAACATTTCCTTGTAATTGGCCAGGCCCGTCCAGCTTGGGCTGGACAACAGATCGTAATACGTGAACGAAAGGTAGAGCGATTGAAGCATCGGCCACAGCGTGAGCGTCAGAAAACCGATCAGCCACGGCGAGATCAGGATGTAGCCCCATATGCTTTCAGGAAGCTGCCGGGAAGCCGCAGCTTTGGCTTTTCGGGCTTTGGGGACGCTTTGCGCCGCCATTCGAGTCATTCGAGTATCCTCCTTCTGTCTCCCGGATGTCGCACTTTCTTACATTGTAGACCGGAGGATGCTCGTTCCATATAAGGCAAATCTATAATTAATAACGGATTGTTCGAAAGTTTCGGGCATCGGTGTCAGGAAATCTGTCCGTAGGGCTTGCGCTTTTGTCCGAGGATCATGATGCCGGAAAACGATCCGAAGGAGCGCCAAGGGAAAAAGAGGCCATCCTCAAGGGAGAACCCCCGGGATAGCCTCGCCCTTTCAATATTCACGTCACGCTTCGGTGAAGCCCTTCGAGCGCCTCGGCTTCCGTTTGCTTGAACAAAAACCGGCCGCCTTTGTTGCATTCGTAAATGAAGTCGTTCAAGCTCTTGCTGTTATACCCGGCGAATTCGCCGACTATGGCCACGTTCATGCGGTAATTCGTATATTTTTGCAAGATTTCCCCGGCCAGCTTCGTTTTTAATTCGAAGAAGTCGTCCGCGATGTTCTCTTTTCTCAGCAGCATCTTGTCGCATCCGTCGTATCGGACGGTCGCCATCAAATCCAGCGCGTCGTCCACGCTCCCGATCAAAATGCCGTCGCCCGATACGATGGCCACTTTGGAATCGTTTTGTTGATCGACGGTAATCCTCATCGTTCGGCCTCCTCCTTTTTCTGGCAAGTTTAATCGATTATAGCACGATTCCGCGGCGCGCGGCAGACGCCGCCGCGAACAGGACCCGCGCCCGATCCCGTCAACGCTCATCCTCCCAAGCCGGGATAACGACGGTGACCTGGAGGCCGCCCCCTTCGCGCTTTTCGTACCGCAGCCCGTACCGCTCGCCGAAATGGAGCCGGATGCGCTGCTGCACGTTGCGGATGCCGTACCCTTTGTCCGTCAGTTCGCCCTCCACGATCGCCTGCAGCATCCCGACGTCGGCTTCTTTGAAGCCGTTGTCCTCCACCGTCATCCGAATCTCGTCGCCCGCGCGCTCGACGCGAACCCGGATTTCGCCTTCCCCGTCCATGCCGCTGACGCCGTGAAAAATCGCATTCTCGACAAGCGGCTGCAGCACGACCTTGGGCGTCATGAACTTCGTGGCCGATTCGTCGATTTCCCACCCCGCCGCAAACGCGTCCGGATAGCGCCGCATTTGCAGACGAGTGTAGGCCTGAACGTGCTCCAGCTCTTCCCCGATCGTAATGATCGTTTTCCCCTTGCTTAGGCCGATGCGGAGCAGCTTGGACAAATCCTTGACCATCTCGCCCACGTTCCGGTTGCCGCTGTCGATCGCGTACCAGTAAATCGAATCCAGCGTATTGTACAGCAGATGCGGCGTAATTTGGGAGTGGAGGGTCGACAGCTCCGTCTCCTTCTGCTTGATTTTCATCCCGTAGTTTTCTTCGACGGATTGGTCGAGCCGCTTCGTCATCCGGATAAACGCCCCGTACAAAATGCCGAGCTCGTCCTTGCGCAGCGGCGTGTCGCCGAAGTCGAGCTTCTTGCCCGGCTCGTAAATTTTGGTGATGGAAATGAGCCTGGCGAGCGGCTTCAAAATCAGGCGGAGCAAGTACAGCACGAAGGACAGCACCAGCAGCAAATAGACGGCGGACATGATCATGATCGTCCATTGAAAGGCGGTCTGGCCGCCCATGATGGAAGCGACCGGAATTTTGTAAATCAGTCTCGTATCGAACTTCGGCCGGTAAGAGAAAGCGTACAGCCATTCGCCGCCGCTTTCCTTGACGAAACGGTACCCTTCCGTCATCGTCCGGACGTCGTCCGGATAAGCGGCCTCGTCCCCGTTGCCGTTTCCGCCGCCGCCCGCCATGCCGACCTGCATCAACCGCTCTTCCTTCTCGTTCAGCAAAAAAATGCCGGTATCCTCCGGCAGTTGCACGGAGACGACATCCTCCATCAGCAAAACTTCCAGCTTCGAGACGACCAGCAAACCGATGGAACGCTCATAGCTCACCGGGTGCAAAATGCTCCGCATAAACGCGACGGTCCCCGCGCCGCTTGCGGTTTCGATCCGCCGGATGCTCGCCTTGCCGCCGTCGTTTGCCGTTTCCTCCGCCCAGGCGGGCAAGCCGGAATAGCGGTCGTCCGTATATTTGAAGCCTCTCGTCTTGTAGGCGGTGTCGACGACGGGGCGCAGGTTTTCCTCGTTTTTCATATACAGCGTATATTCCGTACCGTCCGCCGACAGGCGCTCCAGAATCCGGTCCGCCTCGTTCATTTCCGCCAGCGTTTCGATGCCGGTCCAGAACGCGTACTGCCGGGGATCGCTGAAAAACTGGTTGTTCAAAAAGGCCACGGTCGTATCGTTCGCGGAAGATAGCGTCTTTTCGATCGTCAGGTGGTTTTGCCGGACCAGCTGCAGCATCGTTTTGCCGACTTCCTCTTTTATGTCGCTCGATGCCCTGAACGCGGAAATCCAGCCGACGACGAGAAACGGGCCGATGATGAACAGAGCGAACGACAAGATGACTTTAGACTTGAGGCTCAGTCCGATTCCCCCTGTCTTTCCTTCCGGTAATCGGCAGGCGAGACGCCGACGCTGCGTTTGAAAATCCGGCTGAAATGCTCCGGCGATTCGTAGCCGACCTGGTAGGCGATCTCGTAGCGTTTTTTGTCCGTCGTCGCAAGCAGCCGCTTCGCTTCCTCGATCCGCACGGCCGTGACGTATTCCCACACGTTGACTTTCATCACTTTTTTGAACAAATAACTGACGTATGCCGGGCTGAAATGCACCTCGCCGGCGATGTCCTGGACTTTAAGCCCCCGGTCGCGAAAATGCGCGCGGATGTACTCCGTCACCCGGGCGACGATCGACTGGTCCCGCTCCAGCAGGCATTGCCCGAGCAGAGAGCAAAGCTCGGCGATATAATCGTCCAGCCGGGCTGCCTTTTCCTCGGGCGAAACCGCCCGAAAATAGGCGTCGGGGTCGAAGCGGTGGAGCGGCCACGCGGTGCCCTGGGCGCACTCGAGCAGCAGCCCGTACAGCCGGTACGCCAGCAGCCCGAAGCAGCTGTTGAACAGCTCCGGCGAGCGGGACAGCCCGGTCAGCTCGCGGACCAGCTCGCCCGTTTCTTCCGGAGAAGCTTCGCCTCCCGACAGCTTCAGCCCTTCGACGAAACGGTGGACCCGCGACACCCAGTCCATGTAATTCGTTCCGCCCGGACCGACCATGTCCTCGTAATAAAACACCCGGTTGCTCGGATGCAGGCTTCGCCACCGGACGGCCGTCGCCGCCTCCTCGAGCAGCCTCGGCAGCGCCGAAGCTTCCTTGCACAGCGTGCTTATGCCGACGGTCGCCTCGACGTTCAAATACTGCTTCAGGTTCATGCACAGCGACTGCCCGATCAGGTTGAGCTGCGATTTCACCTGGACGGGACGGTCGGGCACGTCGCCGTCGTCGAACTCGATGACGGCGACCAGTCGGCTTCCCGAGTCGTAGAACGCCAGCCCGTTCCAATCCGCAAGGCTCTCCTCCGCGATATTGACCGAGGCGAATTTGAGCAGCTTGCGGTCGCGGAGCGTAATCTCGCGGTTGCTGAAGCCCGCCCGGCCGAACTCGAAATGAACGGCAAGGAGGCCGTACCGTACGCCGCCATGCCGGGCGCCGAGCTGGCTTGTCAGCTCGGCGTAATCGGACGGCTGCAAATCCTTTTCGGTGATGAGTTCGATCAGCGCTTTTTTTCGCCGGGACAGCCGCTCCTCCCCGGATTGTTCCCGGGCGGTGCGCTCCAGCGCCTTGCGCCCGGCTTCCCCTTTTTCCAGCAGCACCCGCTTCACGACCCGGATGAGCTCCTCCAGCTCCACCGGCTTGACCAGGTAGTCCCGGGCGCCGAGCCGCAGCGATTTTTTGGCGAAATCGAATTTCTCGTGCGCCGAAATGACGACGATCGGGAGATGGGGCTGCTCCATATAAATCGCTTCCATCAATTCGATGCCGTTCATCATGCTCATCTGGATATCGGTCAGCACGAGGTCGTAAGCGTCCATCCGCAAATAATCGAGCGCCTCGAACCCGTTGTGAGCCGTTTCCACATGCACGACGTCCAGATTCGACGCGAGCAGCAAATTTTTGATCCCGGCGCTCACTCTCGGCTCGTCGTCGACAACGAGAATTTTGTACATCGAATCCCCCCTCTCCCGTACGCCCCAGTGCGCCACATCGCGCCACATTCGGCCACTGATCCGCCCCATGCAGCGCACCCCGTGCACCACATCGCGCCCTTCGGCCCCCAAGCCTCATCACTGCGTTACGATTACGTCGTCGAACAACGCTTTCGTATTCGCGTACGCCCGCGCGCCCACCTTTCCGCCGGCGAACGTGCCGTCCGTCGCGCCGATTTCCAGAACGCCATCCTTGTAAACCTGGATGGAATCCCCGGCTGCCACGATTTTGTACTCGTGATACGTATCGGGAACGACGCTCGGATTGGCGTAGGCAAGCGTCGTCCGGACGCCGCCGGCGACCTTGACGAGCTCCATTTTGCGGCCGGTGCGGTCGTTGTTTTTCAAGTACAGAACGTAGTGGTTGTTTTCGTCCGCATAACGGAAGACGAGTCCGGCATCCTTGTTTCCGCCCGGATTGTTCGAGACGCTCACCTTCGCCTGCAGCGTATAATCGGTCCAATCGGCTTCTCCCGCTACCGCGTAGCTGTTGCCGCTGCCCGCCTGGCCGACGTAAGCTCCGTCCTGAACCGACCACGTTCCGCTTGTCGCCGACCAGCCGTCCGCGTTCCCGTCGCCGAAGTCGTCGAAAAACAGCGTTCGGTCGACCGCCGGGCCCGACTGAAGCGGCGTGCTCACCGCGTTCGAGGTCGTGTCCGACGTATGAAAATAGTAGGAATGGTTGCCGTAGGGCAGCCTGGTCGTATAGGTATACGCTTTGCCGTCGGCATACGTCGTATCGCCCGGGTCGGCCGGAGCCATCCGGCGGACGACCCCGTCCACGACGACTTCGACCGCAAAGGGCGGCTCGTCGTCCGCATCGGCATAAGTAACGCTGAACGTGAAATCCGCGGACGGCGGACCCGAAGCGGCGCTCACGCCCCCGGCCGTCAGCGTCGGGGCGCTGCCGCTTGAGACGTTCGTCGCTTTGATTTCGTCGATCAGCATTTCGCCGTAAGCCCCGCCTTCCTGCTTCAGCCAGACGGCGATTTTGACGGTTCTCTTGTTCAGCGCCGGAACGAGCGCGTCGAGGTCGAATCGCAGCTCGGTCCAGGACGTCGGAACGGCCGTCCAGCCGCCGGTCAGATTCGCCGTCCGCGAGCCGTCCTGTACTTCGATTCGCGTGCGAAGGTCCGCGTAGCCCGGGTTTTTCAGCGTCACGTTCAAATAACGGTAGCCCGACAAGTCCACTATATCATGCGACGGCTGAAATTTGGCCAGCGAACTGCCCGAGGTCGGGGTTTGCGCGAACTTGCCCGCCGTGCGCCCGTCCTCCGTCACTTTGGCGAACGTTCCCGCGCCGCCGCTCTGGTTGTACCAGTTGACCCAGTTCGTGTTCGCCGCCGATCCTCCCCACCAGCCGCCACCGCCGAAATCGTCGTACAGCAGCGGGTTCGCCGGGTCCGGCAGCGGCGGCGCCACCGTGTAGTGCGTCGAGCTGTACGTGACGTTTCCGTTCGAATCGACGCCTCTCACATCGACTCTTTTGTTCGTATACGGCGCGCTGCCGCTTTCATCGATGGCGGCGGCGTAGACCGCGCCCGACGCCGACATCGGCGCGAACCCCCCGCCAGCCGGCGCATACTGGACGGAGCCGACGCCGGGCGCGCGGTCGGCGAGCAAGGCGACGCTGCCGCGGACGTAGTCCCCGATGACGGGGGACAAAATCGGCAGCGGCTCCGGGGCCGTTCCCCCGGCCGAGCCCGCCCCCGCCGTCGCGCCGAGCCCCATGACGGCATACAGCAGCCCCGCCTGGATGCTGACGCTGAATTCGTTGTACCGCCACTGGCTGATGTTGTCGCGATAAAGGGAGCGGTCCTCGTACCAGGGGCTTGCGCTCGTTTTGCTCATCGTGTCCTTCATGTTCGGCCCGCTGACCATCGCCCCGGGAATGACGATGCCGAGCCCCTCTGCCTTGTTCGCTTCCTCGTCGAACCGGGTGTGCAGGAAATCGACGTAGTCCGTGCCGATGCCCGACACCCAGCTGATGTTCCACGGATTCGCCCCGAAAATCCAGTACATGCCCTTCTGCACGGCCCGCAGCGCCGCCGGATCCCCGAACAGCTCGTAGTAACGCATCAAATCGCCCAGATAAGAGGCGTGAGGCTCATTGACGCCGAAATTTTTGAACTGGTTAAACACGCCATAAGGCGTATCGTCCGCCACCGACAGGAAGTAGTCGACCTGCCGCTTGAGCAGGCCGTGAATGTGCGCCTGCGTCCCCGCGTCCATGACCGGATAGAGCTCGGCCATCGAGATCGGCGCCATGTCCCAGTAATTCGTCGCGTACAGGTCCTCGAAGGCCAGCCCGCCGATCGTCGCGGCCGCGGCATCGCGATAGGCCGTATCGCCCGTCAGCAAAAACAGCTCCGCCTGCGCCAGCAGCAGCGAATTGGGAAGGCCTCCCCTCGTGGAATAGGAGCCGATCGGGCCGTTCGGATTCGCCTCCGCATACTCGTAGAACACTTCCGCCGCCGCCTCGCATTCGTCGGCAAAGGCGGTCAGCTCCGCGACAAGCGAAGCGTCGACGTCTCCTTGCGCGATCGCGGCGTGGATCGCGCGGGCCGTCGCGGCGAGCGTGCCCGCCGACTTCGCCGACCCGCCGACGCTAAGATCCGTCAGCTTCCGGTCGTCCGCCGTATTCGGCACGTTGTCCGTCGACTTGTGCGGATGCTGGAAAGTCGCGTTGTTCCGGATGTTGTACATGGCCCCGCCAAGCCGGTCGGCGAACTTGATCAGGTACTCGCTGCCGAAGATCGCCTCGTCCACCAGGTCGGGAACGCCGTTGCCGTCGTTGTCGAACTTGACGTTCGGCGAATCGGCGTGGCGAACGTAGGCCAGGGCGATTTGCGCGCCGACCCACTGGTTGCCGCCGTACTTGCCGTAATCGCCGGCATCGTACCAGCCGCCCGTCAAATCGTAGTGCGCCGTGCCGTCCTCCGATTTGGCGTCGTCCAGATGCCCGGCCGGATGGAAGGCCTTGGCCGACGGCGCCGCGGTGCTGTATCCCGGCGGATAGGCGTCCGAAGTCGCGACGCCGGCGCGCTGGATGCGGTAAAACGCCGTCATCTCGTCCTTGTAGCGGTCCCAAACGTTAGGCGCGATCGGAAACGGATACGACGAAATGCCGTTCGTCATAATCGCGTAGGCTTCTCCGGGAGCGGAAACCGCCGAGAAATCGATCGTATAGACGTGCTTGCCCCAGACGATTCCCTCATAAACCATGCTGCCGGCATCGACGACCGCTCCGCCGTTGGCAATTCGATAAGTCGTGTCGGTCAAATAAGTCGTCGACGTCACCGAAGCGCTCTTGAAATCGCCCGCGCTATAGCCGGCCTGGCTGACGACGACGTCGACGAGATGCTCCGAATAGACGACCGTCGGCCCCGGCTGCACGGGGGTGGCGACTTCGTCCGAAGTGGCGTCCGTCGTTCGAAAATAATACGAATGGCTGCCCGGCGCCAGTCTGGTGGCGAACGCATATGTTTTGCCGTCCGTATAATCGGCGTCCGCCGGGTCCGTCTCCCTCATGTCGTAGGCCGTATCGTCGATGACCGTCTGGATGGCGAACGGCTTCTCGTTGTCGGCATCGGCATATGTCGCGGTAAAAAAGTACATCGTATTCTGGTTATCGACGCCGCTCGAATTGGACGTCATGCCGGCATCCGTCAGCGTCGGCGCGGTGCCGGTCGACGCCGTCGTCGCGAAAATGCCGTCGATCAGCATTTCGCCGTACTGCCCGCCCGTCTGGTTCAGCCAGACGACGAGCTTGACCGCTTTTTTCCGAATGGTTGGCGTCAGCGCGTCCAGATCGAACGAAAGCTCGGTCCATTCCTCCGGAACCGTCGTCCACCCGTTCGTCAAGCCGTAGTTCGTCGTGCCGTCGTTGATTTCGAGCTTGATGCGCGATTCGGGGTAGCCCGGATTTTTTAACGTAAAATGCAAGTAGCGGTACCCCGTCAGATCAACGGTCTCGTTCATCGGCTGAAACTTCGCCCACGATGCCGGCGATGCCGGCGTTTGCGCGAACTTGCCGACCGAGCGGGAATCCGCCGTCGTCTTCGCGAAAGCGCCCGTGCCGCCGTTTTGGTTGTACCAGTTCGTCCAGTTCTGCTTGTACAGCCCGCCGCCGGCAAAATCGTCGTACAGCAGCGGGTTCCCCGGCCCCGGAAGCGGCGGGACGGCCGCCGTTGCGAAGCCGCTCGCCCCTGACAGCAATTGCAGGGCCAGCAGGAGACCCAGACCGAGACGCAGCATTTTCCTCGTCAATTCGCGCTTCTTTGTCGCTTTTCGCATCGTCCATTCCTCCGTTCGTTCGGATGGTCACGGCAGGCTCGTTACGGCGATATCGTCAAACAGCGCCTTCGTGCTGGCGTAAACCCGGGCCCCGATCTTGCCCGCCGCGTGCGCGCTGTCCGTCGCGCTCACCTGAAGGACGCCGTCCTGGTATGCTTCGATGACATCGCCGTCGACAACGATTTTGTACGTGTAAAAGGTGTCCGGAGCAATGCTCGGATTGGCGAAGCCCAGCGACGTCTGGACGCCGTTTTCGAACTTCGCGAGCTCCATTTTGCGGCCGGTTCGGTCGTCGTTTTTCAAATACAGCGCGTAAAAGTTGTCGGGATCCGCATAGCGGAAAACAAGCCCGGCGTCCTTGTTGCCGCCGGCGTTGTTCGTTACGTTCACCTTCGCCTCCAGCGCATAGTCCGTCCATGCGGCGTCGCCCGCGACGGAGAAGCTGCGCGAGCTGCCCGCGGTGCCGCTGTAAACGCCCGACTCGACCGTCCACGTTCCGCTCGTCGGCGTCCAGCCGTCGGCGTTGCCGTCATGGAAGTCGTCGACAAACAGCGTCTGCCCGGCGCCGGACAGATCGAAGCTCGCCTTGAACGTCTTCCCTCTCGCCTGGTTGACGTTCACCGTGAATTTGATCGTCGGCGCCAGCTGCGTCACCGTGATGCCCGGATCGGCGGCATAACCGCTCGCCGCGCGGGCCAGCTCGACCTCGATCGTCCCCGCGTTGGCCTGCGTCGGATCGGAGATCGCGACGTCCAGCGCCTCGCCGGCCTGCTCCCGCGTCATGACGGACGCCTTCTTGTTCACCGCTATGAAATCCGCCGTCTCCGGAGCGTCCGTCCAGAAGTTGGCGCCGACGATGCCGAGCGTCTTCTCCTTGACGGCTTGCACGCTTGCCGAGTTTTCCAGCACCTCGATATTCGGATTGGCGGCGTAGGCGCCGACCTCCGCGCTCGTCTTGTTCGGCAGCAAAACGTACTGGTAGCCGGCGCCGGCCGGATTCGCGCCGTGGTTCATCCACAGCTTCACGTAATTGCGGGTGACGTTCGCCGCCGGAGTGACCGGGCGGTTGTTGATTTGCTTCCAGTTGCCGGTCCGCGCCTCGCGAAGTGCCGCAAGATCGGCCGATTGGGGAAAGTAGTATCCGATATCCGCGCCCGGAGCGCTTCCCGCAAGATGCGCCCATTGGACCCCGGTCAGCGTCTGCGACCATCCGAGGCCGGACGGCTGAAGGGCGCCGTCGACCGTCAGCGCGTTCGTGCCCGCGTCGCCGATTTTGCGGTTTTCGACGATCGTTTCGACCGGAACGCCATCCGCGCTTGCGATGCCCGCGCCGAGCGCGACGATCTCGTCGTCGAACATGAACCAGGATTTTTTCGCCGTCAGCGTCGTCGCGGCATAGTTCAGGTCCATGCCGGAAACGCCGTACGTATCCAGCAGCGCCGTTCCGCCCGTCCAGTTGTTCGCGCTCAAATGAGGCGTTGCGGACACGCCCGACAGCACGGTCGTGCCCGGCAGACGGTACGCGTCGACCGTCGGCCAGTAATCGCCGCTGTACTGGTTCTGGTCGCCGTTGTACAAATACGTCGTTCCGGCGGACGTATACCAGCCCCGGCCGTTTTCGCTGTTGATCGCCTCGTAGCTCGACGTCCGGCTGGAGTACATAGCCAGTCCGAAGCCGTACCCGGGGCGCACCTGAACGGCCTTGTCCATCCGCGAAAACTGCGCGTATCCCGCCTGCTCGCTTGCCGGCGCGACCGCCGGATCGGCCAGCAGCGCCTTCGCCCGCGTCAAATGCTTCAGCGGCGCGTTCGCGAGGAAATCCAGGGCGCCGTCGGCCAGAATCCATCCCTTGACCATGCTCTTGAACGCCTCCGCGTCCGCCGCCGGGGCGATCTCCGCCAGCCGGAGAATGCCCTGGATCGCCGCATGGCCCGCCGCATGATCCTGCCGGTAGTGGCGCGAGATTTCCCGGCCGCGCACCATGTCCATCATCGCTCCCTTGTAGATGACCGGGCGATACGAGCGGTGCACCCACTGCCAGACGTTGGCCTGGTCCGGATCGGTCACCTGCCACGCCGTGCCGTGCAGCAGCGCCATCAAGTCGCCGACGGCCTGCAGCAGATCGATCCCGTAGCCGCCGGTATACGCGATCGTTCCGTGCTGGATGAACGAACCGTCCGCGTAAAACCCGTCGCCGCTCGTCACGTAATTGAAAATGGGCGACAGGCCGTCCCTCGCGTCGGCCAGCTTGACGCCGTCCTTCGCGATGACGCCCCGCACGCCGACGACGATCCCCTTCCACGCGCGGTTCGCCCCCGTCTTGTTGACGACCGGCGAAAACCGCTCGACCGCGTTCGTATAATTCGCGATCTGGCTGCCGGACAGCAGGTCGTACATGAGCACGGCGGTATCGTTCAGCGCCATCGGAATGCCGATTTCCCAGTCCCACCAGTTGCTCGTCCCGCTCGGCGTCGTCACGACGAATTCGTGGTACCGGGTGGCGTACATGTAGTCCAGCGCGCCGACGATGTCCGCCGCCAACGCCGGATCGCCGGCCAGCGCCGAGCCGGGCGTCGAATAGGCCAGAGCCATCGCCCGGAGCCGTTCGTACGCCGTCCGGATATGGACGGAGTGGCCGACGTTCGGAATATCGCTCCACAGATGCGTCCGCGTTGCCGACTTGTTCATGCTCTGCCAATAGCCGTTCGCTTCCGCGGCCTGCGCCGCCACCGCCGCCGAGACGTCGGCGTCCGCCGGATCCAGCGGCTCTCCCGTCAGCATCTTCCGCCACTTGTCCCGCATCGCGTCATACTCGTCCGCGGCCTGCGCCGTGCGATCGCTGCCGCCCCCCAGGAATGTAAACGCTGCCAAAATACTCAGGCATAAAACGGCTTTCAAGGCCGCCGCTCTCATCGTTCCCTCTCCTTTGCCGTTTGATCGGGGGTGCGGCCTTCGGGCCGCACTCTCCCTCGAACCTTTACCAGAACAATTCGGCATCGCCCTTCAGCTTCAACAGCGCCTCCGCGAAAAAATAATCGCCGTAAATGAGCGGCGTCTCCACCTCCCCTCCCCGCGGAAAATTCCCGGTTCCTTTGACAATCAAGGCTTCTTCCGACGGTTCGTCCGGCGTATAGCGTTCGAACAGCGATCGGACGAGTTTTGCGCCCCATTCCCGATAGCCGGCCGCTTCCTCCGGCGAAACGAGGCGGGACATTTCCAGCAGCCCGCTCGCCGCGCATGCCGCCGCCGTCGAATCCTTCGCCCGGCGCCCGTCCTCGGGCGCCCTGAAATCCCACGGGGGAACGAGGTCTTCCGGCAAATTGGCGACGAAGAAACCGGCCGCCTTGCGGGCCGCCTCCAAAAACCGGATTTCCTTCGTGTAGCGGTAGCTGATCGCGAACCCGTAGATCGCCCAGGCGGAGCCCCGGGACCAGGCCGAATCGGGGGCGTAGCCCTGCCCGCCGAGCGCCTCGATTTTTTCCCCGGATTCCGGATCGAACCGGACGATATGGCAAACCGAGCCGTCGGGGCGGATGAAATGTTCCCGCGTCGTCTCCGCATGGGCCGCGGCGATATGCCGGTAGCGCGGATCGCCCAGCTGCTCGCTCGCCCAATACAGCAGCCCCAGGTTCATCATGCAGTCGATGATCGCCAGTCCCTCGCTGCCCTCGTAAAGCCAGGCCCGAATGAAGCGGCCCGGCAAATTGAACCGGCTGGCTAAATGGCTGGCCGCGATCAGCCCGCGCCGCCTGGACGGCGGGTTGCCCGTTATTTTGAAGTTGGCGACAGCCGACAGGCTCCACATAAAGCCGTTATCGTGGTGCAGCTCCTCGTACTCCTGCAGCGGCCCGTCCAGCTTCGCCTCGATGCGCTCCGCGATGTCCCGGAACCGCTCGTCCCTCGTTCTTCGGTAGACGAGCCACAACAGGCCCGGCCAGAAGCCGTTCGTCCAGCAGTGCGGCTCCCGGTTGTCGTACTTGCCGCCGACGGACGCCAGCGGAAACGTGTCCCCGATCGACGCATGCGTGCGCTCCAATTTGTCCAAAACGTATTGCCAAGCCCGATCTTCCCAACCGCTCATGCGCTTTTCTCCCATCTTTCGCTCCGGCCGCGGAAGAAAGGCTTCCTTTCGGAAACCTTTCCCCGTCCGGCCGCTTAATTTTTGTTTTCCAACAGCCACGCGTCGATTTGCGCCTGCAGCTCCGCCTGCACCTTTTCGATTCCCGCCGCTTTCAGCTTGCCGTTTCTCTCTTCGAGCAGCGCGGAAGGATTCGGGGCGGCGCCCGTGGCGAGCGTCGCGTATTCGCTCATGACGCCGGCCAACTGGGAAACTTCGTTCTTCACCTTCGTGTCGTCAAACGCAAAGCCGAGCAGCGGAAACCGCGTCGCTTCTTCGTTGAACGTTTTCCAGCTTTCGTACATGTCGTCGGGCTGTCCCGGCTTGAGGTAGTTCAGCATTTGGCTGCCGAGCACCCAGTGGACGTTCGGAACGTAGCCGGAATCCGGAATCAGCTCGATGCGATTGTCCCCGACCTTCTTGTAATGCTTGTCTTCGATTCCGTGCACGAGCAGGTTAATGACGTAAGGATCGGTATGCAGGTAGTTCAGCACCATCATTGCGCGCTCCGGATCTTTGGACGTCCGGGAGATCGCCAGCAACGAGCCCGTGGCCGCGTCGGTATCGACGACCGGCTCGGCGACGACGTGGGACACGAAGTCGTACTTGTTGTCCGTCGACAGCTTCAGTTCGATGTCCGAGCCCGGCTTCCAGGTCGCCCGCTGCATCCAAAGCTGCCCCTGCTTGCGCAAATCCGCGAGGTTGGCCGTATTGGTTGCCGCGTCGGCGTTCGTGTACCCTTTTTCGTAATATTCGCGGTACAGCTCGTATTCTTTTTTGTTGATTTCGACGATTTCCGGATCGAGCAGCGATTTCACCTTCGGATCGGCCGCCTTGTAATCGACCAGGAACAGCGGCATCTTGCTCAGCTTCGGCCCGATGCTGCGGTAATTGGAATTCGTTTCGTACATCAGGTTGTCGCCCTGGCTGCCGGAGCCGACGATGTTCAAAATGAGTCCGGGCTCCTTCTCCTTCAGCAGCTCGAACCACGGCCGCAGGTCTTCCATCCGGTTGATCTGCTCGATCGGAATGTTGTATTTGTCGACGATATCCTTGCGATAGGTGAACGACAGGCCTTGCGTGATTTCCTTGTTTTGCGGGATTGCGTACAGCTTGCCTTCGAAACGCGGCGCTTCGAGATAGAGCGGGTTCAGCGATTGCTTGATGCCCTGGCCGTATTTGTCCAGCAGCTCATCCAGCTCCAGATAGGCGCCCTTCGTGACGTTCCCGAAGTAGTTCAGCCAGGAAGCCGCGAAAATCAGGTCCATTTGCTCGCCGGTGTTCATCATCAGCTCGGTCTTCTGCTTGTATTCGCTGGAAGCGATCGGACGCAGATCGATCGTCGCGTTGATTTTGTCCTTGAAATACTCGTTCAGCTTCTCCTCGATCAGCGCGTCGTCCTGCTGCGGCGTCGCCTGGTAGACGATCGACACCTCGTACGGGGCCAGCTCCGCCCCGGCCGACGGCTCCTCCGACGGCGCGGGCGAAGCCGGGTTTGCCGCCGACGGACTCGGAGCCGTGCTCGACGCCCCCTCGTTGCTGCCGCCCCCGCCGCCCGAGCAGGCCTGAAGCAGCAGCGCCAGGCACAGCGCGGCCGCCAGCGCCAGGCCGCCTTTCCATTTTCCTCGTTTCATGTTCCGTAACCCTCCTGTAAACGGTTTCTTGTTTTTATAATAGAACGGCTGCAGAGCTCCCGCCGAATCTTGGTCGACGTTTCTCTTTGGCCGGCTCTACCCTCGACTGCAATTACCCCTTGATCGCGCCTACGGTCAGTCCTTTGACGAAATATTTCTGAAAAAACGGATAGACGATCAGAATCGGCCCCATCCCGACGATGGCCATCGCCATTTGCAGCGACTGGTCGGGAAGCTTGCTCATCAGCTCCGGATTTTGAGCCGCGACCGTAATGTTGTTCCGCAAATACTGGACATCGTTGATGACCCTTCGCATCAAATACTGCAGCGGATACTTGTCCTCGCTGTCGATGTACAGCAGCGCGTTGAACCAGTCGTTCCAGTAGGCGATCGTGCTGAACAGCGCCATCGTCGCGAGCACGGGAAGCGACAGCGGCAGCACGATGCGGAAAAAGATGCGGATTTCCCCGGCCCCGTCGATCCGGGCGGAATCGATCAGCGACGGATGAATCGTCGATTGGAAAAACGTCCGCATGATGATGACGTTAAACGGGACGATCAGCAGCGGCAATATGAGCGCCATGTACGAGTCTTTCAAATCGAGCACCTGCGTGTACACCATATAGCGGCTCACCATCCCCCCGTTGAACAGCATCGTGAAAAACAGGAAGAAGGTGAAAAACGCGCGAAACGGATAATCGCCCCGGGAAATCGGATAGGCGAACAGGGCCATCAGCAGGACGCTGAGGATCGTGCCGGCGATCGTAATGCCGATGCTGACGGCGTAGCCCCCGACAATCGTCGAGTAATCCTTGAACAGCGCTTCGTAGGCAACCAGGGAGAACGTCTCCGGGAAAAAGCTGTAGCCGTTTTTCAGGATCGCGTCTCCGTCGGACACCGACACCATGAAGACGAGAACGACCGGCAGCACGAACAGCAGCGACAGCGCGACGAAGCCCATGTGAAGCAGCGCGTTGGAAATCGGGGAAATCTGGCTCCAGTGACGCGAACGGGTTTTCATTTTGTTCACCTCTCAGTTGCTCTTTCTTTAAAATAGCGCCTGCTCGCGGTTGATTTTGCGGACGACCGCGTTCGTGGCCAGCACCATGACGAAGCCGAGAACGGACTGCATGAACGCCGCGGCCGACGACATGCCGATATCGTTCAATTCCAGCAGCGACCGGTACACGTACGTGTCCACGACGTCCGTCGTCGGATAAAGCGCGCCGGAATCGAGCGGCACCTGGTAAAACAAGCCGAAGTCCGCCGTGAAAATGCTGCCCATCGACAGGATCGTCATGATGATGACGACCGGCTGGATCGTCGGCAAGGTGATATGGAAAATTTGGCGCCATTTGGACGCGCCGTCCAGGACGGCGGCCTCGTAATATTCCGGGTCGATGCCGGCCATGGCCGCGATGTAGATAACCGCTCCCATCCCGACGCCCTGCCATGCGTTGACGAGAATCAATATGAACGGCCAGTACTCTTTTTCCGAATACCAGAACACCGGATCGATCCCGAACCGCTCCAGCACCGTCGCGTTCATAAACCCTTGCGTCGGATTAAGAAACGCGTAGACCAGATAGCTGATGACGACCATCGACAGGAAGTAGGGCATCAGGATGAACGTCTGATAAAATTTGGCGAGGAAGCGGTTTCGCAATTCGTTGACCGCAAGGGCGAGCGCCACCGACAACACGAGATTGATCGACATGAAGGCAAGGCTGTACAGGACGGTATTGCGCGTAATGCGCCACAGCGAACCGGAGTTGAACAGGAACGAAAAATTATCGAATCCGACCCAAGGGCTCCCCCAGATGCCGTCGATATAGTTCACGTTTTTGAAGGCGATGAACAGCCCGAACATGGGCAGGTAGCTGTGGATGACGATCACGACGGCGGCCGGGACCGTCATCAGCGTCAAGTAGCGGTACTTCCACAGATTCTTGAGGAATCCCGCTTTCCGCGTCAGCGGGCGAAGCGGGGGGGCCCCGTCCCGGTCCCGGGCGATTGCGGCTGCTTTCAACTGGCACACTTCCTTTCGGTTTGTGCTTTCAGTATAAAAGCGCGGGCCGGCGAATTCGATGACCGATTCTCGTTTCGGCGTGACGGATTTTCGGATGGGGGGAGAAAAAAGAGCATAAAAAAGAAGGCAGCGGCTGCCTTCGGCATAGCGAAAAAGAATCGGGCCCGGGAGATCGTTGCAGCGGCTCCCCGCCGTTTGAGCGCATCAAGACCGCCGCGCCGGCCCGGTCGTCTCCCGTACGATCAGGTCGACCGGCAGCACTTTCGTCCGTTCCTCGCCGGGCTTGCCGTCGATCAGGTCGAGCAGCATATGCACCGCTTCGCGTCCTTTTTCCAAAATGTTCTGCGAAACCGTCGTAAGCGACGGGGACGTGTATTCGGACACGAACAAGTTGTCGAAGCCGATGACCGAACAGTCTCCGGGCACGGAGCGGCCGAGCTCGCGCAGCCCTTTGAGCAGGCCCATCGCGCTGATGTCGGAAAAGGAAAACACGGCCGTCACCCCGTCCATCGCGGCGAGGCGGGAAGCCGCCCGGTAGCCGCCTTCGAGCGAAGTCGGCAGCTTGATCATCAGCCCGGGATCGTACGGAATGCCGGCTTCCGCCAGCGCGTCCCTATACCCGAGCCAGCGCTCGTGCAGGACGCCGTAATACGGGATGCGTTCGATCGGCACGTCGCCGACGAGCAGCGCGATCCGCCGGTGGCCCTGGTTAATCAGGTACGACGTCGCCTTGTAGCTGCCCTGCCGATCCGCCAAATACACCTGGTAAAAATCCGGGCTGCGCAAATAGCTGTCGATAAAAACGGCGGGAATGCCGAGCTTCACGACCCGCTCGACCGCCTGCGAGCCTTCGTTCGTGCCCATGACGATGAGGCCGTCGAGCCGCCGTTCCTTGACGAACGCAAACGTTTCCGTCGCCTCGTCGATTCCGGTCAGGATCACATGGAACTTCCGCCCGCGCGCTCCTTCCTCCACGCCCGCCAGCAGGTCCCAGTAAAACGGATTGTCCTGCAGCCGGCCGGGTTGCATCGTCGGGACGACGACGCCGATCAGATCCGTCCGCCGCGTTTTCAGGTTGCGTGCCTGAAGGTTCGGCGTGTAGCCCATTTCGCGGATGATCCGCTCGATTTTTTGCTTCGTTTTGGTGGAAACCCGGCCCTTCCCGTTGATGACGTTCGACACGGTCGCGATCGAAACGCCCGCCTCCGCCGCCACGTCGACGATGCTGATTTCCTTGTTCATGGGAGCACTTCCGTTTCTTTTCCTGTCATTCCGACACATTCTAATTAAACGTTTTACCCATTATAGCGTACGGAAACGAAACGGGACAACCGGAGTCGGAGGCGCCGTTTTACGCTAACCCGTCATGCAGTCCGTCCAGTACCCTTTCGGCCTGCCAATCCCACGGCTTCAAGCCCTGAATGTTATAAAAAACCCCCCGTTGACGGACATCCGTCCGCCAACGGGGAGCTAAAACGCGATGCGTTCACCAGCCGACGTTGCCCGGGCCGCGCACGATCGTAAACAGGTTGTTCGGATTGTTCAGCGCGCCGGAAGCGGCCCCCGATACCGTCACGTTGCCGAACGTGCCCGTCCCGGTTACGCCGTCGAAGTTCAGGCCGAACGTGCCCGCCCCCTCGATCGACACCCGGTTGAAGCTGACGTTTTGGATCGTCCGGTTGTAGCTGAATTTGACGCCCTCGTACGTGCTGTCCTTGATTTCGACGTCCTCGATCGCGATCGGAGCCGTTATATTTTGGTTCTCCGCGTAGATCCAAAGGCCGCCGAAGCTGGTGTTCCAGTTCGGCTCCCAGCCGCCGGTACGGAGCAGCGTATTGCGCTTCAGCTCGGTCGTGCCGCTGAACGAAACCGCATTGAACCGGGTGCTGACGACGATGCCCGAAGACGCCGTGACCGTATCCGCGCCGACGTTGTCCAGAATTTTGTTGTCCTTCCCGCCGTACAGCGCGAACGCGTTCGCAAGCATCGGGGCCTGCGCCGTGTTATAGCGGAACGAGTTGTTCTCGTTCGGCGCTCCGTCGGACCACATGGCGAACGCGTCGTCGCCCGTGTTGCGGACGCTGAGGTGGCTGACCGTCGTATTTTTGACGCCTCCGTGCAGATTGACGCCGTCGGCCCAGGTGTTGCGGACGTTGCCCCCGACGACATAGAGGCCGTCGGTTCCGGCTTGCAGCCAGTAGCCGACCTTCATATGTTCGATCCATACGTTCTGGATAAGCGACCCTGCGCCAAAATTCCCCTCGAAGCCCGCATGGTCTGCCGCGTCGTTACGGTACAGCGAATCGCCCGTCAACGCCAGATCCGCGACGGTGACGTTGCCGCCGACGCCGTAAAACCCGCCTTTGCCGCCGGTCCCGAGAAGCTCGGAATGCCACGTGCCCGCGCCGCGAATGTGAATGTCGCTTACGTCGACCCGGTCGTTCATCCGAAACGTGCCGGCCGGAATCCAAACGCCCGCCATGCCGGTCGACCGAGCGTCGGCGATCGCGGCGCGAATCGCGGCCGTGTCGTCTCCCGCATCGTTTGCGACGGCGCCGAAGGACGTAATGCTGACGAAGCCGGCCGGCATGGCATAGGGCGCATCCGCCTGCTCCAGGTCGATCAGGTCGATCGTATAATAGGCGGCCGTATCCCCGGAATCCTTCTGCAACCTTACGGTCGCGCCGGCCTGAATCTCCGAGACGAGAAACCGGCTTTCGTCGTAAAAACGGTGCGCGTTCCCGTTCGCGGGGTTGTCGTTGTACGGATAAGCGCCGTAAGTCCACGCATAACGCGACGTAAGATCGAGCGCCTGTCTCTTCGTTCCGTTCACGTACAGGCTCAGCGTCGTGTTCGTTCCGCCGCCGCCGGCGCTGTCCGGCATGCTGTAGCGGACGACGAGCGCATTCGCCGACTTCGGCGCCGTCCATTCCACGTAATGCCCCGTCTGGGTCAATTTGACCGCCCGGCGGCCGGACGATTCGGCTTCGACCGTCAAGTAGTTGCGTCCGGGGCCGAGAAGCTGGGCGTTCGTCGCGCCGTTCTCCGCCTCCAGCTCCGCATACGGAAGCGTAGCCCCGCGAGCGGCCAAGGCAGCGCCGCCCGCCAGCGTCAAGGAATCGAGGCTTACGTTGCCGCTGTTTGCGGAGTCGTAGCGGTAGGAAATCGTATTCAGCCCTTTTCGCAAAGGCAGCGTTTCGGTTTTGCTCGCCCAGACCGTCGGGCCCCCGGTTGCGGGCAGCGTCGTCGCGAGCGCGAACAGCCCGTTGACGTACACGTTCAGCGTTTTCGCCGAGCCCGTTCCGTTCGCGTAGCGAAGCTCGGCCGAAGCGTTGCCCGCCGCCCCGGCGTTCACCGTAAACACCGCCCGCGCGCCGGCCGAAACGAAGTTCGTCAAACCGGATGCCGTCCTCGTCACGCCGCCCGAGTAAAACTGCTCCTCCGCCTCGTAAACGTTCGGCGCGCCCGGTTCCGGATCCGCCGATACGGGGCCGAGAACGAGGCGGTCCAGGTTCACGTTGCCGCTGTCCGTCTGATCGAACTTATAGACGATCGAATTCGCGCCCGCGTTTAGCGTCACGTTCTCCGCATGCGTCCCCCAAGCGCTCCAGCCCGCCGTCGCCGCAAGCGCGATTTGCCTCAGCTTGACTCCGTTCACGTACAGGCTGAGCGTTTTCGCCGAACCCGTTCCGTTCGCGTAACGAAGCGTAATGTCGCGGCTGCCCGCCTCGGCGGCATTCACCGAGAACGTGACGGCCGCGCTCCCCTTGTTCCCGTCGGTAAAGCCGTCCACGAAGCCCGCGCCGCTATAGCCCGCATGCTCCGTCGCCACGGACGCTCCGCCGGACAGCGCCGCCGCTTCGGCTTCGTAAACGTTCGGATCGGCGGGAGCCGGAACGTCGATGTCGATTTTGTCCAGATTGACGTTGCCCGAATCGGAATCGTCGAACTTGAAGCCGATCGTATTCGCGCCTGCCGCGAGCGTCAGCGTCTCGGCCTTCGCGGCCCAACTGCTCCAGCCTGCGGTGGCGGGCAGCGTCGTTTGCCTGATTTTCGCGCCGTTGACGTATAGGCTGAGCGTCTTGTCGCTCCCGGTACCGTTCGCATAACGAAGCGCGGCCGTATGAGCGCCCGCCGACGCCGCCGTATAGGAAAACCGGACCAGGGCGTTTCCCTTGTTGCCGTCGGTAAAGCCGCCGACGAAGCCCGCGCCCGAATAACCCGCGTGCTCGGTTTCGACGACGGCGCCGCCCGAAAGCGTCGCGGACTCGGCTTCCAGCGAGACGGCAAGCGCCTTGCCGGGCGCTCCGAGCAGCGCGAGCGCAAACGACAGGGCAAGCATCGCGGACAACCCCGTTTTCGCCATTTTCACGAACATATTCTCAACTCGACCTCCTGTAAGACGGGAATGTCAATCCCGTCATCCCATTTTTTTGGAAACCGCTTTCAAATAAACCGGAAGACAACCCCCGTCTCGGGCCGGCAGCCTTTGACAGGGGCGTTCTTAAGCGAAATTACGAGCGAATCCAATTCAATTGCGCCAGCAGCCGGTAAACAAGCTGCGCGGCTTCCGCCCGGGTCGCCTCCCCTTGCGGCGCGAGCCTGCCGTCCGGGCGGCCCTGCAGCAGGCCGAGCGCAACCGCTTCGCCGAAGTCGGCCCGCGCCCATTCGGCGACGAGCGCCCCGTCCGCGAAACCGCCCAAGTCCGCGGCTTCGGCGGCGCCGCCGGGCAGCGCGAGACGCCAAGCACGCATGAGCAGCGCGACCGTCTGCTCGCGCGTAATCCGCTCGTGCGGATGGAAGACGCCGTCCGCGAAGCCGTTCGCGAGCCCGGCGGCCGCGGCGGCCTCGGCGGCGCCCGCGAACCAGGCGTTCGCCGGGACATCGGCAAACCGGCCGGGCGTTCCGCTTCCGGCGGGCAGACCGAACGCCGCGGTCAGCATGGCGGCGAACTCGGCGCGCGTCACGGGATCGCCCGGAGCGAAGCGGTCCGCTTCCCGGCCATTCAGGATGCGGCGGGAGGCGAGCGCGGACACCGCGTCGCGCGCCCAATGGCCTTGAACGTCGGCGAACGCGCGCGGCTCGTCGATGACGACGAACGTGCCCGAAGCCACGGTGCGGACAACCGTGACGACCGTGCCGTCCTCGAGCGTGCGGAACGTCGCCGGCACCGGCCTCCATTTGCCGGAAGCCTCGTCGTAGGCCATGCCGCCCGCCGTCGCCAGCGTTACCGTGCCGTTCGCCGGAAACTCCAGGGTCGCAAACGTACGGCCGGTCAAGCCCTCTGCCGTTCTGCCTCCGCCGGTCGCGACCGAAACGCCGACCTCGTATGCGTCGCTGCGAACGGCGCTTCCCGGCTCGAACGCCGCGGAGCCGTTCGCCTTGCCGAGCCGGATCCGCAGCTCGGCGCCTTCCGGCGCCGGCGAGCTTCCGGCAATCGCGTCGACCGGCAGCGAGAAGGCAAGCCCCGGCACGGCGTTCAGGCGGACGTCGAGGACGGCGTTTGCCGGAGCGGCCGACCTGAGCGCATCCAGCGGCAGCGCGACGACCGCCGTCCGAGCGGTGCCCGAGACGTTCAGCGTCAGCGCGGGACGAGCGCCTTCCAACGCTTCCAACCCTTCCAGCGCCGCGATCAGCGCCTTGCCGTCCACGACCGCTTCGTCGTAGACGTTTCCGTTCGCGTCCGTTTTCGGGACGGAAGCGACTTCAAGCGCGTTCGGCGGGGACGGCGGTTGCGGCTGAGGCTGAGGCACGACCGCTCCGCCAATGCCGTCCGACGGGCCAGGTACGGCGACGGTCAGCGCGGCGGGCGTCCACAGGCCGGCCGCATCCTGGCTCCAGATGCGGATCGCGCCGCCGTACGGAAGGGCTCCGACGTTCCATTCCGTCGCGGTGGCGTCCGTCCTGACGGACCCGGCGCCCCAGGACAGGCGGTACCCCGCGATGCCGCCGGCATCGGAAGCCGCCGGCCAGCGGACCGTATACGTGCCGTCGGCCTCCCGCACCGCCGTTGCCCCGGCGCCGCCGGACCATGCGGGGGCGGTCGTGTCCTTCGCGGCGACGCGGAAGATCCGCTCGCGGCCGCCCCAGGATACGGCGACGTTTGCCGTGCCCGTCTTCAGCGCCGCGAGCTTGCCGTCCGCGATCCGCACGACCGTATCGTCGGACGACGACCATACCGCCTCTCCGGCTTCGTCGCCGGCGACGGACACCTGCACCGTCTCGCCCGTTTCGACAACGAACGGCGCCGCCTCGCGGCCGCCTATGCTCGCCCGGAACGGCGGCTCCTCGAAGGCGAAGCCTTCGTCGACCGTCCGGACCTCGAAGCCGCCGGCCCCGTCCATGAACGGGCCGACCGTGGCTTTCCGGACGATCGTATTGCCGAACGTCGCTCCGCCCCCGATATTGCCGGCGGCGTGGATGCCCCACGTGCCCGCTCCGTCCACGACGTTGCCGTGCAGCTCGATGCCGCGCGCCGGCGCCTCCCCGAGGAAGGAGATGCCCTGGTACGAACTGTCCGCGATCAGGTTGTCGCGAATGCGGATGTCGCCCGTCATCTCCCGGCCGCTGTCCGCGAACAGCAGCAGGCCTCCGAAATCCGCCGGCCAGTTGTGCTCCCGGCCGCCGGTCCGCAGCAGCGTGTTTCGCGCCACTTCGATCGTTCCCTCGAACGGTACGGGAGCATGGCGGGTGCTGACGCTGATGCCCGCGCCGAACGCCACCGTGTCGGAAACGACGTTGTCGGCGACGGTCGCGTTTTTGCCCCCGTAGACCGAAATGTTGCTCGCCAGCCACGGCAGCTCCACCGTGTTGAACCGGAACGTATTGCCTTCGGACTGCGCTCCGCTCGCCCACATCGCCATGCCGTCGTCCCCGGTGTTGCGGAACTGGTTGTGTTCGGCCATGGAGCGGTTCGTCCCGGTGCTGAAGTTGAGGCCGTCCGCGAACGTATTGCGGACTTGCACGCCCGCGACGTACAGGCCGTCCGTGGCCAGGGCCTGCCCGTCCGGCAGCGTCCTCGTCGTCGACCAGATGCCCGTCTTTACGTGTTCGATCCGCACATGCTGCAGCGTCGAGCCCGTGCCGAACGCTCCGTCGAAGCCCGATTCGGGCAGCTCGTCGCGGCGGGCGGTCACCTCCCCGTCGATCGCCAGATCATAGACGCGAATGCGGTTTCCGGCGCCCATGAATCCGCCGCCGACGAGCGTCGTATGCCACTTGCCGGCGCCGCGGATCGTCACGTCGGCCACTTCGATCGGGCCTTCGCCGACCCGGAAATCCCCCGGAGGCAGCCAGACGCCCTTTCCCTGGCGTTTGGCGTCCGCGATCGCCTCCTCGATCGCGGACGTATCGTCCAGCCCGTCGTCCGCGACCGCGCCGTAATCGGTGACCGACACGAAATCGGCCGGCTGCGCGTACGGCTCCCCCGCCCAGTCGCCTTCGAGCAAATCCACGACCACGTATTCCGCCGTCGTGTCGGCGTCGAACGCGATCCGCACCGTCGAGCCGGCGTCGGCGGGTCCGATCTCGAAGCTCGTTTCGTCGAAGAAGCGGTGCGCGGAGCCGTCCTCCGGCCGGTTCGACCAAGGATAAGCCCCGTACACCCAGGCGTAGCGGGAGGTCAGCCGCGCTCCGTCCAGTTTTTTACCGTCGACGTACAGGCCGATCGGCGTTTCGGCCCCGCTCCCGTTCGCCGAATCCGGCACGGAATACCGGAGCGTCAGCCGATTCGCCCGCTTCGACAGCGTGAATTCGACGTATTCTCCCGCTCGATCCAGCCGGACGGCTTGCCGGCCGGACGCCTCCGACGCATGCTCGCGGTACGCGCGGCTCGGGCCGAGCAGCTGGCCGTTCGTCGCGGCATGCTCCGCTTCGTGCGTCGCATACGACACGCTTGCTCCGCGGTAGGCGGGCGGCACGACGTCCCGCACCGTCAGCCGGTCGACCAGCACGCGGCCGTCCGGGGCGGACAGCGTCACGGAATTGTAGCCCGCGCGCAGGTTCAACTCGATCTCGGCGGTCCGCCAATCGGACCCTCCGTCGCGGGCAGCGGCTTGCAGCCGGCCCGCCGGCAGCCCGTTCGCCGCAACCGCGAGCGCGCGAACGCCGTCCGCGCCGTTCGCATAGCGAATCTCCGCCTTGTAAAGGCCGGCCTCGTCCGCATGCACGGCGAACGTCGCTTCCGCTTCCGCGCCGTCGAGCGACGCGAAGCCTTCCCCTTCGTAGCCGGGCACGTCCGCCGCAATTCCCGCGACCGCGACCGCGCTCGCGCCGGACAGGAAGGCATCCTCCGCTTGGAACGCCGCATCCTCCTTCAGCGGCGCAAAGCGGTACGCCTGCGAATCCGTCGGGGACGCGCCCGCCCCGTTTTCGAGCGCGAGCCGATCGCCCCGTTCGACGATCCGCCATTGCATCGGAGCCTCGGCCGGAGCCGAGGTCCCGAGCTCCGCCGTCGCCAGCTTCCCGTCCACGACGGTCAAATATCGGCCGCTTGCGGCGCTGCGAATCAGCTTGTAGCCGTTCTCGTCCTGCAGCCGCCATACATCCGCGCCTTGCTCGTCCCGGAGCGGAGTCCCGTCCGCGGCGTTCACGATGCGCACCCGGCGGGTGTCGTCCAGCCGGTGCGCGAGCACGTCCGGCCGCGAGCCCGCCGGCTCCGGCACGAACGCCTCGTCCGGCGCCGGCTCGATCGCCCACTGGGCGCCCAAAGCTTCGACGGAGCGCAGGTCGAGCTGCACGTATCCGGCGCGGTCGATCGTATGCGCGTATTCGAGCGGCCGCATGGCGCTCCGCAGCAGGACGTTGACGCCTCCCGGCGCGGGTTCGGCGTGCCAGAGCCCGGCCGCTCCTTCCGCCGGCCCCGGCGCGGCCGTCAAATAAGGCACGCCGTCGACGACCGTCAGCTCGTGCCCGGTCGCCCGGTTGATCAGCCGCGCCGGCCCTTCCCCGGCGAACGTCCAATGCGAGCGCGCGTCCCCCTCCTCAAGCGTTCCGTACAGCGCGACTCCGTTCTCGTTCTCATACAAATACGCGCCGGTGTCCGCGTTCCGCAGCCGGACGAAGCCGTCCGGCAGTTCGAGCGGCAGTTGCGCGGGCGCGTCCTCCGGCAGCCAGCGCGCGCTGCCCCACTCGGCCGGGATGGCGCCCGACTGCGCGTAGCCCGTTCCGTCCTCCGCATGGATGCGCTGGCCGGCCTGCCAGACGTTTTCAAAAACGAACTCCCCCGCCGCCGTCTCCGTCACGTTCCACTTCGCGCTCGTCCAGCTCGGCTCGACGGACGTGCTGCGCAGCGGCTGCAAATGCGGATTTTCGCCCGACTGCATGCCTTCCACGTTCATGTAATGGCCCGTCGCCCGATTGCGGATGCGCGCCTGGCCGCCGCCATCGTCCTCGATCAGCCAGTGCGATTCCGCCGCTTCGACGGCCGGGCTGCCGTACGCCACTTTGCCTTCCGTTTCGTACAGGTATTCGCCGCGATAGACGTTTTTGAGGCGGACGTAGCGCGGACCGCTCTCGGTCACCGGCTTGAACGCCCATTTCGGGCTGCCCCATTCCTTCGGAATCGCGCCGTACTGGACGAAGCCGAGCTTGTTTTCCAGATGCAAATAGACACCCTCGTCGGCTTCGGCCCGGATGAGCTTCGTGCCCGCGGTCCGCAGGTTTTCGATGACCCACTGCTCCGTCTCGGCGCTCTCCCCGGCCGCGACGACCGTGACCGCGGCTTTGTCGGAAGCGACTCCCGTCCGGCTGACGAAATGTCCGGTCGCCCGGTTCCGGATGCGCTGCACGCCGTCTTCCTCGACGATTTCCCAATGGCTTGCCTCGTCGTCCGCCGGAGCGTTGCCGTACAGCAGCTTGCCGTCCGCTTCGTACATGTACAAGCCGAGCCAATCGTTCATGATCCGGACGTATCGCGGTCCCGTATCCGGCTCCGGATCGTACGGCTTCGTCGCAGTCGCCGGGACGACCGCCCATTGGGGCGTGCCCCAATTTTGCGGAAGATCGCTGACTTGGGCGTAGCCGGCGTCATCCTGGATATGGAGGCTGAGCGCCGCGTTGTCCGCGTATTGAATGACCCAATGCCCCGCTTCGGTGCCCGCGGCAAATCGCCATGCCGCCGCTTCCGCGGCCCCGGCAAGCGGAATCCGGCTGGTATAATCCGCCCAACCGAGCATGGAGACGTATGCGCCGGTCGAACGATTCCGGATGAGATAGCCGTTGCCGGCCGCTTCGACGCGCCAGTGCGAGGACGGATCCTCTTCGACCGCGTCTCCGTAGGAAACGAAGCCGTCCGCCGCCGTCAGAAATTGGCCCGTATGCTTGTTCTGAAACCGGACGTAATCGACGACCGGCTCGATCCGCCAATGCCCGGAGCCCCAGGCCGGATTCAGAGCGCCGAGCTGGCCGCTTCCCGTGTCGTCCTCCAAATGAAGAATGTACGTCGGGTTGGCCGGCTTCCGAATGTTCCAGCGGTCCGTCGCCGGTCCGTCCGATGTAACCGCATTCACGATTTCCCAGGCCAAGTCGTCCGCGTTCGTTTCGCCCGCATCGGCGAGCAGGACATCGCTCCACCAATGGCCTTTCGGCGGCACGTTCGCCGACGCGTAGGTTCCCGTCAGCCGGTTCTGAATGCGCACGCCGACGGCCGACGGTTCCAGACGCCAATGCGAGGCGCGGTCCGTTTCGACCGCCTCGCCGTACGACGCTTTGCCGTCCAATGCGATCAGGTAATGGCCCGTATAGTCGTTCTTGATGCGAACGTAGACTCCGTCCGTCACGGACGGCGCGACTTCCTCGAAGCTTCCCGCGCCCGCCGCGTATGCCGTCCGCACTTCCCCGCCGCCCAAGGCGGGGAAGCACGAGAACAGCAAAAGCGCGGCGAGCAGCGCAAAAGACATTTTCCTCAATTCCCTTTTACGCACGCCGACTCTCCTCCCGATTCCCGATTCAAAAATTACATCCTTTAAACGTCCCACTCGAAAAAGATGACGACTTCGCGAAAAGCCGATGCCGAACGCGCCTTCCGATCCGTCCCCGGCGCCGAAGCCGATGCGGATTCAGACGGGGAAAACGATCCCGAAACGAAGGTCGCCCCCACGGCCGAACCCGATCCGAATCCCGGTGCCGCGGCCGATTCCGATCCGGATTCCGGCGCTTCGGCCGTCGCAGCCGCAACGGGCCGGCCGCCGAACCGGATCTCCCCGATTTCGAAAGGCGCGTAAACTTCCACCCTCCGCTTCTTCCACGCCGGCATCCAGCCCGACCGTACGATCCGCTCGGCGATCTCCAGCTTGCCGCCGCTCAGCGAGACGCTTCCCAGCGCCTCGTAGCTCGCGCCTTCCGTGTAGTTAAACGTTTTACCATCGTCCTCGTAAATCCGGTACTCGAAAGCCTGCTCCGCCTCCGACGATAAATAGAGCCGCACCGTCATCGTTTCGGCGGCCTCGGCCGTCGTCAGCCGGTCGCTCTCCTGCAGCACCGCCGTTCCAGCGCGCACGTATACCGGAATCTCGTCCAACCCGGCACGGGCGACGACGGCCCCGCCGCCTTCGCAGCGCCGGCCGCTCGCAAATTCGATCCACTCGCCCTCCGGCAAATAGACGGCGCGGTGCTTCGCGCCCGGCCGCAGCATCGGCGCGACGAGGACGTTCGGCCCGAGCAGGAACTGGTCGGCGATCGCGTACGTTTCCGGGTCGTCCGGAAATTCGAGGAACAGCGGCCGCATTGCGGGCACGCCCGTCCGGGACGTCTCCTCCATCAGCGCGTACAGGTGGAGCAGCCAGCGGTACCGCATCCGGATCGCCTCGCGCACGAGCGCTTCCGTCTCCTCCCCGAACGCCCAGGGCTCCTGGCGGCCGCACTTGATTTCGCTGTGATTGCGGAAATACGGCGTGAACGCCGCCGCCTGCGTCCAGCGCACGAGCAGCTCGGCCGTCGCGTCGTGCGCGAAGCCGCCGACATCCGCGCCGCAGAACGGCACGCCCGACAGCCCGAGGTTGAGGCACATCGGAATCATCATCTGCAGATGCTCCCAGAAGCTGCGGTTGTCGCCGGTCCAGACGGCCGCGTATTTCTGGATGCCGGCATAGCCCGCCCGGGTCAGGACGAACGGGCGGTCGCCCCCGAGTCCTTGCGCCAGGCCCTCGTACGTCGCCCGGGCCATCTGCAGGCCGTATGCATTGTGAAGCTGGCGATGGGTGCCCCCGTGCCCGTCGTTGTCGTGCAGCACGTCCAGGTCCATCGTCTTGGACTCGTTGAACACCGACGGCTCGTTCATGTCGTTCCAGATGCCCGCGACGCCGGCGTCCAGCAGCGGCTTGTGGTTGTCGCCCCACCATTTGCGCACGCGCCCGCTCGTAAAGTCCGGGAACGCGCTGCGGCCCGGCCAGACCGGCCCGTGAAAGACGCGTCCTTCGGCGTTTTTGCAGAACATGCCGCCGCGGATGCCTTCCATGTAAACCGCGTATTCCGGGTCGGCCTTGACGCCGGGATCGACGATCGTCACGACGCGCACGCCCTTGCGCGCCAAATCCCGAACCATTCCTTCAAAATCCGGGAACCGGCTCCGGTCCACCGTAAACACGCGGTAGCCGTCCATGTAGTGGATGTCGAGATAGACGGCGTCGAGCGGAATGCCCTTCTCCTCGAACGCCGCGACGAGCTCGCGAACTTCGGCTTCCGTCTCGTAGCTGTAGCGGGATTGATGGTAGCCGAGCGACCATTTCGGCGGAAGCGGCATCGTTCCCGTCAGCCGCGCAAGCCGGCCGAGCACGTCCTTCGGCTCCGGTCCGGCCAGGAAATAGTAGTCGAGCGCGCCGCCGTCGGCCCCGAAGCGGATTTCCGAACGGCTTTTCATGTCGAACTCGGTCCGGTGCGCGTTGTCGAGCAGAATGCCGTACGCCTGCGAGCCGCTAACGGCCATATAGTACGGAATGGACACGTACAGCGAATCCGTCTCCGGGTTATGCGGCGCGTAGACGTCCGTATTCCACATGACGAGCTTCTCGCCGCGCTTGTCGAGGAAGCCGGCCTTTTCGCCGAACCCGTAGTAGCGGTCGTCCGGCGCGGAGGATTTGCGGCAGACGACTTCCCCTTTCTCGGTATACAGCAGCCCGCCGCCTTCCGGCTCCGCGAGCAGCGTCCGGCCGGTCGCTGCGTCGAGCAGCGTAACGCGGGCCGATGCCGGTTCGATACGAACGGCGAGCTTGCCTCCGCGCAGCGTCAAGGCGTCCTCCGCGCGGTCGAGGGACGCTTCGACAAGCGGCGGGAAAACCGATACCGCATGGCTATGCGCGGAAAGCGGACCTCCTTTCGGATCGAACGCGATCCGGACGATGTCTTCCCCGTAAAACCGGATATAGAGCGCGCCCCGGTCGCAGGCGATATCGGCCCCGCCCGGCGTCTCCGCGAAGTTGCGGACGCCGCCCGGCGAGCGGTACTCGGACCGTTCGGCTTGGCCGAAGCGATCCGGATGAATGGACAAGCTTGTTTCCATGCGGTTGTCTCCTCTTATCCCAAAATGACGCGTCCGGCCGGAAGTCCGTTGGCCGAAGCTGCGCCAGGCGGACTTTCCGGGAACCGGATTGCTCTCTTTCTCTTTTTTTGCCGATTATCCCTTCGTCGCGCCCTCCGCCAGACCGGAGATGAGATAGCGCTGAAGGAACAGGAATACGACCGCGATCGGCACGGCGATCAGAATGGCGCCGGCGGCGAACCGCGTAAAGTTGTTGGAAAACTGGTCGTTGATGAAGTTGTACAGCCCGAGCGCGAGCGTGAACTTCTCCGGATCGCGCAGCACGATGCGCGGCAGCAGGAAATCCATGAACGGCGACATGAAGTTGAACAGCGCGACGACGGCCAGAATCGGTTTGGCCAGCGGCGTGAGAATCTGGAAAAAGATCCGGAAGTGGCCCGCCCCGTCCATTTTCGCCGACTCGTCGAGATCGCGCGGAATCGTGTCGAGGTAGCCCTTGACGAGAAACGCGTTCATCGGCAGGCCGCCGCCGATGTAGATGATGACAAGCCCCCACAGCGAGTCGAGCAGGCCGACGACGTTCAGCAGCAGGTAAATCGCCACCATGCCCATGAGCACCGGGAACATCTGCAAGAGCAGAAACGAATAAATGCCGTATTTGCGCCCTACGAACTCGTACCGAGAAAAAGCGAAGCCGACGAACGCCACGATGATCACGGACGCGACCGAGGTGACCGAAGCGACGAGCAGCGTGTTTTTGTACCAGAGCAAATAATCGCTGGACGGATCGGAAAACAGCCACTGATAGTGCTTGAGCGACCATACGTCCGGAATGATGCTGGAGCTGAACAGGCTCGTGCCGGGATTGAACGAGATGCTGAGCGTCCATAGCAGCGGATAGGCGATGACGGCGAACACGAACAGCACGATAAGGTAAATGCCCGTCAGCTCGAGACGGTTTTTCGCCGATTTTTTCATCAGTACAATTTCTCCTCCCGAAACGACCGGCTGCGCGTGAACTGGAAGAAAGCGAACACGGCGACGATGAGGCCCATGATGATCGAAATAGCGGCGGCCATCTTGTAGTTATTGTTGTCGAAGGTCAGTTTGTACACCCAGGAAATAAGAATATCGGTGCCCCCCGCCGACTGGTTGCGCACCGGCGGTCCGCCCTCGTTAAACAGATAAATGATGTTGAAATTGTTGAAATTGCCCGCATACTGCATGATGAGCAGCGGCGCGGTCGCGTAAAGCACGTGCGGCAGGGTGATGTGCCGGAATTTGCTCCACCGGCTGCCCCCGTCGACGTCCGCCGCTTCGTACCAATCTCGGGAAATGCTTTGCAGCACGCCGCTGAACAGCGCGAACACGAACGGAAAGCCGAGCCACACCTGTATGAGAATCAACGTGATTTTTGCCCAGAACGGATCGGACATCCACGGAACATGCATGCCGAGAGGAGCCAGAAGCTCGCGGTTGATCGCGCCGAAATCGTCGTTGAACATCGCCGCGAAGATGAGAATCGTCACGAACGAGGGCACCGCCCACGGCAAAATGAACACGGTGCGGATCGTCCGCTTGAACTTGACGCGCGGGTCGTTGACGAGCACGGCGAGGAACATGGCGACCGCGATTTGCAGCGTCGTGGCGGCGAACGTCCAGACGATCGTCCAGGACAGCACGTTCAGCAGGCTCCGGCGCCACACCTCCTGCTTGAACAAGGCGACGAAATTGTCGAGGCCCACCCAGTCCAGCAGCTTGGCCGGCGGAAGATTGTACAGGTTGTAGTTCGTAAACGCGAGGCAAATCATGAATAAAAGCGGCAAAATGACGACGAAGACCAGCATGAACAAAGCGGGCAGCACCATGTAATAAGGAAAGCCCCGGTCCCACGTCTCCTGGAACGCCTGTTTCATGCTCGGGATGCGGAAGCCCATCTTCAGCTTTTCGCCGTCCCGGTAAGCGTCGATTAAGTTGAAAATGTAAAACGCGATCATGAACGCGAGCAGCATGACCGAGATCAAGCCCTGCACGAGCAGCGACCTGGAGTCGTCGACCATCGGCAGGGTGCCGAGCGTAAACAGGCCCCAGAAGCCAATGTCCATGAATTCGTAAAGCAGGCCGACCGCGCCGAAAAAAAAGACGAGAAACAGCGCTCCCTTGATGTATCTTCGATTATAAAGTTGACCCAGCCCCGGGATGACGGATAAAATGACGGAAAGGATCGGTTGATGAGGGTTCGCCGCGGCGACCCGCCTATCGTCGGTCTCGGTTTTCATAGTTCCTCCCTGTTTTCCATAGGGAGCACGGAAAGGATGAGCCCCTTTCCGTGCCGGTTTTTCGCGTCGGGCCGCCGCTTGGGCGGCCGTTTTTTATTCTCTTTATCAGGCTCCGGCGCCCGCCATTTCGATTCGTTCCTCGATTTGCTTGACCGCCTCGTCGAGAATCGCCTGCACGTCCTGGCCTTCGGAAGCGAACTTGAGCGCGTTCGCCATCGGCTCCCATACGTGGGACAGCTCGGGCACGTTCGGGAACGGCATGCCGTGCTGGATTTGCTCCGAGAAGCCCGAGACGAGCGGATCGTCGGTGAGGGCGGGATCGTTCAGCGTTTTCAGGTTCGGCGGCGTTTCGCCGGTTTCCTTGAACCATTGGAGCGAGTTTTCGGCGTTCGTGATGAAGGCGGCGAGATCGGTCGCCCATTCCGGATTTTTGGAGAAGGCGGACAGCATCCAGCCCTTCACGCCGATGAACGTCGTCGGATAGCCGCCGTCTTCGAGCTGCGGAAGCGGCGCTACCGCGAGCTTGTCGCCAAGCTGATCTCTATGATCGGTAATCGCCCAGGGACCGTTGATGACGGCCGCCACCTTGCCTTGGTTGAACAGGCCGCCGACGATGTCGCCGTTGACGCCTTTGGGCAAGTAGCCTTTTTCGAACCAGCTCTGGATCAGCTTCAAGCCCTTGACCGAGCCTTCCTTGTTGAAGCCGATGTCCTTGATGTCGAAGGAACCGTTGTTTTCCTTAAAAATGTAACCGCCGCTGCCGCCCATGAACGCCCAGGAGAAATAGAAGTCCGTCGCGTTGTACAGGAAGCCGTACTCGTCCTTGGATTTGTCCGTGCGCTCCGCCATCAGCTTCTCCAGCTCGGCGATCGTCTTCGGCGGCTCCGGCGTCAGCTCCTTGTTGTAAAGCAGGGCGAGCGACTCGACGACGGCGGGCAAGCCGTACAGCTGGCCGTCCTGGCTAAGCGCCTCGAGCGATTCCGGCGTATATTCGGCGCGGATGTCATCGCTTACATTCATCGGCTGCACGAGCCCTTTGACGACGAGCTCGCCGATGCCCGGCTGGTAGAACAGGTCCGGGCCTTTTCCGGCCGGGCCGTCGAGCGACAGCGCCTGCGGCTGGTCGTTCATCGCGATCGGGGTCAGCTTGACCGCGATTCCCGTCGCTTCCGTATATTTCTTCGTAATGGATTCGAGCGTGGCGAGCTTCGCTTCGTCGACGTCCGCCCATACGGTCAGCTCGGACGGCTTGTCGGCCTCCGCTTCGCCGGAAGCGCTTGCGGCGGCGCTCGCGGGAGCGGACGAACCGGCGGAAGGGCTCGCGTTTCCGTCGCGATTCGGGCCGCCGCCGCATGCGGACAGCACGAGCGCAAAAAGGGACACGCTCAGGATCATGGATAAGATCTTTTTGTTCGACACTCTGTTTTCCTCCCCGTTTCTTTTCGTCAGCGTAAAATGGGTCGTGCTTGGCCGGGCTTGCCGCCTCAGGAAGGCTGCGGCGGTTTTCCCGTCGTTTCGCGGACTTTCAGTTCGACCGGCAACACCACCTTTCGGGACAGGACGGGCTCGCCCTCGATTTGATCGGTCAGCAGCCGGATCGCCGCCAGCCCTTTTTGCGCGATATTTTGCGAAATCGTCGTCAGCGAAGGCGACGTATACCCCGACATAAACAAATCGTCGAAGCCGATGACGGACAGGTCCTCCGGCACGCTGCGGCCGAGCTCCCGCAGCCCTTTGAGCAGTCCCATCGCGCTGATGTCGGAAAACGAAAAAATCGCCGTGACGTCCTTCGCGCCGGCGAGCCACTCCGCCGTCCGGTACCCGCCCTCCAACGACGTGGGGAACCGGATCATCAGCTCGGGATCGTACGGAAGGCCGGCCTCCTCAAGCGCCATCCGGTAGCCGAGCCACCGTTCCTGCAGCACGCCGTACCGGTGGATCTGCTCCAGGACGACGTCGCCGATCAGCACCGCGATGCGCGTATGCCCGAGCTCCAGCAGATGCTGCGTCGCCAGCAGCCCGCCGAGCCGGTCGTCCAGAATGACCTGGAACCGCTTCGGATCGCGCAGATAGCCGTCCACGAACACGCAAGGAACGCCGGTTTCGAGCAATTTGCCGATCGCCTCCGACGACTCGCCGACGCCGATGACGATGAGGCCGTCGAGCTTGCGCTCCTTGACGAACGAAAACGATTCGCCCGCTTCGTCGATGCCCGCGAGGATGATATGAAAATCGCGGTCCCGGGCCCCTTCTTCGATGCCGGCGAGCAAATCCCAGTAAAACGGATTGTCCTGCAGCCGCCCCGGCTTTACGGTCGGAATGACGAGGCCGATCAGGCGGGACTGGTTCGTTTTCAGATTGCGGGCGAGCAGATTGGGCGTGTAGCCGAGTCGGTCGATAATTTGCCGCACCCGCTCGACGGTCTGGGCCGAAACGCGTCCCTTGCCGTTCACTACGTTGGACACGGTCGCAATGGAAACGTTCGCTTCCTTGGCTACGTCGATCAGATTGATTTCTTGTTTCATCAGGCTCTCCATTGCAATACATTAAACGTTTAATCAGTATCTACAACAATTGATTAAACCTTTAACCGAAGAATAACATGCCGGAGCTTTAAGCGTCAAGACGTCGGGGAAAATAATGTTTGCGCTTTCTTGTTCTCGCAAGAACGCCGTCCTCGCGGGGGAAGGCTCGAAACCGATGTCGGGATTAAACGTTTTATTCGCCGATCGGTTGACAATTTTCGCAGGGGAACGTTAGCTCCGAGCCTTTGTTCGCAACAAAAAAAAGAAGGCAGAGGGCTGCCTTCGAGTGTACGTTAATTGATGCTCTGATTATCTTATTTTTAAATCAAATCGGCCTGTTTAAGCAAACGTTGAATCATGACGGCGACTTCCGCTCGGGTCATATTGGCTTTTGGCGCCAACCGCATGCCGCTCTGACCGGTTACAATCCCGGATGCGACACTCATCGCCATGCCTTCCTGCGCCCAGTCCGCCACTGCCGCGGCGTCGGCGAACGCCTGCAACGAAATTCCCGGCGCCGCGGACGGATCCGGCGTTTGCAAGCCGGCGAGCTTCATCGCTTTAGCCAAGACCGCCGTCGCCTGCTCCCTCGTTATTTTGTCCGTCGGACGGAAAGTGCCATCCTCGAAGCCGTCGATCAAGCCGTAAGCGTAAGCCGTTTGAACGGCAGAAGCGTACCACCGGGAATCTCCCACGTCCGTAAAGGGAACACGTTCAACGGCATCGCTCAATCCAAGAGCGCGAACGAGTATCGCCGCGAATTCGGCGCGCGTAATATCGTTTCCGGGATGGAAACCGCCGTCTTCGGAACCCTCGACGACAAGGCGCGATCCCAAATCGTTTGCCGCGTCCCGGGCCCAATGGCCGGAAACGTCCGCGAATTCGAGCGGGTTCCAGATCACCGTATACATGCTATTGGTCAGGCTATTGATGACCGCAAAATACTTGCCGTCGATCTGCACGACCCGCGTCGGTACATGGGCGAAAGTTCCGTCAGCCCGGAGTACGACCCCGGTCGTTATTCGATCCGGATCGACATCGCCCGGAATCGCGATCATTCTCTCGACATAGCCGTTAAATTGATGGACGTCGTATTCCTTGCCGCCGTAAACGGCCGTAATTTTGAAATCGACGACCGGCGCAACGATTTGCGCGTTTTCTCCATCCGTTATGAAAACGGCTTGATCGCTCGGCACATTCGAGATCTCGATGCGAATCCGAATCTCTTCCAGCGCCGGATCGGACCCGATTCGGGAGACAAGATCGTCGACGTTTACTTGGCTGGCCGGCAACAAGTATCCCGCGGTTTCCGTTTTGATTTCAAGCACGGCGTTCCGGGCTTCCATGTTCTTGACCAACCGGGCGTTCAGCTCTCCGACAACCGAGTCGGATCCGTTGCTTACCGGAATTTGGACGACATAACCTTCGCCTTCTTTGTCAAGCTGCTCGTTCAGCTTCTGTTCGTCCAGCGTGACAACGGTGATCTTCTTGTTTTCTTCCGTCGTCATTTTTGCCGTTGCCGCATCGATCTTCTCCGTGCCGTTAACGAAGATGACGATTCCGTTGTTGTCCGTCGGCTCCGCGGCTCCGGAGCCGCCGGTGTTTCCGGCCGAAGGTTGCGGAACCGGGACGGGAATCGGATTCGATTGTCCAATGTCGCTGTCGGCCACGGCAATATCCGCCCAGCCGATGATTTTGCCGTCGCTGCTTACTTCGACCACGTAAATGTGCTGACCGCTCGCTACCGGAATGTCGGCGTTCAAGACCAAGTCGGCTGCATAGCCGAGAGCGGCTGCATCCGCTCCGAATGTCGGCCGCGAATGCGCCCCTGCTTCGCCGACGATATATTTCAGCGCATGATCCGAAGCTGCCGCCGGCAAAACCGTCGCTTGCGTCGTGCCCGCCACGCTGCCCGGGCTCCATCCGAAGCCGGTCAGCTCGGGCGCCGGTTGCGGGTCGGTGCCCGGGTCAGTGCCCGGGTCGGTGCCCGGATCCGTTCCCGGATCGGTGCCCGGGTCGGTGCCCGGATCCGTTCCCGGATCGGTGCCCGGATCGGTGCCCGGATCGGTGCCCGGGTCGGTGCCCGGGTCGGTGCCCGGATCGGTGCCCGGGTCGGTGCCCGGGTCGGTTCCCGGATCGGTGCCCGGGTCAGTGCCCGGGTCGGTGCCCGGGTCAGTGCCCGGGTCGGTGCCCGGGTCGGTTCCCGGATCAGTGCCCGGATCCGTTCCCGGGTCGGTGCCCGGATCCGTTCCCGGATCGGTGCCTGGATCCGTTCCCGGATCGGTGCCCGGGTCAGTGCCCGGGTCAGTTCCCGGATCCGTTCCCGGATCGGTGCCCGGGTCAGTTCCCGGGTCCGGCTGCGCAATGTGGTCATCCGCAACGGCGATATCCGCCCAGCCGACAATGTTTCCGTCTGCATCCGCCTCGACCACGAATATATGTTGACCGCTCGTTACCGGAATGTCGGCGTTCAAGTTCAAGTCGGCGACGTAGCCGAGAGCGGCTGCATCCGCGCCGACGGCCGGACGCTCATACGCTCCCGCCGCGCCGACGACGTACTTCAGCGTATGGCCGGCGCCTGCCGTCGGCAGTGCGATCGCTTGCGTTGTACCCGCCTCGCTGCCCGGGCTCCATCCAAAGCCCGTCAGCTCCGGCGCCGGCTGCGGAGGCTGCGCAATGCGGTCATCCGCAACAGCGATATCCGCCCAGCCGACGATGTTTCCGTCTGCATCCGCTTCGACGGCAAAGATATGCTGGCCGCTCGTTACCGGAATGTCGGCGTTCAAGCTCAAGTCGGCGACGTAGCCGAGAGCGGCGGCATCCGCGCCAACGGCCGGACGCTCATATGCTCCCGCAGCGCCGACGACGTACTTCAGCGTATGGCCGGCGCCCACCGTCGGCAATGCCGTCACTTGCGTCGTACCTACCTCGCTGCCCGGGTCCCACCCGAAGCCCGTCAGCTCCGGAGCCGGAGCCGGCGTAGCGGAAATCGTCAGATTTTTGAAGTACGCGTAGTGATTGGCGTCCAGCGCCATGACGCGAATGGAAAATACGGACGCTTCCTCGCCGATCGTCGTTTTCGTCTTCAGCTTCGCGCCGTCGATCTCGAACTTTGCGTTATCCTCTCCGCCGATCCCGCCGACGAGACTATAAACGATCGGGGCAGCCGGATCTCCGGCCGACACCGAAAGCGTTCCGACTTCCGTCCCCGCGCCGGTTCCGGCTACGAGCTCCGCATTTTCCAGAACAACCTCTTGTACGCGCCCTTTTGCCTTGAAGGCAGGATACGAACCCGCGATAAGCTCCCAAATATCGGAACTCCAGAACGAGTAGGTGCCAGGGTCAAGCATATCTTGGGTGGATAAGCCGGTTCCTCCGCCGCCGCTGACCGAAATGCCGCTTGCTTCCGTGTCCCAGTACGAGTCGGACGCCAACGAATTTGACGCGAAGGCGACAAGCCCGCCGACGTTGCTGCCGCTCATGCTTACGGTCGAATAACTGTTCGAAATGGCAACGGTCGAGGGTTGGTCCGAATAGCTGATATAGGCAAGCCCTCCTCCGTTATTGCCGACAATCGTCCCCGAAGCGAAGCTGTCGCCGATGAATCCGGCGTTATATCCGGCGAGGCCGCCTTTCATGCTCGGGCCGCTAAGTTCGGCGGATGCGCTGCTGCGAAGCACGTCTCCGTTCGTATACCCGACAAGGCCCCCCAACCTTGCGTTCGGCTGGCTGGCCCTCAGCGTTCCCGAGACGCCGCTGTCCATAATCGTTCCGCGTTGAAGCCAGCCGACAAGGCCCCCTGCGTTGTTATTCCCGCTGTTGACGTTTGTTGCCGTTATATCTGCGTCGGCAAGAGTCAAATGATAGATCGTACCGAAAAACCGGCCGAACAGTCCGACATGCTCCTCGTCCGAAACGATTTTCAGGTTGGATATCGTATGTCCGTTGCCGTTGAAAGAAGCGACGGAACCGAGCGGCAACCAGTACGCCCCGTCGTTGTAACCGGGACCGCCGACCGCCAAATAATCCGACAGGTCGATATCGTTCATGAGAATAAAATGCTTGTCCGCGTTCGCGGAACCGATGCCCGCGAGCTCTTCGGCCGTCGAAATTTGATACGGATCGGTTTCGGTGCCGCTTCCGATCCAATGGACGGCGGACCTCGTCGTCAGCTCCAGCTTTACCGGAGGCGATTGAAGATTCGGCGTTGCGACCGCGTCTTCGGCCGTCACATAAACGTCGTAGTCGGTACCGGCTAACAGACCGGCGATCTTGACCGCGACTTCCTCTCCCGCTGCCATCGGGGCGGTTCCTTTCCGGTTCGAGTCGACGGTATTGCCTTCCGCGTCGCTTCCCGCTCTGACTTGCTCGGCGCTCGGAGCCTGCGAGCCTTTCGGAACTGCGACATAATACACAACGCCAGCCTCGTCCGTTTTTACCTTTACGGTTGCCGACGTATCCGTCACCGTCCCCAGCCTCGGGTAACCGGGCTCATAGGCGGGAGCGTCCACATCCGAAGCGATATTCTCGGCTTCTACGGTCACGTCCGTCCATGCCTGGATGTTCCCGTCCGCATCCGTCTCGACGACATAAATATGCTGTCCCTCGCTGACGGCAATATCGTCGTTTACCATCAATTCATCCTGATAGCCAAGCGCAGCGGCATCCTCTCCGGCCATCGGGCGCGTCTTATCGCCGGGGCCGCCGACAACGTATTTTAATGTATTTCCGACCGGAATCGTCGGCACGGCCGTCGCTTGCGTCGTGCCCAGCCCGCTTCCGGGTCCCCAGACGATGCCTGACAACTCGAGAGCGGCCTGGGGCAAACGGATTTGGCGAATCAGGAAGTTACTGTAATCCGCAATCGCAAGATTTCCGTTGCGATCGAACGCCAGCGCCTGCGGATAACTCAGTTGGGCTGCTGCCGGAGGACCGTTGTCCCCGGAATAACCCGCTGTTCCGATCCCCGCCACCGTATGAATGATGCCCTCGGCATCGACCATCCGAATTCGGTGGTTGTTTCCGTCCGCGATGTAGACATTGCCGTCGGAATCGACAGCCATTCCGTACGGATAATTCAGGAGTGCCTGCTTGGCCGATGCGCCGTCCCCCGCATAGCCGGAGCCGCCGGTCCCCGCAAATTTGCTTATTTTTCCGTCGGCGTCCACTTTGTGTATACGTCCGTAAAACGTTTCGACGATATAAAGGTTCCCGTCGTCAACGGCGATTTTGTTCGGCATGACGGACACGGATGTCGCCTCGGCCCCGTCGGTGAAATTGGAGTTGTATCCACCGTCCCCCGCCACGGTCGTAATGATTCCTTGGCCGTTCACCTTGCGGACCCTCTGGTTCCCGTTATCCGCGATATACAGATCGTTTCCATCCACGGCGATTCCGGTCGGACTGGATAGCTGGGCATCCAGGGCCGCTCCCTCGTCCCCCGAAAATCCGAAGGTCCCGTTCCCCGCAACGGTTGTAATGGTTCCGAGAGTGTCCACTTTGCGAATTCGCCGGTTTTGGGTATCCGCAATATAGACATTTCCATCCCCGTCGACAGTCACGTCCGACGGAAAATTCAATTGCGCCGAAGCCGCCGAACCCCCGTCGCCATCAAAGCCGGCCGTTCCCGTCCCCGCGAACGTTACGATATTTCCGAAAGGATCGACTTTGAGAACCCGGTTGTTCTGGGTTTCGGCAATATAAAGATTGCCGGCGCCATCGAATGCGATGGCCGAAGGCGTGTACAATTCGGCCTGCGAGGCCGGACCGTCGGCGGCAAATCTCGCACTGCCGTTCCCTGCGATTGTCGAAATTAACCCCGAATCGCTCACCATCCGGACCCGGTTGTTGTTCCCATCCGCGATATAAAGATTGTTGCTGCCGTCTATCGCAATTCCTTGCGGGTAATTCAGTTGAGCCGACGCGGCGGGTCCGTTGTCTCCCGAATAGCCGTAAGCTCCCGTTCCCGCTGCCGTAGAAATAATGCCGGTAGATAAATTCACCTTGCGCACCCTGTTGGCGTTATAGTCCGAAATATACAGATAGCCCGAGCTGTAAACCAGCTTGCCGGGACTGGATAATTTCGCCGATGTCGCCGGTCCGTTATCCCCGGAGTCCCCATAAGTTCCGGCGACACCTGCAATTGTCGTAATCGTTCCCGACGGAGTGACTTTCCGAACCACTTTATTGTTCATATCGGCGATATAGAGATTGCCGGCGTCATCGAACGCCACCCCGTTCGGCGAATTCAACCTGGCCGTCGTAGCCGGTCCGTTGTCTCCCGAAAAGCCGGACGTTCCGGTACCCGCCACGGTCGTGATCGTACCGGTGACGGCATCCACTTTTCGCACCCGATGGTTGCCGCTATCCGCGATGTAAAGATTGCCCTCGGCGTCGATCGCAATTCCCTGAGGGGATATTCTGGCCTCCGTTGCCGGACCGTCGTCGCCCGAATAACCGTATTGACCGATTCCGGCCACGGTCGTGATCGTGCCGTCGGTCGCGATCTTCCGAACGCGGTAGTCGTTCATGCCTGCGACATACAGATTGCCGTCGGCGTCGACCGCAAGCGAAGACGGGCTCTGCAAACGTGCAGACGCGGCAGGCCCGCCGTCGCCGGTAACGCCCGCGAATCCGATGCCGGCCACCACCGATTCGATTCCGGTCGATTTGTCGATTCGCCGGATGACATGATTGGTCCGGTCCGCAACATAAACGTACGAACCGAATACGGCTACTCCGATCGGCGTTTGACCGATATCCACCGCCGCTCTGTCCGGGCCTATGCCGCTTCCCGCCAAAGTAACGATCACCGCGCTGCTATCGGCGTATGCCCGGCCACCCTGAAGCGGCGGCCAGATCCCGATGGCCAACACAAGAGCCAATAATGCGGCAATGGTTTTCATCCCTTTTTTTCCAAATACGATCATTCCAGTCTCTGCCTCGCCTTCGATGTGTAGTTAACTGCGAATTCGCTTGGATACGGAACTAGGCAGAAGAACCTATTCCTTTTGGACAGGGGGTACATCCATAGACCCAAACATGTCGAAAATTTTAACTTATCGCGCTTAACAAACGCTTAACAACAAAAAAAGAGGCAACCGCGAAAGGCTCAACCGGTGCCCCCACCAAAAAAAGGCAGCAATCTGCCTTCGGGAATATGCCTTAGCTTGTATTCCGTTGTCGTACTCGGCATTATCCTCCTGAAAAGTCCGAAAAAAATCGCCGGCAAGCCGGCGATGGGAAAGAAGCGAAGCGTCAGCCGAACCGGTACGTCCAGAAACGCTCCGTCCCGAACCGCTCTTGCAATTCGATTTCGTTGTCGTCGCTTCCCGACAGCTCGGGAACCTGGAATTGCGAGGCGTGCGCACGGACGGAGGCGATTTTTTGCTTCACGAAGTCTTTGACGTCGTGGCGGACGTCGGGTTTGCCGATCGCTTCCTCGTGGTTTTTGGAAAAGGCCATGCAGAGAACGGCCGGCCGCTTCTCTTCCGTCAGCTTTGCGACGGTGCGGACGACCGCGGCGCCGCAGGCGTCATGGTCGGGATGGACGCTGTAGCCCGGATAAAACGTATAGACGACCGAAGGCTGCAGCTCGTTCAGCAAACCTTCGATGCTGCCGTCGAGCAGCTCCCGTTCCTCGAATTCGATCGTTTTATCGTGAAAGCCGAGCAGCCTCAAATCCTGAATGCCGATCGCCCGGCACGAAGCTTCCAGCTCCGCCTTCCGAATGTCCGGCAGCGTCAGCCGATTGGCGAACGGGGGAAAGCCCATGTTCCGGCCCATCTCGCCCAACGTCAGGCAGGCATACGTGACATGATCCCCGTCCCGCACATGCCTCGCGAGCGTTCCCGACAGTCCGAAGGCTTCGTCGTCCGGATGCGGCAGTACCACAAGTATGTTTTGTTTCATCGCGTTCTCGTCTCCTCTCCTTTAGAAGGGCTGCGGGCTCAAATGCAAAGCGACGACCAGCTTGCCTTGACTGTCGTGCCCGGCCAAAATCAGTCGCTCCGCCTCGGTTTCTTCATAGTGGGTCAGCCCTTCGGAATAGACCCAGCCCGACTCCGTCTTCAACCCGACCCGATAAGGCCCGTTGCCGGAAATCGATCCGTGGAAATACCGAACGGCGGCATTCGTGATGAAGGTAGCGGCCGGATGCCGGGTGCTATCGAAATGGGCGGCATAGGCGCCCGACGTCATTTCAAGGTGAAGGTAAAGCTCCTTGTTTTTCAAGCGGTCGAGTCTTTGCTGAATTTCCGTTGGCTGAATGGGCAGCATGCCGGTCCCTCCTCGCGGTTCATTTTAGGAATATCCACATTATATGCCTCCGTTCCCTATCATTCAATTCATTGCTTGCCCTTTCTGTGCCGTGAAACAAAAACGCCGCCCATCCGATTGGCGGCGGGCGGCGTCTATTCCGGTTATAGGCGCGCGGTCTCCAGTTGAAGCTCGAAGCGCAAACGGCTCCATGCGTCCGGGCCCGAACGGCAGGGATAAACGATCTCCAGCCGGCCGCCGTTCATGCGGACGGCCGGCTGCGGGGCTTCGGCCGATACGATGCAGGACAGTCCCGGAAACGACCAGCGGTCTTCCGATATTTGCGCCGGCTCCAGACAGGGGCCCGACACCTCGAAGAACACCTCTATCTCCTCGTCCGACCGGACGCAAATTTCGGCTTCGAGCCGCCGTTCCGCCGCCTTCGCTTCGAACGTGACGCCCCGCAGGTGCCGGCTCCATTGCTCACCCTTCGCCCTCCGGAGCAGCCGCAAGGAATAGCGTTCCCCGCTCTCCGTCCGCCAGTGAATCGTGGCCGGATGCAGCTGGCCGCTCGTATTCCGGCTGCCCGACATCGCCCCGATCATCAAATCGCGGCCGATCCAGGCTTCGGCACGGCAAAGATGGGTATTGGCGCCGGGCTTGTCCCGCTCGCACAGTTCCCGAAACGACTTCCGAATATGGCGTTCTCCGCCGAATTCCCGCAGCCGCGGCAGGACGTCTTCGGGAACGTCGACACCGACTAGCGCGATAAGCGGGTCGTGGCTTGTCTCGCAGTTGACAACGGCCAAATGCCGGCACGACTCGCCCAGCGCCAGATAAAGGAAGACGCCGAGAGAGCTGTGCTCCTTCATTTCCATATCGTAGGCCCGGGAGAACGGGCCCGCCACGTTTTCAAGACCGGGGTGGTAAAAATCCGCGAGGTTTCGCCACAGGCCGCTCTCCAGCTTTTTGCCGGCGCTTCGGAACGATTCCGTTCGCGCATGCTCCCTCCACATCCCGAGGACCGTCAGGTCCACGCCGTAGTATGTCGTGGAATTGAACTCGGGGAACGAATCGAATTCGCGGTATGCCGCGAGCAGCCGTTCCGCTTCCCGTTCCGCGTGTTCGATCCAGGCCTCGTCACGATAGCGGTGCCCGTAATAATGGACGATAAACGCGTGCATCAGCTCGATGTTCGTATTCATCGGGATCGATTGGGACAGGCGGCGAGCAAGGGAAGCGCCGACGGCTTTGCCCATCGCCCCGTCGATCCGGGCGACCAAACCGGGCGGGAGCTCCGCCTCGAACCGGTCCAGCAGCAATGCGAATGTACATGCGATGAATTCGCGCCAATTCGGGTCGTAGCTCTCCCAAACGGGCGGAAGCACTTCGTTTACTGCATGGCGGAAGCCGTCGCGAACGGCAGGCTCCGCTTCGCCTGTCAGCAGGCCCGGCAGCGCCCGGCCGATATTCGCGGCGAAGCGCCGGAATACCGCTTCCATCGTCGTATGAATGGAATAGGCGATGCCCGGCGGAAACGTCCCCCAGGCCATATGACCGGCCGGGGGAACCGGCGCTTCGGGCGATACCCGGAACGTGCCGTGATAGATTTCATCCGGCGCGTCGAGTTGCATATCCAGCACCCGTTGCAGGATGGCGCTGGCTTTTTCCCGATCTCCGGGTTCGCCGCGAATAAGCAGCCCCAGCGCGTAATGGGCGCTGCTTCGGGTCGACAGCTCTCCCCCCTCCGTCTCTCGCACCAGCGACGCCTGTTCGTCGTAGTTCCGGTCCATCACCCGCATCGCTTGCCTAACCAGAAATTCCCGTTCCGGCGGCATTGGCGACCATGGGGTTATCGTTGCCTTCATTTTTCGTACGTCTCCTCTCTAGCCATCCCTTTGCATTTCGCCGGATTCCGAGGCACGGGAGCTCCGCTTCGATCCGGTGCCTTTGACAATGACGGCCAGAAGCGCCGCCCCGCATGCCGCGCTGATCGTACACGCCGCGTTCATCAGCGACGGACCGCCCGCTTCCAGCAGAAAGCCGTTGAGCAGGTTGCCCGCCATGCCCGCCATGCCGACGAAAACCATGCTGAACGCGCTTTGTCCCGTCGCCTGCATGCCGGCGGGCACCAGCCGCGCCACATATTCCACAGCGGCGACGTAAAACAACCCGAAGGAAAGTCCCTGAAGCACTTGAACCCCCACCATGACCGAGGGAACGGGCAGCAAATATTGGATCGCCCATCGGGCGATATAAGCCATCGCCCCGATCATCATCGTTTTCTCCAACCCGAGCCGCCCGATGACGGCCGAAGCCAAAAACATCGACGGCACGTTCGAAATCGCCGCGATCATCAGCGCCGTCCCGGCCCATTCGCTGCTCCCGCCGGCATGCTGGAAGACGATCACGAAATAGGTGTTGAACGCCGTCAACGTCTGGTTGATCAGGAAGCAGGCGCTTAAGAACAGCGCCGCTTCCCTGTTCTTCAGCAGAAACGAAATGCCGCCCGACAACGAACGATTGGCGACACTGACGGCCCCCTGCTTCGGCAAAACGCAAACCGCCGCGATCCCGACGCAGCTTAACAGAAAAAACGGCACAACCAGGCTGCTTGGGGCATAAGTCGAAACGAACAGGCCCGCCCCGTAGCCGCCCAGCGCGTTTCCGATACTTTGAAAGCAGCGGATCGTACCGTAGGACGAACCGGCCGCTCGAGCCGCCGGCACCGCATAAGCGTCGCTGATCGGAGCCTGCGGCGCCGTAAACGTCACGACCGTCATGTAGGCGGCGATCATGACGGGAATGGACGGAGCCTGATACAGCAGAGAAAGAGCGGCCGGCACCGCCAGACTCAACAGCAGAATAGGCTTCGTCAACCGGTAGCGGTCCGCCAGCCGCCCCCAGAACAATTGCGCCGCAACGATCAGGACGGACGAGCAGGCCATGATAAGGCCGACGGCGGAATCGCCGAGCCCGCTTTCCTTGAAAATCGTTCCGATATAGGGGTTCAAAAGTCCGCCGGCAAGACCGGTCGCCAAGTAAAAGAACCGCAGCTTCAACAGCAAATAAGGAAATCTTCGCGCAGTTGACGCGGCAAGCGGATTGCCCATTATCCTTTCACGGCCCCGATCATGACTCCGTTCACGAAATACCGCTGCAGCCAAGGATAAACGAGCAAAATCGGAACCGTCGCGAAAATGACGCTCGCCGCCTTCAGTCCTTCCGGCAGAACCTGATACATGCCCGCCCCCTCCATCCGAAGCAGCTCGCTGGACTGGCTGATATTAATAATCTGATACAGCTTTAACTGAAGCGGATACAGCTCCGGCTTCGTAATATACATCAGCGTATCCTGGAACCCGTTCCAGCGGCCCACGGCGTAGAACAGGCTGAGCGTTGCGATGACGGGCATCGACAAGGGCAGCACAATCCGGAATAACGCGTTAAAATGCGAGCTGCCGTCAATTTCGGCCGCTTCCTCCAGACTTTCCGGGATTCCCTTTAAAAACGAGATCATAATGATCAGATAGAAAGGGCTGATCAGTCCCGGCAGCACCAGCGCCCACATCGTATTCAGCAATTCCAGATTCCGGATCAGAATGTATTCGGGAATCATGCCTCCGCTGAAAAACATCGTGATCATGACAACAACCATCAAAAACTTGCGCCCTTTAAGCTTCGACTTCGATAATGGATAAGCGGCCGCCACCGTCGCGATCATGCAGAGCGCCGTCGTGACGACCGTCAGCATGACGGTAAATCCCAACGATTGCAGCATCGACGGGTCCGTGAACACTCGTTTGTAGGCCTCGAACGTCAGCTCTATGGGATACAGCGTAACCTCGCCCGACATGATGGCGCGGGAGGAGCTGAGGGAAATCGCGATAATATGCAGAAACGGTGCCGCGCACAGCAACACGGCCGCGGCGATGAGAACGACGTTGGAGGTGTCGAAAATCCGGTTTGCCGTTCGTTCGCTCATGATTGCACTTCCTTCCGAATTACACGCGTTAAACGCGGATAAATTTAAACGAAGTCATAGAACGCTTTCGTCCGTCAATTTTTTAGACAAGAAGTTGGCGCCCAATACGAATACGAGGCCGACGACCGCCTGAAACAGGCCGACGACGGTCGCCAGCGTGTACTGGCCCGATTCGAGACCGACCCGATAAACGAACGTGCTCAGAACGTCGGAGTAATCCCGCACCGCCAGATTGCCGATGACGTACGGCCGTTCGAAACCGATCGTAATGATGTGGCCGAGGTTGATAATAAGGAGCGTTGCGATCGTCGTTTTAAGTCCCGGCAGCGTAATGTGCCAAATGCGCTTAAACCGCCCGGCGCCGTCCACCTCCGCGGCCTCGAACAGCTCGCGGTTAATGCCCGTAAGAGCGGCCAAATACAGGATCGTCCCCCAGCCCGCGCTCTGCCAGACGCCCGTCAACAAATACGTAATCAGCCACTTGTTTTTTTCCGTCAGAAAAGGAACCGCCTCGAACCCAAGGCCGGCGAGAACGTTGTTGATCATGCCGGATTGCGTGCCGAATACCTGGTAGACGATGCCGCCGATAATCACCCAGGAAATAAAGTGCGGAACGTACAAAATCGTCTGGGAAAGCTTGCGGAACCAGGAGGATTTCAACTCGTACAGCATGATCGCCAAAACAAGCGGAGCCGGAAACGAAACGAGAAGATCCAAAAAGTTCAGCATCAGCGTATTGCGCAGCGTCTGGTAAAACTCTTGGTTGCGAAACACTTCCCGAAAAGCTTCGAGACCGATCCATTCGCTTCCCGTAATTCCCTGAAAGAGATTGAAGTCTTTGAACGCGATCTGGATGCCGTACATCGGACCGTACTTGAACACGATAAAATAAACGAGCGGCAGCGCCAGCAGCGCATACAGCTGCCAGTACCTGCTTGCATACACGGACGCTCTCATCGGGGTCCTCCTTAGCCTGTTGATAACGGGCGGAACCGAAAGGCCCCGCCCTAAACGCGGCCGATCCGTTTACGGGTTCATTTCTTTGTAAACTCCGGTCCGTTCGTCCAAAATCGCTTGACCGCCGCTCGCCATATATTCCTTCATCAGGCTGTCAAACGTAGCGTCGAATTTATCCGTGCCGATCATTGTCGTGTTGACGATCATTTCATTGTATTTGTCCGTCAATACGCTTCCGTACTTCGATTCGGCCTCGATCGGACGGGACAGCACGATTTGGTCGAGCTTGTCCGTATTCGAAATGTCGACGGATTTTCGCATGTCTTCGTGATATTCCTTGGGCGTTTGGCGAATGTAGGCTTCGTTGTTTTGCTCGGTTTCGCCGATATACTTGCCGTTTACGATGATCGCCATATCCCCGTAGTTGAACAGGCGATCCTTGATTTCTTGCGCGGCATCCGCGTTCAGCACCGGAATCCCGTCTTCGAGCGTATAGTTCTCTCCCTCCACGCCATTTTGCATGAAAAACAAATTGTCGCCGGAAGCCATCCAATCCAAATATTTGATCGCCTCGACCGCGCGTTCGCTGGATTTCGGAATCATGATATACATGGCGTTAGGCGCATATCCCGGCTTCGGATGCTTGCCCTCGGAATTCGAAAACGGATCGATTGGCGTCATGACGGCTCCGGGCACGTTCGTTTGCAGGTTTTTGTACGTGCCGTTGTAGTCGAAGTACAGTTCTCCCGCATCCTCGGAAAAGGCGCCGACAAGTCCGTTCTGGACGTCCTGCCACAGCTGTTTTTTGTCCTTGTCGAGCGCGAAATCCTTACTGATCAAGCCTTCGTTGTACAGCTTGTTCATAAACCGCAGCGCTTCCTTGAAACCCGGCAGCAGAACGGGATAGTCGCTGGAGCCCAGCTTTTGCGTCAGCGTGTATTTCTGTTCCTCGGTCAACGGCTCGATAAAGGACCAGATGAGCGATTCGAACTGGGCCGGAGCGACCGACATCCCGAGCGGAATGACCTTGCCGCCGGTGTTGCCCGGGTCCTGCTCCTTGAACGCCTTTAAAACCGCATACAGCTCATCCGTCGTCTGCGGGACGGAAAGACCGAGTTGATCGAGCCAATCCTGTCGAATGTACGACGAGTATTTGCCAAGAACGAGACGGCGGCCCGGGATAGCCAATTGTTGCCCGTCGATCTGGCCGTATTTCAACGTATCCTCGCCCAGGAACGCTTTCAGGTTGGGACCGTGCTCGTCAAGCGTCTCCGTCAGGTCCATCAAGCCGCCTTGGGACGCATATCTTTGAAACGTGCCGGAATCGTACGTAAACACGATGTCGGGCACGTCGTTGGTGCTGGCCATCAGAACGTTCAGCTTCTGGACTTCTTCGGATCTCGCAACCGGCACATATTGCACTTCGATATTGTTCGGGTCCCCGAAATTCTCCTGAACGTACCGGGTCAAGTAATTGTCCGTGACGCTAAGTCCGGAAGGCGCGTTTCCGCGGTCGAACACCTCGACCTTTAAGGCGACTTTCTCTTGGGAAGAAGCATTGCCGCTTGCCGAGCCGCTGTCCGATGAATTCGAGCATGCCGCGAGGATCGCCGTGAGCCCGATTGCCGTCGCCAACAGCGCCGACCTGATCTTGCCGTACCCGCGTCTTTGGTACCTTCTCTCCATTTCTCTTCAGCCCCTATCCGATTTTTTGCGTTCCGGCGCCTGCCGGGAACGAGTCCAGTATGTCATCCCGTTCTCGCCGCAGACAATAAACTTGTTTTCCGCCAATAAACCTTAGCCCCGTTTTTTGCGTCATGATTTATGACACTGAAAATCGCGAATAAACTGTTTTTCAGAATTTGCAATGTAAGGTTTATGTAATAGAAATCCCTAGGAAAGAAGCGGCCGAGCCCGCTTGAGCGGGCGGCCGCTTCCGTTCCGGATCGTTCAGACATGTTTCTTCCGGTAATCCCCGGGCGTAACGCCGACGACTCTTTTAAACATGCGGCCGAACGTAATCGCATTGGAATATCCGACTTGCTGAGCGATGTCCTGTTGCCCTAAATCCGTTTCCGTCAACAGCCGTTTTGCCTTTTCAATACGCAGCCGGAGCAGGACGTCCACGAAATTTTCGCCGAACGCGTCTTTGAACAGTTGACTGACGTTTTTTCCGTTCATGCCGAACCGGTCGCTTAGGTGCTTCAGAGAAAGATCCGGGTCGTCAAAATGCTCCTCGATGTAAGTGCGCATCCCCACCGCGACGGCCTGAAAACTGTTGGTTTCGAACACCTTGACGTAAGCCCGGTACGCTTCGTTCAACGCTTCGGTCAGGTTCGCTTCCAGACTGTCCAGCGAAGAGCTTTCGGTCACCATCGCTTCGACGTCGAGCCGGATCCAGGCTTGCCGCATCGTCTCGGACGCCAGAACCTCGTTCCCGGTTTCTTTTTTAAGCAGCTTTTCCAGCGCGGCCAAAATCATATGGATTTGCATATCGTTTAACCGGTAAGTCCGAAAATCGTTAAACAGTCCGGCTAGCTGATCCCTCCACCCGTCGTGTACAAGGCGGAACGCCTTTGCCATTTCCGCGATCCGGACCCAGTAGGAATGTGCATCTTCTGCCGAACCGCCGACCCGTTCTTCCGCAACGATCAATGTCTCGCCGCCGGTCAGCTTGTAGCCAAGCGCCGCGGTAGCGGAAGCGTATGAAACGGGAAGATCTTCCCACGATGCGACCGGAACCCCTTGCGCAAACACGAAACGGATTCCGAAGTTCTCTTCGACCCACTGCCGGCAGGCCGCCACCTTAGGGAGAAGCGTTTCCTTCGCGCTTTTCCCCTCCTCCATCCGGCAAATGACGCCCAGCCTGCCCCCGCTTATCCACTCGCACCAGGCGCGCATGGACGAATTGTCCAAAAAGTCGTGCACGATGCTTTGCACGGCGAGGCGCAGCATAGCCTGATCCTGCGGCTTTCCTTCCCCCAGGAAGGCTTCATGACCGAGCTCCGCCACGATGACGCCTTTGTCGGCAGGGCATTCGTCGTCCCTATACGGCAAAGGAATCGTTTCCTCCCAATCCGTTTCCGCAACGACTCCCGTACCTTCGACCAAATCCATGAAAAACTGCCTGCGCTTCGTAATCAGATGCTCCCGTCTTCCTTCCTCGTAATGCCGGGATTGGTCGATCAGATCCTCCAGGGCCTGTCCGATAAAGGAAAGGTCGTCCACCTTGCGATCGTCCGGCAAGGAGTTCAGTTGTATCGATTCCAGCTTGTTCATCATCATCTGGATCGGGCGGTAGTTCCGTTTCGAAATGTAAATTACGTATCCGAGGCTGAGCCCGATGACGGCACAACCGATCGCCACCCATATGTAGGAAATCAGTGAAAACCATCCGAAGAACTGCCCTTGCTTGATGCCGCTGCGGATCGTCCATGCGGTATCGGGCACTTCGATTTCCGCAAGCTGCTTGACTCCACCGCCTTTCCGGCCGTTTTCCCCTTCCTCGTCCGTCGACATGACGAGTTGCCCCGCCGTGTCCACGACATCCAGGTAGCTGATCTTCGTATCGGCAATATCGCCGATGTAGCTTCGCAGCTCCCTTACGTCCGCGTTAATGACGGCTACGCCCTTGTCGCCGAAAGGAACGGGAAGCTGCTTGACGAGGGAGATGACCCGGGCGGGAGAAGAGACGAACCTGTCCTGGAGCCAGCGCGTTTCCGACCAACGGTCCGTCGTATGCCGTTCGTCTTCGAGTACCTTTCGGAGGAAAGCCGTGTCGCCGAACGAATCGAGGGTCGTTTTGCCGTTGGGCCATATAATCAGGCCGTCCTTCGCGCGGTACAAATAAATCGAATGGATGACCGGATTCCCTTCAATCAGGGAACGAAGCGAGGCAGCTGCATTGTAGAGGAGGAGGCTTTCATCGTGTCCGGCGAGTCCGGGCGCTTCGGCAAACGTTGCGATGCTTTCGTTTTTGTTCAGCTCTTTGAGAACGGCGTTCTCGATATCGTCAAGCGACCGGACCATCGTATCCGCAACGTAGTCGGCAGACATTCGGTTCGCCTTCTCCGTTTCTTTCCGCGAAATATCGGAAATGACGACCAGACCGAGCAGTACGATCACGGTGATCGTAAGTAAAAAAATAGGAAAGTAGGAAAGCAGCTGTTTCTTGTACCAGTTGTTCACGAAATACTTCCCCCCCGTGCGAGATTACCCATGATCATACTTGAACTTTTCACGTCTGACAATAAAATTGTTACAATTAATGTTAACTATATTTACACAACGAGCACACTGCTCCCCATCGCCAGACGTACATTTTGAATGCAAAAAAAAAAATGAAGCTCGTCTATGGAGCTTCATCCTTTCTGCAGTTCGCTTAAACGCCCGTGCGCCGCTTTTGATTGTTTTGCACTTTGTGGATTTGCGTCTTCATTTTTTTCGTTTCCGTGCGGTAGCCGGCTTGTTCGCCCCGTGCTTTCTGCTGCGCCGCCTTTTTCTTCTCAAGCAGACGCTTCATCGCTTCGGACTGGCTCGGCTTTTTTCGGTCGTCCATCCGACCGCCCCTCCTCTGATCTTTTCGAATCGCTGCCTTCATTATAGCGCTTTTTTCGATCGGGATGGAATTTTCCCGAATGTTCCTGCTTCCTTTCCAAACGCAGATTCCGCCCGGCCGCGATTTAGGCTTGGGCGCTAGACAGGAGCACGGCCGGTTCTCCGTATCCGCTCATACGCTAGGGCGAGAGAGGAGAGATGGACGGCTTGAAATACAAAAGCACATCCATTAAGAGCAAATGGACGAAAACGAAATGGCTGCTCAGAAGCGAAAGCCTGCGCAAATACGTCCCCCATACGCAGCTCTTCAGCCGAAGCGCCCTTAGCGGCATGCTTGCTCAGTATTCCACTGTCTATTTCAAGCCTACCGGCGGAACGGGCGGCTTCAACATCGTTCGCATCACGAAGAAGGAAAACGGCTACCAGATTCAGCACAATGCGAAAAAAAACCGGTTTCCCACCTTCGACGCCCTGTACGAACATTTGAAAAAACGGACGGGCGGCAGCTCTTATTTGCTGCAAAAGGGAATCAAGCTTGCCGTAACGGAGGGCAGGCCGTTCGATATTCGCGTCATGGTGCAGAAAACGAACGGCGGCGATTGGAAGAGCACGGCGTTGTTCACGAAAATCGGCCGTAAAGGCAAGGTCGCGACGAACTACAACCAAGGCGGAAAAATCGGCTTTTTCCAGCCTACCCTGTCGGGCGCGGGGTACGGCCAGGCGAGCATCGAGCATAAAGAAAACGAACTGAAACGGCTTGGCGAATCCGTCGGCCGCCTGTTCGACGGGCATCTGACGGGGTTCCGGGAGCTCGGGCTGGACGTCGCGCTGGATCGCGAAGGCCGGGCCTGGATTTTGGAAGTGAACACGCGGCCGCAATTTTATCCGTTGAAGGACATGAAGGACAAACGATTGTATCGCAAAATCATCTCCTACGCCAAGCAGTACGGGAGGAAAAAATAACGGCGTCGAGGGAGCCGGACGATCGGTCAAACGCTGCGGAAAACGTTGAACGATACCGAAGTCCCGAAGTCCGGCTCGCTTTTGATCCGAAGTCCTTTTCCATAATGTCTTTTCAGCCTAAGATCCGTATTAAGCAGGCCGACTCCGGACTGGACGTCCGATCGTTTTTCCAGGAGGCCGTGCAGGGTCGCTTCGTCCATTCCGACGCCGTCGTCTTCGACCGCCACTTCCGCATAACCGCCGAAGTTCGCGATCCGGATCGTGATCGTTCCGCCCCGCGAACGCTTCAGAATGCCGTGTCGGACGGAATTTTCGACCAGCGGCTGGATCGTCAGCAGCGGAATTCGGATATCTTTGCAATCTTCCTCGTCGATTTCCCAAACGATCCGAAGCCGATCCTCGAACCGCTCTTGCTCGATATACAGGTAGGAGCGGACAATGCTTAGCTCCTCTTCGACCGGGACGAGCTCGTGCATATTTTTCAACTTGTATTTGTCCCTCAAAAAATCCCCGAAAACTTTCAGCAATTTGCGCATCCGATCCAAATCGATTTCGCTCAGCGCCGAAACGGCGTTTAACGTGTTGAATAAAAAATGCGGCTGAATTTGCGCCTGAAGCCAGGCCGCCTCCATGAGCAGCCGCTCGCGCATCGCTTGTTTGACTTCGGTCAACGCCTTGACACGCGACCGGATTTCCGACGCATCCACCGGTTTTGCCGCGTAATCGTTCGCGCCCGAGCGGAACCCGCATTCGATGTCCTCGGGCCGGCCGCGCGCCGTAAGAAGCAGAACGGGCAGCTCCGTAAGCGAAAACCGCGCGCGAATCGCGCGCGTCAATTCATAGCCGGACATATGCGGCATCATGACATCCGCAATGACCAGATCCCATTCCTTGTCGTCCAGGGCGGCCAACGCCTGCGCGCCGCTCGCGACCGTCGCGACGTCATAGTCTTCGGACGAAAGAAGCGTTTCGATCACCTTCAGGTTGACGGGATCGTCGTCGACCGCCAGAATCCGGGGCCGGTCGGCGAGGATGTACGGCGGACGTTCGGCGACCTTGCCGGAAGGCTCCGGCGGCCAAGGCCGAGCGGCGGCGGCCGACGCTTCCGCCATGGCGGCTTCCGCGGACGCCGCTGCGTTTGCCGGTTCTTCTTCCGCATCGGACCGTTCGGCAAGCGGCAGCGAAAAAACGAACTCCGATCCTTGACCGGGGACGGAGCGAACCCGCAGTTCCCCGCCGTGCAATGCCGCCAGCTGTTTGCTGATGCCGAGACCGAGGCCGAAGCCCCCCTCGATCATCCTCTTGCCGGAGTCTCCCTGCTCGTAAGGCTCGAACGCGCGGCGCGCCATTTCCTCGTCCATGCCTATCCCCGTATCCGTTACGGAAATGTAAGCCCGACCGTTTTCCACGTAGGATCCGATCGCGATTTCGCCTTCGGCCGTGAACTTCAGCGCGTTGTGCAGCAGGTTGAACAAAATTTGGACGATTCGGTTCTCGTCGGCATTCACTTGCGGGAAGCGTTCGGGAATCCGAACCGTCAGCCGTACGGCTTTTCCCTCCGCCATAAAACGAAGCATATCCATTACGCCGACGGCGATGGGCCGTACGGAGATCGAACGAATTTGCAGACGGGGGGCGTTTTCCTTCAGACTCATCGCATCCAGCAGATCGTTCAGCATAAAGGACATTCTTCTTCCGACATTCAGCACGGTTTCCAGGTCTTTGGCGCTTTGCCCGCCGAGCGACCGCTCCCGTTCCAGAACGCCTTGCGAGAGATTGAGTATGCTGTGAAGCGGATTGCGCAATTCATGCGACGTATTGGCCAGGAATTCGTCCTTCCGTTTGTCCGCGCTCTGCAGCTTGGCGGCGAGCATTTTCGTTTCGGCATGAACCTGAAAATAGCCCCTGAACCAGACGGAAGCGAAGCAGGCGATCGACACGATGAGATCGAACGGGTAATAGACGGTTTTGATGCCGGTCGCAAGATGAATGCCCCACCAGCCGAAATGGCTGTTGAACGCAACCAGAGACAGAAGCAGCAGTACGTTTTCTTTTAATTCCTTGATGGAAGTAAAAAGCACGGACAAGCCGGACGCCGCGATTCCGACCCCCATGATCAGCGCATAGGCCGGCTGCGCCGTCACCAAATGCCGGACGGGCAAAAGCAGCGACAGGAAGGCGGCCCCGGCGCACAAGGCGGAATAAATCGGGATGAATTTTCGCCAGCCTTCGGGCTGCAGGTGGCGGGTGCTTTGGAGCAAACCGTAACCTACGGCGACCATAGAGAAATGGACCAGCTTGAATCCCCATTCGTAATCGATCGGGGTCCAGTACGACAACAGTTTTTCTTCGGAACCGAGCAGGTGCATCAGCGTCGCGCTGACGAGAAGCAGGGAAAAATAAATCAGCTTTCGGTCCCGGTTTCCGACGAAAAACAAAATAAACGCATAGACGGCATGCAGCAAAAAAACGACAGCGACCAGTTGCTGCATGGAAACCGACAGCTGGGTCTCCCGGGCGATCGCTTCCTCCGCCCCGAACTTGATCGAACGCACGATGCCGCCGTCGCGGGGGTCGGCATAATTCGCCGCCTGAATGACGACTTCAATTTCGCCGCTGCCGTTCGGCGCGAACGAAGAAGTGTACGGGATGTTATACGGAACAAACTCCCGTGCGCTCTCGGCGGGCTCTCCAGACTTGGCCAGCAGACGGCCGTCGACGTATAACGCCGACGCACTGCGGACGCTCGGAATGCGGATGCTGTAGGTTGCCTCGCTTTCCGGATCGACGAGAATGCGCAAACGATAGGATCCGTAGCCGTAAGGCGTCTCTTCTCCCGGCCGCAAGGAGGCGTTCCAGGCGCCGGGGACCTGGATGGCGGAAGGTTGGCCCTGATCGGATGCCGCCGTCGGATCGTCGCCGTCCATCAGCCAAACGTGCGGATAAAATTCCCACTCTCCGTCCAGCGTAACGGTGCGGCCCGCGCCGGCATCCCAGTTCCGCAAATCCAGCAGTCCGTTCGCCGCATGCGGCTGGTCCTCGTGATGAAACCAGCCGATCCATATGAGTCTTAAGCCCGCGAGAAGGATCAGAAATAACCCCAATATCGCGAGCGTCTTCCATTTGGCGGAAATTCGGGTCCGTTCGGTCGGCAAGTGTCAGGCTCCTTCATTTCAACCTTCAAGAGAAGGCAAAATTCCAGCTCTTGCAAGCTATGAAAAGTATAGCTTATGCAAGTTGCCAAGTTCAATTGCCGCGCGGTTCGTTTTCCGCGATTTTCGCTCGACGGGTCAGCCGGCGTCCGTTTCCCCGCTTCGATACCTGGCCAACGCCGTTTGATAGACGCTCTTGGGCCGGAGTCCGACAAATTTGTCCGCCGGTTCGCCGCGATGAAACACGATGACGGTCGGCATCGACATCACGCCGTACGCCGAAGCGAGCTCCGGCGATTCGTCGCAATCGACTTGCAATATCGCCGCCCGGCCTCCTTCTTCTCGGTCCATCTCCTCCAGAATAGGCAGCAAAACTTTGCAGGGAGGGCACCACTCCGCGCCGAATTCGACCAGCGTCACTTCGTTTTCCCGAACGGCGCTTTGAAAGGTTGAAGCGTCGACCGTTTGCAGGCTCATGTTTTTTCCTCCGTTTCGGCCTGCTGCCGCTCCTCCAAAATCGACCGGATGCGATCCTCCAAATTCGACTTGATGTTCTGCAGCAGGCGGATTTGGGTTTCGATCTCTTCGAGCTTTTGGCGATAAACCGGGAGCACTTCGCTGCAGAACGCTTCCTTGTTTTTCAACACGCAGTTCAAAAAGCCGGCGATCTGCTCCGTCGTCAACCCGAGATTGAGGTACAGCTGAATCGTCCGCACTTGTTCTTCCGCAAACGGCGAATAATCCCGGTAGCCGTTCCCGCTCCGAACCGGCGTCAATAGCCCTTGCTCCTCATAATAGCGCAGCGAACGAACGCTCGCCCCGGTGCGCGCCGCGAGCTCTCCGATTTTCATGTTTATCGCCTCCGCTAGATCGATCGCCTTCATTGTAAACCCTGACATTAATGTGAGGGTCAAGCGATGATTTTCATGTTGATTGCTTCGCAGGCTTTCATTTAAAATTAATTCAAATTCAATGATTTGCTTAAATAACAAAATTAATAAAATCTAAATGCCTTTAATTAATAGGAGGAATTGCATATGGATCAAATCGACAGACAAATTCTGTTCCATCTTCAGAATCAGGCGAGAATTTCCATGACGGAGCTGGGCAAAGCCGTGAACCTGTCCCAGCCCGCCGTAACGGAACGAGTGAAACGGTTGGAGGAAAAAGGAATGATCGAGGAATATCGGACGATCGTCTCTCCGGAAAAAATCGGAAAATCCACCGCTGCCTATTTCCTCTTCCGAACCCGCGATTGCACGGCGTTTGTCGATTTTGTCCGCGCGTCTCCCTATGTCGTCGAATGTCACCGCATAAGCGGGGAACATAATTATTTGGTAAAGGTCATGACCGACTCTATACGCTCTCTGGAAGAGTTCGGGAACGAGTGCGACAAATACGGAACGTATACGACCTTGATCGTCATGTCGTCTCCCGTCGATTATAAACCTCTTATTCCGACTCCGGAAGAAGCGTCGGACCTTCCCCGCGCTTCCTTGAAGTGAACCTGCGTACGTTGATCCGCCAGGCAGCAAGGAGCGCAAGAAGCGTCAGCAGCAGCAAGGCCCAAGGCAAGGAACCCGCATCCATCGTTTCGAGCATGACGGCGCCGATAAAGCCGCCCCCGCCGATGGCCAAATTCCAGGCCGTGACGAGCATCGATTGGCCGACATCCGCATGCTCGCCGGCGGTTTCGGCCATCGCCGTCTGCAGCAGCGTCCCCGCTCCGCCGAACGTCAGTCCCCATAAGGCAACCGCCAAATAAATCAACGCGGGCTGACCGGCGGCAACGCCAAGCAGCAGGGAAGCCAAAGCGAATCCGGCAAGGCTGACCAATACCATTTTATGCTGCATGCGGTCGATCCACATCCCGACAATCCAAATCCCGACGATCGATGCAAGACCGAAAATAAGCAGCGTCAAGTCGACGCGGCCGGCAAGCCCCGCCCGGGCAAGGTAAGGCGCTATATACGTGTATAAAATATTGTGGGCCAGCACCCAGAGCAGGACGACCGCCAATACGGGACGCACGCCCTTCATCATGAAAATAGTGCGTAGAGAGGTTCTTCCGGCGGCTTGCTGTCCGGGATACTCCGGCATCTTCCGGACGATCCAGACAATCAACAGCACGGTAATCAGCGACATGATCCCGAAAACGGCGCGCCACCCCGCAAGACCGCCGAGGAAGGTCCCTGCGGGAACGCCGAGCGCCATGGCAAGAGGAGAACCGACCATAGACACCGCCAGAGCCCGTCCTTTGAGGGCATCCGGCACCATCCGGCGGGCATAGCCTGCCGCCATCCCCCACAGGACGCCGCCGGACACGCCGGCAAAGAAACGGGCAGCCAGCGTCAGCGCAAAATCGGAGGACATGGCGGTAACGCTGTTGAACGCGAGAAAACCGGTCATCGTAACCAGCAGCAGCCGGCGCCGCGGCCAGCCGCGCGTAGCGGCGGTCACGGGAATCGCGGCCATTAGGGACCCCAGAGCGTACGACGTGACAAGCTGGCCGGCAAGAGCTTCCGAAATGCCGAGCCCTTCGCTTAGTTGAGGCAGCAATCCGGCGGGAATCGTCTCGGTAAAAATGCAGATAAATGCGGCCATGGCGAGCGCAAGCAACCCGCCCCAGGGAAGGCGGTCGCAAGAAGCGGCAATGGCGGTGGCGGTTTGTGCGGGAAAATGGTTGCGTCTATTCAATTTCAAAACATCTCCTGTTCGGTTGAAAATCGTTGGCTTCAACCGCCGATCGGATTCGGTTGAGGAATTTAAGTTTACAAAATAAATTCGCCCATTTACATATTTATTTAAAGGTAAATTCGTTATTTTTCATTTATTATATTTGAAAAAAAGAGACATTCTATTATAATTTACAACCAATAATAGTAAAAGGCTTACATTCGCTCTCTAAAAGCCGTACTTAGCTAATGCGAAAATTCGACACGAAACCAATCCAACCTATGCTTACTGTACGTGCCTATCCTTGCCCCACGCGTCTCCCCCGTGCCCAATCAATCCTTTCTTATGCGGATTTTCCCGCCGCTACCGGCCTCCTCGTCTCTTCCTTCCAAATAAAAAACCGCTTCGACATGCTTAAAGTACAGAAAATGTCGTTGAGATTGGAATCGATCGGAAAAGGATACGAGTGAATTTTATTCTTTCCGGCGTTAAAAAAAATAGGCCGCCCTCGCCCGAGGGTACGGCCTACTTTAGTTGGACGGCGCATTCGCGAAGGAGACGTTGATTAGCACGACTTCCGAACGCGAACCGATTCGGATGGGCGGCCCCCAAAAGCCGAAGCCGGACGAAACGACGGAATGCAGCTGCTCTTTCTGCAGATAGCCCCAGTCGTTTTCGAACAGCATTTGCGTAATGAGGTGTCCGGGCGCGATTTGCCCGCGATGGGTATGCCCGGATACGATCAGATCGACGCCCTGCTCGCTCGCGATGTCGAATTCGACCGGCTGATGCTCCAGCAAAAACAACGCGTCCTCGCGATCGACGCCCTCCGTCAGCTGCGCCAGCCCGGCCCGCTCCCCGTCGCTGTAATCTTTGCGGCCGACGATCGTCAGCCAATCGTTTACCTCGACGGCTTCGTCGTAAAGCACCCGCATGCCGCTTTCTTCGAGCAGCGCGATCAGTTCCTCCGTTTCCCCGCGAAACCGGTCATGGTTGCCAAGCGATGCGTAAACGCCGTACGGAGCCTGAATCCGCGCCAGCACCTCCCCGATTCCCTGGTTCCGGTAAGGGACGATGTCGTCGTCGACGATGTCGCCCGGGAATAAAACAAGATCGGGCTTCAGCCGGTTGATTTCGTCGACGAGCCGCTGCGCATGTCGCTTGTTCGACAAATAGTTGAAGTGCATGTCCGAGGCCATGGCGACGGATAGCGTTCCGCTGGCGGGCCCCTGCTTGTCGATCCGAATATCGTAGGTGCGGACGACCGGGCTGAAGGCGTTGAAGCTGCCGAATCCGAGGAGCGCCGCCAGCGCCGTCAGCGTAAGCCAGCCCGCCCATTTATGTACGCGATGGCGCGGAATCCGCGTCAGCCTTGTCAGCCAGACGAGCAGATGCGCGACGGGAAGCAGCATGACGAGCAGACTGAACAACGCCAGCCAGTATGAACCGATGACGCCAAGCAAAATCGAGCCTTCGAATACCCGCGCCAGCATGAAGGACGCGGCGAGAAAAATCAGCGCGACGACGTAAACGATCCGGAACCGGCGCGACACCTTCGGCTTCATCCACGACCAGCCGCTCCAGCCGATGTAAAACACGATCAATGCGTAGACGGCGATAAACGCAATTCCGGCGACAATCTCCATAATGCCCTCCCGCTTGGATGCTAGTCCTATTATAGCATCGATCGTCCGCGCATTCCTTCAACGCAAATGGACCCGACCAAACGGGGAGACGCCTGCGATGCTGCAGCCGGCACCGCCACCGCCCTATTCGGGCTTCGTCGCAAAAACGTGAAATACGAAGAAATAAGGGGAGGATCGGAGTCATGAGTTACTCAACTGCGTGCGGACATGTGCGTATGTGCTTACGGATATGTGCGTATGGAGGGTTGAGATGAGCGGCCGTGACTCAACCGGATCGACGATGTGCTTGCGAAAGTGGTGAGATGAGTCATTTTTACCCAACTGGGTCCGGCCTCTTGCGCCTGACCGGTTCAGATGAATAATTTTTACCCAACTGGGCCCGGCCTCTTGCGCCTGACCGGTTCAGATGAGTCATAATTACCCAACTGGGCCCGCCTTTTTCGCCTGACCGGTTCAGATGAATAATTTTTACCCAACTGGGCCCGGCCTCTTGCGCCTGACCGGTTCAGATGAGTCATAATTACCCAACTGGGCCCGCCTTTTTCGCCTGACCGGTGCAGATGAGTAATTTTTACCCTACTGGGCCCGGCCTTTTTCGCCTAACCGGTTCAGATGAGTCATAATTACCCAACTGGGTCCGGCCTCTTGCGCCTGACCGGTTCAGATGAATAATTTTTACCCAACTGGGCCCGGCCTTTTGCGCCCCCCATAAGCACGAAGCCCCATTTAAATAAGAAGCCCGCCTCTATCTTTTTTCCTCTGAAAATAATATCCATTTCGCCTTCGGAATGTATAATAGAGTTGTTATTCCCCATTCCAAAATAAAAGCCGAGGAACAAGATAAATGTCAAGCGATCTGAACCTTTCAATCTCTCCCCGGACTTCTGCGTCGGACCCGGCGCGGCGGTACGAGGGCGCGATGCTGTTCGTCGATATTTCGGGCTTTTCCGCACTGAGCAAGCGGCTCACCGAGCAGGGCGCGGGCGGCACCGAAAGAATCTCGCTTATTCTCAATGCCTGCTTCGATACGATGATCGCGGCCATCGACCGGGCGGGAGGCGAGGTTATCAAATTTGCGGGCGACGCTCTCTTGGCGGTCTGGAAGGAAGAAGCCGATCGCGATCCGGCTTCCTGCGTGCGGAAGGCGGCGGAGTGCGGACTGTTCCTTCAGCGGGCGCTGCATCGGCGGGAAATGCTTCCCGGCCTTCCGCTCTCGCTCCGCGTTTGCCTGAGCGCGGGCCGGATCGAAGCCTGCCCGGTCGACGGCAGCGGACGCGGACTCGAGCTCGTGCTCGCGGGCGAGCCTTTCGTTCAACTGCGCGCCTGCAGCCCGCACACGGAAGCCGGCAAAGTGCTGCTGTCCGAAGAGGCTTATGCGCGAGTCCGGCATCAATGCGAGGCCGAGCCTTCTCCGGGCGGCGGGGGAGCTTTCGTCGCGCGTTTTCATGCCGGCGCGGAAGCCGGAACGGAAACGGCGCTCGATTCCGCCGAAGCATCCGGTCCGTTTCCGGCGGGGGAATCCGGACGCGTAGACTGGGAAGCCGAAATGCGGACCGTTTCCGTTCTGTTTATCCATCTACCGGACTTCCACGAGCGTCTCGACGCCGGACGTCTCCGGCAGACGGCGGAAGCGATTCGGTTGGCCGCGGAGCAGCATGGGGCAACCGTTCACAAGCTCAGTCTCGACGACAAGGGCTGCTCGGCGATCGCGGCAACCGGCCTGCCGGCTTATACCCACGAAAACGACGCCGCCCGCGCCGTCAAAACGGCGATGGCCGTCCGGCAGCGGCTGACGGAGCTCGGCGCCGGGTTTTTCGATCGGGCTGGCCACCGGACTCGTCTTTTACGGTTCCATAGGCAATGCGAGCAAACGTGAATTTACGAAGATCGGGGACACGATGAATCTGTCGGCGCGCCTTATGCAGCTGGCCCCGGCCGGAACCGTTCTGTGCGACTCCGCGACATGCGAAGCCGCGGGCCCGGCGATCCGGTTTCAGGCCGCGGAAACGGTTCATCCCAAGGGGATGCCCGGTCCGATAAAGGTCTATTCCCCCCTCGGCCTGGCGGACCCGCAGGGCGCCGAACGCCGGACGCTCGTCGGAAGAACGGCCGAAACCGCGCTGCTGGAGCGGCATCTGGAGCGCCTCCTCCAAGGAGAAGGCGGCGTGGTCTGCCTGATGGGCGAAGCCGGCATCGGCAAATCCCTCCTGCTCCGGCAGGCGCAGCTCGAAGCGGAAGGAAGAGGCGCGACCGTTCTATACGGGGAGGCCGACGCCATCGAACAGCGGACGCCTTATTATCCTTGGCGGAGCCTTTTCGTTACGCTGCTGCGCCTGGCCGCGGCGCCCGAAGGTTCGGAGCTTCGCTACGAGCAGGCGCTTCGCATCATCCATGAAGCGACGGAAGATTCGCGGCATCTGGTTCCGCTGCTTTCGGAGGTGCTGCCGTTCGAAATCCCGGACAACGAGTGGACTCGCCAGATGACCGGTCAAATACGCGCGGACAATCTGCACGCGCTCGTCATCCGGCTGATGAAGCGGTTTATGGGCGATGCGCCCTTCGTTCTGATGCTGGATGACGCCCATTGGATCGACTCGTCCACTTGGGCGCTGCTGTTCGCCGTGTCGCAGCAACTGCCGCAAGCGCTCCTTCTCGTCGCTTCGCGGCCGGACGGCGAGCATCAGCATCTGCGCGACCTGCCGTTGCTGAAGCTGCCCTCGGCGACCGTCATTCGGCTTGGTGAGCTGTCGCCTGACGAGACGTTCGAGCTGATCGCCAATCGGCTGGGCGTCTCCCGCCTGTCGGAAGCCGTCGGCAGCTTCATCTCGGAAAAGGCGGAAGGCCACCCGTTCTTCATCGAAGAATTGGCCTACGCCTTGCGCGACAGCGGGTTCATCGAAATCGAGAACGGCGAATGCCGCTTCGCCAGGCAGACGGACGATCTGCGGGAGCTGGATTTCCCGACGACCATACAAGGCATCATCCGGAGCCGCATCGATCGCCTGCCGGCGGACGAACAGCTTGTCTTGAAAGTGGCGAGCGTCATCGGAAGGGCGTTCCCTTACTACGCCTTGCACGGCACGATGCCCATGCCGACCGAGCATGACCGGCTCGAGGGCCATTTGGACCGTCTGACCGAAGCCAGCCTGACGCTGCGGGAGGAAGCCGAAACGGAACCGTCGTATTTGTTCAAACATGTCATTACGCAGCAGGTCAGCTACAACATGCTCGTTCATTCCCAGCGGAAGCAGCTTCACCGCGCGCTGGCGGTCTGGTATGAGAAGCGGCACGCCGATGCGTCCTCCCTTTACGGCGTGCTGGCCTATCATTGGTCCAGGGCGGAGCAGCCCGACAAGACGGTCTATTATTTGGAAAAAGTCGGACTGCAGGCGCTGCGCACCGGAGCTTACAAAGAAGCGGTTCATGTGTTTTCCGAATTGGTGAACGGCCAAGCGGTTCCGGCGTCCGCGGAAACTTCCGCCCGCTGGCACCGGCTGCTTGGGGAAGCTTACATGGGCATCGGGGATATGGCCCAGGCGTCGGAGCGGATCGGCCAGGCCTTAACGCTGCACGGACGCCCTGCGGCTTCGACTTCGAAGCAATTCAAAAGAGACGTGGCCGCCCAGGTCGTTCGCCAGCTCGTCCACCGTACGCTGCCTTCCCGTTTTATCGAAAAACCGGCCGGAAGCCGCGAGTTGCTGCTTGGGCAGGCGCTCTGCCACTGGCGGTTGGCCGAGATCGCGTTTTTTTCCAATATGGCGGCGGACAACCTTTATCATTCGCTGCATGCCATCAACCTGGCGGAACGGGCCGGACCCTCGGCCGAGCTGGCCCAGATTTCCGGCAACATGTGCGTAACCGCCGGCATTATGTCCCTGCACCCGCTTGCCAAAGCTTACATCAAGCAGGCGACGCAAGCGGCGGAACGGACGGACGATCTGTCGGCCAAAGCCTGGGTCAGCATGGACCTTTCGCTTTACTATATCGGAATCGGACAATGGTCCCTTTCCAAGCGGTATTCCGAGCAATCGATGGGCATCTATGAAAAAATGGGGGACCGGCGCTATTGGGAGGCCTCGTCCTACCTGATGGTGAAGGCGCTGGCGTATCATGACGCGGATTTCGGGAAGAGCTCCGCCCTCGCCGAAGCGATTTATTCATCCGGCCGGGCCAGCGGGAACGCCCAGGCCCAATCGTGGGGATTGCTGGCGCTGGCCGAAAACGCCCTCTACGAAGGCCGGGCGGAGGACGCGATCCGTCATCTGACGGAAGCCGAGGCGCTGATTCCGGTCAACATCGGCCGAACGGAAGAAATTCGCCTTTACAATTTGTCGGCTTTGGCTTATATAAAGACGGGTCGAGCGGAGCAGGCGAAGCATTACGCGGGTCTGGGCCTCCCGCTGACGACCGCCTCCAAGCCGACGACGTACTACGCCTTCGACGGATACGCGGCGCTGGTGGAAGCGCTGCTCGCCCTCTGGAATTCGCCCGGCGAGGACCGCGCTTATTACCGCTCCTCGCTCGGCGAAGCGATGAAATCGCTGGAAGGGTTCGCCAAGGTGTTCCCGATCGCCCTTCCGCGTTTTCATGCTTTTGCGGGCATCGTCGCCGGATGCGAAGGCGACTTCGGCAAAGCCCGCAAAAGCTGGAGCCGCAGCCTGCGGCTGGCCCGGAAGCTGGCCATGCCTTACGAAATCGGCTGGACGGAGGCGGAAATCCGGCGCTTTACCCCCTGACCGAGCCGGCCGTACCCAATCGACGAAGGATAACGTGCGGCGGATGCGCAAGGACGCCAGCTTCATCCGCCCGCTCGTTCGCGAACCGCACGATTTTCGATGAAGAGTCGTCGCGTCGGGCGGTTCTACGAACAACCCCCTCCATTTTCCGCTTTCCATGGCAATTGCAGTGCGATTTCCCATGCAAACTCCCCTTGCCGGGCTGTTTCGCGCGGACGCCCCCTATTTTTTTCCTGAATTGTAACCTCCCACACATCTTTTTTCGAATGTACGTGATAACATGGCTGTCGTGCCGATGGAGCACCGAAGCTTTAAAATTCATGCAAAACGGGAGTGGGTTCATGATGGAAGCAACAAAAACGCTCAGGAGAAAACGATGGGCGGCCGCGGCGGCGGCCTGGCTGATGCTGGTTACCGGCGTCTTTCTTCCGCCGGAGCGGCAGGAGGCGCATGCGAACGCGGCGATTCAGGCGGCCGTAACGACGGAAGCGCCCGAAGTCGACCCCGGGGCAAGCACGACGTTCTATGTCGACGTCGCCTCTTCGGAATCGGCCGCGATCCTGGTCGATCTGGAAGTTTTCGACGCTTCGTTCAAACAGCGCGCGCAGCTGATCGTCGACCCCGTGCACGTCGAGGCCGGCGAAACGAAACGGGTTCCGATTATCTGGAACGTTCCGGCGTCGATGCCGGAGGGGTCTTATATTGTCAGCGTCGGCATTTTCGGTTCGGGCTGGGACGCCGACATTTACGAATGGTTCACGGGGGCGGCGTCCATCGCGGTCCGGGGCGGAGGCACGGCTCCGGGAACGCTGCCGGCGCCGGCGGATTTGACCGCGGCCGCGGATCGGACGGCGGTCTCGCTGAGCTGGAGCCCGGTCTCGGGGGCGACGAGCTACGAGCTGGAAGCCGACGGCGCGGTTCTCGAGCTCGGAGCGGACGCGTCCTACGAGCACGCGGGACTGCAGCCGGATACGCAGCATACGTACCGCGTCCGGGCGAAAAACGCCGAAGCCCAAAGCGAATGGAGCCCGGCCGTGACGGCGCGCACGCTGCCCGACACGACGGTTCCGGCATCCGCCATCAAGGTCGAAACGGAAACGGGGACGGAGACGGAATCGCCGATGCTCGGTCCGAACTTCACCATTACGAATACGGGCGACGGACCCGTCAATCTGAACGATTTGAAAATCCGCTATTACTTTACGGTTGACGGCGAGGACATTCCCCTGTCCATCGGATTCTGGAGCACGGTTCCCGCGGACAGCGCCGTCCCGCGCTTCGTGACCATGCCGATTCCTTCCGATAAGGCGGACACGTACTTGGAGTTCGGCTTCAAGCCGGAAGCCGGCACGCTCCATCCGGGATCGTCCGTCATCATCGGCACCTGGATCAACAAAAGCGACTGGTCCAACTTCAACCTAAGCAACGACTATTCGTTTAACGCCTCCGGCACCTCCGTTCCGAACATGAACGTAACGGCCTATCTGGCCGGGGAGCGCGTCTGGGGCGAGGAGCCGGTTCCGCTGGACCTGCCGCCGTTCCCCGGCGGCATCGAAGCCGTTCCTGCCGATACGTCGATTGCGCTCCATTGGCAGCCGGTAGAAGGCGCCGTTTCCTATGTCGTCCTGGCGGACGGCAAGCCGCACGAGGTAAGCGGAACGTCCTTCACGCACGAATGGCTGAGAACCGGCAGCCGTCATACGTACAAAGTAAAAACGAAAACGGAAGCGAAGGAAAGCGTGTGGAGCGCCCCGCTGTCCGTCAAAACGACCGGCCTGCAAGACATTCCGGCGCCCGTGAACCTGAAAGCGACGAAAACCGACACGTCGATCACGCTGTCGTGGGGAGCGCCGCCGGAAGCCGAAATTACCGGCTACGATATCGAAGTCGACGGAACCGTCGTCGATAACGGAACGGCAACGACGTACGCGCACGAAGGGCTGGAGCCGGGGACCGCGCATACGTACCGGGTGCGCGCCAAGGAAAATTCGACCCTCGGCGCCTGGAGCGATCTGCTGACGCAAAACACGACGAATACGCCGACCGGACCGTTCGACGTTCGGATCGATGTCGACACGTCGAAGGATCGGGCGCCGATCAGCCCGTATATTTACGGCACGAACGACGATTTGACGGGCACGGAAAAATGGACGTCCCGCCGCATCGGCGGCAACCGGTTGTCGACGTACAACTGGGAAAACAACGCTTCGAACTCCGGCGACGACGCCGGTCATCACAGCGACAATTTTGTCGCGCATTACTATGGAGGCGTGCCGTGGCATCTGGAGCCGACCGAGCCGGCCATCGGCATTACCGGCTTCCATCAAAAGTCGCTCGATACCGGCGCCTACACGCTGGCCACGCTGCAAACGGCGGGCTACGTAGCCAAAGACGCGAACGGTACCGTCCACGAAAGCCAAACGGCTCCCTCCTCGCGCTGGGTCGAAGTGAAGCCCGAAAAAGGAGCGCCGTTCGACGCAATTCCAGACACCGGCGATTCGTACGTCTATATGGACGAATTGGTCAACTATCTGGTGAACAAATTCGGGGGCGCCTCTTCGCCGACGGGAATCCGCGGCTACGAAATCGACAACGAGCCCGGCATTTGGAGGAAGACGCATCCGTTCATGCACCCGAACCCCTCCGGAGCGGAGGAAGTGCTGAACAAGGGGCTGGCGCTGGCCAAAGCGGTCAAAAAAGTGGATCCGAACGCGGAAATCTTCGGACCGGTAACGTTCGGTTTCGACGATATGTACAGCATGCAGGCGGCGCCCGACTGGCCGCAGCTGCAAGGCTCGTACGACTGGTACCTCGATTATTATCTCGACCAATTCCGCGCGGAAGGCGAAAAGCTGGGGGGCAAACGGCTCCTCGACGTGCTCGACGTTCACTGGTACCCGGAAACGGAAGCCGGAGGCTACCGGATTCAGGATTACAGGTCCAACAACGTGCCGGAAACGAATCTGGCCCGTCTGCAGGCTCCGCGCCAGCTGTGGGATCCGAGCTACAGCGAGCCGGTGGAAACCAGCCGCCTGTTCCGCTGGAACAGCGAGTTTTTCCCGCTGATCCCGAGACTGAACCAGACGATCAACACGTATTACCCGGGCACCAAGCTCGCCTTCACGGAGTACAACTACGGCGGCGAGGACAACGTCTACGGCGGCATCGCCCAGGCGGACGTGTTGGGCATCTATGGCAAATACGGCGTTTACATGGCCAACTTCTGGCGAATGACGGGCGGCGCCACGGCTTCGACGTATATCACCGCGGCGTTTAAATTGTACAGCGATTACGACGGCAACAATTCCAAGTTCGGCGATACGAAGGTAAGAGCCGAAACGTCCGATATCGAGAACAGCTCGGTGTACGGCTCCGTCTATCGGGACAGCGACAACAACCTGCACCTGATCGTATTGAACAAAAACAACGATTACGAAATGAACGCCAGCTTCAACATCGACGGCGGAACGACGTACACATCGGCTCGCGTATGGGCGTTCGACGGCGAAAATGACGCCGTAACGGAGCGCGCTCCGGTCGAGGGAATCGAGAACAATTCGTTTACGTACACGATTCCGAAGCTGACCGCTTGCCACATCGTCCTTAGCGCCGATCCGCAATAACGGACGGGGACAAAACGGCCGGGTTTCTCCAGCAAGGGGAGAAACCCGGCTTTTTTGTCGGCTCCTTCTCTCGGACAGCACGAATTTTCGCCTGATTTTTCATCCGATTTTTGGGGTTCTATCTCCGGCTCCGGCGAGACGGGAACCCAGGCATGGCTGAAGGCCGATTTCAACAAAGGAGCGGACTGGACGTTCAGGGTTATCGCCTACGACATTCCGGTTCTGGGAGACGCCGCGGGTCAGACCGGCTCCTTCACCATTCCGGCCGAGTTCAACGGCGACCTTCTGGCGACGATGGAAGCGCGGTACGAAGACGGCAGCAACGCGGGCCCGCAGAACTGGACGCTTTCAAGGAATTTTCATATACGTTCGAGCCGAATTACGATACCGGGGAAATCGTCCTGAATTCAAACTTTTTCAGGGAGGTCAACGACGGCAACGTGCTGCTGAAGTTCCACTTCTGGAGCGGCGCCGTCGTCGAGTATACGCTGACGAAGGAAGGCGCGAGTATGATGGGGACGGCAGCCGGGGTATAAAGGAAGCCACAGGATTGAAACGCAAATCCTCCGATGGTATACTAAACCTACAAAGTGCTTATAATGCAAAAGGAGCCGTGCGGCTAACACGACTCCCCGAGCAATAGCCGCTTTTAAGGGCGGTAGGCTTGACCAGGCGTAACGGCAGAAATAGACCGCATCCATTGGACAAGGGCGGTCTATTTCTTTTTGTGGAAGGAAAGGAAAAACACAACCAATGTCGCGAATGAAATCATCAGCGTCAATGCTTGGTAGACCTCCACAGGCATCACCTCCCTCCGGGAGATTAGCCGACCGCCCTTATGAGCCATTCTATTGCTTGTTCCATTATATCACGAAGAGGAACGCGCGTTCTATTTTTTTGCCTTCGAAATGGCTTGCCCGTTACAGCTTTCGCTGCCCGGCGCGTCCCCGTTTCATCGCCTTCAGCCTTTCGACGCTTTCGAGCCCGACGTTTTGCGAGCCGAGCGCCTGTTTTGCAGTCCCGTAAAAGCCGTGAAAATCGGACCCGCCCGTCGCGACCAGCCCGAATTGATGCGCCAGCGTCCGGGCTCTCGCCTCGTCGAACGGCCCGTGATCGGGATGCTTGACCTCGATGCCCCGGAGCCCGGCCTCCGCCCATTCCGGGACGGCGTCGTAATTGTCCATCTGGCCGGGATGCGCCAGCACCGGAATGCCTCCCGCGGCAAGGATCGCCCGAATGGCGGACGCCGCATCGACATAAGTCAGCGGGACATAGGCGATTCCCGGCGGAACGCCCTCTCCGCCGCGCGCGAACAGCTTTTTGTACAAAGGGCCGTAAATGGCGTCGCAATATCCCCGATCAGTCAAGGCATGCATAATGTGCTGCTTGTTAACGCCGGTCCCGCCCGCGACGTAGGCCTCCGCTTCCGCCCATTCGATCCGGTAGCCGGCGTCCCGGATTCGGTCGACCATCGTTCGGCAGGCCTCGTTCCGGGCATGGCGGAGAGGCGCGCACAGCTCCTTGATCGCGGGGTGATCCGGTTCCACGTAAAAGCCGAGAAAAGAGGGGCATAAACGATGCGGCTTAAAATGAGTCGCCACGACTCAGCTGGAACGTTAGCGCGCTTGCGGGGCGGCGAACAAGCATTAGCGAACGGGTTGGACCGGCTTCGAAGAGCCCCTTCGCAAGGCTGCTTTACTTGCTTTTTTGCTCCAGCATCCTCAGCAGAACGGTAACGGCTTCCGCTCGGGTTGCCCGAGCATCGGCGCGGAATCGGCCCGTTTCGTTGCCTTCCATAAGGTCAAGTCTCTCTACGGCCGCCACAGCTCCTCTTGCCCACGACGGAATGCTCTTGTCATCCGAAAAGCCGGTTGCCGCGTTTTCTTCAATCGTCAGCTTGAGCGCCTTGGCGATCACCGCCGCCATCTCAGCGCGCGCGATCTCGGAATCCGGACGGAAGGTGCCGTCGGGATAGCCGGCAATTATGCCTGCTTCGACCGCCTGCGCAATGGCTTTTTTCGCCCAGGCTCCGATTGCCGGTTCATCCGCGAAGGTTAGCGCTGCCCCTTCTCCTTCTCCTTCCGGTTTAATCGCATTCATCAGCATGACCGCGAATTCAGCGCGGGTTACAGTCCGGTTCGGTTCGAACTTACCGTCCGTATACCCGTCGGCAATGCCGACGCTTGCCGCTTGCCGAATGGCCGCCTCGGCCCAGTGTCCTGCAATATCGCTGAAGGCAACCTCCGTTTCCGCAGCTTTGGTTACGGCAAAAACCGCGAATTTCGTGAAATGGTCTACCTCGACGACGATATTGCTGCCGCTCGCGGTTCCTCCGATTTCAATCCATTCTTTCCTCACTTCGTCGTAGTAGAAGACGGACGGCCGTTGACCTTCGCTCAGCTTGGCCGGATCGAAAGCGAAAGTCAGCTTAATCGGTGTCTTGAAGTTATCGGCGAAGTTCTTCAGCACTTCGAATACCTCACTGACCGGAACCGCATGATTCGTTAACAACCCTTGGGCGTTCAGCACTCGTTCGATCGTTAGCGTTAATTCTTGATCTGTTGCGCCCGCAGGAATCTCAATCGTTACCCCGTCTTCCAGGCTAACTTCTCCTGCTTTCCCCGCCGGAAGCGACAGTTTCCCGCTCTCGTTCTCGTTCCCATTCGGAGTCACGCTCCCCCCTCCGCCGACGGGAGCAGGACCCGGAGAAGACGGCGGGACCGGATCGGCAGCTCGCGTTACGATTATCGTATACGTCTTCGTTGTCCCGTTTTTGGCCGTCACGACTACGGTTACGGTATTGCTTCCGACGTTCAAGGCAACCGCTTCCGAAGCCGCCCCGCTCGCTGCCGGCGCGCCGTTCACCTTCACTGTCGCTCCGCTGTCCGACAACGTCGGCGTCACCGCGATGCTGCTCACGCTATTGTCCACGCTGGCCGCGTAGCTGACCGTGCCCAGCGCAAACGCCGGGGTCAGCGTTCCGGCAGACAGCTTCAGGCCGCTCAGATCCGCGTCCGCGTCATTGCTCGGCGGCGCTGCCGCGCGCGTCACCCGGACCGTATACGTCCTCTCCGTCGTTCCGTCCTCCGCCGTCACCGTGACCGTAATCGCGTTGTCGCTTCCTACGCTTAGCGGTTTCGCTTCCGACGGAGTGCCGCTTTCCACCACAACTCCGTTCACCTTCACTGTCGCTCCGCTGTCCGACAACGTCGGCGTCACCGCGATGCTGCTCACGCTATTGTCCACGCTGGCCGCGTAGCTGACCGTGTCCGGCGCAAACGCCGGGGTCAGCGTTCCGGCAGACAACGTCAGGCCGCTCAATTTCGCGTCATCGCTCGGAACGTCGGCCGAATGCGTTGCCTCGATCGTGTATGTCTTCGTCGTCGTTCCGTCCTCCGCTTCCACCCGAATCGTGATCGTCGTGTTATCCATTACGCTCAGCCAAATCGGTCCCGAAGCGATGCCGTTTGCTACGAGCTCACCGTTTACGTACACCTGCGCATTGGGGTCCGCAAGCGCAGGCGTCAACTGAATGCTCCTCACGTCATAATGAACATAGGCAACATAACTTTTCTGATCGGGATCGAACTCCGGGACAAGCGTACCGGTCGACAGCGCCAGGCCGCTCAAATCCGCATTGCTGCCGGGAGGCTCCGCCGTACGCGTCACCTGGACCGTATATGTCTTCTTCGTCGTTCCGTCCTCCGCCGTCACCTCGATCGCGATCGTATTGCCGCTTCCAAGCGGGATGGCTTTCGACGGCGTGCCGTTCGCCACGACAGCGCCGTTTACCGTCACCGTCGCGCCGTCGTCCGCCGGCGTGGCCATCACCGTGATGCTGCTCACGCTCATATCGACCCTTACGGAATAGCTTGTCGTGCCGGGAGCAAAATACGGTCGCAGTGTCCCGCTCGACAGCGTCAGCCCGACCAGTTCCGCATCGCTGCCCGGCGGTCCTGCACGCGTTACCGCCACGATGTAGGTTTTGGTCGATGCGCCGTCCTCCGCTCTCACCTCAATCGCGATCGTATTGCCGCTTCCCACGCTCAGCGGAATATCTTCCGACGGCTCGCCGCTTGCCGCCGCCTTGCCGTTTACGGTCGCCGTCGCTTTCGTATCCGATACCGTCGGCGTTACCGTAATTCGATCCACGAGATGGCTGACGCTGGCGAAATAGATTGTCGTGTCGGGTTCGAAATCCGGGCTTAACGTTCCGCTGGATAATGCCAGTCCGCTTAGATCCGCATCGCTGCTGGGCGGCACGGCGCGCGTGACCTCCACTGTATAGGTTCTGGTCGATGTGCCGTCCTCCGCCGTCACTTCGATCGCGATCGTATTGCCGCTTCCCGCGCTCAGCGGAATATCTTCCGACGGCTCGCCGCTTGCCGCCGCCACGCCGTTTACGGTCACCGTCGCTTTCGTATCCGATACCGTCGGCGTTACCGTAATACGATCCACGAGATGGCCGACGCTGGCGGAATAGCTTGTCCTGCCGGGTTCGAAATTCGGGGTTAACGTCCCGCTCGACAGCGTCAGCCCGCTTAAATCCGCATCGCTTCCGGGCGGCCCGGCACGCGTTACCGCCACGATATAGGTTTTGGCCGATGTGCCGTCCTCCGCCGTCACCTCGATCTCGATCGTATTGCCGCTTCCCACGCTCAGCGGAATATCTTCCGACGGCTCGCCGCTCGCCACCGCCTCGCCGTTTACGGTCACCGTCGCTTTAGAATCCGACACTGTCGGGGTTACGGCGATGCTGCCTACGCCATGCTCCACACTGGCCGTATAACTCGTGGTTCCGGAAGCAAGCTCGGGACTCAGCGTCCCGCTCGACAGCTCGAGTCCGCTCAGATCCGTATTCGTATATTGCATAATTTTCCCTTCGTTTCCTACGGCAACATACATTCCTTTCCCGTAAGCAACGCTTCGCAACTCAACGGGAGCCGGAGAAGGAAACGGCCTCCAGCTCGTTCCGTCCGCGGAGGTTGCGACCGTACCGTCCCGTCCCACCGCCATAAACGTTCCGTTCGTATAACTAACGCCAAAAAGATGAGACATCGCGCCGGCCGACCCCAGCGTCCAGTTCTCCCCCATATCGAATGAGGACACTGTAGTTCCGAGGGAGCCGCCTGCCACAAACCTGCCGTTGCCGTAAGCGATTCCCCCAAGATACCAGTCGGTGCCTGACGTGCGGCTTGACCAATTTTGTCCGTCCGCGGAGATCAGAATCGTTCCTCCGTCCCCCACCGCCACGAATTTTCCGTTGCCATAGGCGACGCCATAAAGCATTTCGGATGTGTTCGACGTTCGACTTGTCCAGTTCTCCCCGTCGTCAGAGCTGACGATCGTTCCTTCGTGTCCTACCGCCACATAAATGCCGTTTCCGTAAGCAACGCTTTCAAGAGGCTCCGCCGTACCCGATGTCGATTGATGATTCGCCCATGCTTCTCCGTCAACGGAGGTCATAATCAACCCGGAGTACCCCACGAGCACGAATTTGTCGTGATCGTCGTCAAAAGTGATACCGTTTAGCAAAAATGGCGTATCTATCGCGGGACTGCCGGTCCAGGTTACTCCATCGCCGGATCTTGCGATCCATCCGCTCTCCCCGACCGCCACAAACGTGCCGTTGCCAAAGCTGATGCCGCGCAGATCGTTTAACGTGCCGGAATCGGGTTTCGTCCAGCCCGATTCATCCGGTACGAGTCCGGAAGCGCCCGCAGGCGGCGCAGGGATCAGGCTTGCAGCGATTAATAAAACCAATACAAAAGACAGATATTTTCTAATCATGAATATTCCCTCGGCTTTCCTCTGGTTTAGCGCAACCCATTCCTCTACTTTAAAACGAAGCGAATCAAAAAAAACCTACCCGAAAAGGTAGGCTGACGATAAAAATGGGGTAGGTAGGCGTTTCTTCATCCGAGGATACCGTATTGATTGCCAAGCCGAATCGCTTGCGCCCGATTGCGCGCGCCCAGCTTGCGATAAACGTTTTTCACATGGAATTTCACCGTGTCCAACGCAATATTCAACTCATACGCGATCTCTTTGTTTATCCGCCCGTCCGCGATCAAATACAGCACTTTCGCTTCCTGCTCGGTCAAAAGTTCTTTCGGCGATGGTTCTTTCAACCCGCCATTGCGCGCAACGTCCAGAAGGCGCCCGATATAATCCAAAGGAAGCCACGAATGAGCTGATCCCTGTCCCTGCGTCAGAAGCTCGGCCAGCATCTCTCCCATCTCCGGACCTTCGTCGACAAAGCTCCGAATATAGCCCGCCGGTTCCGCCAATCGCAATGCCGTCCCCAACGGAACGAAAGCCTCTTGCAAATGACCTGAATGCCGAAGTACCGTACTCCGCGCGATCAACAGCTTAATCCGTACCCGAAGGCGATTTTCCTTCTCGGCCAACCGTTGCAGCTTTTCGAGCAGATGGCTTGCTTCCTCCGTTCGTTCGGCCGCCGCCAAAACCTTTGCCAGTACCAAATGCTCCTCAAAGCGATGCATGAAGACCTCGTCCATATGCGAGAGCCCGCAACGTTCCGACCAGTCGAGCGCCTTCCGGATGTGCCCTTGACGCAAAAATAGATGAGCTTGCTCCGCTTCGATCCTCCGCATAATGATTCGAGCATCCGGCGAATCGATAGACATACCGAGCCGCGTTAGCGATTCGACTGCTTGTTCCCCTTTGCCCAAAGCCTGCTGGAGCCCCGAAAACGCAAGATGAAGTTGAATCCGGATCCACAGGTTCGACTGAAGATCCTCCCGGCCCATGGCCTGACCGAGATAGCGCTCCGCCTCTTCCAGACGGTTCCACTCATAGAGCAGCATAATATACGTCAAGTACTGGTATCCGACGAAAGGATAATTCTTTTTCGTCTCGCTGGCCTTAATTCTCTTCAGCAGAAATTTCTCCACGACCTGGAGGTCGTTGGCCAACGATAAAAGATCCGTGAATTGATCGTAGCCCTGATACCGATTGCTTCCAAAATTCTGAAAGCCGCTGCCTTCCGGCAAATATAAATCAAGCAGCTCGAAATAATGCGACGTCCGGGGCAAGTCCTGCTGCAGGTACGAGATAATCCCCCGGAAATAGCAAAGATTGCCCATCAACCGGTTCCATTCCGGCTCGGGAACCGAATCCTTTAGCGCTTCGAATCGATGCTCCGCTTGCTCGGCTCTGCCCATCGCTTGATTCCATTCTCCGTCGACCACCAGTTTCGAGATATAGAACAGCTCGAACGCCGGTTTGCGTTCATAGCTGCTTTCCGGAAGAGACGCAATCCATTTTAAGAGCACATTGCTCTTCGATTGCATAAGTTCCGGGAGAACCCGTTCGATCAGCCGGACGGCATCGTCCGTCTGCCTAGCCTTGATATAATGCTCGATCGCCTCTTCGTCGAGTCCCTGACTTTCGTGCCACTTCGCGGCGCGAGCATGGGATTGCCTCCGCAGCTCCGGATTTTCTCTGGAGCCGATCCTCTGCAGGAAATCGGACAACAGATGATGATAACGATACCAATTCCGCCGGTCATCCAGCGGAATCAGAAACAAATTTAATTGCTCCAGCCGCTCCAGGTTCTCCTGGCTGTCCGCCCTTCCCGTTACGGCCTGACACAAATCCCGGTTCATTCTGGCGAGCACGGAGGTCGCCAGCAGGAATTCTCGCATGGATGCCGGCTGATGCCCATAGACCTCTTCCAGCAAAAAATCGAAAATATCGCGCTGACTGCCGTTAAAATGGCGAATGGACTCGGCAATATTGCCGCCGCGTTTCAGCGTAATGGCCGCGAGCTGCAGGCCGCTCACCCATCCTTCCGTCTGCCGGAACAGCTCCGCCACCTGTTCGTCCGTTAGCGTTATTTTCATCATGTCCCTAAAAAAAACAACGCCTTCATCCAAACTAAACTGCAAGTCATTCGTATCGATACGATTTACTTCGCCTTTGGCCAACAGTCTTGCAGTAGGGAACGCCAGGTCGGTACGGCTTGCGATATAAAAATGGGCGCGGGGAGGCAAATACTCCAAAAGGTAGCTGAGAGCATGATGGATGGCGGGAAACTCAATGAGGTGATAGTCGTCCAGCACGACAACCAGCTCATCGTTTAACTGATTCAGCTCGTTCAAAAACGCCGAGATCGCAGACTCGAAGGATGCCGCGGACTCCGACTCCGGAAGAAAGCCCAGCGCATTGCCGAAGCCGGGAACTCTCTCCCGAATGGAAGATAACACGCAATTCCAAAAAGGAGTCCAATCATTATCCAGCCTGTCCAAAGCAACCCAGGCCACCAGCGCGCCGCTTTGTTTCGCCCATTCGCCGAGCGCCGTTGTTTTGCCATAGCCGGCCTGTGCGGACACGAGCGTCAGCTTGACTCCTAACCCTTCGTCAAACTTGCTCATCAGCCTCGGCCGGGATACCAATGATTTGCGACTATGAGGGACTTGAATTTTGGACTGGATCATGGTGGTGCATCCCTCCGGTAGAGGTCATTCTTTTCTTTTGAATATATCACAACTTGCCCCTTATGGAGAGGTCGACTCAAACCTGGGCCATCGGCAAATTACGGGCGCCGCCGTTCCTCCGTGCGCAGATGAAATCCCTTGACGATCAGCCAAACCGGCAAAACGATTTCGAATATCGCTCCCGGAATAAAGAGAACGGTTCCCGAATCCAAGCCGACGATCGACAGACAGCTGCTGGCCAGCAATCCCGCATACCCGATAAAACCGACGACGGACAACCATCGCGGAACCAACCTCGATCGATAGAGGATATAACAAAACAACAAGCTGCCAACCCCCAGCACGATCATCGCCATTTCGAACAGCATGAAGTGAGCATCCACGGCCAAATGGCCTACCGTTTGCAAATAGGAGTCGCCGGAAGTTCCTGCGGAAACGGCCTGATCGCTTAAGGCGAGAAGGACAAGCGGACCGATTAAACTCATGATGAGCAGCGCAGACTCCAAAATCCGGGAACCGAAGTACCCCGACGCAAACGCTTCATTATATTTCTTTAAAACAGGGTGCAGAAGCATGGCAATCCCCACAACCGCTATCGCATTGATCAACTCCAGGAACACTCCCGCGAACACGTTTGTTCGGTCGGCGTCCATGCCGGCGAGCAAATCCGTCCGATGCAAAATAGGATCCAGCATTCCGCTTCCAATCAGAAATGCCGCCGTCGACACCAGAAACAACGCCCCTGCCGCTCTTGCCTTCATTTTCATGCTTGATCTCCTCTTGGCTCGTTTTAGTTGCAGTATAGCTCGAAGAGGAGGAGGCCTGTAGACACTTTAGTGTGGTTTTGGGGGGGGCGTCAACAGGTTTAACTCGCGGGCGCGGGCGACCGCTTCCGTGCGTCTTTGCACTTGAAGTTTTTCGAAAATCCTTCGATTGTGACCTTTCACCGTATCCAATGCCAGGAAGAGCTTCTCGCCGATTTCGCGATTGGAGAGGCCGTTGGCAATGAGCTCCAGCACTTCGATTTCGCGCAGGCTAAGCGGCTCGATCCGTTTGCCCTTCGTTCCGCCTTCGAGGACACGGCGCACGCGCTCGAGTCCCGTGCGAGCTTCTTGAAGGGCCGGGTGCGGCAGATCGCCGGCAAGCCGCAGAGCCTCCCGGTAACGCTCTGCCGCCAGATCGGGCCGATCTTCCGCTTCCCGTATTTGGCCGATGCCGATCATGGCCATTGCGGCCATCAATTGATGGCCTATCGTTTGGCTGTTCGATATGACTTCGTGATAAGCGTCGCAAGCCCCGGCGTAATCCCCCCGCCGCTGGCAAGCGGCGCCCAGCATCCAGGCGGACGCCGTCCGAACCGGAAGGTTGTCCGGTCGGAGATACGCGAGCGCACGGCGGGATTGGACAATGACCTCGTCTATTCCGCGCGTTCCTTTTATCCGAACTTCGCTTGCGGGCGCGATCAACCCGACCAGTTCATCGGTCTTGTCTTCGTGCCCCGTGGCTTGCATGGCCGCTTCGGCTGCCTGAAGTTTTCGTTGGGCGCCGTCTTCCTTGTCGGTCAGCATCAAGGACGCCAACGTAGCGCGAGTCGCCGCGATCAACCCGATCAGATCCCTGACGCCGTCGTCCCGCTCCGCGCCTTCCAAAGCCGCCTCTGCCGCTCGCAGCTTGGGTTCGACCTCCGTCGGCTTGCCCGCGATCAGTAGAGCCGAACCGTAAATCGCCCATAACGCGGGCCTGGCATCCAGTTCCGAGGCCGGCAGCGACTCCAGCCAGTCGAGCGAAATTCCCGCGGCCCCTCGCAGATGCAACGGCAGCCCGTCGCCTTGAAGCAAACGCGAGCTGCGCTCCGTGTCCCGGGATTGTACGGCATGGTGAAACGCTTCGATCTCGAAGCCGTGGTCCTCATGCCATGCGCTCGCTCGTTTATGCAATTCCGCGATCATGCTCCCGTCGGCGCTTTCCTTCAGCCGTCTGCGAAGAAGATCCGCGAACAAATGGTGATAACGATACCAGCGTCGTTCCTTATCCAAGGGAAGGACGAACAAGTTCTTGCGTTCAAGATCGATTAACATGTCCTTTCCGGAAACCTCGGGATCGAGCATGAGGTCATTGCATAACGATCCGCACATTCGATCGAGGATCGAGGTCCGCAGCAAAAAAGCCCGCACGGCTTCGGGCTGCCGCTGCAGAACTTCTTCTGCAAGATAATCCAGCACGAAACGGTGGTTGCCTGTAAAAGACTGCAGGAGCCGAACGGCGTCCTCATCTTCCTGTACGGAGATCGCAGCCAAATGCAGACCCGCAACCCAGCCCTCGGTGCGCGACTGGAACCCGGCTATGTGGTCCATGGACAGGTTCAGCTCCATCGCACGGTTAAAAAAAGCTTCGGCTTCGGCAAGAGTAAATCGCAAGTCGGCAACGCGCAGCTCGGTTAACTGGTCCCGAGCCCGCAACCGCGGCAGGGAAAGATCAGGGTCTTCGCGGGTCGTCATGACAAGGTGCATCTGCTTGGGAAGATGGTCCACCAGAAAGGATACGGCTTCGTCGACCCCTTTCGAACTCGCCGCATGATAGTCGTCGAGAACGAGGATGAATGGAGCCGGAACGGCCGCGAGTTCGTTAAGAAGAGCCGACACAAGCGACTCGGTCGGCGGCGGTTGAGGCGATTGCAGCACGGAAAGCACGCCTTCTCCTATATTCTCCGCTATCGTCCGAAGAGCGGAAATCATACAGGTCAAAAAACGCGCGATTTCGTTGTCCCCCTGCTCGAGCGAAAGCCATGCGGCCTGCCGCCCGCAGCCGGCGAGCCATTCGCAAACCAAGGTCGTTTTGCCATAGCCCGCCGGCGCAGAAATAAGGGTCAATTTTCGGTGCAGGCCCTTGTTCAATCTTTCCGTTAACCGTCGGCGCAGGACCGCTTTCGGCCGAGGCGCGGGGATATAAAATTTGGTGGCGATGATGGACGTTGACATAAATTTATTTTACCAGCATCGACGTTCCGGCATCAATGGAAACAGTCTCCCGGAAATCCGAACGAAATCATCCGAATAAATTCGAGTCGGTTGTACAAAATTTACTCGTATGGATTCCGGTTCCATGCAACAATCAATGCGGAGGTTGACAAAATGAACAAGCTTGGCGCACACGAAGTCATGGAGCTTCACGAAGTGCTGAACAATGCCATTAGCGGATTGAACACGTTGAAGCTGTTCCGCCCGCATGCCAAGGATCAGCAGCTGCAAGCGATGCTGGATCGGCACATGCAAGCGATGACGATGGAGTACAACCATATGGTCGAGTTCGCGACCCGTCAGGGGGCCTCCCAGGCCGTTCCCGCGCGTCGGATGAACGCCGGCATGGGCAACGTAGGCACCGCGACGAACTTGGGCTCCATGAACGCCAGCATGGGCACCGCGCCGAACATGGCCCCGATGAACACCCCAAATCCGTCGTTCCAGCCGACGTACGGCCTGCGCAACCCGGAAACGATGGCTCCCGCGGGGACCGCGAACGAAATCGACGATGCGGACGTCGCGCTGTGCGTCGTAGGCTGCCACAAGCATTCCGCCTCCCTGAAAATGAAAGCCGCGCTCGAAATGGCCGATCCGACCCTTCGCCGGATGATGCAGCACGGGGCGAACGCCTGCGCGGACATGGCGTACGAAGGCTTCCAATACGCGAACCAGAAGGGCTACTATCAGGTGCCGACGCTTCAGGATACGACGACCGCCACCTATCTGCAAGCCTACGGCTCGGCTCCGATGGATCAAATGCCGCAACCCGGGATGCCGCTGCTGTAAGCGCGGCTCGCGACGAATAGAAGACACGGCTCACGACGGAAAGAGGACGCGGCTCGCGTCCTCTTTCATTATTGGAATCATTTTCTCCCCGAAACGCCAAGCACCGGCAACGTAAAATAAAATTCGGCCCCCGCGCCCGGCTCGCTTTGGACTCCGATGCGTCCGCCATGCTCCTCGATAATTTGCTTGCATATGGCGAGGCCCAATCCGGCGCCTCCGAACGCCCGGGAACGGGACTTTTCCCCCCGATAAAACCGGTCGAACAAGTACGGAACGTCCTCGCCGGAAATCCCGCCGCCGTCGTCCCGGATCGCAATCCGGATTCTATCCCCTTCGTCCTTGGCGGAGATCGCAATTTGGCTGCAGCCGCGAGCGTATTTCCTGGCGTTTTCGATGATATTTTCAAAAACCTGGGCGATGCGGCCGGCATCCGCTTTCACGAGCCGGGAGGGGAAGGGCCGCTCGACGGCCAGATGGACGGGACCGTCGCGGAATTCCAGCTCGAACGTCGATACGACGGTTTCGAGCAGCTCGCGGCTGTCCGTTTCCGTGTCGTTCATGACAAGGCGCTCCGACTCCAATTGAGCGAATTGAAACAGATCCTCGATCATCCGGTCGAGTTGGTCCGTCTTGTCCTTAATGACGGTCAGGTACCGGTCGACCTTTTGCTCGTCGCGGGCGATGCCGTCCCGCAGCCCTTCGACGTAACCGCGGATGGACGTAATCGGCGTCCGCAAATCGTGGGAAATGTTGGCGATCAGCTCTTTTCGGGATCGTTCGTAAGCCGCCTGCCGATCGAGGGATTCCTTCAATCGGGCGCGCATCAAGTCGAAGGCGGCGATAAAACGGCCCATCTCGTCTTGGCTGGATTGCCGAATCTCAAAATCCAGGTTGCCGTTCGTGATTTGCTCCGCAGCCGCGTTCAATTCCGCAAGCGGCACCAGGATGTGCCGGGAAATCACCCGTGCCAGGGCGTACGCGCATAACGCGTATGCGGCGACAAGCGAGCCGACGGTAAAAACGAAGGGGGCCCCGCTCGTCCCGTTTGACTCGGCTCCCTGCATGCGGACGCCGGATACGCTCATGAAAAGGACGGGCAGAAAAACGATTCCGCCCAGCAAAACGATCAGCTTCCTTGATCTCCCTCATTCCTTGCGGATCGAGCCCGTTGGTGGGCTCGTCCAGAATGATCAGCTTCGGCCGATGAAGCAAAGCGCCCGCGATGCCGAGCCTCTGTTTCATGCCGAGCGAGTAGGAACCGACTTTGTCCTTCGCGCGTTTGGTCAGCCCGGCGATTTCAAGCGCTTCGTCCACCCGTTTCCGGGTGACGCCGGGGTGCAGGTTCGCCATCAGTCGAAGATTGTCGGACGCGGACAAGTACGCGTAAAAAGCCGGATTTTCGACAATGGCGCCTACCTGGGCGATCGCGGCTTTAAACTGCGTTTTCAGATCGTATCCGCCAATCCGTACCTTGCCGGCGTCGGGATGAACGAGTCCCGTGATCATGCGGATCGCCGTCGTTTTTCCGGAGCCGTTTCGGCCGAGAAACCCGTAAATATCCCCTTTTCCGATGCGAAGATTCAGCCGGTCGACGGCGGTCCTGGACCCGAAGATTTTCGTCAATCCGCTCGTTTCCAGCAGCCAGTTGTCCCCCATTTCGACTCCTCCCAAGGTTTCGTTGATGTTCTTGCCCCTCCATCGTAACGGCCAAATCTGAAATTCCGGCTTCGAAAAAATAAACGATTGCCGGGAAATGGATTAAAATTCGATAAACGATTCGCCGCGGCCGACATTCGAACGCCGTTTTAGAGGAAACGGAAAAAACCCGTTCTTGATCGAACGGGCTTCGCGCTTGACGATGAATTTATGGGTTGGCTGCCGATTTCAGACGGATCAATAAAGGGATGCGATCTCCTCGTGGCGGAAGCAGCAGGTCAGATGGTCCTGCACCATCCCCGCCGCCTGCATGTGCGCGTAGCAGATCGTCGAGCCGACGAACGAGAAGCCCCGCTTTTTCAAATCTTTGCTGAGCGCGTCGGACGCCGGCGTCGAGGCCGGCACGTCCTTCAGCTCTTTCCACTCGTTGCGGATCGGCCGGCCGTCGACGAAGCGCCAAATATAGGCGTCGAAGCTGCCGAATTCCTCCTGTATCTTCAAGAACGCCGCGGCGTTGCGGACGGCCGCCTCCAGCTTCCGCCGATTGCGGACGAGCCCGTCGTTCTGCATCAGTTCCTGAAGCTTTCGCTCGTCGTACCGGGCGACGGTCTCGGGATCGAATCCGGCGAACGCTTTCCGGTAATGCTCCCGTTTGCGCAATACGGTATACCAGCTCAAGCCGGCTTGCGCGCTTTCCAGCGTCAGAAACTCGAATTGCTTCCGGTCGTCATGAACCGGGACGCCCCATTCCTCGTCGTGGTACCGAACGTATAGCGGACTGTCGTTGACCCAGCCGCAGCGGATTCGCGAATCGATGTTTCCCGCCCCCTCCAGAATCGCTTACATCACATTGTCCAGCTCTTCCACGAATGCAGGTTTTCGGTTATATCGCGACTTTAATTCGCTTGCCAATTCCTGTTGAACATCGCTCCCCGCGATCTTCTTGAATCTGGTCAGCACGGCGCATACGTCCTTGTACTGTTTTCGGTTGGAAGCTGCGCTTGCCGCCGAGCGGATAAAAGTTCGATAAGCCTCCGCGACCTCATCCTTGAACCGGTCCGCCAGTTTGCTTGCATACCTTTCTACGCTGCGCGGATTCTCCCTTACATACTCCATGAGCGCGTCCAGGTCGTTCTCTTCTTCCAGCAGCCGAAGATAAACGCCCTGTTGTTGCCAGTTGCTTCCCTGGCTCAGCTCCTGCTTTAAACGGGAATATACCGTCTCGTCCCCGGCGGTCAAAAGCTTCAGCTCGCCGTAATACTCGAAATGTCCGGCCGATAATAGCTCTCTGGCCAATCTCTCCTGCTCTTCCTTGAGCGACAGTCCTTTATACGCGATGTATCTCAATTGCTTCCATTTGACGACGAGACCGGGGAACGACCGGTCTTGAGCTTCTCCTTCCAAAGCCGACTCCAGCGCCTGATGAAAGTTCTTTTCCTGCAAGCATTTTTGGATGTAACGTTCCCTGAAAGATGAATATCGCAGTTGTTCCTTGACGAATCGTTCCGCTTCTTCCGCCGTGCCGTATTGTTCCAGCATGTCCAACAGGATGCCGAGCATGCTTTCCGTACTGTACTTGTTGTACTCGTCGGCGGCATGTTGGCGAATCCGGTTTTCGATTTTCTCGCGCAGCCTGATCCGGAGCGTTTCCGCATCGGCAAAAACGGTGCCTATTCGGAGCAATCCGATCCGGTAGTCTTCCCAGCCTTCGAATACATCGCTGTCGCTTCGTTGCAGCAGCTTGTCGAACATTCGCTCTCTTGCCTGCGGCTCCAGCCCGCCGCTGCCGCCTGCGATTTCCTCGATCAGCTCCAGCGCTTCGTCCGCCAGCCCGCCGATCGAGCCGTCGGAATCGTCGGCGTATTGAAACGCTTCGACGGCATTTTCCAGCAGCAAAAAGGCAATATCCAGCGCCAGCGGCTTGTTCGCCGCGTTCCTTGCCACATTCAACACGCCGCTTAACTCGCGCGCAAAATAAGCCGTTTCCCGGTAAGGGATAAAGCCTCCCCGGCCTTGATATTTGCGGACGATGGCGTCGATCAGCTTCCGGCATTTGTTCAGCTCTTGCCTGGCGTCGCCTCCGGCATGGTTGACCATAAGGGTATTTCTTAAAATCTCATCCTTGCGGGCCTGCTCCAGGACGATGCTGACCAACTCTTCCTTGGAAAGACAATTCAGCGCTTCCCGCAAATCCGGCCGTTTGGCCGGCGCCGACTGTCCGTCCGATTGGCGTGCCTCATCCTCTCCGCTTAACAGATCCGACAATTCGTAGTAAGCCGCCACCTCGTGCTTGCAAACGGATGAATAGTCATAGGGGCAATCGCAGCTCGAGGACAGGATTTCTCCTTGTTCGTCGAGCTTGACGACCACCATGTAGTCGTCGCTGCCTTGAATCCGGAAAACATATTCGCGCTCCCCTTGTTCGTAGACGTCAACGACGCGTCCTTCCGCATAATAGTCGTGTCCTCGTTCCAACAGGGTCTCGCCGATGTCTTGCTCAAAACTGCGGATGTTCATCGCTCTGTCTCCTCCCCGTTCTCCATCATGCCCTTCAAACGCTGCAAGCGATCCTCCCATCTGCCGCCGATCGCCTCCGCCCAATGCGAAATCTCGCCGAGCGGCTCCGGAGACAGCTCGTAGCGTTTGCCGCGGCCATGCTGGCGGACGCTCACCAGGCCCGCTTGCTGGAGAACGTGCAAGTGCTTGAGAATTCCCTGCCGCGTAATCGGGTACGACCGGGCAAGCTCCGTCGCCGTCTTCGGCCCCTGGATGGAAAGGGTCTCCAGCAGCTGTCTCCGGATCGGCTCGCCCAACGCGTTAAAAACAAGCTCGACGCTCAATGCGGCAAGCTCCTTCCCTCGATGTGCGCCTGCATATTTTCCAGCGACATGCCGTACCCTTCCTCCGTCTGCCGGGCCTGATCTTTCGTCTCGTTGGGGGAATGATGAAAATACAAGGTCGCCCCTTCGCGAAGCTCCGGAATTTCCCAAGGCGATCCTGGCGCATACCAGCGCGAGAGCTGCTCCGCCTCCGTCACCGCCTGCCAGACGCGTTCCTGCGGCGCATCGATCCAGATCGTGCGCATCACCGTGACTTGACTCATTTTCCTGCGCCTCCCGTTCCGTTCCATGGTCTAAAACCAGCTTATATGCAACTTTTCGGTTGCACCTATAGTACCATAGCGCGGGGCGAATTCGCAACTCTAAAGTTGCATATTATCAGCGCACTTCGTAATAGCCGACCCGCTCTCTCGCCGACAAGCTCTTCATATCGTGACCGCTCGGACTTTGGAACACCCGCAGGCCGAACTCCGGCGCGACGGCCAGTATATGGTCGAAAATATCGGACTGAATTCCCTCGTACGCGGCCCAGGCGGTATCGTTCGTAAAGGCGTAAATTTCCAGCGGCAGGCCGGTTTCCCCCGGCTCGAGCTGCCTCACCATGCGCGTCATGCTTTTGTGGATTTTGGGGTGATGCTCGAGATAGTTTTGGATATACGCCCGAAACACGCCGATGTTCGTCAGCGCCCTGCCGTTTACCGGGCTGGACCGGTCGATTTCGTTTTCCAGATTGTATTGTTCGATTTCTTTCTCTTTGCCGGCGATGTAGTCGCTCAGGTAATGAATTTTTTTGAATTTGTCGATCATCTCCGGACTGCAAAAAGCGATGCTGCCCGTGTCCAGCCGAATGGAACGTTTGATGCGCCGGCCGCCGGCATTTTGCATTCCTCTCCAGTTGATGAAGGAATCCGAAATGAGCGCGTAAGTCGGAATGGTCGTGATCGTTTTATCGAAGTTCTGGACTTTTACCGTGTTCAAGGAAATATCGATGATGTCGCCGTTCGCGCCGTATTTCGGCATTTCGATCCAGTCGCCGACGCGCACCATGTCGTTGGAGGTCAATTGAACCCCGGCGACCAGCCCCAGGATCGAATCCTTGAAAATGAGCATGACGACGGCCGACAAGGCGCCGATCCCGCTTAAGAGAATAAGGGGACTCTCCCCGATCAGGTTGGAGATCGCGAGAATTCCGCCGATGGTAAAAATGATAATTTTAGCGACCTGGATGTAGCCGCGGATCGGTCTCATTTTCGAGACTTCAAAGGTGCAATAGAAATCGTTCAGCGCGTTCAGAAGAGCGTCCAGCACCGCCAGCGTCACGACGATGATATAGATGGCGACGCCCTTCGCGATCAAGTGCTGATAGGAAGGGAAGCTGAAGGAAAAATAATAGATGATGACGGCCGGAACCAGATGGGAAAGCCTCTGGATGACCTTTCGCTCCAACAGATAATTGTCCCACTTGAACCGATTGTTGCGAATGTAAGGGGTAATGACCTTGAGGATGACTTTTTTCGTGATAAAATGCGCCAAGATGCCGAGCGCGCCGATTCCGACGATCATGATCATATTGGCCAGATAGCCCGCAATCGTTGCCTGAACTCCGAGATCCGCCAGCAGGTTTTTGATAAAATCCATACCTTCCTCCTAAAACGAATAAAGGCCCGCCTGGATACGCACCGGCAGGATGCGCGACGGGAGCTGTTTCGTCTATCCTACCGAAAGCTCCTGTCGCCGTCAACGTATGGCCAACGATTTGTTGTATAATGGAAAGGCAAGCTCCGTTTCGGAGAACGGCCGGTTTTGAAGGTCGGCATCTAATTATGGACGATCAAGGGAGAGTGCTGCGAATGTATACGACTTACAGAAGCGCCGGCCAACATCTCGCTTAGCGCGCTCTGAATGGTCGCGAACGAGATGGCGAACCCGATGCCCTGGGCCTCGGCGTTCACCGCCGTGTTCATGCCGATGACCTCGCCCCGTTCGTTCAGCAGCGGCCCGCCGGAATTGCCGGGGTTGATCGACGCGTCGGTCTGCAGCAGGTGCTCGTATTGATGCTCGGTGCCGTCTTCCTCCGCGATGGTGATCGGACGCTCCTTCGCGCTCAGCACGCCGACCGTCATCGTATGGTCCAGGCCGTACGGATTGCCGATCGCGATGACCCAATCCCCGATTTTCGTTTGATCCGAATCCCCGAACGCCAGCGTCGGGAACGCCTGGCCGTCCGGGCTTTCGACCTTCAGCACCGCGATGTCCAGCTCCTCGTACGCGCTCACGACCTCCGCTGTCAGCTGCTCGGCGTATCCGGGCACGGTCACCTTCAACTCCGAAGCGTCGGCAATGACGTGCTCGTTTGTCAAAATGTACCCGTCCTCGCTGAAGAAAAATCCGGTTCCCGTTCCCATCAGCTCGGGTTCGGCGCTTTGCCGCTGCTGCTGCGGCCCGTCCATCCAGCCGCCGCGTCCGCCGAACAGATACGCTCCGTACGTGTCGGTCGGGATTCCGTAGTTCTCGATTTCCACCACCGCCGGATTGGCCTGCTCGAAGACCGAGGAAATATCATCTTCGGCGTTTAGAGAAGCGGTGGTGATCCCGGAGGAAGCCGAATAGGCGCTGCCGCCCGATGCCGACATCCCGGCCTCGCCGGACGCGTCGCCGGTGAACAGGCTCAGCCGGTCCGACAGGAAGGAGAGGCCTCCGACGACCAGAGCGCCGACCAGAAAGGACGCGAGAATCGACCTAGCCGACGTCCGTCCCGGACGCGCTTCGCGCCGGCGGCCGCCCTCGCCCTCCGAGGCAGCCGAACGATCGGCCTTCGCCAGTTCTTTTTCGTAGGCCGACTGGATCGACCTGAGCTTTTGCCCGGAGTCATAGCGGTTCTCCGTCGCCGGTTCGATCGTTCTTTCCGTGTTCGTTTCATTCGTTGTATGTTCATTCATTCGAATCATCCTCCCATGCTGTCGATGGCTCTATCATGAAGGACGAATCTAAAAGGAAGGTTAAACGAACCTAAAAGAAGCATAAGAATTCTACTGCAGCCGTCCGATGAATTTCGGTTCGCGCCGCGCGGCAGGATCGATTTCTGCCGATTTCTTTTTTACAGACGCACGATACTTGGAGTAGAATACAGATGTTCCATCAAGTCATAACAAAAAGCAGTGATGAATTGTTGAACCGGGCAAGCGTTGCTCTGAAACGAAAAGCCGACTACTGGCTGAACCGATATTTTACGGGAAATTCCCTGGATTACAAACAAATTTTCGGGATTACCCTGCCGATCTTCGTCGACACGTCGTTCATCGTCCTGATGGGCATCCTGAATACGGCGATGATCAGCTCCTCCGGCGTGGCCGCGATCAGCGCCGTCAGCACGGTGGATTCGCTCAACGTTTTTATCCTTAGCGTATTTATCGCCGTGGCGACCGGGGGAACCGTCATCGTCGCGCAGTACAAGGGCAGCGGAAATCGGGACATGGTCTGCCGCTCCGCCGCCCAGGCGATCCTGGCGGTCGCCGTCGTCGCCCTGCTCGTCAGCTTCGTCGTGATGATCTTTCATGAACAAACGTTAAATCTGTTATTCGGCAGCGTGGAGGAAGACGTGCTTCGGCTGGCGGCGATCTACTTGATCGGGAGCTGCATTTCGTTTCCGTTTCTGGCCGTGGAGCAGGCCGCGGCCGGGGTGCTGAGAGGCGTCGGCGAGACGAAGGCGAGCCTGATCATCTCGTTGATCATGAATCTCTCGTACTTCCTGCTGAATCTCGTCTTCATCAAAGGGTTCGACATGGGCGTCTACGGCCTCGCGATCTCCCTGATCGCGGCCCGGGCGATCGGCGCCGCCGCCGCGTTCGTCTATTTGATCAAATACAACCAGACGCTGGATTTCGCGGCAAAGCGGCTGCTCAAAGCGGATTTCGGCCTTTTGAAAAAGATTCTGTTCATCGGCCTCCCGTTCGCGGCCGAGCAGATGTTCTTCAACGGCGGCAAATTGCTGACGCAAACGTTCATCGTCCAGCTCGGCACGCTCGCCGTGACCGCCAACGCGATCGCCGGCTCGATCTCCATGCTCCTTCAGATCGGCGGCAATACGCTCAGCGTCGCGATCGTCACTGTCGTCGGAATGTGCGTCGGAAGCCGCGACATTCAGGACGCGCGAAAGTTTATCCGGTCGTTTCTCGGCTTTTCGGTCCTGCTGTTCGTGCTGCTTGCCGCCGTTATTTTGCCGTTATTTCCGCTGCTGATGGCCTTGTACGCTTCGCCGGACGAAATCGCGGATACAATCTTCCTGCTCGTGCTGCTGATCTCCGTCGCCCAGCCCTTCCTGTGGGCGCCGAGCTTCGTGCTGCCCGCGGCCTTGCGCGCGGCCGGAGACTCGAAATTCACGTCCGCGGCTTCCCTGGCCACGATGTGGCTGTTCCGGATCGGATTGGGCTACCTGTTGGGGATTCCGTTCGGCATGGGGATTGCCGGCATTTGGCTGGCGATGGTGGCGGAGTGGGGCGTTCGCGGCCTGATCTTCGCCTGGCGCTTCAAGGGCGACAAGTGGTACCGGCATAAGCTGGTGTAAGTCGCATTCCGGCCCAAGACGACGCGGACCGGTTCGGCCATAGGGTCGACCGACCGGCGTCATTTGCAGCGAAAGGCACCGCGCGCTGGGAGCTGCGCGCGATGCCTTTCGCGTTACTGGCTCTTGCTCCACTCGGCCACCCTGCGATAGCTTTCTTCCTCCGAAATATCCTCGACCCGGGTCATGATCGACCAGCGGATGCCGAACGGGTCCAGAATGCTGCAGTACCGGTCTCCGGAAACAAAGTTCGCCGCCGGCTCTCTCACGGTCGCTCCGTTGGCTACGGCCAGTTCTAGAGCTCGGTCGACGTCGGGCACGTAAATGCCGAGCGAATAGCACGCATTGCCGTCTCCCGGCGGCGGAACGAGCCGATAGGCCGGGTTGGCGGCGCCGAGCTGCAAAAAGCCGTTGCCAAAGTCGATGTCCGCATGAACGATAATTTTGTTGCCGTCGTCGCCGAATTCCGTCACGCTTTTCGCCTTTGCCCCAAAAACGGTTTCGTAAAAGGCGATCGCTTCTGCCGGATCGTTCACGACGACAAACGGCGTTATGGCGGTGTACCCGTTAGGGGTCCCATTTCGGACATGCTTCCCCGTCATACCCGCGCTGTTGCTTGGATTGGCCATTTCCATTCCTCCGATTCGCAATATCTTGAGCCTCGCATCGCCGATTTCGTCCGGGCTTGCCGTTGCGGCGCCGTTGCGAAATCGGTTTTCTTTTGCTAGGCTCCATTATAGAAGCTTGGCCGTTCGTCTGTATTGTAAAAAGGCGACGCGGACATGTCAGGAGGCTGGTGCGCATGAAACATGGGGACGGCTCGTCGACGCGCGGCATCCTGCAAGCGGCCGCCGGACAGGGCAAGTTTGCGTTGTCCCGCTTCTCGCCGGGACCGCCGCTCGAACCGTTCGTCGAGCATTACTGGACCGTAAGCTATGATTTGGGCGAAGGGCAGCGCCACACCCAGACGGTGTTGTCGTTCCCGAACGTGCACCTGGCTTTCGAGTCGGACGACGAGGGACGCCGGGCGCTGCTGTACGGCATCCCGAAGCGGCCGTTCGTGCGCGAATTGCGCGGAGCGGGCCGGGTGCTCGGCGTCAAGTTTCGCGCGGGCGGGTTTTTCCCGTTTTGGCGGCGGGACGTCTCGTCGTTGACCGGAGAGACGGTCCCGGCGTCCGAAGCGTTCGGTCCCCGCGCCGGCGAGTGGCTGGACGCGGTGCTCGATGCGGGCGACGATGCGGAGATGGCGAAGCAGGCGGAGCTCGTCCTGTCGGCGCGGCTGCCGGAGCGCGATCCGCAGGCGGAACTGGCGGATCGCATCGTGCGGGAAACGATGAACGACCGAACGATCGTCAAAGTCGAGCAAATGAGCGAGCGAACCGGGCTGTCGATCCGGCAGCTGCAGCGCCTGTTCCGCAAATATGTCGGCGTGACGCCGAAATGGGTGATCAAGCGGTTCCGGCTGCAGGAAGCGGCGGAGCGGCTAGAGCGGGAAGAATCGGCGCAGTGGGCGGAACTCGCGGCGCAGCTCGGCTATTTCGATCAGGCGCATTTTATTAAAGATTTCAAGTCGGTCATCGGCCAATCGCCGGCCGCCTACAGGAAAGATTCGTGCCGGGAAAATCCCGGACAATGACATTCGGCTTCAGGCGTCCGTGCCCGAACTCGAGGATTGCCGCCGGACAAAGAAGGAAGTCGCCGAATCCGTCACGCGGATTTAAAGTTTTTCGATAAAGACAGGAGCCCGGAACCGCGAAAAAACCGCCCGAACATCGGATTCCCGACGTTTCGGACGGTTCTGGCCGCGTTTTATTTCTGCGCCGCCTCCCGGTACTCTCGAATCCAATCGGGGTGCTTCGCGAGCTCCTTGGCGAAGGAAAGCAGCACGCTCAAGCCTTCCTTGACATCCCCCCGATCGAGGTGCTCTTTCATTTTTTCATAGGTTTCCGGCCGGAACATTTTCATGATTTCGTTTACGTCATCCTTCGGGCTTTCCGGGATCGAGATTTTCGTCGCTTCCTTGTCGATCAAGTCAAGCTTGCGTCGCCCCTCGTCGCTAATTTCCAGCAGGTCGCGGGGGACTTCCGGAACCGGAAGCTTCGATCCCGTTTGCCAAACCGTCGGCGGGCGTTCGCCGGATAATTTCGGATAAGTTGCGTAGGGGTTGCCCGTTACTTTCATTCCACTGCCTCCTTGCGGTTTGTAGACAGCGTTCAAGCTGCCTTTGACGAGCCTTGAAAACCATCTATCTTTTTATATCGGCACGCCATGCGTTTTCCTTGAATTTTACAAGCTGCAAAAATAAAGAAATCTCGCACCCCTACCGCAATTGTCTTTTCGGTAAACGTACACCGTCCACGGCGCGAATACGGCGATCAGCGGCAGGCCGACGCCGATGCCCGCCGCAACGTCGGCGGCATCCGCCGTGCCGTGCAGCAGCCCCCTGGTCAAGTTGACGGCGACGCTGATCGGATTCAACTCGATCGCCGCCCGCAGCCACCGGGGCATCGTCGACGTGTCGACGAGCACGTTGCTGGCGAACAGCAGCGGGTAGACGATCATCATGCTCGTGCCCGACACCGTCTCCGGCCGCTTGGCCGCATTGCCGATGAGCGCGAACACCCAGCTGGCGCTGTAAGCGAAAAACAGGACGTACAGCGCTGCCAGCGCGGCGCCGGCGACGCCGCCGTCCGGCCGGAAGCCGAGCGCAAGTCCCGCGGCCAAAACGACGAGCAGCGCCGCGGCGTAGCGCAAGCCGTCGGCGGCAATCGAGCCGAAGACGGCGGCGGGCTGCCAGAACGGCATCGTGCGGAACCGGTCGTAGACGCCTTTGGCGATATCCGTGCACAGCGTCGTGCCGCTGTACACCGTTAGCGGCACGACCGTCAGCACAAGGATGCCGGGCAGCAAATACTGAACGTACCCGCTCGCGGAGCCGGCGATCGCCCCGCCGAACAGGAAGGTGAAAATAAACAGCATGACGATCGGCGACAACGCCGCTTCGATCGCAAGGCCGAACCCGTTGTTGCGCATATGATACAGCGTTCTTTGCGCGAACAGCGCCGTCGCGGCTGTCGTCCCGCAGCCCCTCCGGCGCCAGGATGTCGACCGTCGTTCCGTAGCTGGCGATGACCGACAGCGCATACTCCTTTTTGTAAAAGGTCGTGCGCACTTCGATGCGATCGCCCAAATATTCGCATTCGCCCGGGAACTGCTCGAGCACGCGCATGCGCGCCGACAGGTCGAAGCGAAGATGGGCCCGAATCCCTTGCCCTTCTTCTTCGGCTTCCGGCTCGTCCGGCACGCGGCGCGGGGAGAACGTCTCCTCCGACACGTCGAGCCGGGCGATGCGCGAAACGCGGAAATACCGTTTTGCCCGGCGCGACCGGCAGTATCCTTCCAGGTACCAGACGCCCTTCTCCCACAGCAGATTCATCGGCTCTACGCTGCGTTCGGAGGGCGTGCCGGATGCGCTCGCATAGGCCATGCGCACGACGCGCGATTGCCGGATCGCCCGAAAAAGCTCCCGAACGTTCCCCCGCTCGGGCTCCGGCGCGCTCATGCCGAGAATGAGAGCTTCCCGGTCGTTCGCCAGAGCGGGATGCAGGCTCGCCAGCTTCCGCATCGGGGACGCGACGGCGCTTCCCATCGCCCCTTCCATCGCCTTCAAAAGCGTGTAGATCACCGAAAAGTCGTCGACCGAGAAATGCTGCCTCGTCAGGAAAAATCCGCCCATCAGCTCGAAGCCGCCGTCGGCGCCGCTGAAGGACGCGACCGGAATGCCGGCCCGATTGATCAGCTCCGCGTCACGGTAGACGGTGCGTGCCGACACCTCGAACTTGGCGGCCAATTCCGCGGCGGTCACCCTTTTTTTGGCCATCAGTTCCAGCGTTATGCCCAGCAGACGGTCCAGTCTCATGCGCATCTCTCCTCGGTCGACGAACCTGTCGGCTCATCCGGATTTATCCTACTCCCCTAATTATGACATAATAGTTGTCAGGATTAATAAGACGCAAAGAAAAAAGCGCCCGTTCGAACAGGCGCTTTCCGTAAATCCCGTCATTCTTTTAACATCTGACGTATTTCCGCTTGAAACCGAGCTGGCCTCTATCGACCGCCTTTTGGATATTTTCGGCAGCGTTCAGGAAACCGCTCTTTTTCTTGTCCTTTTTGACTTCTACCGGGCCTACCGCCTTCGCGGTCTCCACCGCCTTATCGTGAAGCGGCTTAAAGGATATTGCTGCCGTGTAGATGAAGTTATTCATCGCGTATTTCGTTCGCTCGGGGGCCTCGTGAATCGTAGCTTTCGCCCGTTCAAGCATGCCGGCAAGCTTGCTTTCGGAAAACTCGGCGTCCGGGCGGCTCCCCAAAAGCCAGCAGTAGCAGCTCCAGCCTGCCGACATTTTCAGTTCTTCGCCGCTGGCGATCCATTTGTCCGCCACTTCTTGCGCGATATCCGTCTCGGCCAACGTGACCGCCACCACGTAGTCGGAGATCATGTAAAAATAAGCCTCATCGATCCAGCGCTCGAAATCCGCTTCGGTCATCGCCTTCGGATCCGCGATAATTCCGGCAAAGTACATGGCGTCATAGTTCCCCGTAGCGTAAAGCTGCTCGGCCAACGCCTGATTGATTTTTATTTTTTTGACAATCGGCTTCATTGCGCCCGTCGCCACGCCGAAAAGCGGTTCGCGCGCGCCATTGCATAAGTAAATTTTCCTCAGTCTTTCCTTGCCGAGAGCCTCCAGCTCCTGCATGACCGTTTCCATATCCATCATTCAATCCTCCCTTCGGCTTGACGTTCTCTGCCTATAGTTTACCATATACTAGCGATTGCCGACTAGAATTTACCATTCTCCTTTGATTACAAAAAACGAGCCCCGAACCGTTCCGGCCAGTTTAGACTTCTGCCTGGCAAACTTGAACTTCTTCTCTTCCAATTCCCTGGGGACCTCCATCCCCTCGGAAAGCTTAAATCCAACGGCCCGCTTCTTCGGGTCATCCACCGTATACATGACGTTGACCGCTAGTCCGTCCTCGTAGAAGACGAAGGCCCATCTTATATTTTCCACCTGAAACCGCGACGTTTCCAAAGGTTTGGCCGCAAACTCAAGACCGCGCTCTTCTTTCAAAATCCGGTTGACATATTCAAGGGTCTCCCGGCTTTCGCCGGCGCGTACGACCGTAAACTCATGCTTGTATTTGTTCATAAAGTAACGGGCTTCGTTGGCGCGCAAACCGGCAAGCGCTTCCGCTACCGGCGAAGACTCCAAACCGGCCGTGGACACGTTTTTAAAATCAACGAGGCGGGACATTTCCATTTCTCCTTTTCTCTTAATATTTCCTGACGACGGGAACCCACATTTCGCCATAAACGAACCCGTCACGCCGATCCTTCACGACCGTTGCATTCGGCCCGCCGACATAGGCAAAATTTTTGGCTTCCGGCAAGACTTGGCCGAAGGCAATGCCGGCCAGCTTTTGATTCAATTCATCGTCCGTCTTCCCTTCCCCTTTCACAACCAGGTATTCCCCCTTGGGAAACTGGATATTCCTGCTGGATTCTTCCGATGCCGGGGCCGATGCCTCGATCATGACGCCGGCATAAAACATCATCTTGTTATTTACCGCTTCGTTCACGGCAAAAACGTAGTCGTTTGCGGCCATGGCTTTTAATTTGTCAAGCCTTCCATCTTGGCAAACGGCTTGCCAGAAGTCCGACTTTTCCTTGTTTATGCCGGCATAGTCCGTGTAATCGCTCTTCAGCTCGGTTCCGAGACCGAAAACGGTAAAGCCCTCTTTTTCTTCCAATGCGTAATTCGCCATCGTTCATAACCTTCCTTCTTTGGATTTAAGTTCGAGTTAGGTCTTCTTGCTTCGACAGGTTTATGATAACCTTTAATCATGTCAAAAAACGATACGGTTTAGGAGTCTTCATGAAAAAAGTCGAACGGATTAATACGATCATGCGGTATATCAACAACCGGTCCCAATTTACGATATCGGAAATCATGCGGGAATTTCGGATCTCCCGTTCGACGGCGATTCGGGATATCCGGGAAATCGAGGCCTTGGGGATGCCGCTTGTCGCCGAAGTCGGAAGGGACGGGGGGTATTTTGTCATGCACAACTCTCTCCTGCCCGGCGTGCGTTTTACCGACAATGAGGTCAAAGCTCTTTTTATTGCCTTTATGGCCACGAGAAACGCGCAGCTCCCCTATCTAACGAGCCGTCAGTCTTTAGCCGAAAAATTGCTGGGCCTCATCTCGAATAACCAGCAGGACGACCTCGTTCTTCTAAATCAAATCCTGCTTTTCGAAGGAACCAACCCGCATAATCCCGACCTGCTCGAGCTTTCGGACCTTCCCCATCCGATGTTGGAGAAACTCATCCAAAACCTGCTGGCGGATCGGTGCTTATGGATTGCCGTCGATGAAGAGGAAGGAATCCGGTCTTATCCCGTCTATCTCTTGCATCTTTATCATGAAAAAAGCTATTGGTGGATGGAAGGGTTTGATTTGGAGGAAGAGAAGAAGAAGATTTTTCCCGTCGACCGGCTCGCCGATGTCAAACCCTACCCGGCGAAAAAGAGATTAAACCCGAAAAAGATTTTGGAAAAGCTCGGCAAGCAGGAAGAAGAAATCAACCTTGTCCTCGAACTGGGGCCAAACGCAATCGCGCAGTACAAAAAATACCATCCGTTAAAAGCTTCCCTTTCTTATACAAATCCGTATCAGGCCACGGCCATTCTCAAAACTTTTGTCCAAGTGAATAAGCCCGAAGAATTGGCCGAAATCACGAATTGGCTTCTTTTCTTGGGCGAGGACCTTAAAGTCAGGAAGGCTCCGGAAGAAGTCCTGAAAGGATTGCGGGCGAGATTGGGCCGTCTTCAAGAAAGGTTGAGCAATTAAAAGCAACCATGCCGGCAATATGGGAGGAAGGCAGCATCACTTCGGACAGCGATTTCCATTTTTGGGGTTCCTTCATTTTGGTGCTGCTCCCGGTGTCGATCGCAGCGAAGATGATCATTCATATCGCGTTTGTCATCTTCAACAAAATCGCCACGAATGAAGATGAGCAGGCAGACCGGATTTCGCTTTATGTGATTTTCTTCGGGTTTATTTTATCCATGGTTCCGCTCGTTACGGATCTTCCGACTTACTGGACGTTTCTTGTGCGATCTCCTTCGGTTTTTTATCCGACCTGCTGGGACGTATCGCTCAATTATACTTTTACAAAAAAGGAGTTTGACATGGGAAAGGATGCGATCAGCAATCAAATACGAAATCTCCGATTTCATCATAACGGGATGACCCAGCAGCAATTGGCCGATAAAGCCGGGGTCACCTGTCCGGATCGGGGAAGAGCACGACATCAGGCAAAAGGTCCGCCGTCATAACCGGATTGTTAATGATCGCCGGTTTGGTTGCAGGCCTATTTAGCGTCGTTCCCGTTATCGATGGAGCAGACTACCTGGCGAAGGCTTCCGCAAATGAAAACCAGGTGCTTGCAGGGGCGTTTTTCCAGTTGCTCATGGTCGCTGCGTATGTCGGCGTTCCGGTTTTGATGTACCCGATTTTAAGCAAGCCGAACAAAGGCCTGGCTCAACCTGGCGGACCGAAACGCTGTACCCGATTAAGAGATATGCTCTGGAAGGCTGGTGTGCCTGCAATGAATAAATCGGAACGTTTTTGGGACCAAGCAGCAAGCCGTTACGATCAATTGGAAAAGAAGGATGAGCCGACTTACGCCAAGATGATAAATAAAACGAAAACGCATCTCCGAGCAAGCGACATCGTTTTGGATTGCGGCTGCGGGACCGGGCGGATCTCCAATGAAATTGCCGGATACGTGAAAGGGATTCAGGCGATCGATATCTCGTCGAATATGATTACAATTGCGGAGAACAAGGCAAAGGAACGAAACATTGCCAATATAACCTACGCTCATACGACCATTTTCGATGAAAGGTATAAGAAAGGCTCGTTTGATGTCATCCTGGCCTTTCATGTTCTGCATTTATCGGAAGATGAACATATCGTTTTGCAAAGAATGCATGAACTGTTGAAACCGGGAGGATTATGGATTTCCGCAACGCCATGCGTGGGCGATAAAATTTTTCTGAGAAGCTTGTTATTTCTTGCAGGTCAAATTGGTTTAGTGCCGAAAATAAGATCGTTTAAAATACGCCATTTCATCCATGCCATCGAGCGAGGGAATTTTTCCGTTGTCGAATCGGATAGCTTGAAGAAACGTTCTCGGGAATATTTCATCGTTGCCCGAAAGATTTGATTAACGATTGAAAAGAGGGGGAGCCTCGTGGATCGAGAGAAGGAAGGAACGGAAGCCGAAGACAAGCGAGTCTCCGTCGCGGAGACAGACAAGCAGATGCACGAGGGCGCTGCCCCTTTGGAAGATGACATTTGGATGGAAGAGGAGGATGACGAAGACGCCCCGCCTCCCCGACGCAAATGGATCCGGAACGCGGTGCTCGTTTTCCTCGCGGCCTCGCTCGTCGGCAACATCTTGGCGTTTTGGCCGCGAATCTACAATCGGGAAACGCTGCCCTTTCTTTTCAAATCCGGGGAGATTTCCAGCCGGGAAGACATTCAAGGCTACAAGGAAGCGATCGTCCAGATCGGCTCGGACAAGGGCAAGGGAACGGGCTTCCATATCTCGAACGGCTATATCGTCACCAATTACCATGTCATCGTGGACAATGCGTTTACGGTGGTACAATTTCCGGATCGCTCGCCCGGATATGAAGCCGAGCTTGAAGCCGCCGATCCCGAGCTGGATATCGCGATTTTAAAGGTGGATTTGGGCGGCGAAGAACTGCCTTATATCGAAATCGAACGCGAACGGCCGTGGGAGGCGGGCGACTCCGTCTTCGTGATCGGCAATCCGCTTTATTTTTCGCAAATCGCCGGAGAAGGCAAGCTGATCGGCCTGGTGCCGATTCGAAACCGGCCGAAGCCGGCGCTCGCGATCGACGCGCAAATTTTCAAAGGCCACAGCGGCAGTCCGGTCATCAACGAACGCGGCAACGTCGTAGCCGTCGTCTACGCGACGACGGAATTGGATCGCGAGGGCGGGCGCATGAAAGCCGGGTTGGCCGTGCCTGTCGACGATATGGACGATCTGCTGAGGAGAATGCCCCTGAATCAGGATTAAAACGAGGACGCGATTTGCTCGCGTCCCCGTTGCGACCCCGACGATCGAGGAGACGGATGATTGCCTTAACGGTCCTCCTGCCCATAAAACCGGTACATCGACATTTCCTTGTCCGTGGCTCGCGCCAGATCGAAAGCTTCTTTCACGCTCTTTCGATTTTGAATCATCTCGTAAAATAGTCGGATAGCAAACATAAGCGCCGCGTTTCCATCCGGATAATCGTCAGGTCCGATGTACGCCTTGCACCCCGCATCCGCTAACGCTTTGGCCATCCCCGGCTCTCCGAGCGTACATCCGTTTGCAATCACGATTTTCTCCTTCAACCTGGCGAAACGCTTGATTTCATCCGGTCCGAAGTCCCCGGCCGGTTCCCCGGCTTCATAAACCTCTTCGGCCAATTCGGGCATGACGAATCTTCCTTCATCTCCAACTCGCAATTCGGTCCGCATACGACGGCTACGTTCATTTCCGGCTTGCTCATGATTTTATCCCTCCTTCTTGCCGTACAATGTGACCGATTGCCCGGCCGGAAAACGATGATGAGCTATGAAACGTACGCCAGCACGCTGTTCCGGATTGCCACGGTTCGTCTCGGCAGCTGCGAGGACGCCAAAGAAGCGATTCAGGATCCCTTTATCAAACTAATGGAAAAAGCGCCCGATTTCAAGAATGCCGAACATCGGAAAGCCTGGCTGAGCCGGGTGATCACCAACAGACTTCTTGCCGGGAGTAAGAACTTGAATATTTCGGTTTGCCAAGCAAATCGACTCCGCCGTCTAAAGGAGAGAGAATGTCGAATAAACAAGAGCCCTCGGAACCGGTCGGTTCGAAGGCTCTTGTTGTTAAGCGATTAAATCAAATCGGACTTCTGCAACAGCAGCCGTATCATCGTTGCAGCTTCGGCTCTCGTCACGTAGGCTTTCGGTGCCAGTCCGGCTTCCCCTCTGCCCGATACGATGCCGGCTTGAACGGAGTCGGCAATGCCTCTCTTCGCCCATCCGGATACCGCTGCCGCGTCCGCGAACGAGCCAAGCGCCGCGTCTGCCGATGCCTCCGGCAGCTTGTCTTTCAAGCCGGTAACCTTCATTGCGTTGGCAATCATCGTCATCGCCTGCTCGCGCGTAATGCGCTCGTTCGGTCGGAACGTGCCGTCATCCAGGCCGCTGATCAGACCGTACTCGGCCGCCGTGCCGACCGCGCCGCCGTACCAGTCCGATGCCTCGACATCCGTGAAGGATGCCGCTCCGCCCTCGACCTTGAGGCCGAGACCGCGAACGACCATGGCCGCAAACTCGGCGCGCGTGATTTCGCGATCGGAGCTGAACAGGCCATTTCCCGTCCCCTCGATAACCATCCGCGATCCCATGTCGTTTGCCGCATCCTTCGCCCAGTGATTCGCCATGTCGGCAAACTCGAGCGGATGCCAGACGACGGAGTACATGCTGTTGGTCAAGCTGTTGATCTTCGCGTAATACTTGCCGTCGATGACGACGATCTTCGTCGGCACGTGGCGTACCGTTCCGTCCGGATCCACGACCACGCCCGTCGTCATCCTGTTCGGGTCGACGCCTTCCGGAATCGCGATCGTACGCTCTACGTAAGCATTGAATCGAGCGACTTCTACCGTCTGATCTCCAAAAATCGCGCGCACCGTAAATTCGACCGGGGGCGCAACAAGCGTGAATGTGCCGTTTGCAGCTGCATTCTCTACCCATGTGACTTTTTCCGCGTTCGGAGCGGAAATTTCGATCTGCACCCTGATCTCTTCCAGCGCCACCGACTCGCCCGCCCGTTCGGAAATCGCGTCGATGTTGATTTGCAGCGCCGGCAGCGTGTAGGTCCCCTTTTCCGTTTGGAGAACAAGCGTAGCCGAAGCATTCTCCATGTTCTTGACAATCTGTCCGTTCAGCTCGCCGATGATCGTATCCGATCCCGTTGCGACCGGTATGGTCACAACCGTACGGCTGCCTTCCGCCTCCAGCTTCGCTTGCAGCCTGGCCGGATCGACGGTGACGATTGTCGTCTTCACGCCGCCGACTTCGGTCGTCGTTGCCTTGCCCAGCTTTTCGGCCTTGCCGTTTACGAGAACTTCCGCATCATCCGTGTCATCAGTTGCGCCAGGCGCGGATGCTGGAGGTACGGGAACTGGCGTAATTACCGCAGGCTCCGCTGCTGCCACAGCCGTCGTTTGGCCGAAGCGCGCGACTTTGCCGCCGGTTGCGTCGATTTCCGCTACCCCGATTGCATCGCCATTCGCCGCCGGGATCAGGCCGTCGGCCGGCAGATCCGCGTAATCGTTCAACACATCGCCTACGTTCGGCACCGTCACGCTGCCGCTGCCGAAATTACGGTACACAAGCTTGTTGACCGAGGTTACGTCCGGCGCCACCGTCAGCTTCGTCTTGCCGTCGTTCTCGGCCCCGCTCGGGTCGCTCGACGTCACCGTCAGCCCCGTCGCCGGAACCGGCTCCGGATCGGGGCCCGGTCCGGGTTCCGTCGGCTCGTTTGCCGCCACGGCCGACGCTTGGCCGAAGCGCACGACTTTTCCTGTCCCCACGTCAATTTCCGCTACCCCGATTGCATCGCCATTCGCCGCCGGGATCAGGCCGTCGGCAGGCAGATCCGCGTAACCCGTCAGCACATCGTCTACGTTCGGCACGCTCACGCTGCCGCTTCCGAAGTTGCGGTAAACGAGTTTGTTGCCCGCCGAAATGTCCGGCGCCACCGTCAGCTTCGTCTTGCCATCATTCTCCGCGCCAGTCGGGTCGCTCGACGTCACCGTCAGCCCCGTCGCCGGAACCGGCTCCGGATCGGGGCCCGTTCCGGGTTCCGTAGGCTCGTTTGCCGCCACGGCCGACGCTTGGCCGAAGCGCACGACTTTTCCTGTCTCCGCGTCAATTTCCGCTACCCCGATTGCATCGCCATTCGCCGCCGGGATCAGGCCGTCGGCCGGCAAATCCGCGTAATCGTTTAACACATCGCCTACGTTCGGCACCGTCACGCTGCCGCTGCCGAAGTTGCGGTACGCGAGCTTATGGCCCGCCGAAACGTCCGGGGTCACCGCCAGCTTCGTCTTGCCGTCGTTCTCGGCCCCGCTCGGGTCGCTTGACGTCACCGTCAGCCCCGTCGCCGGAACCGGGGCCGGAGGTTCATCCGACGCCACGGCCGACGCTTGCCCGAAACGCACGACTTTTCCTGTCTCCGCGTCGATTTCCGCTACCCCGATCCGATCGCCATTCGCCGCCGGGATCAGGCCGTCGGCCGGCAGATCCGCGTAATCGGTCAGCACATCGTCCACGTTCGGCACCGTCACGCTGCCGCTGCCGAAGTTGCGGTACACGAGTTTGTTGCCCGCCGAAATGTCCGGCGTCACCGTCAGCTTCGTCTTGCCGTCATTCTCCGCGCCGCTCGGGTCGTTCGACGTTACCGTCAGCCCCGTCGCCGGAACCGGGGCCGGAGGTTCGTCCGCCGCCACGGCCGTCGTTTGCCCGATGTGCACGACCGTTCCCGTCGCCGCGTCGATCTCGACGACTCCGATCTTATCGAAGTTTGCCGCCGGAATCAGGCCGTCGGCCGGCAGATCCGCGTAGCCGGTCGGGTCCAGCACATCGCCTTTATTCGGCACGATCACGTCCCCGCTGCCGAAGTTGCGGTACACCCATTTGTTGCCCGCCGAAACGTCCGGCGTCACCGCCAGCTTCGTCTTGCCGTCATTCTCCGTGCCGCTCGGATCGCTTGACGTTACGTTTAGTGCGCTTACCGCGACCTCGAGGGATGCCTCGCTCGGATTGACATAATAAGGGGTACCGTGGAATTCGCCGATATAACCGGAATAAACGGCTTTAAGGGTATGAACGCCTTCCGGGAGTTGGCTGTAATTAAAGTTAAACATGCCGGCCGGTGCAATCCCCGCGATTGTCGACGTGATCGGCACATTCTCGATCTGCAAAACGCCGTCAACGTAAAAGGCCAACGTTCCCCCAAATACATACGTACCTAAACCTTGCATATAGGACGGAGCGCCCGTTACGGAGGCGATATAGAAAGGCATGATCGCTTGTCCGATGACGACATTCCTTGAGCCGCTAATCATGATCGCCGAAGCCGTTCCGCCGATGGAAAGCCGGGTGCTCTTATTGCCGGCCTGATCCACGGCCTCGACCGCGTAATAGGCAGGCGTCGAAGGGGCGGGTATGGTATGCGTCGTACCCCAAATCTGGCTAACCTCGCTGTTGACATACACATTATAATATTCCACTCCGCTGCCCGTGCCGTCGGTAGCGCTGTCCCAGGATAACTCGACATTGCCGCCGCTCTCGTTTTGGGTGATGGAGGCGCCGTCTTCCCAAACGGGAGATGTGCTATCGATCTCGATTTCGGAATAAGCGATACGCGACTTGTTGCCATTTTGGTCTATTAAATAAAAGCCGGCCAATTTCAACGTTCCATCGTCCAATCCGGTCGTGTCCAACGCGAACGGGACGGTTGCATTCGAGTTCTCGGTAATCGTGCCGACCTTCTCATCGCCGTTCTCCGTAACCTGATAAACATCGATCGACTGACCCGGAAATAACATATTCGTATCGGGTTCGATCGTAATTTCATGCGCGTGCGTTTGCTGACCCGATACGTAATCCGGTTCTACATCGAAATTGATGCCCGAGATGCCGTATAGCTGCGGATAACGGTCGGTCTCCATGAACCAAACTTCTTCGAAATCCCACTTGTCGGATTCTTCCGATGCCGACGTGAACGTAGCCTCATCCATCATGGCAGATGAGCTCCGCCCTATGCCGTACAGAGAAGCGTCGGATTCGTCCTCATCCTCCTTGCCGGATACGGTCGTATCCCAATAGGACGCGGTTACCTCCGAGCTCGAATCCGAGTTATTGGCGATTAACCCGCCATGGATCGTGCCCGTCGCATCGACATGACCCGCCGCATAGCTGTGCTCGATGCTGTCGAGAGAGGAATAGCCGATCAATCCGGCGATTTGATTGTCGCCCGCTACATCTCCGGTAGCATACGAAGTCTCGATGTCGTTTTCAAGCGACACGCCCACAAGCCCGCCGATGGAGCTCCCGGTCGCCTGTACGGTTCCCGTCGAATAGCTTCTGCTTATATCCGATTGAGTAGCAAATCCGAGCAGCCCTCCCGTCACCTGGGTGCTAACGATTTCCGCTTCAGAATAGGAGTTGTATATCGACCCGTTTACAAACTTGCCGACCAACCCTCCGACGTTGTTTTTGCCTGTCACTTTACCCGAAACCATCCGATTGTGAGCGAACTCGACCCTTGAATCCTCGTCTGCATCCGTCAGGCCTGCCAAACCGCCCACATAGGTATCTCCCGTCACGTCTCCGCTGACGGTAATAAGAGTAATCCATGATCTCTCGAACATGTTCGTTTGTTCGATCGTTCCTGCCAGAATGCCGACATTGACCCGACCGACAACGCCCGGCGCCGCCGTCTCGATTGTCAAATCGAACACATGTCCGTTGCTTATTTTGGAGAAAAAGCCGATATTGTCCTCCGTAGGCCGGTCGATATACAAATTGCTGATCGTTTTGCCGTTGCCGTCAAATATTCCGGAGAAGCCGACGCCGTCGTTCAGGCCGATCGGACCCCATTCGCCTGTAAGCTCGACATCGTTCATCAAAATGTAGCTGTCGCTTAAAGGGTACCCTGTCGTTCCGATCGAAGCCAGATCGTACGCATCCTTAACTTGCCAAGGATTTTCGAACGAGCCGTCTCCGTCCATTGCAGAAGGTTCGGCATAGGCCCTAAGGCCCGCCGAAGGGAACAAGGACAAGATCAGCAATAGGCTGGAGAGCAGCAGGAGCAGCCTTCTGCCGGAAAAAGCCCCGATCCTTCGCGCGCCGTTCTGATTGTTCACGCATAACCCACCTTTGTCAAATATGATCGCCTAGTGCTTTCCGTCTCATTATAAAGAATGGCGATAAACGCAGAATAAACAAGAAAACGCCGGAGACATCCCAGAAAGACAGAACTCCCCGGAGCGATAGGCGTTGGGCAGGAGGAGATGAGTAAACACGACTCAATTGAGCGGCCAACGTGCGCGCAGAGAGGGCGAGATGGGTCATTTTTACTCAACTGGCGCGCGGCTATGGGCGTTTGGAGGGCCAAGATGAGTCACCACGACTCATCCGGATCAGACGCGTGCGCGCAGAGAGGGCGAGATGAGTCATTTTTACTCAAATGGCTCGCGGTTATGGGTGTTTGGAGGGCCAAGATGAGTCACCACGACTCATCCGGATCAGACGCATGCGCGCAGAGAGGGCGAGATGGATCACTTTTACTCAAATGGCTCGCGGTTATGGGCGTTTAAAGGACCAAGATGAGTCACCACGACTCATCCTGATCAGACGCGTGCGCGCAGAGAGGGCGAGATGAGTTATTTTTACTCCACTGCGCGCGGCGGTCGCCGGCGGCTAGCGCGTCAAATTTCGGATATCCTCCTCGATTCGGGAATCGGGCCTCATGCCCAGTTCCTGTTCCAGCAGCTTCTCCATCAGGCGATATTGGCGAAGCGCCTCGTTCTTGTTCCCCAATTCGATATGCAATCGGATCACTTCGTGATGGATGTCTTCCCGCAAGGGATCGAGCTTCAGAATGACGCCGAAATCGTGCAGGGAATCAGGGAGCAGACCGTTTTTCCGGTTGTGCCTGCCGGCCGCTTCCAGCTCCCGAATGTACTCTTGCTCCAGCCGCCGCCGGATCGGGACGGCCCATTCGAACGCTTTTCCTTTCAGAAGTTCTCCGGCATACAGCGCTTCCGCTTTCTTGAGCAGTCTGGAGGCCCGTTCCGGAGCCGATCGAATTTCCTTCAGCAGCCGTTCGAATTCGTACAAATCGCAATCGATGCCGTTCTCTTCGATTCGAATCTCCGTTCGGCCCGCGTGGATGACGCTCCCGGTCTTGTCCGCGTCGACCGCTTGGCGCAAATAGTAAAGAGTCGAGTTCAGGTTTTTTAACGCCTTGTCCGTCTCCAGGCCGCCCCACAGCGTTTCGACGATTTCCTCGCGGCTTACCGTGCGCTTGCACAGAAGAAAGGCAAACAATTCTTCGGTTTTCGGGCTTCGCAGCTTGAGCGGAACATCCGGACGGCCCCGGTTGACAAGGTTCAATCCGTTAAACAGCCGAATGCGCAGGGAAGGAGCGCTTTGACGCCCCTTGCCGATCTTGCCCAAGGTCAGGTCCAACCGCTCCGCCGTGACCGGTTTCATCAGATAATCCAGGGCGTTGATATCGAACGCTTTGACGGCGTAGTCGCCGTATCCGGTCGCGAACACCAGCTTGATGGAATCGTCAAGCTCCCGCAGCTTGCCGGACAACGTCATGCCGTCCAGCTTCGGCATGGCGATATCCAGGAAGGCGATATCGATCGGATTCGTTTTCGCGAATTCATAAGCCTCCGCCGGGTTCAGGAAAGCGTGGCATGCGCCGAACTCGCCGCTCTCGTGCAAAAGCCTCTTCAGCCGTTTTACCGACAATTCCTCATCGTCTACAATCATTGCCGTTAACATGGTTTACCCTCCCTGCTTTCCGGACGGATGCGCCGGAATGACGAACGATACCGATGTCCCCGCCCCTTCTTCGCTATCCAACCGAATGCCCGTGTCGTACAAAAGCTTGAGTCTTCTGTCGATATTCCGCAATCCGACGCCTTTTTTGTCCGAATCGGAGTCCGAATCCGGGTTCAGCACGGCTTTTCTTCTGCTCTCGCTCATCCCGCTCCCGTTATCCGCCACGGTAAAACGAATCCCGCCCTCCGCCCTTTTCGCGGTTACGGACACTTTCCCCCGGTTAAACGTAGACAGCAAGCCGTGCCGGATCGCATTTTCAACCAGCGGCTGCAGAATCAGCGGGGGGATTCGGCTATCCGGGTCCGCCTCCACCTCGTACTCGACCTCAAGCCGGCTCCCGAAACGCGCCCGCTCGATATGCACGTACGCTTCCACGAGCTCCATCTCGCTGCGCAGCGTCGTCAACGAGTCCAATTGCTTGAAATCGAAGCTGCTTCTTAAATAGTCCGAAAGATTCAGCGTCAGTTCCTCCGCCTTCCGGGGGTCGTCAAGGCACAATTCGGCAATCGCGTTCAAGGCGTTGTACAAAAAATGAGGATTGATCTGCGAACGCAAAAACGCGATTTCCGCGTTCGCGGCATTTCGCACCGAAGCCTTCAATCTCGTCAAGCTTCGGACGCGAGCCGTCAGCTCCTCCGCTTCGAACGGCTTTGCGACGAAGTCGTTGGCCCCGATTTCGAGCGCCGACCTCACGTCGTGCGGCCTGCTTCGCGCCGTCAACATCAAAACCGGCAGCTCGAAGGAAGAGAATCGCTCCCTGATTTTCTGAAGCACTTCGTAGCCCGACATGTCGGGCATCATAATGTCCAGAATCGCCAGGGAAAAATCCGGCGTCCGGGAAAGCTGCTCAAGCGCCATTTGTCCGCGATTGACCGCCACGATCGAATACCCTTCCAGCCGGAGCAGGTTGATCATGGCTTGCAGGCCGGCGGAATCGTCGTCCACCACGAGAATCGGCTCGTCGACCTTCCCCTCGATGAAGACGGGGTATTCCGATCTCGGGACGACGGCATCCGGGCGGGGCGGCCCCTTCTCTTCCCGCTGTCCGGCAGCGGCGCCAGAAGCCGAAACCGCATCCGCTCTCGGAAGCGTGAATATAAATACCGAGCCTTGTCCGGGACTCGATTCCAGCCTGATTTCGCCTCCGTGTAGCTCTACCAGCCTCCTGGTGATGCTTAAGCCGAGGCCGGTTCCTTCGTAGCTCCGGGTTTCGGAAGGATCGACCTGTTCGAAGTCGTTAAAAATGCGCTGCTGCATGGACGCCTCGATCCCGATTCCCGTATCGCTTACCCGGATTTCCGCCATATCGCCGATTGCCCTGGCGCGGACGGCCACCTCCCCCCGGTCGGTAAACTTGACCGCATTGCCGATCAGATTGTGCAAAATTTGAATGAGCCGGTTGCTGTCCGCCTGCACGGCGGGAAAGTCCGCCGGCACGCCGTTGACCAGCGAAATCGGCTTGCCGCCGAGCAGAAACGTATGAATCCGGACGACCGAATCGACGGTCGCCTTCAAATCGACCCTGCTCCTTTGGAGCGCAACGTCTCCATGCTTCATTTTGGAATAATCGAGCAGTTCGTTCACAAGATGGGTTAGCCTTCTGCTGCTCCCCAAAATAATGGCCAGGTTTTGCGCCTGTTTCTCCGTAACCGGTCCCTCGATTCCTTTGAGCAAGGTATCGGCGATGCCGACGATGGCGTTCAGCGGCGTCTTCAATTCGTGGGAAGTATTCGAGAGAAAATCGTCCTTGATCTTGTCGGCCTGAAGCAGCCTGTTCTTCATTTCGTCGACCGTTTGGTAGGCTTCGAAAAACCGGAGAACGACCAGGAAGAGGACGACGACGTTGAAGACGACGATATAAAACTGCGAAAGCCAAAGATTTTCTTTCCAGGAGAGGGCAAATAAAATGATGTCCAGGGAATACAGATTGATCATGAGGACCGCCATGAATAGCAGCAACGTTTTAAGCCGGCCGCGAGGCGCGCTCCTGACGAAGAGAACGGCGGCTTTCAGAAGCATCCAGATCAGCAAGGCTTCGTACATGAAAATGACGAACACCTGAATGACGGTGTAGATGCGAACGGGCAGCAGTCCGACCAGAATCAGAAACGTTCCCAACACCGCCGTTACCGCTTGCAGCAGCCTTAGGGGAACCATGTCTTTTTGCAGCTTGTAGAAAAAAGCGGAGAGCGCAATGAGGCCGGCCATCGATGCGATATCCTTCGTTTTGTACATCGTTTCGAAAGCGGCATCGGGCAAAAGCAGCAAGAGCGTCCGTTCGCCGACGAGGCCGTGATAAACGGCAAACAGCGCGCAGGCGACCGCGAACAGGAGCAGCGAAGCATCCTTGTTGCGGTAAACGGCCGTCGCCGCGTAGCAGATCAAATAAATGAGCGCCAGCGTGCCGAGAATCGCCAGGATGCTGAATTCGCGCGTCGAATTTTTCACCTCGCGCTCCACCATGGCCGCCTGTTCGCCGAAGTAGAGGGAGATCGGAATGCCCGCATTGATGTAATCGTAATTGGCGGCCTGGACGACGATTTCCACATCCCCCTTCTCAAGCGACACAAGCCCGAACTGCGGCGTGTTGCCGGGGCGGTAACCCGCCGCTTCCGCGGACGGCGTTCCATCCTGGAACAGCTTTTGCCCGTTTACGAAAATGGCGCTCGAAAAGCGGATATTGTTTTTTTTCAACGCAAAAACGCCGCTGAACGGCACGTTTTTCAGGACCATCCGGTAGGTCGCGTAGCCGTAAGCAGGCAAGGGGCGGCTGTCAACGATTTTGCCGTTCCATTGGGACGGAACCTTCATGTAGGCGGCAGTTGCGGGCGCGTTACCGCGAAAATCGTCGGGGGCCAGCAGCCGGCCCCAGTAAAATTCCCAATCGCCGTCCAGCCGGATTCGCGCATCCCGCTCGCGATTCCATGAGGAGAGGTCCATGACCCCGTTCCGGACTCGCAAGTCGCCGGCTTGACGGTCGTCATTCGACAGAAGCGACAACGGAATGAGAGAAACCGCGAGGAGGCCGAGCAGGCAAACGAGCAGAGATCTCTTTAACAGTTCAACCAACTCTTATCGTGAATATTGTCGAATAGATGCTATGTTGGATTATTCGACAAATTTTTCAAGATCCCTTCCGCGCGAAAATCAAATCCCCATCTCCCGCATTTTGGCCGTTACCCGCTCGACCCTGCCCTCCATATCCGCGCCGTCAAACTTCGGCAGCTTCAGCTCGCTTACGAGGCTTCCGTCGCGCATGAACAGAATGCGTTCCGTCCGCGCCGCGACCTTCGCGTCGTGCGTGACCAGCATAACGGCGGTTCCGTCCGCGTTGATTTCGGAGAACAGGTCCATCATCTCCTGCCCGGATTTGGAATTGAGCGCCCCCGTGGGCTCGTCGCCGAAAATGATTTTCGGATCGTTCATCAGCGCGCGGCAAATGCCGGCACGCTGCAGCTGACCGCCCGAAACCTGCGTAATGTCGCGCTTTTCGAGCTCCGCGATGCCCGTCCGTTTCATCAGCGCCCTGGCTTTCTCCGAAATTCGCGCGGCGTTTTTCCGGTTGCCCCGCATGGACGGGAGAATGATGTTGTCGAGGAGGTTCAGGTTTTTCAGCATCGTCGGCTGCTGAAACACAAACCCCATTTTCGTCCTGCGCAGGTCCGAAAGCTCGTTCTCCCCCATCTCCGACAGCTCCCTGCCGTCAAACACGACCTTTCCTCCGTCCACGCGATCCGTCCCGCTCAGCGCGAACAGCAGCGTCGACTTTCCCGATCCCGAAGGCCCCATGACGGCGACGAACTCTCCCTCGCCGATTTCCGCCGACACGCCGTCCAGAACGTTGCGCTTCTCGCCGCCCTCGCCATAGGTTTTTACAATTCGATCTCCGATTAAAATCTTCTTCATGGGCCTACTCCTTTATCTGTTCGGAAATATGGACTTTCCCCGCGTTCAGGGTGCCGATCAAGGTGGCGGCAAGCACTGCGCCGATCAGCATCAGCGGGCTGAGCAAATACGCCGAAAGCGGATGGACCGCAAACTGAAAGCCGGACGCTCCGAACGAAGAGATCGCCGCTCCCGCAAGCTTTTCTCCGAGGGTGTTGGCCAGCAGCGTGCCAAGAACGATTCCGGCCGCCAGAACGAAGGCCGAACGCGTAACATACTGCGACGTTATATCCGAATTCGTATAGCCGAACGCTTTCAGGACGGCAATGGAATATCGGTCCTTGGCCACAAGCAGTCTCATGAACAGCAGCGTCACCAGCGCCGCGACGATCAGCGATACGGCTATGGCGGCGTTGGAGGCCCTTTTTACGGAGCTGACGGTCGATCCGAAGGTCTGCTCGACGAATTCCGCGATGTCGGAAACTTTGGCATACCCGAACTTGTCCGCGTACTCCGAAGCCTTGCTGCCGGCAAGAGCCGGGTCTGCCAGTTCGGCAGACACCACGCTCCACATCGTCTCTGCCGAATCGTCGGCGAATGCCGCCTTTGCGGTTTTGCCGCCATTCGTGAGATCGGCGTAGATTCCGCTTACCGCGAAGGATTTCTCCTTCCCCTCGATCGCCAGCGCGAGGACGTCGCCCACCTTCTTGCCCAGCTCATCGGCGTTCAAGGCCGAAAGCGCAATTTCGTCGTCCGCTGCGGGCGCTCTGCCGGAGGAGTATCGAATCGGAAAAACCGAATGGTCGCCCAGCTCGATTTTGATAAGCTCCTCCGAGCCGTCCACCTTCGTTGTCCGAAACGTCTTGGTCGTCAGGACGGCGTATCGGGCAATGTCGCGGTCGTTTCGCATCGCGTCGGCGATGTCGGCGGTTTTCTCGGAAATCCGGTCGGTCTGCTGAATGTCGATGCGCAAGTCGTAGCTTCCGATCCCCATATATTGGACGAAGCCGCTGGAGGAAATCGTATGATGCAGGTTTTGCGGAACGATCAGGATAAAGGAAGAAATGACCAGCACCGCCAGCATGATGGCGTAAAGTCTTTTCCTGGCGAGAACATCCTTGAGCCCGAGAAAAACATTCGTACCGAGCCGCCGATTCTCGCTCAGGTTAAAACGCCTTCCGCCCGCGATTTTCTCCCGCGAAGAGCCGAAACGAATGGCTTCCGCGGCGGAAATGCTCCGGAAGCGGTTCAGCACCCGGCCGACATAAGCCATGACGGCGAGGAACACGAGCGCGATGCCGACGATTCCGAACAGAGCGGCATAGAAGGGATTTCCGCTTTTCCCCATATACAGCCGGATATTTTCGAGAAGCATGTCTTTGAACAGGAGCGAAAGGGCAAACCCGAGAACGCCGCCTCCCGCCGCTATCGCCCCGTATTTGGCCAGATAGATTTTTTTCATGTCGGAAACGCGCATGCCGATGGCCTTCATCACGCCGATTTCGCGGTAGTCGTCTTCGATTTTCGCCAGGAGCGTAAACCTGATGCACATCAAGGCGATCGCCACGACCAGCAGGCTGACGAGCAGGATGACCCCGATCATCAATCCGTCGGAAAGGGCGTTCAGCATTTGAAAAAGCGAATAGGTCACCGTCGGGCGTTCGCTTCGAGCCCTGCGGAAGCATACGCGGTTTCGAACGCGCCGAGCTTGGACAAATCCTTCAGTCGGAACTCGATCAGATACTCGACGCTGCCGGCATTCCGGATGGCCGCGAAATCGCCTTCGCTGACCAAAAATCTCTTCGAGGAAGAGAGCGCGGAGTTCATCTGCGAATCGCGCAGAAATCCCGCGACCGTGAACTCCTTTTCGCCGATGAAGGCCCTGTCGCCCGCTTTTACCGTATGGTCCTTCATATAGGCAACCGGAACGTAGAGCTCGCCGTCGGATACGCGGATGACATTTCCGTCCAAATCGAGCAAATAATCAAAACTCTCGCTCTGCACGCTGAACCCGTTGTCCTGAACGCTGCTCGCAAGCGACTGGTCGCCCAATCGAATCCGCGCGCCTTCGATATTGAGAAATTCAAGCACTTGAAATTCCTCGACGTTGCCGTTCCGTTCCGCAAACGCCGCAAGCCGCGCCGTGTCGATATCGCCCGAATGCATCTGCATGAAATGCGGCGTTTTCGCCGTTTTCATCAGCGTATCCAGCGCGCTCGAAAGATGGACGGTCAGGATCGCCGCGAGCGAAACGAGCATGCCGGCGGCGGCGACGAACAGAACGGTTGCCAGCGTCACGGTTTTGCTCTTGATCATGTCGTTGCGGATGATTCTGGAATACATGGGCCACCTCTGCTTTCATGCTGTCGAATCGATTTCAGGTTGCCGTGGCGCTACTCATGGCCGTCCCGATTTCCGCTGCCGAACATCCGCATGACGGACATCAGGCTTCCGCTTTCGGCCCCGAGCAGCCTTTCCGCGTTGAAGACGAACGCCTGCATGCGCGTTAAGCGTTCCTCGTCCGTCAGCGGGACGAGATCGTCATCGAAAACGGCATTCGCGTAAATGACGACCATTTCCATGCATTCGTACGGGAACGGCGTGTTGAACAGCCCCTGCTCCATGCCCTCGCGGATGATGTCCGTCAGGATCGGGGGGACGCCGTTCAGGACGACCGTTTGGATTTTCCGGTGCATCAGCGCGTTCTGCGGTTTGTGGATGTGCTCCATGATTTCCTCGCGGCTTCCCCCGCTTAAATTCAACGCCATCACGGCGCGGATGATACGCTCGACGACGGGAACGCTCTTGTCCGAGGCCGCATCCCGGGCCGCGCTTAACAGACGCGCGCCGTATCGCTCGATCAGCGCGTCCATAATCTCCTCCTTCGACTTGAAGTGATGATACAGAGTCCCCCGCGCAATCCCGACTTTTTCGAGAATATCGTTCGTGCTGGTGCCTTCGAAGCCCTTCTGACCGAACAACTCGTCCGCCGCGTCCAAAATTTCGTTCTTCCGTTCCCCGGCCGTTTTTACGATTCTCATTCGTGCACCCCCACCCTCGACCGACTGTCTGTCGGTCAGATTGTAACATAGGGGGGATGGGGGGCGTCAAGAGGGGGACGAGCACCGTACATACGGATAGAAGAACTCTTCGTTCGGCTGGTGCGAATACCGATCCCCCCTCTCGTATTATTCATCGAGCAGGATATAACACCGATAGCTTTTGCTTGAAGGCGCTACTTCGTTTTATTCCATTCTCTCAACAACCTCAAAAACGAAATAACGACAAGTGCGCCAATCAAAACGTTGAGCACGGTAAGGTTGATATTGAGATAATCAAGCTTATTGGTCATTTCAGAAAAAAAGGATCTGATCGAACGATCAACTCCCTCTATCGCATCCTGAATATTACCGAGGGCAATGTTCGTAGAATTTTCGGACATTAAAATATCCTCCCATTATACTATTTTAACTAATTTTACATTTTTGCCTTAACATTAACAACTAAATACATAGGGTATCTTCCCTTACAATACTGTCCACCGCTTGGCGTTTCGTTCCTGCTTAAGCGAAAAAGAAAAAAAGCCGGCCAAGCATCGCGGCGGGGCGATCTTGTAACCGGATTTTTTCACCGACTTATGTCGTCCTTACGGCGTCTTTGACATGATGGCGCCCGATGGGAATGACGTACGGGGAGCCCGAGACGGGGTCCTCGATCACCGTGCAGTCCAGCCCGAACACGTCCTTGATCAACTCGCTTGTAATGACCGTTGACGGCGCGCCCTCGGCGACGAGCCTGCCGCCTTGCAGGGCAAAGATATGGTCGGCGTACCGCGAGGACAGGTTGATGTCGTGCAGCACCATGACGATGGTTGTTCCGTGCTTTCGGTTAATGTCGGTGAGCAGGTCCAGAATCTCGACCTGGTACGTAATATCCAGAAAGGTGGTCGGCTCGTCGAGAAACAGAATATCGGTTTGCTGCGCCAGAGCCATCGCAATCCAGACCCGCTGCCGCTGGCCGCCCGACAGCTCGTCGATAGGATGGTTGGCGAATTCGGTAATATTCATGATTTCCATGGCTTCGGCAACGGCCGCGTAATCCTTTTTCGACCAGCCGCCAAGCAGAGATTGGTGAGGGAACCGGCCTCGTCCGACCAGATCCGCCACCGAAATGCCCTCCGGCACGATCGGAGATTGCGGCAGCAGACCGACGACACGAGCCAATTCCTTGGGCGGAAATTTGCCGATCGGCTTGCCGTCAAGGGTAATGGACCCGGACTCGGGCTTGATCAGCCGCGCCATCGCTTTCAGGAGCGTAGACTTCCCGCACCCGTTCGACCCGATCATGACGCTTATTTTGTTGCCGGGTACGACCAGGCCCACATCGTGGATGACCGTTTTATTTTCATAGCCGGCTACGAGATTTTCGACCTGAAACGTATGCGTCGGTTTCATCACAATTCTCCCTTTCGATTCATGCGGATGAGCAAAAAGATCAGATACGGCGCGCCGAGTATTCCCGTAATGATGCCGACGGGGAACCTGTACTCGAAGGCGAATTGCCCCACCAGATCGGACGCCAGAACGAGATTGACGCCGACAAGGCCCGCCGGAAGGGCGCCGGAGAAGCCTGCGCCGACCAATCTTTTTGCGATCGGCCCCGAAAGAAAGGAAACAAAGGCGATCGGTCCCGTGGTGGCCGTAGCGATAGCGATCATGCAGACGGAGGCGACGATAAGCCCGATCCTTGTTTTGTCCGTGCTGACGCCGAGCGAAAAAGCCGACTGCTCTCCAAGCTCCAATAGGCTGAGATGCTTGCCGAGCGCCATAATGATCGGCGTACAGATGACGACGGCAATGACGAGAGGCGCCAGCTCGCTCATTTGGGAGCCGTTAAGGCTGCCCGCGAGCCATCTTGCCGCCGCGGGAACGTTTTGCTCGTCGCTGACCAGCAGCAGATAGGAAATCAGGGCATCCAGCATCGCTTGTATGCCAATCCCGATCAGAATGAGCCGCCCGATGGAAAAGGCCTTTCCTCTCGACAATGCATAAATGAACAGCACCGTAGCCAGCCCGGCAATGACCGAGGCCGCGGAAATGACCGAACCGTTCGCGTTGAGGACGGTAATGCAGAAAACGGCGGCCGCGCTGGAGCCGGACGTAATGCCGATGACGTTGGGATTCGCCAACGGATTGCGCAACATGGTTTGAAAGGTATAGCCTGCAATGCCGAAGGCAAAGCCTGCGAACAGGCCCGCCAGCATTCGCGGAAGGCGGATCATGTTCACTGCGAACGACACGCCTTTGACGGAATCTCCCGTCAGCGCGCGAACGACCTCCTGGACCGGATAAATCGTGTTCCCGAGTAAAAGCATGGCGCAGCAAAGCACGCACGCCAGAAGGAACAGGAGGCCTGTGACGAGAATAAAACGGCGGCGCCTTTGGCGCCTGCCCGCCGCAATTATTGCAATAGATGGATTTGTCATAATGACCGCACTTTCGATCTCATCGCTAGAATGATAAGGATAGGGGCGCCTATAAACGCCGTAACGACGCCGACTTCAAGCTCGCCGGGACTTCCGAGAAGCCTTCCGGCGACATCCGACAGGGTCAAAATAATCGCTCCCGCGAGGGCCGACATCGGAATGACGAAGCGCAAATCCGGTCCAAGGATCAGGCGAATGGCGTGCGTGGCTAAAAGACCGATAAACCCGATAGGGCCGGCGAGCGCGGTGGTCGCCCCGCATAACAAGACGCCCCCCATCGCCGCGATCAGCCGAAGCGTTCCCGTCCGCACGCCAAGTCCCGTCGCGACGTCGTCGCCAAGCGCGAGGGCGTTGAGCGCCGGCGCCGCAATAAATCCGATGAGCAAGCCTGCGATTAGAAACGGGACGAACGTTCCGATGCTGTCCCAGGTGCCCGCCCCCACGCTTCCCACCTGCCAGAATCGGAATTGATCCATGACATAGGAACGCGGGATCAGAATCGCGGAAACAAGCGAAGCAAGGGCGGCGCTTACGGCGGCTCCGGCCAGAACAAGCTTAATGGGCGTAGCGCCGCCACGCCCCATCGAGCCGATTCCGAACACGAAGACTGCCGTAATCGCAGCCCCGGCTAAAGCTAGCCATATATATTGATTCGCGGTGGTTATGCCCAAAAAAGCCATGCCGATCACCACGAATAGCGAGGCTCCCGTATTGACGCCCAGAATGCTGGGATCGGCAAGCGGGTTGCGCGTGACCGATTGCATGAGCGATCCGGAAACCCCAAGCGCCGCGCCGCTCAATAAACTGAAGACGGTCCGGGATATTCTCTTCCGTACGATGTTTGCCCCGTAGGAATCGGCTTCCGGGCGGAACAAACCGTCGATCAGCTCGTGAATGCGGACCGGCCGGGAGCCGAAGACCAAAGAAGCGAATACGCTCACCCCGAGGAGGAGGAGGCCTAGGGTCAGAACCAGGGGGAATCTCCTCGGGATATGCGCGTTTAGCCGAGCGGTGTTCGAAATCGATGAATTATTCATTTACTTTGTCGGCGGCGGCTCCAAGCAGGCTCAAATATTCATCGATCGTGTAGGCGATCGACAGCGGATTTGGCGTGCCTGCGGCTACGAGAGGCGTGTCGCTGTCGATAAACGCGACCGATCCTCTTTCGATTGCAGGGATTTTGCCCAACAGGGAGTCCGCTTTAACGGCTTGATACAACTCGTCGTTGCCATAACCGACCAGAATGTCCGCGTCGTTTAGAGCCTCGGCATTTTCCGCGCTCAACGACAAGGAATAGCTGTTAGGGTCCGTAATCAGGCTCGTGACGCTTTCCGGATAGACGAGTCCCATTTCATGCAGGAAGGAAACGCGCGAATCGATGGGCGTATAAATATGCAGTTTGGACAAATCCTGCGCGTTGAAATTGACCCAAACGATTTTTTTGTCTTTCAATTGAGGGTACTGGCTCAGTTTTTCGCTCACCAAAGCCTCCGTATCCTTAATGAGCTGCTCGCCTTCGGCGGCCATGCCCATGCCGGTCGCATTCAACGTCACCTGCTCTCGCCATGTTGTCGCCCACGGAGCCGTCGGATATGCGACAACGGGAGCGATTTGCGTCAACAAATCGTAATCTTCCTGCGTAATGCCGGAATAGGCCGCAAGGATCACGTCCGGGTTGGCGTCGGAGATCGCTTCGAAGTCAAGGCCGTCCGTATCCTGGAACACGTTTGGTTCGGTTACGTTAAGCTCGTCCAGCTTTTCCTTGGTCCAGGGCAGCAGTCCGCTGCCGTCCTGAACGCCGAAGTTCGCCGCGGAGAAGCCGACGGGAACAACGCCCAGCGCCAGAGCGACATCGTGGTTGGCCCATTGAATGGTCACCACGCGTTCGGGTTTGCTTTCAATGATCGTTTCGCCAAGCGCATGCTGGATGACGATCGGATATTCAACCGCGGCTTCCGAAGATGCCGGAGCTTCCGAAGATGGCGTTTCCGTAGCTGCCGCCGCGCTACCGGACGGAGATGGCGAAGACTCGCCATTGGAGGAATTGGCCGAGCAAGCGGCCAGCAGGACCAGAATCATGGCCGAGACCCATAAGGTCATTAAGGATTTCCTTTTCGTTGCATTCATTCCGCGTATCCATCCTTCTCAAAAATATATTTGTTCTTGCTTGCATCCATGTCGAAGTTCCTTGATAATGATTATCAATTGCACAGTAAATAAATATACCGTGTTTTCGCCTATCTGTCAATAAAAAGCTGGAATATAATGCCGAATTAAAACTAGATGGTCAAGAAGTTTCTTCGCTGTAGTTTCGGCCTGGCTCGACCGATTGGAGGGGCGTCATTCAGGGCCCGAACAGGGCAAAAGTGGAGGGTAGAATCCGGCTTGCATTCGCCAAACCGTCTATAGAATTAAGCTTTCCTGCATACTAAAATAAACTCGTTCCCCTTAGGAATGCGGTATTAAAATCTTGATATTTTCCGCTTTTCAACCTTGCCTGTAAACTGTTTATAAACAAAGTAAGTCATTCGGCTCAAATCGACCAGCGCAAGCCCTCTTTCCTCTTCAATGAAATAGGTATGACTTCCCAGATCGCAATTAAGCCTCCCCCCATCAAAATAAATTCGCTCGACAGGCGTATGGCCGTGAATCACCGGTTTATTTCGCGTTAAGCTGAACAAGTGCTCCTTTGAGATACTGTAAAAGTCGGACTCCGGCATCCAAAGGATTTCTCTGCTTTGTTTATCCAGCGGCTCGTATGGATTCAAACCGGCATGCGTATAGATGAACTCTTCATCTTCGTAAACCATCGGAAGATTGCATACCCATTCAACATGTTCTTTCAATTCGGCTCCGGAAAATGTCTTCTCGAAGTCCCTTAACGTTTCCCGCCCTCCGTGGCTTAGCCACAGCTTGTCTCCGCTCAGATAATAATCCCTCGCCATCTCCTCGTGATTGCCGATCAGGGCAACTACATTTTGGGGATAAGCCTGGGACAACATTTTTATCCGCTTGATGACGTTACCGCTTTGCTTCCCTCGATTGATATAGTCGCCGCCGAACACAACCTGGTCCTTGGCAAAATCGATCTCTGCATGCTTCAACAGGATTTCCAGTCCGTTGTACTCACCGTGTAGATCCGTAATAAAATATTTCAATCATTCCACCTCCTATCGAATACATCTTCATTATAAAGGTACTACTGAGTAGAGTGAAAGTATTGATTGGGCGGACCGTTCTTTCCTGACCTGAAGGCTTGAAAAGCCCCTGAGCATCCAAATCTTAATAATCCAGCAGACGCCCATGATCGTTCCATTGGCCGTACATTTTGTTTTCTCTTGTGTTTGCTATGAATTTGTCCAATCTGCTCCCGAACAATTCCGGCTGATTCTTGATGCTTTGGATCGTGTCGATCCGAACTCTTTTGTAGAGATCCGGAAATGCCAGGAAATGATCGTAGACTTGCTTATCCTCTTTCAGCCTTTGCTCGATAACCTCATCTATTCGAAATGAACGGGGATCCATATCGGGAAGAACCTTTCTCCCTTCGTCCGTCATGAACCCCAACTTTTCAAGGCGGCGGACACGTTCTTTATTCAATTCCGTCCAAGAACTTTTTTTACTTCGGGGGGACAGTCTTTGAGCCAGCTCCGTTTCGGAAATTTTCTTTTTGACTCCGTCGATCCATCCAAAGCACAACGCTTCCTCGACCGCGTCCAAATATAACAATCGATCAGGGGTAGGCGTCATGCTGACCGGGACCCAGCAAAACTTTTCCGTCTTGCCGTTCTCCTGCAGCCAGTTCCTTAGATCCTTTCTCGATTTTGCCGGAACCCGATTTTCAATTTCCATCAATCAAATGCCCCCTTTTCTAATCCGCGAGGTCGCTGCACATAGACAAAGATCGAACTAAAAAAAATGGCCTCATGAAAGACCATTTTTTGGGGAGCGGGTTACTTTTGGTTGGCTATGACGTTATCCAGAAACTTATCCGCGTCCCGATTAAATTTCCAGCAGACCCCGAACCGATCCACCAGCATTCCGAAGCACGAAGACCAGGGCGTATCGGATAACGGCATGATCACATGGCCGCCGGCAGACAAACGATTGAAGTATTCCTCCAGTTCTTGCTTATTCTCGTTGACCAGACTGATCCATACGTTGCTCCCTTTCGTCAACTCGCCCGTTACCGTCTTCATGGAAGGCAAAAGATCCGACATCATGATTTTCCCGCCGCCGAATTCGATCGATGACTCCATGATCATATTTAACTCATTTTCCGGCATCGGATAGTTTGGATCTTGCGGGAAGTCCTTGAATTTCACTTTCTTCACTTCAGTCGCCTTTAACGCCCCCGAATAAAATTCAATCGCTTCTTCGGCAATTCCATCAAAATTCAAATAGGCAATAGCTGGCATAAAGCAATACCTCCTTCTTAAGATACATGTAGTATAATGGATAAAAGGTGACAGCTTATTGTCACCGTTCCGAGATAAAACAAAGAAAAAGAGGGCGAATATGGACAAGGTCGAGAGACTCATTTCGATCATCATGATCTTGCTGAAAAAAGAGGTCGTTCCAACAAGCGAATTCGTGCAATTATTCAACGTTTCCAAACGAACGATCCTTCGCGATATGGAAACCCTGAGCTTGTCCAACATTCCGATCTATTCGATCAACGGGGTGAATGGCGGCTACGGCATTATGGATGAATATAAGGTGGATAAACGTCTACTAAGCAATACCGACATCGAGAATATATTGACTGCGCTTGGCGGATTGGAGCAAATTCTCCTTAGCGAAGAAGTTGAATTGACGATAAAAAAAATAGAAGCCATGGTTAGCCCCTTGTCTCGGAATCGTTCCATTCAACTGTCGTTCTATGATTGGGAGGGCCGGTCCGAAATGGTTCAAACCTTGAAAATATGCCAAGAATCCATCTCGAAGAGAAGGTTGGTTTCATTTGATTATATCGATAAAAATGGCGCTGTAACGAATCGCACGGTCGAGCCATACGAGCTACATTTTAGCGAATCGAGCTGGTATCTGAAAGGATTCTGCTTGCATCGTCAGGGATATCGCACGTTTAAATTATCCCGGATCGATCACCTTGCGATGGATGAAAGAACGTTTCACCCTAGAAGCGATTGGTCGGAACAAGAACGCGAAGCAAGCTTTCAACCGCAGCTCGTCGCGGTTAAGGCATTGATATCGCCCAGCATAAAAGATCAATTCATGGAAAGGTACGGTCGAAAAAGCATTGAGAATTATAGTTCCGAATTTTTATTAGCCACCGTTCATATTCCTCAAAACAGTGTAGGATTTCAATTTTTAGCCGGTTTCGGCACCCATCTGAAAATCATAGAGCCCAAATCTTACGTAGCGGACTTTTGTAATTATTTAACCAGCATGATGGAGAACTATGCTTAAATATGGATTCAAACCGACATTAAGGATGAAAAAAAAAGAGGGGTTCTTCCCCTCTTTACCAATTCCGCCTGAGCAATTCTGAAGAGATTATCTCCCTCGGCCACGGTATAGGTGTTAAAGCTTCGTTCTTTTCGGAAGACTCGCTTGCAGGCGCTTCGCTTGCTTTTGACGATTCGGCCTTGTCTCCCGATCTTTTACTTCAATATTGTACGCGCTCTTGACGCCCTCTTCTGCATTTAGGTAAACGTCATATCTCAAATGCACGAATAGGGGCGCCTGTCGACTGCGTAATTCCTTGCGAATAACGAATGGCTTCGTCCAGCACATCGCGTATTTCTTCGCCGGTATTTCAGTGATCGTTCAAGGAGGGCTTTAAGCGTTTGTTAAGCGATGATCGGTATCCTGTCCTTAGACTTTCGTCATTTTTTGACATCATTCGAAGGGAGAAAAACATGAAACGCAGAATTTCACTTGGATTGTTTTTGTTAATGCTGCTTTCTATCATCCAACCGTTCTTGTACAGTCACCCGGCCGATGCGGCGGGGACGCCCATGACAGGTTCGGGAACTGCAACTGATCCGTATATCATCACGGACGCCGATCAACTCAATAGCGTCAGGGATAAACTTGGTTCTTCCTATAAGCTCGGCAATGATATCGACTTGAGCAGTTATTCGAATTGGGAGCCGATAGGAAATGCCTCGGCAAATTTTTTAGGTCGTTTTGACGGAGCCGGTCATACAATCACTAACTTGACGATTAATCGAACGGATATCGACAATGTTGGGTTATTCGGTTGGGTGGGCAGTTACGGAAAAATCGAAAATGTCAAACTGGTAAATGTAAATGTAACAGGAAGGTTGACAGTTGGCGGCTTAGTTGGCAGAAATCATGGCGGAAACATCAGCTATAGCTCTGTCAGCGGGAATGTGTCAAGTGCCGGTAATTATGTTGGCGGATTAGTTGGAGATAATTAGGGCTTGCTGAACGCTTGAAAAACCGACAAAAACCGCATAACCACAAGGATTTTGAGGCCGATTTGTCGAAATCATATGCAAAGGAAATGTTCGAAAGCAGCCCAAAACCCTTGCAGATGGAGTGACGAAAATGTTCAAGCCGACCGCGCACCTCGAAAATCAATTGCTCCTGCCCGGCGATTTCTTTCTGCCCTTCGGCGGAAAGCTGGACGAAGAGAATCGCTGGGTCCGGTTGGCGCGATTGGTGCCGTGGGCGGCGGCGGAGCAGAAATACGGTCAGTTCTTCAAAAACACCTTTCGCGGCCAACAAACGATCAGTCTGCGAACGGGGCTCGGCGCGCTCCTCATTCAGGAGCGCATGCAACTGACCGACAGAGAGACGGTGGAGTCGATCAGCGAAAATCCCTACATGCAATACTTCATCGGTCTGTCCGGCTTCACAATGAAGCCGCCGTTTCATCCTTCGATGATGACGCATTTCCGTAAGCGTCTGCAGGACGTGGTGGCCGAGCTGAACGAGATCGTCCCGATCGAGGGCGCGAATGAAACGAAAGCCGATGACAACGAGGGTCCCGGCATAAGCGGCGGCGGGAAACGCAGGCGGAAGGCGCCTCATCAACCTACGGACACGGCCAAGACCGAGAAACAAGTGCGGTTCGGAGACACGCCGATGGAATCGACCGCGCAACGGTCTGCTACGGCGCAGACCGTTGAAAGGGCAGCGCCACTTGAAGCGACCGAACGGGATGTTTATGAGGCGGAGGCTTCCGCCGCCGTGTCGGAAGCGCCGGAGCAACCGAATCAAGGAACGATGCTGGCGGACGCCACCTGCGCGCCAGCGGATGTAGCGTATCCGACCGATCTGAATCTGTTGAACGAAGCGCGGGAGAAACTCGAAGCGATCATCGATACGCTGCATGAACGGGTGATCGGACAAACGGCGAAACCGCGTACCTACCGGGAGAAAGCGCGAAAGCAGTTTCTGGCGGTATCCAAGCAGCGCCGGCCGGGACCGAAGGTGATCCGCCGCGCGATCCGCCGGCAACTGGGATTTGTGGGACGGAACCTTGCCATCATCGCCGAGCAAGTGAAGACGCAGCCGCTTACGCGTTTGAGCCGCAAAGCGTATCGCGATCTACTGGTGATTCAGGAACTGTACCGTCAGCAGCTTCACATGTACCAGAGGCGATCGCACCAGATCGACGGCCGGATCGTGAGCATCCATCAGCCGCATGTAAGGCCGATCGTGCGCGGGAAAGCGAAGGCGCGGGTAGAGTTCGGTGCGAAGCTCGCCGTCAGCATGACGAAGGGCTACGCATTCCTGGATCGGGCGTCCTGGGACAACTTCAACGAGAGTACCACGCTCATCGAGACGATCGAGAACTACCGCCGACGCCTCGGCTATTATCCGGCCGTCGTGCAGGCGGATCAAATCTATCGCACACGCGAGAACCGGAACTTCTGCAAGCAGCATGGCATTCGGCTCAGCGGTCCGGCTTTAGGACGGCCGCGGAAGGACGGTTCGACGAACGAGCAACGGAACCAGGACAAACGGGATGCCGGCGAACGCAACGCCATCGAAGGTAAATTTGGAGAAGGCAAGCGCAAATATGGGCTTGGCCGTATTCGCGCGCGTCTCGCGCAGACGAGCCTGTCCGCCATCACGCTGCAACTGCTGGTGATGAACCTGGAACGCAGGCTGCGCGTTCTTTTTGGCTTCCTATTTGCCATCCTGCTCCGCCGACGCCTCAGCCTGAATTTCGGGTAAAGTATCGTTCAGCAAACCCTACTTGGGCCCCTACTATAAGCCGGTTCCTCCATCTCCGGAGGAAATACGCCTCAAGCACCGGATTGACGAGTTGTACACGGAGCACGCGTTCATGGGCTACAGGATGCGAGAGATGGGGATCATGGCTGCGCAAGCTCTGCATCGATCATCCGGATCACGTGTGGTCGGTTGACATCACGTACATACGCATGAAACACGGCTGGATGTATCTGTATGCCGTTATGGACTGGTATTCCCGGTACATCGTGGACTGGCAACTCGATCAGGGCAGTCATTTTACCAGCCCGCAGTATATCGATCTGCTGAAGGAAAACGAGGTTCGGATCAGCATGGACGGCAAGGGCCGCAACGAGTACAACAGTCCGCGGGAAGTACGACGCGGCGTGGAGCGATATATCGGCTTGCAGAATGACTATTTGCCGCATCAGTCGCTGTAAAATCATACGCCGGCAGAGGTGTATAACCGAGCGTCCTTCTCAAATCCACAAGTGGATAACCATGACTCCAGCGCCTTCGCTTGGGCGGTGTCCTCCACACGTGGACATCGCCGATCGGGCGATCACATCACGAAAATTATTTCAGAACGACTTGGCCACGGGAATATTCAAGTAACAATGAACACCTATGAATTCGCCCTCCGTTCAGCTGATAAAGCCGCTGCTGATAAGTTCGAGTCCATTTTGTCTGCTAAGCAATAATAAGATGAACCATACTCCTCTCCCGAGTCATTAACTATTAGGATTATGGTATAATAAAGAGAAAATCCCCAAAAGCGAGGTGCTATCCTATGCAATGGCAAGAGGTTCGTAATATTTACCCCGATCAATATGTGCTTCTCGAAATCCTAAATTCTCATACAAAGGATAGCATGCAATACGTTGACGAAGTGGCTCTGATCAAAGCAATTCAAGATCCAGATGAAGCAACCAAGGAACTGTTAAAATGCAGAGATAACAACATTGTCTACCATACGGGTCAAGAGAAAATAGCTATAGAGCTTAGAAGAAATCCTCTATACAGGGGTCGATAAGATGCAGATAGAATTAATCGATAACTTACTTCAAGCTTCCATGACACTTTGCTACAAAGACCATTCACTAACAATAGATAACTTAGTGATTGATACTGGAGCGGCACACTCCCTTCTTTCATCTGATATCGTATCAGATGTTGGCATCAAATTTGAAAACGGAGACAGATTGGTGCGAAGCTTCGGAATTGGTGGCGATGAGTATTCGTTCCGAAAGCAGGTTAATCAAATCCAGATCGGCGATTTAATCCTACGTGATATCTCGTTAGACTTTGGCGTCTTCCATGACGATATAAGCAGCATTAACGGACTGATAGGTTTGGATATTCTGAGAAGCGGCAATATGATCATCGACCTCCATCGGATGCACATGTATCCGGCAAACATCAAACAGCATTAAAATGGGGACGCGAATTTACCTCGCGTCCCCATTTCGTCCCCTATTATCCCATACACCTGCTAAAAACCTTTATAAATCAAGGAACTAACCGTCTCGATATGTGTTGTTCTCGGAATAGGAAGGCACTCTCCCCCTTTCACTTCGCAAGGACTTTTTTTGCTTATGCATCTTGCTTTGGATGCTGTTATGAAAGCCGGTCTTATAGACGAAGGTCAGTCTGTACGGCTCGGGACTTTCCTGATTGGAGTTCTCCCCAATAATCACTTTATCAACGATGCTTTCGAATACGTTTCGGTCGAATGCGGTCAGAACCTCATTTGTTTGAAGCACTTTGCGGAAATGCTCAAGCCGCTTTCCCAAATCAATTTCATCTTGTGCGGATTGCTCCAGTTGTTCCTTTTCTTCGAGCAGTTTAGTGAGCGAAGTATCGAGTTCCACATACTTCTGTTCGTAGGTAGCCCTGTCTATTTTCTCATCCAGGCACAAATCAATCAGTCTGCAACGTTTTTGCTCCGTGGCCTGAATATCACTGTTAATTTTGTTCAGTCTCTTTTGATTATTCTGGTCGCTAAACACCGATTCCATTCTTTTCATAAGCTCGTCCAGCACGTCCGAATTATTGCGGCACACCAATTTGTATGATTCGACAAAAGCACCCTTAATCAGCTTTTCCTCCAAGGCTTTACTGTGAGGGCAGTATTTCTTCCCCTTTTTCGTGGCTGTCACGCACTGCCAAATCACCTTCTCGTGCGGGGTTCCGCTGTGCCAGTTCCGCCGCGAGAGATTGCTTCCGCAGAAAGCACATTCCAACTTGCTGCTGAAAGCAAATTTTCTGCTGTACTTGTCCCGCTTGCCTTTTGCGCCGCGGCGGCGATTTTCGCCTCTTCGATGCAATATATCCTGCGCCTTCTCAAATACTTCCTCGCTGACAATCGGCTCATGATGATTTTTGACATAAAACTGATCTTCCTCGCCGTAATTGTCCAGTCTTCTCTTGGAAATGGGATCGACGGTAAATGTCTTTCCTTGCAGCAAATCGCCTTTGTACTTCTCATTCTTTATGATACCAAGAACGGTTGTGTCCTGCCATTCGACTCTTCCGTACTTGGTCTTATGTCCCGCCTCAGTCAGTTCCTTGGCAATAACGTAAGCGCCGATCCCCGATGTATATCGTTCAAAAATATAGCGGACGATTTCGGCTTCTTCTTGATTAACGGTGATCTGTTTCGTATTCACATCGTAATCATAGCCCAAACAACTTTGGAAGCCCACCAGTTCGCCGCGCTTCATTTTCATTTTCAACCCTTTTTTTACGTTGGCGGAGATGTTCTCCACTTCCTGCTGCGCTACGGAGCTTAGAATAACGAGCAATAATTCGCCGTCCATCGTCAGCGTATTGATATTCTCATCTTCAAAAAGTACGGCGATGTTCTTTTCCTTCAACATTCGGACGTATTTCAACGTGTCCAGCGTATTTCTTGCAAACCTGGAGATAGACTTCGTGATGATCATATCAATTTTACCATCCATACAATCGTTAATCATGCGCTGGAAATCCTCGCGCTTCGTAACCTGAGTACCGGTTATGGCTTCATCTGCATAAATATCAACCAGCACCCAGTCGCTTCGTTTGCTAACGAGTTCGGTGTAATAGGCGACTTGCGACTTGTAGCTGCTCAATTGCTCCTCGGTGTCGGTACTTACGCGGGCATAAGGGGCAACGCGAAGAACATCCGATAACTTTCCGGCGTTGCGATCGGATATTTTCCTACTTGCTTTAATTACTTCTACTTCGAGAGCCATGATGTTGTCCTCCATTCTTATTTACTTGCCATCAGTTTAATAAGAGATGGGCGGACCGACAAATGTGCGAATCAAGAAGTAAGGTCCGAAATGATGCCGTAATCCCGCATCGTTTTGTTCTTTATCAAATGAAATTCGTTTTCGGTAATCAAAGATAATGCCAGTAATTGTTTTATCATAGCGATTTGCATGCTGTACCGGATGAGTTTATGGTTCATAAAAACCTCCCAATAATCCAGCAAAGCTGAAAAACAGAGATGCGTGACAAACATTACCGCGTGTGCGCATCTCTGTTTCCGCCTCTGTTTTGGTTGCTTCTCTTCCATTAACCCTATCCGGCGGACAGTGGTGAGCCGTCCTCATAGGCTTCAAACCTCTTCCAGGATCGCTGCAAGCCGCCCCCATTGCGATGAGCTATGGCTGGACGGAAGTATCATTATCCCTCCGCATGGATCTTCGCCTTAAATGGAACCACCATTTATGGATTGCATGGGCAAAATCGCTCGCTTTCTGACGGTTCCGCTAACCAGACATGCAAAAACAAGAACCGGCAAAATGGTCGTGGCGCGCCTGCAATTTGGCTATCCTTCTAGGCCAAGCGGGGAACGTACCGGATAGGGTTGTATTTAGTTTTCAAGGATCAATGGAGGATGAATAATATCCCTCTAATATTCATTTCATTTTTAGGGCAAAATCGGAACTACTTGTCCAAAAACTATCTTGCTCGGCTGCCTTTTTTTGAGACAATTAAATACCTATCTGGATTTGATATATAAAATACAAATCGAGATTGACTAGAACGGCGATTTCAAATAAGATAAAAACATGTTCATAAGGCGATGGAGTTCGCCATAAACCGTCGGTAACGGCTAATGACTCCTACCAGATTTTTATTCTGGTAGGAGTTTGTTTTTTTCAAAAAAATGGAAAGGAGGGGTCGATTTGATTTATGTGTATCTCGGTGTCGGCGGAACGCTCGGCGCTATTAGCCGCTATTCACTTGGCATTTGGATAGGAGAACGTTTTGGACAAGCATTTCCGGTTCACACGCTAACGATTAATTTATTGGGTTGTTTCTTACTTTCTCTCTTTTATACGCTGACCACGACAAGATTTTTGGTACATCCGCACTTCCGCTCTTCTTTCGGAACAGGATTTGTTGGGTCGTTCACTACGTTTTCGACCTTTAGTTATGAAAATGTAACATTGCTTCAATCAGCACATTATGGATTAGCATTGCTCTACATTGCAGCAAGCCTGCTCGGCGGTTACCTGTTCACAAGCTTAGGTATACGCCTGGGTAACTATGAGAAAGGCAGAATCCAGCAGGAAAGTGAGTAAACGTTAATGGATATTTTATGGATAGGCATTGGTGGGTTTATTGGGGCGATTAGCCGATTTGCTGTCGTGGATGCGTTTAGTCGACGATCAATATCATCGATTCCTTTCGGAACGTTGACTGTAAACCTTGCAGGCTCCTTTTTACTCGGCCTTTTGTATGGGCTGACTTTGAATTTACATCTTACCGCCCTTATGGGAACGGGCTTCTTAGGAGCTTTCACAACTTTTTCTACATTCCAGTACGAAATTGTTCAGATCCGCCGACTATATAAATGGCGCTCTATTGCCTCTTATGTGTCTATCAGTGTGATTTCTGGAATTGCTTTCTGCGCATTAGGTTATGTATTCGGGCATTTGTGGACCTAGACGAACATCAGGAGGATTGCCGCTATGAATTATGCTGTGTTTCAATTCATTAACGATTTGTCAGGACATCTTGTTTGGCTCGAGTCGATTATGGTTCTTGTAAGCAAATACGGTTTGGAGTTATTTGCTATATGGCTCGGATTCGTGTGGATACTTGGCGATGATCGAAGGAGACATATTGATGTGCAGTCGGGGTTCTCCGGGATACTGGCTTTGTTTCTGAATTATGTGATCGTTTGTAAGCCATTCGGTTCATTTACTGTTCCCTCACGCAGCGGATGAGCCCGGCTGAACGAATTGATTCCCTCCAAGCCGCTCATGGTCTATTGCCAAGTCGATTATCGCGGCAACGAGGCTACTCGAATCTTAAGACAGCATGGGTTTGACGCAGCTAACCTGACCGGCGGCTATAAATCCTTCGAGATCGCCTCCTTCCGCCCATCGGCATCGGAGTAAAAAGTGAGGCTGATGCAGAAAGAACCCTGCATGACAGAGTTCTTTCTGCATATTGCCTTATTATTTGCTTTTAACTACGCAAGCAATGAGTCGTTTCTCGATATCCGTCGCAATCGCCATGAGGTTGTCATTTTCCACGAGGCCGATCAGGGCCGTAGGTTTTGGAAGGCCGATCTGGGTTTTCCCCTTCTCCTCATAAACCGCGATCTTGCAAGGAAGGAAATAGCCGACTAAGGAATTTTCAGATAACACGCGTTTGGCTTCGACGGGGTTGCAGACCTCCAGGATGTGAAAATTTTGGTTGAAATCCACGCCCTTCTCCTGAAGTTTAGCCTTCATATCCAACTGCCAAAGCACGCCGAACTTTTCTTCCTTTAGGGCTTCCGTCAATTTCTCAATGGCTTGTTCCGGCGTTTTCTCCGTTTCAACCGTGTAATGAAATGCTTTCCGGGCAATCACGGCATATTGGACATCTGTCGGCCTAATGACCTCCATAATCGAAAATCCATGCCGCTCCATGGATTGTTTCAATGCATCCGCGCTGATGCGATGAAGGAGAGGAGGCCCTTGGGGCGTCTCTTTCTTCTCCCATTCAAGACATAGACAAATACCGCCGGATTTCAGGACGCGTACATTTCTGCAACGGCCCGATCGACGGTTTCTGCTTCATGGAGCACAAGGGATGCGAGCACCCGATCCACAGATTCCTTTTCCAGCGGAATGTTCTCCAATTGTCCTTGAAGGGTCTGAATATGGTTCATTTCACGTTCTTCAGCCTTGCTGCGGATGATATCCAGCATTCGCGGTTCGATATCGAGTGCGTATACGGTACCGCTCGTTCGCTCCGCCGCCGGAAGCGTAAAATAACCGGTGCCGGCCCCCAAGTCCAGTAGTGAAAGCGAATCACGCAAATTGAGTTTATCAAGCAGCGGCTCCGGAGGATTGGCTGCTCTGCGTTCAGGACTCTCCAACTTCGCCATATGTTCCGGATTGAACCTTCGATCATGCATAGGATCTCTCCTCCTTAGCAGTTCCAACAGTACTCATCGAATTAAGCTTACCCATACGATAAAGGGTTAACCCTCCCGTTTATCGCTTCGACACCGGGCCTGTCCAAGCGCTGATACCACCGCGCAAGTGAGCCAGCCGGGTAAAACCGTTCTTCATCAGAATCCGCGCTGCACTTTTGCTTCTCATGCCGCTTCGGCAATAGAGCAGCAGATCCCGATCCTTGGGGATTTCGCAAAGCCGGCGATTCAACTGGGACAAAGGGATATTCTTCGCCCCTTGAATATGTCCTCCCTTGAACTCTCCGGGTTCGCGTACGTCGATAAGAACCGTTTGCTTGGACCCCTAAAGCTCTTGTTTGAAATTTGCCGCACTAAGCGTCTTTAGCCCCTTCGTCGGACCGAATCGGAAATAGAAAAATGCGAGTACCAGAACGACGAGAATGATATTTACCCAAAGGTCGCTGTTCAACTAAAAAGGCCTCCTTTCGCCTTGGCTTTTATGCGCATCCTTTGCCTTCTCCGGTGTATAACTTCCGGAAGCCGCGTCGTCTGAGGATTCGCGCGGCGGATCTTCGCTCGTAATCGCCATCCGCGATGATGAGAACGGAATCCTCTGGCGACAACTCCTTCTTCCAAAGCACCGGAAGACGGCCTAAAGATATGTTAATGGAGCCATTCACGTGGCATGCTTCATAGTCCATGGCATCGCGAACGTCCAACAGTTTCATTTCAGAATTCCGGTCGATGGCTTCTTTCCATGTTTGGGAATCCACCCAATTTAGCCCTTTAGCCGGCCAAATTCGGCGGAGTCCCCAAGAAGCCGGAACAAGAACGACCAGAGAAAACACGATCGCCAACGTTCCTCCTACTTTATTCGCGGACCAACTCGTCCGTCCAGTTATTGAGACCGCCTGTCATGTTTACGACGTTGTATCCTAGTTCGCTAAGCAGTTCGCATGCAAGACCGCTACGGTTGCCGCTTCTGCAAATGACGATGGTTTCGCGCTGGGGGTCCAGTTCATTGCGACGTTCGCCCAGTTGACCGAGGGAAATATGTTTGGCTCCGGCCACGTGTCCTTCCGCCCATTCCACCGGTTCCCGTACATCCAGCAACATCAGAGGTTCTCCTGATTTCAGACGGGCTGCAACTTCTTGCGGAGTAATTTGCTTTGGAATCTTGAATGCCATGTTTTTCTCTCCTTCAGATTGTTATTTGTTGCGTTAGCGGCTCTTAACCAGAAGCTCCACAGCTTCCTTGACCATCTTTCCCGTATCGTTACCGGCAGCCTGTTCCGCCAGGATGCATTGCTGCAAATTTTCCGCAACGATCTGAGCGATTGCCTTGTCCGATGCGTTGCGAACGGCGGACAACTGTGCCACAACTTCTTTGCAGGACTTTCCTTCCTCCATCAAACGCAGCACCCCGCGGACTTGTCCTTCGATTCTGCGCAGCCGGGTTTTGATTTCGTCCGTGTATTCGTAGTTCATGTTCAACATCTCCTTATACGTGTATGGGTATAGTATAAAGAAAAAAATAATAAGTTCATACCCGCTTGTTCAAATGAACAAGTTTACTTTGCCGTTCGCGGCGTCACCCAGATATGCGGCTACTCCTGCATACTCCAGACCATCGATCAATTCTTCCTGTTTCAGACCGAGCAAGTCCATCGTCATCGTACAGGCGACCAGTTTCACGCCTTGTTCTTGAGCCAACTCAATCAACTCGGGCAGCGACAAGGCCTTGTGCTTTTTCATGACATGCTTGATCATCTGGGGTCCCAGGCCGCCGAAGTTCATTTTCGACAAGCCCAGCTTCTTCGCGCCGCGCGGCATCATCCATCCGAACGCTTTTTCGAGCAGGCCTTTGTTCGTCTTGATCGGTTCGGCACGGCGAAGCGCGTTTAATCCCCAGAACGTGAAGAAGATCGTCACCTCGTGATCATACGCCGCAGCTCCGTTCGCAATGATGAATGCCGCAATGGCTTTATCCAAATCGCCGCTGAAGAGCACGATTGTCGTTTTATCTTTTGCCATATCCTCGTCACATACCTTCTCTCTCATGAATTTTTACATATACCCCTATAAGTATAATAGTGAACAATAAAAAAGATTGCAACCGTTTTGCCGCTGCAAATATTTGCAGATACGATTTATCATTCACAAAATCGACGACCACACTTTAATGGCCGTGAGTACGATCAGAACGACCAAACCATATCGAAGCACCTTCACGTTGATTTTCGAACTGACCATCGTGCCGATCGGTGCTCCGATCAAACTGCCGATGACGGTATATACCGTCGCCCACAGAGGGATATCCCCGCCCGTCATTTTCCCGATGACGCCTCCGATAGCCGAAATGAAAACAATCGCGAGCGAAGACGCAATCGTTGTGCGCGTGGGAATTTTGAGAACGGTGAGCATAATGGGAATTAAGATAAACGCGCCGCCGGCCCCTACGATTCCGGAAACGATACCTACTACAAATGCCGCGGTAATGGCAATGATTTTGTTGAAACGGAGGTCGTCCGTTTCCTGTTGTTTCCCCCGGTTGGGAACGAGCATCAGCACGACGGCCAGTACCGCAAGGATGCCGTAAATCAGGTTGATGACATCCCCGTTCAACATACTCGAAACAAAGCCGCCGACCAGGCTGCCGGCAAGAATGCTGCTTCCCATGTAAAAAACCAACTGCTTATTGACGACGCCCGTTCCTCCCTTTTTGCTTTTTTTCCGGAACGCGATAACACCCGCAAGTGAAGCGAAAAAGACTTGGAACATGCTGATGGAGGAAACTTCGTGGGCGGTAAAGTGTGCCGCACCGAAAAGGGATGGAATATACAGTAGGAGGGGATAATTAATAATCGCGCCGCCAATACCGAGCAACCCCGAAAAGAAAGAGCCGCCCAGACCGATGAGCACCATGACAATGAGCAGTAAGAAATCCATGACACCCTCCTGTCGTAAAGTTTTCTATAAGGCGTGACCTCAAGGTGAATACAGGTTATAATTAAGTCCAAGTAAACTAATCAGAAATAAGGTGATCCAATTGCTTCAACAATTAAAAAGCCTATTCGAAGATAAATGCCCGGTGTGCAATCAAAAGTTGAAAACGAAAAACGACATGGCAAGCAGCACGAAAACTTGCCCCCAAGGGCATTATACCGAAGAAAGTTACTGTTCCCTTGGCGTCACTATCGTATATGACGAGGCGAAATAAGCGGGCCCTTCCGGGTACCGCTTATTTTTTATACTTTGCGAACGTAAAATTTATAAACGCCGTCTTCTTCTACGTGCTGAATGAGTTCGTGGTTCGTCTGTTTGACCCACGCCTGAAAATCTTTGACGGAGCCTTTGTCCGTAGACAGAACTTCCATGACTTGACCCGTCTGCAGGCTATCCAACGCTTTCTTTGCCTTGACGATCGGCATCGGGCAAGCCATACCTTTCGTATCGACCGTGATATCTGTATTCATATTCATGTTCCTCCTTTATTTATCATGCACCGCGCAGCGGTTCGGACCGATTTCCATCTCGCGCTGCTCGTCTTCGTTCGGTGTAATCTTACCCATGTTCGTTTGGCGAATCTCCTGATAGGCGTTCGGTTGAGGCGGAAGATTCACGGTTACCGTCCGCCGAAACGTCTCCTCATCCTGAATGTTCAAGCCCGGATTGTCGCGGTACAGATCCGACAAACGGGCCATGACGCGGCCGCCTTCTCCCAGCTCCGTCACTTTGCCGAAGTGTGCCGGCAGTACGATCAAATCCTGAGCCAAGCCTTTGTAACGGTTATACAAGGTGTTGCGAAGATCGTCAACCCAGTCCTCTGCTTTGCCAGCCAAGTCCGGGCGGCCGATCGATTCGATGAACAGGATATCGCCCGTAAGCAGATATTCATCATCTACGATAAACGACGTGCTGCCGACGGTGTGACCCGGCGAGTAAATAGGTTGAATTTTGATCTTCGTATTGCCGACCGTGATGTCACGGCCTTCTTCCAGTTTCTCATATGGGAACGTTACTTCTGTCGCGTCCTTGGGCGGCAGCCAGTACGTTGCGCCTGTTTGCTCCGCCAATTTGCGCCCGCCGGAAATGTGGTCCGCGTGCAGGTGCGTGTCCAGCGTGTGTTTAATGGTTGCTCCCTGTTCCCTGGCGAAGCGTTCGAATACGTCAGTCATCCGGAACGTATCGATCACAGCCGCTTCACCGCTGGAAATCACCATGTAGGAGAGGCAGCCTTTGCCGATCCGCACGAATTGGTACAGGGAGCCGCCGTCTTTCAAATCCCCGATTTTTACCGGCTCCAGATGCTCGCTCCAGGATTTCATGCCGCCTTCCAGATAAGAGACGTTCGTTCTTCCAGCCTCGACCAATTGTTCCGCCACGAATTTGGACGAGCCTTCCTTGGCGCATACCACCAGCAAGCGTTTGTCGCTTGGGATTTGTTCTAACGCTTGATCCACGCTGTCAAGCAAGTCGAAATACGGAATGTTGATGATCTCGACGCTTTCCCCTTCGATTTTCCAATCGTCAAAATCGCTTTGGTTGCGCACATCAAGAATAAAGAGCTCTTCTTTGTTCAGGACGATTTTCGTCAGTTCTCCCGCTGCCATCGGGCGGAGTCCGCTTGCAGTAGTCAATGTTGTTTCCCCCTTTGATGAATTAGAACGTCAGGGTCACGTTTGCGTCCTTCGCGAAATCCAGGAACGTGACGGCTCCACCGACTTCGATTCCTTCAATAAAATCCTCTTTCTTCAGGTTCATGACGTCCATCGTCATTTGGCAGGCGATGATTTTCACGCCCATTTCCTGCGCCATGTTCACCAGTTCCGGAATGGAGGGAATGTTGGCGTTTTTGAAGCCTTCCGCGAAATGCTCTTTGCCCGCGGGCAGCGGAAGCTGGTGATGCGCCTGCTTGTGGATCAGGTTCAGTCCTTCGAAGGTGAAGAAGATCGCCACCTCGGCATCGGTTGCCGCAGATGCGGTCGCGATGTTGAAGACCTTATAGGCATCGAACAGTCCACCGTTGCTTGCGATAATCGCTACTTTCGTGCTCATTTGGAATGACCTCCTTGGTCGATGATTAGATTTGAAAGTCCTTTTCCGTCGGGCCGGACCACCCGGACATGCCAGGCTCCACGTTCTTCACGTTCTTGAAGCCTTTCTCGGCCAGCAATTGGCAAGCAAGATCGCTGCGTGTTCCCGTACGGCATACTACGTGAATGTCATCATCCGGATTGAGCTCGCCGAGGCGCTCTTCCAGCTCCCCAAGCGGAATGGAGACGGCGCCGGGTACGCGGTTAAACGCGTATTCAGCAGGCTCGCGAACATCGAGCACGGTTACGCTACCCAGTTTTTTCTCCAGCTCTTCATTAGTCACGGTGTGAGGATATTTTTTTTCTTCCTTGATCTCATCCGCGCTCGATTTACGGATGAAGTGCCTGAGCACATCGCCATTCTGAATCGTACCCAAATATTGATGGCCGGTATTCTTGGCCCAGCCTTGTATATCAGCCAGTGAACCTTTATCGGTTGCCTGAACCTCGATAACCTGCCCGGATTGCAGCTGATCCATCGCTTTTTTGGTTTTGACGATAGGCATCGGACAGGCCAAACCTTTGCAATCAAGCGTCTGATCGGCTTTGATTTCTGGATGTGCAGTCAAATCGTAACCCTCCTATATTGGTGTTTTTCCGGGGCTTACCTATTCTGTTCGAGTTTACCCAAAAAACTACAAAATCATCATTACATATACCCCTATAGGTATAATAATCGCGTAATGTATTGTTGTCAACTTTGGATTAACTGGGGCTCAAAAGATATAAAGATTATTAATTATGAAACCAATATAAAAACAAAAGCAGACTTTACCAGCCATATCCAGATTTAGCCAATTTTTTGGAATTTATTAACGATTTGTCGGGACATCTTATTTGGCTCGATTCGATTATGGTACTTGTAAGCAAATACGGTTTGGAGTTATTTGCTATATGGCTCGGATTCGTGTGGGTGCTTGGCGATCGAAGGAGACATATTGATGTACAGTCGGGGTTCGCTGGGATGCTGGCTTTGTTTCTGAATTATGTGATTGCCCAGTTCTATTTTGAGCTCGGCCGTTTGTAAGCCATCCGGTTCATTTACTGTTCCCTCACGCAGCGGATGCTTCCTTTCCAAGTGATCATACACCGGGGGCATTCGCACTTGCATTAACGGTACTTATTCGTAAACGCTGGTCCGGATGGTGGGGCTACATTATGTTGGCTTTAGCCAATAGATGCCGAGCTTGAGAAGGATTTCGACATTATTTTTATGGACATCCGAATGCCGGAATTGGACGGCATTCAAGACACATAATACATTTTACTTAATTGTGCGAACCGAAAGTAACCTTGTATTATCGCCATCACAGCGTTCAGTAATTACCACGACAGATTTTAAGAGGCAGGAATAAGTGAAATGATCTCAGCGTTCATGAATGCTTGTCCTCTGTAAGATCCATTCATGACTGGTATCCACCATGTTTTCCAAATCATCATTTGTCAGTTTTTTTGGGGTACATACGTTCCAATGGCTGTAATACGCCAATGAAACACCAATATCCCCCCTCTTCCTCCTGATTGAAGTTGCTACGAAATCGGAAATTTTTGTTGATATTCATGCAGTTCTTTTTGAAAACGCTGGAAGGGACTGGATAACACTTTTATATTCCGTTTTAATTTGTTTTTCTTTTTCCGATTATGCTGACACTCGTGGAGTTGATCAATCTGTTTATCGATTTTTTCCCGTAGGGTTAGGATAAACCCGATCGCAATGTGAGATTTAGCCAGTTCATGAAGATCAATAGCAAGAGCCTCACTCAAATTGCGAAGATCTGGAAGATATAACGACTTTGTCACATAAAAGACCTCTGGCGTAAAGTCCTCACGGTAATCTTGTCCCGGGACTTGCTCCCAAAAGTCATTCCATTCTCGTAGAAGACCAGTTTCATACAAAAAGAACTTTAAAAAACCGCATAACCATGCCGTACAACTTGTATTTCGTTTTTGGCATCCAACACCTTTGACAAGATGTCGGCACCCTTGACAACAGGAACCTCCATTGGCGATACAAACTTTACAAATGGAATTGGACCCGATCTCATGTAACGCATGAATCCCCATTGTTATGACGGTTTGTCTGCTTACCTGCATGAAAGGTGTAGTCGATTCGCGAGAGGATGACGAATCTTGATGTGACGAGTCCTTACTCGTTGAGTCCGGCATTCGCACCCACTCCTTATGTTATTTTGGAAAAATCAAATAATCAGATATTTGAATATTATAGGTATTATACAGGAGCTTCAACCAAATCACAATCCATGCGCCGGTATGCCCTTCTTTCCAGAATGTTTTTGGGTGGAGTTGTGTTATGATATTTATATATTCAAAAATATAGCGATCAAGGAGGCGTTAGCCATGAATCAAAATATCCAACAGTTTAAAGCCGATTTTTTTAAGGCGCTGGCGCATCCCATGCGGATTCGAATCCTGGAGGTTCTGAGTGAAGGAGATAAAAACGTAAATGAGATACAGAGTATTTTAGGCTCAGAGGGTTCAGCCGTTTCTCAGCAGTTGGCAGTATTGCGAAATAAAAATGTGGTGACAGGCTTAAAAGATGGTACTTCTGTCATTTATTCGTTACGTGACCCGTTGATTAAAGATTTGCTCGCAGTCACAAAGCAGATCTTCGATAATCATCTCGTTGATGCCATTTCATTACTTGAGGTCATTCGAAATGAATCTTAAACTGAAAAACAAGGGGTTCCATAAGCAACATCAAGGATCACCTTGTTTTTTTGTTTTGCAGCCGGAAACATGCGGGGCGACACGAGATTATTACGATTGACATTATTCGATGACAGGAGTAACATTTCACATATATTCAAATAATCAAATATATGAATAAGAGAAGGTAATTCAGATGAAATGGACGGGAAGATTTGAAGGATACCATGCGGCCGCATTCCGCAAGGATCTCATTTCAGGCCTCATTGTTGGTATTATCGCCATTCCATTAGGGATGGCGTTTGCTATTGCGTCGGGTGTAAAACCGGAATATGGCATTTATACCACCATCGTTGCCGGTATCTGTATTTCCTTGTTCGGGGGTTCTAAATTTCAAATTGGCGGACCGACCGGTGCATTTATTCCGATCCTTTTTGCGATCGTCATGGAATATGGATACGAAAATTTATTGCTTGCAGGATTTTTGGCGGGAATTATACTTGTTCTCATGGGGCTATTTAAACTCGGTGCGTTGATAAAATTTATTCCTCGCCCTGTAACCATCGGATTTACCGCTGGAATTGCCGTCATCATCTTCAGCGGACAAATTGCCAACTTTTTAGGTTTGAGCGGTATCAAGAAACATGAGAATTTTCTACCCAATATGAAGGAAATTGTAATGCATCTCGCAACTACGAATCTCTACAGTATTATCACAGCGGTCGTCTGTTTGGCAGTTATCCTCCTAACACCGAAATTTTTACCGAAGGTCCCTGGTTCCTTGGTAGGGCTTATCGTATCCACTATAGTGGCGACCGTATTCTTTAAAGGGGAAGTTGCAACGATTGGATCGTCATTTGGAGCTATTCCAAGCACCTTACCCCATTTTCATATCCCTGATCTAACCTGGGATCGCATTGAAAATTTGATTCGCCCCGCCTTTACTATTGCCATGTTGGGGAGCATCGAATCTTTATTATCGGCGGTTGTTGCCGACGGCATGACCGACAGTCGTCATAACAGCAATCGGGAACTGATTGGGCAAGGCATCGCCAATATCGTAACCCCTCTTCTTGGAGGCATACCAGCAACAGGAGCCATTGCACGAACAGCAACCAATATCAAAAACGGTGCGGTCTCACCTTTGTCGGGTATAATACATGGCATTGTTGTGCTGCTGGTGCTCATTTTGTTTGCACCTTATGCATCGCAGATCCCACTTGCTAGTATGGCACCGATTCTAATGCTGGTTGCCTGGAACATGAGCGAACGAAAAGAATTCGCTCACGTCTTGAAAACCAAAACGAGCGATTCTTTTGTCCTCCTCATTACCTTTTTGCTAACGGTCTTTACGAATTTAACGACTGCCGTTGAAGTCGGGTTAATCTTAGCCGTTATTCTATTTGTGAAGCGCATGAGCGACGGTTTACTGGTTTCCAAGGTATTGCCTGACCCAGCAACTAAACATGAAAAAGTGAAAGCTCATATGGTAACCGAAGGCCACGATTGTCCACAAATTGGGATCTATACCATCGAAGGTCCTCTCTTTTTCGGCGCCGCGAACATGTTTGAAAAGTCCATTATGGATACGATTCATCTAAGACCGAAAGTGTTACTGCTGCGCATGGGAAAAGTACCTTTTATGGATACGACGGGTGAATCAAATCTGTCCAGTTTGGTGAAGCATTTCGAGAAATTTGGTGGGATTATTCTTGTATCCGGAATTCAAGCTCAGCCTTTAGATGTATTGAAGAGAACAGGGTTGTATACGCTGATTGGGGCTGAACATTTTTTTGGACATACCGGCGAGGCACTTAACTTCGCGCTATTGCAACTGGATTTGAATAAATGTCTAGGTTGTAAACATTTTGCTTTCCGTGAATGCGCGGCGTTATCAAACAAGGAGTCTCAAAAAGAAGTGATCACCAGTTTAAAGGCTGATCCAGCAAGGACATAGCCTAATCTCATTCGAAATCGCCCTAAAGACGAAATGAGGTGAATGGCTATGCACTTGCACGTCAGCAATACAAAGTGATCATGGCTCATCCGCTGCAAAAGGTGTCAATGAGCATCAATCGCGTATTATGACTCGCGTCGTTTATTCAGTGCAAGACAATGAAAGATTTAAAAATATTGTTTTGTGTCGACTTGTCAGAAGGTCACGTGAATCTCGAACACTATTCATATTGTTTCGACAAGAACAGTTTCTAGACAATATCGAAAATTAAAAGGTTACAATGATTGTCGGGCGGATAAATAAAAAAGTGTTCTAACAATCTTATCGTTTATTTAAGCAAAAATGAGATCGACTGCGAGGCGCTCTCTCGTCCAATTGAAACAGTAACATACAGACACGCCCATGCTCGGATTCTTTTGTTACACAGCCACTTTCACGTCATCCTCGGCAAATGATTGCGAATGATTCCCACTATAATATACGGTTGCGTAAGCAGAGTTCGAACAAAATAAATAAGAGTTGTCGGGATGAACGGTTTCTAAAGCAAAAGCTTTAACATGTACAGCAATCCATCCTAAACCACTCCTCATGTAGACGTGAATGGGCTTAAGGGTGAGGATACATTTCTTTCTTTACTGACAATGTTTAGTTTACAACTTTACATTCCCGTTCAAATTTACCGACCTTCGGCAAGAAACTTTTCGATACGCGACTTAATCGCATCCCGAACCGCTCGAAAATGGCTCGTGATTTCTTCCTCGGTACCGGTCGCCTTGGCAGGATCATCGAAACCCCAATGCCATTTCACGACGTTTTTATTCGAAATCACCGGACAATGCTCGTCTGCATGTCCACATAACGTTATTACATAGTCAGCTCGATTCAAAATCTCCGGATCGATGACATCCGATGTATGGCTGCTAATATCGACGCCGGCTTCCTTCATCACCTGAACGGCGCGCGGATTCAGCCCATGTGCCTCTAACCCGGCGCTTTTTACTTCGTAGCGATCAGTACCGAGAGCCTTCAAAAAGCCATCCGCCATTTGGCTGCGGCAAGAGTTTCCTGTACAAAGGAAATAAACGAGTTTTTTGTTTTCTGACATGATGAGTCCTCCTGTTTATATTAAGCTGCTTGCTTTGAAAAATACTTCCGCTGGAATCGGAGCGCGACGTTGACTAAGGCAATCATCACGGGGACTTCCACAAGAGGACCGATGACGGCCGCAAATGCTGCGCCGGAATGAATACCAAACACCCCAACGGCAACGGCAATCGCCAGCTCGAAGTTATTCCCCGAGGCGGTAAATGCCAGTGTAGAAGTAACCGGATAACCAGCCCCGGCTTTTTTGCCCATGAAAAACGAGATCAGGAACATGACAACAAAGTAAATCAAGAGCGGAATCGCGATCCTCACGACATCGAACGGCAATTGGATAATCATTTCGCCTTTCAGCGAGAACATGACGAAGATCGTAAACAATAACGCGATCAGCGTAATGGGGCTAATTTTCGGAATAAAGACCGTTTCGTACCAGAACCGTCCTTTTGCTTTTACAAGAGAATAGCGAGTAATCATTCCGGTCAAAAACGGTATCCCTAGATAAATGAACACACTCTTGGCAACTTCGGCCATCGTAATGTCAACAACGACACCTTCCAACCCGAACCATCCCGGCAAAATCGTAACAAAGATAAAGGTGTAGACGGAATAAAACAAAACTTGAAAGATCGAGTTGAAAGCAACGAGTCCCGCCGCGTACTCGGCATCCCCTCTGCACAAATCGTTCCAAACGATGACCATTGCAATACAACGGGCTAAACCGATCATAATCAGGCCGACCATATATTCCGGATAGCCTTGGAGGAAAATAATAGCCAGAAAAAACATTAAGATCGGGCCAATGAGCCAGTTTTGAATCAATGAAATGGTTAACACTTTGCCATTTCGGAAGACACGGCCGATTTCTTCGTATCGTACCTTCGCCAGCGGCGGATACATCATTAAAATAAGGCCAAGCGCAATCGGTATCGATGTGGTTCCGACTTGAAATTCATTCAAACCAACGACAAAGTTAGGAAATACGTAGCCCAGGCCAATCCCCAACGCCATCGCAACAAAAATCCATAACGTCAAATAGCGGTCCAGAAACGAAAGCCGCTTTCTCTCTTGTTTGCTCACTTGCTGCATACCCCCTTTACTCGCATGTAACTGTCAGTCCTTGTTGCTCCAATTTCCGCAGCTCCTCGGATAGATCGGGCAAATGGGACAAGGCATAACCGATTTCCTCTAACCGCTTCTCATTGATCGAATAGAACACCCATTGCCCCTTTCGCGTTTCGCGGACCAGTTCAGCCGTTTTTAGACGGCTTACATGTTTGGAAATGGCTGGCTGGGAAATGTTAAAGATGGGAACCAGTTCACACACGCAGCAATCGCGAATACGGAGCAAAGAAAGGATTTTCAGCCTTGTCGGATCGGCAAGAGCTTTCAGAATATCCGCTATCTTTTCAAATTCCATTGGCATTCTTATCACCCCAAACTTAAAACCTTATAACCATATTGTTATTTATATATGATAAAAAGTCAATACGGAAAATGATACTTTTATATTCCCTCTACAATAGCCTGTCTAAGACAAACCCTTTCCGGAGTACTTATTTTTTTGCAATGCAAACTGGTTCATGAGGTGAAGCACCGTGGAAAATGTACGCGAATTATTTCAAATCATGACTCGTCGCTTTGGCTTTCTGGATAAAAACTGCTGTTCTGCCGGTGGCTGCGACATCTCCTTAATTCAAAGCCATATTCTTTACGAAATTGATCGCCAGCACAAGCCTTCCATCCAGCAAGTAGCAGAGGCATTAGGGACCGATATCACGACATTCAGCCGACAAGTCCAGTCGTTAATCAAGATGAAATTAGTAAAAAAAACGCCCGATCCCGATGACCGGCGGGTGAAGCTGCTTTCCTTAACGACAGAAGGAAAATATGTTGCAGCGTCGATTGACCAGCAAATGAATGACTATTTAAACGAAATTTTCTCACATATGAACGATTTTGAAAAAGATACCATCATTCGCTCGGTCAAGCTATTAAACGAAGCGATGGCGAAAACCGGCCAATGCTGTTCAACCCCTTCTTGTGGGTGATCTTTTTTCTATAATACTTGTAATTTGCAAACAATTTAAGAAGGACTTGGAATGTCAGCGATTTTCGATGCAATCGTTATCAGGGGTGGGCAAGCCGGTCTTGCTTCCGGATACTACTTGAAGAAGAACGAGCTGCAATTTTTTTGAGCCCCTTATTGCCTTTGTTCGTCTTCGAGCTTCTCTTCTTACCGGCACTCTCGTTATTTCCTGGACAAACCGCGGCCCACGAAGCCAGATGATTCTCAGAGGGAAATACGGACATGTCTGCACCGATCTCCGCCAGAATGCTCGCCGCAGCATCCTCTTGAATTCCCGGAATGGTCTTCAGTAGGCCAATTTCCTCTCTGTATGGCTTTAACAGCTGGTCGATCTCTTTTTGCAAGGCTTCGATATGGCCTTCCACTTGATGCATGTGCTCCAAGTGCCGTCCAATCATAAAACGATGGTGGGCGCGCAAACGACCGTTTAATGCTTCAATCAATTGTGGCACTTTGTTCTTTAATTGAGCAAACACCATGTTTTTGACGGAGTCAGCATCCAACACTTCGCCGTTGACTATAGCCTCGAGGAGCGCAAGCCCTGACTTCCCAAATAAATCGGAGACGTAAGTGGTTAGCTTTACGTTCGCATCCTGTAATATTTTGTGTATGCGATTTTTCTCTGAAGTGATCTGCCCTTGAAGTTTTCTGCGGTATCGCGTCAAATCTCGAAGATCACGGATATTCACGGGCGGTACGAAGCTAGGCTCGATAAGACCACAACGTAACAGACCTGCGATCCAAGCTGCATCCTTTACATCCGTTTTTCGTCCCGGCACGTTCTTGATCTTCTTTGCATTTCCCAACACGAGCAAAAATTGGCCTTCGAGAATGTTCCAAACCGCTTTCCAATAGATTCCAGTACTCTCCATAGCAACATGAGAGCATTGGTTCTCTGTCAGCCAATCTGACAACTCCAAGAGTTCCTTCGTCGTTGTCCCGAAAGTGCGTATCGCTTGCTGTGGCTTACGATCCAACGGGCCGGATAATACACATGCGACTACGGTTTCTTGGTGTACATCTAACCCTGCACACCGTTCTAATACGGCATCCATACTTCATCCCTCATTAAATCGAATGTACAGGTCATGCAACGGAGAGAAATGTATTTTTATACACGTGCTCAGGCAACAATCGGCGGTTCTCAGCGTTGCAATAGGGCGGTTTTTTATTCGGGTTTGGTATCACCAAAAAAGAGTCGACCTTTGACCTGTCATTACCAGTATCGGGCGGGGATTCGTCTTTAAAACAAGCTTTTACCATTTTCATTCATCGCGGTGACCGATAGGTCATGAAGGTTTTTTAATGATCATCTTGCCATTATCTGCAATTTGTGTCCACGCAGCCCCGCTATTCGTAGAGAGATAGACATCCTTTTGTTCCGTTGCGATGGCCAGCTCCGTTGAATTTGCTGGGTTCTGGGCAATATACGTAATCTTATCCTTGGTCGGCGTTTTGATCCGCTCCGGAACGTTATTTTGTGTATTGATTTTGGACAACGAAACGTCTGAATCCGCCGCAGAAAAACCCATATAGTCGTGTTTCTCTCCCGGGGCATCGCTCCACACTCCATCTGCATAAACTTTTAACCCGTTATGAACCGGGATGAACAGACGTTTGCCGTCTGCGGAATAACCAAGGCCATGCAGATGCATAAAGGTTGTTTCGGTATTGGAGTTCGGACCTTCCGCCAGTTTGTTCGAGCATGCTATCATCCCGATGAATAATGCAACCGCTAATGAAAGCATCGCCATCTTTTTCAAATCATTTCCCCGTATCTCTATAAAAAGGGATCTCTAGCAAGTATCCCCTATTTCTTTCCAACTCATTCGATAATTGAAGTTCCTCAAAGTGTAACCGATACTTTTGAAGATTCTGTGTTGATCGTCTACTTTCCCTTGGGAAGCCGTAATGTAAACGTTGTTCCATGCCGACTCTCCGCCGATATGTTCCCGCCGTGAGCTGCGACCAATTCCTTTACAATGGTCAACCCAAGACCGCTGCCCCCGGTCCGGCGATTACGGGACTTATCCGCCCGATAAAAGCGTTCAAACACATAGGGCAAATCCTCTTGTGGGATTCCCATCCCCGTATCATGAACTTGGATCAAAACATGCTCGTTGTCCTCGCTCCCCTCAACGCGCACTTCTCCGTTTTCGGGTGTAAATTTCAGAGCGTTACTAAGCAGATTCACAAGAATTTGAATCATGCGATCATGATCAACATAGACACGGATGTGAGGGCTTACGAATCCACTTAAACGGACGTTTTTTTCACGATAGGCAGCAGCAACCAGTTCTATACCTCTTTCAATGATTGCCGACAGCGACTCTTCTTTTCTGATCAATTGAAAACCGGGTGATTCCACATGGGTCAGGTCTTCCAGTTCGGCAACAAGTTGCGCTAATCGTTCGATCTCTTCATAGCAGGAATGGATACGCTCCGGAGTAGGCTCCCAAATCCCGTCTTCCAAAGCGCGCATATGGCTTTTGAGCGTAGCCAACGGGGTTCGTAACTCATGAGCAATGTCTTCCGTCATCGTAACGCGTAGCTGCTCGTGCTGTTGAAGTTGCCCTGCAAGGGTATTGAGTGATGCGCCCAAATCTGCGAGTTCGTCTTTCCCGCGAATGACCACTCTTGAGTTCCATTCCCCTCCCGTCATTCGTTCCGCGATACGTGTCATATGCACAAGAGGAGCCGAAATCCGCCTGGCCACATAAAAGCCGAGAAATATCGCAAGGACAATAGAAAACAGACACGTCCAAATGATCGTTTGCATGAGTGCTTGTTCTAAATGGTAATCGAGTTCTGGAAATTGATGACTCATGCCTGCTTGCGTTTGATACATCGAGAAATGATAGTGTGTGGTTAAAATGAGACTGATGGTTGAAATCAAGACGATACCGGCAGCAATCCCTATAATCATCAGCGCAAAACGGGTATGCAGCCTGTTCATACTGTACCACCTGCAAAACGATAGCCCGTCCCATACACCGTCACAATATATTTAGGCGATTTAGGATCGTGTTCTATTTTTTGCCGGATGTTTTTCACATGTTGATCGATCGTGCGAATATCGCCTTCAAAATCATAACCGAGCACTCTTTCCACGAGTTCTTCCCGCGAAAAAATGCGCTGCGGATGTTTGGCCATGATCAATAGCAGCTTATATTCATTCGGAGTCAAGCTCACCAGTTCACCGCCGCGGTATACCTGCTGCTTCAATGAATCGATTGTCAGCTCCCCCTCATGAAAGGCGAGCCGGTCAGCAAGCAAATGATAGTCGTCGGTCCTACGTAAGATGGCCCGTACTCGTGCTACCACTTCACGCGGATCGAAAGGTTTGATCAAGTAATCATCAGCTCCAACGGATAATCCCTTGATCCGATTATTTCCCGAAACTTTGGCGGTCAGCATCAGAATCGGCACGGAATGGATTTGACGTATCGATTGGCAAACTTGCTCGCCCTCCATATCAGGAAGCATGAGATCGAGAATGACGAAATCAACCGATTCGTTGTGCACGATTCGGATGGCGTCTGCTCCAGTTTCGGCTTCAACCGTCCGATAGCCTTCTTTACTTAAATAGGACACAACGACATCTCGTATTTTGGGCTCATCATCAACAACTAATATGGTTTTCATCATTAACCTCCAAGAATACATGAAGTCTAACCGTACCTTCTCCAAATTCATCCAAATGGATTAAAGGGCCCGAGGTTTCTTCTCATAAAAATAGTTCCATGAACACAAGAGAAATGAGGATAACTGTCACGCTTGTCCATTGCGCCGCGGTAAAATCAAACAAATATCTAGGCGTATCCCCCCGAAGCATTTCCAGCATGAAGCGCCCAAGCGAATACAAAATATTATAAGACAAGAAAAGAAAGCCCCGGGGCCAAAAACAGTTTTTAAGGATAAGCAAAATTCCAAATACAATAAAGTCCCACTGACCCTCCCACACTTCTGCCGGCCATAACGGTTGAGAACCATACGTTTCATACGCAATCGTTCCTGGTGGATAGACAAGCCCAAAATTCGAACCGGTTGGCGATCCAAAAGCATCCCCATTTAATAAACAAGCGATTCTTCCCACTCCCTGGCCAAATACGATTGCAGGTGCCATGATGTCTGCAAATTACCAGAAATTAATTTTTTTTCGCCAACAATAAATAAGACCTACTGTAAATCCCCCAATAAGCCCTCCTTGGATGGATAAGCCGCCCTTCCCAATCGCAAACGACTCGATAAGGTGCTGAGAATAGTATGCTCCCTCAAAGAACACAACTTCCCATAAACGAGCTCCAACAATAGCTCCCAGAATCACATAAATAACGACATCCCAAAGATGCTTTCGGTACTCCGTACCTTTAGCAAGATAAAAGGCTACCCCTAACGAAAGAAGGATCGCGGCTGCAATCACAGTTCCGTACGCCCTTACAGGAAAGTCTCCAATCGAAAATAAAACAACCCTCATTTAAAGCAGGCCCCCCTATATGGTGTTAGTCAAGTCTAATCGTAACATATGAAGAATCTGTGTAGAGATGTTGTGTTTCCTTGGCAAGTGTTCGTTTCTAAACGGGAAAATAAAAAACCGAGCCCTTAAGCAGGTTAAGGGTCCCAGTTTCATTAAACTCATAAAAAAATTATTTTAGCACTTTATACGCCTCCGCGACTTTTCTTGCAAAGGAAAGCGGCTCCTCAACAGAGGCATAGTGTGCGTAAACGAGATGAGGATGGTCCATTAACCAGTGATTGTGCAAGGCGGATAACATAATCCCGTTTCTCTGTAAATGCCAAGTAAATGGATAAGCTTCATCCTGAAGGAGAGCTGTTTCTCCTAAGTTCAATGTTCTTCCTTGGGCGTCCATCGATTCAAAGGACCACATGGAATGGAGAGCAAGACCGGATTGGCTCGGCCTTCCCAATATGTTTACGTTAATATGCGAGCGATCTCGGTTCACCATACAGACGCCGTGTTCCACTTTCCCATTCCCGCCAAGTATAAGAGCAAACTGTTGGCAGAATGCGCTAATATCCTTCATCCAAATCTCCTCAAATTTTTGTATCAGCATATGCCTATTTAACAAATTGTGTGCCGGATTTCTCTTCCCCGTTTCTTCAAAAGTTCTACATATGAACCGGATATGATTGATGTATCGGCTAGTTAATACAGAAAGGAATGATAACTCATGGCTAGTTGGAAGTTTAAAAGCATATTTGCAATCGGTGCTTTATCCGTTGTATTGGCAGGATGTTCCGGTTCAATGAACGGAATAGATCATTCCAAAATGAATATGGATTCTGGTTCAGCAGGAGAAACGGATCACTCAAAAATGAAAATGGAGGGAACAAAAGCATCCTCAAAGATGGCAGATGGGCAGACGGTGAAGCCAGCTGTTCTAACGGGAAAAGAAATTAATTTAACGGCTTCCGTAAGCAATCAGGAAATAGCCCCCGGCAAAACTTTGCCTGTCTGGACGTTTAATAATTCGGTTCCCGGTCCGCAAATACGAGTTAAGCAAGGGGATACCGTAAAGATTAATTTAAAGAACCAATTGCCCGAGCCAGTCACCATTCATTGGCACGGCGTTCCCGTACCAAACGCGATGGACGGCATACCGGGTGTAACGCAAAATGCGGTTCAACCGGGCCAATCGTTCACGTACGAGTTTAAAGCGGATGTCCCCGGCACCTACTGGTACCATTCACATCAGGATAGTGTAAATCAGTTGGATCGTGGACTGTACGGTTCTTTCGTTATAGAAGGTAAAAACGAGGAAAAAGTGGACCGCGATTACACGTTGATGCTGGATGAATGGATGAGCTCCGGGGAATTGTCCGGCATGAACATGTCTGGCGGCAATATGTCCGGTATGGATCACAGTACGATGAATATAGGACATGATATGAGCATGTACGATCTGTACACCATAAATGGAAAATCCGGTTCGTTGCTGGATCAGCTCCCTGTCAAACAGGGAGATAAAGTCCGAATCCGTTTGATCAATGCAGGCTATTTGTCTCATCAAATTCATTTACACGGACATGAATTCAAAGTTATTGCTACCGATGGGCAGCCGATAAACAATCCGGGTATCTTGAAAGATAATGTGATAAGTATTGCTCCAGGAGAGCGTTACGATATCGAATTTGTCGCAAACAATCCAGGCAAATGGTTGATCGAGGACCATGGCGACAATCCTGCTGTTAAAGGAATGAAAGCGACGATCGCTTATGAAGGAGCTGCCGCGGGTTCCGACAAAGCGAATGAATCGGAGAAGCTGACGATTGTCGATATGAGCCGATACGGCCAACCGGCCAAAGCTAACTTTACGTTAGATCAGGAGTATACGTTGGAATATACGATGAATTTGAACACCGAAATGAAAAACGGAGAAATGGTCTACACCATAAACGGAAAAACATTCCCGGATACCGATCCGATAAACGTCAAAAAAGGAGATACCGTCAAAGTTCGCCTTGTCAATAACTCGAAAAGCGACGACCATCCGATGCACCTACACGGGCACTTCTTCCAAGTCCTAAACAAAAACGGGAAACCGCTTGAAGGGTCCCCCGTTATTAAGGATACGTTGAATTTGAAGCCGGGCGAAGAATACGTTGTTGCATTTGAAGCAGATAATGAAGGGAACTGGATGTTCCATTGTCACGATCTTCATCATGCTTCGTCTGGTATGGTAACGGAATTAAAATATACAGACTATTAGACTGATTTTATTGCAGACCCGAATGCAGGAAATAAACCAGAGTAATACAAAAATGAGCGCTCACCCGTAACCTGGCCAATTCGTCACATCCGCACCGTTGCGCCATTTTTGGCGTTGGTTCTTGCTTTCGCTATTTTTGTGCCGACAGGGGGGAATCTTGTTGCGAAAAATCAGAAAGACTCGGCCTGCCGAACAACACCTGTTTATCTGAATCAAACAAGTCGCGGTACACGACCTGTTCTCTACTGGAGGAAGCGTCAACTACTTTGCCGTTACCGGCATAAATGCCGACATGAGTAATATTCATAAATCGCCCATTGCTTTCATAGCTCCAAAAAACCAAATCACCGGTTGCTAGATCCGTAAAGCTTACAATAAATCCGTTTTCCAAACAATAACGAGCCTGTTCCGCCGCGGTTCGCGGCAAGTTAATGCCGAGCTGACGATAAACCCACTGGACAAGATAACTGCAATCCGTATAGTTATCCTGTCCAGCCTTCGGTTGGCTGTACGGATCGCCTAGACGAGTCAGCGCCAATTTGACGGCTTCACTGCCCAATTCGCCTTCGGGCAAATGCTGTTGAACCAAATCAAGCTGCTCCGGCGTCAAGCCAATATCCGTATCTTTTCCAAGCATTGCATACATGAGCGGGCGGAACTCCTCGGACAGCATTTCCTTCATTAAATCTATCTGTTCATTTGTAAAGCGATATATTTCTGCCTGTTGCTCCGCAGTTTGGCTAATGACCGTAATATGCAAAATGCGCTCATATCGGGTAACCGTCTCTTCGCCGGTGCTCCCGTCCTCCTTTTCGACAGTAACCGTTTCCTTATGTTCTATTGTCTCAACACGAGATTCCAGCGAATTCATATCCCAAAACACCGAACGGATGATACCGATTCTTGTTGCATCGAGCGTAGCCACATCCATTCCGTTTTCCGAATCCGTGACGGTCTTCACGGCAAAGACGGAGATAATGTCCATCCAGTTATCGATTCGCGTATTGTCCGCGCTGCCGGGATAATGATATTCCACCCGGTCTACATTGCCAGCGGATTGCTGTATATCTACCAGTCGGGCGGCGAATTCATCCTCTATTTCCTGAACGATTCGGGTAAGCGGCTTTACATCGGCATCCGTATTTTCACCGGACACAAAGATACCGAACGGAGAGGAAATGACAGCGGCTATCGCCATGACAATGCACATAACTACAATTACCGAACCGCTGAATCCCAAAAGCGCTGTCAATCCCTTGACAAGCAAGGCAGTGGCTCTTACAACCATTTTAACGATAAGGCGATTCAATCTCGCGGCAGCTCGCGCAGTCTGGATGGATCGGCGAGCAGACACCACCATCTGCGCAGCCCGCTGAGCTTCCTTGACGGCATTCATTCTCCCTTCAGTTTGAGCATCCGAATAATTGTTAGTGTGATCTACCCGATGCCCATTTTTTATAAATGGCGATAACATCTTGAAATTTCGTACTTTCCGTTTGATCGCATGACCTGATTGTTTCACTAATGTAGACGAGGCTCGGTTTAGCTGGTTCACGCGTCCATTTGCTGAACGAGATACCGCGGCGGAGAATGTTTCCTTCTTCCCGGCCGGTTTTGGATGTCCGATATCCCTTTTCTGCATCCGCTCAGGAAAGCTGCCTGTTCGAGAACGATACAGAAGCCGGGCATTGGCCCAGCTTCGAATAAATCGTTGTTTTCCTGAATGCGAACCAGTAGACAAGACGTATTTTCCATCAATCGGCCTACGGAGACGTAAGCTACGGGCAAGTCGCGGTGTACGCGTTAGCGAAGGCTCCGCATTAACATCAAGCGAGCTATGACTTGCGACAGAATCACCCTCAGACAACAGCTGCCTTTTTAGAATGTGTCGGATTAATCTCTTGTTGATACGCAGACTCATCCCCATATGGACGCGTATCGTTTTTTTCGTAGCCGCTGCGGAATGGCGCTGCGCATATTCAACTGGAGAATGGGAAGTCGTCTTGTCATGATCAACCTTCCGCTTGGCACGAGCGGTTGAACGCCTTACACGATGCAATACGTTCGGGAATCTGTCCAAACGTTTGATGTCTTTCACAACACTCCTCGTTTTAATTTCCTTCATCGTCCCATTTCACTCCCGTCGTTGGTAGCCATTCAGCGAATTTGTTCGGCCAGCCGATTGATCGTTCTCTCGTGATTTCGGCAATATTCGGGATAACGAAGATGAATCGCTTCAAAAAAGTAAGGGGCATAGCTGCAATCGAATAGTTCGTGGGGAGTGGAGTAACGTTCGCCCCCTGCTTCGGTCCAGCCGTTCCACAAATTAAAGGCGAGCCGGCACACTCGAATGGTACTGCCGGTTTGCCAAGGGGCCGAAAGGCCTTCGGGCCTAATGCCGCCATTAGCAAAATCATACAAATCGCGGATATGACTTCTGGTTTCTAGGGAAATGCCCAATGTATAGAACAGTGCTCGGTGATAGCCGTCTTTGCATTTCCTTTCATCCAGCATCTGAACATAAAACCTCTCGTGTTCATCATCTCGAAACCGAACCTGTTGCATCATCGCATACCCCTTTCGTGTATAGTGCAGCGGCTGGTTGCAACCAGCCGCTGTCTGAACATGGTCCTCTATATAACCGTTCATTTTGGCAGGAAAATCGGACCCTCCCACGAAACGATTACATGTTTTTGAGCAAGTATTCCATTTGTTTCAAGCCTCGTTGAATCGATTTACGAACCGCCCGCTCATCGACATTTTCGGCCCTGGCAATATCGACTTTGCTCATGCCCAAGAAATAATGGGCGTAAATCCGCCTGGCAGATTTCTCCGGCAAAAGGCACATAGCTTCATAAAGTTGCTGCCTTGAAAGTTTGCGCTCGTAATACTCCTCCGGTGAAATCGAAAGAAATAAAACATGCTGCTCAATCCCATCGTTGCGATCAAGCGAATAATAGGCCCGATGGCGATACGTTCGCAGTCTGTAGGCGCTTTCCTCCAAGTCGAAGCGCCGCATTTCATGGGCAATCTCTTCGTCTACATCAACCCATACATCCGACTTTAAAAAAGGATACATATCCCGCAAATTCATCTTTTTCATTCATGTCCCTCCATTTTGGTTTGTTGGCAAACCAAAACAGAGGGGGGAGAACGACAGCCAACGCTGCCTTTTATGCCTTTGTATAACAGCTGTAAAAAACAAATAGGACCTTGCCGCAGAGCGCGTCCACGCTCGGTTGCGACTAGGTCTGATTGTGAAATTGAATTATATTCTTGCCGATATTTTCGCCGATTGCAGTTATGAGCAATAAGCATACATCGCCTTCACCCTCTTTCTCACCTGGCAACACCGTGTGAGAAATTAAGTGGGCTATGATGTATGGCGCTGCCCTTGTTTCGTTCAGCTCCTTGGCATCCGATATTTAGCCGACAACTGCATGAACAATATAAAAAAGCGCCGTAATTCCTTCCGCTGGGCATCAGGGAAAGAAACGACGCTTGATAAAAGTGAGTAATCACACATATTTATCGTTGCTACCATGGCACTGTCTGTCCACATTATCAACATAACATGAAACAAGTGCATATGGCGTGCATAGTTAGTGCAAAAAAAGGCAAAACCAGTGCAGCGTTCGGCATGTTCGATGCGACACCGGCACTCCGATCCTCAAAGTTGAGTACGGGGGACAAATCTATGTGCAATGCGTCTTCTGAATTCATTCAATCTGCTTGAGACGACTCCAAATCCAGCAAAAACGCCCGATCTTTGATTTTCATGTAGATTTTGCGTAAAATTCGCTTCCGATGATAAAAGTACGCGCGGCGGGAAAGCGCCAGGCGACTTATGGCATCTGAGGATGCAAGATTATCAATATATCTCAAACGAACAAATAAGCCTTCTTCCGAGGTGAGCGCCGTAAGAGCGTAGTCGATCAGACTAATTCTGGATAGCAACAATGGGATTTCATGTTCAGTGATCTGTATGCGTCGAATGACCGTTCGCAATACCGTTTCCTGTTTTCTACCTCTGCTATGAGCCGCAACCATATGCAGGGTGCGCGTCAATTCTGGGATGTGAGTGAGTTCGGATTGAACATACTTCAATCTCGCTTTCCAGTCTTTATAGGACTTCAGCCATGATTCAACTTTCTGATAAGGAATGGGTACTTGGTCTGCGACATCACAAAGTCCTCCTTGTGATACATGCTTTCTTATCGTTTTCGGCCAGTTACATTTTTCACTCTCCATTTCCATCGTCATCTACCCTTCATCTCGAGATTCGCAGATGTTGACAAGGTACGATATTCACAACCTTTATTCCTCTTTTTATGACTCTCACCTCCGGTCGTATTCTCCTAAAAATCTCCATTTACACCCTCCATTTTACCTATAAAATGCTTAAATATGGAGGGTGATTTTTTCATCACACGATCAGTTCATAAAATGTCGAATGAACACAAAATGACTCGAATCAGTGTGAATCGCTAACACGTGATTCGGTCTTGCCGATTGTACAGGCCTCTTCGTTTCGCTTTTTCGGCTGCTTCATGAATGGAGCTAGCATTGAATTTTCGAATGATGTTACGAACGTGCGATTTCATGGTGTTCTCTGTGACGCCTAACAACTCTCTAATTACCGGCTGTTTATAGCCCCACCCGATCAACTGCAAGATCTCTTTTTCAGTGGGCGTCAATATACGATGTAATTCTTTCCGCTTATCAAGACCAATTTCATTACGGATTATGGATGCAACATCGGCATGAAGGGAAGATTGTCCCCGATAGGCTTCCCTTACGGCGTTTGCGACATCCGCATAGTTGATCTTGGTAATGTAATTGATCGCCCCGGCCAGCATAGTTTCCACAATGATTTCAGACTCATAGAGGCAGGTCAAGATAATGATTGGCATCGATTTAATTTTCAGAACTTCGGAAATTGTATAGAGTCCATCTTGTTGCGATGAATGTAATACCAGATCAAGAATCATGACGTCTAAATCCAATTGCTCACACGCTCGAATGGCCGATTCCTTATTTGTTGCAATATGAAATATATTCATATCAGGCTCTGCATTGATCAGCTCCGCCATCCGTTGTTGCCAAATGGGGTCGCTGTCCACCAGCAAAACTTGTATCTTCCCTTCTTTCCAACGCACGACTTCATCAATTTCTACGGCATAACTTGCACGCTCCTCCATCTTTTCATCACCTCGTTGATTGTTCTGAAAGCGCAAAAAAAAAAGACACGTACCCTCGAAAGGCCGTGCCTTTTAACTGACAGCAATAGAGAGGGTAACCCGGCGATCATTGCACGAAGGCAGAAGACCCGTGGCTTTGCGTCCCAGTCTTTCGAACTGGTTTGCCTTTTTCCTGTTTCGCTTTATCGATATATCGGGACAACTGATCAGATAGTCATGCATGCCCGTTAGGAATGAAATCCAATCACTGCTGGTCAATCCTGCCATTACCGCATTCAGTTGCCTCTCTTTCGTACCGAATCGAGCCTATGGCAGGATTAACTTTATAGCTTACTAAGGTCGGGATGGACGGCATCGTCGGCGTCCGTAGAGAGCGAGAGTTCTTCCCATTTGGCCAGTTCTGCGAGCTTCAATTCGTCGGCCTGCCGGATCATATTCACTGCATCGCTGCCCAAAGGGAGCCATTGCGGCGGCTCTTCCATGTCGGCCACTTTGAGGATAACGTTCGCAGCTTTCTTGGGGTCTCCAATGGGGAGTCTCCCTGTCCTGGCAGCATCGTTGAATATATTCAATAATATCCCGACCGTCTCTTTATACGGCTCACCAGGTGGAATGATCTTCATCGAGGACCCTGCCCAGTCGGTACGGAAGCCACCGGGTTCAATCAAGGTAACTTTCACCCCAAAAGGCTTTGTTTCGGCGGCAAGCACACCGGAAAACCCTTCGACGCCATGTTTGGCGGCCGTGTATGCGGCGAGTCCCGGCCCTGCCGGACGGCGTCCGCCGATGGTGGAGAACTGGATGAATCGTCCGCTCATTTGCTTCCGAAAGACCGGTATCGCTACGCGGCTGACATTGATGACGCCAAACAGATTCGTCTCGATTTGGGCGCGAAACTGGTCCGACGGTGTTTCCTCAATCGATCCAAGGTCGGCGTATCCGGCGTTGTTCACGACAACGTCAATTCGACCGAACTTCTCTACTCCACAAGCAATGGCCTGTTTGGCTTCGTTTTCATCGGTAACATCCAGGCGAACGGCATAGGCGCGTCCTTCGCTTGCAGATACAAGATCGTCTAGTGTTTCCGGATTTCGCGCCGTTGCCACTACCAGATCGCCCCGCTCAAGCGCAGCTTCTGCAATGGCGCGACCAAATCCGCGCGAGGCTCCCGTAATAAACCATACTTTTGCAGGCATGTATTTCTCCCTCCTTATTGAATGAACGTTTAATAAATTACTCCCTTATTAAATCACACAGCAGATTTGGTTGTCAAATGAACGTTTATTCAAGTATAATGGTCACATGATAAAAAGAGATCCCGAATCGAAAAAACGACAACTCCTTGAAGCCGCCTTAAAGGAATTCGCCGCTCACGGTCTGGCCGGAAGCCGGGTCGATCAAATTGCCGAGCGCGCCGGGTGCAGCGCAGGGCTGGTATACACCTATTTTGGCAGTAAGGACGAATTGTTCGACGCCGTGCTACATTTTATCGTTAACGAGACTGTAACCAATATTCCCATTATTCCAGAAGACTTGCCCGAGTATGCAGGAAAGCTGTTCGATGCGAGCGAGCAGCATCCTGAAGTCGCTCGCGTGATCATGTGGCACCGACTCGAGCGAGGCGGGACCGACCAACTCATCCCTGGGAGCATCGATGCCGCCCGGCATAAAATCGACGTCATTCGAGCCGCTCAAGAGGACGGAAGGCTTTCATCCCGATTTGATGCTGAACAATTGATGATACTCGTTCAAAGCATCGCTGCTTTGTGGTCGTCCCAACCTCCTGAAATCGCAGAACTGGTGGCCGCGAAATCGGATCATGCACGTCGACGCGCAACGGTGGTTGAGGCTGTTAGACAATTGATTTCCAAATCCGGAGAGTCTACAACATAAAGGGGCAGGTACGACGAAGATGGTAAGCCCTGTTCTCTCTAGTTTGTACGTCCATGCATGACCCGTTCTACTACAAAAATCATGAAAATCAACTACACGATATTGAAAGACTGAACCAGCGAATGATCACTCGTCGGTCGCTTCTTGAATACTTTATTTTTTTCGATCATTCATTGCAACTGTTTTAATCCTGCATCATTTACAAACAAGATCGATTTGCCCTTGAATCATTGAATCAAGGAGTCCAAAGCGGGTACCGCTTCAGAAATGCAAATATCCTTCCGTTTAAGGATACATTCCCCCTGAACAAGAAGAAGCGTAGCCAGTGGTTGATTTGCTAACGTTTTTCATCCCTGTTTATACCTTCGGAAACGATGACCGCATTTGTTGGAACAGTCTCATGAATCGATTGCTCATCGACTTCAAAAGAAAGGGCAGACCAAACTGAGTAAAATCATGTTAGGTCTGGCCCTTGATGTTTGTTGATCTATTCTTGCTCCCGAACTTCCAGCATTCTGAGCAGCATGACGACCGCTTCCGCCCGTGTTGCCGCATCGTTCGGAAAGAAATGGTTGCCGCCGCCCGCCGCTGACGATACCAAGCTTGCGGATCGCTTCCGCCGCGCCTTTCGCCCATGTCGGAATGTCTTCGTTATCGGCGAAGCCGGTTTGTTGTTAAATCCTGCATTTGATATATTCCCTCTGAACAAGAAGAAGCCGCAGCCAGTGGTTGATCTGCTAACGTTTTTCATCCCCTGTTTAAACCTTCGGAAACGATGATCGCATTTGTTGGATCAGTCTTCATGAATGGATTGCTCATGACTTCAAAAGGAAGGGCAGACCAAACTGAGTAATATCATGTTAGGTCTGGCCCTTGATGTTTTCTAAGCTATTCTTGCCCCCGAGCTTCCAACATTCTGAGCAGCATAACGACCGCTTCCGCCCGTGTTGCCGTGTCGTTCGGAACGAACTTGTTGCCGCCGCGGCCGCTGACGATGCCAAGTTTGCGGATCGCTTCTACCGCGCTCTTAGCCCAGTTCGGAATGTCTTCATTATCTGCGAAGCCGGTTTGAGCATTTGCGTCAAGAGGCGCCTTCAGCGCATTGGCGATTATCGACGCCATCTCCGCGCGGGTGATTGGCGCATCCGGCCGGAAGCTGCCGTATCCGTTCACGATTCCCGCTTGCACGGCGAGAGCGACCTCGCGTTTTGCCCAGGCACCGATCTTTGTCTGATCTATGAAGTGAAGGGCCTCACCTATTCCGTCCAGCTTCAATGCGCCAACCAGCATCACCGTAAATTCGGCGCGGTTTACCGGATTTTCCGGCCTGAACGTTCCATCCGGATAACCTGCAACGATTCCATCGAATACGGCCTGCTTGACACTCTCTTCCGCCCAGTGGCCGGCCATATCGCTGAAGACAATCCCGGGCTCCGCCGCCTCCTGGGCAGGTTCGGCCGCCGGCTGATCCACCGCGAACACCGCAAACTTGGTGAAGTGATCGACCTCTACGGCGATGCGATTGCCTTCGATCTTGCCCCCGGTTATTTCCACCCATTCCTTCTTCGCTTCATCATAATAGAATACGACAGGAATCTGATGTTCTTTCAAACGAGCCGGATCGAATGCAAGGATTAGCGTAACCGGTTTTTTGAAGTTCTCCGAGGAGGTTTTCAAAATCTCATAGATCGGGCTGGCAACTCTATCCCTTTCGGTCAGAAGCAGCTGCGTGTCCGATGCCTTCTCTATGGTCAGCGTCAGGTCTTTATCGGAAGCGCCTGCCGGAATGATGACGGAGACAGCTTCCCCCAAACTGATCTCACCCGCTCGACATGCGGGAAGGGTTAACTGTCCGTCTGTAGCAGTGACTTTGGTATCGCATGATGGCGTAGGTGCAGGTGAACCGCCTTGACCGTTGCTTCCACCGCCGTTGGCTGTCCACTGCGCGTACACGGTCAGGTCCGCGGTCACCGCCGTAGAGGCGTCGAACGAATCGCCGCTTCCGTCCGCCTCCGTGTTCCATCCTGTGAACGTGTACCCCGCTCGGGTCGGCGGCGTCGGCAGTGTGCCTACGTTCTCGCCGTACACGGCCGTCTTCGTCATCGGCTCGGCGTCCGTCTCTCCGCCGTTCTGATCGAACGTCACGGTATAGACCACCGCCGTCCACTGCGCATACACAGTGATGTCCGCGATCACCGCCGTCGTGGCATCGAAAGGATCGCCATGCCCGTCCGCCTCCGTGTTCCATCCTGTGAACGTGTACCCCGCTCGGGTCGGCGGCGTCGGCAGCGTGCCTACGTTCTCGCCGTACACGGCCGTCTTGGCCGCCGGATCGGGGGCCGCGTCGCCGCCGTTCTGATCGAACGTTACGGTGTAGACCACCGCCGTCCACTGCGCATACACAGTGATGTCCGTGGTCACCGCCGTCGTGGCATCGAAAGGATCGCCATGCCCGTCCGCCTCCGTGTTCCATCCTGTGAACGTGTACCCCGCTCGGGTCGGCGGCGTCGGCAGTGTGCCTACGTTCTCGCCGTACACGGCCGTCTTCGTCATCGGCTCGGCGTCCGTCTCTCCGCCGTTCTGATCGAACGTCACGGTATAGACCACCGCCGTCCACTGCGCATACACAGTGATGTCCGCGATCACCGCCGTCGTGGCATCGAAAGGATCGCCATGCCCGTCCGCCTCCGTGTTCCATCCTGTGAACGTGTACCCCGCTCGGGTCGGCGGCGTCGGCAGCGTGCCTACGTTCTCGCCGTACACGGCCGTCTTGGCCGCCGGATCGGGGGCCGCGTCGCCGCCGTTCTGATCGAACGTTACGGTGTAGACCACCGCCGTCCACTGCGCATACACAGTGATGTCCGTGGTCACCGCCGTCGTGGCATCGAAAGGATCGCCATGCCCGTCCGCCTCCGTGTTCCATCCTGTGAACGTGTACCCCGCTCGGGTCGGCGGCGTCGGCAACGTGCCTACGTTCTCGCCGTACACGGCCGTCTTGGCCGCCGGATCGGGGGCCGCGTCGCCGCCGTTCTGATCGAACGTCACGGTATAGACCGCCTCCTCCCATTGCGCATACAGCGTGACGTCGGCTGTTCCCATCGCGAGGGTCGCTCCCGCCGCGTAGTGCGTACCCGTTCCGTCCGCCTGCGTATTCCAGCCGACGAACGTATAGCCGAGCTTCGCCAAACCGTCCGGCTCCAATACGTGGACCGTTGAGCCGGGAGGATAGAAGGCTTCGTCATACAGCCCCGCATCCCCGTTGTTCCCGTAATAAGTCACCGTCGTGAGCGCCAGATCGGTCAGATAGGGATATCCGTTATTGCGGTCTGCAGAGATTCCCCATACATGGTAAAAGTCCCATCCGTCCGGATCGTCGGCAACCTGGGGATACTGGGCGCGGTCCGTCAGGCCTTCCGTCGGTTTGCCTTCGCCCTTTCCGGTATCCAGTTGTCCTGCAGTATCTTGATCGTAATAAGAGTCCGTGACCGTTCCCCCTGTATTGGAACCGATCAGGCCGCCGACTTGTTCCCCGGTACCGGTCACGCCGCCCATTGCGTACGACGTCTGCACCAAGCCCGCGTTCCGGCCAATCAGGCCGCCGGTTCCATTCGGAGACGCCCCGCCATTCACGCGGCCCGTCGCGTATGAGTCCCGCACCGTCCCCCCATCGTTCCAACCGACCAGGCCGCCGGTCATGCTGATCGTACCGTTCACGCCGCTCGTCGCATACGAAGTTTGCACCGTCCCCCGATTCCAGCCGACCAAGCCCCCGACGCCATCGAATCTTCCGCTCACACTGCCCGTCGCATATGTATTCTGGACCAGGCCATCGTTCCGACCGACCAGGCCGCCGACCGTACCGGAGCCGGTGACATCTGCGTCAACCAGGCCGATATTTCGGATCTGCGCGCCGCCGTCCGCATATCCGAACAAGCCTTGATAGAAGTCGCCATCGATCTTGAGATGGGAAATAACATGCCCCCTCCCGTCGAATATCCCGCGAAAAGGGGTGACGTCGTTCCCGATCGGTCCCCAGCTCGCGTACCCCGCCGCAGCCAGATCCAGATCGTTCATCAGCTCGTAATGATCGCCCAAGTCGAACGGTCCCGTTCCGATCGCCGCCAGTTGATCGGCCGTCTCGATGCGGTGCGGGTACAGGTCGGAGCCGTCCTCGCGAATGACCGTTAACTCATAGTCGGTAGCGAACGGGTACGCGCTTGCGCCTGGAACTTGGACACCGGCTGACACAGCGATATTGATCGTATTGAGTCCCGGGTTCAAGGCAATCGTCTCCGAACCGCTCAAACCGTTAATTTGCACCAAGGAAGACGCGTTCTTCGGCGCGGCCGTCACCGTCAACTCGTGGATGTCGCCTCTTACCCGCGCGGAGTACGAGCGCTGGTCGCTCGCAAACGCCGGCTCAAGTTCGATCGGGTCTCCGCCGTTCTCCGCCGTCAGACCGCTTAGCGCGAACCAGTCGTACGTGCTGCGAAACATCGGATAGGTTTCATCCTCGAAAATCCCCCAATGCGTGTCCTCTCCCGGCGAAAAGTTCCAGCCTTCGAACGTGCTGCTCCGCTTCATCTCCGCCTCGGAAACTGCGATCCCCGCTGCGGAGACGAACGTGAGCGTACTGTTGTAATAGGACTGGGATACACGGATATCGCCTTCCGCCAGGCCGATGAGACCGCCGAAGTCCGCATCTCCGCTGGCTGTAACCGCCGCATAGGTTCGGTGAATGCTCCCCGAACCGATATTCACATAGTAACCTGCCAGCCCTCCCGCAGAAGCCGAACCCGTTATCGTTCCAGTCACATAGGCATCTTCGACCGTACTGTTTACCAAATAGCCGGCCAAGCCACCGACATACATGATGCCGGCTACATTGACGTCAAGCAATCCGACATTGCGGATGACGGCACCGCTCGCATAACCGAACAAACCGACATCATTCGCCGTTCCCGTTATGTTCAAGCCGTCAATCGTATGCCCGTTTCCGTCGAAAATACCGGTAAACGGGGCGTCAGGCCAAGAACCGATCGGATTCCAGTTTGTGTACCCCGCCGCGGCCAAGTCGATATCCGCTTCGAGACGATAGTGCGCTCCCGGGGTGTTCCTCACTTCATCCAACTGCGCGGCCGTCGTGATCAGATAGGGAGAATCGGCCGTTCCGTCCCCCGCGCCGGAAAATGCCGCATAAGCTTTGTGCGGCCCCTGTGTTTCCAATGTCGCCGCAGCCAAACAAATCAATGCGGTCAACCAAATCCATTTGCGGCTACACCGCCTCGCCATCAACGCCTTCCCCTCCCGAAGCTTCAAACTTGTTTAGGCTGTACGCGAGATCATCCGTCGATCATGCCAAGCGCTTGCAGCGTTCGGATGAGCACGGCCGCAGCCTGGGCGCGTGTCGTCACCCCCTTCGGGCTGAACGCATCCTCGCTTGTGCCGGTCATGATGTGCAGCTTGACCATCAGGCGAACGTCCTCCAGGTAGGCCGCGTCCACATTCCCCATATCCTTGTATCCGTTCAGATTCACATTTTCCTTTGGGATCGGCAGCTTTTCAAGGGCGATGACGGCAGCTAACATGCTGGCCATTTCCTCGCGAGTAAGCGGCTGATCCGGTTGGAAGCGCGTCCCGCTCGCAAAGTCCAGTAGTCCAAGATCCTTCGCCGTTGCTACCGCATCGAAATACCACGCGCTTTGCTTTACATCGTCATAGGGCGCTGTGCTGCCGGCAGAAGCGCCGCGTCCGAGCGCCCGGACCAGCATGGCAGTAAACTCCGCTCTTGTTACGGTTTTATCAGGGCCGTACTGTCCGCCGCCGACTCCTTCAACAAGTCCTTTGGCCGCAGCAAGCTGGATATAAGGCTCGCCCCAATGCTTCTGCACATCGGTAAAACTTACCGTATTTTGCGCCACGATGTATGCGCTGTTGGAATAAGAGCGAATGATCGCATACCACACATCGGCGATCTTTACCGCTTGAGCGGGGACAAACTCAAACTTCTTCGTTGTTTCGTTATAGCGGAACGCCCCCCATTGCTCCGGCATGCCGGTGATGTCCTTCGGCATCGGAAGCACTCTTGTAAGCGCCTTGCCGAACTGATCCGCCGTACCGATGGCTTTTCCCGTCCTGTTGTTGATGATATCCATGTGAAAATCCACGATTGTACCCAAGACTTTGCCTTTAGGCAAACGGCTTGCCAACGCCGCCTGGATGTCCTTGTCGCCGGACTTGTCGGTCAAGGTGATCTTGAAGCTGATATCCTCGGGTTTCAGGTAGTTTGCGGCAAGCAAGTCCGTCAGCCCCGGAATCAGCGAAGCCAGATCGGCCGGCACCTGATAGCTGCCGTAAGGGGTTTTGATCTCGATGAAGAAGGCGGCGTTTTTCTCCTCCCAACCGGCTAGTATGCTTGCCGGAATGCTGACATAAGCTGTGTTGTCCTTTGGCGTCACTTCCAGCGTGACGGACGGCTTCGTCGTGTCAATCGCCGACGGATCGAATATGATGCCGTTTTTGTCAATGAACGGCCTGAAAGTTATATATGTCGAATTGCCCGTCTCTTGCGTTACCTTTACCGTGCGCGTAACTTCCGCGGCGGCATTGCCAGACGGATCCGTCACATTGTAACGAAGCGTATACTCGCCCGCTTGGCTTGTATCTACCGTTCCGGTCACGACAATGCGATCGGAGACGTCGCCGTAATAGGCATCGGTCGCTTGCGCTCCGGGATCGGCAAACGCTGCGCCAACTGGCACGCTCATCACGGGATCGCCGAGCAGCGTGAGAGCAGGAGGCTGCATATCCCGCACATAGACCGTACGCATCACGGTCGCAGCGGCGTTTCCTGCGGCATCGGAAACGTTATAGGAAAGCGTATAAGCGCCTAGTGTCGTCGTATCCACCGTTCCGGTCACCGTGATCGAAGCGGAAATATCGCCGTCCTGTACATCCTGCGCCGTTGCGCCGGGATCGGTAAATATGCTGTTCACTTCCACCGTCATCGGACTTGCGCCATTCAAATAAATCGCCGGCGCGTCCCCGTCGTACACGTACACATCGCGGATGACCGAAGCGGTATTCCCTGCGCGGTCCGTGACCGCATATTGAACCGGGTAATTTCCGAGGCGCGCCGTGTCAACGGTACCTGAAATCGCGATGGACGAGGCCGGAATAGGGCCATCGATCGCATCCGTCGCCACCGCCCCCGGTTCCGTATACGTCTCGCCTTGCGGGATATTCATCGGATTGCTGCCATTGAGCGCAAGCTCCGGCGCCGTGTTGTCCAGCACGAACGCGTTCGATACCGCGTCGGCGACATTCCCGGCCAGATCTTGCGCGCGGACATGCAAATACCAGTCGCCGTCTCCGCTCGTCTGCCGCAGCGTGTCGCCGCTGGCAAACGCCGTCCAGCCGCCTGTGGGAACGGCCGCGCTTTGCGTCCAGGCATATTGCAGCGAAGCAGCATCGACGCCGCTTTGCGTATCCGTCACGGTTACGGTGCTTTCCGCCGTTTGCGAAGGCGACGCATTGCCGTTCGCGGCGAACTGGACGTCAGGAGGCGCAGCGTCTTTCAGCACGGTGATCGTATACGTCTGCGCCGGCTTCAAATACGGTTCAACCCGAACGGGGATGACCGTCGATGATCCCCAGACGCTTACGGTCGCCACGTCTCCGCTTGCTTGCGGCTGATTGTCGACATACAATTCGGCGCCGGTCGGGTCTGCCAGCGTTGCCGTGATATGCACGCTCGTTACCGACGGATCGAGGTAAGCATAGGTATAAGCAGTGACCGAAGGGGAAAACGAGGGCTCCAAAACGCCTTCCTGCAACGTCAAACCGCTTAGACTATCGTTGCCCGGCACGGCCGCTAAATCGGAGTTCCCCCAGCCGACGACGGTGCCGTCCGACCTCAACGCAAGCGAATGAGACCCTCCTGCCGCAATCGACACCACCCCGTTGAGCCCGGCCGGCACGTTCGTTTGACCTAAACTATTATCTCCCCAGGCGACAACAGTGCCGTCCGCTTTCAGCGCCAGCGAATGAGACCCTCCTGCCGCGATCGACACCACCCCGGCGAGTCCGGCCGGCACGTTCGTTTGACCTAAACTATTATCTCCCCAGGCGACAACAGCGCCGTCCGCTTTCAGCGCCAGCGAATGAGACCCTCCCGCCGCGATCGCCGCCACCCCGGTGAGCCCGGGTGGCACGTTCGTTTGACCATAGCTTTTACTTCCCCAGGCGACGACAGTGCCGTCCGCCTTCAGCGCCAGCGAATGCGACCCTCCCGCCGCGATCGCCGCCACCCCGGTGAGCCCCGGTGGCACGGTCGCCTGACCATCATGATTATTTCCCCAGGCGACAACGGTGCCGTCCGCTTTCAACGCCAGCGAATGAAGCCCTCCAGCCGCGATCGACACCACCCCGGTGAGCCCGGATGGCACAGTCGTTTGACCAAAATTATTACGTCCCCAGGCGCCAACGGTGCCGTCCGCTTTCAGCGCCAGCGAATGAAGCCCTCCAGCCGCGATCGACACCACCCCGGTGAGCCCGGCCGGCACGTCCGTTTGACCTTCACTATTATTTCCCCAGGCGACAACGGTGCCGTCCGTTTTCAGCGCCAGCGAATGGTTCCCTCCAGCCGCGACACCATTCCCCTTGACTGGCATCGCAAGCCCGGCTGGCACACGCGTTTGGCCATACAATTTGTCTCCCCAAGCGACGACGGTCCCGTCCGCTTTCAGCGCCAGCGAAAGAAACTGTCCCGCCGCGATCGTCGCCACGCCGAAGAGCCCGGCCGGCACGTTCGCTTGACCGTCGCTATTGATTCCCCAAGCAACGACGGTCCCGTCCGCTCGCAGCGCCAGCGAATGATTCCCTCCAGCCGCGATCGACACCACCCCGGTGAGCCCAGTTGGCACGTTCGCCTGACCAAAACTATTATCTCCCCAAGCGATCACGGTGCCGTCCGCTTTCAACGCCAGCGAATGCGACCCTCCCGCCGCGATCGCTACCACCCCGGTGAGTCCGGATGGCACGGTCGTCTGACCATCATGATTATTTCCCCAGGCGACAACGGTCCCGTCCGCTTTCAGCGCCAGCGAATGAAGCCCTCCAGCCGCGATCGACACCACCCCGGTGAGCCCGGCCGGCACGTCCGTTTGACCATAAAGATTATCTCCCCAAGCGATCACGGTGCCGTCCGCTCGCAGCGCCAACGAATGATTCCATCCCGCCGCAATCGCCACCACCCCGGTGAGCCCGGCCGGCACGTTCGTTTGACCCAAATTATTGCGTCCCCAGGCGACGACGGTGCCGTCCGACTTCAGCGCCAGCGAATAATTCCATCCAGCCGCGATCGCCGCCGCCCCGGCAAGCCTGGATGGCACGTCCGTCTCACCATAAAGATTATCTCCCCAAGCGACGACGGTGCCGTCCGCTTGCAGCGTCAACGAATGACTCCATCCCGCGGCTATTTTCACGATTCGGCTTCCCATTCCCGTTTGCGCCGCATGCGCTGACCCGGCACCGTATGGAGCCGCCGCAATGAACAGCAGCACGAAAGACAGAATAAGAGAAACGACCCTTCGCCTTTTGATGAATAGCATAGATACACACCCCAATTTCATGGCCTGATTTTCATATCGCATTCGTTTTCTAAAATTTTGCCATTCCGATTATGTCTCGTCCATTCCCCTGTCGGGGGATATTTTTGAACATAAAAACACCCCCTCTGCGATACTCATGATATAATCAAGACAGCTGCCGAAAATTTGAAAAATACGTTTGAAAGATGAGAGACGCATGTATGGAAAATATGATGACTCCTCTATACGAAAGCGCAGGACTATTCCGCTCGAAGTCAAGCCCTCCCCAGGCAGTGGAATCCCCGATTCGCCGGGATCGGCTGGAAACGATGCTGAATACCGGCTGGAAACGCCGGTTGATGACGATCGCCGCTCCTGCCGGATACGGGAAAACATCCCTGCTGCAAGCTTGGACAAGCAAACAAAAGCGACCTCTCGGATGGCTTCGGCTGGATTCTCTAGATGACAACCTCGGGCGTTTTCTGTCTTATCTGTCGCATGCCATTCCGACACTTCCTGCCGCGTATCAGAAGGGGTGCTCCGATTGGATCATGGCACAGGAAGAGGATCCTCTGACCCATGCATTGGAACCGCTCGCAGCGGAGTGGACGGCCCGCATTCAAGACAGCGGACAACATGTCATGATCATTCTGGACAATTGCGAATATATCCGCCATCCGAAAATCCACCGATTCCTCGACCTTTTCCTTCGCTTCGGACCGCCTCAATTGCATGTGATGCTTTCCGGCAGGCGGTTGCCCGGAATGGAAGCGCTGAAAAGCAAAGCAGGGGGAATCAGCGCGATTGAGGCAGAAGACCTGGCCTTGACGGAAACGGAAATTTTCGATTTTGTGTTCCGTAAATCCAAAATTCGTTTGAAGGAAAATGAACGACGCGAATGTTTCGAACGCACCGGCGGATGGTTTCCAGGCGTAACCGCCTATCTGGCGCTGATCAGGAAGACGGGCTACAGCTATGGGGATCCCGATTTTCACAACAGGGCGGCGCGGGAGGTATCCATTTATTTTCAAAATCTCGCCGAATGGGAAAGCCCTGCCTGTCTGCCCCGGACGCTCATGGCCCTTTCGGCGGCCAAACGTCTGAACCGCTCGCTAATCAATCGGCTTGCGCCACATGCCGGCGCGATCAACGTCAACTTCGAGACGCTTGTCAGCGAAACGCCGTTTCTGTTGCCCATGAAGGATCGGCCTGACGAATACGCGTTCCTCCCGATGTTCGCATCCTGGCTGCAAGAACGGCTGAAGTCGGACGATCCCGGATCCTTCGCCAAATTGAACAAGGAATGCGCTTTGCATGCAGAGGAGGAGGGACGGTTCGCGGAGGCGGCGACGTATGCTTTGGAATCCGGCAATCCGGACTTCGCGGCGGAATTGATGCTGCGGCACGCCGAGGATTTGCTGCGCAGCGACAATGACGCGCTCCTTGCCTTGCTCGGGCGTTTCCCGGCAAACGTATTGCGGCGTCATTCGGGACTGGTTTTCATGTATGGCTGGGCGTTGATCCATGCCCGCCGGTTCGGAGCAGCCGAACAGATGACGGATGTATTGGAAATGGAAACGGTCCGTGCGAATGGGGCCAATCTCACGATCATGGGTGAATCGCTTGGCGGTTATGTGGCCTCCCTTCGCTCCATGATCCATTTCTCCAGGGGCGAAACCGACCTGGGCGCTGTCTATATGAAACAAGCCTATGATGAATTGAAGGGCGGAGGCGCGCTTTTTCGCAAGGCTTTATATTTTTCACCTTATGCGTCCTCCCTGCTTAAGGGTGAATATGGGTATTACGGCGTTCTGTCCTCTGCGCTGACCTGTTATGCGTATTTCAAGTCGCATTGGGATCGGCAAGACATGGCCTATGCTTTGTTCATGGTCTTGCTTGGCGAATGCTATTACGAAACCAACCAATTGCCGAAAGCGGAAAAGCATTTGCGGAAGGGGCTTCAGCTCGCATTGGAATTTGGCAATCCAGGGGTGTTTGTGCCGGCTTATCTCGCTTGGGCGAGATTGAAATGGATCAGCGGCGCCAAGGAAGAAGCGATCGCGGCACTGCAAGAGGCACGGGAGCAGCTGATACGAATTCGTTCAGGGCATGGACTCCCTTTGGTCGATGCGTGCGAGACCCGGTTCCACCTGAACCAGCGGAATCTCAAAGGGGTGAGAAGATGGATGCGAAGTCATCCGTTTCCCCCGGATCATATTCCATCGCGAGATCGTATGTATGAAGCCGTTACGTTGCTCCGCGCGCGGTTGTTTGCGGGAGAACTGACGGACGCCCTGACGTTGGGAGAAAAACTGCTGCAAATGGCGGAATCCGGCAATCTGGCTTGCTTTTTTGTCGAAGTAAATGTCATTCTGGCGCAAATCTACCGCATTCAAGGCCAAAACGACAGATCGCTGGAGAAGCTGAACCGCGCGATAGAGGTTGCACACGCCCAAAGGTATGTACGGACGCTGGCGGATGAAGGAGAGGCTCTGGTTCCGTTGCTTCGGGATTATATGAAAATGTACCGGAAGAGCGGACGCAGAGCGCTTGTCCGATATGCAATGAAAATTGCGGCGCTGCTTCCTCAAGAAAGCTTGCGGGAGGATGCCCTCTTCCCTGCTTCGGCTTCATTGACGCGCCAGGAAAAACGAGTGCTTCAATATCTGATGGAGGGAGCCGACAATCGAAATATTGCAATGGCGATGTCGATCTCCATGGAAACCGTTAAAAGACATTGCCGGCATATTTACCGAAAGCTTGGCGTTCGAAATCGGAAACAGGTCGCTCAGCAATATGCCAACCGCAACGAATACGAGGAGCCTTCCATGTTCGAATCGGCAAACAACCTAAGCGATACTGCCAACAACAGCTAATCTTTGGACTAAACGAATTGGGAGACGATGACGTCTGACAGGGAAGTTATATCAATGACAGAGAGTTATCGTTTATTAAATAAGGCCGATTATCGACTCGTACTCTGCAAATGTTAGAGAACTACTGTATATTCGTAGAGCGAAGCGGCTGGCTCATGTAGAAGCCAACCGCTCACCATTATTTCCTTATGCCTCACCCGGCTTCGTCGTCATCAGCCGATACAGCTTCGTATGCCGCGGGAACCTGTCGGTAAACGGAACAAGGGAACTGCCTACCTTCATCAAGCCATTCCCGGCGTCAACATTGGTAATATAAGAGAGTTGCAGGTCCGAAATATTAAGTAGCCCAGCAAGCTCTGCTCGGTCGGTAGCTGCCTGATTCAGCATGACGATAAACTCGCTGTTTGCGAGCATAGTCCGGGCCGTATGACTTTGCAGCAAATCATCCACGTTTTGCGTAATGCCCGTACAAAAAGCGCCATACTTTCGGACGCGCTTCCAAAGCGTGAATAGAAAGTTGGCGCTGTATTCATGCTGGAACAAAAGATAGATTTCGTCGATAATGATAAACGTATTTTTGCCTTTTGCCCGGTTCTGCGTAATCCGATTCAGGATGCTGTCCAGGACAACCAGCATGCCGATCGGAAGAAGCTGTTTGCCCAGGTCGAGAATGTCGTAGCAAATGAGCCGGTTATGGACATTGACATTGGTCGGTTTGGCGAACGTGTTCAGGCTGCCGGAAGTAAACAGTTCGATCGCGAGCGCGATGTCCTGCGCTTCCGGCTCCGATTGCTTGAGCAGTTCCGCGCGAAAGTCTTGAAGCGTCGGCGGCTGCCCCTTATAGTTGCTCTGCAAATACTTCCTGTACACGCTGGCGGTGCAACGGTCAATGAGCGACTTTTCTTTGGCTCCCAGTTGATACCCGCCAATCAACTGCTCGCAAAGCGAAAGGACGAATTCCGATTTGAGAATGATCGGATTGGCTCCGTCGCCGTATTGCCGATTCATATCCATCGCATTGATATGGTTGGGCGAAGTGGCGGATATATGAATCGTCTCGCCGCCCAATGCGTTCACCAGTGCGGAGTATTCTCGTTCCGGGTCGATCAGAATCATATCGTCGTCGCTGGCCAGCATCTGGTTGACGATTTCCCGTTTCGCGGTAAAGCTTTTGCCGGAACCGGATACGCCGAGAATAAAGCTGTTTCCGTTCAGCAGCTGCTTGCGATTGGCAATAATCATGTTTTTGCTGATCACATTTTGCCCATAGTAAATGCCGCCCGGATGCACGATTTCCTGTGCCCGAAACGGAATAAAGACAGCCGTGCTTTCTGTCGTTAACGTCCGCAGCGCGTGAACCTTCCGCAAGCCGTAGGGCAGCACCGTATTCAGGCCGTCCATTTGCTGATAGGTAAGCGTGGAAAGCTGGCACAAATGCTTGCGGGCAGTTGTGAGCAGCGCCTCCGTATCGCTGTCAAGCTGCTCCTTGCTCTCCGCAATGTGGACCATCGTCAGCAGGCCGAACATCATCCGCTGATCGCGGGTGGTCAAGTCGTTCAGAAATTCTTTGCTCTCTTTGCGTTGCTGCTCCATATCGTAAGGGACCACGGCAGAAAAATTGTTGTTCCGGTTTTGTCGCCGCTGCCAGTTCGTGATGTTCGTCTCCACGCCGAGCAAACGGCTCTCCACCTCGCGAACGGCCTCGTCGGTCGGAATCGGGATGATATCCAGCGACAACAGCAAATTCCGATTCAGGTCGCAAAGCTCAGACACCATGCTGTCCTTTATATAGCTGGCGTATTCCCGCAGAAAGATGACGCGCCCAAAAAAGTTTCCCATCCGAAAATGATCTTTTTCAAACTCGAACGTATCCGGGCAAATGTAGTCCTTGAAATCATGCCCCTTGCGCATCGTTTCGGACAAATGGAAACGAAAATCCGCTTCCTCGCCGATCCGAAAGAAATCATGGAAAATGCGCAGACGGTCGGTTGCATCCAGTTCGATACATTTTGAACCGAGACGGGAAAAATGCGACATCAATTCGGTTCCGACTCTTGCGAAGTATTGACGGGCTTCCTCCACATTTTTCTTGACAACAGAAATGGTAACGTACTTTTCCTGAATCGTTCCGTTCGCGCCAATGGCCTTTTCGAGCAACATCTCGTTGTACTCCTGCCGGTACACATCAAGATGGTCCTCCTTAAGCGGAATAAGAATCGAGCTTTCAAAATCGGCCCGATTCAAACGCCGGTTATGGATTGTAATTTTAGTGGTCGCTCCGCTGTCGAAGGAATTGAGCAACTCGGAATAAGACAAAAACATCGCTTCCTTGTCTTCCCTGGACGCTACGGCGTAGTTGATATCCTCGAACCGATACGATTTGGAGAATTTGTTGCCAACAAAAAAAATCCCGTCCGGCCAGAGGGCGCGAATCGGGATGACTTGCTGAACGCCTTTCGGAATGACAAATCGTTCCTTGTCCTGCTTGATGATGCGTCTGAGCGTTTTAATCACGGCTTATCATCCTTTCCTGCTTATGATGCTGCATGCTCTTTTTCAGCGCTTCAACGTAGATGTTAGTCGAATAGAAGACGAAGCGTTTTGGCAGCAGAAATTCCGATTTCACATACGCCCAAAGCAGCTGCTCGGCCGTCATGCCGTGATAGCTGATGAAACCCAAGGCTGCGCAGGGCGCGGCTCCCAAAATGCACATCCAACTGAGCGTTTCCAAGCCAAAGCGGCCGCGCAGTCCAAAATAAAGGCCGATCGCCGCGCCGACAGCCAGCACAGAAAAAAAGAACTGCCGCAAGGACAGTCCAAAGAATAAGCTTTCCGTATAATCCCGGATTTCCCGGTTGATTTTCACTTCCATTTGAAGTCCTCCCATGAACGATTCTCGCTACGGGCTGCAACTCGGCCCACCCTCCGGTTTAACCGTTGTTGGCTCTGTCTTTTTCGATCTAGTTAACAACTTATCGCCGGATAGAAGAGGATCGGCTAAAAGCGCAAATACAAGCTGAGCGCCGTCTCGCATGCCTTGCAAATATAACCATTCATTCATGATCGCCTGCTTAAAATGGTGCTTGTCCTCCCATTCCATAAACGCCGGCAACTGCGTCATATCCACGCCGGAAAACATTGCTTGAAAAGCCGATTTCTCTTCATCGCGACATCTACGCAACTCGGGATGGTGTTCGATCCGAGCCGAAACGTGGTCCAGCCGCCGCTGGATCGCATTTTGAAACCATAACGGAAACTCCATTGACATCCCCCCTCCTTGTGCGAATGCGATCTAGCGCAACTGATGTTCTCGTCCGGACTTCCTTTGAAGCCACTGGACAATCCATTCGTCCACCTTCCGGCTTTGAGCCTGAACCGCCTCATTCTCGAACAGGGGAATTCCCTGTTCAAGCGATTTTTTCCCCAGCTCGTTCAACTTCCTTCTTTCCTCCTCCAATTGATCAAGCAAACGTGTCATCGGTCGGCCTCCCCGTGTCTTCATTAGATCGGCGTTCCTGGCTGTCTGAACGGAAGCTTGCCTCTCCATTTTACTGCGAAAATCGGTTTATTTTATTTTAATTCGATATTCGCATTAAAACAACGATGCACTCACGTACAATTTTGCTTGTAATGTGAGGTGCATACAAATGAAACATCGAAAAGAACCGCCAGGCGACAAAAATATAATCGGCGTGAGAGTCGTTGCCATCCGCAAGGCAAAAGGGATGAAACAGAAGGAGTTTCTCGCCAGACTGCAAACGGCTGGCCTTGACATCAGTCCTACCAGTCTTTCGCGTCTGGAAGGGCAGTATCGGCTTGTCCAAGACTACGAAGTCGTGGCGATTGCCAAAGCGCTGGATGTTTCCGTCCGGGAATTGCTGGGCGAAGAATCGGAATGAAGCTACAGCCCCATCATTTCCCTCACCACCCGGTCCGCCATTTTGACCGTCCCCACGAGTACCAGCATGTTGAAAATCAATTCGCCAATGTACGTCCACACCATCGTAACCGCGCCTGCGCCTTCATCGACCGCCGGGGGAGCAGAGGCAAAGGCGGAGTAGATGATGCAGGCGAGTACGATAATCGCTCCCTCCAGACAAGCGGCCGCATACCCCTTGAGAAACGATTTGCCGATATTTTGGCTTGGCTCCCCGGCAAAAGCGGAAAGCGGAACGGGAGCGATGGCCGTATATAAATAGATGCGAAAAAACCGTCCGTACACCGAGAGGATCATCACAAAAGACAACACCGTAATGAACAGACTGCCCAGAAGGGAGACGACCCACAGCGGAATGCTTTGCCAAAAGCCGACGTCTTCAATCGCTTTGGCAATGGTGTTCGGCAAAGTCATAGCCTCCGTCTTTCCGAACCCGGAACGCCCCATCATCGTCGAGATGATTCCCTGAACAATGGTAAACAGCGCCATCATGAGCTCCAGCCCGTAGGTAACGACCGCTTTGGCTAGGACAAAGCGGATAAACAGCTTGACGGCCATCTCCGGCTTTTTCATTTCGGCAAAACTGCCGGTCGTCTTCATTACGCCAATTACAAAAAACAAGACCAGCAGCGCCAGTCCCGTCGCCTGCAACGCGCCGTGAATGTCAGTAATGACGCGCCAAACGCCGCCGCCCTTGAAGTCGGCCGGCGACTCGGTAACAAGCTGCCAGATTTCGTTCATTTTCTCGTTCCACGTATCGAGCGCATGTTCGAGATTGTCAATGATCCAACTGTTTTTGGCCATATTCTCACCCCTTTCAGTAGACGGGGAACAGACAAACCGTCCGTTCCCCTCATTTGCGACTCCTGTTTAACCGGCAATCAGGGTAAGAATCTCCTTCGTGAAGGTGATGATAATCCCGCCGGCGAGCGTCAGGAATCCGTTCGCTCGCTGGGAAGGATCGTGAGACTTGAGCGACAATCCGATCTGGACAATGCCAAAGCCGAGGATGATCATGCCGATGGCCCGGATTAAGCCGAATATGAAAGTGGACAAATTATTGACCGTCGTCATCGGATCGCCCTCGGCATAAGCGGTAGAGACGAATACGGTCCCCGTTAAGACCAGCATGATGTACAGCGCCAGCAGCCGTTTCCTTTTGATTTTCATTTTCATCATTCCCCTCGTAAAAATAGCGACTCCATGTCTTCTTCCGACAGAAGCTCGTACTCTCCGTCTTCATCAAGCGTCACGGTTCGCCAATCCAAAGCGTGTTCCGTGCCGCCATGCTGGTAGGGGAGACCGCTGCCATCCGTCGTGAGCTCGACATAGGGATGCCTGAGCAAATCGTACTTGTCGTCCTGAACAGGACGCTCGCCTCGAATAAAGAGCAAAGCATGACGGTTATCGAGAAGACGCACCTCATCGGGCGTTAGCAAGTCGCGACCGGACAACTGATAGTTGACCGAATAGCTGCCGCTGCGTCCCTTGCTTTGGCCGTACGTGTTCGTGTCGATCGTTTCCTTGCCCAGCAGCTCCGAGACGTATTTGTGGGTGGATTGTTCATTGCCGCCCAGGTACAAGAACACATCACAGTTCCCCACGATCGATTCCCATGAATCCTTGTACAGCGCTTTGAGCTGCGCTAAATTTTGCAGGATAATGGAAACCGAAATCTCGCGGCTGCGTATGGTGGAGAGCAGCTTGTCGAATTCATCGGGCAAGGCGACGTTGGCAAATTCGTCCATCACAAAATGCACGTGCACCGGCAAGCGTCCGCCGTGCCGGTAGTCGGCCTCGTACATCAGGCATTGGAAAAGCTGGGTGTAGAGCATCCCGACGATGAAGTTGAAACTGCTGTCGTTGTCGGGAATGACGGCAAACAGCGCCGTCTTTTTTTCTCCCATGAAAGGCAATTCCATTTCATCGACCAGGCTCATCCCGGCGATCGTATGCAAGTTGAACTTCTCCAGCCGAACGCCGAGGCCGATCAGAATCGACTTGGCCGTTTTCCCCGCCGCCAGCTTGAAGATGTTGTACTGTTTGACCGCCAAATGCTCCGGGTCGCGCATGGCCAACCGTTCAAACAACTCGTCCAGCGGACTTTGGTAGGTTTCGTCTTCTTCCCGCACTTCGGCGGCAGCGATCATCTCCATCACCATTGGAAAATTCTGTTCCTCCGGCGGCGCTTCATAAAGCAAATACAAAACGAGCGCCTCCAGCAGAGCCGTTTCGGACCGTTCCCAGAACGGGTCGTTCGTATTGCTGCCCTTCGGCGTTGTATTGCGAATCAGGTTCGTGACCAGCTTCAGCACATCCTTGTCGTCGTTCAAATAGGCGAAAGGGTTGTAGCCGTGGGAGCGGTGCGGATTGATCAGGTCGAGCACCTTGATGTCATACCCTTTGGCCTTGAGCAGATGACCGGTATCCCGCAAGATTTCGCCTTTCGGGTCGAGAACGACGAAGGACGTATGCGCCTGCATGACGTTCGGTTTGGCGTAAAACCTTGTTTTGCCGGAGCCGGAACCGCCTACGACAAGCACATTCACATTCCGGCGATGCTTGCGGCCGTCGAGTCCGATGCAAACCTGCTTGGTTAAAATTTTGTTTTGCTCCGGCTGCTTGCTTCGATATTTGGCGCATATGCTTTTCGCCCGGCCCCAACGGGCGCTGCCGTGCTCCTCCCTCCGACGGTAGTTTCGCGGAGAAGCCAGATAAACGCCGACGCCGAGTCCATAGGCCAGCGTAAAAAAGAGCAGACAGCGGGGCGTATCGTCCACCCACTGAATGTTGAACGGGTGCTTGATCGCCGCGCTGAGATGCTCCACAATCGCCGGCAGCCCCCCGGAAAGAGAAGGGGCGGTGAGCAATGCCGCCCAAACGACGGGAATCAAAAAAACCGCAAAGAGTATCAAATGACTCCTTGCGGTTTCAACGCGCCTCATGATGGCTCCGTCGTTTATGTTTTTGATAAGGGGCTTCAATTGTTTTGAGCAACAGATCATCGACGGCGTCGGTGGGGCGCTTCTCGCCGATCAAATCGTTACGCAGCGCATTCAGCGCATGCACCACAATGCCATGCTCGTAATGATCCAAACAGAGAATCCGTTCTTCTTCCTTCACAGGCGCTCCCTCCCTAAGCAAAATAGAACTTGACGGCGCTTACCTTGCCGGTTCCGGCCGCTGCTGCTGCCGCTGCTGCGCCAGCATCCGGTTCATCCTGCGGGCCATGTCATGCGCGGCATCCTTCATCACCGTCAGTTCGGCGCGGATTTGCTGCGGCTCCATGTCCTTCAGCTTTTCCGGCACTCGGTGGAAACGAAAGGAGGACGTGTCCACGCCGAACTGTTTGCACAGCATGTAAGAGGCGCAATATGCATGGAACGTAAAATGGGAACGGCTGTAACGGCCATCGCCGCGATCAAGTTCCGCATGCGCCAGCTCCTGCGCGAGCGCCCGAAAAATATCTCCCGCATCCATGCCGCGGCGAATGACAATATTTCTCGTATCCGGCTGATAGAGCGCATGCATTTCCGGCGGCAGCGAATCCCCGATGACGATCGGAACAGGGGCGCGATCCATCAGCGCTTTGATACGCATTCGGTCGTCCGGATAGGCCGGTTGTTCCGGTTTTGGGTTGGCCGTCGTTTGCGCGATGTCGAACATCTTTTTGAGGTTATAACTGATGCCGGTGCTGCCGTCTTCCCTCCGGTACTCCTCGCCCGGCTCCAAAATATAAAAGCCGGTTTCCTTGCGGCGAATAAACACGCCTTGTTCCTTCCACGAATCGAATTCGGCGATGCGGGTCGCCTCCGGCCGCTGCGTGAGAATCAGCAGCGCATTGGATACGCTGTAGCGGTCAAAACGGCTTTGCACATCCAGATATCGCTGAAATTCATCACCGCTTTGCGCGATGGCGGTCGTGGCGGCATCAATCGTCTCATAGGCCCATTGCCTGAGTTCCTGCTTTTTCTGTGCCCACGCTTCCTTGTCAAAAGGTTGCTCGAATGGATTCGTGGAAGAATGGCCGGATGTTTCCTGCCGGAATAAATCGTCCAGATTGCTCATTTCGCTTTCCCTCGCTTTCGGGTTCCGATTGGTTTGGTTTTGCCCGTCTTCGATTTTCCATTATGTCGCTCGCTTCGTTTGGGCAGCGACGATTCCTTGACCATCTGACGCCGTTCTTTCTCCGCCTTCCGATTTTCTTCCCGGATCTCTCGAAGCAGTTCGCGGATCGATGACCGCTGCGGCGCTGTCTTGGCTTCCGGTTCAATCGTACCCCTTGCGGATGCTTCGCTGCGCCCGGAGGTAGGCTCGGACGGATGGGGCGGCTCCGTCGTCGCCATCATGGGGTTTGGGTTGCCGTTCGCCGGGGAAGTTGGCTGCGCCGATTCGGGCCTCTGCATCAGTTCGGCCAAAAAATCGTCGGCGCTCTTCGCTCCTGGCGTTCCCTTGACTTCCGCTCCTTGTACGCCCGTCCTCTGCCGGGTTTGGTCCGATGCTTGTTGTTGACGCTCCCCGAACGCTGGATGGTCCTGCTGTTTCCCGGCGCGGGATTTCTCAATTTCGCTCTTGATGCTGGCTGTATCCACGGTCGCCAGTTTGAAGCGCTCGACGATGCGGTTGATTTTGGACGCGTCCTCGGCCCGCACCATCACGTCGCACAATCCATCGACATTCTTTTTGTCCCGCAGGGCGCAGTACAAAACGCCGTATCGTTTGGCTTCCTTGCAGAATGTGGGCAGGTCCTCGTTTTTGACGGCAAACACTTTCAATTCCTTGCCGCTGCGGAGCAAGCTTTCCAGACGAATGCTGCCCTTTGTCCGTTTCTGCCCCTGCAGGGCGGCAAACAAATAGACGGCCAGATGCTTAGCGCCTTCACCGGAAATCTTGGCCATCACCTCGATGCCCCGCAGACTCATGTTGACGACCTGATCGGCCGCCTCGGCTCCACTGCTCATGGATGGAATCCTCCCTTCGTAATGGTTGATTTTTCCTGTCACCATGTAGTTTAGTCATCATTTCACCGGATCGGGCAAGGATGCCCGCACACAGCTTCACCTCCTTTCGGAGCGCGGCAAGCCGCTTGGATAGTACGGCTATTTGCTCTTTGTAAGCGACGATCTGGCTTTCCTCCTTGCAGCGGCGGAGGCGGTTGTATAGCGCTTTGCGTTCGCCGTAAAGCGAGCGCATCTCTTGCCGGGTGACAGATACATAGTCCAAAAGCTGATCCTTGCTGGAAATACGGTGCTGACAGAGCAGCTTGGTCTGCGCGGTAATAACCGCCAAATGCCGCAAGTCTTCACGCAATAAAAAATGCGTCCTTCTCACGGACGCGCGAAAATGAGGCAGTATGCCCATCTCATATAAGTAGCGCAGGTACAATGCTTGCAAGCCGCTGAACTTCCTGCCGGATCGAAGCGTTCCTTTGCAAACGGCCCGTCTGCGTCGCGGCATCGGCAAAGGCTGTGGTTTACGGGGAATGCGGTTTCGCAAAATCCGCTGTTTCAGAGCTTCTTCCGTATAGTCGTCTCCCAGACTGCGCAAACGAACGAAACGTTCCTTTCCGGGCGGACGCACCGCCACATGCTTTACGGTCGTTTTCACTTCATAGCCCTGCTTCTGCAACGTGGCGATAAACTGGGTCCATGTCATCGATGCCGCGATCGCCTGATCCACATCGGTCCGAATCAATCCTCGCCAAGTCGGCTTGCCTTCCCGATCCGCTTTCCATTCTCCGTAGTGTTCGGCCTTGCCCGGCTCGGGCTGCTCGATCACTGACAATGCATGTTCCCGGCATAACCGGTCGGATGTTCTCCTTAGAAGGGCGTAGGAGGCTTTGTTGTCGTAGTACCGTTTACCGTCCATAAAGGAGACGGAGTTCAGCACAAAGTGATTGTGCAAATGCTCCTTGTCCAGATGGGTCGATACCACGACTTCAAAACGATCGCCCCATAGCTCCTGCGCCAGCTTGACGCCGATGGTGTGCGCCGTTTCCGGCGTCGTCTCACCGGGTGCAAACGATTGGTATCCGTGAAACGCGACTATGCCATCCATCTTTTGAAATTGACGCTTGGTGCGCTGCATTTGCTCGTAAGCGGTAAGCGGATCGCAATTGATTCCGCTCACATAAAGCTGTTCTTCCGTTTTGGCATCCGCTTTTGCATATCCCAGCACCTGCCGCAAGCCTTCATTCTTCTCGGCGCGATCTTGCGCTGTTTTGTCGGGATTGGTGGCGTAATCAATCACGCGCTTCAATCGGTCGGTGACATCCCATATCGCCGTCGTCGCCATACGTGACGCCTCCTTTACGGCGGATGCACATTTGGAGTCGCTTGCTCGGTTCTTCGTTCCGGCGCAGTCACGGCCTGTTGAATCTGTTGGACGGCGCGGCGCAATTGATCAGCCTCCTGCTGAAAAGCAGCCCGATCCAGATGGCCTGTCGCATGTGCTTTCGCCGCCAGTTGATTAAGATTGTTGCCAATGGCGTGAAGCTCGCGCATCATCGCATAATAATCCGGCGGCGGCAGCGCCTTCGGGATATAGCCATTGATCAAGGAACGGAGATAACCTTCCCGTGAAAGTCCGGATTTTTTCGCATTGGCTTGGAGTCTTGCGTCTTCTTCATTGTTCACCCATACCTGAATGCGAATCCCTCGTTTTCTCATCGCTTTCGCTTCTTTCTTCAAAAAAATGGTCTTAATAAAAATGCTAAATGGCTTCTGCCGTCTCTGAAAAATACCGTTCATTGTTGCAACCTTTATTCTTGAAAAACAGCGTGTTGTTTAGATGAGGGGTATTAGGGGCCTGCCCCTAACAAGCCGAATTTGGGAGACCAAATTCAGTGCTTGCTGCAACACGAGACATTCGTCTCGCGTCGCCTTCAAAGCACCCGCCGGGAACAAGAGAGAACCCCAAAAACACAAAAAGACGCCGATTCGCTCAGCGTCTTCCTTAGAACTATTTTGTTATCGCACCAACCAGCGGTAATCCTGGCGGCAGTCTACAATGAAATCGACATACACGATTTCATCCTGAATCTGATACAACACCAGATACCATTTATCTACGAACATTTTGTGATACTTGTTTGACGGGATAAATTCCGCTTCGAGAAAAGGATAACGTTCCGGCATTTGCGCCAAGGAACGTATCGCATGCAGCAATTCGTTTTTCGTTTTTCGCGCGGCATCCGGATTTTTTTCCGCAAGGAATCGCACATGAACCGCCAGCATTTGGCGGGCGCGATCGGAAACGACGATCTTATATCGGGGCATCTTTTCCATGCTGAACCTCGTCAATAATGCCCTCCAGGTAAGCGTCCAGTTCATCCGGCGTCACACCAACACGGCCCGCCAAACGATCCTCTTGCACAGCGAGCAGTTCTTCGCGCAGCTTTAACATCTTCTCGCGACGGGAAAACGTCTCAATGTCCATCACGACGAGATCGCCTTCACCGTTCTTGGTCAGATAAACCGGTTCCCCGGACGATTTGCATAGATCGGCGATTTCATTATAGTTTTGCCGGATACTGGCGGAAGGTTTGATAATCATCTTGGTCACTCCTTGCATAGCTGTATATTGATTTTATTATACCTATTACATGCTATACAATCAATGCGATTGCGCTTATCCCCAATCTATTCACATCTTATCCACATGCTGCGAAAATTTTCCGTAACCCAAAAGAAAAGACACCAACTGTTCAGCGTCTACCGCTATCGGGATGGTTCACCGCGTCTTCGTCGGAATTCCATCAATTCGTTGTTTACATCCTTTCCGAACTTAGGCGGCTCATCGGATATGAGAAGGGTGGGGGAGAGGAGCCTCTGTATCGTGGCTGCCGCCAATCGCCCCGGCTCATCATTATCCAGGTGCAGAACAAGTCGATTTACTTGGGGAAAGCACTTCAAGTAATGCGTTAGGGCAGACGGGGGAGTAGAGTCCTCCCCATTTGTCCTGGGCCTGTATATTCCGGCCAGCGACAGCTTATGCGCCTGCCGCCAATCCCGGCCGGCGAGATGTTCCAGCGTACAGTAGGATAAGAGATCAATAGCGCTCTCAAACAGATGCAGTTCCGTACTGTTTTTCGAGGCCGGAATGGAAAACGAATACCGCTTGTCGCTGCCAACGGCTTCCCCCATATAACGGGTGCTTGTCGTACCGCGTATCGCCGCATAGCGCGGCGTCCCTTCCTGGTCAAATCCGACGAATACCGCGTTGTGATAGCGTCGGCTTTCATACAAGCGCCCCGTTTCGAGACAGTAGTCGATCAACGTGCGATGGATACCACGTTTGCTGAGATAGGCCATGACGCGATGCGATGTATGATTCGGTTCGGGAAGCTCAAACCGCGCTGGAGATGAGCGTTGTTGCAAAGATTGCGAAAATGCAGGTGCGCTGCCTGGATGAACGCCTTCAATTTGCAGCACCGCATCGGGAAAAGACATGCCCCGCACTTTGATCAAATAGTCCAGCGCCGAGCGTCCGCCGATCCCCCTTGACCACCAGTACCATTTGCCGTTGGAAATTTTCAAGCTGTCGTGTGTCCGGGTGGTGTAGACATTGCGGGAGCATCGGACCAGTTCTGCCGGCTCGTGCATATGCAAATATGTGAGCAGGTCCAGTCTTTTGGCACGTTCGATCTGTTCCTTGTTTACATAGCTCATTGCCGCAGCTCCTTTTGGAAATCCAGGCAGCGTCCGATGGGTATATTGTTCATCGTGCCTTACCCCTCTTTTTGGGGTACGTATAAGCTCTGCCTTCCTTCAACTTCGTAACGCCTTTCTTTTTCATGAATGCGTCTAAATCGCCTTCATGAACTTGACTGGTCACCCCGTTTGAGTCGCGGATGTAATAATACGTGTCGCCAAATCCGTTTTTCTCTTTGGATATCAACTCCAACGATGGCACGGTTTCTCCCTCCTCGATCAAGCCGGTTCCGTAACCAAAAGGCGGCAAAATCGGACAAAAGCATCCGCCGCTTGGGCTGGCATACAACATGTTCATTCCTCCGGAAACGAGAAAAGGACCCCAAAACCGGAGTCCAATTCGTCATGTGATTTATAACTTTAACAAGTGAGCTATCTTCGACCTGTGAAATGCTCGCACCGATACCATGTTCTTTTCCGTAATGGTCAGCATGAAGTTCCCTTTCAGGGGGAGGAACGACGGTGTCAGGCCGTTATCGCTCACGGCCCACCACCCGCCGTTCCGGCGCTTCCGGTTCTTCGTCCGGAACGCTGTCCACGGCTTCGTTTTCCCGTTTGTCCATGTTCAGAAGGGCATTCAGCTCCGCAAGCCGCGCCGCTTTCATTTGCAGCTCCTGCTCCTTCTCGAAAGGAGCCTCGATTTGCTCTTTGGCCGTGACCATCTGCTGCCGCAAGGTGGCAAGCTGCTCGCGGGCATGTTCCAGCTTTGCAGGCAAGTCCGACAAGGCATTGTTGATGCGGCTTATGTTGCCGCCTGCATCCGCTCCGAGCGTCACCGTATGACCGAGCGCGCCGCGAAGCGTGACCTTGTACTCCTTATGGAAGCTGTCAAAGGACAGCCACAAGGAAAATCCCCGGTAGCTGCCGAATTCCTGCGGATCGGGCGATGTCATGCCTTTGCAAGCGTCCAGCAAAGCCGCGCCCGCTGCCGCCCTCTCCGAGTAGGTGTAATCTTTGATCGTCATGCCGGGAAATTTATCTGCCCCATCCGCCTCGGATGCCAGAGATCGTGTATACAAAGCAACGTCCTGTTCATAGCCGGCAATTCGTTCTTCGGTGGATTTGATCTGCTGCGGCAGCATTTTGAGCAGGCGGTCCTCCAGTGCGTAGCGCTGGCTCAAGTGGTTGGCTTTGAGCAGCTTCAATTTGGATACCTGAATGTCCAGGTCCATTTTCTCTTTGATGTACGGGTTGCCGGTCGCCAGCGCCTTGACTTCGGCATAGGAGAGCGCCGTCTCGTCGATATCCTCGGCGGAACGGACCGGCGACTTGCTGGTCATGATCTGCGAAATGAAGCGCTGCTTGTTCTCCAATGTCTGATAAAGGTACGCGTCGAACGTGTTCTCCGTCACATAGCGAAAAATATGCACTTCGCTGTTCTGGTTGCCTTGCCGGATAATGCGCCCGCTGCGCTGCTCCAGGTCCCGCGGACGCCAAGGGCAGTCGAGGTCGTGAAGGGCAATCAGCTTCGTTTGCACGTTCGTGCCCGCGCCCATTTTGAACGTCGATCCGAGCAGTATCCGAACCTGTCCGCTGCGTACTTTGGCGAACAGTTCCTTTTTCTTGACCTCGGTATTGGCGTCGTGAATATAGGCGATTTCGTCAGCCGGAACACCTTTCTCCATCAGCTTGCGCCGCAGCTCGTCGTAGACGTTGAAGGAGCCATCCTGTTTGGGGATAGACAAATCGCAAAACACCAACTGGGTCAACCGCTGCTCCTGATGTTCCTCCCAATACCGGTAAACATTGTCCGCGCAGGCGCTGACCTTGCTGCCTTCGTCGTCGGGAAGCATCGGATTCGCCAGCCGTTGATCGAGCGCCAGTTTGCGTCCGTCATTGGTGATCGTCAGCATATTGTCCTCGTGAGGCTCCACTTCCTTCGCCCGCACCCGTTCGGCGCGGCGGGCAAGATCCGCAACCATGTCGCGCTGAAAGTCACTCGGCGGCACGGCAACATTGTGGAAGTGGGCTTTCGGTACGGGAAGCTGGAGCATGTCCGCCGTCTGGATATCGGCCACTTCCTTGAACATATTCATCAGTTCCGGCAAATTGTAAAAACGGGCAAACCGGGTTTTCGCCCGATAGCCCGTTCCTTCCGGTGCAAGCTCGATCGCGGTGACGGTTTCGCCAAATGTCGAAGCCCAAGCGTCAAAATGCTGCAATCCCTGCCGCTTGAGCCGCTCGTATTGCAAATAGCGCTGCATCGTATACATCTCAGTGATGGAGTTGGAGATCGGCGTACCCGTCGCAAAGATGATACCCCGGCCTCCGGTCAGTTCGTCCAGATAGCGGCATTTGGCAAACATGTCCGACGACTTCTGCGCTTCGGTTTGCGACAGTCCGGCCACATTGCGCATTTTCGTGTAAAGAAACAGGTTTTTGTACGAATCGGCTTCGTCCACGAATAGCCGGTCTACGCCCAGTTCCTCAAAGGTGACGACATCATCCTTCCGGCTGGTGTCGTTCAGCTTCTCCAGCTTGGTTTGTAGCGTCTTTTTTGTTTTTTCAAGCTGTTTGATCGCATAGCGTTCGCCTCTGGCTTCCTTGAGTTCCCGGATGCCGCTTGTAATCTCCGAAATCTGTTCGTACAGTTGCTGCCGCTGCCGCTCCGTCGAAATCGGAATTTTCTCAAACTGCGAATGGCCAATGATGATGGCATCATAATCGCCGGTGGCAATCCGCGCGCAAAACGTTTTGCGGTTTTTCGTTTCAAAGTCCTTCTTGGTCGCCACCAGAATATTCGCCGACGGATATAGCTGCAAAAACTCCGCCGCCCACTGTTCGGTCAGATGGTTCGGAACGACCAGCATGCTCTTGTTGCACAGCCCTAGATGCTTGCTCTCCATCGCCGCGGCGGTCATCGCGAAGGTTTTACCTGCACCGACACAATGCGCGAAAAGGGAGTTGCCGCCGTACAGCGCCCGGGCAACCGCATTGACCTGGTGCTGGCGCAGCCGGATTTCCGGGTTCATCCCGGTGAATCGGATATGACTGCCGTCGTACTCGCGAGGACGGATGGCATTGAACCGGTCATTGTACAGCCTTGTCAGCCGTTCGCGCCGCTGCGGATCTCGCCATATCCAGTCGCGGAACGCTTCTTTCATCATCTCCTGCTTTTGCTGAGCGATGGCCGTTTCCTGCTTGTTCAGCACACGCTTTTCCACGCCGTCCTCATACACAGTGTCAAATACGCGCACGTCCCGCAAATTCAGCGTATCCTCGAGAATTTTGTACGCATTGACGCGGTTGGTGCCGTACGTGACGTTCGCCTTGATATTGTTGCTGCGGTCATCGCTTTTGCCTTTGACGTTCCAGGCAGCCGTATATTCGGAATACATCACATTGATGTAGGTCTGGTACATCGGCGGCGTGTCCACCAGTTCAAACAGAAATTGCCGAATGTCTTCCGGCGGCAGCCAGGTTGCGCCCAAGCGGACATCGATTTCGGCGGCGTCCAGGTCTTTCGGCTGCACCGCTTCAAGCGCTTTGACGTTTTCGCCGTAACGTTCGGCATCGTATGCGGCAAACTGTCTGGCCACCCGCAGCTTCTCCCGCACATTGCCGGACAAGTACGCATCCGCCGTTTCGTAGATCGGCTTCCCTTCCTCATCCAGATTTTCGGGATTGGGAAAGATGACGCCGCGCAGCTCTTTTATCAATTGTTCTTCCGTCCAGCCGGTTAGCTCCGCCATATACGGCAGATCGACACGGGCTTTTGCGCCGATGGAAACGGCCAGCGCCTCCGAAGCGGTATCCACCTGTTCCACGCGGATGCGCTGCCGGATGGTGCGTTTGGTGAACATATCCGCCTTGCGCAGCAACCGCCCTTCCTCGTCGATGATTTCCAGCGAGCAAAGAAGAAAGTAAGAACTGTCGTCCGAAAAAGCAAGGCTGTTGGCGCGGCTGTTGATCAGGCCGTATTGCGCCGTAAACCGGTCATACTGCGTATTCAGCTTGCGCTGTTGCTGCTCTATCATCTCATCGCTGTAGTCTTCGGTTTGATACTCGATCAGCTCGCGCACGGTGTCCCGCAGCAGAATCATTCCCTTGATGCGGCCTGACGCCGTAGCCGAAGTGTCCACGCGCCGCATCCGGCTGTTCTCCCGATAGTAGATTTGTCCGTCCACCAACGCAAAGCTGAAATTGCGCACAGTCGGATCAGCAGGGAGAGAAGGTTCTTCTTCCTCCGGCTGGTCTTCCCGTTCCAGCTCCGCCCATTCGGCATGGATGCCCGACAACGCTTCGCGCAGCAGTTCATCCAGGTTGGCATCCGGAAATGGCTTGCAAGACGTTTCCTGACGATTGCCATACATCCGGTCGTCAAAAACCATGGTGCCCAGCACCATATCGGGATGTTCCGCGAAATAACGATTCACCGGCACACCGTCCGCTGTCTCGGACAGGGATAGCCATGCTTCGGTTTGCTCGCTGACGGCGACCATGCGATCCCGTTTCTGTAAAAAGATGATGTCGGCAGTTACTTCGGTTCCGGCATTGGCCAGAAACGCATTGCTTGGGAGACGCACCGCACCGAGCAGTTCGGCGCGTTCCGCAATATATTTGCGAACCGCCGGGTTCTGCTTGTCCATCGTTCCTTTGGACGTAATAAAGGCGATGATGCCGCCCGGACGCACTTTGTCCAGTGTCTTGGCGAAAAAGTAATCATGGATGAGAAACTTGTGTTTGTCGTAACGTTTATCCGCCACGCCATAACCGCCGAACGGCACGTTCCCGATGGCGAGATCGAAGAAGCTGTCCGGCAAATTCGTCTGTTCGTAGCCGCTGACCGCAATCGACGCCTGCGGGTATAGCTGCCTGGCAATACGGCCGGTAATGCTGTCCAGTTCCACGCCAAACAGCCGCGAGCCTCGGATCGACTCCGGCACCAGTCCGAAGAAATTGCCGATGCCGCAGGACGGCTCCAAAATATTGCCGCTGCGAAAGCCCATCGATTCCAGACAGTCGTACATCGCCTTGATGACGGTCACAGACGTATAATGGGCATTCAGCGTTGACGCGCGAGCGGACGCATATTCATCCGGCTCCAGCACATTTTTCAGTTCCGCATATTCGGTTGCCCACTGCAGGTTCGCTTCGTCAAACGCCTGCGGAATTCCGCCCCATCCGACATAGCGGGCCAGCACCGCCTGCTCGTCCGCTGTCGCTTGCCGCTGCTCCTTCTCCAGCTTGTTCAGCAGCCGAATCGCTTCCATGTTCCATTTGAACTTCGTTTTTGCGCCGCCATGCCCCAGTTCATCATCCGTAATCCGGTAGTTGACAGCCGGGACAGACGGACGGGCTGGCGCGGTGCCGCCGGCCGCACCATCAGAGGAAAGGGAAGTGTCTGGCTGCGATACGGTCTCTCGCCCTTCCGTCACCGGCTTCTCCTCCGGTAAAACCGCATCTTCCGCCGTTTCCCATGCCGTTTCGTCAGTCCATTCCGATTCCTGCTCTCCGGTAATCAAATGATCGTTCAGCGGGTTTTCGCGCAGCATTCGCTCAAAATCCCGGCGATTCACCTCTTTGATGAAGAGCGGGAACTGACGGTCTTGCAGCACCACTGTTCGTTGCTCCAGCTGCACAACTTCATATTCGTCCGCACCAATCCAGACCGTGCTGCCTGCGTCATAACCGTAGCGCGCCCGTTCCCGATTCACAGGCGTGTGTTCCGGTTCCGCTTGCGCGTCCGGTAGAGGAAACCCCTCCGAGGGCGATACATCCGGCTGCGGCAATTCGCGCCTGGCCATTTCCGCCATTTGCTCCCACCGCTTTTCCTCCTGCTGCTCCGCAAAGGCAGGAAACCGCTCGGCTTCCTTCCGGTTCAAGTAACGACCCGCTGCCAGCAGTTCGCCGATACGTTTCTGCACCTTCATCCACGGCAGCACGACTCGCGTATCCGGGTTTAGGATCGAGCCGCGGGTCAGCGTGATGCCTTTGCTGTCATAATTCATGTGAATATCCGTGCCGATCAGCGCGGGAAGACGCCCGCCGGTCCCGTATTCCCGTTTCAGGAAATCGGCGTTCTCCTGTGCGGACAGCGACTGCTGGAAATGCAGCGCAATGCGATACTTGCCGTTCTCAAAACCGCTGCCGTTTTGCAAAATGGCGTCAATGACCGCTTGCGGCATGAAAAAAGCGGAGGCTTTTGCGTCCTCCGCTTGTTCCATCCACAGCGTCTGTTGCTCGATGGATGGTTCTGACTTTCGCGACAAGTCAAATTCGTTCAACAGCATCATGCTGGCGAGATGCCCGGCGATGACACCCCAATCGTAAAAGCTTTGCGCCGTGCGTTCCTCCGCCGTCCCCGTCCACAGATGCAAAACGTTGCGATACGGTTCAAACCCGGCCTGCACGCCTTCATCAAGCGTCAGTTCGGTGATGCCTGCCGGAAACAAACCGCGCACATACAACATGCGCTCGCGCTCGTCCTCATGAGCAAGGAAAAATGCTGTGATGTCCGACTTGCTCTCCCGCAGCGGCGCGGCTCGGAGCATGCCATTGATGATGGCATGGTCGTGAAAAAACGGAAGACCTCGGTCCTCCGTTTCCCGATCAAACCATTTTAATGATAAATCAGTTCCGCCAGAATCAGTTCCTCCGCCTGCTGCTTCAGGTTGTTCATATGTCCCGTCCAGGCCAGCGGATCGCTCGCCTTGTCCGGTGCCGGGTTCAGCCGAAGCATCTCCTTCATCGTCCGGTCGATCTGCTCCCGCGCTGTCCGGTCGATGTCCGCCAGATGCCGGTTCAACTGCTCCGACAACATCAGATGGGCGTACATGCCCTTCCGCTCGGTTTTCAGGAACGTCTTGCGCATCATCCCGTACTTCCCGATGGTCGTCTCCGCTTCGCTCAGCGTCAGGTTGGGCAGCAGATAATCCCCTTGCGGCGAGTACGTCAGTTCCATGTTCATCCTTCCTTTCTTGTCGAGTAGCTTCATTGTGCGGCAAGGAATCGGGTCTTGCAAGGGTATGAAACGATTGCCCCTCATTTGCACGTTGTGCCTCCCGGCGCAACGCTCGAACGGTCGATTCCACTTCCCGCAGCATCATCTCGGACACATCGCTAATCGCTGCGCCCAAGTGAGACAGCGCAGGAAGCGTGTTGAAATACCCGATGCCGGACAAATCCTCGATGCTGATGTAATGTGCGGGATCGAGTCCGCAACGGGTCATCGCCGTGTAAGCGACGGCCGTTTCGGCCATTTGCTTGAACAGTAATTCCACATGTGGTATGTCCAGGTCTTCCAGCAAACTGTGTTCCCGCTCTTTCATCAACTCCGCCACATAATCGGCGCTGTTGTCATCCACCGCATTCCACGCAGCAGCGAGCAACGCAGCAGGCAGATCCGCACGTGGTTCCATCTCATCCGACGCGCCGAACGCATTTTCCAGCGTTTCGATGACATGAGCCGTATCGCTGTCCTGCAATCGCCAAAGCGACACCTGCGGCTGGCGTCTGCTCTGGGTATCCGATACGTCAAACACATGGCGCAGGCCCAGGTGGTTGCCCCGATCTTCGATCAGGGCAATCCCTTTTGCGCCGCGCTTCACCCAGCGATCCAGCCGCTTGTTCCAAACTTCAATCGGCGCGCAGGCCGTTGCGTCCGGACGTTGGGCGTAGATCAACAGTTGATCCTGAAACGGATATTTATAGTTCCAGGCCGCCGTCCGCAAAAAATCCGCCCAGCGGTCAGGGTGATTCGTCACCGTGCGAGCCGTGCTGGCAGCCAGTTCGACGATGCGCTGCAACTTGGCTGTCATGAGAGCACCTCCCTTACCGAAACGTGATTTGATTGGTCAGGCGAATGCCTTCCTCGGAATAACGAGCCGTAATCCGAATGAGTCCAATAAGTTGCAGTCGATGCAGATTTCGGCGGACAGTGGAAGGAGAGAGACCCACCTCCGAAGCCAGCTTTTTGCCGGACAACAAGACGCAGCCATGCCGCCCGCCCGCGCGGTCCATCAGGTAGCTGTACAATAGCTTTGCTGCAGGAGGGACCTTCGCTCCGGCCAGCAGTTTATACCTGGTGAGATCGTTCATAGGCTTCCTCCTCAGCAGACGCTAACGCTCCGGCGACCGTTCCGACAAACGATCCGGCCGGATGTAGCAGTACAGATAGAAATTGTAGTCTCCCGCATGCGGGAAACAACGCAGGTAGTACCGATGGCGCTCTGTTTGAAAACAAAAGCCGTATACGCCGGAATGCCACGCCCCCGATAATCGGGCCTCCGGATGCGACAGGCAAAAACGGTGCATCTGGCTGCGGCTTTGAAGAAGTCCCTGCTCCGTCAATGCCCGCACAACCGCATCCAGTTCCGCCCGGAAAGCCGGCGTTTTTAGCGCTGGCAAATGCTCGAACCAGTTTGCCCAGAATGTCTCGCCGCTGCTGCCAAAATAACCGCGCAGGTGCCCGATGCAACCCCGTTCCGTATCCTTCTTTATCGAAGCGGAATAAAAATAGGCCGCGTCCTCCGACACGGCCGTTTGCAGTCTTTCCAGCATATTCTTTTCCTCCCGGCTGGTAGGTGTTCGCTCTAGGTTGCGACACACATAGAAGGGGAAAGTCCGATATCTGCCACAAGCCGACGGGAGGAAAGCGGCTGTTTTTTCCGCCCGCCAAATTCAGTAAATAGCAGTACACCAACTTGGCCGCAAGCGGAAGCGAGGCTCCGTCCAGCAGCCGATAACGAGTGAGATCGTTCATTGCGTCCTCCTATCGTTGCGTTTCCGTTTTTTTCTTCTGTGCGGCAGGCGTGGAAGGCGCTTGCTGTTGCTGCTCCACCAAGCGCTCCGGCCGGGCATAGCAGTACAAGTAAAAGTTGTAATCCCCGGCAAAGGGAAAGCAGCGCAAATAGTAGCGGTGATCCTGCGTTTGCATGCAAAACCCGTATACATCCGTGCTCCAAGCACCGCCGATGCGCGCCTCCGGGTGCTCGCTGCAAAATCGTAACATATGCTTGCGGCTTTTCAGCACCTTCTGATCGCCGATAGCTTGAAAGACCTTACCCAATTCTTCTTTAAAAGCAGTCGTTTCAAAGGGAGAGCGCCGGGGAAACCAGGTTACCCAGAACTCCTCGCCCGACCGCCCAAAATCGCCGCGCAGGTGGCCGATGCAGCCACGTTCGATCTCCTCTGCGGCAGAAGCGGAATAAAAATAAGCCGTATCCTCTGGCGCGGCACTTTGCAGCTTTTCCAACATGTTTATCCCTCCCGTCTGGTGAATTTAATGGGTGCCTCCCGTCCCAAAGTCGTCGTAGCTGGACAAATTGGCATGATAAAAGACGACGTCGCCGTCCAGCAGGGAGAACGTTGCCCCGTATGGATCGACGAAGCTGCGCTGAAACCCTTCCATCCGCCACTGATTGTCCAGCGGCGCGTTTTTGTATTGCAGATGCGGATGGTTCAAGTCTTGATCGCGGATCGTTTCGATGTTGAAATTGACGATGATATACCCATCCTTTAGAAATACGGGCGCATGGTCGTCCAGCCGGTGCGTGCGGCCGTACTCGGCCAGATTGAAGCCTTTCGGCACCACGTACGGCGCGGCGGGCAAACTGTAGTCCCCCCGCCATCGCTGAACCGAAGCGTTGGCGCGGGCCGCACCGATGCCGGAGGGCACCTGCGTGCTTCCGACAAACGTCCGAAGCTGAGGCGGCAGCAGCATGATATCGTAGCCGCCCACATAGGTCGGCTTCTGCGCATCCTTTACATATTGATCGATAAACGTCTGCCTGTCTCCGGGCGAACCGTTTAGCGACCAAAGCGTTGCGGCGGTGTCGGTCAACTCCTGCTTCGGCACATTGCGCAGGCGAGCGTCGAGCGTCACATAACGTTTCTCCGCATCGTCGCTGGAGCCGATACGAATAAACCGCCGACTGCCTGAATGATAGTACAGATCGACTTCTTGCCTGTTCTTCCCCTTGCTGTCCACAAAATAAAACGTCGGTGTAATGAGGATGCCGTCGCCCGAGCCGAACATGTTGCCTTTCGTCATGACTTCGAATTTGAAATGGTAACCCGTTTTGACCGCTACGTTTTTCTTGCCGCTCTCGGGATGACTGCTTTGCCGTACCGGCAGCACGTAAGGTGGGGTATTGCCGCGCGGTGCGCCGTCAATGCCTTTCGTTCCGACCCAATAGGCGTTTCCTGTCGGCGTCGCGCTGCCCTTTTGGGTGCGGAACACCGATTCCCATGCAAAATCGGCAATGTCGGTGATGCGGAAATCATAGAGACGTCCGATCACTTCCACTGGAACCGCTTGCGCAGCCACATGGTTGGACAAGTCCAGGTTGGCATTCATTTGGGACGTGAAGGAGGCCGGACTATTCTCGGCAAACGTTCGGAATAACACGTCGTAATGGCCCTCGTCCACCCAAACGGGCAAGTAGAAGGTCGTCTGCAACTGGCCGACCGGGATGGACACCCACGTGTCCTTGGGGACGAACGTCGTACGATCCGCTTTGTACACATCGAACGGAAAGCGTACCTGCTTGTCCCTCATATACTTGGCATAATCCCGATTGCCGTAGCCCTTGATGTCCTTGTGCGGGCCGCTTGTCGGAATCGTTACGGTAAAGGGCCGGTCCAGAATGAGCGCAGCACGTCCGGCGGTTGGCTGCGTTTTCTGATTATGCGCCTGGTCGTCGGATACGGACGCCCAATTGACGACAGGCGTATGCACCGTCACCGGATTGATGCCGCCGATCGGATAGCTCTTGTTTTCCCCGCCGCCAATGCCCTTGACCAGCGTATAAAAGATAGTGCCGGTGCTCGGTTGATTCGCTTTGTTTGTTTTGAAAGCGTCAATGAGATAACCTTTGCCGTACAGCACATCTTGCCCAATCATCGGCGGGGCCGGTATCGCCCCCGGCGTCGGCGCTTTTTCCTCAACGATTCGGTTGTCCATGATTGTATTTCCGTTAAAAACGAACGAGTCGTTTTTTACCTTGATCTTGCCAATAGCTCTCTCGGCCTCGTTTGTCCAGTCCTCGTTCGGTACGGAAGGCCGGCTGGAACCGCCGGAAATCGTTTGTCCGGGCAGCGTCACATTCGAATAGACCGGATCGGTCATATGCGCGCTGAGCGACGCATCATGCGCAGCGGAAACGGTTGGCGGCGTATAGCCATTCGGCTCCAGCGTAACTGTTCCCGAAGGAAGCGCATAATTGGAGACCGTCGCCTTTTGAATGCCGTACACTTCGAGATTTTGAATCGTCCAGAAGCTGTACTTGCGTTCAATCGAATAGTTTTTGGTGACCGTCTGTGTATCTGAACGCGGAACGGTAATGGTGGTCGGATTCCCGTCCGCATCGGGCGGGCCGGATCGCGTCTCCGTCCAGGTGAGGGTATATGTTTTACTCACCTGAATCGGGTATTGCTTCGTGCCGGTCGTTTCCGTGAACGTGTTGCGATACAAGTACGATTTGGCCAAAGCGTTCACATACAGGTTCTCTGAAGTCGGAATGCCTTGCAGCACATCAAATTTTTCTGCGCCGCGCGCATCCGCCTGAATGACAGCAGAAGCGCTTGGCTCCATCGCTTCGGCCTGCTGGGAAGCGCCGGGCTGCGGTTTTCCGTCGCCGTCGCCTTTGCGTACCGTATGATCGGATGTCGAGTCCCCCGTATTGCCGTCCACATCCTTCACAACGACGGTGATTTGCACGCTCACTTTGTCGCCGGACGTGAACGGGATTTTGATCGGAATCGTTTTACTCGTTGACGTGCCGGAGAGGTTTCCGGTTTTGTCGCCCGTTTGAACGAGCCTGGCATTTCGAATATCCGTGATTTCGTATGACTGCAAATTTTTTAACGACTTGACTTCAAAAACAAAATTCCCGTCCACTTCGGTCACGTTTTGGTCGACCGTTTCCGGCGCTTCAATCCGGGACACGACCGTTACCGAGGAGGGAATTTTGTAAATGCCGATAAAGTTGGAGCCGCCCGATCCCACCAGAATGGAGCGCTCTTTGAGCTTGGGGTCGCCTTTTTCCTGAATGAACAGCTTCTCGTCGGGTTTGTTATTGTTCGTAATGTAAGAGCGGATGATTTCATACGTCTGACCGCCGGAAGTGATTTGTCCTTCGAACGTATGGTTCGCTTCCTCGCCGGTTGCGAAAACGCCTTTGTCCACTTCTTTGAGTTTGGTGCCGTCTTCTTTTTGATAGATGGCCTTCACCGGATTGTTCTCCGCATATTCGGCAACCGCGTCCGTTCCGCCCAGATGCACCGTAAAGCTTCGCATTCGCACCTTCGGATTCGTTTCGGGATTTTCTTGCAGCCAGTCTTTCCGCGTCGGGTCCTGCTTGGGCGATAAATAGGAGCGAACGATCGTATACGTTTTTCCGTTGTCCTCAATCGTTTCGGGAAATTCATGATTGATCGTTTCCCCGACTTTGTACTCGCCCTTTAGAAATGTAACTTCCGGTCTTTGAATGACTATGCCGTCTACGGTTTTTGCAATGACATCGACGGGAAATTCCGCGCTTCGATAGGGTACATGAATGCCGAAATAATCGTCCAAGTCGTCCGGGTGCGCCCAAGGTTCGGCTCTCTTGATCTCATCTAACGTATAAAAGGGCCCTTTGCGCACGTTGCCGTTTCCGTCGATGGACACCATGATGGCATACAAATATAAGTCGTCGTTGTCTTTGATGTCGCCCATGCCCGCGTTCCACATGCCTTCCGTGACAAGCGCCTCGCTGATTTCATAAAATGTCGTTAAAGGCGCTCCGGGGATCGGCGGATTCGGGTCTTGACCTACCTGCCGCACTTGCTGGTCCAAAAAAGAAGCATGTTGGCCGCTTCTCGGATCGCCACACTGCTTGGGCGTCGTATTCGAACATAATTGGTCACGGCGCACCGTCCAACCCACGGTTCTGTATTTAATGGACGATGTTGCAGCCGTACTTGTGATTTCAAAGCTGATTTTTCCTGCCTCCGTTCTTACTTTGGGGGTTTCGGCTTTCGCTGCGAAAGGAAAACCCGAAAATAAAAAAGAGCATGCCAGAAGCACGCTCAACGCCGATTTTATGAATTTGTTTCTCTTCATCTACTCCGAGTCCGCCTTTCTGATGAAATAATTGCGGAATAAACTGGCTCCCGGATCGACTTTCAATGTACTGCCCCAATCGCCGCCAACATTCGTGGAAAGGGAAATATCCGCGTAACCTTCGTACCAAACCTGCTTATCGAATTTGCGTTCATTGGGGAACCGCTCATCGTACAGCAAATTTTTACTTTCCGTGAATGAGTTGAATTTGATTCTGAACTTGGAACGTACATAATTATTTCCAAACCCGTCTTTATAGATCATGGAAGGCTCGGGATCAAGGTATCCTTCGATCTGTATCTTGTTTTCTTTAACCCACTCCACATACCGCCGGATATATTTCAATTCCGCATTGGAACTTTGCATTTTCGTGGCGAATACCGCCTGCGCCCACGTATCGTCAATCGTTTTGTAGTCCACATTCAGCCACAGCGCGCCGAACATTTTCAGCCGGTTCATCCATATATCCACGTTTTTCTTATTGAATTCCGGTATGGTTGAATACAATACCGATGAAACCTTGCTGTCCGTAGGATGCGAGTAGGGACAGGCCATTTCATAGGCTTCATTCGGCACATCGGCCAGAATGTACGGGTAATCTTTCGCGTTCTTCGGCAAATGGGTTGTGCGAATCAGACGGCCCCATTCATCATACTTCGCATTGGCGTCTTCTTGTGTGGAAATGAAGACGGTCGATGTTGGGCTATCCCAATTCACTTCCGCCCCCAGCGCTTCGCTGACAAAACGCAGCGGGACAAACGTCCGGCCGCCGCTGGTGATCGCCTGCGAATCGAAAGCCACCTCTTTGCCGTTGACGAGCGCCTTGCTATCGCCGATGGTAAGCACAATATGCAGGTCGTCCCGCTCAATCGGTACGGTCATCGTTTTGGGCTCCCAGCCTACGTTTGCGCCCATCTGTTCCGCGATGAATCGAATCGGCACGAGCGTCCGGTTGTTTTCATCGACAAATGCTTGTGCATCGGGAAACCAGATTTTTTGTCCGTCCATAACGACGCTGACAAAAGACGGAGGTCGGCTCGCCGCGCTTGCTGTTACGGTGAACAAGCTGCAAAGCATCGCGGCGGCAAGTCCTGCAATTATCCATTTTCTCACGCCATTTGCTCCTCTCTTGATAGGGGTCATGACAAGTTTGGAAGATTTCGACTGACACGTTCATCATAGAACCGATCCGACGGCGTGTCCACTTTCCGAAACATCGCCGTCTCGTTAAGATGGCGAGACCGGACAGTCCAGCGGCATATAGCCTTTTTGCGCGGCCGCTTTTTCGCTGGAAAACGTCTCTTCCACCGGATAAGTAAAGCCGCATGTGCTGCGGTAATACACCTTCATGCTTCCTTTCCTGGCTCCGACAATCTCTGGCTTCTTGAGCAAGCGGCTTCCGCCGAGGGCGTAATTGTTGTAAAACTTGCCTCCCATCGGAATGCCCTGGATGAAAGCAAGCACCCCGACGTCATCCACGGTATTGTTCCAATCTTCCTGTGAAATCGTTGGCAATGTAAACGTGTAGGAGAGACCAAATCGGGAAACCGATTCGTTGTGTTTATTGATCCGGTACGCGAGTTCGTCTTCAATTGCGCGGACGATGGTGCTCCGGCGCACCTGCTCAAATCGCTCCGCATCCTTTAATAACGCAATATTCGTCTGCTGCCCGACGTCGGCCCGCAAGCCTTCGTGCCAGCTCCGGCTGACCGCATCGTAAGCGAGGACGAAATCGTCCAGCGTGAACGAAAGGCTGTTGCCCGTTGAATCGGCGTAAGCATACGGCTTTTTCGCTCCCCAAACCGGTTTCTGTTCCGTGTGCCCATCGGCTCCCGTCCACTCCTCCTCGGCATAGACGTAGAAGCCGTCGTAACCAATCACCGCAATAGCCGGGATATACCGACTCAACACGCCTTGCGCAACGGGATCGTCGGCAATGCCGAAGCTTGCGTACAGCGTCCGATAAAAAGCGGCAATCGCCTCGTCCTTGTTCAGCGCCACCCGCTTGGCCGATTCGTATTGCGTCTCCCGCTGCTGGTTCGCATTGACGGTCAACATCCGCGCAGCATCATCCACCGCCGCATCCAGCGCGGTGTTATAGCGCAGCTCGGAGAGTAGCGCCTTCCGCTGCGTTTCGACCTCGATCCGGTTCACGGTCGCAAACGGCAGAAAAATAAGCGCTCCGACAATGGCCCATTCAATCAGCCTCATTGCGCACCACCCCGCCGTAAGGAATGAAGATTTTTTCGTTCGGACTGATGGCCTGGTTCAGAAAATCGAACAGGATCGTGCCGGGAGTCCGGTTCGTATTTTTAACCGTGACCGCAAACGTATCGCCGACCCGCAGCTTGTAGCGTCGCGCCGGATCGTCTTTTGCGGCCGTGTTGTTCGGGAAGAGAACGGGCAGGATCTGCGCGTTGTAAAACATGTCGTAGTGCACTTCGTAGCTGCCCCGAAACGTATCCGGCCTTGTCGGGTCGTCGTAAACCGGCACGTACTTTTTGCTTCCGTGTTCCATTTGCACATCGAAGGTGTTGCCCGTTGCCGCAATCGCCTCCATAAAGTCCGTATACATGCTCGGCGACACAAAGCCCTTGTCCCGCACTGCATCCACAAATGTTGTCGTCGCCTTCAATACGACCAGTTCCGAAATATCGTCCTGCTGGTCGAAGGCTGCGGAAATGGGGTAGAGGTAGAGCAAAAGAACGGCAATGAGCACCGCGAAAACTTTCGAGAAACTGTTCATGGCATTCTCCTTAGCGTAAAGCGAAAATGAGACGCACCAGTTGTCCGGACGCATCTCGCTGGGCGACTGCCGTATACCGGGCATTCAGCTGAATCCCGGCGGGGACGAACAAGTCCCGATCGAGCGGCGGCGCGTATCGAACGCCGTCCACCACAATTTCCGCGTCTCCCGTCTCCAGCCGGGCAATGGACTGAGTAACCTCTGCGCCGGATACGGTGCCGTCGCCGGCAATCGGCGAAAACGCCATCTGCACGTTGCGATCCAGCGACTTTCCCGACACATAGGCGGTGGCGTTCAGCGCGGCCCCGGTTTGAAATAGCATGAGTCCGCTCGTTACGGCCATCAGAAAGAGAAGACAGGCCACACTCATTTCCAGCATCGTTCTGGGGGCATATTCCATCGGCTTCCTCCTTGAAAACGCCGGGGCGTCCGTCTATACCCGAAAGGACGCCCCGTCAGCGTTGTGATGTCAGTACGGACGCTTACTGCTGCCGGAACACGATGCCGCGAATGACGTTGCTTCTGTCATGCACCAGTTGCGCCCGAAATTTCCCGCTCGGATTCACGTAGTTGATATCCGATTCATCCACCGTATCGCTCATTTTCCCCGGCGCTTCGCCCATCACCGAGCCGTAGGTCACGCTGTCGATCGGAACACCCGTGTTAATGACTTTGCCGTACCACTGACCTGCCGGATTTTTCCCGGTGACAATCTGGATGCCGAACTGATCTTGATCGCTGAACTTGCGCAGCGCGTTGACCACCTGACTGCCCGACAACGTCGTGTTGTCGTACACCGTAAACGCCGTTTGCGACAGCTCCGTCTGGATATTGCTGAAATTGCTTTGCGCCGCCTTGGTGGAGTCTTGCGCGGAAATAAACAATACGACGGCGAGGGTAATGAGCGCGATGGCAAGAAAAATGCCTGCCGCCATCACGAGTGCTTTTTGCGCGTTCGACATGAACCGATCTCTCCTTCAAATTCAAAATGGTGTAGGAAATAAAAAAAGCACTTCCCGTTTGGAAAGCGCCGCAACATGTCCGCTTACTGAATGCGCTGAAGCTGTTCGTAGTATACGGACATCTGGTGCAAGCTGACGATGACGAGCGGAATGACCAGATAGCCGAAAATGAGAGCCATCATCGGCGCAAACCCGATCCATTTTCCCCAGCCTGCCTTTTGCTCGATCAATTGCTCGTACTCCTGTTTGCGCTGCTCCTGCGCGTAAGCCTGTTCCGACTCCAGGTCGTCGAACGCTTCCCGGATCGGCAAACTTTGCGCAGCCAGTTCCAGCTTTTCGACCGTGCGGACGAACGGCACAAACGGCGCATCCTCTTTCAGCTGCGCCAGCGCCTGATCCGCGCCCTGTTCGAAATGGAGCAAGCAGGTTTGCAGCGGTTCCTTGAACACGCGGGCAAACTGTTCCATCCAGATGAGCAGATGCTCGACCGACATCCGGTCCATATCTGCCAGCATGGCGATGACGGCATGCAGTTGATCCACTTCATGCTTCATCTCCATCTGCCGCATGCGCCGCTGGAACAACCGAACGCCGACCGGCATGGCGTAGCCGCCCCATCCCGCGAGAGCGGCGAGGAGCGCTTCCCACCACTTCACATAATGATTGTCCAGCTTCGTGAGCTTGACCATAATGCGCCGAGCCGCGGCGCGAAGCTGATCGTCCTGGCCCGTCATCGGCGATTCGCTGCGGAGCAGGGCCATCACCGTTTCTTCGGTGCGATGCTTCACCTCCTTTACGCGATCGATGATGCGGCGATCGAGCGCCGCCGCCTCGCGCGTCTTGGCTTCCTCCTCCGGCGACAGTTGGCCGAACAGGATGCCCGGCTTTACCGGCGCATACAAGATTTGATGCCGGCTTGCGGCATGAAGCGCCATAAACATCCCGAGCACAGCCAGAAAAGCCATGCCCGCCGCCACGATGCGCTGCACATAGAGCCATTCCAGCCGAAGCGGCGACGCGGTGTCTTTAAGCAGCTTGACCATACGGTCAGCTTCCCGGGAACCGGGGGCGGGACCGAAACGATGCACAAGCCAGCGCATCCATGGCCATTCGTAAACCCGTTTCTCCCATCTTTTCCGGCCGGTTGGTTTTGGACTCACGTCCAGTTCCTGAATGTTCCTCAGCAGAACGTAGGACAGCCATACGACCGCCATCAGGCCGATTTTCACGATCCAGCCGGTCGTGCTCGCATAAAAGGCGTCCATGGCCGGAAAGTAATGGCTGGCCCAAGCTTCGATCGGCCGGGTAAACAGCAGCGGCAACAGCGCGATGGCGGTCAGTCCTTGCAACAGGAAACTGAGGCGCTCGCGGCGCAGCAGTTCCAGATTCAGTTCGGTCGCAAGCTTCCCAAGCGCCTTCAAGTACACGGAACCGGTTGCGGTTCGTTTGTCGCCGTATTCCTTCACCAGATGCGACAGCCCGGCCAAGCCCTGCAAATAGCGGTTCGGCGCGCTCTCGATATACTGCGCCAGCCGCTGCTCGGCGTCGCTTGCCGTGAGCACTTCGTATATTTCGTGTCCGTGCAGCGCCATCTCATACGGCGCACCGTCTGCCGCTTCATAAATGGCTTCTTCCACCATGCCATGGCGATGATAGTGATGACGTACGTCCGAGAAGAATAGACGGAGTTGGCGAAGCAGGCGCGTCTCCAGCCGATGCACCAGATTGTCCGACAGAATGCCATGGCCAACCCAGAAACCGATGGCGATCATGCCAAGCGTGGCCAGGTCGCGCACGCCCAGCGCCAGCGGAACAGCCGCTGCAATCAGCATGCCCCAAATAATTAGAGCCGTCTTCATCGTCTCCAACCGCAGCTTCCATTCGTCGCCAAGCTGGAGAATGGTCATTCGTTTGCGAATATGAATCAAATAAGCGCTCAGAATCGGCACGCGCTCACATAGACGGTACAACTGCTGCATGACGCTATACAGCGCTTGCTTCTTACGGGCTTTGCCCGGTTTGCGCAGCGCTTCATACCGCCGAATGGCCTCCACATCTGAACCGTGGCGGGATACCCATTGAAATGCGGCCGCCATCGCGAGGAACAGCACCGTCGCCGCGCCGAGCAACAGGGACAGCCATTCAAGCCTCATCGCCATCCCCCCAATGAACCGCCAGAAACGCCTCGAACGCCGCCTGATCCGGGCCTGTGAGGCAAGCGGCGATTTCGTTTCGGCTTCGCTCGGACAGCGGATGAACGGCGACATACTGCCCGTCCCGGTATTCGACGACGTTTCGTGCGTCGTATAGGGGGCGATCCGTCGTGCGGCGGAAGTATTCGAGCATCGTCTCCATAAACGCCGCCATTTTCTCTTCGGTCGTAGGTTTATGGCGGAACGAATCCGGGTATGCCGTCTCTTGCTCCACCGGGACGCACTCGGTTATTCGTTCAATGTAACGATGTCCGTCCGCGTCCCGTCTCAGGTGAATATCGAAGTTGATGACGCTGACGACCTGCTGCTCGGCCACTTTTTCGTTTGTAAACACTCTGGTTTTCAGCAACGAATTGCGCAGCGAGTAAACAAGATCGCGGAATGTTTTGGCGTGATGCGTAAACAAAGTGAACAGCGAAGCGACCTGCGCCATCTGCACCATCCAGGCGGCAACCGGGTCGGTCGCCACTTCTCCCAAAATATTGACCGATCCGTCCGTTTTCTTCTGAATGTCCAGCCCGTCTTGTCCGGAGATCGTTTCGGTTTCCCGCAGGCTTAAAATGTTGCGATCCCGATATATTTTCCGAAGCTGAAGTTCAAAACTCATTTCCTGCACCCGAATCGGCAAGATCGCCGGAATGTAGCGCACCATGGCCATCAAGAGCGTCGTCTTGCCGCTGCCTTGTGCGCCGGTGATGGCCGTGATGCGTTCCCCCATAACGAGATAGCGGATCAGCCCGATAGGCAGTTCGGCGTTGTCGTCCTGAATCAGTTGTTCGAGCGCGGCGTTTTGCACGTCGAATTTGCGCACAAAAAAAGCCCACGATTCGCTGAACCGGGGGCGCAACACAACAACGCGGGAGCCATCCGCCATTTCGTTTACCTTAAAACCGTTCGCTTCGGACAGCTGGCCGGGAAAATTATGTTTGTACACGTTCTGGCACACGCGCCTTAGCTCTTGTTCCGAGCCGAAGGACAGAAAGCTCAAATGGATGGACTTTCCTTTATAAAATATCCATACGCTGTCATGCGACCTTGGCACCTCACGAAGCTGCGCTTCTTCCTCCAAACTCCACTCGCCTTCCCACATCACGGGTGGAATGCCGGATACACCGCCCGATACGCCGTCGATTTTCATGTCGCGGATTTCGTCGATGACGCTGAATCCTTTGTATTGCTGATAGATCCGCTGTACAACGATCTGCATTTTGTCCTCGGCGGGCAGCTTGTGTACTTCCTGCTTGTAAATGTCGCGGATTTCGTCGGCGGTAATCCGATAGGACTCGGTTTCTTCGTCTTCCATACTTCGTTTGGGGCGATCCAATTCGTATTTTTGAATCAGTTCGTCCAGCGCTCTCAATCGATGCTGTTTCTTAAACAGATGGAGCAAAATGTCGAACTGATCTTGCGGCGATAATTTTTTCGGATCGTCAAACGGAAGAAGACGGTTCAGGTTATTGTCGTCCAAGCAGTAGCGCTGTTCGAGCAAATCGGCGATCACTTGCTTCACATAGGCCTTATCCCGCAAATCGCCAGACGTGCAGCCCCGCAGCGCTTTTTTCAGTTCCGCACGTTTGTTTTTGCGGCGACGGTATTCTTCTTCCGACAAGCCATAGTCAATCAAGTTGCTGCTGGTCATCTCATGCAGCGCCTCTTTCACGAACGCGGTCATCGAATCCAGCGTGTAGACCGGCTGTTCGTCCGGCTGGTCCGGTAAACGGCGGCTCATGCGCAAATAAAGCAGAACGCCGACCGCGATGAGGATGCCCACGATAAGCAAAGCGTTCAGCATGAACATCATCCTCGATCGTCCTCCCTCCCGCCGAAAAGAGGCTTATCTAATCCGGCGTACCGGACGATCGTCTGTGCCAATGCCCGTACGTGATGCACAAAAAGATTGTTTTCGTGATCGCGCGGCACTTGCCGGTTGCGAAATAAAAAATGGATAGCGTCTCCTTGCTGGAGGGCATCGTGCCATCCTGTATTATGAATAATCGGGTACGCAGGCTCCCGCCGGTGGAACTGACGCATGATGTTTTTGACGGTAAACGCCGAGCGAGGGTCATATTGCCCGAATACGAGCAAAACCTGGCGGCTCGCCAGAAGTTGCACCTCCGCTAATGAAAAAACTTGCTCCAGTTTGAGCAAGTTTTGCGGCAGGCAAACGACCAGCAAATCTGCTTGATGCAAAAGCGCCCGTGTCCATTCCGTCTCATTGCCGCTTCCGCCATCCAGCAACACCAGATCGTAAGCGCGTTTTGTCAGTTCTAAGAGCGGCCCGAGCCAGTCCTGCGCCGACGAAACAAACGATACATCCGGCTTGTTCGATCCCGGCAGGATGTCGAGGCGTTCGGCGAGCAGCGGCAGCGTGTAATCCCGCAGCAATTTTGGTTCGAGCTTGCGGTTTTGCAATAGCCTGAGCAGCGCGTCGATTCCGACATCGGATGGGACATCCACTTTGCTCATCCAGGTCCGCCTTGGATAAAAGCCGCGTTCAATGGCTGCATATTCGCTTTGCAAATGCCCATGCAGCAAAAGACGCGAAGAATATTCAAGTCCGAGCAGCGCGGCGGAGGCGATCAGGTTGCTTGTCGTCCCGGCTTGTCCCGAAATCGGACTCCAAAACACCACGGTAAAACCCATTGCTTCATCTCCTTTCGTGCGACTTTACCGGCTTCACGCACGCTTTCGCGCACGCGCCCATGCCCGCCGGGCCGTTTTGGCATCGCAATCAAACAACTGTTGCAGCATGTCGAGCACGGTCCGGCGATACGTTCCAGTCAGCCGCTTGATGTTGATGCGGCCATGATGCTGGTTGTCGAGCTCTACGGACATGTCCCGTTCGTCCAGCGGAAAACGGAACACGGCATCCTCCCAGCGTACAGCCTGCTGCGGCAACAGCGAATCGATATACGACTCGGGTATGGTGATCGGCAAGGTAGGGGTGATCAGTTTGTAAAACGAGAGCGGCTGGCCCTCCGCTTCGTGAAGGCACAGCCGCTGCATTAGCTCCGCGTTTTTATACATGCCGAGCCGACTATAATTGCTGCACCAAACCCGCTTGTCATAGCCCGGCAACTCTTGTCCTTTCACAAATTCCGTGTGATCGGTGTCAAGCAGCATAATATCGTATGCCGCTTCGTCTACGGTTTGACGGATGGACCGCTCAAGTTGAGCTGACGTGATCAGCCCGGTCGCCACGTCGAATCCTTCAAACTCCCGCAGCGAATTTGAGAATTCCACTTGCGGCAAATAGCCTTGCATGGATTGAGCGAGCGTGGAATCCACGATCAGCACCTTTTGATCCAACACCGTGAGCAGCTTGCCTAACACAAGAAGCAAATGACTCTTATCCGGCGCGCCGAAAAACACGACTTTTTTCATGACGGCCTCCTTTACTGGTTAAAAATGTTCTCCAGTTTATCTATGCCGGGCGACTCCCCCGAGGGTGAAGCTGGCGCTGATGGCGTTGGCTCCGCGGGTGCTTCCGGCCGATTCCCATTCGTCGTTGACGAACCGGAAGGGGAGGGTAGCGGCTGCGCGGCCGGCGGCTCGCGATCATTCGTAGCCGTTGTGCCCGACGGTTGCGGCGTGGGTGTCTTAGATTGCGTGGCATTGCCTTGCTGCGAGACGATCCTTTCGTTTTGCAGTTGCTGCTGAACCGTCACGCTGCCGCTTGTCACGCGCAGTTTGTCCGACTCGCTCATGGCTTTCAGATTGTCGTCAAGTGTCTTGCGAAGTTTGCGGGCAAGCTCGGTTGTCGCTTTTTCGAGCAGGTTCGGATCATGTTCCATCAAATCAAGCACTTTCGGATTTGCGGGATAATTGACCACAGCTGCTTCCTGCAATCCCGGTTCGATATAGGGCAAGGCATACAGCCGTGCGCCTTGCAAATAGGCATCGATAATCGCGCTTGACGTTTGCAAAATATCCTTCTCGTTCATTTCGAGCCAGATGACCGTTCCCGACAACTCCCGTGCTTTCTTTTTAGCTAACAGGACATAATCTTCTCCTGTCGGAAAGTTGATTCGCACGTCGATGTACTGTCCTTTTTGAAGGTTGGAGGGAAGTTGAATGACATGAAATTCTTGCACCCGCAAATCCTTCGGGATCGGCGTGCTCTCGTACAGCATAGATGGCATCAGCGGTGTTCCGGGCTGCAATTCGATTTTGGCGCTTTTGCCGATGGCCGCTTCCCGTTCAGTAATCATCCCGGATGGCACCAGACTCGCGGGCATCGGGACGGACAGGAGATCCTCTGCCGTGACGGTACCACCGGCCGGAATGGTTCGCGACACGGTCCAGACGTTTCTGCGCGATTGTTCCTCTATCGTTTTCAGTTCCTTGATCTGCCTTTCATAGTGCTCCTTCATTTGCTGCTGATTCTGCTCTTGCTCCGATTGCTTTTTCAGAGAATAAATGACCGCAGCCACAAGTAAACAAACGCTTATGGCGATCGCGGTGATAATGAGTGCCTTGCGGTGCCGATACGTCCACGACATCGCTCACGTCTCCTCTCAATCAATCTTAAACTGCTATCGAAATTTTTACCGGGCATCGTCACGGAGCTTCTGCTTTTGCTGGGTCGCAGCCTGATGCTGCTCCAGTTTTTCTTGCGCCCATGCAGGCATATGCTCCGGTTTTATCAGACCCATAAAATCCTCCCGATTCCAGCGAGCCTCTTCTCCGGTATACAAATTGATCACGTAGACGGCGCGACCTCGGGAATTGGCGGAGGTGCCAAAGCCGCTTAGCGCCAGCACAAGCTGGTTAACAGCGGTGCGATATTCGGGTCGCAACCGTTCCGGCCGGATGACAACAACCTGGTGGTCAATGCGCATGTCTTCGCGAATCGGCTGGCATTGGACTTGGGTAAGGGGAGATAAGGGCACCTTGACACTGGCCCTTTCTTCTTTGAGATCCTCCAGCTCCCATTGCACGCGGGAAACAAAGTCATGCACGGCTTCAAGATAATCCGCGCCGGCTGCAAACGCGTAAAATTGCTCGACACCCAACGAATGGTTTCGGGTGCAGGTACAAACCATGTACGGACGCTCGGCATTGGTTTCGTCTATGCCAAGCAGCACTTCCACCTTCCCGATGGAGATGGCCTGAACGACTTCATAGTTGTCCGCCATTCGCTTTAATTCTTCCATCGTCCGTCCTCATCTCCTGGAAAATTGCGGTCATTCTTCGTTCCCGGGCTTCGCTTTGATTGACCGGTTTCACGAGATTTCTTGTTTCGCGTGCGCGGCTGCTCGGTCTCATCCTCCAAAACTTCAAAGCGGTTGAACCCCGGCTTTTCTTGCATCAGGCGTTCATACTGACGACGCCTCCCTTTCGTAAAATACATGTATATCGCCTCCCCAAAAATGGGCATAAAAAAAGCTCTCCGACTTAGGGGAGAGTGCTGCCGAACAGGTTGGGATGCTTCGGATACAAGTTAGCGTTCCTGTTCCCGCTGCCGTTTTTTATACCAGCTTTCTAATAGTTGCACGATCAGGTCTTCCTTCTGCTTTTCGGTAAAGTCCCTCGGGAAGAAACGGTCAATTCGCTCGCGCTGAATGGTCATCTTTTCTTTCTGGTTCGGCTTTTCCTCCGTGAGAATCGAGAAGATGACATCCACGTTAAGCCGCCCATCCTGGCTCAGTTTTTTCATGCGCTGTGCCTGCGCCAGTGAAGGAGTGCAGTCTTCGGACTGCATCGTTTCGTACAAGGCTTGCTGTTCTTCTTCGGACAAGTAAGAAAGTTCTACGGCCGGATTGAAGGCGATCCGTTTATCGTCCACCATTTCGAGAATGGAGGGGGTCAGTTCGGTAAGGCGGATATAGCGTGAAATCTGGTGCGGGCCTTCCCCAGATTGCTCGGCGATAATTTGCCTTGATGTTTTATTTGCCGACTTCTGCGCAATTAGCGCAGAAGTTAAATCCGTTCTGGCTCCTTGCCTTTTTATTGCTTCCAGTTTCATCTTATAAGCAAAAGCCTTCTCGCTAGGCAAGATATATTCCCGTTGCAGGTTGCTGTCCACCATAATAATGGTCGCCTGATCGTCGTCCAGTTCGCGAACGATACAGGGCATTGTCTCCATACCTGCTAATTCGCTTGCCTTCTTGCGCCGGTGTCCGGCTACCATTTCGTAGCCGCCGTCCGCCTTCGGACGTACCAGGCCGGGAACAAGAACGCCGTATTGCTTCACACTGTCCGCCATTTCCAGCATCGCTTCATCTGCCTTCACCTTGAACGGATGGCCGGGAAAATCGCTGATTTCCGACAGAGGAATATCCATCACCTTCTCCCGCTTTTCATCAGCGCGGCTTTCCTCGGTTGAGAATAAATCAGCGACTGTGGTCAGTTTGATACTTGCGAGCCTGTCTTCTCTCGATGTCAATGCCCTGCACCTCCTTCGTAAAGGCGGCATAAGCCTCCGCCGCTTTTCCATCCGGGTCATGGGCATAAATGCTTTTTCCCTTGGCGCTCGTTTCCGCTGCGCGAATGGATAATGGAATCTCTGTGTTGAACACGCGCAACTTGTCCCCGTAATCGCGCCGAAGAACGAGCGCAATATCTTTGGCAAAATTAGTGCGATTGTCTACCATCGTGAGCAGCACTCCGTCCAAAACCAATTTCGGATTGATCTGCCTACGCACGCGGGCAATCGTCTGCAACAGTTGTGTCATTCCCTTGGCGGGCAAATAGTGCGCCTGAACGGGGATAATGACGCTGTCTGCCGCAGCCAGAGCATTGATGGTCAACATGCCCAAACTCGGCATGCAATCGATTAGTACGTAATCGTAGTCAGCTTTAACCGAATCGATGTATGAACGCAAGATCGTTTCTCTGCTCATCGTATTGACAAGCGATACCTCGACAGCAGACAGTTCAATATTGCCCGGCATTAGGTCAACGCCTTCGCTGTGTTGCAGAATTCCTTCCCGTGCTTCGTAGGATTCTTCCAGCATCGTTTTGACCAGCAACGTGGCTAACGATACAGAGAGACTATCCGGCTCATGGAACCCTAACGAATCCGTCAGGTTGCCTTGCGCATCCGCGTCTACTAGCAAAACCTTCTTCCCATCGGCAGCCAAACCGATTCCCAAATTGACCGCTGTTGTCGTTTTGCCCACGCCGCCTTTCTGATTAGCGAGGGCAATCACTTTAGTCATCCGACATTTCTCCTTTCACGCAAAAAGCCGGTTGCGCTGAATATTTCAGGGCAACCGGCTTTTTGAATAGTATCTATATAAAAAGAGAACACCGCAAGAAGGGCGTTCTCTTGAATATTCATATGTTACAGTAACTTCATTTTCAAATATCTCGTGAGCTTGTTCCAATAGATTTAACAATCTATTCACACGACTTCTAAAACAAATTTCAAAACAACGTAAACTCAAACTTATCATTGAGTGGCTGTATTTTTGTTGTCACTGCCTCCGCATTGTACTTAAATAAACCATACTTTACGAATTACGTCTAACCCTCTGATAATTTGCTCGGGTAGCTAGCCAATCCAAAGCGCTCGGTGTTACTCTCCATGCACTAAGGGAGGCAGAGGCATAAATGATCGCTTCCTCCTCACTCCCCCGTGAGTATGTCTCAGGAACAATATGTGGAATATATTTAACACCTACTAAGTAAGCCGGAACGAAAGAGTTCGCTTCGAGAGCTTTATTCAATGATATGGCCGCTTTGCGGGCACTTTTACAGCGGAAAGAAAGCAACGCTTCGCTATACAGCATAAAGCATGTGGCCTCATTATGTTCCGACAAAAATTCGTCAGCTTCGTTATTCATTCCCTCAGCCAGCAAATAATTAACTAGAGTATAGCGAATACCCAGACTATCATTAGGATTCAATCGGAGCAACTCACGACAGCTTGCAATGGCATCTTGCCGATGCCCATTATCCCAGAGGCATTCCGCCAGTCCCGCCAGTGCCCTCATATATGGCCTGGTCTTAGTAATCCCCCAGAAATCACCTGCATTCTCTTCAAAAAACGAATCCCCTAAAACTTGACGCCCCACCTTAACCCCACGCTCGTACAGTTCCATTCGCTCTTCCGAAGATTCGCTGTGTTCTGCCAACAAATTATAGGCATCCGTACAGTATGGCGACAGCAGCAATGCTTTTCGTGCAATCGAGAGACGCTTGCTTCTACTCATCTCTTCCCATGCGTCATAAATCATCTCCTGCGCTCGATCCAGCTTTTCTCTGTCAAACGGAGGAAGCTTCAATTCAAGTATCGTATTGTCATTTCGTCTATTTTCACCTTGTACTAAACTGAAAGGACCGGCATCAACTGTGTTAAAAAGCTTGATAAAATCATCATAAGCCGGAACAGATCGAGGATGTTGCTCCCTTGGCAAGCTTTCCTTCCATTTTTCGAACAATTTACCCGAATCAATCAAGTATTGGCATACTTTCGAACAAAGTTTGTCCACTCCATCCAGTCTATGATCCACTGTTTCACTTAAATAATAGGATAGCAACTGCTCGATATCTCGAAATATTCTGACTCCCGAAGCAAAACCGCTTGGTGGATGTAGAGGCATAATATCCAGATTCTCCAAAGCGGTAAACAAGCCGTCGGTTGCAACCGTCTTCGGTACAAATAATGCGTCCGGCATCCCGTATATAAATTTTTCTTCCGTCTTCTCCTCGCTCCAAGCATAATAAAGAAAATCTGCAAGAGGAAGCAGCCTTTTCGTCGAAGCTATTCGAAAAGCAAATGTTCCGCTATAATGATCGCGCAATATATAGTAAACGAGATGTTCTTTGCGTGATTTAAAGCTGTTTTTCAGATCAACATCCATCGGTTTTTTCTGGTATCTCAAATAACCATCGTTGCCAAAATAATAATGCCTTGAGACGGAGACCAGTAATTGATGCAATTGGTTAGAATACTCGGAAACCAACTTACGATGCATACAATCGACCCTTTCGTATAATGATGCGGCGTCCTTAGATTGCTCATAGCCAACATACATGATTTTTCGCATTTCGACAAGGAAAAGCATGCCCTACTATCATAAGCAAAAAGACTACCAAAAATCCCCCCACAATCGACGAATAAGATCACTCAGGCATTCAGCATCTTTATTTCATGTAAAAAGCCGATCGCGCTGAATATCTTTAATCAGCTTTTTATATTGCATCTATATAAAAAGAGAACACCTCAAGAATGGCGTTCTCTTGAATAATCACGAATTACAAATTAACCCTTAGCAACGTGTTATTCTATAGAAAAACGAATTGAAGGAAGGGTAGGTGTATCGTGGTTACTTTCCCTATTATGTCTATTGGTTTTTTGTTAGTTTCAATTGTGTTTATACGTTATAGCAAAAGCGATAAATTTACCATTCCCCCAACGATCGCGATTGTTCTCAATGGAGTATTAATCTTATCCTTGATCGCATTTATTGCTTTATTTATGAAAAATAGTGATGTGATTACCCAAATACCTGCACCCTGTTACTGGCTTCTATTGTTCGCTGGGCTCATAATTGAAATCTTTTCTTACCTCCAAAAATATATACCCGGTCATTTCATCGCTGCTGCATTACACTGCTTTGTCGGGTTTATCGCCATCTTTTCTATTGGCCTGCCTCTACTTATTCTAACGTTGATTGAAATAATCATTGCTTTTTATCAGCATCAAAGGAACTAAGATAATTAGAGGAACAATTAGTGTTTTAGTTGATATTCTTTCTCTACCCGGTCAATCAGTTTGTTAAATATCTTGTGATTTTCTGGAGGTTCCAGTTTGAAAAATACCCCTGAGTCGAGAACCTTAAAAAACTGACCATTCCCACCGAACTCAAGTACTCTCACAGTTCCGTCCTTCATGTTAAGTTTAACCAAACGGTAGTAATCCGCTGTAGCATTTCCGGTAAGATGAGTTACTTTATTCAAAAGGTTTACGAGATTATATATGTCAGTCTCCGCATTGATCACTCCGCTAACCGGGTCGTTCACACCAGTGGAAATGGTCACACTTGAAATATCCTCTTTTTTTAACATAAATATTTTCTCGTTTGAGTTAACTGGAACTAGAGGCGAAGTATTGGTATTAGGCGTTTTCGACAACGGTAAATTTCCGCAGGAAGCTAAAAGAAATGAAACGACCGGTATGATTACAATGACAAGCCAATTGCGTTTCCCCATATCCACGTCCCCTTGTTTTATTTGATCGTTTGCACTATCTTTTGACGAATTAATTACTCAATATGTTTCCTCCTCATTCCTAGTCTTGTTGGGTTTCAGCCGGTTGCGCAGATATTTTAGGGCAAGCGGCATTATGCGAAGTTTCTATATAAAAAAGAGAACACCTCAAAAAAGGGCGTTCTCTTGAATATTCATATGTTGCGTCACCTTCATTTTCAAAGACGGTTTTCGTTAACTTATTCCATTGAATTCAACATGTCTACACACACGACGTCCAAATCCATTTCCAAAACAACGGAAACTCCAATTTTATCTTTCAGTACCTTATTTTTGAAGTCGTTGCCGTCCGCCGTGAAAGTCATAAAACGCGCAAAGTGTTGAAAATAAAGGATTTCTACGTATCGATTCGTTGCATTCCTATTACGCACTCCACATGCACCGTATGCGGGAAGCGACCCCGTTGCCATGGCATCTGTTATAGTCGCATATAACCGCATAAATTCAAGGATTTGGCATGCGTTATATGTTCTGTTCTCTGGATTTACTGTACTTTATCACGAATTTTTGCGGCAGTTTTACGGCAATTACGTCAATGGAGCTAACCCGAATAAGTGAGAAAAGTCTGTCCCTAAAAAAATTTCTATGGCTCATATCCGCTATTCGGGGGAATCAGGGGAACAGGGACACGCTACTTGAATATCCTTGCAGCAATTAAGTCTATTCGATCTAAATATTTATAATTCAGGAAGACAAGCGTCAATTTAGGGGGATCAGTAACGATACTTGGGGGACATGTGAAGCCATTATGCCCTCAAAGATTCTTTCTCAAACATCCTTTCTTAAACTTGTGGGATTCCTTCGCGCAGGTTATTTCAGCAACTGTTCCCTTTGCTTATTTTCCCCGCTCCTGTTGCTTTAATATCACCTTAGCTACCTCTAAAATCATCGACTGATCGGCCTTGGGTCGATTACTCAACAGTTCCAAAAGCTCCCCCAATGCATCTTCTCTTACTATCGGGTCCAGCGAACGAAACAATTCCTCCAATGACAAATTTAAGCCATGGGCGATTTTATACTGACTCTCAATGGTCAGGTTTTTCTCTCCCCGCTCCACTTGTCCTATATATTTTTCACTCAAACCGGCCAATTCACCCAATTGTTCCTGACTTAACCCTTTTTCTTTTCTAATTCTTCGAATCCGCTCTCCCAGCAGCTTTGCTATTTCCGTCACGTCAACCACCTCAAGGAAAGCTTACCTGAGGCATACCAAACTATTAAGGAACTAAAAATATCTATTTGACCATAAAAAGAAATTAGTAGTACCATTATTGTGGTCAATATTTCCTAGAAGCGATTTAGAATTTTGGCACATGCCTGTGTATGTTAATAATGAGGGGCTGAAAGATAGGAGCTACCCACCTGCAACAATTCTATAATGACCGAAAGGAGACAAACATGACCAAGCTTTATCATTCTGAATTCGTTTCAAACTTAAAAAGCGACATTACTAAGGCAAAGAAATCAATCATCATCATTTCACCGTACATAACATCGCTTGCAGTGGATAGTCTTCTAAGCGCTATCACAACAAAGCGCCTTGAAAAAATAGTTGTAACGCTCCCCTTTGGAACTGAATATTTAACCGGAGCAGTTGAATTAGAGGCACTAAAGCAGCTTCAGAAGTCCGGATTCAAGCTAAAGTCGTTAAACCTCCTTCACTCCAAAATCTACGTGATCGATAACAAAATCGCTTATATCGGCTCGGCAAATTTTACCGGCAAAGGCTGGGGCTTGATCGAGAACAGTAATATCGAAGTGATGGCCAGAGTTCAGCTTTCCGAAGTCGATGTCGACGAGATTAAAGCAACCTACTTGAACCGTTGCAATTCTCTTGAGCTTGAAGAGTTGGAACAACTAATTTCCGATGGAAGTACCTTGAGGCTGTCTTTCGAACAAATCCAAGAAAAATTAAATGACTTTATCAGAGAAAAAGTTGGCTTGGCTGAAATCAAAAACAAGTATCAGGCATTTCTCCAACACCTTAAGGAACAAAAGAAAATTGCATCATATGTCCATGAGATGAACACAAAACAGTATGGAAAAAATGTGTTCCACATAAAAAAACAAGGAGATTCTTATACCGCCAAGTTAATGTATTCAAGAAGAGCAAGCCCGGATAAAACACATCCCCATAATTACAGATTTGAACTTAGTATAAGCGCCATCGATCAAGCAAAGAAGAACAACCTAGATTTCATCATGATTCTCGAAGGTTTGGAAGGTAAAGGGAACCGCTATGTCAGACTCCCTGCAACGTTTATGAAAAACAAAATACTGAAAAGCAATTATATTAATCAGCAGTCAAAGCTGCAATTTGCCATAAGCGAGAACCAGAGCGGCTTGTACATTAGATGTTTCAACGGAGCGGGAAAGGAACAGAACAGGTTCAACATTTCCGCCTTCGAGAACAAATTATTTTAGCATGCTTTACGTTGCTAGAATTCTACGAAATGCCTGTGTATGGTGACCATGAGCAGAGGAGGCGCAAAAACTTGGGAAAACCTGCCTACTTCGGGATTGCTCCTCTTTCGGCACTGCCACGAGGAGGGATGTCACACTGTAACTGTGTTTCTTTCACTTTCACAGCAGTCGGAACAAGTCACTTAGTCCAGAATGCAAAGCACAACCATACTTCAACAAATGGAGGAGAAACATGAAATCGAAAATTGTATCCAGCTTGTTGGCCACAATGTTAGTCCTGAGTGCCCTTCTTCCTGCAAATGCTTTTGCGGAGTCGAACATCGTCAATAACGGAACGATCAACAATAACGGTATCATCAACACCGGCACAATTGTCGTCCAATTCGTAGACGTTCAGGTCAACAATTGGGCCTATGAAGCGATTTCAAGCATGAGCAGAAGAAATGTCGTGAGCGGCTACGAGGATGGTTCATTCCGTCCGAACAATCCCATCAGCCGCGAAGAATTTGCCAAAATGATTGCCGTAACCTTTTCTCTTGACTTGTCCGTGACACAAGATGTTTACTATAGCGATGTGCCTCCAACCCGATGGTCATATCCATACATACTGGCTACAAAGGAGTATGTCACTGGATACTACCCTCCGAAAGGCCAACCATTCTTCGACCCGACCGCCAACGCAACGCGGGAAGATGTCGCAACAGCCTTGGTGAAAATCATGGGGTTGAGTACGGAAAAATACAGTTCTCACTTCACGGATGAGGACGACATTTCTCCAAAGCTCAGAAAATACGTAAACGTGGCTGCTGATCATAAATTGATAAGCGGTTATCCTGACGGTACCTTCAAACCGCAAAATCCGATTACGCGTGCCGAAATCGCAGTCTTGTTGTATCGGGCGATAAAAGGGATAAGCGACGACGGTAGGGCTGATTCTCCAGATCATCAATCAGAACCAGTTGGGCAATCACCCGATCAGACAGCCGAAAGCCAAAATTCATCGTTCAAAGCGCCAGACCTTTGGGCCGATGTCGTCAAAAATGACTCCCTACCGGGAGAACCAATCACGATTCTTATTAAAGGCGAAACCACACCAAGATCAACCGTGACCATCAACGGAGACAACGTCATGGTAGACCTCGATGGCAGTTTTAGCGTCAATATCCCTGTCACAAAGGACGGCACTTACAATTTTGAAATCAAGTCCAGCTATAAGGGACTCGACACCGTAATAAACAAGAGCATAACGATTACGATTGACCCTCCCAAACTTAGTTTAGAAGAGCCTGACCCGAAATACGTAACCTACAACACAGGCTATAATATCTGGTTTGATTGGGTAGACAAATATGATAGCCAGCCGACATTGTACGTTAATGGTGAAAAAAGGACATACTTGCTTGGCGGCGGTCGTGGAACCAACGGTTATAGCGGTTCATTCCAAGTTAGTCTTCAAAATGGGGAAAATGAGTTCACCATCAAACTGGTTAACAGATACGGAAAAGAAAGCAATACCGTGACAAAGGTTGTGTATCACCAACCAAACAACAGATGAAGGGACTGATAAAGTTGACTGATCAGAACGATGCGCAAAAATTAAACTCCAACTCAACACAGGATGCCATTGACCGGGTGCTAGAGGAACTTCGGAAGGAACTCAAAGCGGAGGGCAAATCAGACAAGGAAATCGAATACATTTTGGATAGATTCAGTTAGGAAGAATTCATAACACCCGGTAGAGGGACGTTTCATCAATACCTCTTCCGGGTGTTCGTTCAACCTGCAATCTTGATAAGTCATGGCTTGACAAGGAGGCAACTGTTTGTGAAGAGATTGAAGACGATGAGTTTTACCAGCTTACTGGCGGTTGCTGCATTCGTAACAGTGAGTATCACATTAGCAGTCAATAACTGGAGCATAAAAGAGATATTAAGGAGAATCATGCCACCTAATGAAAAATCAATTGTTCAAAAAGTGGAACGAGAATTTTGGCATGCGATCAAAACTGAAGACTATGAGAGAGCCGGATCACTTGTTGTTCTGTCAACTACCGTACAGATACCGGAAGAAGAGCTTCGTAAATTTCGCAATAAATTGAATCAAGTTCTAATTCCTTCAAAATTGGATTTGTTTGTAGTAGATCAGTTGGAATTCTCGGAAAAAGTTGTTTCCATAAATGACCGTTCTGCCAAGGTAGTCTGGATTTTTACAAATTTCTATGAGGGTGAAGTAAATAGCAAAGTGACGTTGGAATTTAACATGATCAAAACTGAAACAAATCAGTGGAAAATTGACTTGCAAAGCTTTCACAAAAAATTAGATGAAAACTTAGACTCAAGAAATCAAAATTCAGTCGATGAAGCTGCAAATGTGGAGACTTCGAAATCAGCAATTGGAAAGGAGACTACACATCCAACAAGTCAACAACCACAACAAAACGAACCAAGTGCACCGGAAGAAGATGCCGTTCTTTCTTTAGAGGGCTGGACCGCAGGAGAACGGTTCTCGGAAGTTCAACACAAAATTCCTCAGAATGTATCCATTGAATACGATAATTTGTGGGATACTTACATAATTAATTTGGAAGGAAGCTCACTCCAATTCACAGGCGGAGGAATTTTGGATTTCATACTGGTTTCCAAGGACGGTTTGGGGCTAAGCAACGGGTTGAAAGTTGGAGCTTCAGAGGGAATAATTAGCGATTATATGGGAACACCATCAGCTCTACAATTTAATCCTGATTACACCTATTACGATTTTGAAAAAGAAAACTACGATATTATCATCTTTACCAAAAGCGGTATGGTCGACAGTATACGAATGAAGTATAAAGGCGAATACTCTCAGCAAGACCAAATCGCCATCTCCAAATTTTATAAATCGATTAATAATAACCCAGAGAATGGAGAACACGAATCGACAGCTTCGTCTTCCGGCCAAAAAGTGCAGACACAGGCAAAAAAATTTGATAAGCAGGAACTAAATAATATATGGCTTGATCTTGCGAACAAAGTTGCAAGCTACACGGTTATTACTCGAAGCAACAAAACGGATAATGAAGTACTGAAAAGATTAAATGAAGTTTTAGATGAACTAGAAGATATCTTATCGCTACTGGAAAGTTCCGAACATGAAAACGAAGATAACTCTTTGTACTGGAATGTAAGGAACCATGCCCAGCAGGTGGATGATTTGTATTTTAATAAAGCTTTGGGGCTACAGCTTAAAATAAATGGAGAAGAAGAAAAGGTCTACTCCCCTTTTCTAAAAGAAGCCGATTCCATAGAAAAATCACTTTATAAATAAGCATTTACCTATATCGATGAGCTGGGGAACCATTGGAACCCCGGCTTATTTTTATAATTCGTTCTCAAGATATCTTCCTCCCCTGCTACTTCCGAAGCCGGTGATTTTTCGGAAATCATCAACAAAGAAAGGACTGGTTAAAGTGCATCTGACCAAGCAAGATAAAGAATGTCTAATTGCCTTATTAAGATATCACTTTGGACACAACCGTGTAACAAGCATTAATGAAATTAGGGATGAAATAAGAGAAGCAAACGCAACATTAGCCGCAAAGTTGAAAAAAGCAAGTAAGCACCTTGGTTTCAAAGCTTACCTGACAAAATACTTTCTCAAAAACTTCATTAACGAAGGCTGGCTAACTGTAACCAATGAATGTATACAGGTGAATTTATCTCCCACTCGCTGCTCATTTTGCTTTGCGGCTATTGAGGATGTTTACTTGGTTGATATTGATTTAAATCGATATTGCGGGTGGAACTGTGCCGAAAAATCGCCTTACTATTGCAAACCGTATGAAAGTAACTTGGACATGTACAGCAGTCTATTCGAGCGATTTTCAAAGTGGTTGCCGCTATGCCGACAACTAACCGCAAACATATTAAATGCATCAACCAGTGAGGGTGCGAAAGAGCTATTATCTGAAATTGGTAGATATTTGGATGACGTGTATTGGGATGATTTTCTTCCTCCTCACGAAAACCGAAGCTGTATTGATTCCGAGATTTACCGAATGCTGACGACGCTCCGGAAACAAGCAGACAACCTGCAAAAGCTGATACATGACATTGAAGATACTGCCAACAGTTCAAACCTTTGTGTCCAATGCGCAAAACCAGTCGATGAACGGTACGTGGTTAATCAGAGAGGGCAGTATTTCTGTTCGGAAGAGTGCCACGAAATCTATCATGAACTTTATGCCGATGAATTTAAGGAAATGGATGACGATCACCCGTATTACTTTGATTACTCATCCATCCGTCAGGAGTTTATTTACTGGACTGAATGGAAGTCGCTCCTTCAAAAGAAGGCCGAGTCCTGTTGTTACCTGAACGCCCATGCTCAATGGAATGCAGATGATTTTATTGACGAACTGGACGACATCATATGGGAATACAGGGATTATATCCAAACCGATGGAGATGACGGCATATTCGCCAGAGAGATTTACAACTATACTTTGAAGCTGCGGCATATTCAGCAGCAGCTTTTGAAATGGAGACCGGAACGAGCCATTTATTACGGTCTCTATTTTTATGACTGTGAGCAGGACATAGCCGAAAAACTGCTTGAAGAGATTCGCGCGGCGGAAAGTGATGAGGTTGTTCAAACCTTAGATCAACATTCACACCCCTTTCATGAGCATTTCGATTACATTTTTAAAACGGCACAGGAGCGGGACAGTATATTCAGCCTGCTTTCCCCCTATTTTGAGAGCAAAGGATTTCATTTGAGGACTTATTCCGCCCATTTATGTGACGGAGGCTGTGGCGATTATTTGGATTTGAGTGATAGTCTCTACTGGCAAAACGGATGGTTTTATTGCGAAAGCTGCCTTGATAATTATGACGTTGGAGAACTGAGTTTAGACGAATTAAAGCGCTTGTTAACATACTTCGAGATTCACAATGAAGAGCTACAGCGAATTATACATGATAATCACGGGGACTATGACCGTTACAAAAGCATGATTCGAAGAGCTTGTCGAATTCATCAAATCGAATTTCCTGCTTGGGCCGAAAATTTGTGAATCGATCAAAATTGAAAGAAGGAACAAAAATGGCGAATGAACTTTTTATGCGAAATGGAGAACTGCGACCCGAACACCCGGAAACGGAACTTTTCCCTGATTTTTATGTTGCGCAGCATGCGGAAAAATTTCTTGATTGTATCGAAAAAATTGCTCCTGACGTTGTTAGTGATCTATTAGCTTTAGAAGATGACTTCCGTTCTGCCTTAAAAAAATGCAAAGGAATTGCAACGCTCTATCATGCCATCATGAACCCATGTTCAACTTCGGAAGAAGAGATTGGAAAATTAAGAAATCATATATATGAGTGGGCCAAGAAATACAACCTTATCGATCATGAATTACACTGTAGGCAATATATCCGTGTTGGCTTTTTATTTCTTCGCGACTTCATAGATCATGGAGAGTGCAGCCTGTCTGACTGTGTTGATTATCCGAATGACTCGGAATTCAATTTTGGAACTCTATTTCCCATTCGATTTATTCCAAAACCTGAAATGCTGGTTTATAAATCCATGCAACTCAACAAAACAATGAAAAAACAAGTTTATGAAAATAAGATTGCCGATATAAAAAACTTTGAATCTGACTTGGATAGTGAACTATCCCGCTCAACAACCATTGGCTGCGGTTGGGACCCAAGGAAGATGCCAAGGGAAAAATTCAGAGATATTATTACTGGGCTATTCGAGGATTATCTTAAAATGTCCCTTGACCGGACGGAACAATTTATTAAAAAACATGGTTTCACTGCCTCAACGGGTGAAAGACAAAATAATCATACCGAATGGCTGGTCAGGTATCAGATTCTTAACGAGGATTATAACAAAATCGCTGATTTCTACAACAGCACCGACATTTCGGGAAAATTGATTAACAAACCACTATCTCCTAGCGCCGTTCGTAAGGGCATTCTAAAAATGGCACAGCTTCTTAATTTGCACCTACGCGAATATTCGAAATAGAAAAAAAGGAATTAACGATTTTTTCTTAATTCCACGAACTCAAAGCACCTCCATGACAAAATGAAATCAAATTTACGGAGGTGCTTTGACATGGAAAGAGTTTTATTGACATTACCCGAAGTTGCCAAAATTTTGGGTATCACCAAGGAACGCGCCTATGCGATTGCGCGGAAAGGGCTGCTTCCTACCGTCCGAATCGGTAGACAGATTCGAGTAGACCAAGAACAACTGAATAGCTGGATTAAAAGCGGCGGACAGGCTTTATCCGGAGGATGGAGGCGGTGTCAATGAATAGACCGGCGCAACCTGACCAACAGCAAACGGCCCGCTTCTTTCAACTCCTGTACGGAAATAGGGAAAACGGATGGCTTAATATTTGGGAGAAGCAAGGCAAAAAATCGATTTGGTATCCTGTTGGGAAGCTCCATGAAGCACTATCTGAAATTTCAGGACTTGCTCTAAACAAGCACGATGTCTATTATGGCGTCGGACTTCAAAGGGAAAATAAATCGGGTACGGCACGTGGAAAATCGTCGGATGTGTCCTTTCTTCCGGGAGTTTGGATGGACATTGATTGTTCCGAAGGTAGTCATGCCAAAAAAGGGCTCCCTTCTTTCAGGGAAGCAGAAGATTTCATAAACTCCTTCCCGCTCCAACCGTCTCTCGTTGTTAATAGCGGCGGTGGGTACCATATTTATTGGCTGTTAGAGCAAGGCATTGAGATCACAACTCCTAAAGAAAACAAGCAGGTTTCGGAATTGGTCAGAAATTTTCAAAATGTCCTGCGCCAAATAGGCTTTCAACATGGCTGGGAATTTGATAACACATCCGACTTGGCGCGGATTCTGAGGATTCCGGGAACGTTGAATTATAAGGATAACGTTTCTCCAAAAGAAGTAAAAATTGTTTCGGAGAACGAGATCAGATATTCTTGGGAAGCTTTCAGCAGCTTCATTGAAGAAAATAGCCTATCTGATTTCCATAATGAAACCAATGGCTCCAAGGTTAGTGAATATCCGCCTTCAGATGCAGAACTAATCCTTGAAAAATGCGCTTTCTTACGACATTGTCAAGATGAGGCAGCAACATTAACGGAACCAAAATGGTTTGCCATGATAAACGTTCTTTCCTTTGCCGAAAACGGAGCGGGACTGATTCATCACCTAAGTCAGCCTCACCCAAAATATACCGAAAAAGAAACAAACGACAAAATTAGTCGGGCTCTTGGAAAGAACGGAATAGGCAAACCCATGACATGCGCCACAATACAAGAACAGTGTGGCGATTCCTTGTGCCGAAACTGCCCTTATAAAGATCGCATTAAATCCCCGATTGTGCTTGGAATGAAACAACAGTACCCTCTTACTGACTTGGGGAATGCGGAGCGTTTCTGTCAACAACACAAAGGGAATATACGATTTCATGCCAAAAAGGGAACCTGGATGATATGGGATGGTACACGTTGGAGAGAAGACGATACCGAACAAATCATTCAATTGGCAAAGGAAACCGTTCGCTCCATTCATAAGGAATGTGATTTTACGGAAGATGAATCGGAACAGGTCAAAATACGTAAATTTGCCTTCAAGTCTGAAGCCGAGTCGAAAATCAGGGCTTTTCTGAAGCTAGCACAAGCAGAAAAGGGTATCCCCGTCCTCCCTGATGAACTGGATGCTGCCCCTTGGAAATTGAATATATCGAATGGAGTAGTTGACCTGAAAACGGGTAAACTGCTTCCTCACGACCCAAATTACTTAATGACCAAGATTGCACCCGTTCAATTCGTTCCCGGAGCAACCTGTCCGAACTGGTTACGGTTTATTCATAGAATTATGGGTGGCAATCAAGAATTAATTGAATATATCCAACGAGCGATTGGTTACAGTCTTACAGGGGATACGTCTGAACAAGTTCTATTCCTTTTGAATGGAACAGGGAGAAACGGCAAAAGCACACTTCTGACCACCATTCAGAAATTACTTGGTGACTATGCTCAACAAACACCATCAGACACTCTGATGTCCAAAAACAAGACGGGTATTAACAATGATATCGCTCGACTGGACGGTATCCGGTTTGTTTCTGCATCGGAAACGGACGAAGGCAAGCGGTTAGACGAATCTCTAATAAAGCAACTGACAGGCGGAGACAAGATAACGGCAAGATTTCTCTTTCGGGAGTATTTCGAGTTCAAACCTCAGTTCAAATTGTTCTTGGCGACAAACCATTTGCCGAACATTCGAGGCGGCGATGAAGGAATATGGCGAAGAATTCGTCTCATCCCTTTTGAAGTCCGTATCCCGGAAAACGAAATCGACACCCAACTTGGCAATAAACTTCATCAAGAGTTGCCGGGCATATTGATTTGGGCAATCCAAGGCTGTCTGAAATGGCAGGCAGTAGGACTTCAAACGCCCAGAGTAGTACAAGACGCCACGGATAGGTATAGGCGCGAGATGGACACCATAGGGAATTTTATATTTGAACGATGTTTTGTAGGTGATTCAGCAGAATCCACGATTGCTACTCTGTATGAAGACTACAGGCATTGGGCAGTTGAAGCCGGAGAGTACGTTCTCTCTCAACGTGAGTTCACAAAGCGTCTTAGAGAAAGAGGCTTTGAAGACAAGAGAATTGGGAAAAACGGAAGTCGAGGATTCAGAGGCATAAAAGTCAAGCCGCTGGTTACCCGTTAACTTCCGCTACGAAACTGACAATACTGACCATATAATCCTACTACCCGCAAAATCAGTACCAATTTCTTTTTCTGAAAACCTATAATTTTTCGGTCAGTATTGTCAGCAAATACATTTCCTTATTGATTTAGGAAGGCATAGGGTGATTATAATGAGAAAACTATTTCCGAAACCTGTAGTTGATCGTCATTTGGCATTAAGTATAACCGATCTATTCAAAGCCCAACTCCTTACCGAAGGAAACCAGTTTCAATGGGTTTGGCTTAAAAATCAGAATCCACTTGTAACAATATCGCTGATACTTTTTAATAATTCAATTTTTATCACTGGAAATTCAATTCAGGCCGTGTCAGTCCGCTTGACTTACACAACTTGTAATTACGGAGGAACACGCCCTTGGTTCAAATGTCCAGCATGCGGACGTCGGGTGGAAAAACTCTACTTGGCTAAAAGGCTCTTACGTTGCCGACATTGCCATGGACTAACTTACATAAGCTGTCAAACATCCCGTAATCATCTGATGAAAATGCTATTACAGAGCCGCAGAATCAAGCAAAAGCTGTTCGTTAGGGGACTTCTTAATTCAAAAAAATGTCTTGTAACTCGCCCGAAATGGATGCATTCCTCCACATATCGCAAGCTTCGGAATGAATTCATATGTTCAGAAAGATGCTTATCGCAGGCATTTTATTATCAGTTGGATTCTCTTCTGAAAAAAATGAATTGAGGAAAGTATAACGTCTTGTTAGTAATCGCTTGTCAAATCCGATTACCACAAGACTGAATGGAGTGAAGTAAAATGGAAAAAATCACATTGACAGTTAAAGAAGCCGCGAAGTTGACTGGCTTGTCTGCGACGACGATTTACAACATGTGCGCGGCTGGACAATTGCCACATACAAAGGCAAGAAAGAGAATTTTACTTTATAAGCCAACGCTCGAAAAGTGGCTGGCTGGCGAACTGCCGGAATCGAAACGAGCATAAAAACTGGTTCGGGTGTGAAAAGCAGACCAAAACCCCTATCAAACAAAATGGAAAAAGAGCATTTTCATCTGACCCGCTTCAACGGTAAGGGTTCTTATGATAGCCAGCCCGGAACATCGGAAGCCCCAATATGTCGATTACCTTTTCTTCAAATCCTGTATCACAAATAGACTTACTGTGAAGTCGGTTCTTCTGGAATATACTCTAGGATGTCGCCGGGCTGGCAATTAAAGACCTTGCATAAAGCGTTCAGATGCTCTTTCCCGATCTCCTTAATCGTTTCACGATAGTACGCTGAAAGAGTTGCCGGGCGAATCCCCGTTCTTTCGGAGAGTTCCTTTTGGGTCATTTTATATTTGCCAAGCATGTCTGATACCTTAATCTTTATCATTTCGCAGCTCCTCATCGTTACCTTAATAGTAATAATATATCACTAAGAGAATGATCGATCAATTTTTCGTAATATATTTACTTTTAACGTATTGAATAATTACTCTAAGCGTAATATAATACACTACAAAAGTTATATTGTTACGCTAGGGGGAATAATATGTTTGCTGCCACCAAATTACTGCTGGTGCAATCAGCAAATACGTTAGAACTGCCCAGATCGGCGGTGAAGACGGAATGAATTGCAGTAAAAAAGCTATATGGCTGGCCTGTAACTCCGAATATGGCGAACGCCTTGCGGAAATCACCAAGGAACACGTTTCGCTGGCGAAGGAATTAACTATTAACGGCCGGTTTATGACCGCCAGAGATCGGGAAATCGTTATGAGCCGCGTTGAGGCCCTGCGGCAGGAGCGGGACGGAATTATTTCGCTATTTGAGTAATACGACGTATCGACAGTTATTAGCCGTTGCGCAATTATTTTTTGATAAATAAAGGAGATGTCACAAATGGCAAACCATCGTCAACGCGGCAAAAACTCTTGGGAACTTACCGTAAGCCTCGGACGCGGCGTAGACGGAAAATATATCCGGCGTACAAAGACGATTAGTGTCGAGGACGAGCGCATTCTACGAGCGCCCAAGCGTCTGGAGACTTATTTGGAACAAGAATGGCTTAAGTTCAAAGAGGAAGTGGAAGCGGGAGAATACATAGCGCCAGCTAAGCTCACATTTAGCCGATTCGTAGAGCTGTGGAAGGAAAAATATGCGAACAGGCATCTTGAGCGGAAAACGCTATACTCCTACATGGTGAATCTGAACACTCGTATCTTGCCTGCATTCGGGAGATTTCAACTCGATCAAATAAAACCACTGCACATCGTCGATTTCCTTGAATCACTTGGGAAAGCGGGAAACCGTAAAGACGACAAGGCAGGCACGCTATCGAGCGGAACGATTGAAATGAACCACAGGGTATTAAAAAACATCTTCTCCCGAGCCGTTGAGTGGAAGGTCATTAAGACGAATCCAGTGGCGGATGTCAAAAAGCCAAAAGTTGTCTACAAAGAAATCATTCCATACGATGAAACGGAAGTACGAACTATGTTACAAGCCCTCCAGCGAGAGCCGTATCATTGGCGAATGATGATCACGTTGGCACTTACTACCGGGATGCGCCGTGGTGAACTGCTCGGTCTGGAATGGAAGCATATCGACTGGAAATCCGGCGTCATTGACGTTCAGCAAAGCGTTTCAATCTCCCTGAAAGGCGAGATCATTGTCAAAGAACCGAAGACGAAGAATTCCAAACGAAAAATATCGTTGCCACCTTCGGTCTTGGAGGAATTGCGAGATTATTACGCATATCGCGTGAAGGAGCGGGATAAAATCGCAGACGCTTGGAGAGGCTGCAATGATAGTGAAGGCAACGAACGGCATTTTGTATTCTGTCATATGGACGGAACCCCGTTCCATCACGAGCGTCCCTACCTGTGGTTTCGGGGATTCGTCAAGAAGAACGGTCTCCGCTATATCCGCTTCCATGATCTGCGTCATACTTCAGCAACATTGCTCATAAATCAAGGCGTCCATGCTAAAGTAATTTCTGAACGACTTGGACATGGCAGCATTACAACCACAATGAACATTTACGGGCATGCCCTCCGTTCCGCCGATCAAGCCGCTGCCGATAAGTTCGAAAATCTGTTCAATATTGATGCTAAACAGACAGATCAAAAGACGTCGGGGTAATATTCCTCCCAGCGTCTTTTTCTTTTATACTCGTTTATACCGACTGTTATTTGGTATAATTACCCATGAAGTACATCTACATAGGGAGTAGAATCCGACATGAAAACACTTGTCCTTGAATTACAAGAGGATACTTACAATTCGGCTAGCGATATTACATCCCTTTTGAAAAAAAGCGCGAGCGGCTCAAGAATAATAAAGCTCATTTGCTAATTGCATATATCTATGGTATCATTTCGTAAAAAATATGGACAGAGGAAGCACCTCTTTTTCGCAAATTGCGAGGGGGTGCTTTTTATGTCCTGACGAAGTCTTATAAAATGAAGCTCCCCGCAGCAAACTGCGAGGAATTAGACTCTCAGAGACTAAACGAATATCTTCTCTTCTTCTCTTTTATGCTATAAACTATTATAATATACCTGTTCCCCAAGGAGGTAAAATAATTGAATACCAGATATACCGCAATCGACCTTTTTGCAGGTGCAGGGGGAATGTCGCTTGGCTTTGAACAAGCGGGTTTCGATGTTCTTGCGGCGGTTGAATACGACCCGATACACGCATCCGTTCATCAATATAATTTTCCGCAAACGAAGGTTATATGTGCCGATGTAAGTAAAATTTCCGGTTATGAAATTCTTGAACAGGTCGGTATGAAACCCGGAGAAATTGACGTTGTTTTCGGCGGACCTCCTTGTCAAGGGTTCTCCATGATCGGTAGAAGACTTGCCGACGACGCTCGGAATGTTCTCTTATTCCACTTTTATAAAATAATAAGCGAGATTCGTCCTAAGTATTTTGTAATGGAGAATGTATCCGGCCTTACAATGGGAACCGCCAAAAATCTCCTTCAAACAATAATTAACGAGTTCCAAGGAATCGGTTACGAAATAACTTTACCTTATAAAGTTTTGAACGCTTCTTCTTTCGGAGTACCGCAAAGTAGGAAGAGACTGTTTCTTTATGGAGCATACAAGGGGAATCCATTGATCGAATACCCTACACCAACTGTTATACCAAGAGAAATAAAAGGAATGTCTCCAACTTTTAAGCTTAACGATCTTCCGATAGGACCATCTGTCCAAGACGCTATTGCAGATTTACCCGATGTAGATTTATTCGAGGAATTGTTAGCTCAAGATTGGATTGAGTTCGAAGTAGAACCAAAAAGCGATTACGCCCGTTACCTTGCAGGACTTCTTGCCGATAAAGAAGACCTATCGTGGCCCAGAAATCATAATCGAAAAATTTTAACGTCCTCAATGCGTACCAAACACAACGATGAATCGAAACAGAGATTTATGGCAACCGAGCATGGACATGTCGAACCCGTTAGCCGCTTTCTCAAGCTTCATCCCGACGGCGTATGCAATACATTGAGAGCGGGAAGCGATAGTAAGCATGGAGCTTTTACAAGCCCAAGACCTATCCATTACCTGTATCCTAGAGTAATAACCGTTAGAGAAGCCGCTCGTTTGCATTCGTTTCCCGATTGGTTCAGATTTCACGTAACTAAGTGGCACGGTTTCAGGGAAGTGGGCAATGCCGTCCCGCCGTTATTAGCAAGAGCAGTAGCAAAACAAATTGCCTTTGCCTTAGGCGGTAATTTGAATCGTCCTACACAAGTTTTAAGCCTTTTGAACGAGGAATTGCTTTCTTTTACTATGGTAGCCGCCGCGAAAGAACATAATGTTTCCAAGGACGTTGTTGGAACAAGAGACCGCGAAGCGATTATTGAAGGAGGTAGTAGAGTGGCATCTAAATACGACAAAATAATCACGGACATTTTTTTCACTTATTATCGAGACGGACTACGCGAATTCGACTTTGTACGCGAAGACATTGAACGATCAGCCGACAAACTTGGTATAAGATTGCCTAAAAATATCGGAGACGTGATATATTCCTACCGATTTAGAAAAGCGTTTCCGAAGGAAATTCTCGATACTTGTTCGGGAGAAGAAGAGTGGACAATCGAAGGAATCGGGGATGCAAAATATCGCTTTAAGCTTTATTCGTCGGGAGCAAAAATCTCTCCAAGCCCCAACATGTTTCAGATAAAAATACCCGATTCCACTCCTGAAATTATCGCCAAATATGCCTTTTCGGATGAACAAGCTCTCTTGGCTAGAGTTCGTTACAACCGTTTAATTGACATCTTTACAGGAATAACGACTTATTCTCTACAAAACCATTTAAGGACCAAAATTCCAAGTATTGGTCAGATTGAGATTGATGAAATTTACGTTGGAGTAAATAAAAAAGGCGAACACTTTATTATTCCAGTACAAGCCAAAATCGGCGGCGACAATATCGGCATCACACAAGTAAAACAAGACCTTGAATATTGCAATTATCGATACCCTACCCTTAAACACAAGGCTATCGCAGTTCATGCGAAAGAACCGAATTTAATCGCTATGTTTGAATTAGTCATTCAAAACGACGAATTGAAGGTTGTCGAAGAACGACATTACATATTAGTCCCTGCATCGGAAATTTCCGAAGACGATTTAAGAATAATGGGAGATATAGGCCATAATTAACCTTTACACACGCCCGAGGGTATTTCTTCGGGCAATTTCTTTTTAACTTTTGAAATAAGATCATAAATCCTATTTATACAACTTTCGAAATCGTCCTTTAATTCATGTTCCCAAATTCTAAGGATGTTCCAATTGTTTTCTTTATAATATCGGGTAATTGACATGTCCCGCTCTCTATTGCGTTCCAACTTAGCTAACCAAAATTCAACATTCGACTTTGGTATCTTACAGTGGATTGGGCACATGTGCCAAAAACAAGAATCGATAAAAACGACTATCTTATCTTTTTTTATTGCAATATCGGGTTTACCTTTAAGATTTTTTACATTTCTCCTAAATCTAAGTCCACGTTTCCATAACTCATGAGTTACAGAATTCTCAATAAGGGATTTTTTACTTTTAACTGCCCTCATTAGGTCGCTTCTTTTTTCTTTAGAGAGTCTATCGACCAATGCCACCCACCTCACATAAAAATTCCAGCTTATTTTGTACCATTTATTGAGGATATAATCCAACAAGTGAAATTTTCAATAGGCTTTTAATCAAACAAGCCATCCTAAATCCTAAGAAAAAGGATAGCTCGATTCTCTAAGCCCATTTATTTTGCTTCAGAAAAAAGAGGTTTACGGCAATTTTACGGCAACCCTCTAAAAATGACTCTGTTACATCTTTTCAAAAGAGCCTGTACTATCTCTCAAACCCTTATATATTAAGGCATCTCGACCCCTGTACCACTCCACACCAGTAACGAGACGACTTCCGTATGCACCGTATGCGGAAACATATCCACCGGCTGCACCTCGACCGTCCGGTAGCCCCCGTCCTCCAGCACCCTCAAGTCGCGCGCGAGGGTGCTCGGATTGCACGACACGTACACGACCCGCTCCGGGCGGAGCTGCAAAATCGTGTCGAGAAGCGCAGGATCGCAGCCTTTGCGCGGAGGGTCGACGACGATGACGTCCGGGGCGATGCCTTCGGCCTGCCAGCGCGGGAGCACGACTTCGGCGGCGCCGACGGCGAAGTCGACGTTCGCGATGCCGTTAAGCGAAGCGTTGCGCCGGGCGTCCTCGATCGCTTCCGGGACGATCTCGACCCCATAGACGCGGCGGGCATGCCGAGCGAGAAAAAGCGTAATCGTCCCGATGCCGCAGTAGGCGTCGACGACGGTTTCCTCGCCGGTCAGCTTGGCGTATTCGACGGCGGTTCGGTACAGCTTTTCCGTTTGCAGCGGATTGACCTGGAAAAAAGAACGCGCGGAAATCGCGAACTCGATGTCGCCGATCCGGTCGTAAATGACCTCTTCTCCCCACAGCACGACCGTTTCTTCCCCGAAAACAAGGGAACTCCGCTCCGTGTTGACGTTTTGGCAAATGCTCGTCACGCCCGGGACCTGCTCGCGAACGAGCCCCACGAACTCGTCCTTGTGCGGAAGATCCCGGCCGTTCGTGATCAGGACGACCATCCGCTGCCCTGTCGCCTCCGCGTGGCGGACGACGACATGGCGCAGCAGCCCGCGCCCGGTTTCGCGGTCGTAGGCGCGGTAGCCGAGCGAACGGGCGATTTCCTTCACCCGGCGAACGGTGTCTTCGTTCGGCTCCTGCTGGATCAGGCACACGTCCATGTCGACGACCTGATGGCTTCCCTGCTCGTAAAAGCCCCCGATCAGCCCGCCCTCATGGCTTCCGATCGGCACCTGCGCCTTGTTGCGGTAGCGCCAGGGGTCGGGCATGCCAAGCACGGGATGCACGACGATCGGCGGGCGGCCGGAAGGATGCGGAGCGGCAGCATTTGCAGCCGGTTGCGCATTCGGCGAACCCGAGCCGTCTCTGTGTCCGGCCCCGCCTTCGCCGGCGGCCGCCGAACCCGCGCCGCTCCGCGTTGCGTCGGCGCCAACCCCGCCGCGGGCGGCATCCTCCCCACCGCCCGCCTCCAGCGGCGCGACCGGCAGCTTGCCGATGCGCGCCAAATTGTCCGCGACGTGCTGCCGCTTCCAGCGCAGCTGCGCCGCGTAGTCCCAATGCTGCAGCTGGCAGCCGCCGCATGCCTCAAAAATCGCGCACGGAGCGCCGACCCGATCGGCGCTCGGCGCGGCCAGCGCGGTCATCCGCGCGCGGCCGAACGATTTGCCGACGCTGACGACGTCGGCCTTCACCCGGTCGCCGGGCAGCGCTCCCCGAACAAAAAGGGTGTAGCCCTCCACGCGGACTACCCCTTCTCCCTCGTGCGTCAAGCCGACGACCTCGGCTTCGATCGCTTGCCCGACACTCACCGGCACGCCGCCATTCCTCGCCTTGTTCGGCGGCTTCGCGTCTGCCGGCACGCCGCCATTCCTCGCCTTGTTCGACGGCTTCGCATCCGTCGGCACGCCGCCATTCTTCGCCTTGCCGGACGGCTTCGCGCCCCCCGGCATGCCGGCTCCCCCGACCTTGTCGGGCTTTTTAACTTCCGCCGGCCGGCCGGCCGGACGCGGCTGCGGGCGCCCCGCCCGCTTTTTGTTCGACTGGCGCATGGTCTGATTACGCTCCGTTCCTTTAGCCCTTTTCGTCAAAAAAACTCTTGCCTATGTACCCGCCCGAAAGTCCCCCAGGAACCATTATTCCCGCAACCCCCGCTGCAACAACCCTCGCCGCCGCACCAAAGGCGGCGTACGACCGCCATCGCGCCGCGTCCCTGAATCCCGAGAAGCGCGGGCGCCTTGCCCTTTTTGCCCTTGTTACCCCTGTTCCGCCGTTTCCGTTCTTTCGTTCGCCAGCAGCGTCAAATGGGACGGCAGCAGCGTGAACGAGCAGGGCAGCTCGCCGCCGAGTTCGCCGTCGAGGTTGAGCTGGACGCGGTCCTCCGACTCCACCTGGATGTTGCTCGTTTGAAAATGAACGATGTGCGAATCCGAAATATGCTCCCCCCGCACGGCCAGCGTGGCGATGCGAATCATCTCCGCGAGGTTGCATTTTTTCATCACGATCACGTCGAAAAGCCCGTCGTCCGTCGCCGCCTGGGGCGCCAGCTTGTCGAACCCCGCCACCGTGTGGCTGTTCGCGATCAAAAAAAGCATAAAATCGCCTTCCATATCCTCGACGCCCTCGGCCTTGATCCGAAGCCGCGTCGGGCGGAACCGGGTCACGCTCTCGAAGCCCTTGATATAGTAAGCCATATGGCCGATCATCGTTTTCAGCTTGCTGGGCACCTCGTACGAAATTTCCGTCAAAAAGCCCCCGCCCGCGATATTGATAAAATAATTCCCGTCCGCCAGGCCGATATCGACCGGACGCGTATGTCCCTGCACGATGATGTCGACGGCGTCCTCCCAGCGCTTCGGAATTTGATGCGACCGGGCGAAATCGTTGCTCGTCCCCATCGGCAAAATGCCGAGCGGGGGCCTTTTGTCGTGGCGGCACAAGCCGTTCACCACTTCGTTCAGCGTGCCGTCCCCGCCGGCCGAGATGACGATATCGAAGCCGCGCTCCACCGCTTCCGAAGCGGCTTCCGTGGCGTCCCCCCGGTTCTCCGTCGCGTGGCACGACGTCTCGATTCCGCCCTGCTCCAGCCGCTGCAAAATAAAAGGAAGCCGGCGCCTCATTTCCTCCCTGCCGGATGTCGGGTTGTAGATTAACCGGGCTCTTTTATACGTCAACTTGCTCCCCCTCTTTGCGTCCGCCTCTTGATTGGTTCCATTTTATCCTCTATTTGCTTCCAGCCCGTCGAGCCATTCCATCGCCTGCCGCACGATCCAGTCCGTAATGCGCGGATGCGGGATAATCGATCCCGGAACGTAACGGCAATCGAGCCCCGCCAGTCTCGCGGGAATGACCTGCGCCGTAAAATACCCCTCGCTCACGAAAGCCGGAACCGCCACGACCCGCGCCCCCGGCCGCCGCTCGCGCAACCGCCCGACCTGCTCGGCCGCCTGATCCGGCCGCAGCATCGCCGCCGCGGCATCGGCAAAGCCGACGCGCTCCGCAATCCGCACGGCCAGCCCGCTCAAATCCCGCTCCCACGCCTCGCGGAACCACGGCTCCTCGCTGCCGTGGCCGATCAGGAGCAGGCTCTCCTCCGCCGGGCTCTCCGAGACGCGCGCCGCCAAATCCGCCAGCGCCTCGGCCACCTCCGCGTCGTTCGCGAGCGGCCTCCCGTACGTTAGCTTCGCGCCGACCCGCATGCGCTCCAGATCCGTCTCTCTTCGCGGCTCCGGATAAGCGCCGAGCGCCCAGCCGATCTCGTCGACATGCGTGCTCCCGGACGACAGAAAAAGCGGCACGGCCAGCACATGCGTCGCGCCCGCTTCCTCCAGCCGGTCGACCCCGTCCTGGATCAGCCGCCCCTCGACCAGCTCCAGGTACGCGCCGACGACCTCGACGGCTTCGGGCTTCTCCCTCGTACCTTCCCCGTTCAACGCTGCCGCTCCGGCCCCCGCCAGCCGCCGCTGCAAGACGCTCCGCGCTTCCTCGACCGTCCGATCCACGCGTTCGACCCATTCCTTCTCGCGGGAACCGTGGCTGATGACCAATATTCCGGGCTTCACGGGCGCGCACCTCTTTCCGGTAACTCTTCGCCGGTCATTTTGCAAACCTTCCTATTCATGCTATCGAAACGTTAACTCAATGTCAACGAACGGCAGCCGGGTTACCCGTTGCAAAAAAATAAGACCGGAGCAGAAGCCCCGAATCTTACTATCGAGCAATTAAATTGGTCTTTAATGGATCTGCTTGCTCAGCGCTTCGATCTCTATTTCGGACAGTCCGGTTACTTTGGAAATGAGCGAAACGGACAAGCCTTCATGAAGCATCTTCTTGGCCACTTCCGCCTTCTCTTCCGCTCTTCCCCGTGATTGAGCATAATCCAGTGCGGACTGCTCATCGAGAAGCGCCTTTTTTCGCATTTCGTAAAGCATTCGCGTTTCCTTGTTCTGGCTTAAAAATTCCAGCGTTGTCATCGCTTTTTTCAAACCCGGCGTATCCATCGCCAATTCCTCCCATCGATCTTTAGGCGCACCGTTAATGAAAAGCAGCCAATTCACCAACCGATCATCCATCTTGTGCGGTGTAAGCCTTAGCTTCGACAATTCCATGAAATGAATTTCGATATCGTCCAGCAACAACTCGCCGGTATGGTCTTCCCGCAGGTGATAGATATTATGAAACCGTTCATTAGGAATCTGGTTATAGGTCAAGATATTAATGGAAATAACCTTCTTTAAACTTTTATAAAACTGCCCTTCCGCAAGCTGCTCCTCATACATCTTTGCCGAATAGTACAAACTGCGCTTCGGCATATCGTATTTATTGGTGACCTGGATTTCCAGATTTACTTGCTTGCCGTCTTCATTCTGAGCGCGGACATCCAAAATAGCTTGCTTGTCGGTTAGAGCATTTTTGTCCATTTGCGGATTTAGCAACACAAGGCTGACAAACGGCTTCGGTTCGGTTTCTCGCAACGCTTCATTCAGAAAGTTGAGCAGAACGTCGTCTTTATTCTCTTCGCTTCCGAAGATTTGTTTGAATACAAAATCTACAGTCGGCTCCAACAGTTCGGTCATCATCTCAACCCCATGGCTTCACGATTTACGAACGAACTTTCCTATTTCCATTATACCACAACAAGAACGGATCATAGACCGGGGTGAATACCATCCAATTTTCCGTCGACATCATCCGGGGCTTGGATTTCATACCTGAACAGAAAAACCGCCGGGCCAAAATCGCCCGGCGGCTCCAACCCAATCTATCCCTTAATTCCCCGCAAGAAACGCGTCCAGCTGCGTCTGCTTCTCGGCGATGACCTTGTCGAGGCCGTTCGCCTTCAGCTTGTTGTAGTACTCCTCCGCCTTCGACGGGTCGATCGAGCCGGTGTCGAGGCCCGGGTCGTACTGCTTGCGGGTGTTGTTCATCGCGGACACCTGCGATTTGACCGGCTCGGCGTTGAACGTGAAGCCGAGGCCCGGCGAGTTGTGCGCGTCCGTGTTGAACTGCTTGAACTGCTCCCATTTGTCCGGCGCTTCCGTGTTCCAGACGTAGTTCAGGAACTGGCTGCCGAGCATCCACGCCGCGCCGATGCTGTAGTTCGCCGTATTGTCCGTCGGCGTGATGATTTCGCCGCTGCGAGAGTAGTGGTCGCCTTCGATGCCGAAGTTGATCAGGTTGTTCAGGTACTTGTCGGAGTGCAGCAGGTTGATCAGCATCATCGCGCGGGCCGGATCGCCGGACGTCGAGGAGATGCCGAGCATCGAGCCGGCCGTGTCGCTGGTGGCGACCGTCCGCTCCGTCATTGCGACTTGGCCGAGCTTGCCCGCCAGGCCGGTGGCGTTCGCCAGCTCCGCGTCCTTGCCCGGCTTGAGCGGGGAGACGACCATGAAGACGTCGCCTTTTTTCATTGCGTCGTTTACGCCGAGCTGCGTCGTGGCCGCGTCGCTGTTGATGTACCCTTTTTTGAAAAAGTCGCGGGTAATGTTCAGCGTTTCCATATAGCGCGGATGCTCGTAGCGGGCCATGACCTTCGTTTCCGTTCCGTCCTTCAGGATGACTCCGTCGATCGTCGAATCGCCCAAATAATCGTACTTGGCAAAATAGTGCGCGTTGAAGTTCTCGCCGTCGCGCATGAAAATCGGGATCATGTCGGGCTTCTTCTCTTTGACGGTCGCGAGAATCGGTTCGAGGTCGGCGATCGTTTTGACCGCCTGGATTTGCTCGGTCAGGCCGAGCTCTTCGGCGATATCGGTCCGGTACACGATGCCGCCCTGCTCCGCCAGCTCCTTGTTCGCCGGCACGCCGTAATTGAAGCCGTCGATTTTCGCGCCTTTGAGGAACGCTTCCGGCAGCGACGACAAAATATCCTGTCCGTACTGCTCGAGCAGATTGCCGTGCTTGCCGTTCGGATCGTTCAGCAGCAGGAAGGCGCCCTTGGCGACGTTGGCCGAGTGGCCGTTCCACTGCGCGGTGAAAATAATGTCCATCGGATCGCGGCTTGCGATCGCCATGTTCATTTTATTGTCCCATTGGCCCCAGTCGATGAAGTTGATGTCCAGCGTCGCGTTGATTTTTTCCTTCAAATGCTTGTTGATTTCCGCCTCTACCTTCTGCTCGTCCTTGGGCGGCGTGCCGGGCAGGAACAGCGTCAGCTCGTACTCCTTCAGGTCGGACGCGGCATCGCTGGGCGCCGCCGAAGCGCTTTCGGACGGGCTTGCGGACGGAGATGCGCTTCCCGAAGGGCTTGCGGACGGCGAGCTGTTGCTGCCGTTTCCGTTGTTTCCGCCGCATGCCGCCAGCACGGCGACGAGCGCGACCATCAGCGCCGTCAGCATCAAAAATGACTTGCGCGGCTTTCTGCTCTTGTTGAGCATCGGTATTGCCTCCCTTTTTTAAATGGATAATCTATGCCTAACCGGCCGGTAACCGGTTGAAGCCGATCGGATCGTCTTGCCGCAGCCGACTGTGCCATTTGCCCGTTCGGATCTTTTTACCCTTTCACCGCTCCTACGGTCAGCCCCTGGATGAAATAGCGCTGGAAGAACGGATAGATGAAGATGATCGGGCCGATGCCCACGACGGCCATCGCCATCCGCGCCGTTTCGCTCGGCATCCGGAAATTCGGGTTCGCCTGCATGATGGCCGAGTAGGCCTGCGCGTTGGAGCTTAAATATTGAATGTCCAGCAAGGTCCGGTACATGCGGAACTGGATGCTCATCGGACCGTCGGACGAAATGAACAAGAGGCTCAGAAACCAGTCGTTCCAGTAGTTGAGCGTGCACAGCAGGCCGACCGAGGCGAGCACCGGAAGCGACAAGGGAATGATGATTTGCACGAACGTCCGGAACTCGCCGGCCCCGTCGATTTTGGCCGATTCGACCAGCGCCGGAGGGATCGAATTCGTGAAAAACGTCCGGATCAGGATGACGAAAAATCCTTGCACGAACAGCGGAATCATCAGCACCGCGAGCGTATCCTGCAGCTGCAGCCCCTGCTTGTAGACGAGATAGAACGGAACGAGCCCGCTGTTGAACAAAATCGTGAAAAACATGATGAACGAAAAAATGTTGCGATGCTTGAAGTCCCGCCGCGATATCGGGTACGCGTACATCGTCATGATCGTAAGCGCGACGACCGTGCCGACGACCGTGACGATGATCGAAACGCCGTACGATTCGGCGATCGCCCACCAGTCGCTCAGCAAAAAGTCGTAAGCGGCGAGGCTGAACTGCTCCGGCCACAGCTTGTAGCCGTTGACGGTCACCGCCCGCTCGTCCGAAAAGGACACGGCGACGACGAGCAGCAGCGGCAAAATGCACAGCGCCGTGTAGAACAGGAAGAACAGATTGATGACGATATTGGAGCCGCGCGAAATTTCGTTCGGGCGGAGCTTTTTCGTACGGGTTGCGGTTGCGGCCGTAGCCATGGGATTCCCTCCTTCGGTGGTCAGAACAGAGCGTCGTCTTTGCTGATGCGCCTAACGATCAGGTTGGATGCCAGCACAAGCACGAAGCCGACGACGGCCTGGTACATCCCTGCGGCCGAGGACATGCCGATATCCCCCGTAACGAGAAAGCCTTGGTACACGTAGGTGTCGATGACGAGCGTTTTGTCGTAGAGCGCTCCGGCGTTGCGCGTCACCTGGAAGAACAAGCCGAAGTCCGCGTAAAAAATCCGCCCGATCTGCAGCAGCGTCATCGTGATGATGACCGGCTTGATCAAGGGCAGCGTAATGCTCCAGATTTGCCGGGCTTTGCTGGCGCCGTCCATATGCGCCGCCTCGTAATACTCGTTGTCGATGCCGACGATGGCGGCAAGGTAAATGACCGCGTAGTAGCCGATGCCCTTCCACGTGTTGACGAGCGGCAGCACGACCGGCCACCATTTCGGATCGGAGTACCAGTCGACCGCCTCCGCGCCGAACCACGGAAGCACGACCCGGTTGACGATCCCGATTTCCGGGTTCAGAAACGCATACACGAGATACGCGAGAATGATCCAGGACAGAAAATAAGGCAGGAACATCGCCGTCTGATACGCCTTCGCCGCCCGGCGGTTGCGCATCGCGTTGAACATGAGCGCAAGCCCCACGCCGATCACGAGGTTCAGGAAAATGAAAACCGCGTTGTACGCGAGCGTGTTCCGGGTAATGATCCAGGCGTCCGTCGTATTGAACAGGTATTCGAAATTTTGAAAGCCGACCCACGGGCTCTCCAGAAAGTTGGTGAAAAAGCTCGGCGACGAGTACGACATGTTTTTGAACGCGATCAGCCCGCCGATCATCGGCAAATAGTTGTTGACGAGCAGCACGATCAGCGCGGGGGCCATCATGAAATAGAAAACCCCGTATTTTTTCCAGTAGCTTTGGTTCAGCGGCTTCTCCGCCCGGCCTGTCTTTCGCCGGGGAACGGTCGCTTGCGCGGCTTGCGCCATCTCCATCACAATCCTTCGTCAGACGTTTTGCGTGACTTCATTGTAACGGGACGCCTTCGCCGCCATCTATCTACTGGGGTGACCGACATAGCACTTTGGTGACATTTGGGAAAAATGGATCGGACTCGCTCACCGCACCGTCTGGTGCTTTTTGCGGTACTCCTGCGGCGTCACGCCGCACGTCTTTTTGAACAGCTTGGCAAAATACGAAAAATGGCCGTACCCGAGCCCTTCCGCGATGTTGCTGATTTTGTCGTTCGTCTCCGTCAGCAGCCGCTTCGCCCGTTCCATCTTCATCTGCACGATGTAATCGGTCAGCGACATGCCCGTTTCCTTGCGGAACATCCGCGACAAATAGGCGGGATTGCGGTACACCGACTGCGCGATGTCGTCGCGGCTCAAATCCCGGTCGAGATGCTCCTGGATGAACGCCTGGATTTTGGCGATGACCGCGGACGGGTCGCGCTGCCTCTCCTGGAAGACGAGCCCCGCCTTCCGGATCAGCTTCCCCGCCCAGCCCTGCATCAGTTCCGGCGTCCGGATCGCCAGCCCCTCGCCCAGCTCCTGCGAAGTCGCGATGTCGGAAACCGGCACCCCCTTGCGCGAGGCGGACTGGTACAGCATATGGACGAACCCGTAATAAAACAGCTCCAGATGCTCCCGGCTCGCCCCTTCGCTCCGGTAGCGGGCCATCGCCTGCTCGATGCCGAGCGCGAGCGCCTCGGTCTCCCCTCCGTCCAGCAGCACGCCCCACTCCGTGAACGAAGGCGCGGGGGGCACCCCGCCCCCGCGCCTTCGTTCACGGAGTGGGGCGTGCTGCCAATTTTTCGGCCTGTCCCGTGGCCTCGGAGTTTTGTATAAGAACCGGCCGCGACCGGGGCGGCGGCGGCCCCCCCCGATCGCGGCGGCGCCCGCCTCCGCCTCGTTCGCGTCGATGACGCTTTGCGGCGCCGCCACGTTGGCCCGCTCCAGCTGCGTCAACCGCTCCAGCGCCGCGGGCAATCCGGCGACCGCCTCCGCGTCGCCGACATAACACGACACCCTGCAGTGAAAATACTGCCTGCAAGCCGCCACATACTGCGCGCACCGCCCCAGCAGCGCCTTGCGGTCCAAAGCCCCGCCGCCCGCATACGCCAGCGCGACGTTCAAATCGCGGTCCTGCAGCACGACGCCCGGCCCGCCTTCCAGCACGATCTCCTCGGCCGCCTTGCGCACCGCGTATTCCATGATGCTCTCGTCGCGCTCGCCCAGCTCCGCGTCCCAGCCTTCGATGCTGAGCAGCACCGGCAGCACGCGCCCTCCCTTGCCGAGCGGAATATCGTACCGCGCGAACTCGCGCTCCAGCCGGCTTTCGGACAGCGCGAACCGGCCCGCCAGCACCTCCTGCCAGAACCGCTCGATCAGAATCGGCAGCTGCTGCGCCCACTGCCGGCGGTACTGATCGAGCATATGCTCGAACGCGAGCTGCTCCTTGCGCCGCTCGATCTCCCGCACCGCCCGGCGGACGATGTCCTTCAGCGCGTCGTGGTCGACCGGCTTCAGCAAATAATCGAAGCAGCCGTAATGCAGCGCTTCCTGCGCGTATTCGAACCGGGCATGTCCGGTCAGAAAAATCGTCAGCGTCTCCGGCGACAGCTCCTTGAGCCGGCGCAGCAGCTCGATTCCGTTCGCCTCTGGCATTTCGATGTCGGAGATGACCAGGTCCACGCGGCCGTTCCGCGCGTGCTCGAGCGCTTCCGACACGCTTTCCGCTTCGAGCACGCTCGCAAACGGCAGATCCGACCAGTCGATGCCTTGCGTAATCCCCTTCAGGGCGTAAATTTCGTCGTCAACGACCAACAACGTCAGCATACGTTTCCTCCTTCGACCCTTGCGCGCCTTCCTTTAATCCCGGCTCCGGCTCCTCGCCGCCCGGCGTCTGGCTCCGTCCCAGCGGCAGGCGGATTTCCACGACCGCCCCGCCCCCGTCCGCGTTGCGAAACGCGATGCCCCCGTCGCCCTCGTACAGCATGTTGAAACGGCGCAAAATGTTCCAGATCCCCAAATGCTGCTCCCCGTCTCCGTCCATATACGTGCCCCGTTCCAGCTCGCCCAGCATCCCCTCCGGGAAGCCCGGCCCGTTGTCCTCCACCCGGAGCAGCACGTACCGCTGCGGCTCGGCCGGATCTTCTTCCGTGACGATGCGGATGCGGAACATCGTGCCGTCCTGGCGGCGCTTGTTGAACCCGTGGATGACCGAGTTTTCCACGAACGGCTGCACCATCAGCGGCGACAGGCGGCAGGCGAGGTGGGCGGGCGCGATATCGAACTCGTAATCCAGCTTGTTCACATAGCGCAGCTTCTGGATTTCCAGGTAGTGTCCGATATGCTTGATTTCCTCCTCCAGGCGGACGAGACTCCGGTGGCTTTGCATGAGGAACCGGAAATAATCCGCCAGGTGAAGCGACAGCTTTTGCACCGTTTTGAAGTCCTTGAGGGCGGCGAGGTTGTAAATGATGTTCAGGCTGTTCATGTAAAAATGCGGGTTGATCTGCACCTGCAAATGCTTGTATTCCGCGCGCTGGACGCGAAGCTGCTCCTCGTACACGTCGATTTTCAGCTTTTCGATCTGCTCCGCCATCTGGTTGAACGTTCCCGACATGAACGCGAACTCCGTATTGGCGTTGCGGCCGGCCGGCAGCCGGACGTCGAAGCGCCCCTGTCCCAGCTTCCGCATGCCGCGAAGCAGCTCGACGAGGGGCTTGAAAATGATCCGCTGCAAAAACACGAGGTAAAACGTCAGCAGCAGCGCAACCATGAGCGGAATCCAGTAGTACAACATCTTTTGGAAAAAGGGGAGGTTTTGCAAAATATACGATTCCTTCATCACGATGACGTAGTTCACGTCCGCGAAAGCCGACGGCTTGGACAGCGCCAAATACGACTCGCCTCCGTACTCGACGTTCCCGTAGGTGCCCGACCGGCTCGCCATTTCCTTCCGAAACTCCGCGTCCGCGAGCAGCGGAAACGCGTTTTCGGCCAGCAGGCGGCCTTCCCCGTCGAGCAGAAACGCCCCGCCTTCCGGGCCGACGTCGAAGCCTTCCAGCACCCGCAGCAAATTGCCGGTTTGCACGATAACCCCGGAGTACACGTCCAGCCCGAGCTCGTGCGTGTGCAGCAAATAATTGGCGCGGGTTTCCCCCTCCACCGCGATCGTGCGCCAGCGGTTCGTCTCGGGAGCCGCCATGTCGCCGAGATTTTCCCGGGACCACTTGACGAGGGCGTCCTGCTTTTCCCGGTAATTCGTGTTGTCGCTGGTCACGAAAAACAGGTCCTCGTTGTTTTTGATGTACAGGAAAATCGTGTCCATGTTGTAGTAAATCCCGCTGGAGTCCAGGGCGAACTGGTTCATCAGGCGGATTTTGGCCATCGTGTAATCGCTGTCAAGAATGCTGAGCGTTTGCAGCAGCGGGATGTCGGAGTGACGATCCAGGCGGGTCAAATAGTAGATGTACTCCTGCAGGATGCGGTCGTTCTCGCGGACGTTCATGTCCAGCAGCTTGTTGTAGTGGGAGGAGATCTGGTTGGTGACGAGCCTCATCGCGTACACGTTGTTGTAGATGAGAAACAGGACGAGCGGCGCGATGATCGCGCAGAAGCCGAATACGATTTTGAACCGGACGGATTGCCAAAAATGCATGCGTTCCCCCCCTTGGGGCTGTCGACTTGCCTGCTCCTAGCATACACAGCGTTTTTGAATCCGGCAACAAAAAAATGGAAGCAAAAAGGAAGGTATGCGTTTTACCTTCCATATCCGCAAAACGGTAGCGCGCACCGAATGACCGGTTTCCGAAACTCTACTCTTACGCCCCATATCCAGCCTCCGCCCCGTCTCCCGGCGCTTCCGCCCGCCTCCGGCCGGTTCCTTCTTTTTCCCGCTTATCGCGATATCCCCTTCGCTCAGAAGCCGCGTCCCCTCGCATCCTCCCGCGTCAACGGCGCACCGTCGCCATCGTCCGGGTGCCGGCTTCTGCGGCCGCCGACTAGAAGGACGGGCCTTTGCGCATACTGATATGCAAAAAAAGGAAGTGCGCTCATGAACGAACAAAGCGGAAAAGCAAACCGGCTGCCGGAACGGCCGGGACGGGAACAGCTTGAACAGGAACAGCTTGGACAGGAGCAGCTTGGACAGGAGCAGTTTGGACAGGAGCAGCTCGGGCATGAACAGCCTGACGGTATCCGGCCGGACCCGACCAACTACGACTATGTCTGGGGCAGCGATCAGGACCAGTACGCGAATCGGTCGCCTTCGGGGGAAGAGGATGGTCCGGAGGAAGAACGACAAAACCCGTAACCCCTCTTGATGGCGATCGCCGGGGTAATTCGGACGGTCGGCGTTTTCTGGATTCAAATCGGCTTCGGTTCGGACATGCAAGTTCTGACGTAATGGAGGGCCGGACCGGCCTCCCCCGCGCGGGGCAGGGGCCGGCCGGTCGTTTTTTACATTAATAACGTTCGATTTTCGCTCCGTCACTTCGTTTGCGAGGTTGAAGAGAGGCGGCCGGAACATATCGCATCGTGCGCCCCTTCGCAGAACGTATGGGGGTAAGCAAGCCTTTGTCTGCAAGTGAACGAAGATTCGAGAGGGCCGTTTTTCGATCGATCGCGAGTTTTTTCGCCGTATCTGCAGGAGTTGGATCACCTGACAACTCCATCACCAGATGCAGAATGGCGCGTTCATAAACATTTAATTCGATAACCTGTTCTTTCGGGAGCATACCCGACCATTTGGCCAAGCCCAAAAGCAACGTTTGCTGACACTGTCTCGGCTTCTCCAAAATAAAGTCCCGGGAAAACCGCAGCAGTTTCCAGTCATCCAGCAGAATATGATTCTGTCTCTCCAAATCGTCGCCGAACTTCCATCTGCTCATCGAATGGGGGCCGAATCCGTCGGTTTCCAAAATCATATCGCTCCCTTTTGGAGGAAGATAAGCATAGTCGCAAAATCGAACCCCGTCTTTAAAATCCCGAATTTCGTATTCCGGATGCAAAAAATTCAGATTCCCTACGGCAGGCCACCATACTTTTTCTAAAAACAGCTTCTCTAAGTAACCATGATCTTCTTTGAGCCTTTTCTTGCGATCTTCCCCGCTGCTCCGTATAGCCTGCTCCATCATTTGATCGTACGCCTGTTCAAACGGATTCGATTGAGAGGCTCCCATAAACATATCCCCCCTGGAAAAGTACATAGACCGTCCATTCGGATATCCTCCGAACGAACGGCCTATGCTTTAGGTCCATCGAACTTTTGATAGTTTGATCATAAACAATTTTGCTTGCCGTTTCAATCCTTAGGGACTGTAGCGAAATAAACACCCTAATAAATTACACATAAGGCTGGAAATGAAGAAAGCGCGATGTAGCGAAATCTGGTAGACTGGTAGAAACAACGGCTTGGCAGGAGAACGGCCTCCAACCCGAAGGAGGAATCCTCTCATGCAGAATACGTTGAAGCAACGTTACGAACAATTGAGCCCCTTTCTGAATGAACGTCAGAGACGATTATTTGCGGCAACTGAAGCCCTCGCTTATGGTCGTGGAGGGATCGCATTCGTCGAACGAGAATTGGGAATCAGTCATAAAGTCATCCAAGCGGGCATTCGGGAATTGAAGAACCCGGAGCAGATCGACCCTGAACGGATTCGGAAATCGGGTGGGGGTCGGAAGCGAACGGTGGATACGGATCCGACGCTGCTGAGCGATCTGGAGAAGTTGATTGATCCCGCTACCCGAGGTGAACCCGACTCGCCTCTGCGCTGGACGAACAAGAGTACGCGTAAACTCGCTGCCGCCTTGAATGAAATGGGGCACAAGACCGACAACAAGATGGTAGCCACGCTATTACACGAGCTCGGCTACAGTCTGCAGGCCAATCGAAAAACAGAAGAAGGCGGTCGTCATGAAGACCGTGATGCGCAATTTCAGCATATTCACGATCAGGTGCAGGCCTTCCAAAACGAAGGAGAGCCGGTGATCTCCGTGGATACCAAGAAAAAAGAGTTGGTCGGCGACTTCAAAAACGGCGGTGTCGAATGGCAACCCAAAGGCAGCCCGGAGAAGGTACGCGTTCATGATTTTCAAATCCCCGAGCTCGGAAAAGTCAATCCATACGGCGTCTATGATCTCAGCGCGAATGCCGGATGGGTGAGCGTAGGCACGGATCACGATACGGCAGCTTTTGCGGTAGAAAGCATCCGCCGTTGGTGGACGGCGATGGGTCAAGCTACCTATCCAAACGCCACGAAGCTCCTGATCACAGCGGATGGAGGCGGAAGCAACGGCTCTCGTGTACGGCTGTGGAAGACGGAGTTGCAGACGTTGTCGGACGAAACGGGGTTGTCCCTATCGGTCTGCCACTTTCCACCGGGGACGAGCAAATGGAACAAGATTGAGCATCGTCTGTTTTCATGCATCACCCAGAATTGGCGGGGAAAGCCGCTAACCAGCCACGAGGTCATTGTCAATCTGATTGCGTCCACGACGACAACAACCGGGCTGAAGGTACAGGCCGAGTTGGACACAACAGCGTACCCAAAAGGAATCAAAGTAACGGATGAAGAACTGGCCCAAGTAAACCTAGAAAAAAATGACTTTCATGGAGAATGGAATTACACGATTTCACCTAGAAATAGGTAGTTTAATTTGCTACAGTTCCTTAGCCGCCGTCTGCCCACCATGTAGTCCGTCCAGTCCCCTTCTTGCCCGCCAAACCCGCCGCCAACCCCCCATGTAGTCCGTCCAGTCCCCTTCTTGCCCGCCATTCCCGCCGCCAACCCACCATGTGGTCCGTCTGGTCCCCTTCTTGCCCGCCAAGCCCGCCGTCTGACCCCCATGTAGTCCGTCCAGTCCCCTTCTTGCCCGCCATTCCCGCCGCCAACCCACCATGTGGTCCGTCCAGTCCCCATTTTTGTCCCAAGAAAAATGGAAAACAATTTAAAAAGTCGAGGCTGCCGGTTCAACCCGGCAGCCTCGACCAAAACGTTAGTTTGTTAAATGCAAAACAAATCAGCCGGCACGCAGCCTCAACCTGCCCTCAACCTTAGCCCTCGGCCTTTTCCTCGGCCTTTTCCTCGGCCTTTTCCTCCGCCTTCTCCTCGTCCGCTCCGTTTCCGAACCGGCCAAGCCGTTCCAGCGTAAGCTTATAACCGTCGTTGCCGTAGTTCAGGCAGCGCTTCACCCGGGAGATCGTCGCCGTGCTGGCGCCCGTTTCGGCTTCGATTTTATTGTAAGTGTTTCCTTTACCCAGCATGCGGGCGACTTCCAGACGCTGAGATAACGATTGAATCTCGTTCACCGTACACAGATCGTCGAAAAAGATGTAGCATTCTTCCACGGTCTTAAGCGTCAGCACCGCCTCGAACAATTGGTCGATCGTCTTGTCGTTCAGTTTTTTCAATTGCATACCGAATCACCTCAATTCGCGGCATCGCTTCCCGATTTCCTTCATTCTACTTTGTTTCGAAAACTTCTTCAAGCATCACCGTATTCACGCTTCACAGAAATAAACTACATCCGCATGAAGCGACTCCGTCTTTTCGTACCGCGCGCAGCGCGCGGTGTTTCGCTCCATGACGGCGGCCGGTCGACCGCATGGCATCCGCTGACGCTCCCCTATCTCGTTTTTCTCAAGGTTCATTGCAAACAATTTAATATTTGATTCCCTCGATATCTTTCGATATCTTTAAAAAAATGGCACAGTCGTTCGGGACCGTATTCACGGAATATTTCGGGCTCGTTCAGGATGTTCGCGCCGTTTTCTTCCAAACGAATGAAAAGTCCGTCCACCTCATGGCGAGATTCCGCTTTGAATGCCAGATGCCGCATCGCTCCCGGTTTCCTTCGCTGAACGAATTTCTCCGAATCACGGGCTACCGTCCAGTCCCGGAGCCCCCTCCGCACATAACCTGTAGCATGCGTACCGATATGGAGCTTGATCCGGGGCAACGCCCGCATGCTTGAACCTACTTTTTCGTCAAAGGGTGTGACACCTGCCATATGAACAACGCCAACAGCAATCCGCCCTCCCTGCGCGGCCTGACTCCCGGTCCGGGCGGCGGAGGCCCGCCGCTCGGGGGAGTGCCTCAAGGAGCGGGAGGCGCGTTTCCCGGACTCGGCGATCCCTTCGGGGGGCCCCCGGTTCCCTTCAGCCCGGTCGAAGTCGTCAACCCCGCCGTCCAGGCCGCGGCTCCGGCCAAAGGCCTCGCCGCCTTCGCCAACCTAAACGACATCAAGGGATTGGTAGATCGTTTGGGCGGTATCGACGGCATTCTCGCCAACATGGGAAAAATCCAAAAATTCGTAGCCACCATGCAGCAAATGGCTCCGCTTATCAAACTGTTTATCGGCAAAGGCAAGGCCGGAACCGCCGGCTCGGACCTGTCGCCGGGCATCGAGTACCGCCCGCGCAAAAGATCGCGCAGGCGAACGGGGCGCCGCGGCTCCGGCAAGCGCGCATACGGAGGCTCCGGCAGGCGCTCGTACAGAAGCGCCGTGCGGCGAACGGGCGGCGGCCGGCCGCGCAAGCGCCGATAAAAAAGCGGCGCTTCGCGAAAGAGCGCCCGCAGCGAACCTCGCATGCCGCCGGATCCGGGCGTCGGCTCGGGCAGCGTTCATGCCCGCAGCGCCGGGGACGGCGCTTGCGCACGGGTCCCGCGTCCATGCCCGCAGCGCCGGGGACGGCGCTTGCGCACGGGGTCCCGCGTCCATGCCCGCAGCGCCGGGGACGGCGCTTGCGCACGGGTCCCGCGTCCATGCCCGCAGCGCCGGGGACGGCGCTTGCGCACGGGTCCCGCGTCCATGCCCGCAGCGCCGGGGACGGCGCTTGCGCACGGGTCCCGCGTCCATGCCCGCTTCAGCGCCGGGGACGGCGCTTGCGCACGGGTCCCGCAAACGCCAAATAAGCGGCAAAGCCGGAACATCCCCAGGCTTTGCCGCTTATTGGCGTTCAAAAGCGATCTATTGCTCGTACTCCAAAAAAGGATCCTCGATCACGATCCGGTGCGCTTCCGCATCGTTGACGCCGGTGTACAGCGTGGCCGTGCCGTCCTCGTGGCGATGCAGCCCGCCGCTGAACAGCACGTCCTCCAGGTCCGCCCGTTTCGCCGGGCCGTCGGGAAATATATCCCGCGAAGCGATCAGCTTGATCGGCGTATACTTGCGCGTATCCGGATGAAGGGCGAAAGTCATCGGATAATAATGCCGGATGTTTCCTTCTTCCATGCAAGCAATATGGCCCAAAACGCCGATCCATCCGTTCGCGAGCCTGTGCGTCTCGTTCGCGCCGCCCCATTCCACTTTCAGAAACTGATCCGGAAGCACCGGCGCGGTTTCCAACACCTGCTCGGTCAGCTCTTCGAGCTTTCCGATTTCGGTATACCCGATCATCGCCCGGGCATCGTCGACCGGCATCGGGCGGGTGAACACGCCGATTCGTCCGTCGCCGATCTCCGCAAGCCGGATATCCTTCATCGTCAGCGGCCCTTTGGCGAAAGGCTCCAGCTCGTTCACCCGGGGCCCGCGGTAAAAAACGGTCCGCCACGAAGTGACGTAATGCTCGTCGGAGCTGTCGAAGTACACTTCGACGCCGCCGAAAACAAGCTCCCCGCGAATAAAGGTGACGAAAGGATCCTGCAGCGCGAACACCGGGGCGTTCGGCCGCGGCTGCCACTGGCCGTGCCGCTCGACGAAAAACATCACCTGCGACCTCTCGCTGTCTCTTCTTTCGACCCGGCCCGCGATGACCCATTCTCCGTCGTCCTGGAACGGGGCCGTAATATTATACACGTCTCTGCCGCCGACGCCAGTGAAGACAAGCTTCTCTCCCCGGACGTCCGGGCGTTCTTTTTTGAACTCCTCGAACAATTCGGCGCACGATTTGGCTTGTAGTACGGATGTCTGCATGACGTACCTCCCAACTCCAAACGGTCGCCGGCGGCGGCCGATTGGCGGCAAGATCAAGACAGGCAAAAAGTTGGATTCACTACTATTGTAACCAGAATCCGCTAAAATGGTGATGGATGTTTGGCCGGAAAAGCGAGCGAAAGAACCGACGGCGGATCAATGGAACAAACTCAAAACCCAGTACACGCAAGCCGCAAGGACGCTGGCGATCGGAATCGTGACGATCCACGTCATGACGATTCGGCCGGCCGTATCCCAGCGAACGCTGCGGAAACGCTTGGCCGCGCCGACGCCCAAAATGGACGACGTAATCGCATGAGTCGTGCTGACCGGAAGATGAAGCAGCGTCGACGAAAAAATGACGGCGGCCGAGCTGAGGTCGGCGGAGAAGCCGTTGATCGGCTCGATTTTGAAAATTTTCGTCCCCATCGTCTTGATGATTTTCCAGCCGCCGAGCGACGTTCCGAGAGCCATGGCGAGCGCCGCGGAAAGCTTGACCCAGAACGGCACGTCGAGCGTCGTCTGGAAGCCTCCGACGACGAGCGCCATCGTGATGATGCCCATCGCTTTTTGCGCGTCGTTCGTGCCGTGCGTGAACGCCTGGAAGGCGGCGGTAAGAACTTGTCCCGAACGGAAAACCTTGTTGATCTGATGCGGGCTTGTCCGAGCCAGGATGCGCTTGAACAGGAACATGATCGTAAATCCGAGCGCAAACGCGATCACCGGCGAAATGACCAGGCCCAGCACGATGGAGGAAAAGCCCGAATAATTGATGCCGTTCCAGCCTTCGGAAGCGATCGCGGCGCCGGCCAGCGACCCGATCAGCGCGTGCGAGGACGAGGACGGAATGCCGAACCACCATGTGATCAAATTCCAAGCGATCGCGGCGATCAAGGTGGCCATGACGACAGTCAGCCCGTGCTCGAGCTTGAACGGGTCCGTGATCGATCCGCCGATCGTTTTCGCGACTCCGGTAAACATGAGCGCGCCGATCAAGTTCATGACGGCCGCCAGCAAAATCGCGACGCGCGGGCGCAGGGCCCGGGTGGAAACGCTGGTGGCGATCGCGTTGGCCGTGTCGTGAAACCCGTTGATGAAATCGAAAGCAAGCGCCAGTACGACGATTAGAACGACAATTATAGTTAACTGATCCATCTTGTCACGTCTCTTCTATCGCGCTCTTACGAATTGCGCATAATGATCGACTGGAGAATGTTTGCAACGTCTTCGCAGGCGTCGGTCGTCTCTTCCAGCCGCTCGTAAATTTCTTTGTGCTTGATCAGTTCGATCGGGTCCTTGACGTTGACGAACAAATTTTTGATGCCTTGCCGCATCAGTTCGTCCCCTTCGTTCTCGAGCTCGTTCAGCGTCACGCAGTGCGTCTGCATGGCCAGCAGCTTCTTCTGGGTCAGCAAGTAAATGGCGGATTTGATCTCCAGGCCGGAACGGCGGAGGCAGTCGCCGAATTTGCGGATGTAGGGGTCGGCCTTCGAAATTTGGTACATGTCGAACCGGGAGGCGCTCGCCTCGATGCCGTCGAGCACGTCGTCGAGCATTTTCGTGAGGGCCATGATGTCTTCCCGTTCGATCGGGGTGATGAACGTCTTGTTCAATTCGGTCAAAATCAGGTGGGCGAAATTGTCGCCGCGATGCTCGTACTCCTTCATTTCTTTGGCGAAAGCCGCCGTATCCGGCAAATCTCCGTCGACCGCGGCCGCAAACCGGTCAACCGTTTCGACGATGAGATCGGCCATTTCCTCCAACGTTTTAAAGAAAATATCCTTTTTCCGAAACACCGATAGCCCTTCTTTCCACTGATGGATGCCTTAACGTTTAGTTTACAAATCCACATCATATCTTAACACAGGCTTTACAAACAGGTACAGACTCTTTGCCGTTAATTGACGGACTTTATCAAAGTTTGGCCTAAGCCCGACCGAACTAACCGCCGTTGCCTTTTCTTTCTCCATAGTTTTACCCGTTGGACGGTTTATTGAACATTCCGCCCGGATTATTGCCTACCGCCGGAAAGGCGGAGGTCCTATAATGACAGTATTAGATAAAACGACGGGAGGTTGGCCTTAAAGATGGATAAAAAGAGTTGGAAATTCGATTTCGGCAGCTCCGAACCCGAATCGGGGTACATAAAAGTAACCGACCGCACCGTATACGATTCCGGCTCGGGGTACGGCTTTGCCGCCGGCTCCGCCGTCGCCGCCCGCGACCGCAAGGAGCCCGGCCCGCTCAAGCGCGACCTCGTCATTCCCGCGGACGCCGTATTCATCGTGGACGTTCCGAACGGCAATTATACGCTGTCCGTCCTGATGGGGGACTGGATCGCTCCGGCGTGCACGACGCTCAAAGCCTCGCCCGGCCGTCTGCTATTGCAGCGGCGCAGCGTTTCGGCCGGCCAATTCGTGCGGGAAACCGTTGCGGCAAGCGTCCGGGACGGGCAGCTCAAGCTGCATTTTTCCGGTCCGGCCCCGCGCGTCAACGCGCTGGAAATTACGCCCGCCCCGCATGCGGCGACGATGTTCCTGGCCGGCGATTCGACCGTGACCGATCAGCCGGAGGACGGGTTTCCGTACGCCGGCTGGGGACAGATGCTTCAGAGCTTCCTGAAGCACGACGTCGTCGTGGCCAACCATGCGAAATCCGGCCGCAGCTCCAAAAGCTTCATCGACGAAGGTCGGCTGGACGCGATTTTGAACGAAATCAAGGCCGACGATTATTTGCTCATCCAATTCGGACATAACGATCAGAAGCCCGACGAGGAGCGGCACACGGAGCCTTCCACGACGTACAAGTCGTATTTGCGAAAATATATCGACGGGGCCCGCGAGCGCGGCGCCCATCCCGTGCTGGTCACCTCCGTGCATCGCCGGTATTTCGAGGAAAACGGGACCCTCCGCGATACGCACGGGGCTTACCTGGACGCGGTGCGGGAATTGGCCGAAGAGGAAGGAGTGCCGCTCCTCGATCTGGCTGCCGCGAGCAAGCGGTTGTTCGAGGAACTGGGAGAAGAAGAAACGAAAAATCTGTTCATGTGGGGGGCGCCCGGCGAATTCGCCAATTTTCCCGGAGGCGTCGAGGACAACACCCATTTCCAGGAACGGGGCGGAATCGCCGTCGCCGGGCTTGTCGCCGATGGCATTCGGGCGCTCAAGCTTTGGCCGCTTGCCGGTTACTTGCGGTAGTGCCCGCCCGACGATTTCATTTGTTAGCAAGAGTTCCGAGCCGGGCGTGCGGTCCCGACGAACGGGTCGGGGCTCCCCGCCGAGCCCCCGGGGCCTGGCCGCTTGCTCCCATCCCATTTGGACGCTAACGGCGCCCATCCGACTTCCCCCTGCCCGCACGTTCGTTTATTCTCCGGCGCTCCCTGCCTCATACTCGTCTTGCCTCCCGGCGCAAATCCTAGCTGCCGGCTGCACCTGCGTCAGGACGACGCTGCCGCCGCCCGCACGCGAATGCCGGCTTCCTTTCCTCCGCTTACCGTCGCCCCTCCTCCTTCCTTTCTCTCCTTGGCTTTCCATTGACAGCGTTTCCGCTTTGATGACATAATTTTCTTTACTTAATAGGACGGGAGCTTGGGTTATGGAAAAATGGTTTCGCGCCTATCGCCATATGAAAATCCGGAACAAGCTTTCCATCCTGATCGCCCTGACCATCATCGTCACCTTCGCGTTTACGACCCTTGTACAGCAGTACGCGTTTTCGATCTACGATCGCCAGCTTTACGACAAATCGTCGCAGGTGCTGAATTTGTCGTCGGCGGCGATCGAAAGCGAACTGCAGCGCATCGAGCAGATTTCGTACAACATGGTCGCCGACGTCCAGCTTCAGAACATGCTGCGCTCGCTGCGCACGAGCGGGCCGGATTACGATTCCCACCTCCTGCGCCTTAATTTGATCGACCGGCTTCTGTCGTATATCGGCTCGGAGCCGAATTTGTTCTCGATTCATCTGATCGATTCGAACGGAACCGAGCATGCGGCGGGCAATACGTACTCCATCGGCTCCGCCAAAAAAGCCCGCATCATGCAGCTCGCCGGGGAAGCCGGGGGCGGAGACGTCTGGGTGTTTCCGGACGAGAACGATTCCGCGCTCATTTCGGTCCGGGACATCCGTTCTTTTTCGACGACGAACATCGATTTGCTTTACTTGGGCACGCTCATCATCCGCGTCAACCTCGACGCCATCGTCCGGAAATCGGTCGCGGAAGAGGGAGAGCTGCTCATTTTGTCGGACAGCGACGTCGTCTATCCGCGCAGGCCCTCCTTCGATACGGCCGTCATCGAGGACCGGCTGAACGAAGACAGGAAAGGCTATTTCACCGAAACGTCGGGCGGCGAAACGCTGTTCGTCTCCCACAGCCGATCGGCCTCGACTGGGTGGACGTACCTGAACTTGACGCCGTACAACCAGGTTTTCGAGCGGATCATTTTCGTCAAACGGCTTGTCGTCATCGTGTTCGGCGTCATTTTCATCCTGGTCATCCTGTGGGGCATCCGCTTTTCCCGGAGCCTGACGAGACCGATCGATGAGCTGATCGGACGCATGAAACTGGCGGAAAAAGGGAATTTTGCGGAAGCGAACGTGCTGAGCGGCGACGACGCTTCGAAGGCGATGGACGAAATCGGGCTGCTGCAGCGAACGTTCCGGCTCATGATCGAGCGGATCAACACGCTCATTACCGAAAACTATTCGAACCGGCTGCTCCTGAAGGAAACGGAATTCAAGGCGCTTCAGGCCCAGATCAATCCCCATTTTCTGTACAACACGCTGGAATCGATCAACTGGATCGCCAAAATGAACAAGCAGACGCAAATATCGCAGATGGTGGAGGCGCTCGGCCTGCTCCTTCGCAATTCCGTCAGCCTGAAGGAGCCGATCGTGACGCTGGCCGACGAAATCGCCATCGTGCGCAGCTACATTACGATCCAGAAGTTCCGGTTCGAGGAGCGCCTCGTCTTTTCCCTGGAAATTCCGGAGCGGTATCACCACCTGAAAGTCCCGAAGCTCACGCTGCAGCCGCTGCTCGAGAACGCCATTCAATACGCGCTCGAGCCGTCCATCGACGGCTGCTCCATCTGGATCCGGGCGTACGAGACGGAGAACAGCCTGAATCTGACGGTCGAGGACGACGGTCCGGGCATGCCGGCGGATACGCTTGCCCGGCTTCGCAGCGGCCGGTTAGCCTCGAAAGGCAATGGCATCGGCCTGATCAATATCGACGAGCGCATCAAGCTGAGCTTCGGGGAAGCTTACGGGGTCCAGGTCGAAAGCCGGCCCGGCCACGGCACCCGGATCATCATCCGCTTACCGAACGATACGGAGGGATAAACGATGTACAAAGTCCTGCTGGCGGACGACGAACGAATCATTCTGGACGGCATTTCGAGCATGGTCGATTGGCCGGCTTACCGGACCGAGCTTGCCGGGACCGCCTCGAACGGAATCGCCGCCTACGAGAAAATCGCCGAGCTTTCGCCCGACATCGTCATCAGCGACATTCGGATGCCCGGGCTCGACGGCCTCGAGCTCGTCGCCCGGACGCATGCCTCCCATCCCCGCACCCGGTTTATCATCTTGTCCGGGTTCGGCGAATTCGATTATGCGAACCGGGCGATGCAATACGGCGTCAAGCATTACCTTGTCAAGCCGACCAACGAGGACAAAATCGCGCAGGCGCTCCGGGAAATCGTCGCCGAGCTCGACCGGGAAGCGGACCGGGAAGCGTTCATGCAAAACATGAAGCACCGGCTCCAGAAAGTGATGCCCCACGTCAAGGAACAGGTGCTCAAGGAATTCGTCACGAACAAAACGTACGGCAGCCGAGATTGGGACTATTACCGCGGGCTTTTCCAATACGGGTTCGACCGTCCGGTGCGCCTGATTTTGTTTCAGTTGGAGGGCGCTTTCGAGTTCGAGCATTTGTTCGCCGTCAAAAACATCGCCGAAGATTTATTGCCGGGCTCCCTGCTCAGCACGACGATCGGCGACCACGTTCTCATCCTGATGGAGGATTCGGGAGACGCGGAAGCGATTCACCTGCGGCTGCGGGACATTCGCGGCACGTTTTTGCAATATTACAAAATGGACGTCACGATCGCGCTGAGCAGTCCGGATGAAATCGTCCGGGCCCGCAGCCTGTACCAGGAAACGCTGCAATGCCTGAATTACCGCTTCTACCTCGGCGAAGGCGGCATCATTACGAGCAAGGACACGTTTGCCTCGCAGGCGGCGGCTCCGGATGCGCTCGACTTCGACGAGGATCGGCTGGCAAGAGCGGTCAGGTCCGGCAACGTCAAAGAGGCGGCGGAGGCGATCGACGGTTTTTTCGACTCGCTGCGGCGCGCCCAGCTCGATATCGGCGTGGCCAAGTCCTACGCCATTCAGCAGTTCGTCGCGCTCGTTCGCCTGTCCGACCCGAAGCGCATGAACGAAAGCTTTCAGCGCATTCCCCAGCTCGCGGAAATGAACACGCTGCAGGCGATCAAGGATTTTCTCCTGCGGGCGGCGAACGAAATCGCGGGGCGCAACTACGAGCAGAACGTCGTCAAGCATACGTCCATCGTCCGCAAAGTCATCGACATCGTGGGCGAACAGCTCGGCAACGCGGACCTGTCGCTCAACCACGTGGCGGGGGAAATGCTGTACATGAACGCGGACTACCTCGGCAAACTGTTCAAAAAAGAGACCGGCGAGAAATTTTCCAACTACGTCATGAAGGCCCGGATGAAAAAAGCGACCGAGCTCATCGCGGAGCAGCCCGACATCAAAATATTCGAGCTGGCCGAACGGCTCGGGTTCGGGGACAATCCGCAATATTTCAGCCAGGTGTTCAAAAAACAGATCGGCTGCACCCCGTCCGAGTATATGAAGATGCCGGATAGCTCTGCTTTTTGAACAAACATATCGGTTTTTTGCCTTACCCTCTCCTCGAGAAGTCTGGATAATAGAAATGTAAGCATTTACAAACGCAGAACAAAAAGCTTTAAGGGGAGGACTCATCCAATGAAAAAAGCTTTAACGACGCTGCTGCTCAGTTTCCTGGTCGTCGCTTTGGCCGCTTGCGGAGGCAGCAATAACGGCAACGGCGCGGCCAGCCCGTCCGCTTCGGACTCCGGATCGCCTTCGGCTTCTCCGTCCGGCTCCGCGGCTCCTTCCGATTCCGGCGCAGACAAGGAGCCGGTTACGCTCCGCGTCGCCTGGTGGGGCGGACAATCCCGCCACGACTATACGCTGAAGGTTCTCGATCTGTACGAGCAGCTTAACCCGCACGTGACGATCGAACCGGAATACGCCAGCTTCGACGACTATTGGAAAAAGCTGGCCCCGCAAGCGGCCGCCAAAAACCTGCCGGACATCATTTCAATGGATATTTCGTACTTGACCCAATACGGCACGCAAGGTCAAATCGCCGACCTGCAGCCGTTCATCGACAACGGCACGATCGACACGTCGAATATCGCCGAAAGCGCCATTTCCGGCGGCAAGGTTAACGATACGCTGTACGCGTTCAACCTCGGCTCCAACGCGCTGCTGTCCGTCATCGACAAAGCGATGCTGGAAAAGGCCGGCGGCACCATGCCTTCCCAGGATTGGACGTGGGACGACGTGACCGCGCTCGCGGAAACGATGAAGTCGCAAGGCAAGCTGCTCATGCAGGACATTCGCCACGACGTTTTCTTCCCGTTCTATTTGAGAAGCCAAGGCCAGCACATGTACGCGGCCGACGGCAAGAGCCTCGGCTACGACGACGACAAGTACTTCATCGACTTCTACACGAGATATAACGACTGGTATCAAAAAGGCTACCTCCTGTCGCTCGACAAGCTGGCTCAGAAGAAAGGCACGCCGGAAGACGGCGAGCTCGAGCTCGGCAACGCGGTCAGCACGTGGGGCTGGTCGAACCAATATATCCTGTCGTCCACGGTAGCCAACCGTCCGTTCGAAATTTTGCCGGTTCCGGGCTGGAACGAGAACAAGGCTCTGTACCTGAAGCCGAGCATGTACTTCTCCATCGCCGAGAACTCGAAGGTGAAGGAAGAAGCGGCCAAGTTCATCGACTTCTGGGTGAACAACGTCGAAGCGAACAAAATCATCATGGGCGAGCGCGGCGTGCCGGTTTCGTCCGCCATCCAGGAAGCGCTCAAGCCGGACCTGTCGCCGGAGCAAACGAAAGTGTTCGAATACGTCTCCTGGGCCGAGCAAAACAGCAGCGAAATGGATCCGCCGAACCCGGCCGGGGCGACCGAAGTCGACAAGCTGCTCAAAGAAACCGCGGAAAAGATCATGTACAAGCAATTGACGGTGGAAGAAGCCGCGAAAAAATTCCGCGAGGACGCGAACAAAATTTTGGCGAAATAAGGTTTTGGAAAGACTGTCAGGGCGATCCCTGGCGGTCTTTTTCCATTTGGCGTCGTGTTGACCGCCTCCCTCCCGTCCGCCGACGCCGGATGTGCTTGAAATTTCCTTCCTCATGTCGCTCGACAAGCTGGCTCAGAAGAAAGGCACGCCGGAAGACGTACCCGAAATTTTCGCCCTTCGCCCGCCCCGTTCATGTCGGCTAATTAAACAAAAAGAACGGTTTTTTGCCTTCTGATCGTTCGTTTCAGCCTTCATAATGAACCTATGGATATAAGCGTTTACACGGACGGCGGCTATGAACCAACATACGTCGCGACTACTGCCCAAGGGAGTTGATGTTATGAAGCTGCGCCACAACGACCATGTGGTCGGGTATCTTTTTTCCGCCCCGTTTATACTGGGCTTCCTGATTTTTATCGTGTTCCCGATGTTCTCCTCCCTTTACTACTCGTTTACGAACTACAACCTGCTGACCGCTCCCGACTTCGTCGGCCTGGACAACTACAAAACGATGTTCACCGACGACGACAAATACTGGAATTCGGTCAAAGTCACGCTCCACTACGTCGTCGCGAGCGTTCCTTTGCGGCTGGCGTTCGCGCTGCTCGTGGCGATGATTTTGAACAAGGCGGTAACCGGCATCGGACTGTACCGTTCGGCCTACTACTTGCCGTCCCTGATCGGCGGCAGCGTCGCCGTCTCGATTTTGTGGACGCAGGTGTTCGGCGACCAGGGCCTGATCAATTCGGCGCTCGGCCTGATCGGCATCGAGAGCAGCACGTCCTGGATCGGCAATCCGAGCACGTCGCTCTGGACGCTCATCGCGCTGTCGGTCTGGCAGTTCGGTTCCTCGATGCTTATCTTCCTTGCCGGGCTCAAAAACATCCCGAAAGACTACTACGAAGCCGCCAGCGTGGACGGGGCGAACAGATTCCGCCAGTTTTTCAAAATCACGCTGCCGATGCTCAGCCCGATCATCCTGTTCAACCTGATCATGCAAACGATCTCCGCCTTCATGACCTTTACGCCGGCCTACATCATCTCCCGCGGCGAAGGCGGACCGCTCGATACGACGCTGCTGTATTCGTTGTACCTGTACAAGAGAGCGTTCGAGTTTTACGAGATGGGCTACGCTTCCGCCATGGCCTGGGTCATGCTGATCGTCATCGCGGTCCTGACGCTCATTCTGTTCAAGACATCCAAGTTCTGGGTCCACTACGAGTCGAAAGGAGACAACTGATATGGCGCACTCGACCAAGCTTTGGAAGCGGATCTCGTACCACGTCCTCGTCGGCGGCCTGGGGCTCGTCATGATCTATCCGATCCTGTGGCTGTTCGCGAGCTCCCTCAAGCCGAACAACGAAATATTCACGACGGCGTACAGCCTCATTCCGAGCAAGCTCGAATGGAAAAACTACGTCACCGGCTGGGCCGGGTTCGCCGGCAACTCGTTCGACACCTTTTTCAAAAACTCGTTCATCATCGTCTTCCTGTCCACGATCGGGGCCGTCGCCAGCTCCGCTCTCGTCGCCTACGGGTTTACCCGGATCAAATTTTTCGGACGCGGCTTCTGGTTCGCCTGCATGATGATGACGCTCATGCTGCCGCGAGACGTGACGATCATTCCGCAATACATCATGTTCACGGACTTCGGCTGGCTGTCTTCGTTCAAGCCGATAATCGTCCCGCAGTTTTTCGGCATCCCGTTCTTCATCTTTCTGATCATGCAGTTCATTCGCACCGTGCCCGTCGACCTCGACGAAGCCGCCAAAATGGACGGCTGCAGCAAATACGGCATCTTTTTCCGGATTATTTTGCCGCTGACGGTGCCCGCCCTCGTGACGGCAGCGATTTTCTCCTTCTACTGGACGTGGGAAGACTTCTACCATCCGCTGCTGTACTTGAACAAGCCGGAGCTGTATCCGGTATCGCTGGCGCTCAAGCTGTTCCTGGACGGCGAGTCGCTCAACAACTGGGGCGGAATGTTCGCCATGTCGTCGCTGTCGCTCATCCCGGTGTTCGTCATTTTCTTCATCTTCCAGAAGTATATCGTAGACGGCATCGCGACAAGCGGTTTGAAAGGATAAAACATCATGTTGGAGGAGTTGGAAGCTATGCCTGCACTCGTATTTGACGAAAATCGGATCCGCCAAGCCATCGACCGGGTGGTCGACCGCACGTTCCGCATGGATTTCAGCTGGGATTGGCCCGGGGGCGTCGCGTTCTACGGCGTCTGCGAAGCTTACAAGGCGACGGGCAACGAGGAATACTTGCAAAAAGTAAAAGCGTGGGTCGACGAAAATATGGAGGACGGACTGCCCAAGCTGTCGGTCAACGGGGTATCGATCGGCCACTCCTTGCTCGCGCTTTACGAAGCGACCAAGGAAGAAAAATATATCGAAACGGCCAAGGAAATGGCCGAGTACCTGACGCGAGAAGCGGCCCGCTTCGGGGACGGCATTTTTCAGCACACCGTCAACTCCGAAACGTACAACTTCCCCGAGCAAGCGTGGGTCGACACGATGTTCATGGCCGGCTTCTTCCTGCTCCGCATCGGCGCGCTGCTCGGCAGCAAGGAATACTTCGAGGACGGCCTGCGCCAGTATCACGGTCATGAGAACGTCCTGCAGGACCCGGTGACCAACCTGTATTACCACGGCTGGGACAACATTGCCGGCAACCACATGTCGGGCGTCTTCTGGGCCCGCGGCAACTCCTGGGCGGCGCTGACGATGGCCCGCGCGCTCGATATCGTGCCGGTCACGCATCCTTCGTTCATGATCATCGAAGGCTCGCTGCGCGACCAGCTGAGCGCCCTCGTGCGGCTGCAGGATCCCGAGTCCGGCCTGTGGCACACGATCACGACCGACCCGACCTCGCCGCTCGAAACGTCGGGCTCCGCCGGCATCGCCTGCGCGCTGCTGACCAAGGGCCGCCTGTACAACAAGTACACGCAAAAGGCGATCGACGGCGTCCTGGCGCGGATTACCGACGACGGCACGGTCACGGGCGTATCCGCCGGCACGGCCGTCATGGAGGACGCCGAAGGCTACAAGGGCGTGCCCGACAAGCGCATCCAGGGCTGGGGCCAAGGCCTGACCCTCGCGTTCCTGTCCGAGCTGCTGAACTCGAAAAAGAATCCTTATTGATCCGCCGGTTTCCCGCCCCTCGCCGCGAGCGGGGGGCGGGTTTTATATTGGGCATCAACCTCAACCCTCCGCCGCGCACGCCGCCTCCCCAGTTGAGTCGTGGTTACTCATCTCGGCCCGCCATCCGCATACGGCCGCTTTCACTTGAGTAATATGTACTCATCTCAGCCCTCCGCCGCGCACGCCGCCTCCCCAGTTGAGTCGTGGTTACTCATCTCAGCCCGCCATCCGCATACGGCCGCTTTCACTTGAGTAATATGTACTCATCTCAGCCCTCCGCACGCACGCCGCCTCCCCAGTTGAGTCGTGGCTACTCATCTCAGCCCTCCGCACGCACGCCGCCTCCCCAGTTGAGTCGTGGCTACTCATCTCGGCCCGCCATCCGCATACGGCCGCTTTCACTTGAGTAAAATTGAACCTCTGTCAAGAAAGTGGACACTCAAATTGAGTAATTAAGAAGCAAAGTTGGCAGCAAAACGAACCGGCGACAGATAGCCAAGTGCACCATGGATTCGTTTGCGGTTGTAGAACAGCATGATGTACTCGTAGATCTCGTCGTACGCCTGCTTTTTCGTTTTAAACTTGGTGCAGTAAATGAGCTCCTTCTTCAGAATGCTGTGGAAGGACTCGATGCACGCATTGTCATAGCAGTTTCCTTTTCGGCTGGGTCTGTCAATAATTTTGTGTAAACTCTTTTATAGGCATCTCTCCGAAGGGGAGATTAGCCTCCTCAAGGTAAGTGCTGGCCGATCCGGTCCGGAAAGAAGACGGAGAGCTGCAGGAGCATCTGTCCCCAGTTTTGAACACGACCGGTCCATTTGCGGGTGACGTCCATCGTGACTAAGTACAGCATTTTCAGTAGCGCCTCGTCGCTTGGGAAGATGCTTTTCCCTTTGGTGACTTTTCGCAATTGGCGATGATAGCTCTCAATCATGTTCGTCGTGTAGATGAGCTTACGAAGCTCAGGCGGATACTTGAAGAAGGTGGCGAGTTCGTCCCAATTGCTGCGCCATGAGCGGACAATAAGGGGATACTTGGCGCCCCACGTCTCCTCAAAGCGGTCGAGTTCCAGCAGAGCCATTTCCTCCGTAGCAGCCTTGTAGATGGGCTTCAGATCGGCCGTCACCTTCTTCAGATCCTTGTAGGAGACGTAGCGCGTGGAGTTGCGGATCTGGTGGATGATGCACTTCTGAATCTCCGTCTTCGGATAACAGGCAGAGATCGCCTGGGAGAAGCCCGTGATGTTGTCGACACAGGTGATAAGGATGTCCTGAACGCCGCGATTCTTAAGATCGTTCAAGACGCTCAGCCAGAACTTCGCGGACTCGTTCTCGCCGATCCACATGCCCAGCACGTCCTTGTTGCCGTCCATGACGATCCCAATGACCATGTACGCAGCTTTGTTCACGCCCGCCCCGGCTTGCTTCACCCTGCAGTGGATGGCGTCCAGGAAGACGACCGCGTATACGTCCTGCTACGGCCGCTTCTGCCACTCTTTGATGAGCGGAATGATCTTATTCGTGACATTGGAAATAAAGGTTGGCGAGACCTCCAAACCATAGAGATTCTGCAGATGGTCCTGGATCTCCCGCGTGCTGACGCCTTTGGCGTACAGGGCGACGATCTGATCCTCGATCCCCGTCACGTTGGACTGATGCTTCTTCACCACGAGCGGCTCGAACTCGCCCAGGCGATCCCGTGGCACGGCAATCTCCTGGTCGCCGTACTCGCTAGTGACGATTTTCTTGCTCTTACCGTTGCGACTGTTCTTCGTCTGCTTGTTCTGCACGTCATGCTTGCTATAGCCCAGGTGCGTATCCATTTCGGCCTCTAGCATTTCTTGCAGCGTTTCGGCAAACAGGTCCTTTAGCGCATTCTGCGCATCCTGTGCGGTGACCAGATTATTCTCCTTGATGAAACTCCGCAGCTGCTCTTTCGTCCATAATCCCATGTGTGCTCCCCAACCTCTCCATGATTTCATTTTAGTAGGTTTGAGAGTTTACACAAAGTATTTTACAGACTCTTTCGGCTCATGCTGGCTTCCATTTTGTAGGTTTCAAGTTGCTTACGGTAATCTTCTGACGTGTATTGGGAACCACGATCGCTGTGGTGCAGAAGGCCTTCCGGCGGCTTTTTCGCTTCGTAGGCGTCATCTAGCGCGCCCAGGACCAGATCGACGGTCATGCGGTCTCCCAGACGCCATCCAACGACCTCACGTGTGCATAGGTCTAGCAGGCTCGCGAGGTACAAGCGGCCTTCGTTACAAGGAATGTACGTAATATCTGCAACCCATACTTGATTCGGCTTCTCCGTTGCAAACGCTTGATTTAGCGTGTTCGGGGCGACGGGATTGTTGTGATTGGAGTCGGTGGTAACGACCTTGAATTTACGAGATACGCAGGAACGCAGGTTTAACTCCCGCATGTAGTTGCTTACCGTTCGCTCGGTTATTTGAAAGCCCTCTTCATGCAACAAGTGCGTGATCTTCGGGCTCCCGTACCGTTCTTTGTTGTCGTAGAAATGATACGTGATGCGCTCCATCACCTTCTCCTTCAGAAGGGCTTGGTTGCTTGGCTGCGCATCCTTCCAGTTGTAATAACCGCTCCGAGAAACACCGAGTACCGCGCACATCTTCTCCACAGGAAAGTCGGAGCGATGATCTTCAATGAATTGAAATCTTACTTTCTTGGGCTGCTGAAGATGTGCACTGCTTTTTTTATGATTTCAAGCTCCTGTTCGAGGTCTGCAACCTGCTTGTCTTTCTCGCGGAGAAGCCATTCCAGCTCACGAATCCGATCTGCGCTGTTAACGGGCTCGACCTCAAACTGACGATACTTTGCTACCCACCCGTATAACGTCTTTTCCGGAATATCCAATTCCTGCGCAATCTGTACGACCGTCTTCGTTTGTTCCTGGATGTACCTTACCGTTCTTTGTTTGAACTCCTCGTTGTAATGCACCCGTTGTCCACCCATGTGAACACCTCCCGTTAATCTTATTATTGGGTTTATCTTAACGAGTGTCCATCTTTTATTCTAGCTGCAAATTTACTCATCTAGCCTGCCGTCGCGCACGCCGCCTCCCCAGTTGAGTCGTGGCTGCTCATCTCGGCCCGCCATCCCCATACGGCCGCTTTCACTTGAGTAAAATTTACTCATCTAGCCCGCCGCCGCGCACGCCGCCTCCCCATTTGAGTCGTGGCTGCTCATTTCCTATCGAAAATCATCGTTAGAATCTTTTTCGACTCTCCTTATATCCTGTCCGCCACCCTTTCGGCGATAAAACCGCAGTTAACTTATTCTTCTCTACTAACGATTCCAGGTGCGGGGCTATCGTCTTGCGAGTCACATCGAACGCCTTGGCGATCTGGCTCGTCGTGAACTTCTCCCCGCCAATGGATCGGCTATAGTGCAGCACAGCCCGTTCATAAACATTCAGCTTCACCTTTTCTCCGCCGACAGGACGGCCCCACCGGGCAAGCGCCATTAAGATCGTCTGCTTGCAACGGGCCGTCTTCTCCATGACCCCGTCGTACGAGAAGCGCAACAGCTTCCATTCATCAATGAGCAGCAGGTTCTGCCGCTCTTCGTTGTCGTCGTATTTCCAGCGGCTGATGTCACGCCAATGGGGGCCGAAGCCGTCCACTTCCAGCAGCAGACCGAACACAGGCGAAGGTAGATAGGCATAATCGGCGAACCGGATTCCGCCCCGCAAGTCGACTATTTCGTACTCGGGATGAAAATGCGTCAGGTTGCCTACGGCTTGCCACCATACGTAGGCCAGCATTTTCTCCGCGAAACCATGTTCCTCCAACAGCCTCCTCTTCCTTTCGCCGCGGCTCTTCTTGATCGCTGCGTTCATCATCTCCCCGTATTCCCGCTCAAAAGCCGTGTCAAATTTCGCCTCTTTCCCCTCGAGCCTGCCGTTCTCCTTCCTCCCTTCCATTTTCCGCGTGTCCCTCCTGTCATCCGCCTTATTCGCTTTCATCACTTATCCCCATCCCCTTGAAAGTTTGCGCTCCGGCCCATAACCCTGGACAAACAAATAAGCCGCCCCCGTATAAATAACGGTAGGCGGCCTGTGCTTCAGGACCGAATATATTTCTAGCTTATCTGAGAACCCGGCTAATTGCAATAGACTGCCTATTCGCTTGGCTCCTATTGCAACCCCTGCGAACCTTCGCCGCGAATGATCGCGTGGAAGCGTTGAACTTCGTCTTCCGGCTATTGCACAAGGGCAACGATAAGTCGGCGCAGGATCTGCAAAGGCTCGCGTCCCAAGGGATCTGATTCGATTGCTTTGATCGCAAGCCGCGAATGAAGGAAGAGGGACTGCCCCTGTCCGGACAGTCCCTCCTCTCTTGCTTATGGTTTGGCTACAATCAGTCCCTGCGCGGTTAGCGCGCGGAGCACAATGACGGCAGCCTCCGCTCGCGTGGCGGTCGCGTCGGGATGCAGGCTGACGCCTCCGCCTCCCTGCAGCAAACCGTTCTGCACGGCATAGGCGACGTGCAGCAGCGCCCAGTCCGATACCCGATCGCCGTCCGCAAACCCGCCAAGCACCGCCTGCGCGTTCAGCTTGATGTCCGGGTCGACGCGAAGCGCCCGGAACAGCATGACCGCCATCTCTTCCCGCGTCACCGGGTCTGCCGGCCGGAACCGTCCGCTTGCGCCTTGCACGATGCCGGCCGCGGCCGCCCGGGAGACGAACGGCGCGTACCAAGCGTCCGGCGCCACGTCGTCGAAGAGCAGCGCTGTCCCGGCTGTCGAGCCGGCGCCGATCAGCGGCATCAGCAGCTTCACGAACTCGGCCCGAGTGATCCGGCCGTTCGGCTGGAAGTAGCCGTCCGGAGTGCCGCTCACGATGCTGCGGGCCGCCAGAACTTCAACATCGGCGCGGCTCCAGTGATTCGCCAGATCGCCGAACGTAAGCTCGGCGAGCAGTACCGCATACGTGCCGGGATCCGTCGTCTCGGCAGTCACGGTGTGCGCCGATCCGTCGACGATGCCGCCGACGTACGTCCACCGGGTCCCGTCGGCGTCATCCCGCAGGTATATGCCGAGTTTGCGGATGTCCGCCCCCTCCAGCAGCGCCGCGTCGTAAGCGATGGTCAGCTTGCCCGCGGCAGCCAGCCGGCCGCCGTCCGGTTCGAGCTTCCATTCGTACGCCTTCGATAACAACCGTAATTTGCCGGACGCCGGCGCTTCGGCGTGTCGAGTCGTCGCGACTTGCTTCGCCGCGCCTGCGGCGCCTTTCGGCAGCCACAGCTTGAATGCCCCGCCGAAAAACTCCAGCTCGCCGCCTGCCTCGCCAATGTCCGCGCGTTCCGTATCGCCTCCGCCCGGATTGCCGGGGGTACCGGGAGTACCCGGATTGCCTGGGTTGCCTGGATTTCCGGGGTTACCTGGATTCCCCGGATTGCCCGGGTCATCCCCGGCTAGCGTTGTCGCGAACAGCGTCAGCGCCGGCGAAGCGTTGCCCGGGTTGTCGACCGTCCAAATCTCGACTTCATACGCCGTGGACGGCGTCAGGCCGTCGATCGTGTAGCCGCCTTTGCCTTTCGGGACGGAAACCGGCTCGGAGGCTGCCGATTCGCCCTGCTTCGTCCACCGGATCATGACGGCCGACAAGTCGGCATCTGACGGGTCCGTCCAATCGATTGCCACGCTGCTCGCGGCCGGCGTCATCGCAACGCCCGACACCGGCCCAGGCGGCGTGAAGTCGCCGGATGCCTGCTGCAGTCCGGCCGTGCCGACGGTAACGGTCGCCTCGCTGAATCTGTCAAAAGCGTCGTAAGCGCGAACTTTGACTTCGTAGCTCGTGTCGGCCTCGAGTCCGTTCAGCAGAGCGTACGTCCGAACGTCCGGCAGCTCCTCGACCGTATACTCGCCGCCCGAGCCTGCGAGCCGGTAAGCGACCTCCATCCGGCTCAGTTCCGTATCGTCCGGCAGCTTCCAGGTTACAAGAGCAGTACCGCTGTCGGCCTCGGCCTTCAACTCGAGCACTTCCGCCGGCTTCGCGCCCTCTTCCGTCACCTCGAACTCTTCGTCGTAAGGTTCGGCGAGCGGAATGCCGGCGTAGCTCGTCAGTCCGCCATCGACATAAATCCGATAAGTGCCGTTCGCAAGCGGCGCATCGGGCGTGAAGCGGACGCGTTTGGAGTCGCCGTCGATCACCGCCCCCGCGACGGCCCATGTGCCCGGCACATCGCCTTCGTCGTCAATGACGGCCAGCAATTGTCCCGACACGGCATCGCCGTCGACATGGCGATCGAACAAGATGTCGACGTAGGCGCCGCCGGGCGCCGCCTCGACCCTGACCGGCTTTGCCGGCAACGTGGACACCATCGGGATGTTGACGTCGAAATGCGGCGGCAGTACGACCAGCTCTTCGCTCTCTGCCGGGAGATAACCTTCTTTTTCATACCTTACCTTCCATTTGCCTTCCGGCACATCCCAGGCATAGCGACCGTTCGCGTCCGTGTAGAGCGGATTATCCTGTCCGTACCATTCCGCGTCCCACACGTCCCAGCGTTCGGCCTCCTCGTTCCAGCGCATCGCCGTCGCCCGAACGCCCTCGATGCGGTTGTCCTCGGTTACTTCGTACACGTAGCCGCTCGGGTCGTAAATCCACTCCGGATCGGCGATGTCCCGCTTCGGCTTCGAATCCGGCTCGCAGTAGTCGGAGTTCTTAATCTCAAGCTCCAGACGGTCGATCATCCCGTGCAGTTGCGCGTCCAGCACCTTGCCCGTCATGTTGCTTACGAGGAACAGCGCGACGGTGCCGATCCCGAACGTGGCCGGACCCGCGGCCGCCCCGGCGACCATGATCGCCGCCTTGGTCAGTTCCACCGCGATCAGATGGTTTTTCAAAAAGTTGATATGGTCGTAATACACATCCTGAATGCGCTTGTCGCAATGCAGCGCGACCCGATCCATCAGCCCCGCCAACCGGTCGAGCACGTCGCCGCTGCCGCGCCCGTCATAGATGCTGTAGGCGGCGTCGATCGTCTTCCACGTATTCGTTCCCTGCTCCTTCCCGAAAAAGACGACGACGCGCGTCGCGATCGCGCCGATCCCGCTGTTCAGCGCGCGCACTTCCGCTCCTTTGTCCGCGGCCCCGGAGGACCGCAGCGCCGCGGCCGCCTGCGCGTCGGCTCCGGCCGTCAGCAGCGCCATCGCCTCGCCGACGTTCAATCCGCTCCGGAACGCCGCCTCCTGCAAATACCCGGTCAGCTCGATTCGGAGCACGCCATTGTTGAACGAAGAACCGAGATTCAAGCCGTACAGCGGAATTCCAGTCTCTTCGGCCAGCGCCAGGTCGGCTGCCGTCGGCGTGTAGGTCGTGCGCTCCAGCGAAGCCGTCACCGTCATGTCGACGTCGCCGGACGAACCGGGCAGCTTGCCGGAAAAAGACATCGACTGCCGGTTGCCGTCCGGGCTGCGCGGCGAAACGGTCAAATTGTCCGTCACGGCATCGCGGAAGGCGGGCGGCAGCGCGGCGCGAATTTCGGCGGACGAAGGAACCCGACCGTCCCACCCGGTCGGCGTCTCCAGCGCGCGATAGTCGATGCCGATCGGGCCGGGCCTTGCCATCCCGCTCACCACGGCCGTATGCACGCCGTTTTTCAGCGAAGCCTCGACGCGGGTGTCGCCGATATAAAACGCGACGTCCCGAACCCGGTCCGGATGATTGAACGTGACCGTGAGCACGAACGGCAAACTCGGCGCGAACACGTACGGGAATCGCGGCACATTCTCCCGCGGATCCAGCTCGATGAGACGCCCGTCGGTCTGCTGCAGCGTGAAGGCGATCGGCTCGACGTGATTTTCGTCGTATTCGACCGTTCTCGGCTCGCTGCTCCACGTCTTGTCGCCGAGCGAGGCGACGGCGCGCAATTGCCACCGGTCGGCGAAGCCGGTCCCGGCCATTGCCGCCTTGATGCCCCATCGCCCGGCGGGCGTCGTCTCGGCCGCGCCGACCGCCGCATCTCCGGCGTAAACGACGACGCGGCTGCCGGCCGGCGCCGTCCCCGTTACCCGGAACTCGCGGGAGGCGGTGCGGTCCGGCGCAACCAGCGTCACCTGCGCGACGGCGGCGCTCGCGTAACCGAGCTCTTCCTCGACGCGCTCGCCTCCCCGGGCGAACGAGATGCGCGGCGAAACGTTCAGCCTGCTTCCCGCCCATTCGCTCGGCAGCATCAGAGAGTACTGAATCGTACCCGCACCCAGTGCCGGAACGTTCCCCAACTCAAGCGAATAAACGCCATCCGATTCGACAAGCGTCGCCGGCCGGCCGTTCCATACGACGCTGCCGGGCACGAGCGCCGCCCCGGCCGGCACATCGAGCCGGACCGTCGCGGATCCCGCTTGCGGCACGCCGCCGTTGCGGTAGCCGATCCGGACCGCGACGGATGTGCCGGGCACGGCATTGGAAGTGCCCAGCAGCACATAGTTGCCCGCTTGCCGGGCGAACGTGCCCGTCGGCTCCGCACTCAGTTCGCCCAGATCGACGACGTCGTTGTCGTCCACCTCGAAGGTGCGAATCGCCGTTGCGCCGGATTTCGAATATTGAACCCTGAGCTCGTACAGTCCCCCGCCCGGCAGGTCGATCGAGAAGCGGCTGTCGGACACCGTCCTGGCGGCGACATTTTTTCGCCTTCCGGATTCTTCCAGCCTGTTTACGATCAACGTTGCCGGCGACTCGGTCAAACCGCCCTCGACGTTGCTTAGCAGCCGCTTAAGTTTCAGCTCCGCTTCGACGCGGCGGTCGTCGTCGATCACGACTTCGACGCAGCCCGAACCGTACCCGCCTTCCACCCCGTCCGCGCATATGTTCACCTTGTCGCCGACAGCCGCGTACACGAGAATCGGTTGCCCGGATCCGGTCACATGGCCCGTCGAACGGATGCGGAAATGGACAAATTCCCGCCAATCCAGATCGTAAGGTCCGATCCACGTGCCGTTCACGTCTTCCGTGTACAAGTTCAGTTTGACGACCGCCGGTACCGGCGTGCTGAACCGGAAATCGTACCGCAGCGTCTGGCCGCTCTCCGTCCTCAGCGTCTTCCCGCCTCCGCCGAACCGGCCGCCGAGCGATACCTGAAGTTGAACGTCTCCCGTCGGAACCTGGATCGAATACTCGCCATTGTCGTCGGTGACGGTCTGGAAGCTGTTTCCCCGGAAGTAAGCCTGCACCGTCGCTTCGCGAACCGGCTTGCCTTCCGGGTCGACGACGGTTCCCGCAATCTCGGCATCCGTTCGCAGCGGGATGCGGATCGACTCGTGCTGGCTGCCCGACCTGAGCTCCAGCGTCAACTCGAAAGGCGCGTAAATCGGATCGGACGGGGTGGCGAAAATCTTCGCCTTCTTGCCGACCATTTGCCGAAAGGGCGGGAACGCCAGCCGTCCGTTCTGCAGTGTCGTGCCGGTTGCCAATGTGTCCCCGTTTTCGTCGGCGACGACGACATGGACCCCGCCGAACGATCCGCGGTCATTCGTTACGGTCAGCGACAGGCTGGCCGGCAGCATCGGCTCGAGCTCGATATCTTCGCGCCGATCGCCCTGGCGCACGATGAGCGGCGGGAGCGGATCCGGGTTTTCGGCAAGCAGATCGACCCCGCCCGCTCCAGTCAACGTGAACGTATAGTCGCCCGCCGCCGGCATTCCCTTGAATTCGAGCGTCCGCCTCCCATTCAGAATCGCCGTCTGACTGGCGCGAGCGGACGTACTGCGCATCGTCAGCAGGCCATCGTCGGGCGGCGAGGCTTGACCGGTCAACTCCACGATTACCGTTGCGCCGACCGGGATCGGCTGCCGCAGCGCCTCCTTCTCATGCTCCTCTTCGTCCGTATTCAGCACGCCCTTCAGCGACAGAAGCTCCGCGGCGAATTCCGGTACGGCAAGTTCTCCCTCGTAGACGCCGGGCAAGCTTTCCGCCAGCTCCGCCGTTGCCGTTCGTTCAACCCCCTCGCTATCCGCATAGGTCAATTCGGCTTCCGATTCCGCCCCCGGCTCCCCCGTCATCCGGAGGGCGATGCGCTCGCCCTGTCCGGCGAATTGCCGGAAGTACAGCGGCATCGTGTGCGTGAACGTATCGATTCCTCTTCCGCCGATCGCAATCGTCTTTTCCGCGGAGTAAGGCGCGGCCGTGCCGTTGACGTCGAGACTGAACACGGCATAAGTATACGTCCCGCCGAGCTGGGCCGTTCGATCGGTATACGTGCGCGCCGCAGCGTCGATCCTGTCCGCCAGCGTCTCCCAATCGCCTTCCCCTTGCTTCCGCACGACGCGGAAACCTGCGATTTCGCTGCCCTCTTCCGGACCGTCCCATGCCAGCCGGACTTCCGTCCCTTGCAGGGTCAGCTCCAGATCCGCCAGCCCCGCCGCAGCCGGCGCGGTGCGCTGGACGTATAAGCCGTATTCGGTGCGCTCGCTTCCACGCACCATGTTCATCATCGTCGATTCGTACGCGATGCGCGTTCCGTCGCCGCTCACGATGCCGTCATACGGGGAGCTTGTAAGCTTCACGCCCGGGTCGTACGGAATCGAAGCTCTCGACGCTTTCTTCGCCTCCCGGTCCCACAGGAACATATCCGCGATGTTGTCCGTATCTCCTGGCACGATATGCTTGCCGGAAGAACTGAAAAGCACTTGCCTGCCGTCGTTTGTCATTCCGTATACGGTCAAGGAATCCAGCGTCATCGGACTTCCTTCCGGCACTGCGATCAACGGTTCGGGCGCAGTGCCCTCCGGTGCCTGGGAGTCGAACACGAATGCCTGCCTGCTATTGTTCGACATCGTCATGTTGAACGCCGCATACCGGCCGCTGCCGTCCAGGTAGGCCGAACCGGCATTTTTTCGATTGGCAATGAGGCTGCTCAGCCAGACGATGCGCGGCCTTTCCGGATCGCGTCGGTCGTACCAGTACGTGTCGAAGGTATCGTTGTTATCGCTGTCGACGAGCGGCTTGTACGTGTAGAAGACCATCGTCTTGCCGTCGGCGCTGATATCCATCGCGTCGCCGCCCGTTCCCGGCGATTCGCCGTTGGGCATGATCAGCGGCCCCATCTCGCGGGTGACGGTATCGTAGATGACGTTGTAATAACCTGCGGCCGGCGCCCCTTCCACGAGGTTTCGCGCGTTCGTGCTGAATACGATCGTGCTGCCGTCGGCGCTCATGTCGGGACCCGAGCTGTCGCCGTCCGCTTGGCCGCCGTCCCCGAGCGGCGTGCTGATTTTCGACAACGAGGTGTCGCCCGGTTCGTCGAAGACGCCGTTGGCGTTCACGTCGCGGTCCAGCAGGAACACGTCCCATCTGCCGTTCGTATCCGGCGTATTTGGGAGCAGATTCGACGCCCGTGAGCCGAAGGCGACGTATCGGCCGTCGCCGCTGATCGAACCGTTGTTCGAATTGCCGTTGCCCGGCTTGCCGTCGGCGCTGCGGCTGACGAGAGTGACGGAGCCGAGCTCCGCGTCGTACAAATACAGCTGGTGCGTGGAGGAATAAGGATTGTACGGTTCCGCCCGATCGTCCTCCGGAACAAGTCCGTGCATGTCGGTTGCGAACAGCGTATAGCGGCCGTCGGCGCTCAAGTCGAGCGCCTGCGCGTTGTAGCTGGGCGCGGGCTGCCCCGTTCCCCGCAGCACGTCGATTCGCACCAGCGCCGGACCGTTCGGCAGCTTGCTTCGCGTCCACGGGCTTTCGCCCCGATTGCCGTCTCCGTCTACGATGGCGACCGACAACTCGTAGGAGACGCCGTTCTCCAAATTCGGCACGATCGCGGAGGTGACGCTTCTCGGGTACAGCGGCGACTCGTAGACGGTGCCGCCCGGCTTGCGCCAGCGCACCTTCGCCCCGACGACGTCGGGATCCGCGGGATACGTCCACGCGACCTGCGCGCCGCCGAGCACCGGCGCAACCGTCATGTTCGCGGCAGGCGGAGCCGTCGTCTCCCGTTCGGACAGCGTCGTCGCCATCGATTCCGGCGTCCACTCCGACCAAACATAGCCGGACGTCCCCGCCGCCACGCGATAGCTGTGCGCCGTTCCCGGCGCCAGCCCGTCGAAGGCGAACGACGTATCGGACGTCACGCCCGCGACCCGGCCGTCGATCGACACCTTGTACCAGGTCGCTCCCGGCACGGCCGGCCAGCTCAGCGCAATATACGTGCCTCCGGGCGCGGCGGTTACGGACGCGCCTTCCGGCCATTCGGGCGCTACGGCATCCGTCTGCAGCGCTACGGCATACAAATCCCGGACGGCATCCGCATCGGCCGTCTCCGTCATATTCGTCGCGCTCGTCTCAAAAAGGACAGTGCCTCCGTCCGCGCTCAGCACCGCCCGATCCGCCGGCTGGTCGGCGTTGCCGCCGCCCGCCGTCTTGCTGACCCAGCGCGTCGTGCCGGCAACCCGGTCGCGTACGTACACGTCCGTCCTGCCGCCGTCAGCCGGATCGAAAGCTCCGTCGGTGTGGAACGATATGTAGCGCCCGTCCGCGCTGATCGACGGATCGTAGGCATCCGATGCGACCTGCGCGCCCTGGCCGTTCAGGCTGGCCAGCTCCGTCGTGCCGGTCAGTCGGTCATAAACGTATACGTCCTGCGTATTTTGCGTATCCGCCGGGACGATATTGCTCGCTTTGGATAAATAGGCGACATAACGGCCATTGGCGCTTACGATCGGATAATAGCTGTAATGATTGCCGCGCTCGCCGGACGGAGACCGGCTGATCATCTTCATTTCGTCCAGCGCGGCATCGTACAAATAGACCGCCCGGTCGTTCGCGCCGATATTCGTTCGCGTATCGTCGGGCACGATCTTCGTGCCTCTCGAATCGAAGGCGATAAAGCGGCCGTCCGCGCTGATCGACACCCTCGCCCGGAACGTCTCGTAGATGTAATTTTGCCGGGCGACGCGCTTCACAACGTTTGTCCGCCGGTCCAGCAGCCAAATGTCGTGATCGCCGGTCGAGCCGGTTTTGCCCGCGTAGGCCACATACCGGCCGTCCGCGCTGATCCCGTAGGAACTGCCCATCCCGGCGTATTCCGAGCCGGATACGTACGCGGCAACCCGGTGCACCGTATCTGATGCCGCCTCGTAGAGAAACAGGTCCTCGTGGTTGTTCGTATCGTCGGCAACCAGATTGGTCGCCTTCGACGTGAACAGCACGTACGACCCGTCGAAGCTGACAAAAGGCGCATAGCTGTCGCCGTTCGCCTCGACGCCGCCGGCGGAGACGCTTACCCGCTTCGTCGTGCCGAGCTGCCGATCGTGGAGGAACACGTCCTGCTTGCCGTTCGTATCCCCATCCACCAGATTTGTACCCGTCGATGCGAACGCCACATACCGGCCGTCCCCGCTCGCCGAGGAGGACATGCTGTCGCCCGTGCCCGGCGCTCCTCCGACAGCTGCGCTGATCTTGACCGGAAGGCCGTACACAGCATCCGCAACGGAGAAGCTCCCTTCATCCCCGTATACGGCATCCCCGATCGAAATCCCGTTTTCATCTTGCGGCTCTCCGACCAGTTGCCCGATCCAATCGTCGAGCGACGCCAGAGGATCGGCAGCCGGCCGTTCCTGCGCATAGGCAAGCTGCCCGACGCTGCCCGTCAGCAGCGACAAGGCGAGCAGCCCGGTCAACCCGCAATTCCGCGCGCGCCGCCAACGGCGCTTGAAGTTCGGCGCCCCTCCGATTTTCGCCGATCCGCTCCTTGCTTCACGCGATTTCCGTAACACCTGTAAGTTCCTCCCTTGATTCGACTTCGGTCTTCGTATGGGCCCGGCCCATTCGAGGCGTATTCGATCCGGTTAACGGCGATCGATCCGGCACAATGAACCGTCCTCGCCGGAGTCGGCTTCGCTCGTGCGAGGGTTTGCTCATTTCAGCGTAATTTTGCCGGGCGTTTTCGACCAGTGATCGTTTGTCATCGTTTTTGTCATCACGGTCACATTTTTCACTGAAAGTCATAGGACCATCTGACGAAAAAGCGACGTCGGAAGCGCCGGAAAGCGAGCGAATTCGACAGCATGGGGAGGAGTTTCCTTCGGATATGCAGCGCGGTTCTTTACGGGAGCGGCTGAAAAACAAAGACATGACTCGCGACTTGTGAGCGGGCGGGCCCTAAGGCGGAAAAGCGATGCGGACACGAGGACTGGAGCGGAAAATTTGGAGGAAATGCCCCTCTGAGCGACGGGGATATCGTCACTAGTGTGCGAAACGCAGCCACACCCCTGAGCGACGGGGATACCGGCACTAGGCAACACGAAACGCAACAAATCCATCTGAGCGGCGGGGATACCGTCACTAGGCTTCGCAAAACGCAACAACTCCTCTGAGCGACGGGGATACCGGCACTAGGCAACACGAAACGCAACAACTCCTCTGAGCGACGGGGATACCGGCACTAGGCAACACGAAACGCAACAACTCCTCTGAGCGGCGGGGATACCGGCACTAGGCAACACGAAACGCAACAAATCCATCTGAGCGGCGGGGATACCGTCACTAGGCTTCGCGAAACGCAACAACTCCTCTGAGCGACGGGGATACCGGCACTAGGCAACACGAAACGCAACAACAACTCCTCTGAGCGGCGGGGATACCGAAACTTGCCCCTCTAACGCAAAAAGCGCGCAGACGTCTTCGAGTCCGCGCGCTTCCCGGCTTACAGCTTGAAATGTTGAATTTTCGTTTGCAGCTCTTCGGCCAATTCGGCCAGCGACTGCGTGGCGTGCCGGATTTCCTCCATGCTCGAAAGCTGCTCCTGCGTGGAGGCGACATTGTCCCGGCTCGCCGCGATGCCCTGCTCCGCGACGCCGTTGACCACCTCCATTACCGCGACGATCTGCTCGCGGCTGGCGGCCAGTTGCTCGATCGACTCTTTCATGCCGGATACGTGCTCGGCCACGGAATCGACCGAGCCGTCGATCCGTTGGAACGCGGCTTCGGTATGCTTCGTTTGGGCGATGCCCTGCTCGGCTTCTTTCAGCCCGTGCTGCATGGACCGGTTGATGCGCTCCATCTCGGACCCGATTTGGCCGAGCAGGCCGGTAATTTGCTTCGAGGAGCCGGTGGACGATTCCGCCAGCGCCCGCACCTCTTCGGCGACGACCGCGAAGCCTCGCCCGGCTTCGCCGGCGCGTGCCGCTTCGATGGTCGCGTTAAGCGCCAGAACGTTCGTCTGCGTAGACAACTCCTGAATCGTGTGGACGCTGCGTTCGATTTCGGCGATATGGCGCGTCAGCATCCCAACGAACGAGCTCATGTCGCTTACGAACGCGTAAATCGAATTCATCTGGCCGGAAACGGATTGAACGGTAACCGCTCCTTCTTTGGATACGGCGGCCGCCTCGCCCGCAATATGGTACATTTCGTTTCCGACGGTTTCCAGCGTATCGATTTTTTCTCTTATGTACTCTACCGCGTCGTACGCATCCTGGGCGCTGTTCCTTTGCCGTTCCAGCGCTCCCGCCAATTTCTCGCTCGATGCGGCGATCTGTTCCGAAGCGAACGTTCCTTGCTCGGCGCTCGCGGAAAGCTGCTGCGAACTGGCCGACAGCGTCAGAGCGTTTTCCGCTACTTGCGAGATCAGTCCCCGCAGGTTGCCCATCATCGCATTGAACGATTCCGTCAGCTTGCCGACTTCGTCCTTATACGCATGCGTGCCTTTTACCGACAAATCGCCCTCCGCGGCCTTCCCCATCAAATCCTGCAATTCCCGAACCGGTTTCGTGATATAACGGCTGATCAAAAGACCGAGCCACAGGAACAGGCCGATGAGCAGCAAGGAAATGACGATGACGATCGTTTGGGAGAGGGTGCGCTGGCTTTGCGTGCTCTCGTACAAATCGCCGGCGACTTGCTCGTTATAGACGGCCAGTTCGTTCAGCACGTCGCCGATCTGGCCCCCGAGAATGCTGACTTGATTGACAAAAACATCGTAGGCTTGCGCGTCCTGTCCGGATAACGCCAAGTCCATCAAGCTGTTCGCAGCTTCCCGATAGGCGGGAATCAGCTCTTTGTACCGGTTCAGCAGCTCCGTCGCTTTGGCGTCGTTTGCCGCGATCTTCACCAGTTCGGACACGGAAGCATCGATTTCTTCCCGCAAATCGCCGATCCGCATCCGGAGCAATTCGTCCTTGGTCAGCATGAATTCCAGCAGCCGCGAATCGCTCGTTTCCTTTTTTAATTGAATATTGCCGACGAGCTGGATGGGGGTAAGCCGTTCCTTGTACATCTCTTCCGAATTTTTCGACATGTCGTACGTATAGTAAAAACCGACAGTCGCGATGATGAGCATTCCGACAATGGCTGCCGAATTCAGCAGCAAAATTTTATAGCGAATATTCAGATTGCGAAGAAGAACCATGAAGCCCAACCTCCGAAATGCAAGATATACTGCTATACTGCCATACTGCTAGTCGTTGTCGTTCATATCGCGGCGGATTTTCTCCAGCCATTCCCGTGCGACCCGTTCACCCCCGGTCGCCGAGGGCATATTGCATGGCATCGTCCGCGTCGCCAATGGCCGCCTGCATCGTTCCGCCTTGGGCGCCTACCCCGCATGCGATAATGGTCAGATCCGGTCCTGCCGTATCCCGCAAAACGCGAATTTGCCCCGGGCGAGCGCCCGGAGCCTGAATGCCAAAACAGCCCAGATATGCCGCCATCTCGGCGATTTGCCGCGAATGGGGTCTCGTGGACTCGAGCCCCCGGGATGCGTAACGGCGTCGACCGCGTCCCGGCAGGCGTCGAGAACGCGGAAGCTCTCGGCCCGGTCGGGCGTGTCGAGGACAAGGATGATGCGCGATCGAGGACGATTCAGAAACATGCCTTCACATCCTTTGCCGAAATCAATGCCGCCTTACGAGATCCGGACGCCGCCGATCAATTCGTTTACGTCGCGAATCTGGTACTGAACCATATAGCCTTTGATTTCCTCCAAAATATCCGTGAGCGCCGTCGGATTGACGAAGCTCGCGGTGCCGACCTGCACGGCCGTCGCGCCGGCCAGCATCATCTCGATGGCGTCTTCGCCGTTCATGACGCCGCCGCAGCCGATGATCGGCAGCTTCGAAACCTGGCGAACCTGATAAATCATCCGCACGATGATCGGCTTGACGGACGGACCGGACAGGCCGCCCATGACATTGCCGATTTTCGGCCGGCGCGAATGGATGTCGATCGCCATCGCCAAAATCGTGTTCGCGACGTTCAAGGCATCGGCTCCGCCTTCCTCGGCGGCGATCGCGATTTCCTGAATGCTGGTCACGTTCGGCGACAGCTTGGCGATGACCGGCTTGTCCGTGACCTCTTTCACTCGGGCCAGCAGACGGCGGGTCACTTCCGGGTCCATCCCGAACGCGAGTCCGTTGCCCTTCAAATTCGGGCACGAGATGTTCAGCTCCAGCGCGGCCACTTCCGGCAGCGCGCCGATCGTTTCCGCCATCTCCGCGAATTCTTCGACCGAGTCGGCGGAGATGCTGGAAATGAGGGGCACGTCGTAGCCCTTGAAGGAAGGGATCGTCTTCGCAAGGTAGTACTCGAGCCCCTTGCTCTGAATGCCGATCGAATTGATCATCCCGCCCGGCACCTCGCACACCCGCGGCGTCAGATTGCCCTTGCGAGGCTCCTTCGTGATGCTCTTCGGAACGATCGCCGCGATGCGGTTGAAGTCGACGACCTCGTCCATCTCCTGCCCGAACGCGCCCGATGCCGGCATGATCGGGTTTTGCAGCCGCAGCCCGCCGATGCGGACTTCCAGATTCAACGTTTCCGGAGTGACGCGGGTTTCGCTCATGCGATCACCACCTGTTCGAGCGGGAATACGGGGCCTTCCTTGCACACCCGCACCGTGCGCACGGAGCCGTCCTGCTCCTGAATGTCGCACACGCAGGCGAAGCAGACGCCCATCGCGCAGCCCATGTTTTCTTCCAGCGCGATTTCCGCGAAAATATGCTTGTCCGCGGCCATCCGCTGCAGCAGCTCCGCGAGACGCTTGGAGCCGCACGTATAAGCCGCCGTAATGTTCTCCTCGCGGAAAATCCCCTCCAGCAGCTTCCCGACGGACGCCACGTCGCTGTTGCCTTCTTCGTCGGTGACCTTGTACACCTTCGCGCCGTAGCTTTCCAGCGTTTCGGCCGCGAGCAGGTCGTTGCGGCTGCGCGCGCTCAGCACCGCGACGCTCCTCACGCCTTTCTCGGCGGCTTCCTGCGCCAGCGCGGCCAGCGTGGCGATGCCGACGCCGCGGGCGAGCATCAGCATCGCCCCGTCCTCCGCGTTCAGGTTGAAGCCGGTGCCGAGCGGTCCGAACACGTCGGCCTTTTCCCCCGCCCGAATTTCCGTGAGCCGCTGGGTGCCGACGCCTTTGACCAAGTACAGGAATTCCAGCGTGCGTTCCCGCTTGTTGATTTTATAGATGCTGAACGGGCGCCGCAGCAGCGGATAAATTTCGTCCGCGCAGCGAACGTTGAAAAACTGTCCGGGCTTGACCTCGTCCGGAAGCTCCGCGGCGTCCACGACCATGTGCCAGTAACGCTCGCTGACTTGCCGATTTTCCAAAACCCGAAGCTTTGCCGCCTTCATGATCTCCCTCCTTCTCGGACGACCTCCGCGTAATGAAGAATCGCTTCTTCCAGCAGGAGAACGCCGTTCGCGATTTGCTGCAGCGAGCTGAATTCGTCCTTGTGGTGGCTGATGCCCTCGCGGCTCGGAATAAAAATAAGGCCTGTCGGGCACAGCCGCGCCATGTTCATGGCGTCGTGCCCCGCGCCGCTGACCATCCGGACGCCGGCAAGCCCGAGCTCCTCGCTCCTGCGCGTCAGGTAAGCCGCGATTTGCCCGTCGAGCGAGACCGGCTCTTCGTCGCTCAGCAAATGGAAGCTCGCCGCGAGGCCGCGGCGCGATTCCATATCGGCGACCGCGGCGGAGATGCGCTCCAGCACGGCGCGCCGGGACGCTTTGTCGGTGCCGCGGATATCGATTTTGAGCCTCGCCCGGTCGGGCACGACGTTCATCGCGCCGGGCGTTACCTCGCAGACGCCGGCGGTCGCCACCGTGCCGTGCGACGCCTCGGCCAACGCCGCTTCTTCCAGCCTCGTAATGATTTCCGCCGCTCCGATCAGCGCGTCCTTCCGCATGTTCATCGGCGTCGTGCCGGAATGCGACGCCTTGCCCTGAATCGTCAGCTCGAACCGCGTCGGCGCCGCGATCCCGGTGGCGATCCCGACCTGCAGGCCGCCGTTTTCCAGCACCGGTCCCTGCTCGATGTGCAGCTCGAGGAACGCCTTCAGTTCTTCCTTGCGCCGCGCCGCCGACTCGATGTTCTCGAAATCGAGCGACACTTCCGCCAGCGCCTCGGGAAACGTGACGCCGTCGCGGTCGGCCAGCTCTCTCAGCCGCTCCTTGTCGATCAGGCCCGCCATCGCCTTGCTGCCGATCGTCGAAACGCCGAACCGGGCCGACTCCTCGCAGGCGAACGAAATGATTTCGATCGGATGCCGGGTGGCGATTCCCCGTTCGTTCAGGCTTTTCACGACCTCGAGCCCGGCCGCGACGCCCAGCGTCCCGTCGTATCGCCCTCCGTTCTGGACGGTGTCCAGATGGGAGCCGCAGGCGACGGCCGGCAAGCCCGGATCGCTCCCTTCCCTGCGGGCGATCACGTTGCCGCAGGCATCTATCGTTACAGACAGCCCTTCCTCCCGGCATTGCCGGATAAACCATTCGTTGGCCGCCCAATGTTCCTTCGTATATGCGAGACGCGTGACGCCGAATTCCTCCGTCGCGCCGATTTCGTTAATGGCTTGCAAAATTTCGCCCAAGCGTTCCGCATTCATGCTTTTCACCTCATCCGAGCCGTGCATTGCCATGAGAGAAGAACACCCCTTACGTTTTCGCCTATCCTGCGATAGCCACAAACGTCGGGGCGTCCGTCAAACCTGTCGAACTCTCGTTACATGATGACTTGTTGCGATTCGTGCCAGTGAAGCAGCTTTTTCTCCGCATAATTCGCGAGCAGGTACAGAACCAGGCCGATCAGGCTGAGAATCAGCACCGCCGTTAAAATCATGTTGATGTCGTAGTTTTCGCTCCCGGAGATGACCAGGTAGCCGAGGCCGGCTTTGGCGCCGACCATTTCTCCGATGACCGCGCCGGTAATCGCGTAGGTGGTGGCCACTTTAACCCCTGCCATAATGGACGGCAGCGAGAACGGGACTTCCACCGAGAAAAACCGCTGCAGCGGGGACGCCCGAAGAATGTAGAGCAGGTCTTTCATGTTGTTTTCGACCGACCGGATTCCGATGATCGTGTTGACCATGATCGGGAAAAACACGCCGATGACGACGAGCGCCACCTTGGCGGAAGCCCCGAGGCCGAACCAGAGCAGGAACAGCGGAGCGATCGAAATTTTCGGAATGATTTGCGCCAGCACGATATACGGCGTCAGCAGCCGCTCGACGAGCGGGCTCTTGGCCAAAATATAGCCGATGACGAGTCCCGCCGCGCAGCCGATCAGAAAGCCGATCGCGATTTCGTACAGCGTCGTTCCCATGTGCTCTCCGAAACCGCTCATCGTCACATTGTCGATAAACTTTTGCACGAACGCGCCCGGCGCCGGCAAAATTTGGGGAGGTACGCCCGATAGAGCGACGTACCCCTGCCACGCCAAAACGAAAACCGCCAGCGTGCCTATGAAAAGAATGGTCTTGCGCAGAGCGTTATTCATTAGCCCAGCCCCTGAGTTACTTCAAGTCGGTCACGACAAGGTCTTCCGCTTTGAAGTCGGTTTGGATGATCTCGTATTCCTTTTGCGCGTCGATCGCGCCTTGCCATCTCGTCAGATCGGCGGCGCCGAGGCCGTCCGTTTTCGTCAGATCGCTTTGCCACAGGTACGGAATGAACACTTCGTTGATGATTTTGGCCGTAATGGCCTGCTTGCCTTCGGCCGTTTGCGCGTACTTGGAGATGGCCATTTCGACGGCCGCATCGACGTTGCCGTCGATGATATATTGAATCGCCTTGTTCAAGGCCGTGTTAAAGGCGACAACCGTATCCCGGTTCGACTCGAGGAACTCGTCGGACGTAATGACGACGTTGCCGAAGGACGGCAGGAACTCGTCGGAACGGATTTCGGAAACGTCCACGCCTTGATCCTTCAGTTCGACCGTGCGCAGCATGGAGAACGTGATCGCGTCCACCTGGCCGTCGACGAGCGCGTTGACGATGGCGCCGGTGCCGACGATTTTCGTGTTGACGTCCTTGATCGACATGCCGTTCTTTTGCAGCATGACTTGCAGCTGGATATAGTTCGGGCTGCCGTAGCTCGTGACGCCGATCGTTTTGCCTTTCAGGTCGGCAGGGCTCGCGATGCCGCTGTCGGTTTTGAAGATCGTGGCGCCGAGGCCGTGCTGATACGTCGTGTGGACAACCTTGACCGGAATGCCCTGGGATTTGGCCGTAATGACGGAGTCGGCGTTCGGGAAGCCGAATTGGACATTGTTCGCGCCGACGTTTTTGACGATGCTGGCGGCGTCCGCGTAAACGAATTCGACGTCAAGGCCCGCTTCCTCGAAGTAGCCTTCCTCTTTGGCGACATACATCGGCGCGTAATAAGGCGTTGCCGCGCCGTCCATTTGCACGGTGACTTTCTTCACTTCCGTAGAGCCGGTGTCTTCGGCGCCGGCGGATGCGGTGCCCGTAGGCGACGGCGAGGCGGCCCCGTTGTTCGCGTTGTTGCCGCCGCCGCATGCGGCCAGGACGACCGTGAGCATAATGATGCTGAGCAAAAGACCCGTCAACTTTTTCACGTTTAGATATCCCCTTTGTGGATTAATATTTGTACGGCGCGAAGTGCCGCCTTACACAGTTTCAGCTGGCTTTCCTCGTAATCGACAAGCCATTTGTTCGTCGCCCGGTTCGCATGGACGACCAGCAGCGTGCCCGCGTAAGCGCCCATCAGGGACGCCAGCGTCAGAATCGTTTCCGATTCCATTTCCAGGTTCAGAACGCCGAGCCCCTGCATTTCCTCGATGATGTTCTCGCTGTAATTGTGCCGGCTGACGCTGCGTCCTTGCCCGTTGTAAAAGGAGGAGGTCGTCGCCCCGATGCCGAGGTGATACCGGTAGCCGAGCTCCTTGCACGCTTCGATCAGCGCCTGGACGACCGCGTAATGGGCGAGCGCCGGATATTCCGGGCGGGCGTAATGATTCGTGCTGCCGCCGAGACGGACGCTGCCGGTATTGATGATCAGATCGCCGCAGTCGATGCCTTCCTGGATGGCCGCCGTCCCGCCGATGCGCAGCAGGCACTTCGCATTGAGCTGCAGCAGCTCGAGCACGGCGATTTCGGTCGAAGGCCCGCCGATTCCCGTCGAGCATACGGATACGGAATCTCCCTTGAAGTCGCCCGTTCCGATTTTGAACTCGCGGTTCGCGCCGACGATCTCGTAGCTGTCGAACAAGCCGCCGATCAGATCGACGCGGGCGGGGTCTCCCGGAAGGAGCACGTACGGAGCGACCTGCCCTTCGGAAATGCGGAGATGCGGAACCTTGTCGCCGTCATACATCGGAAAATCCGCGTTAATGAACGTATTGCTCACGATCTCTCGTCACCTCCCCTCAAACCTTGCCGCCGATTTGCTTGGAATCGTGCCAGAATAAGAAGCGGTTTTCCAGCGCCGCGACGATGGCATAGAAGATGATGCCGACGATCACGGTGTAAATGATGCTGGCGAACAGCATCGGCGAATTGTACGTCGTGCTGCCGTAAACGAGCAGGAAGCCCAGTCCGCTCTGTCCGGAAATGTACTCGGCCACGATCGAGGCGATGACCGCCTGGATCATGCCGACTTTCAGTCCGGCGAAAATTTGCGGCAGCGAGTGGGGAAGCTCGACCTGCACGATCCGCTGCCACCAGTTCAAGCCGGTAATTTGCATGAGGCACTTCATGTTGTAGCTGATGCTCTTGATGCCGAAAATCGCGCCCAGCATGACCGGGAAAAACACCATCGAAATGATCAGCACGAGCTTGGAAGCGAAGCCGAGGCCGAACCAGATGACGAACAGCGGAGCCAGCGCGATTTTCGGAGCCGTCTGCGCGAGCAGAATGAACGGCATGAGCGCTTCTTCCAAAATTTTCACCTTGCTGATCAGATACCCGACCAGATAGCCGATCAGCACGCCGAGCACGAATCCGGCCAAAATTTCGCCGGTCGTCACCATGAAGTGGTACAGGACGTTTTCCCGGGAAATCATGTCGACGAATTCCTTGCCGACTTCCGCCGGTCCCGGCAAAATGAACTTCGGCACGTCGAAAATGAGGACGTACAAATACCAGATCAGCACCAGAACGGCGATCGCGACGACGTATTGACCCAGTTTTCGAAGCGCCGACATTAACCCAACACTTCCCTTAGCTTTTTCACGTATTGGTTGAATTCGGGCGTCTCCTTCACGTCTACGGTGCGCGGACGCGGAAGGTCGATGTCGATGATTTCGTCGATTTTGCCCGGGCGCGGCGACATGACGATGACTCTATCGGAAAGAAAAACGGATTCCGCGATGCTGTGCGTGACGAACAGAATCGTTTTTTTCGTTTCCTGCCAAATGCGCAGCAGCTCGAGCCCCATCTTGTCCCGCGTAAGCGCGTCCAGCGCGCCGAACGGCTCGTCCATCAGCAGCACGTCCGGGTTGTAGGACAGCGCCCTGACGATGGATGCCCGCTGCTTCATGCCCCCCGACAGCTCGCGGGGATACGCTTTTTCAAACCCTTTCAGCCCGGCCAGCTCCAACAACTTGTCGAGGTTCGCCAGATTTTCCTTGGTCGCGAGCTTTTTGACCTCCAGCGGGAATTTGACGTTCTGGTAAACCGTCTTCCACGGGAGCAGCGTCGCGTCCTGGAACACGAAGCCGATGTTGTCCGCCGAGTTCTCCCAGTCGATCACGCCGTTCGTCGGCTTGTCCAGGCTGGCCAAAATGCGGAGCAGCGTCGACTTTCCGCAGCCGGACGGCCCGATAATCGAGATAAACTCGCTTTTCTTCACGTTCAGGTTGATATTGGTCAGAGCTTGCACTTCGCGGCCGTCTCGGGCCTTGTAAATTTTATTGACGTTCTCGATGCGAATTGCCGTGCTGGACACGCCCGTTCACGCTCCTCGTTTGACAAAATTCCGTTCAATTCGACGTCCGTTAGAATAAAATCATTGTATAAATTAAGGTTGTTAAACAAAATGTCGCTTCGGACAAATTTGTCCGACTGCATTTGTCCGGATCCACAACGACAATGTCCGTCCGGTTGACACCCGGATTTTTCCTTCCGGTTAGTTATGTCCCGATTTTCCAATTTCTACAGCTGTCGCAGAAAGCTCGTCCCGACTTCCGGCGGATCGATCTTGAAGTTGTCCGCGATCGTCGCGCCGACGTCGGCGAACGTCGCGCGAACGCCGAGATCGCTCCCGCGCTCCATCCCTTTGCGCAGCGCCAGCAACGGCACGTACTCGCGTGTGTGGTCGGTGCCGGAATGGGTCGGGTCGTTGCCGTGGTCGGCGGTAACGATCAGCAGATCGTCTTCGCGCAGCGCGGCGGCCATGTCCGGAAGCTTCGCGTCGAAATGCTCGAGCGCGGCGCCATAGCCTTTCGGATCGCGGCGATGCCCGTACAGCGAGTCGAAATCGACCAGGTTAAGAAAGCACAGGCCGGTAAAGTTCATGTTCATGACGCCGAGAAACGTCTCGATTCCGTGCGCGTTCGACTTCGTCGGCCAGCTTTCCGAAATGCCCTCGCCGGCGAAAATATCGGAAATTTTGCCGATGCCGATGCTGTCGTAGCCGTGCCGGACGAGCCCGTTCAGAACGGTCGGGCGCGGCGGCGCCACCGCGTAGTCCTTGCGGTTGGGCGTTCGCTCGTAGCGGCCGGGAGCGCCGGCGAACGGCCGGGCGATCACCCGCCCGACGAAATAACGCTCGCTCAGCGTGAGCTTGCGGGCTTTGGCGCAGATGTCGTACAGTTCCTCGAGCGGAACGGTGTCTTCATGCGCCGCGATTTGAAGGACGCTGTCGGCCGACGTATAGACGATGAGGCTGCCGGACTGCTGGTGCTCGGCGCCCAGCTCCTTGATGATGTCGGTGCCGGACGCCACTTTGTTGCCGATGACGCCCCGCCCCGTTTCCGCTTCGAGCTGCTGGATCAGCTCCTCCGGAAAACCCGAAGGATACGTTTGAAAGGCGACGTCCATCGGCACGCCCATCAGCTCCCAATGCCCGGTGAGCGTATCCTTTCCTTTGGACAGCTCGGCCATTTTGCCGTAATGGGCCCGCGGCGCCGCGACGGCCGCGATTCCGTCGACCGGCGCGATCGCCCCCAGGCCCAGCCGCTCCAGATGGGGGAGCGCCAGCGGGCCCGCGGCTTTCGCGATATTGCCGAGCGTGTGCGCCCCGGCGTCGCCGTAAGCCGCCGCGTCGGGCAGCTCGCCGATGCCGACGCTGTCGAGCACGATCAGAAACACGCGTTGAAACGGCTTCGTCATTGGCCTTCCGCTCCTCCCTTTCCGGCTTCGCTTTCGTCGTAAACCGTTTCGCCCGCCACCATCGTCCGAACGGCCTTGCCCTTCAGCTTCATGCCCGCAAAGGGCGAATTGTTCGACTTGGACCGGAACGCCGCGGGATCGACGATCCATTCCTTGTCCGGATCGATAAACGCGATATCCGCCGCCGCGCCCGGCGCCAGCGTGCCCGCGGGCAGGCCCATGATCCGGGCCGGGACGACGGTCAGCTTGGCGATCGCCTCCATCAGCGACAGTCTGCCCGTATGCACGAGCGCGGTAAACGTCAGCCCGACCGCGGTTTCGAGCCCGACCATGCCGAACGGCGCCTTGCCGAGCGGCAGCGCCTTCTCCTCGGCCGCATGCGGCGCATGATCCGTCGCGATCGCGTCCAGCGTGCCGTCGGCAAGCCCGGCGATGACGGCTTCGACGTCGGCCGCCGTGCGCAGCGGCGGATTGACCTTCGCCAGCGTCCCGTGCGTGACGACCCGCTCGTCCGTCAGCGTGAAGTGGTGCGGCGCGCCTTCGGCCGTCACCTTCACGCCCCGTTGCTTCGCCTCGCGGATGAGTTGCACGCCGCGCGCCGTCGAGACGTGCTGGATGTGCAGCCTCGCCCCGGCATCCTCCGCGAACAAAATGTCCCGCGCGATTACCAGCTCCTCCGCGAGCGCCGGAATGCCCGGGTCGCCGACAGCTTCGCTCGCCCTGCCCCGGTTCATCGCCCCTTCGGTCACGAGCGAATGCTCCTCGCAATGGGAGCTGATCGGAATGTCGAGCTCGGCCGCCGTCCGGAACGCTTCCAGCAGCAGCTTCGGATTCATCGGCGACCGGCCGTCGTCGGTGAACGTCACCGCTCCCGCCTGGGCCAGCGCCCTCAGATCGGTCAATTCCTCGCCCCGAATGCCATAGGTGATCGCGCCGGACGAGTACACCCGGACGACGCCTCGCTCCCGGCCGGTTCGCAGCACGTACTCCAGCGTCTCCGGCGTATCGATGGCCGGCTTCGTGTTCGGCATGCAGACGACCGAGGTGAACCCTCCGGCCGCGGCCGCGAGCGAACCGGTCTCGATCGTTTCTTTATGCGTAAAGCCCGGATCGCGAAAATGCACGTGAATGTCCACGAGGCCCGGCACGACGAGCAGACCGGACGCGTCGATAATGCGGTCCGCCTCCCCTTGCAGGCTGCGGCCGACGGCCGCCACCTTGCCGTCCTCGATCCATAGGTCCGCTTTTTCCTGCAGGTTCGTGTCGGGATTGATGACCGTCCCGTTTTGAATAAGCGTTTTCAAATCGATCTCACTCCCTGACCAAAGCATCTGTAAAAACGGTATCAATTTCGGAAGGCCATTAATATGTGGAAAAGGACAAAAAAAACACCGACGTTTCGTCGGTGCGGCCAGAAATGCCTGCGCGGCGCCATGTCAGGAATGTCAATAATGGCCCGTTTGCAATATTTGGTGGATGTGAATGCCGAGATGGAGCAGCAGCCGCTTTTCCGCATCGTGAATGCCGTGCCCGGTCAATTGCTCGATTTTTTGCAGCCGGTATTTCATCGTGTTTACGTGCACGTACAGCTTTTCGGCCGTTTCGTTTAGCGAGCAGTTGCAGGCGAAGTACTCCGTCAGCGTCTGGACGAGGTTGGAGTTGTTGCTGAAATCGTATTCGACGAGCTTGCCGATCGTCTCTTTGTAAATATCTTCAAGCTCGTTCCAATCGTGAAACTGGCTCAAAATGCGAAAAACCCCGAGATCGTCGAAATGGACGACGCCTTTCTCCTGGGCGACGGGAGCCCCCAGCCGGATCGCCTTGACGGCTTCGACGTAGCCTTGGCGAATGCCCTCGAGCCCCCGGTAAAAACGGCCGATCCCGACCGTAAACGCCCAATCGCCGAAATCGTGGGACAGCTGCTTGCGGATCGCCTCGGCCGTCTGAATGACGGCGCTCTTGTCCGCGCCTTCCGGCAGCCCGTTCTCGCTCCCGCCGGTTACCGGGTACAGGATCACGAGGTACTCCTTGCGGGCCAGCGCGATCGTGCCCGCGCCGCGAAACCGGAAAAACTCGTTTGCCTTGCGGACAAGCTTGCGTTTTTGCTCCTGCAGGCGCAGCTCCTTGCTTTCGAGATTGTCCTGGCTCTGGCCGCCGCCGGCGTACGCGATCGCGAACACCTGGTAGTCGACGGACAAATCCCAGCCGTACAGCCGCGCCCGCTCGATCGTCTCCGCCTTGTCCGGCACGTTGCCGTCAAGCACTTCCGCCAGCAAATCGTCCTTGAACGCCTGCTCCACGTCGTTGCGGGTGATAACCTTGAGGAACTCCAGCGCGAGTAGCGGCACGGCGCGGTCGAGAAGGTGAAAATCCCGCTCCTCCAGCGGCCGCTTCGTTTGCCAGCACGTGACGTCGCCATACAGCTCGTCGCTCAGTTGAAGCGGCGTCACAATGCACGGCGTCAGCCGTCCGTCGAGCATGCGCTCCATCCGGATGGAGCGCTTCGCCGCCTTCAGCTCGTTGCGCTGCAGCCGGGACAGCGGAAAAATGCTGCGCCCCTTGAACAATCCGTCGAGACCGGGAATATCCGAGCCGACGGTGATCAGATTGTCGGTCATTTGCTGCATCGCCTCGACCAGCGCGGGAATGCCCTTCCCCCCCATCGCCAGCTCCGTAATCCAATGAAAAAAGGCCTCCAGCTCCTGCTTGCCGCTAAGCGCCGGGTCGACCATGATCTGCATGAGCGGAGTCATAATGTCCAGGTAGGATACCTCGTTGTGAATCTCGATAATCGGCAGGTTATGCCGGTTCCCCGCTTCGATGATCGGCCGGGGAATTTCCTGCACGTAGCGCTGCGTCTTGATCGCCAGCGCCGAGCTGTTCACCTCGTCGAGCTGCCGCACCAGATCGCGGATCGCTTCGGGGTCGTCCTTGATCGGATACAGGCTCGTCAGCAGCAAATCGTTGCCCTTCAGCCATTGAATGACGTCCGGCACTTCCATGACGGTGATGTATTCGATTTCCCGGTCGAGCCCCGCTTCTCCGGCAACCACTTTGCACTTCGTAAAGCCCCCGATGCCGAGAGCTTCTCTGACGGTCACTCCCATGGTGTTCTCCTTCTGGTTGTCTTTGTGACGTTGGTGTAATTTTATTATAACCTAAAATGTCAAAACCGCCTTTTTTCGCCTGTCCGCTCTCGGCTATTGATAGGTTACGAGAGAAGCGAGCGGCGACGAGCTCGGGAGGACGTGGTAGTACGTCTTGCCCGGCGCGAAAGGAAGCTCGGCGCCGTCCTTGACCAGCCGGACGATATCGCCGGATTCCCGCTCCCACTCGCAGACGATGACTCGGCCCTGCTGAAACAGCAGCGCTTCCCCTCCGCTTTGCAAATTGATCTCCAGCCGGCCCTCGCTGTCGTACGTCCGGTGCTTCGCGGAAAGCATGACCAGGTTCGCGGCCGCAAGCTGCTCGTCGTTGTTCAGGTCGGTATGGGGTTCGCCGTTGATCGAGCGGGCGTACGTGCCTTTTGCCGGATCGTAACGATAGGACACCTTGTAGCTGTCGAGCTGGAATTTGACCTCGACGTCGGCCGCCGCCGGATCTTCGGGCGAGAACGCGATCGCCGAACGGAACGTCATCGCCGGCACGTCGGCCGTTTCGTTATGCCCGAGCTTTTCCGTTCCCTCCCGCAGCTTCGGGATGGTGGAGTACAGGTTGTGCGGCGCCTTCCGGAAGCTTTCCCGGTAAAAATACGCGCTCGCGTTGTTGATCTCGTCCAGATCCGCCTTCCCGGAATGCTGCAAAATTGCCAATGCGTCGTTGCTCGCGCCCGCATGGACGAGCACGCCGCCGTACGCCTCGCCGATGTCGATCATGTACGGGCGAATGCTCCGGATCGGGCCGATCGGCTCATCAAGCGCCGAGCTTTGGAAAATGGACACCAGCCTCGTAATGCCTCCCTCCGCGAGCACTTCCCAGACGATGTCCGCGTGCGAAAGGCCGGATTGCGGCCGCGCGGGCTTCAAATTGTTGATCATGACCGCGAGCGGACGTTTCGTCGCTTCCTCGTAAACGGGAAGTCCGGTCAGAGGCGCGATAAAAGCCGGCGCGGCCGTTTCGGACGGCTTCGGAGAGGCGGACGACGTTTCGACCGGCGCGGAAGGGGTCGCGTCGGGCCCCGGCGCGGACCCGCCGGCTCCTCCGCATGCGGATAATGCCGCCACTCCGACGGCGAGGACGAGCGCGGTCGCGGAGCGCTTGATCCAGTGTGCACTTACGGGTCTCATTTCAATTCCTCCGTCGCTTTTTCTATTTTTCTATTAAACCATAAACGAATAAGAGGGTGGAACTTTTTGGCCGATTTTTGTGAAACGATGGGCTTGACGAATCGGATTTTTTTGATTAAGTTATATACATGACTATATAACGATATGAGTATAGCAGCGGATCGCTGCCGGGTGGTGACAACCAGTTGAGCATGGCGTTCGACAACAGCAAACCGATATTTATGCAGATCCGTGACAAAATCGAAGATCAAATCGTAAACGATCAGCTGAAGGAACAGGATCAGGTGCCGTCGACGAACCAGTTGGTGCAGTTTTACAAGATCAACCACATCACCGTGGCCAAAGGGATCAATAGGCTCGTCGACGAAGGCATTTTATTCAAAAAAAGAGGTGTAGGCATGTTTGTCGCGGAGGGAGCGAAAGAAATCATCATGAGAAAACGGAGATCGGCTTTTGTGGACGAATACGTTCTGCCCTTGGTGCTGGAGGCTGAAAAGCTGGGCATTTCCGAGGCGGAAATCGCCGCCCTGATCAAGGAAACGAAAGGACGGGATCAATGATGCTGGATGTGACGGCAGACGGATTGAGCCTTCGCTACGGCGATTTCGAAGCGTTGAGCGACATTTCCTTCCATTTGAAGGGCGGCAAAATATACGGGCTGCTTGGCCGGAACGGCGCCGGAAAAACGTCGCTGCTTTCCCTGCTCGCTTCGTTCTGCGAGCATACCGCGGGATCGATCCGGATCGGCGGCGAGCCTCCGTTCGAAAACCCGCGCGTCATGCGCCAGGTCGCGTTCGTGTTCGTGGAAAGCCACGCCAACGAATCCGAAAAGGTGAAAGGCATGGTCGAGGCCGCCCGGCGGTATCGCCCGAATTTCGATTTCGAGTACGCGATGGAGCTGGTCAAGAAGTTCAAGCTTCCGGCGGATAAGCCGGTCCGCCAGCTTTCCCGCGGGATGCAGTCCGCGCTGAACGCCGCGATCGGCCTCGCGACCCGCTCGCCGCTGACCATTCTGGACGAACCCTATACGGGCATGGACGCGCCGACGAGGGAGCTTTTTTACCGGGAATTGCTGAACGATCAGGAGAGGCATCCCCGAACGATGATTTTATCGACGCACCTCGTCTCCGAAATGGATTATCTGTTCGACGAAGTGATCGTTCTTCATCGGGGAAAGCTTCTTCTGCACGAGGACTACGAGAGCGTCATCGGCAAAGGCGCGTCCGTGACCGGGCCGGCCCATGCGGTGGACGACTTCGTCCAAAGCATGACGAAGCTCAACTCCCAGCAGCTCGGCGATACGAAGTGCGTCACGGTGTACGGCGACATCCCCGAGGAAGCCCGGTTCGCCGCCAGACGGAAGCAGCTGGACATCGGCCCGGTGTCGCTGCAGGATTTATTCATTCATTTGACAAGCGAGGACGAGTGAGATGGAGGCAAAAATATACCCGAAAGGCAAATCCGACGTCCCCAAAGTCGCGGGCGATCTGCTTGTCTTGCAATCGACGTGGTCGTTCATGTTCGTGGCGATCATCCTCGCCGTTTATCTCGTTTTTCATTACGTCGTACCTTCGGTCGGCTTTCTCAAGCTGAATAACAATCTTTTGACCAATTCGCTGGAAAACGACTTTCTCGATTTCGTGTTCCGGCCGTCCAAAGTGTATATGCTGATCGTCGGCATCACCTCCGCTTCCGGCTTTCTTGCGTTTTACGTCAAGCACGGCATTACGCGCAAGGCTTGCTTTGTCGGCTCGGCCGCCGCTTCCGTCGCGCATGCCGCCGCGCTCGCCGTCCTGGCCGGAATCCCGACCGCCGTCCAGCATCTCGCGTTTCCGTCGTCGGTTCCGGCGGAACCGGAGGGCTACCTGGATTTCGGCGGAAACTGGGGACTGGCGCTGCTGAGCTTCGCGATGAACGTCCTGATTTATTACTCCGCCGGCTGGTTGATTGGAATCGGCTTTTATCGCTTCGTTCCGAGCGTAGGGATGCTCTTTATCCCGCTTGCCCTTCTTTTGATCGTCGCGTCCGACGTGCTGTGGGAGTTCGAGCTGCAAAATCCGCTGACCGGCTGGCTATCGTTCGATCGGCCCGAGTTCACGCCTCTCGTCTCTGCGGCCGGAACGCTCGTCCTGTTCGGCGCCGCGCTCGCGATCATCCGAGCCTGCACGAAAAGAGCCGCGATCAAAATCAAATAACCCTTGGCACGCGGACTTCGATTCGATATAATGAAGCCAGCGATAATTTAAAGGCAATGTTACCGATAGGTACAACCTCGGCGGGAAGCTACGGGGTTGTGCCTTTTTTGCGTTCCCTTCTTCCCTCCGGAATTATCGGAATCTCATTTTACGAAGGAGTGCTGGACTATGCTGCGGGAAGCGATTTTTCACCGGCCCAAGATGAACTGGGCCTACGCCTACGACGAAAGGACGATTCATCTTCGCGTTCGGACGAAGCGGAACGAAATGGAAGCGGTTAACGCCATCGTCGGGGACAAATATGCCTGGGAGCGGACGAAGCGAATCGTGCCGATGCGCGCGTTCGCGGCGGATGAGCTGTTCGACTACTGGGAAGCGGCCGTGGAGCCTCCGTATCGCCGGCTGCGCTACGGCTTCCATTTCGTCCGGGGCGGCGAGGAGCTCTATTTGACGGAGAAGGAATTCCGCGAAACGCCTCCCCCGGACTCTCTGGAGCTGTTCGATTTCCCGTTCATCAACCCGGTCGACGTGTTCGCCCCGCCGGAGTGGGTGAAGGACGCGGTGTTCTATCAAATTTTCCCCGAGCGCTTCGCGAACGGCGACCCTTCGAACGATCCGGAGGGCGCGCTGCCGTGGGGAAGCGCCGAACCGACGCCGACGAATTTCTTCGGCGGGGATTTACAGGGCGTGCTCGACCATTTGGACCATTTGGCGGATCTCGGGGTCAACGCGATTTATTTCAATCCGCTGTTCGAGGCGACGACCAACCATAAATACGATACGAAGGATTATCTCAAGGTCGATCCTCATTTCGGCACGAACGATAAGCTCAAGGAGCTGGTCGACGCCTGCCACGCGCGGGGCATCCGGGTCATGCTCGACGCGGTGTTCAACCATTCCGGGCGCGAGTTCCCGCCGTTCGTGGACGTTCTGGAAAAAGGGGCCGATTCGCCTTACGCCGGCTGGTTCCACGTCCGGGAATTTCCGCTGCGGGTCGCAGGCGGCATTCCCACTTACGATACGTTCGCCTTCGAGCCGATCATGCCGAAGCTGAACACGGAGCATCCCGAGGTCAAAAAGTACCTGCTCGACGTCGCCCGCTACTGGATCGAGGAAGTCGGCATCGACGGCTGGCGTCTCGACGTCGCCAACGAGGTCGACCACAGGTTTTGGCGCGAGTTCCGCGACACGGTCAAGGCCGCCAAGCCGGATGCCTACATTTTGGGGGAAATTTGGCACGATTCGATGCCTTGGCTGCAAGGCGACCAGTTCGACGCGGTCATGAACTATCCGCTCACGAACGCCGTCATCGACTTCTTCGCCGAAGGCACGATCGACGCCGCGAAGTTCGCGAACGCGATCGGCGCGCAGCTCGCCGCCTATCCGCAGCAGGTGACCGAAACGGCGTTCAACCTGCTCGGCAGCCACGACACCCCGCGCCTGCTCACGCGATGCGGCGACAACGTCGGCCGGATGAAGCTGGCGACGCTGTTCAAGCTGACGTATCCCGGCACCCCGTGCGTCTATTACGGGGACGAGATCGGCATGAGCGGCGACGGCGATCCCGGCTGCCGCGAATGCATGGTGTGGGAGGAGGAGAAGCAGGACCGGGAGCTGCTCCGGTTTTTCGCCGGAGCGATCCGCCTGCGCAAAAACCACGCCGCGCTGCGGAGCGCGGACATCCGCTTTTTGCAGGCGGAGCCGGGCAGCCGCACGCTCGTGTACGAGCGGCGCGCGGCGGACGGCGAGCGGTTCATCGTCGCGATGAACGCCGGAGGCGAGAGCGCGTCCGTGTCCGTCCCTGCCGCGGGCAGCTGGGCGGACGCCTTCACCGGCGAGCCGGCGCCGCTCGGCCGCGGGCGGCTGCAGGCGGAGCTGCCCGCGTTCGGCTACGCCGTCTGGCGACAGGCGTAGCCGCGGGCGGCTCGCGGAGCTGGCGGGGCTTGCGCCGGCAGCCGGTGGCGGGGCCACTCGCGCGAGGCTGCGCTAACGGTCGCGGCGGGACCGTTATTCGCGAAATTTCCCGCACTACGAGCGAATAGCGGCCCCTGGTGGCCGTTAATTCGTTCGAGTGTGAGCGAAAACGGCCGATCTTCCGAATTTAACGGTCGCGCGAGGCCGTTATTCGCGAAGTTTCCCGCACTACGAGCGAATAGCGGCCCCTGGTGGCCGTTAACTCGTTCGAGTACGAGCGAAAACGGCCGATCTTCCGATTTAACGGTCGCGCGAGGCCGTTATTTGCCAAATTTCCCGCACTACGAGCGAAAACGGCCGATCTTCCGATTTAACGGTCGCGCGAAGCCGTTATTCGCGAAATTTTTTCCCGCACTGTGAGCTCTTAGCGCCGCTCTTTCCACGTCCGCCTCGAACAAGTCCCCTTTCCCCCGGCTCGCCCCTTCGCATTTGAACTTCATCATCGGCCCACCTCCGCCCTATTGGAAAAATTCGACACCTTCCGTTACTTCCTGCTCCTTCTCCCAAACCGATCCGAAAATAAATCCCGATTTGTAGTTACAATTACAGAAAAGCGGTCGAATCTCTGCTATATTAAGAGCATAGCTAAGCCGCTTGCGGATTTTTCGCAGCAGTTTCACCCATTACACCAGTGAAGGAGATGCCATCATGGTTCCTATGCCTCCCAACTTAGATAAGAAAGAAGGCAGCAAATTGGGCCGATTCACGATCGTGGATCTTTTGAAAGCAAGCGAGCAAGTCCGCACGGCAGCGGCCAAGTAATCCGGCCAAGCGCAAGCGCCACCGATCCGGCTAGCCCGGGTCTTTTTTTATCGCCGATTTACATTTTCAAAAACCGGGTCAATAATCAAAATATCCCGCGACAAAGGAGCCCGGTTTGCCTATGGATCATTACTTTGCGGTATGCGCTTTCGAGGCGTATCAGGAGCGTTATCTCGATTTTTTGCTCGAACATTATGCGGAGCTGAATTTGCCGTACGATTTTCCCGTTGCGCTCAGTTTTATCGGAAGTCCGATTTTGCTGGGTGCGGAGGCGATCGTCTGCTTCGACGGCGAGGACGAGCCGATCGCCGCGCTCGGCTGCATCCACGGCACGGGGGAAAACGACTATCGGGACGCGGAGATCGTTCAAGTTCAAACCGTTTTTATCGCGGAGCGCTATCGCAATACCCGGCTGTTCCTGCAAGGCTTGCAGTTTTTGACGCAACATCTCGCCCAGAAGGAGAGGCCCGTTTCGGAGATCCGCTTCTGGATTCCCGCGCAGGCGAAGCTTCAAAGGCTATGCGCCAAGCTCGGGCAACGGACCGCCTCGGTCGATACGCATCGGGGAACCCTGGAAGAGTATCGAACCGACTTTTCCTCGCTTTACCGCTATGCGATGAGGTTCCGGCACGAGTTGTATGACGGCGATTCGGACCGGTCCTGAAAGATGCATTCAAAAAATAGGAGGACGTTGGCTCCGAATGAAAATCAACTTTAAAGTTTGCCGGGATGCGCAGGACTTGGCGCAATTTTCCCAATATTTTATCCGAAACCGTGCGGATTTCAGCGGCAACTTCAACTTGGGAGAAGCTCTCCTCTATATTTTGCGAACCGTCCCGAATTCCCAGGTGGTGCTCGCGCGCGGCCACGACGGCCAAACGATCGGCTGGACCTATTATCGGTACCTGACCGCCGACGGGGAGCCTCATCCGCAAGGAGAAGTCGCGTTCGTGGACTCCGCGATCATTTCCGAGGGGTATCGCAAGAGCGGCGCTTTCGTAACGGGCTTCCGCTTTTTGGTCAACCATATCGTCTCCGAAAACGAAAACGTCCGCACGTTCCGGTTCCACGCCTTGGCGGATCGCCCCTATTTGAACCGGCTGTACGGCAAATTCGCCGACGTGATCGGCCAGGCGGACAGCTTGCTGGGCGTCGTGAACGTCTACTCCTCGGACGCGGAGCGGATGAGCGCTTTTTTCAATCGGTTGAGGTAGCGGCTTTGCGCTTGGAGCTCTTCGCTTCGGAGTTGGCGGTTGACTTCTGAAGCGCGCGGCTTCCGAAGCCTCCTGTGAATTTTTGGGGCTTTCCTTTTAAACGGTCATACCTTTTTCCTCATTCTCTATTTGCCACGGTCTTATCTTGGCGTTTCCTTTTCCAATTGCCGTAGAATGTGCAAAACAGATGCGGCCGTATGGGCGCGAACCCCAAGCTAGCTTGAAATCCCCGTGAGGTTTGCACTCCTTTCCGCGTGCCGGGGGCTGGCGGAAGTTTCGGAGGCAAGAGCCTTCAGAGATGCAAATCGCACAATTTTTTCACTAATGATCCCGAACTCTGGTGCGAACCCCAAGCGCACATGATTTTCCCGGGAGATTCGCACCTCTTGATATGACCGGGTTTCCGGCTTTTTATCATGAAAATACCCTTGTTTTAAGGTATAATAAAATGAGGTTCGCACTGAAGCGCTTGCAATCCCTTGCCGTTCAAGGGCTTTGCAGCCGTGCTGTCGCATCCCGTGCGGGGTGCGTGGATTGAAACAAGGCATCCTTGCGGAGTTGGCAGCCCGCATTGCAGTCGCATCCCGTGCGGGGTGCGTGGATTGAAACGATGCTTGTAACATAGGCGTGCGTCGTGTACATGTCGCATCCCGTGCGGGGTGCGTGGATTGAAACCAACGGAGCGCCCGGCCGCGTTAACATCCGGGTTGTCGCATCCCGTGCGGGGTGCGTGGATTGAAACGTCCTTATCCTATCCGGCGACGCTGCGAGCGGTTTGTCGCATCCCGTGCGGGGTGCGTGGATTGAAACAACAAAGGCAAGCAGTTCAGGGGATTAAGCTTCGTCGCATCCCGTGCGGGGTGCGTGGATTGAAACCGGCTTAAGGTACATGCTTTTCGTCTGTCCAAACAGTCGCATCCCGTATGGGGTGCGTGGATTGAAACCCTCAGCCTCCCTGATCAATCGGTCAATATACCAACGTGTCGCATCCCGTATGGGGTGCGTGGATTGAAACCCGTTCAGGTAATGGAAAATCATCATCGAACCCGTCGCATCCCGTGCGGGGTGCGTGGATTGAAACGCTTTGGTTGATACTTGCCTTTGCAATTGCATCTGGTCGCATCCCGGCGGGGTGCGTGGATTGAAACAGCATCCCGAGGTCGTCATTGATAAACGCCTCACGTCGCATCCCGTGCGGGATGCGTGGATTGAAACTGAACGTACTCTTTATATCAGCCATAGCCAGAACGTCGCATCCCGTATGGGGTGCGTGGATTGAAACCTCGTCGATTGATTTAAGCACCGCGGCGGAATCGTCGCATCCCATATGGGGTGCGTGAATTGAAACTTCCCTATAGATCAAGGTGAACGTGTGATGCTGAAGGGCATCCCGTGCGGGGTGCGTGGATTGAAACTCCTCTGAGCGTTTCTGTCTGATCGGAGCAGATCGTCTCATCCCGTGCTGGGGGGCGTGGATTGAAACCTTGACTGGCTTGTCCTCGCCGTGCTGTGCGGCCACCGCATCCCGAATGGGTACGTGGATTGAAACCACGAAGTATCGGGTAAACGTTGTACGGAATGTCCGTCGCCTCCCGTGCGGATGCTGTACTGAAACCCGTCTGCTGGATGGAGAACTTAGAGCCCAGTCAAGTGGTCCCATTCCACCTACACTGGTCTAAACTCAGCAGGTAGTTGGCATCTCCTTAATTCAATCACGCCCTATACAAAGTGCTTGCAATCAGTTCGCAGGTACTTGTCCAGAACTTAATGTAGCCAATCACGACAAGATTATCGTATGTTGGTTGTGGATTTTGGTTTTTCTCATTTCTAACCCTCAATAAAATATAGCCAATACCAGCTTATCCCCTTCCCCGCTTTACCAACTCTAGATCCCAATTTCCTATTCCTAAGGCAACCAAAGTAATAATTTGTAAAGTTTTGTGGTAAAATGTTGATATAAATAAATCTATGTTCCTATTTTTATATCGAAAGTTAGGTCGATGCGATGTTTTCTCATCTGGAAACGTTGACGCTACGAGCATCGTTTGTAGCCAAAAAAGAAGGAAGATTGCCTCCTTATTTAGGTTCAACGTTAAGAGGTATCATCGGGCATTGCATGCGGGATTTTGTCTGCCCGACGCCTAAAGTACTTTGTCATCAATGCAACATCAGGCATAGTTGTTCCTATGCCCAGACTTTTTGCTCCCCGGGAAATGAAGGCGGTGCCGTTAATCCTTTTGTTCTGCATCCGTTGGTCCGCGGCAAAACGGTTTGGCAGCCGGGGGATATTTGTTCGTTCGATCTGACTTTGATCGGAGAAGCAACTGGTCGGGCAGGGCTTCTTTTGGATACGTTCCAAGCCATGGGAGAACGGGGATGGGGCGCAGAACGACTTTCCTTCGCGCTGGAACAAGTAGTCGATCCGATTCGAGGCCGATTGATTTATTCCAGTGGAAAGACATGGATGCGAAATTTACAACCTATTTCTTTAAACTGTACGGAACGGCCGGCAACAGCTGCTCTGGTCCGCTTTGATACGCCTGTACGAATTCTGCTTAACCGCACTCTTTGCCATTCGTTGTCCTTTCCCGTACTTATTCAATCCATTGTTCGGAGAGTAGCTTTACTGTCTCAAGCTTACTCGCAGCACCTCGTTCACTGGGACGAAGAAGGGTTATTGAATGAGGCACGCAAAGTCAGGACGATCCAGCAAAATTGGCAGTTTGTCGATTTTGAACGGTACTCGATGAACCGTAAGGACAACAAGTTGAATTTGCCGGCCATTGAAGGATGGGCTTGCTATGAGGGAGATTTAACCCCTTTTACGCCGCTGCTTGAAGCCGGAACGCTACTGCATGCGGGTAAAAATTCGACCATTGGTTTCGGGCACTTTAGCGTTATCTACGATAAATAAAGCAATATGAAAGGAGCCTTTGAAAATGACAGCCAAGAAAAATACAATACCTAAAATCATTGGAAACTATGCGCATCTGGAAAGGTCGATCGTAAGTCAACTTCTACTAGAAACACCTGCTCATCCTCCAACGACAGGATCGTATCGCGAGTACATATGGAAAGAATTATTCGAGCAAGTCATTCCTCGCAAGTTCTGCATTGATCAAGGTGTATTTGTTCTGGACTCCAATGGCAATATTTCAGCAGAAGTTGATCTGGCAATCTACGACGAACAGTATACTCCCTATATTTTCAATTACGGAAAAATGAAGTTTATTCCGATCGAAGCTGTAGCTGTCGTTGTTCAATGTAAAAGCAACACTTTGAAGTTAGATGAACTAAAGAGCTGGTGTAAATCCATTGCAATGCTCAGTACTTGTAGTGAATCTGTAACCAGAATTTCAGGGGGACTAATGTTTGAAAGCCCTGCTTCACAAAAAGCCACTCGGCCCATTCGTATTTTATGTTCGACCACGACCGAACAAATTTCTAAATCTACTTCTAATCTATTTGATATTATTATTAGCTTTGATACTGACTTCACCCTTCGAAAGACGATGCAGAATGAAAATAAGTCTTATGATTACTGGTTCAAAAAGTTAAACCACTATAAAATAACCAAAATAGACAAATACAATAATCAAAAACAAGCACAAGCCAAAAAAATTTCAGACCTCAAACTTACCGACAACAACCAAAAAGAACACGTTTTTCTAACCCTGATCTTTCAGCTAAATCAGCTCCTCATGCTGATAAACAATCCGATGCCGTTTCCTCACGCCGCTTATAAGCAAATGTTCGAGAAGCATCTAAAGAAGTCGTCACAGGAAGGTGAAATGTAGTCATGAGCGTGCTGGCAAAATTTGATCTCAGCGGCATCCAGGATTTTATTTTTGCTTCGAACAAACTGACTGAAATTAGCGGCGGCTCTCAGATCGTAAAGAAGACGCTGGCCTCGGACGGCGTCCTCGGACGCATGTTGCAACCTTATGGCGAAGACGCAAAACTCCAGTATTCCGGTGGTGGAAATGCAATTGTGCGCTTTAAAACATTGGAGGATGCTCAGAGAGTATCTCGCAACTTAAAGATTTGGCTGCTCCAACACGGGCGAGGATTGCGTCTTTGCAGCGGGTATTGCGAGTACGATGAGAAAACGCCTGCCAAGCTTGTTTTTCAGACATTACGGCAAAACGCGGAACGCGAGAAACAAACGGAACAGACGCCCCGACTTATGGGCTCATATTCTATCAATCGGTTGGACAATTTGACACAAGCCCCTATATGCATCAACAAAGAAAAACCTTATCTAGGCATGTCTGCTCAGCAGAGAAGCAAACGGGAAGAAGCCGATCAACGTTATTTTGAATTGAAGTTTCAGCTACCGGAACACGAGTCGTTTATTCGTGAATTCCAGCATTTCCGCAAGGAAGAAGACAAAAATTTTCTCGCAATTGTTCACATTGACGGAAATGGCATGGGAGAACTCGTAAAAAAACTGACCGAGGACTCCGAACTCTCTATGGACGAAGCCTTGAAGAAACTCTGCCAGTTGTCCGGCGAAATTAATAACTCCTATGAGAATGCGTTCCGTCAACTTATTCAATATGTTAAAGATCGCCAGTTGAAAACGGATCATACGAGCCCTAACCTCGTTCTGCCGATTCGACCGATCGTCATGGACGGCGACGACGTAACCTTTGTATGCGACGGTAAGTACGGATTGGAATATGCCGAGTACTTTATAAAGCACCTTAATGATCTCGACCCTTCGTTTGACGAGAACCATCTGACTGCAAGCGCCGGAGTGGCCATCGCTAAGATCACGTTTCCCTTTTCGAGAGCCTACGCCATCGCCGAGCAATGTTGCGAATATGCCAAACATGAAGGTCGATTACGGGATAAAGGTCAGAAAAGAGCTTCCTGGATCGATTTTCATCTTTGCAAAAGCGGTATCACCGGCGATTTGGATCAAACAAGGAAACAATATTTCGTCCCGTATAACGATCGCTTTTTGTCATTATGCTTTAGGCCCTGGTATATTCCCCGTCAGGGGGATTCAGAAGAATGCCGCGACCTGGCAATTTACGAGTTGAGTAACTTCAAGAAATTGACTGCCGAATTTGCGTGTTCGCCGAAAGTGTGGGCACGCTCCAAGCTGAAGGATTTGCACCATGTGATGAAATCCGGCAAAGAAGCAATCGGCCTTGAGCTTGAGTTCATTCGCTCGCGCTATCCGCAAGATTTTGAACGTCTGATCACGCTTCTTGGCGGAACCTGGGACTTGGCTGTTCAACATTACGGGACGTCGGAACCGTCCTACACGACGAAACTGTTTGACGCGCTCGAATTCATCGACTTTTGTTCCTGGCAGGAGGTTTCATCATGAAATTCGTATTGGAATTATTATCTCCGCTTTGTCCCGCAATCGGTGAAGGCTCCGCCGGTATCATCGATACAGAAGTTGCCGTAGACGAGTTTGGAATTCCCGAAATTCCGGCCAAAAGGTTAAAGGGTTGTCTGCTCGAATGTTTCGACGAACTGGCTCAATACGATGCTGAAATATTCAGCCAGAATGTTCGTGATCGGCTATTTGGTCGCAGCGGAACGTTACAGGGAAACGTTTTGATTAGAAACGGCCGCCCGAGCGGCTATGCGGAACTCGTGGATTGTCTCCGGCACCTTCGGAGCAATCCAACAACCGCTTCCTATTTCCATCCTGACGCTGTTCGCGACGTCTATACGTCGATAAGAACACAAACGGCCGTCGATCGTGGAACTGGAGCGGTCAAGCCGAAATCGTTGCGCTCTATTCGCGTCATTCAGCCAGTTTCTACTTTTGAGTTTGAAGTCTCTTTTTCCGGAGAGTATTCATTGGCAGATTTGGATATTTTGGAAACCTGTACAAATGTGCTGCGTCATATGGGATTGAACCGCACGCGAGGACTTGGTTGGGTAAAGTGCCGTCTGGATCGAACGATTCGGGAGAATGAAGATTCCGGCTTCTTTTCCACCGATAGACTGGATGAGTCGGAAACGTATGAATTGCCCCTAAATCTGATGCTGCAATCGCCCGTTATTTTTCGAGAAGGCTACGTTACCGGTACCGCTCTGCTCGGTTCGTTCGCTTCTCTTTACATTAAGGACCGGAAAAAGCAAAATCCCGCTTACGATCCGGAAAAGGACGAACTATTTGCCGATCTGTTTCTCCACGGCAAGGTAAGGTTTCGTAACGGGTACCCGTCCGTTTCGGACATTTCTCCGCAAAGGTCCCGCCCGAACGGTGCACATTGGAAACGTAAAAAAGACGATTACGATCACGTCTACATTATGGAACCTGCCTATGATAAAAATTCGAATCCGTCTTCTTCGGGTACGATGCAGGACGACCGGATGGCTACGGTTCCTCAAGGCTTTCATATCGCCAGTCCCGAGAATTCGTCTGTCGTATATTGGGTAAAGCAAGCGACAGAAATCCATTATCATCATCAGCGCCCAGCCCTAAAAAGCATCGGCCACGCTCTCGGACCGGAAAGCGAGATCGGCGGAGAACTGTTCGTCTATGAGGCGCTGCCTCGAAACAGCTTGTTCGCAGCCGGTCTGGAGGGCGAGGGGCGACTTCTGAATGTCTTAATCGATTTAGCCAAACGCTACGGCTGCCTGCTTCGCATGGGGCGAAGCGCAAACGTCCAGTACGGGCAAGTACGTCTGAAATTCGGTCAAATTGTCCGAACGAAGCCTCCGGAAATGATCCGGATTCAAAGTGGCCAAACTTTCGGTGTGCTACTCTCCTCGCCTTCCGTCGTGCCCAATTCCAACGGATACTGCGATTGCAAGGCGGAGACGTTTGCAACCGCGTATTTGCGTGAATTGGAGAAACAGCTTGCCGGACCTTTATCGATTGAACCGACCGGCTCGGTTTACTGCCGGTTTACGGAATACAGCGGCTACAATACGAAATGGCAGTTGCCGAAAGTGAGCCAGCCCGCATACGACGGGGGCAGCCTGTTCGTTTTTGTGAACCGTAGTTCTGTAGATGTCATGGTCCCGGCAAGAGGAACGCTGGGCCTTTATACGTCTGTCGGCTACGGTGAGTATGAGATTGATGTCCTGGCGCATAAGCGATTGATTGTTCGCGAGCCTATCTCCCGAACGGAAAACGAGATCCCTGAAGCTCTGCCGCTGACGGAGACAACACGTATGCTAATCTCTTCTGTACTAAAAACCGTTCTGTTTCGCCGATTGTCGGCCCAAGCAGCCCAAGATGCAGATGAATGGTTTGACAGTCATTTAACACACCGCGACAAGTTAAATCCGCACATCCGCAAGCGGTGGAAGTTATATCGCGAATGCCGGTCGAAGATGAACTATGAGACGCTGTACAATCAAGCTCGTAGCTTAGATGCAAAAAAACGCAAGAATTCCGTCTCGTTCAAGGATCTATTTCGCGCAGAACGAGTCACCGGCGAAACCGATCAAATTTTACAGGAACTATCCTTTCCCGCCCTGTTGGAATGGAAACCGGGCACGTACGAAGTGTTAACTTGCTACTACGATACTTTTTTTGCACAATTGAAGGTACGACTCAAACGGCAACAAAAGGAGGCACAACAAATTGGTTCCGCAAACTAAACGGCTTCCGGGCAATCGGATTACGCACCGTATATATTTGAGAGGAACGCTTGTTCTGAAGTCTCCCGCCATCGTCTCCGGCGGACAAGCCGTGCACAGCGATATCGATATTCTCCGGGATTTCCGCGGCAATCCATATATTCCCGGCAGTACGTTGGCGGGCGTCCTACGCAGCTTGTGCGCCCATGGCGTCAGCCTGGATCAAGAGGAGGAAGATATCGTTTCCGTGTTCGGACAATCCGTTGGACGCGATAGAATCTCTACACTCAGTTCCTTTATATTTTACGACGCCACAACAGCCGAGCCGATCTCTGTTTCATTTCGAGAAAGTGTGCGCCTGGGTCCCCATAAGACAGCGGTCCACGAAGCGAAACTGGACTACGAGGTCATCGATTGCGAAGCTGCTTTTACTTTTATGCTGGAAGCGGTTATCCGCGATGGTCAGTACCTGGCCGCACAAAAAAATATTGATCGTATGGTCCATGGCTTTCAAGACGGTCTTGTTCGGGTTGGCCGCAAAACCCGCCGAGGGTTCGGCATCCTTGCTTTAGAAGATGCTGCGTACCTGGAACTCGACATGAGCAAAAAAGAAGACCGAGAGTTATGGATTCATTTTGATTGGAGGCATGTTACGCAACCCTGGAGTCCCTCCAAATTTAATGTTTCCCTCGGGAACCGATTTACGACAATCCGAGTCCCGCTGAGAATTCCTCATTCGCTGCTCATTCGGACGTACGATACAAGTCTTAAAGACGACGACGATACCACTTCGGCCGAACAACTTACCCGCTCCGACTTCTTACCGGTCATTCCCGGCACCTCCTGGGCCGGCGCATTCCGATCCTACACCGAGGAACTGCGGAATCTGGAGCAGTTGAACGCTCTTGAGATCGACGATCTATTCGGACGGATCGCAAAGAACACCGGAGCAGAGGCGTTGGCGTCGCCGCTCGTATTTGAAGAGTCTGTCATCTATGGAGGCGAACTGGTCCGGCATGTAAGGGCGGCGATTGACCGGTTTCGGGGTGGAGCTGCAGACGGAGCTTTATTAACCGTTCGGCCTTTGTTGAACACATCCGGTTCAGCGCATACCGAGCTAACAATCCGTGTCGAGCACCGAAACGGTAATAACGACTACATAATCGGACTTGTTCTATTATGTATTGACGAACTGGCACGAGGGATGATTACGGTCGGTGGAGAAACGGCGATCGGCCGGGGAATTTTTACGGTAGATGGCGTTGATCCCGACGAGGAAGAACATCTCTCGGAGCAGGTAAATCATGCGGTCCGAATTGATGGAGGCCATCTGCCGGCAGATGCCTACCGGCAGGCGTTTATCGAGAAAATCCCGGTATGGAGGAGCGTGACGAAAGCTTGACCACGTTTAATATCCGAAAGCTTGAAGAAGCCGTTGATAACTTTCTCCAAAAAAAGACCAATCGCCGCCTATTTGCACTGGACTATCGGGACAACGGCGTCTTTTTCGGCAAGAACCGCGAATACCGTCTTCTCTTCCATGACGGCCAACCTTCCGACTGGAACGCAACCACAATGCTACGAATTTTTGACACGGAAAACGAGTTTTATGCGCTAAAAGTAGATTATGATTCGTTCATCGTTCGGGTGATAGAAGATGAAAACGAAACAAAACTACCACGGCTAAACGACATAGATGACAGTTTGTTGCATACGTTGCCGGATGGAATGGTTGTATTCGATGAATGCCATGAACTGTGGGGTACTTTTGCTGAAGATTCATCATTGGGCCAAGAGTGGCAACGATATACGGAAGCTCGAGGCAATTCCATTATGCTCCCGGTCAAACTGGACCGGAGCAGTCTCCCTGTTTATTCCAAAGTCCGGAATTATATCGAAGCTCGGAATGGCAGCATTAACGTGATCGATTCCCGTCTGTGCGGACTATATTACGTAGAAAACGGCGAAGAAAAGGCGGTGTAGTAACATGTCCCGATTCTCCAAAAAAGAAATTGCTAATTTCGCTCAAAATGATTCGCAATGGAAGATCGATCTCAACGAGTCGTTCGTCAATCCTTACACATTCATTCCGCTCGGGGACGAATGCACGCGGATGAATCCGGAACATGGTACTTTAAGCGGGTATATCGAATGCGAGTTGACACCTCATACCCCGTTGATCATCCCAAACACTTCCGGCCCTAAATCGGAAACTAATCCTTTTTATAATTTTTATGGATACCGAAACTTGGAGGCAGGACAAGACAAAGAAGAATACTACCCGCCTGTCGTCCCCGGCTCCGAAATTCGTGGCGCCATCCGCTCCGTTCACGAAGCCGCCACGAACTCCTGTATGAGTGTGGTCAATACTGACCCGGAAGATTATTTATTCCGCCGCTCAGGGATCCCTCGGAACAAGTTCGGGATATTGAAATTCATCGACGGGGATTGGGTATTGTTTAAAGCTGAAAAGAAGAAAGTTCGAAGTCACAAAAATCTATGGAATCGTTACTCGCAAGGTTCTCGAGTTGTCTTAAATAAAGAACAGGTAGAAGTAATCGGCTTGTTCGATAACTTGGGAACGAACCAACCGGAGTACTATTTGCATATTTCCAAATATATGCCCAAGAAAAAAAATGAATCCGTCTTTAAATTGACAAATCAAATTATTAGACGATTTTCGGACGATGACCTGTCCATTCGGAAACTTCATGAGCTGTTGAAGAACTATGAAGACAATGAGAAAAATGCGTCCGAACCAAGTTATCGTATTTACCTTGAGCGGCTAAAGGCTAAAGATGGGCAAGCTATTTGCGTTTACTATTATGATCCGAATGACTACAACGGTACGTATCTATTTGCCCCGTCATCGATTTCTAAAGATATGTTTTTGAACCAACCTTATCACATTCTGAAGGATAACGGCGGCTATCAACCTTGTGAGGACCCAGATTGCCTATGCCCATCCTGCTCTCTGTTCGGCATGGTCGGCAAAAAGGGATCAATGGGATCTCGCCTTCGGTTTACCGACGCCACAATTGTGAACCCGTTATTGAAACCCCAAGAATACTATAGGCCCGAACTTGAACTCACTTTAGCATCTCCCAAGCCCTCGGCAGCGGAGTTTTATCTGGAACGGCCGAATATGAAACACGACAAACGTCCAGCCGATCATTGGAATTACGATTACGCTGTGAGGTATGACCGCAAACTTAAAAATAAGGAAGTGATTCAATACGGAACAGCCATCCTAAGAGGGCGAAAATTTTACTGGCATGGTGTTCCAATAAAAAATGATAACAAGCAGGGCAAGAATTCGAAACTCACACATACGGTTCGCCCCGTAAAACCCGGAATCACATTTGCGTTTAAGGTATATTTTCACCACCTGACCGAACAGGAGTTGGCGAATTTGAAGTGGGTGTTGGAGTTGCGTAGCTCCGATAACGGAAATCATATGCATAAATTAGGCTACGCCAAACCGTTGGGCATGGGAAGCGTCAAAATTGCAGTCAAGCAAATCAAAACTCGCGATTCGCGAGAACTGCAGAGAAGAGGGAGCTTTGTATACCGGGCCTATGAACCGGGAAACCACTCTATCGAACCTAAAGTTCTCGAACGATTGCTCAAGGTGACCGATTTTAATTTTCCCGATAAACCTCTGGTCAGCTATCCAAAAGTACATGGGAGAAGAAATGAGGAAATTTACCAATGGTTTGCGGCTAATCAATCCTTGCGGATTCAAAACGGAAAAATCAAACATTCCTCGTTTCCTCCTGTCATTTTGGAGCAACTGCCGCATATCGATTCCGCTGATCAGAAATTGCACAAGTATATTCAAATCAATCCAAAGTAATATTTGGGAGTGCGAACCCCAAGCGCACATGATTTTCCCGGGAGATTCGCACCCCTTGATATGAATGGGATTTCGGCATTTTAGTATGAAAATCCACCTGTTTTCAGGTATAATAAAATGAGATTCGCACTGAAGCGCTTGCAAACCCTTGCCGCTCAAGGGCTCCGTATCGTCGCTGTCGCATCCCATACGGATGCGTGGATTGAAACAAGCCTGGGCCGAAGCTCGTGCCCCGAAGGCTCCGCGTCGCATCCCATACGGATGCGTGGATTGAAACGATATACCATACCACTCATCGCGAGCGGTCACATGTCGCATCCCATACGGATGCGTGGATTGAAACCCATCTTGTCTTTATTATATACGTGCGCACGTATAGTCGCATCCCATACGGATGCGTGGATTGAAACCAAACTAGCCATGATTTCGCCGAACATGTCCAGCGTCGCATCCCATACGGATGCGTGGATTGAAACCCCCTAAAACAAAAACAGCCGCATAAGCGACTGGTCGCATCCCATACGGATGCGTGGATTGAAACGAACGTCCGGAGGCTGTCACTAAACCAATCTCGACGTCGCATCCCATACGGATGCGTGGATTGAAACCTTTGGTTCTCTTTCCATTGGATCAAATCGTCGCGTCGCATCCCATACGGATGCGTGGATTGAAACGGAACGCTTGATACTATCCCTCAAGAGTACAAGGACAGTCGCATCCCATACGGATGCGTGGATTGAAACCAGTTCCTTACGGTAATCGTCCCGTTCTGCCTTAGTCGCATCCCATACGGATGCGTGGATTGAAACTCCAATTACCCTGGTAGCTATGTCTACGACTCCTGGTCGCATCCCATACGGATGCGTGGATTGAAACTCTTGCTTGCCGGAATTCTTCCAGCGTCATTGCGTTGTCGCATCCCATACGGATGCGTGGATTGAAACAGGTTGTGACCGATCTTGGCGAGACGATCGACATTTCGCATCCCATACGGATGCGTGGATTGAAACGTCATCCGGCTCTTTCTCTTTTGCTGACGCCGGCTGCGGTCGCATTCCATACGGGGTGCGTGGATTGAAATCGGAAGCGTTTCCGGTTTGGCGTTGATGTCGTCGGCGTCGCATCCATGCGAATGCGTGAATTGAAACAACAAGCATCAGTAAGATGTAGTTCCGTCGTTAAATCGAATGAATCCTATATGATTTAAATTAATCTACATCTACGCCCCAAAATAAAAAATGGAACGAAGCAGAATCACCCTCTGCCCATCCCATTGTTTTTTCCTCCCTATACCTTATGCCCCGTCCGGCTCCGAACTTTTTGCCATGTATACCCGGATCCTGTCCGCAAACGCCGGAAAGTCGTTCAAATGCTTCTCAATGATCGCCTGAACAATTCTGACCTCAATGTTGCGAAAACCGACCATCGCTTTCAGGTTGTTGCACAGTTCTTCCGAGATCACTTGCTCCCGCAGCAAAAAATCAAATGCCTCCTTGCTCGTTTGAGGCAATCCGAGCTTTTTTTCCGCCACCGTGTGCATGGCCAGATCGATACATGCCTCGCAGGCTCGTTGCAAATTCAGAATGATCGAGTCCTGCTTGGTCATATTCCCGAGGTTGGCCGGGTCTCCTGCATATTCTTCTTGAATTCGGGCGATGCACCGGTTAATGGTAGTCCACATCCCGCCCCATGCGCTGTCCCCCGTTCCGTTTTCAATTTGAGCCAAAATTTCAGAACGTTCTTCATTCAACAAAGCGTACGATTTTAACGCCACCATAAAAGCTTCCTGCCGGACAAAAGGCTCCCCATCGTACAGCATTTTCCCGGTCGTCACCACTTGTGCCTGAAAAACCGTGCTTGCCCTATAAAAATCAATCAGATCCACATCGCGTTTCAGCACATCTGCAAGCCGTTGGGCCATCATAAAACGTTCGTAGTCCGAACTTCTCCGGTGCGACAAATACGCGATGTCCACGTCACTATCGACGCGCATCCGCTCCTTTGCCGCCGATCCGAATAAAATGACCGCAAACGCTTCGCAATTTTCAACGAGAAACTGAACGATCTCCTGCGTTTGTTTCTTCGTCAGTTCCGTTTTCATCTTGCCTCCTATTGAACTTTGAACTTTTTTGGGGAAAATAGGATTGTCACCGCAAAAGCGAGTAATCGTCAGAACCTATAGAGCTTTTTTTCTATCATAACCTCTTTTTTGGCGGAAATATACGGCATCACAAGTGCGAACCCCAAGCGCACATGATTTTCCCGGGAGATTCGCACCCCTTGATATGACTGGGATTTCGGCATTTTATTATGAAAAACTACCCGTTTTCAAGTATAATAAAATGAGATTCGCACTGAAGCGCTTGCAAACCCTTGCCACTCAAGGGCTCCGCAGCCGCGCTGTCGCATCCCGTACGGGGTGCGTGGATTGAAACGGGGATTGCTCAGTTCGAGAACGTCGCAGACATCCGTCGCATCCCGTACGGGGTGCGTGGATTGAAACAATTATCATGCGGACGTTACAGGTCTATCCCAAGGTCGCATCCCGTACGGGGTGCGTGGATTGAAACTTTAATCGTGTCTTCTCCCGGCAATTCGCCGTGCAGTCGCATCCCGTACGGGGTGCGTGGATTGAAACGGGACCGGATCGCATTAGGTACGGACTGTGCCGGTGTCGCATCCCGTACGGGGTGCGTGGATTGAAACCGTCCCCGATGTAGCGACTAATCAGCTCATCCCGGTCGCATCCCGTACGGGGTGCGTGGATTGAAACGCATTTACGGTATACCGGATGATTACGGCATGGACGTCGCATCCCGTACGGGGTGCGTGGATTGAAACTTTGAGTACGCCGACATCAACGATAAAACGGGGCAAGTCGCATCCCGTACGGGGTGCGTGGATTGAAACGGAAATACCGGGTACTGATGAAAGGGGTGAATCGGGGTCGCATCCCGTACGGGGTGCGTGGATTGAAACGAAAGCTCGAGAAGCTCGGAGGCGATCGGTCGGCTCGTCGCATCCCGTACGGGGTGCGTGGATTGAAACCGAAGATTACGGACACCCTGACCAATCAGACCGAGTCGCATCCCGTACGGGGTGCGTGGATTGAAACTCGATTCCCAAGATCATCACGGTTTTCTTTGGCGTCGCATCCCGTACGGGGTGCGTGGATTGAAACCCTCCGGTCGTCTCGTTAGCCCGCTGTGTGCGCTCGTCGCATCCCGTACGGGGTGCGTGGATTGAAACTGTGACGTCCCTAAACGGCCCTACAGGCTTCGATCGTCGCATCCCGTACGGGGTGCGTGGATTGAAACATAGCCAATAAATTGGGAATGTCGTTGCAAGGTTGTCGCATCCCGTACGGGGTGCGTGGATTGAAACGGCTGGGCACGGGCCTGTTCGGCCGAGTACCGGGTCGCATCCCGTACGGGGTGCGTGGATTGAAACATCGCCTCTTTGATGATGTTGTACTGCTTCGGCGTGTCGCATCCCGTACGGGGTGCGTGGATTGAAACGTGCCCGCCGTCAGCGTCGGAGCCGTTACGCGGTAGTCGCATCCCGTACGGGGTGCGTGGATTGAAACGTGTCCATTGCGGCCAGCGCGTTCTCGCCGCCCGTCGCATCCCGTACGGGGTGCGTGGATTGAAACGTTATGGCGTATCACGAGGACGACGAGAATCGAGTCGCATCCCGTACGGGGTGCGTGGATTGAAACACATAGGGAGAGGCCAAGGACATGAGGCATACCGCGTCGCATCCCGTACGGGGTGCGTGGATTGAAACTGCTCTGCAGAATGCTTCCAGAGAGCTGCCGCAGTCGAATCCCGTACGGGGTGCGTGGATTGAAACATAATCCGTGGACCGGGGCACAGGGTGACGCTAAGGTCGCATCCCGTACGGGGTGCGTGGATTGAAACTGGTATGCCTCGTAACTTGCGGCCCCTTCGACCGGTCGCATCCCGTATGGGGGGCGTGGATTAAAACACGTTGAAGGTTAGGGATCTGTCTCATAAAGCTGTCGCATCCCGTATGGGATGCGTGGATTGAAACGTACCCGTGTCGTCCTCCACTTGCTTTTGCCATGTAGCATCCCGCATGGGATGTGTGGATTGAAACGTAACGAATACGCAGGTCAGAAGGTAACGGGGATGCCCCGGAGCGATGCCAGCGCACGCTGTACCGTCAAATCTGGGAAGACCTGTCTGAACGAGAAGTACAGGTCGATCCAGCGGATGAGGCGATTGTCCTGGCGGGTGGCGCTATCCACCCGAATTCCAGATTGTGCATCGCCGTCTTCAATCGTTCGAATACCGCCTCTTGCGGTGCATAATCCAGAGTAATAGCCGCGGCTAACGATATCAGCAATGGTCAGTGCATCTTTCGGATCGTTCTTGGATGGACTGTTGTTACGATTTTCCTTAGAAAAAGGCTATTTCTCAGTCCCCTGCAGGAATGTTTAACCTTCGGAGAGCGATTCTTATTTCCGAAAAGCTTGAGCCGAGTTCTTAAGTTTTCTCTTTACTCATGATCGCGAAGAACCGCAAGGATGCAGGCAGTTTGATGCAGAAGCAACAAGTCTTCGAATACAGATTACTTGTTGCTTTTTACATCTGTTACGCGCTAGTTACGCGTTTAATCGGAAGTTCAGGCAGAAGCCGTATGGGGCAGAAAATACTGCGCGGAAATCGAGCAATGTGAACTCGGCTTGATAAACGGCGACCGTTATGCAACCAAGCCGACTATACTTTAAAAACCGCCAGCCTGTCCCGCATCCTCTCCGCTAGTTCGGCAAAAGATTTGGCCGAGCTTGCGACATCTGCCATGACGGCCAGTTGCTGTTCGCTTGCCGCAGACGTCTCCTGACTGGAAGCCGCTCCCTTCCGGGCGACTTCGGTTACGGCGTCCATCGCTTCGGCGATTTTCCGACCTCCGGCGGCAATTCCGGATATCGCCTCCGCCACTTCCCGGACTCGATCCCTCATCTCCGCGACGGAACCGTCGATCCAGGCGAACTCCCTGTTTACGCGCTCGGCCAAAACGACGCCCTTTTGCACGCTTTCGTTACCTGCGGCCATCGACTCCGACGCTTCCGAGACCCGGTTCCGGATTTTCCCGATCAGCTTGCCGATTTGCGAGGCGGAGGAAGCCGAATCTACGGCAAGCTTGCGAATTTCCGCAGCCACCACCGAGAAGCTCTTGCCGCTCTCCCCCGCGCGCGCCGCTTCGATTGCCGCATTGAGCGCCAGCAAATTCGTTTGTACCGCAAATTCATTGACCATGCCGATGATTTTGCCGATTTTCTGCGAGTCGGCCTCCAATTCGGCAAGCGTTCGGCCCGTCCGCTCGACAAAGACGGCAATTTCCCGCATCTGGCCGGCTGCCTGCCGCACCGATTCCGAACCGCTACGGGAGGAATCGGCCGCATTTCCGGCGCTTCGGATCATTTCCATCGCCTGGTTGTCGATTTCCCGAATATGTTCGTTGATGCGAACGATCTCCTCGTTTGCCCGCGTTACGCTGCGCACCTGCTCCTCCGATCCTTCGCTTAATTCGAGGGTCGCGGCGGCAATGACCTCGGACGCTCGGGAGGTCTGTTCGGCCCCGTCCTTCAACCGTTCGGCGTTCACGGAAAGCGTAATCGCATGGGCGTTGACTTCGGCCGCCAGCCTGCGAATGGAATTCGTCATGGCATTGAACCCGGATGTCATCCGGCCAAGCTCGTCCCGGGATTGGTAAGTTCCAATGACGGTCAAGTCGCCTCTCGAAGCTTGCATCATCCGTTGTCCGATTTCGGCAAGCGGACGAGTGATCATAGCGCTAATGATCCAGCTAAGCAACCCGAACAGCAGAATTGACAAAGCGACGGAGCCAAGGATGATCGATTGCGCCCGATCATTGCTTCGTTCGTTTTCCCGGATTAGCTGCTCGGCCATTTGCTCGTTCGCTTCGGCTATTTCCGCCAAAATCCGGTTGATATCGTTTTGTAGCGGCTGGACCGATGCGATATAGAACTGATAGGCTTCCTGATTCCGGTTCTGCGAGGAAAGAAACCGCACGTCGCCCTGTTTGGTCATATATGCGAGCCGGACTTTGTTGAAGCTTTCCAGCCGTTCGACGAGATCCGCCGACCGTCCCTGTTCCCGCAAGCGATTGTACAATTCCGTCACCTGTGCCGTTCGGTCCCGAATTATGCTCTCCAGTTCCGTTCTGCGGTCTGCCTCGGTTGAGAGGATGATATCAAACGTATAAGCCTGAATTTCAAAGGTCAGCTTTTGAATTTTCTCCACCCATCCTGCGGGCTGCATGACATCCGAGTACATGTGATCGGCGTTGCGGTGAACCGAATTCATGTACGTAAACCCGACGGATCCGACGACGATCAGGAAGAACAGGGACTGACCGAACAGAACCGTCATTTTTTTTCGAACCGACAAGTTGCGCAGAAGCCGCATGCTCTATCCTCTCTTTTCCGTCACATACTTTGGTCGTCGAACCGGGACCGCCCCGAATCTTCCCTATCAGCCGTTCAAAAAGTTTAAGGCAGCGGCGGCGTAAATTTTGGCCGTCTCCACCAGCTCGTCGATCTCGACGTATTCGTCCACATGATGGGGAATTTCGCGATCGCCCGCTCCCGTCGTCACAATCGGAATGCCCTCCAAATGGAGGAATGTTCCGTCGGTTGCGCCCGGTACGCCGTTGTATTCCGGCTCTTTGCCAGTGATCGTGCGGTACGCATCCGCAATCGCCACGACGACGGGGTCGTTCCGGTCGGTTAGCGTCCAGGGACGTTCTTCGATCACTTCCAGCGTTGCCTTGAAATCCTTGTCCTCGGCTTCGAGCCTTTGCAGGATCACTTCCATTTGCTTCTTCAGTTCCGCATGCTCCTGCCCCGGAACGGTCCGGATGTCGAGCGCGGTCATGCAGGTCTCGGGAACGACGTTGATTTGCGGCTCTCCCTTGACCGGGCCCATCAGAATGGTCGGCGTAATGCTGGGCCAACCGAGCATCGGATGCTTGCCCAGCCGCCGCTTCTCCGCTTCCTCCAGCTTCTCCAGTTCGACGATGATGCGAGCCATTCTCGTATTGGGGTTGATGCCCGTCAACGGCATCGCTCCGTGCGCCATTTTGCCGAATGTCTTGATAATGACCCTTATTGCGCCTTTCTGGGTAATGCACAGCTGGTTTTCCTCCGGCTCGCAAATAATGGCGCCGTCTACGCCCTTTGCCCAACCGCGCTTGATGAAATCCTTAATTCCGATCATCAACCCTTCTTCATCGCAGGGAATGCAGAGCAGAAGCTTTCCCTTGAATGGCAAGCCCGACCTCTTGACGGCAAGTACAGCCGCAATTGCGGCGGCCAGGTTTCCTTTCGTATCGCAGGAGCCTCGGCCGTACAGCTTGCCATCCTCGATTTGGGCTCCGAACGGTTCATAGGTCCAAGCATCCAGATCTCCTTCGGTGACGACGTCGGTATGCCCTTCGAACAACAGCGTTTTGCCGGGAACGCCCGAATCCAGAAAGGCGATGACATTCGGACGGCCGGGAACGACTTCTTCGTAATGCACGGTGAGCCCATTTTGGGTTAAATACTTCCGGACGAACGCCGCCACCTTCTCCTCGTTGCCGTCTGCCGTACCGGGCCGGTATACGCTGTCGATTCGTACTAAAGATTGCGTCAACGCCACCAATTCCCCGGCATCCACAAATTCCGCGACCCGTACGGCCGGCGATTTCGTCTCTTTCACAGTTACGTCACCCTTTATAAATGGATTTAATATAAGTGGCAGGCTACCAGATGATTCGGTGCTTTCTCCTCAAGCGCGGGACGTTCGGCTTTGCATCGCTCCGTCGCGAAAGGACAGCGGGTGTGGAACACGCAGCCGGACGGAGGGTGCAAAGGCGAAGGAATGCTTCCTTTCAGTACGATTCTTTCCTTTTTGGCAGCGGGATTCGGGATCGGGACGGCCGACAGCAACGCCCTCGTATAGGGGTGCTGCGGCCGGGCAAACAGCTCGTTCGTCGGCGCCTTCTCCATCATTTGCCCCAAATACATCACCCCGACGCGATCCGAGATGTGCCGGACGACGCTCAAATCGTGAGCGATGAAAATATAAGATAGTTCGTAGGCTTCCTGCAGTTCCTGGAGCAAATTGATGACTTGGGATTGAATGGACACGTCGAGCGCCGAGACGGGTTCGTCGCAGATGACGATTTTCGGCTGTACCGCAAGCGCGCGGGCGATGCCGATCCGTTGCCGCTGGCCTCCGGAAAATTCGTGAGGATACCGGAAATACTGATCCTCGCGCAAGCCCACCCGATGCAGCAGTTCCATCGCCATCTCCATCCGCTCTCGCTTCGTTCCGATGGCGTGAATGCTCATCGTCTCCTCCACCGCGCGTCCTACGATTTGCTTCGGGTCGAGCGAGGAGTGCGGGTCCTGGAACACCATCTGGATGTCCTTGCGCGCAGACTGAAGCTCCCTTCCCTTTAGTCGAAACAGATCCTTTCCCTTGTACAGCGCCTGTCCGCCCGTCGGTTCGGTTAGCCGAACGATCGTCCGGCCGGTTGTGCTTTTGCCGCAACCCGATTCTCCTACCAGGCCGAGCGTCTCACGCTCGTTGAGCGTAAACCCGACATCGTCGACGGCCTTGACGAAGCCTTTGGCACGCCTGAAAGTTCCGCCGATCGGATAATATTTTTTGACGTTCTTGACCTCGAGCAGAGGGGGAGCGCCCACCGTTTCAAGTTGCGGCATGCCGTCCGACCTCCTCCGGTACAATGGATTCGTAGTTCCAGCAGCGCACCTTATGCGCCGACCCGGTCAGTTCGGGAGCCGATTCCCGGCAACGATCGGTGGCATATTCGCACCTAGGCGCAAACCGGCAGCCGGACGGAACCTGGGTTAGCGGGGGGACCGTCCCCCGGATCACATACAACTTCTGGGAACGGTCGCCCTCAAGGCTCGGTACGGACTTCAGCAAGCCTTTCGTATAGGGATGAAGCGGATTCGCGAACAGATCGGCTACCGTTGCCTCCTCCACGATTTCCCCCAAATACATGACGATCACTCGCGTACATACTTCGGCCACAACGCCAAGATCGTGCGTGATGAGGATGACGCTCATGTTGATCTCCCGCTTCAATTCCTGGATCAGCTCAAGAATTTGCGACTGGATCGTGACGTCCAGCGCCGTCGTTGGCTCATCCGCGATCAGCAGGCTTGGCTTGCAGGCGAGCGCGATTGCAATCATCGCCCGTTGCCGCATTCCTCCGGACAATTCGTGGGGATATTCGCGTATCCGTTTTTCCGGCGATGGAATTCCCGTCAGGCGCAGCATCTCGACCGCCTTTTCCATCGCTTCTCTTTTACCGAGCTTCTGGTGAATGACGATCGACTCGGCGATCTGATCGCCGATCGTATACACCGGATTGAGCGAAGTCATCGGGTCCTGAAAAATCATCGAAATTTCGTTTCCCCGAATGTCCCTCATTTCCTCGTCGGAGAGCGCCAGAAGGTTTCGTTTTTTATACCGGATTTCGCCCCCGTAGCGAGTAGTCTTCTCATCCAGCAGCCGCATGATGGACTCGGATGTGACGCTTTTGCCGCACCCGGATTCTCCGACCACGCCGAGTGTTTCCCCGGGCATCACCTTGAAGGAAACGCCGCTTACGACCGTGACAGGCCCGCTCTCCGTCGAGAACGTCGTTTTCAGATCCTTAAGTTCCAACAGCGGTTCAGTCAAGTTTGGATTCCCTCCAATCGCTAAGAGCTTGCCAACGCACGCTACTTTCGCGTCTTGTTCGAATAGGGGTCAAGCAGATCCCGAAGCCCGTCCCCAAAAAGGTTCAGCCCTAAAACGGACAACAAAATTAACAATCCCGGAAATACCGTCATCCACCAGGCGGTGTAAATGACAACCTTGCCGTCGTATAAAATGTTGCCAAGGCTTGGGCTCGGCGGAGCGATTCCCGCCCCGAGAAAGCTGAGCACTGCTTCGATCAGCACCGAGACGGCAAACGTATACGTAATCTGGATAATGAGAGGCGATACCGTATTGGGCGCCATATGAAGCCATAGGATCCGCCAGGAGCCGGCTCCCTGCGCTTTGAGGGCTTCAATATAAACCTGTTCCTTTACCACCAGGGCGGCGGATCGGACCACCCGGGCGACGGTCGGTATGCTGATAATCGACAGGGCGATGACAACATTGACAAGGCTTGAGCCCAAGGCGGCCGTTAGCGCAATCGCCAGCAAAATGCCGGGAAATGCCATCAATCCGTCGCAAATCCGCATTAGAATATGATCCAGCATTTTATAGTAAGCCGAGTATAGCCCGATCACGGTGCCAACGATCGTCGTGACGAGCGCAACGGAAAAGCCGACGACGATTGAAACCCGGGTGCCGAAGACGACCCTGCTGAACACGTCTCTGCCGAAATTGTCCGTGCCGAAAATGTGCTTCGCGCTTGGCGGCTGCAAACGCTGCGCAGCGTCCATTTCATAGGGGCTGAACGGCGCCAGCGCCGGAGCAAACAATGCGACGAGCAGCAACGAAGATATAACCAATCCTCCGATGACAAGAAGCCGGTTCGACCAAAATCGCCCGAAAATCAATGACCGCCTTTCCCGATGGAGCCGCTTCCTCGCATCGGCAAACGACTTCCGATCCAAAGCTGTTTCCGTCTGCAGCGTTTCTGCATTCATATAAGTCACCTCTCTTCCGCAGGGAATTCAAGCCTTTCGGTTTACCCGCACTCTCGGGTCGATGACTCCGTAGAGCAAATCGACCGTAAGGTTAATCAGCACATAGGAGGCGGCGATCATGAGCACGACCCCTTGCAGAACGGAATAATCCCGCTGGTTGATCGAATTGACGAGCAGCGATCCGAGACCGGGAATGTTGAACACCGTTTCGGTGACGACCGCGCCGGCAACCAGCGTGCCGAAAGATTGTCCGATGACGGTCAAGATTGGAATAAAAGCGTTGCGCAGCGCATGCTTATAAACGATCAGAATGTCCTTGACACCCTTTGCCCGCGCCGTCTTGATGTAATTCATGCTAAGCACGTCCAACATGGACGAGCGGGTCATCCGGGCAATCAGGGCCGCCTGAATGAAGCCCAGCGACAGCGCCGGGAGAATGAGGTAACGCAGATGCAGCCACAAGCCATCACCCGGTTGCCGATATCCGGCAACGGGAAGCCAGCCGAGCTGGACTCCGAAAAACAGGGAAAGCAGCAGGGCGAGAAGGAAGCCCGGAAGGGAAATCCCAAGCAAGGATACCGCCATCACCGTCTGGTCGACGACGGTCCCCCGCCTTCTGGCCGCTACAATGCCTGCCGGAACGGCGATCAGCACAGATATGCCTTGGGCCAGAATCGACAGGGAAAGCGTCGGGCCGAGATGATCGAGGAACAGTGTGAGGACCGGTCGCTTGTAAAAAACAGAAGTGCCCAAATCGCCTTGAAACACGCCGGCAATCCAATCGGCAAATTGCAGGGTCAGCGGCTGATCCAGCCCCAGCTCGTGCTCAAGCCGGGCGACATCTTCGGGGCTTGCTTGCGGCCCCAGCATGACGGCAGCGGGATTGCCCGGGGTCAGATGAATGATAAAAAAGACAACAACTGCAACAACCAGCATAACCGGAATCATGGAAAAGAGGCGTTTTGCCAGGTAAAGGACCAATCGAATCCTCCTTTCGCTTGTCCGATTGATACCGAAGGGCCGGCATCAATCGAACGCTTGTCGTTACTTCACGAGATAGGTGTTCCAGAAAAGCGGGCCATTAAAGTCCTTAAAGCCCTGCACCTGCGACGATGTAGCCGTTACCTGCAGATAGTGGCCGAGAACCAGCACCGGATTTTCCTTCCAAAATTGGGCTTGCAATTCGGCGAATGCGGATTTAGCCTCGTCCTGGTTCGCTGCCGCCTTGATTTCCCCGATCAACATGTCCAGCTCCGAACTGTTCGTCCAGCCCGGCCAATTCGTTTTCGAGTCGAGGAAAGGGAAATTAAGCGGCGTTCCACTTGCCGGAAATCCGGTAAAGAACATATCCCACTGATCCGGTTTTGTCCGGCGATCGAGCAGCGTCGACCAATCCATGACGTCAAGGACGGCGTTCATGCCGATTTCCTGCAATTGCTGCTGTGCCGCGACGGCCGAATTGTACAACGTGGAGTAATCCCTGGTCGTAATGATGCGGACCTCTTTCCCGTCGTATCCGGCTTCTTCAAGCAACTGACGGGCAAGAGCCGTGTCGTGCTTCCCGTAATCCTCCTTGCCAGCGTCCGTGTACCAGGCGGTTTGCTCCTCCAGCATCAGTCCGGGATCGAGACGGTAATAATCGGGTCCGGTGAAAGAGGAAGTCATAATCGCATTTTTGTCCAATGCCGCGTTTACCGCTTGCCTCGCTTTTTCGTTCGAAAAAAGTCCTTCCTTCTTGTTGAACACAAGCGTCTGCAAGCCAAAGGGATACAAAATTTGCGTTACGTCGGGGTTGCCGTTGATCTGAGGCAGCGCGTCAAGCGATACCTGCGGAACGAAATCGTATTCTCCGCTAAGCAGTCCGTTGATTTGCGTGGATGGATCCGGGACGTAATAAAAATACAAGTCGTCGAGAAGCGCCTCTTTCTTGCCCGTCAATCCGTCCGGGGGCGTCTGGAGCGGCTCGTAATCTTCGAATCTCGTGAGGCGAAGGTATTGATTCGGCACCAATTCAGCGAATTTATAGGGCCCCGTTCCGACGAATTCGGTAACCCCCGAAGCGTCGGCCGCCTCCACGATTTCTTTCGGCATAATTGCGGGGAACTGCTGCATTTCCGCAAGAGCGTACATCAGGACATACGAAGGAGTTTCGACATTCAGAATCACAGTATAGTCGTCAGAGGCAACCCACGTCGAATCGCCGAGATTCGCTTTGGCAGTGGAACCTTGCTGCCACTTCTCCATAGAAGCAATTACGTCCTCCGCCTTCATCTCCTTGCCGTTGTGGAACTTCACTCCCTGTCTCAACTTGAAGGTAACCGTTTTGCGGTCGTCGCTGATTACGTACGACTCCGCGAGAACAGGGACGACTTCGTATTGCGAATTGAGCGCCACGAGCGGCTCGTATATTTGCCGTGCCGGATGCGTCGTGGCGTTGGCCGTCGTCGTGTGCGGGTCTAGCGTTTGCGGCAAGGAGCCGTAGGCAATCCGAAGCATACCTCCGGATTGGGGGGAGGATGATGCCGGGGACGTCTCACCCGAGGATGCTGCGCCGCCATCGGCGTTCGGGGAATCCGAGGAACTGCATCCGGCCAACGCGAGGGAGATCAGCAAAACAAGCGCAATCCAAAACGACCATTTCTTTTTCATAGTCCCACTCCTTGTTTTGTCTTTTTTGCCTGAGCCGACGAACGGTTGCGCATAGCGAAGGGCAAAGTTTCAGCTTTCTCGCGTCAAATGAACCTCACATTTCCATTCGGCCTTCGACCCCTTTTATGTTATAAAATATGACTTAAAATAATCGGAACGGAAGGAATCCAAAATCCATTCCAATCATATGTAAAGTATATTAACAACAAAAAAGGTCGTGAAGTTACTAAGTATACGATGTTGTGCCGGATTTTTGTTACATTATGTCGACTGCGATCCCGGCTTCAAAAACATCAAAAAACTCCGTACCGGAAAAGCGGTCTTTTCCGGTACGGAGTTGCAACGTTGGTTAAGTTCCCGGCGACGAATGCTGCGTCCGAATCCCGTGCGGCGCCATCGTCGTCAACCCGACTCCGGCTAGCGCCAGAGCAACGCCAAAGAATTGGCTGTAATGAATGGTTTCTCCCGCCAGCGCCGAAAATGCCATCGTCGAAATCGGGACTAAATTGAAGAAAACGGAGGTACGATTGGCCCCTAAACGCTCTATCCCCTTGTTCCACCATAAATAAGCCAGAAATGTGCCGAATACCGCCATGACTCCGACCGCCCCCCATACCTGAGCCAATTCGCCTGGCGCCTTCACCGACGACGGGGGAGACGCGAACGGAAGAAAGCACAGCGCTCCGAACAGCATCGTCATAGCTGAGGTGGCGATAGGCGAACTGCCGTGCAAATATTTTCGCCCCAGCACCCCGTACAATGCCCAGCAGGCATTCCCCGCGAGCACAAGAAGGTCTCCCGCCGAGACGGAGCCAAGCTCGCGAAACGATCCGCCCGTGATCACGAAGCTTACGCCGGCAAACGCCGTTCCGATGCCGAGCGCCTGCCTTGGCCGGATCCGCTCCCGCAGCAGCAGGGCCGACAATAGCACCGTAACGGCGGGATTGGTTGCCGTAATGAGGGAAGCGTTGATTTCGGAGGTCTGTCGAAGACCCGAGAACACGAGAAAGTTTGTGCAAAATATGCCGGTAAGACCGATGACGGCATACCTGGGCCAGTAGGCCCGAACCTGCGATAAAGCATTTTTCTCCAATGTGAAGAAATAGACGACGATGCAAGCCGACGCCAGCAAAAAGCGCCAGGACGCTAACTGAACCGGTTCCATCAATCCGATATTCCATTTGGCCAAATTGAAGTTCAGTCCCCAGAATACGGCAGAACCGGCAAGCAACGCATAAATATAACCGTTTCTTTTCATGCGGAAGCCCGCTTATCCGGGGACCGAATCGCCGGCTGCCCGTTCGTACGCTTCGTTCAAGGAGACATAATGAAGTCCGTGGGCTTTGGCCACATTTTCATTGGTTACGAATCCGGCAGCCGTATTGAAGCCCCTAGCGAGCGCGGAATTGCGGGACGCCGCCGCCCGGCAGCCCGCTTCGGCGATTTGCAAGGCGTACGGAAGGGTAACGTTTGTCAGAGCGAGCGTCGACGTTCTTGCGACCGATCCGGGGATGTTGGCGACCGCGTAATGGATGACGCCGTGCTTGACGTAGGTCGGATTGGCGTGGGTCGTAATCCGGTCGATCGTTTCCACGGACCCCCCTTGATCGATGGCCACATCGATGATTACCGAGCCCGGTTTCATCAGTCGCACCATCTCCTCCGTCACTAACCGCGGCGCGCGCGCGCCGGGAATGAGGACCGCTCCGATGAGCAGATCCGCCTTGGCCGAGGCTTCGGCAAGATTGTAAGGATTGGAAATCAACGTTTTCAATCTGCCATCGAACCGTTCGTCCAACTGGCGGAGGCGTTCCGGATTAATATCGAGCACGGTCGTGTCGGCTCCCATGCCGACGGCCATTCTGGCCGCGTTCAGACCGACGATACCTCCCCCTACAATGACCACTTCAGCCGGCTGTACGCCCGGAACGCCGCCGAGAAGAATACCCTTTCCTCCATGCGAATTTTCAAGATATTGCGCTCCAAGCTGGATGGACATTCTACCGGCCACCTCGCTCATAGGTGCAAGCAACGGAAGCGAACCGTTGTCCAGTTGGATCGTTTCATAGGCGATGGCGGTTGTCCCGCTATCGACCAACGCCCGAGTCAGTTCCGGCTCCGGAGCAAGATGCAAATACGCAAACAAAATCAGATCCTTGCGGAAATAGTCGTACTCCTCGCGCAGCGGCTCCTTCACCTTCATGACCATCTCGGCCCCCCACGCCTCTTTCGAGCTCACCATCTCCGCGCCAGCCTTCAGGTAATCCTCGTCGGCAAAGCCGCTTCCCGCCCCGGCATTCTTCTCGACGAGCACCCGGTGTCCTCCGGCCCTTAACATTTCCGTTCCGGCCGGTGTCAAGGCTACACGATTCTCATTGTTCTTGATTTCCTTCGGAATTCCGATAATCATCGTCCGCCCGTCCTTTCGTCTCCCTTATGTCTGTTACCATCGGGCCGTCAGCATTTTCTTTCTCGTATAAAATTCGACGCCGTCGGAACCGTTGGCGTGAAGATCGCCGTAAAACGATTTTTTCCACCCCGAGAACGGGAAAAACGCCATCGGAGCCGGCACTCCCAGATTAACGCCAAGCATGCCGGCATCGATCGTTTCCCGAAAGACTCGAACATGGCTTCCGTTCTGAGTGAACAGGCAAGCGCCATTGGCATACTCCGACCGGTTCGCGATCGCAATCGCCTCCTCCAGACTTTCGGCACGCATGAAGGACAGGACAGGAGCGAAAATTTCTTCCTTCCAGATCGACATGTCCGTCGTCACCCCGTCGAACAGGGTCGGACCGACGAAATAACCCTCGCCTTTAAAAGCGGCATCCTGCCGTCCGTCCCGAACGAGGGTCGCTCCTTCGAGCTCTCCCTTTCCGATATAGCCGACCGTCCGCTCCTTGTGCGCTTCCCGAATGACCGGTCCGAGAAAAACATTCCGGTCCATCCCGTTTCCGATCTCGATCCGGTCGGCCGCCTCCTTTAGCCTGGCCAGCAGCTCGCCCGCCACATTTCCAACCGCAACGACGACCGATGCGGCCATGCAACGTTCTCCGGCCGAACCGTAGGCGGCATTGATAATTTGCTGCACCGCCAGATTCAGATCCGCATCCGGCATAACGATCGTGTGGTTTTTGGCCCCGGCCAGAGCTTGCACCCGTTTTCCGTTCGCCGAGCCCGCCGTATAGACGTACTTGGCTACCGGTTCGGATCCGACGAAGGTGATCGCTTTAACGTCCGGATGGGCAAGCATCGCGTTCACTGTCTCGTGCCCCCCATGCACGACATTAAGCACGCCGTCCGGCAGCCCGGCCTCCGACAGCAGCTCCGCCAGCCGGTTAGCCAGCAGCGGCGTTCGTTCGGAAGGTTTCAGTACGAACGTATTTCCGCAGGCGATTGCCAACGGGAACATCCAACAAGGCACCATCATGGGAAAATTAAACGGCGTTATGCCCCCGACGACGCCGATCGGATAGCGATACATTCCCGATTCAATGCCTCCTGCGATGTCCGGAAGCTGCTTACCCATCATCAGCGTCGGAGCCCCTGCGGCGAATTCCACGCATTCGATTCCCCGTTGCACCTCTCCATATGCTTCCTGATAGCTCTTGCCGTTTTCCAGCGTAATGATTCTTGCAAGCTCTTCCCAATTGTCGACTAGCAGCTGTTGATACTTGAAGAGAAGGCGCGCCCTGCGCGGTACCGGCGTTCCGGACCAGTCCGCGAAAGCCGATTTGGCCGTTTCTACAGCCCGGTCCAGTTCCCCTGCATCCGAAAGTGGTACGTAGGCGATCGTTTCCCCTGTGGCTGGATTAAACACCGGCTCATGCCGACCCGTACTGGCTTCCGCCCAATGACCGCCGATCAGGTTTTTAAGCACTTGCACTTCCGTCCTCGACATCCTTATCCTCTCCATTCCTTCCGATTGTCAATTCTAAGCAAGCAGCGCCAACGATTGCCCAAGCGCCTCGACGACATGCTCAAGTTCCTCATCCGTCGTCACAAACGGGGGACACAGCGTTAGCACATTGTTAAAGCCCGGAACGGTATCGCTGTTTTTTCCGATCAACACCCCTCTTTCCTTGCAGCCGGCGATGACCTTCGCCAGTTTCTCGGGGGCAGCAGGTTCCTTGCTCTCCTTGTCCTCCACCAACTCGATGCCCGCTATAAAGCCGAATACCCGAATGTCTCCTACATTCGGATGGAGTCGGAGGCCCTCCAGCAAAACCGCAAGCTTTCGGCCCATCTCCGCAGCACGCTCAACCAGCCGTTCGTTCTCGATAATCTCCAGATTTTTAAGTGCCACGGCGCATGATACGGGATTTCCACCAAACGTATTGACGTGGCGAAAATGCCCGTTATGGCCGCTCGCTTTAAACGCTTCATATATTTCGTCCCTGACCGCAGTTGCCGACAAAGGCGAATAGGCGCTGGTTATCCCTTTCGCCATCGTGACGATGTCCGGACGAACGTCAAAATTCTGGTGGCCGAAACGTTCTCCGGAGCGACCGAAGCCGCATATAACTTCGTCCACAATCAGCAGCACACCGTATTTGTCGCAAATTTCGCGGACCTTCCGCAAATAATCGGAATGAGGGACGAGAACGCCTCCGCCCGTAATGACCGGTTCCATAATGACACCCGCCACCGTTTCGACGCCTTCCCAGACAATCGCTTCCTCGATTGCCTTGGCGCATTGTAACTCGCACTGTCCGAGCTGTTGGCCAAAAGGGCAGCGATAGCAATACGGGGGCTGAACATGCTTGAATCCTTCTCCAAGCGGTTCATACTTTGTCTTGCGATGAGCTTGTCCGGTGGCTCCCAGGGCCCCCATCGAATTGCCATGATACGCCCGGTGTCGCGATATAAACTTGTAGCGCGTGCCCTGACCGTTCTGCTGGTGGTATTGACGAGCGATTTTAAACGCAACTTCATTAGCGTCGGATCCGGAATTGGAAAAGAAAATCCGGAAGCCCCCGCCTAGCCAGCGACTCACCTTCTCCGCAAGCCGAATCGCCGGAATGTGGCTATGACTTAACGGGACGTAGGCCAGCCGGGTCATTTGCTCGGCGGCTGCCCGGGCAATGTCCTCCCGCCCGTGGCCGACATTCACACACCATAAACCTGACATCCCATCAAAATAGCGGTTGCCGTCGATATCTTCGATCCATGAATCTTTGCCGGTGACGGCGATCATCGGATTCGCCTGATGAGGGGACAGGTGGTGCCATAAATAATGGGAGTCCATTTCCAGCAGCCGCTCTTTCCCCCATTCGTCCGAAATAGCTGCGTCCGGCCGGACCGTACGTTCTCTCATGCGTTCTCTAACCTCTTTTCATTTTCGTCTGACTTCTCGCGGAATGTTAATTGACGCGAGCGACACCTAACAACTTGGATCGTAAAGATATTCAAATCTTAACTCCACAACTCCGGAAGGGCATCATACATAATGGTTGATCTTCACGAGAAATGTCGTTACAATGTGTATGCTAAATGTCATATATTCTGTCATTAACATCTATGCTCTCAGATTTTAGAGGAGGGAGACTTCATGGAGACAGGAAAAACGCTTACCGTCGCGCAATTGCTGAAACGCCCCTTGTTCCAGCATGCTCGGCTTGTCGCCGGGTGCAAGGGGGTCGATCGGAAGGTCGGATGGATTCATATTCTGGAAATTTCAACCCCGAATCCTTCGACGAACCAGGACGACTTTATTCTGACGACGGGTCTCGGTTTCAATCATTTTGCCGATAATCGGCTCACGTATATGCAACAGCTGATCGATCAAAACGCTTCTGGATTATGCATCGAGATGGGGCCCTATTTCCCCGAAGTCCCTTCGGATATGCTGGAACTCGCCAACAGCTGCCAATTCCCGATCGTGATTTTTGAAACCCCCGTCCGGTTCGTCGATATTACCCAGGACGTGCATAGCCTATTGATTAATAAGCAGTACCAAATATTGAAGGAGCTGGAGCTCTATTCGACCAAACTTCAGCATCTGTCGTTGGAATCGACCAATATTCAATCCATTCTGCGTCTTTGCCATGAATACACCTCTTCACGGGTCGTCTATTATTCGCTCATCGAAAACCATCTATTCTTTCCGCCCGTACGCTCGGGAGAGGCGGAACGCCTAATCGGCCGCTATCGCGGCGAACTTGAAAAAAAAACGACCTATTCCCTAAGCAGTTCGCTTATTCCAGTGAACGACACCACCCGGGTCCTCTCTCAGCCTGTCGTCTGTCTGGGCCAGATCTTATCGTATATTGGCATCGTCATCGACGACGAGCCCCCGAACGATTTTACCGTACTGCTGCTTGACCATACCTGCAAAGCGATCGCTCATTTACTGCTGCGAAAGCTCTTTATCGAACAGAAAATGGCCGAAAGCCAGTCCCGGCTCATCAAGGACATTCTGGAGAACAGGGGCGGCAACGAAGAACATTTGCTCGCAAGAATCGGTTTGCAATCATACAAAAACGGAGGTTATCTCGTACTCGGGGGAATTATCGAAATAGAGCCCGATCCGACAAGCCTTGAGACGGGAGAAACGGAAGGAATCAATCAGGATATTCTGGTTATTCTTCGTTCGCTGTTATCAAAAAACGGGATTTATCATCTGTTGTTTGAGCAAAACAATCAAATCTTCATTCTTTGCATTAAAGATGCGTTTAAGAACGCAGCCTCCGTGCGTACTTTTTACCATACGATCCGGCAGACACTGGACCAGTTCAAGCACTCTATCCGATCCGGCAAGCCTGGTCAGATGAGAATTTACTGCGGATTCGGGAGTGCGGTACGCCGAGTGATCGACTCTCCCCAGAGCTTTCAGGAAGCGTTCAATGTCCTGTCGGTTGCCCGTGCGATTCCGAACAACGACATCAACCCCTTCTACGACGATTTGGGCATTTACCGTTTGATTAAAGGAATCTCCGACGAGAAGACGCTGTCCGCCTTTATTGACTATTACCTGGGGGCAATCATTACCCACGATCAAGCCAACAATACGGACCTTCTGCACACGCTGGAGCAATATTTGATGTGCATGGGGTCCAAACAGGAGACGGCGGAACGTCTGTTCATCCACAGGCAAACGCTGTACAACCGTTTAGATAAACTCAAAGAGCTGCTCGGGGACGATTTTCTTCAACCGGAAAAGCGAATCTGCTACGAAGTCGCGCTTCGGGCTTATGCTTTGGCTTAAATTATCTCGCCAAAAATAAAGAAATGGCGGCACTCGAAAGCTTTACCTTGTGTCGCCATTTCTTTCTTCGAAAGGCGTACGGTTTTAAAAAAATCAACCAGATCCACGTCGCGTTTTAGCATATCTGCAAGCCGTTGGGCCATCATAAAGCATTCATAGTCCGAAATTCTCCGGTTCGACAGATACGCTTTTCTTGGAAAAATAGGATTGTCATTGCAAAAGCGTGTAATCGTCTGAACCGAAGAGCCTCCTCTCTACCATAATCTCATTTTTGGCGGAATACGGCATCGCAAGTGCGAACCACCCTAAGCGCACATGATTTTCCCGGGAGATTCGCACCCCTTGATATGACTGGGATTTCGGCATTTTAGTATGAAAATCCACCTGTTTTTAAGGTATAATAAAGTGAGCTTCGCACTGAAGCGCTTGCAAACTCTTGCCGCTCAGGGGCTCCGCGGCCGCGCTGTCGCATCCCGTACGGGGTGCGTGGATTGAAACACTTGTTTATGCTGGCGATGATTATATGTGGTGGTCGCATCCCGTACGGGGTGCGTGGATTGAAACGCAAGATCAAGACGATCGTCGACGCGCTGAAGCAAGAGTCGCATCCCGTACGGGGTGCGTGGATTGAAACCTTCGACGCCGGCGTACGGCGCAGGGGCCGCTCCGTCGCATCCCGTACGGGGTGCGTGGATTGAAACATGAACGCTTCCGCCAAGGAGAAGGCTGGCATCCTGCGTCGCATCCCGTACGGGGTGCGTGGATTGAAACGATCTTGGCAGCGTGTTTGGTTGGGTGCATAAAGACGTCGCATCCCGTACGGGGTGCGTGGATTGAAACGTCCCGGGGATCAATTTCCTCCCAGTCAAGCGTCGTCGCATCCCGTACGGGGTGCGTGGATTGAAACGTGCAATGATTGGGGCCCATTTTGGGCCAAGAAGGCCGCATCCCGTACGAGAGACGCAAATTGAAACCCTGTCGCCCATCCGGTATTATCGGGAGTAGAATTAATTTTCTCCCCAAAGTGTAGGGAAGAGGAGGAAAATGATGTTTAAACATGAAATCGGAAAGTAACCTCGTCAAAAAGTGAAAGATCCAGGCCGTGACAGGTTTTTTCCGTCATAAGAAGTTGCTAATTTTTTCGCAAAATAAACAGGACACTGCATGCCTCTTGTCAAAGGTTAAACCACCACAGAATAACCGACGAGAGGGAGTGTCCTTAGCAACATGGTACCACAAGCAACGAACCATGCGCCAGAACAAAAAACACGCCGCGAACGCCGAATGGAAATTCTTGCGGAGCGTCGCCGAATCAAACAGATCGTGAAGAAGTTGAGACCGGTCACGTTCGACAACAACACCGTCACGGAAGCCGGTAACTTCCAGTTCCTCGCTCGATTCAAGGAACTCATCGGTCTGGATGCCCTGATTGAAGATCACTTCCATCTGGAGCAGAAAGCCAACTGTGTCTACCCGGCCTCTAAGCTTGTCGATCATTTGCTGGACTGCGCGCTGCTCGGCCTCACTCGGTGTGCGCATGTGAACGCGCTGCAGTCGGACCCAGGTTACCAGATCGTTACCGGTATCGAGCGCTTTCCTGACGGTAGGACCTGCCGGGGCTTCTGGAGCAAGCTCGCCTGGGGCCACTTGAGGCAGCTTGTCGGCGTAAACCGGGATGTGCTGGCTCGCCATGCTCGGATGGGTGAAAAGCGTCTGGTCTGGATCGACATCGACGATACAGTCATCACGCTATTCGGTGAACAAGAAGGCGCAACAAACGGCTACAATCCGCGTTACCACGGACGCCCCTCGTACAAAATCCGGGTTGCCTTCATCGCCGGAAGCGGCGAGCTCATCCACTTGCAAGTGAATCCCGGCAACACGAACGGCATGAAGGATCTGCTCTCGTTCGTTAAAGAAATCGAGGCGATGCTGCCGCCGGAATGGATCATCGAAGGCATCCGGGCCGACTGCGGCTTTGCCGATGACACTGTCATGGCGTACGCTGAAGAACGTGGGTGGCAGTACATCTTCAAACTGCCGAAGAAGGCCACTGTGAAGAAGGCCATTTCTTACCTTCAGCAGCATCCTGCGTTCTGGGAAACGCTGGCGGAAAAACAAGAGGACATCACGTTTGCGACCGAAGACGATCGTTGGGCTGCTGCCGACATCCCGATTCTCCTCACCAACTGGGAGAAAGCACGGCGCTGCGTCATCTACCGGGAAGCCCACGAAACCGAGCGTACGACCGATGACCAATTGACGATGGCGCTTACGACCTATTCCTTCCAAGCCATCGTCACGAATGCCGAACTCAAGCCTTTGCCGCTGCTTCGCTCGTACAACAAGCGGGCCAACATCGAGAATCGCATCGATGAATTGAAAGAAGGTTATGCGGTGGAGCAGAACAGCCAGCATTCCCTGCTCCGGAACTTGCTGTTCAGCTGGATCAAAGCCATCGCCTACAACGTGATGGTCTGGTTCAAACAGACGCTGATGCCGGAATCGCTCAACCGGTGCGAAGTCCAAACGATTCGCCGGACGGTGATCCGGGTGCCCGCCAATGTGGTCGGTTCCGGCCGATACCAGCATATCCGGCTTGCGCCGAATCCGACGCTCGCTGGCATCGTCGACACCATGCAACACAAGCTTAGAGCGTTGGCTGAACGGTTCATACTCGTTCAGCCAGTGGCATGACGGATCGATTCATCGCCTCAACATGACGAAATTGGAACCTGTAAAATCAGGGTCTTCTTTGGGTTTGCCCAAAAGCGATTAGCACTCCCGTCTGAAAGCAAGAAGATTCGAAATCCAGTCCCAAAACCCGCATCGAAACGGGGATTCCGCGGACAATGACGGGTTATCCACAGGCTTGAGTTATCCACATTCCGATTTCATGTTAAAACAATCGACCAAAAAAAACAAAAACTCGATTCCAAACGCCCCCTTCCCGTGCATACGCTTAACAGTATCCGAGAGCATTTAATTGTAAATTGGACCTATAATTCAAATGCAATCGAAGGCAACACTTTGACTTTATCCGAAACCAAGGTCGCTCTTGAGGGTATAACGGTCGGCGGAAAAACGATCAAAGAGCACCTCGAGGCCATCAACCACAAAGAAGCGATTGTCTATGTTGAAGAACTGGTCAAAAGCAACGAACCTTTCTCGGAATGGCAAATCAAAAGCATTCACGGCTTAATTCTAAAAGGCATCATGGATGATCAGGCCGGCACTTATCGGAAACAAAATGTACTGATCAGTGGCGCAAAGCACATTCCGCCGGACTTTAGTCATGTCCCTTTTTTGATGGAGCAGTTGGTTCATTGGATGGTTTCGCAAAGCAAGTCCTTGCACGCTATTGAAAGAGCGGCCAGACTTCATAGTGAGTTTGTAAAAATTCATCCTATTGTTGACGGGAACGGGAGAACGGCACGGCTGCTTTTAAATTTTGAACTGATGAAAAACGGATATCCCCCAATTGTCATTGAAAAGGAAAATCGTTTGGAGTACTATTCCGCTCTCGATGAAGCCCATACATCCGGAAATCCGGAAAATTTTGTCGCATTCATTTCGCAAAAAGTCGATCAAACCTTTGATTGGTACCTAAATCTACTCTGACTCCCCCAAAATGAAGTTAGGTATACCTTAGCATTGGTGCGAACCCCAAGCGCACATGTTTTTCCCGGGAGATTCGCACCCCTTGATATGCCTGGGTTTTCGGCTTTTTATCATGAAATTCCTCCTGTTTTGAAGTATAATAAAATGAGATTCGCACTAAAGCGCTTGCAAACCCTTGCTGCATAAGGGCTCTATTGCCGTGCTGTCGCATCCCATGTGGATGCGTGGATTGAAACCAAGCTCCAAACGGTCATGTTCGGAGATGTTAAGTCGCATCCCATGTGGATGCGTGGATTGAAACCTCGAATAGGACGACCGCGTCCGCGCTGCGCGCCTGTCGCATCCCATGTGGATGCGTGGATTGAAACGATGACCATCGGGAAGCTGAGACGCTTGATCACCCCGGTCGCATCCCATGTGGATGCGTGGATTGAAACATTGGACGGCGGACGCCGAACTATAAGGGAGGGGTGTCGCATCCCATGTGGATGCGTGGATTGAAACTACCCCGCTAGTAATAATAAACGGCGCCAAACTCCCGGTCGCATCCCATGTGGATGCGTGGATTGAAACAGGAGAATTGACGAAAAACTTCACTTTCCTATGGGTCGCATCCCATGTGGATGCGTGGATTGAAACCGCGACCGCCTTTTTGGCGCTCATCCAGGTTTCGTCGCATCCCATGTGGATGCGTGGATTGAAACATATTTGGGCATCCTCCGCCCCTCCTCTCCTAAAGTCGCATCCCATGTGGATGCGTGGATTGAAACGCTGCCGGGAAAGCATCTGAAACCGTAACGCCGGGGGTCGCATCCCATGTGGATGCGTGGATTGAAACTCAATTTGCAAAACGCTACCCAGCGCGTCGAGAGTCGCATCCCATGTGGATGCGTGGATTGAAACTCTTCCGCGACTGTTTATTATGGTTGGAATACGGGTCGCATCCCATGTGGATGCGTGGATTGAAACGAAAATGTGCGTGTAGGAAAGACGTACTTTACCCGTCGCATCCATGTGGATGCGTGGATTGAAACGACTCTAAGGGATCGGCCGATCGAAAACCAAGGGATAGTCGCATCCCATGTGGATGCGTGGATTGAAACCATTGCATCCTTGCCCTGGATGGAGCTGTTTGCCAGTCGCATCCCATACGGATGCGTGGATTGGGCGGAAGAGTCCTTTGTTGGCCTGGTCTCCGAAAATTCACCCGGACGGAACGGACAACGCGCAGCGGAACTCGCTGGGTGAGACGCCGACTGTTTTTTTGAATACCCGGCTGAAATAATTCGGGTCCCGGTAGCCGACCCGGAGGCTGATGTCCTTCAAAATCTGCTTCGGATCGGCCAGCAGTTCCTTCGCCTTCTCGATGCGCAGCCCGGTCAAATAGTCGATAAACGTCACGCCACAGCTTTCATGGAACAGTTTGCTGAAATAATGCGGATTCAGGCCAACGAATTCCGCCGTCTCTTCGAGCGACAGCTCCCGGTCGAAGCGTTCGGCCAGATACGCTTTAGCTCTTTCGATGCTGCCCCTGTGCTCGTCCGCGTACCATTCGCGCAGCCGCTCGGTCAGCATCCGCAGTTGACTGGCGGCATGACGGCGCAGCTCGTGCTCGTCTCGCAAGGCCGGCAACGCGTTCGGCCAGCGCGCCTCCAGGCCGTGCTCCCTCAGCAGCCGCACCGGCTCGGCAAACAGCTTTTGCAGATCGTATTTGACCCGCTCCAGATCGTACCGCGTCATCGACAGAAGTTCGTCCATATACCGCTCGAACGCCGCCGCCGCTTCCTCCGCGTCGCCTCGGCGCACGGCGCGCAGCAGCTGCTCCTCGCTCTCCCGCGGATAAGGGTAGACGTCGTCGGGCAAGACCGGCATATCCTCGAAAAAACCGTACCCCGAAGCATGCGGCACCTGCGACGCCGCGAGCGCCTCGTAATAGGATTGGACGAGTTCCCGGTCGGCCGCCCCTGCCCGCCCGATGCCGACGGCCAGCTTCCGGTCCGGGAGTTCGCGTTCGCCAAGCAGCAAAAAGGCCCGAACCGAACGGACCAGGCGAGACCGCATCGAAAGCCCGCCGCCGGCTCCGTCCGGAACGGTCTCGTCCGGAAACGCCAGCACCGGTACGTGCAGCCCGGTCATCGGTCCGACCAGGCTGCGAATTTGCCGCTTGATCCGGCTGCGGATCCACTCGTACGCGCGGCGCCGGTCCGCCTCCGTCCAGCCGGCGCCGTTTCCGGCGACCGATACGACGATCGCCGCGCCCTCCCGCGCGTCCGTAATCCCGGCCAGGCGCCGCCAGTGTCCGGGCTCTCCGACCGGCATCCGGTCCGCAAGCAGGGCGGCGACGTGCTCCGCCTCCAGCACCGCGTCCGCCTGTTCCGCCTGACGCCTGAGTTCGCCGATCCGGTTTCGTTCCCGCTGCTCCGAATCGATATCGGACACGACGCTGCGAACGGCGTTCACAATGTGCTCTTTTTTGCAAGGCTTGACGAGATATTCCCGAACCCCGTATTTCATGACGCGGCGGGCATACTCGAACTCGTCGAAGGCGGACACCATAATGAACTTCACCGCGGGCAACCGCTCATGCAACAGGCTTACCGCCTCGATTCCGTCGCACCCCGGCATTTTGATATCCATCGTCATCAAATCCGGCTGCAGCTCCATCGCCAATTCGACGGCCAGCCGGCCGTTTTCCGCCTCGCCTACGACGCTCACTTCCGGCACGTAGCGCTCGATCATCATCCGCAGCGCCCGGCGTTCGATTTCCTCATCGTCCACGATCATCATTTTAAGCATAAGCCGCAAGCCCCCTTTCTCCCGCGACCGGCAGCTTCAGCCGGACTGTCGTCCCCTTGCCGCGTTCCGTTTCAATCTCCATGACGTCTTCGCATTGATAATACAGCTCCAGCCGGCGCAGCACATTGCGGAGTCCGATGCCGCCGGCCTCCCCGGCGGACGGCTCGAATTCGGCCGGATCGCCGCGCCGGTCCAGCAGCGCGCGGACCTCCTCCTCGTCCATGCCGACGCCGTTGTCGCGGATCTCCACGATAATTTTTCCGTCCCGCCCGTACACGGCCAGCGTCAGTTCGGCTCCCCGCTCGTACGACTCGATGCCGTGCGCGAACGCGTTTTCCACCAGCGGCTGAATCGTCAGCGACGGGACGATCGTCTCCAGGCACGACTCGTCGATTCGCTCCGAGAACGCGATTCGGCTGCCGAATCTCATTTTCTGAATAAAAAAATACTCCCGTACGATCGCGATTTCCTCGCGCAACACGACGTCGCGGTGAAGCTTTTTCAGGTTGTACCGGAGCAGCGCGGAGATAGAGCCGACGAGATCGCTCGTCTTTTCCGCCCCTTCCACATACGCCATCTTGGACACCATATTCAGCGTGTTGAACAAAAAATGGGGATTGATCTGGTTTTGCAGGCTTTTCAGCTCCATTTTTTTGACGAGGGCGTCCAGCTCCGATTTTTGCTTGATTTCGCGTACGAGCCGCCGGATGTTGGCGCACATGCCGTTGAACGTTTCCGCAAGAAAACGCAGCTCGTCCCGGCTTCTCACCGTCACGTCGCCCACGTCGAAGTTGCCTCTGGAAATTTGCCTGGCCGCCGCCGTCAACTGCCGGATCGGGTCGGTAATCCCTTCGGAAAACCAGAACGCGAAAAGGCTGCACAAAATCGCCGCGGCCGCGAAAGCGTACAGCGCCATTTGGCGGTAGTTTTCGTTTTTCAGGTTCATGCTGGCGTAAAAGCTTTGGTAATTGGACAACTCCTCGTTGATCAGCTTCAGCGTGGATTCCTGGATAAACGCGGCAATGCGCGAGGTTTGCGTCAAATGCTCGTAATATCCCTCCAGATCGGACGAGGAGATGCTCGCGATCGTCAAATCCCCTTGCTCCAGAAAACTCTCGATCATATTGCGGTAATTGCTCACCAGCATGTAGTTGTTCCCGTTCTCGATTTCGGTTCCCAGCAGCCCGTTCAACCGCTTCAGTTCCCGAACCTGTTTGTCGTAATCGGCCAGCAGCGCGGCGACCTCGTCCGAATCGAGCACGAACGTCTGGATCAGGCCGTTCACTTCGCTTGTTTTCCGATTGATTTCGTTCAGCAGAAAAAAACGGTTCAAAATCCGGTCGTACTGCTCGATGGATCGGCTATTGTTCTGAAAAAGCAGGAAGGCGAGCGCGCTGATCAGCAGAATGAGAAAGGTGAAAAAGACGATCAGCTTCGTTTTCAGATGGATCATCTTAGCCTAACCTCCTCCGTCCTCCGGCAAATCGGATTTGCGCAGCACCCGGGCATCCGTGTTGTATACGGTAACGATTCGGTTTCCTTTCAAATAGTCGAGCATCAGCTCGACCCCGACCGTCCCCATCTGGTACGGCTGCTGAACGACGGTTGCGTCGATAACGCCCTTGTCGACGAGCTCGATCGTTTCCGGCAAATCGTCGAAGCCGATAATACGCGGCTTGCGGAGCGGTTCGGCGTCGTTTTTTTTGGCGTCCTCCAGCATTTGCGCGATGCCGAGCGCATCGAGCGCGCTCGTGCCGAAAAACGTATCCAGCTTGGGGTGCTCGTTCATCATCGCATAGGCCACGGCGGCCGATTGGATGCGGCTGATGTTGGAGTCCTGCATGTCGAGAATCCGGATATTCGACTCGCGCTTCACCGCGTCCATAAACCCGCGGACTCTTTCCTTCAGGTTCGCCGCCTTCAGGCTGCCGGTGACGATGCCGACGTTCGCCTCGCCGCGAGACAACTCGATCAGCGCCTTGCCGGCCTGAAAGCCCGCCGCGTAATTGTCCGTGCCGACATACGCGATGCGGTTGCTGCCCGGAGAATCCGAGTCGATCGTAATGACGGGGATGCCCATCTCGATCGCCTTGTCGATCGCCGGAGCGAATTCCTCGTCGTTCAGTCCCTGCGTCAAAATGCCGTCGATCTTGGAGGCGACCGCCATCTCGATCAGCTTGATCTGCTCGGTCATGTTCGCCTGCACGGGTCCGACATACTCCAGCGTCGTGCCGTGCTTCTCGGCGGCGCTCCGGGCGCCCCGCTCGACTTGCCGCCAGTACGGGTTGTCGAGCTCCTGGGAGATCAGGATCAAATGCGGGTTCTCGTCGCGCTCGCCTAGGGGAGCGGCCATGGCGGACTCATTTTGAAGCGCTTTCATGAAATGAAAAAGCGAGATCGTCACCGTCGCAGCCAGAAGCGCCAGCATGATCAGGTAAAAAGGGCGGAACAGAATCTTGAACAACCGACTCCCTCCCTTGCGCCTAAAATGATCGCTTTCCGTGTTCCCATTATAGCTCAGTGCCTTGAAGGAAAACAGCCTCCGGGCGGCGTTCCGTTTGCCGCCGCGGCCTTTTTTTGACTCCTTATCCCTTCACCGATCCGGCCAGCAATCCACGAATAAAATAACGCCCGAGCAAAACGTAGACGAGAAGCGTCGGCAGCGCCGCCAACACCGCCCCGGCCATCTGGATGTTCCAGTGCACGACCTGGCTTCCGGACAAATTTTGCAGCGCGACCATGATCGGCTGCTGGCTCTGCGTCGTCAGCGTTACCGCGAACAAAAACTCGTTCCAGATGTTCGTGAACTGCCAGATCCCCACCACAACGAAGCCGGTAATCGAGAGCGGCAGCACGATGTAGCGGTAAATGCCGAAAAATCCGGTGCCGTCGATTTTGGCGGATTCGAGAATTTCATTCGGAATGCCGACATAAAAGTTGCGGAAAATGAGCGTCGTAATCGGCAGGCCGTACACGACATGAACGAGCACAAGCCCGGGAATCGAATTGTACAGCCGGATTTCCTGCATGAACCGGATAAGCGGGATGAGAACGCTCTGATACGGGATGAACATGCCGAACAGGATCAGCGTAAACAGCGTTTCCGAGCCTTTGAACCGCCATTTGGCGAACACGTAGCCGTTCAGCGAGCCGAACAGCGCCGACAGCAGCGTGGCCGGAACGACCAGCAGCAGGCTGTTCCACAGGTTCGGGGCAAGCCGGGAATAAGCTTCTCTGAAGCCGGAAAAATCGAGCCGTTCGGGCAGCTTCCACATCTGGTCCAGCGTGATCGCGCCGAGCGATTTGAAGCTGGTTGCAAGCACGACGTATACGGGCACGAGGAACAGCGCCGCCAGCACGGCCAACAGCATGTAGACGGAAAAACGCGAAAGCTTCGATCGGGCCATCGGCTAGTTCCCCCTTCGACTGGAAATCAGATACGGAACGATCAGCAGCGAGACGAACAGCAGGAGCAGCACCGCAATCGCCGAGCCGTATCCGTAGTGGTTGCCGCGAAATGTCGTTTCAAACATGTACACCCCGGGCATATCCGTCACGAACATCGCGCCCGGGCCGGTCATCGCGTAGATCAGGTCGAAAATTTTCAGCGAAATGTGCCCCAAAATGATGATCGCGCTCAGCAGCACCGGACGGATCAGCGGCAGCGTAATGACAGCAAAAATCCGGCTCTCCGAAGCTCCGTCCACGCGCGCCGCCTCGTAAATCTCCTCGTCGATCGCCCGCAGCCCGGCCAGAATCATCGCCATCGTGTAGCCGGACATTTGCCAGACGGCGGCGACGGCAACCGCGATCAGCGCGACGGGCAGGCCGAATTCGATCTGGCCGAGCTTGATCGAGGGCACGATCTGCGTGCTGACGTACCATTTCGGCACCTGCTCGATGCCGAGATTTTTCAGCAGCAGGTTGACGCCGGACGTCGGATTCAGCAGCCATTGCCAGATGACGCCGGTGACGACGAACGAAACCGCCATCGGAAAAATGAAAATATTGCGGAACAGTCCCTCCGCCCGAATTCGCTGGTTAACCAGCAGCGCGAGCAGCAGGCCGATTGCCAGACACGCGATGATAAACAGCACCGTGAACATCACCGTATTGCGCAAATCGGACTGGAACCGGAAGTCCCGGAACAAAAAACGGAAATTGTCCAAGCCCGCAAAGGACAGATCGGTCACGAGACTGTTCCAGTTGCTCATCGAAACATATCCCGTCCATCCGATGAAACCGTATACAAAAATCGCAATCGCCGCCAGCGACGGCAACAGCATCAGAAAGGCCCGCAGCGAATCCGAATTTCTTTTGCGGGGAAGCGCGCTCGCTCGGTTTGACATGGCTCTTTCTCTCCTTCTGGGCGTATGTGTATGTGACGGTTGGTCTGCCGCCTCCTCGCCTTCATTATAAAATCGCGCGCCGCGGCGAAGGACTGGATTATGTTGCGGTGATCTGGATATTTCTCTGTAAAAAAGCCTCCCGCGTTCGCGGGAGGCATGGCCGTGCCGGGATAGCGTCACTCCATCTCCGATTCGATATGGTCGAGGACGCGCTTCAGGATGACCGCCGCCTCCGCCCGGCTCGTCATCGCCTTCGGATCGAACCGGCCGTCGGAGCGCCCTTGGACAATGTCTGCCGCCTCAAGCGCATGAACCGCTTCTATCGCGTAGGCGGCGATTCGGCCGTCATCCGAGAATCCGCCTGCTCCGGCTTCCGGCAGCGCGACGTTTACGGCCTTAAGCGCGCGATAAATCATAACGCCAAGGTCCTGCCTGGCAATCGCGAGTTCCGGGCCAAATCGGTTGCCGCCTATTCCTTGAACGACCCCGTTGGAGGCCGCGATATCGACAACCGACTTGAACCAGGCGTTCGGCTTGACGTCGTCGAAGGCAAGCGGGTCGCCGCGTAAGCCGAGGCCGAGTCCGCGCACGAGCACAGCCGCGAACTCCGCGCGCGTAACCGCTCCGGCCGGATCGATCCGCCCGTCCCCTTTGCCTTGCAGGATCCCCCTGTCCGCCAGCATGGCCATCGCTTTGAGCGCCCAGGCGGGGACGTCATCCGCGTCGGAGAACCGGGCGCTCAGCCATTCCCTGGCCTGCTGTTCGGTCCAGCCGCTTTCGCCTTGTTCCGGCGGTTCCGGAGACGGTTCCGGGCTTGGCGCCGGACTCGGGACCGGAGTCCCGGGGACCGGAATGCCCGGGGTCGCCTCGCTGATCCACTTCGCCGCAAGCACGAGATGGTCCGTCACCGGGGCGGAAAAATCGAACCCTTGACCCCCGTTCATCCATCCGCCGAACGAGTACCCTTCCCGTTCCGGCGCCTCGAGAGGGGTAACCGTCGAGCCTTTGTTTACAATCTTGGTGACTTTGGCGTTCTCCTTGTCGCCTTCCGATTTCTTGTACCCAAAGTCGAATTTGACCTTCATCCGGTTCTCGATCCGATACGGGCTTGCCAAGTTCGTTCCCTTGTTGTTCGGGAGCGTCATCGGTTCGGCGTTTTCGGCCACGTAAGGAACAAAGCCCGGATTCACCGTTTCGTCGACTTTGCCGACGCTTCCGTTTTTCCACGTGAGGCCGAATCCGAAGTCGTACGCATTTCCCTCGCTGTCCGTATAGCTGGCCATATCGCGGGGCACGTCTTCGTACTGGCGTTCTACTTCGTCCATATTTTTCGGCAGCTGCATCGGGAGCATGGCCGTAGGATAAACGGCTGCCTGCGGGCCTCCTTGCTTGCCGTAGCGAGTCGAGCCCGTCAGCATGTCGAGGACGGCCGACTTCTGCGCGCCGAAGTTGACGAGGATCGCATCCGCATTCGGTTCGATTTCCTCCATCACTATCGGATTCGACATATTGACGGACACGACGACGGGCTTGCCGCTCGCCTTCGCGCTGGCGATTTGCTCGTTGATCGCCGCGGCCGCCGGCGCGATGTCGGTCGTCTTTCCCTTGTAGGAGCGGTTTTCCATGCCGACTACCGGCGAGCCGGCGTTGCCGGGCTGTTCTCTGAGCGGATTGCCCGCGATGCTGGTCGCGCGCGCGTTCGCCGCCGTATACGCCTTGAAGTCGAGATTGATCGGCGTGTAGGCGTTGACGCGTTCATCCGCGTTTCGGGCCCCCCCGCCCGCCGTAACCGAGTTCATGAAGACGATCGCAACATCCGCACTGCCGGCGGAGGCGGTATCCGTGATGACGTTCGACTCGCCGAAGTAAGCTTTCAGCAGCGTTACCGTATTGGCGTCCGCGCCGGGCGCGTACACTTTGCGGTCCTTCGAAAGAGGCAGCAACCCATTTTTATCCTTTAGCAGCACCATGGACTCCAATTGCGCCTTATAGCCCGCTTCCATGAACTCGTCTTTGCCGACCGTTTTCTTGCTTTCTTCCGGGTCGAGATAAGGATCTTCGAACAATCCCGTTCGGAAAATGTTCATGAGCAGACGATAAGCGGAAACTTCAAGCTGTTTGAGCAGCTTCGCCTGATCCTCGCCCGACGCGTTGTTATATGCCGTTACGATCGGAGCGATGGTGTTGAGGCCGCCGAACTGATCCACGCCGGCATCCAGCAGAAGACGCGCTCTTTGGGCCATCTCGTCCATGGAAAAGCCCGAAAGGCCGTAGTGGTCGTCCACTCCCCATACCATCCCCGGGAGGTCGCGGTCGAAACCGCCGCCGGGCGCCGTTTTCGGTCCGACAACGTTCCAGTCCGTCGTGATGACGCCTTCGAATCGATACGCGTCACGCAGCACGCCGTTCAGCATATAATCGCTGTATGCATTGCCCACGTTCAGCTTCGCGCCCGGAAGGTTGGCACCGTTCGGTTCGCTGCCGGGCGTCTGCATGTAAGAAATCGTATAGTAGGGCATCACGGCCGTCGCCATGCCGGTGCCGTCCTCCAGACTTAACGAACCGTCGACAAAAGGAATCAGATGCGCTTCGAAGTTGTCGCCCGGATACACGGCATATTTTCCGTATTCATAGTGCGCGTCCCGGCCGCCCTCGCCGGAGCCGCCGCCCGGCCAATGCTTGATCATCGCGTTGACGCTGTGCTTGCCCCAGCCGCCCTCCGCCGGCGTGTCGGACGTCCCGTCCTTGTACGTCGTTTGGAATCCGTCCACATACGCTTTGGCCATCGCCGAGGCGAGCTTCGGATCTTCGCCGAACGTTCCGTTGAACCGGCTCCATCTGGGGTCCGTCGCGATATCGATTTGCGGCGAAAGCGCCGTGGAAATGCCGAGCGCCCGATATTCGATCGAAGCGATTTTGCCGAATTGCTTCATCGTGTTCGGGTTAAATGTCGCCGCGAGGCCGAGCGAAGTCGGCCAAGCGGATACACCCGCGTTTTCCACGTAAAATTCGACGCCGGACGTCGTGTTGGCCGCATGCCGCGGATCCGAGGAGTTGTTGGCCGGTATGCCGAACGACGTTCCTTCCGCGAACGCCTGGACGTTGTTGTTCCATTTGGCGTTGATTTCCGGCGATGCGCTTCTTGTCACAAGAATGTGCCGCACATGGTCCTCTTTCAAATACTTCGCCTGCGCTTCCGCCGGAATCGGAGAATTTACCGCATAGTGCGCGCTGTACAGCATCAGGCCGGCGATTTGCGGCACGCCGTCATATACGGCGGCCATGATCGACGAGAGGTTCGAAGCGCGTTCTTCCGCCGGTCTGCGCCAATCCTCGTACGGATCGAGCGCGCCGTTTTTATTCAAGTCCTTGAATACGGGAAACGACTTGTCGTAAGCGGCAATCTCCTCCGGGGAAAGCGCCCGGCCCGATTCGTCGATCAGCCTGACTCCCGACGAAGGGGCATAGCCGAGAACGACCTCCTTCTCGCCGTCCGCGGTCGAGATTTTGGCATATTCGGCTTGCCAGATCGCATACAAGGTCGTATTTTCGCCGAACCGGCTTTCCGCCGTCGCCGCCGTATCCGCAAGCTCCGGATTTTTGACCTTGTACCAGCCCTCAAGCGAATAGCCCTCTCTTTCCGCCTCCGGAATGTAAGGAAGAATGCCTTCCGTCGACGCAACCTTTGCGGGCTCCGGCGCTCCTTCGTAATTGTAGTCGAACGTGACGACGATGTCCGAAGCGTTCGTTCCGGCCGGCGCCCCCTCTTCCGCGCTGGCGCGAATGCCGCCGCTCCCTACCCCCAGCGTCATGCACAAAGCGAGGGTTAAGCCGACGGTCTTGCGGAGTTGCGTTCCCAGTCGCATTCGATACCCTCCATTTTCTTTTCGTTTTCGGGAAACTCGTTTGAATCCGCTTTCATTTGATTTCGTAAGGCTGGATGAGCCGGGGGGACTCATCCATCGGAGCTATTAGTTCAATTCGGCGCTTGCCGCTTGCTTAAAGCCTTGAACCGCCTGATTGACGTCTCCGTTCGTGACGAAAATGTTGATGACCTGGTTCGCCTGTGTCAGGAAGCCTTCCGATGCCGCGGAACCGTGCGCCAGGCTCGGCGTCAGCGCGGCGGACTTGAAGTCCTCCATCGTCTCCTTGCCGTAGACGTCATACTTGGAAACGTCGGCGTCCGTGCGCGCCGGAATCGAGCCTTTGAGCGGATTAAACGCGTCCTGGCCTTCGACCGAGCCGAGCACCTTCAGGAAAGCCTTGACCGAATCCGGGTCCGAAATGCCCTTCGGCAGTCCGAACGTGTCCGTGATGACCATGAACATGCCTTCCGTTCCCGGCGTCGGGGCGTAACCGAAATCGACGTTCGCCTCCAGCTGCAAATCGCCGGAAAAATACCCCTTCGCCCAGTCCCCCATTACGTTCATCGCCGCTTCGCCGTTGGCGACGAGCTGCGAGGCGTCCTGCCAGTTGCGGGCCGCATGATCCTCGTTGACGTAGCCCATCATTTTTTTGAACGTTTCCAGAGCTTCCGTCACTTTGGCATCTTCGAACGACAGCTCCCCGGTCCAAAGTTGGCGATAGCCGTCCGCGCCGAGCGTACCGAGCAGCACCGTTTCGAACAAATGCGTGGCCGCCCACGGCTCCTTGTCGCCGAGCGCCAGCGGGGTGACGCCTTTCGCCTTCAACGCCTCGGCGACCTCGAAAAACTCGTCGAACGTCGTCGGGGCCTTCAAGCCGTTCTCATCGAACACCTTCTTGTTGTACCAGAGAACGTTGCCGCGGTGTATATTGACGGGAACGGACCAAATGCTGCCGTCGCTGCTGACCATGTCGATCAAATCCTGTGGAAATTTGTCCGTCCAGCCTTCCGCCTCGTACAGGTCATTGATCGGCTCCATTTTGCCCGCGGCGACCCAGCCCGCGTTCAGTTCCGCGCCTCCGTGCACCTGGAACGTTCCGGGCGGGTCCCCGCCCTGCATGCGGCTGGCGAGCACCGCCTTGGCGTTCGTTCCCGCTCCGCCCGCAACAGCCGCGTTGATCACCTCGATATCCGGCTCCTTCTCTTTAAACAGTTGAATGAGCGCCTTCAGTCCGGCCTCCTCCCCCGCCCCCGTCCACCAGCTGAAAATCTCGACCTGCTTGTTCCCGGCGGGCGGCGCGGACGAAGCCTCCTGCGAAGAGGCCGGCGGCGAACTCGCGCTCTCGCTCGGACTTGCGCCGGCTTGACCGTTTGAATTCCCGCCTCCGCAGGCCGACAGCGCCAATGACCCGATCAACGTCAGTGAGAGCATCCATCCACGAAACCTGTTCACGCCAACACATCCCTTTTCATTTTTTATTTGATGCGCAAACCGAACCAAGAGCATAAACCTGCCGTCAAGCAAAAATGACGCAGCCGGTTCCGGTTCCTTTCGGTCGTCAGCCGATTGCCATGCAAACGGCATGAACCGGCGGCGCGACCGGCTTATCTTTGGTGCAACGCGCCTGCTGCCCGAACGTAAAAACCTGTTCGCCCCCCTCCCTTTCCTTGCTTTATTGAAGACAATCCCATTATAGGTTGCGAAATGTAAGCGCTGTACTGGATTATTTTCAGATGATCTGGACATTGTTTCGCTTTTTATACGATCTAATCGGTAACTTCCGTGTCCCGACGCAAATATCCCCCCGATAAGTCGTCGGAGGGATCCGCCTGAAACTTTTTTGGATCTTAACCGGCAGACTCTTGCCCGTAACGGCAAGGAAATGAAGATCCGGCGTCGAATTAGAACGTAATTCATCCGTCTCATTCTCGCTGTGCCGGGCGACCTGTAACTTTTGGCACCTTCATGATCGGCGAACGGCGGAACGACGGAGCAAGGAGATGCGCTCATGGCAGCTACCGAAAAAACGTTAAAAACCTGCGAAAAAGGCCATGCCTACTATAAAAGCAGCGATTGTCCCACCTGCCCCGTCTGCGAGCAGGAACGCAAACCCGAGTCCGGATTTCTCTCCCTTCTTTCCTCGCCTGCAAGACGGGCTTTGGAGCACGAGGGGATCGTTTCGCTGAAGCAACTGGCGAATTACAGCGAGAAGGAGATTTTGAAGCTTCACGGCATGGGCCCGGCTTCCTTGCCCAAGCTTCGAGCCGCTCTAGGCGAACACGGGTTATCGTTCAAAAACTGAGGAACGCCCAATCCCGCTGTCGCAAGTTAAGCTCATCAAAATCCAAGTGTTTCGACATCATCGGACGGTAAGACTATTTCAACTAACAAAAATGGAGAGCCATTACCACTGGCAGGCCATGATCCGAACGAGCCGCCAAACCGTCGAATTAGTCGCTCATGTATCACCCTAACCTCGGTGCGAACCCCAAGCGCACATGATTTTCCTGGGAGAATCGCACCAAAGCGCTTGCAAACCCTTGCTGCACAAGGGCTCTGTTGCAAGGCTGTCGCATCCCCTACGGGATGCGTGGATTGAAACGTCCAAACGATAAGCCTCTGATCACTCCACAACCAATCATTATTCATAAGGTCTTTCGTAAGCCGGCAGCCAGGGCTGACTTCCGTAACTCTATCTTTCCCCGGATGGCATGCGGTGAGCAGCCAGTCTTCCTTAAAAGTCCGGTGATTTAGGTCAGTTGTAACCGTCTCTTCGGCATAAAAAAAGAGGAAAACAACCCAACCAGCGCCGAAATGAGCAGGTCCGACACTGCCTCCATCATCACGGATTTCGGTTTTGGACAT
>NZ_LT821259.1:0-737063 GCF_900169535.1 Cohnella massiliensis
CCAGATTATTCTCCTTGATGAAACTCCGCAGCTGCTCTTTCGTCCATAATCCCATGTGTGCTCCCCAACCTCTCCATGATTTCATTTTAGTAGGTTTGAGAGTTTACACAAAGTATTTTACAGACTCGCCTTGTATTTTCGGACTGTTTTGGAACGCCATTGCTGCTCTTTCATGATCCGCGTTACCGTTCGCTGCGAGATATCCACACCTTGCTGATGAAGCTTGCTGGTGATCTTCGGACTCCCGTAAAGATTGCGGGATTGATCGTAGATTTCCTTTACCTGTTTGGTCCATTCTTTGTGTTGGCGCTCCCGATCGCTCTCGGGGCGGACCTTCCATTTGTAATACCCGCTGCGAGATACGTTCAGCACATTGCACATCTTCTCCAGTCGGTACTCGGAGCGGTGTTCGTGGATAAATTCGTATTTTACCGACGGTCTTTCGCGAAGAAGTGCATCGCCTTTTTTAAAATTTCGTTCTCCTCTTGCAGCTCACGGATCTGCTTTTGCATTTCCCGCAATTGATGATCTTCCGACTTAAACGCTTGATTCTGAACGATTTCCGGCTCATCGCCGAACTTCTTCATCCAGCCGTATAACGTATTGTCTTTGATCTTCAGTTCCCGGGCGACTTCCGCCACCGCTTTTCCGCTTTCTTTGACGTACTGAACTGTTTTTCTTTTGTACGCGTCGTCATACAATGGTTTTTTCATTCCGACACAGACCTCCGGTTCTTGTTCATTTCATCAGTGTAATCTGTGTCTACTACTCAGTCTAGCACCACAGTGCCATGGAATGTGAGGGCAAGGCAAAGCAAAGCATGGCAAGGTAAGGCAGAGCAGGAATGGAAGGGAGGAGCAGGCAAGGCAAGCAGACAGGCAAGGCAACGTAAGGCAAAAGAGGAGCAGGCAAGGCAAGCAGGCAGGCAAGGCAAGCAAGGGCATGGCGAGTCAGGCAAGTCAAGAGAAGGGAGGAAGGCGAAGCCGGGTTCCCCAATGGAGTGGCGCTTCCGAACGGATGCGGACCGAGCTTGATGCTAGACTTAATAGTAGACACAGATTACACTGATGAAACGACAACTATCGGAGGACTGTGTCAAAGATGAAAAAGCCACTTTATGACGATGAGTACAAAAAGAAGACAGTTCAGTATGTCAAAGAAAGCGGGAAGGCGGTGGCGGAGGTAGCCCGCGAACTGAAGATAAAGGACAATACCTTGTACGGTTGGATGAAGAAGTTTGGTAGCGAGCCGGAAATCGTTCAAAATCAAGTGTTTAAGTCCGAAAACCATCAGTTACGGGAACTGCAAAAGCAAATCCGTGAGTTGCAAGAGGAGAACGAAATCTTAAAAAAGGCAATGCACTTCTTCGCGAAAGACCGTCGGTAAAATATTCATTCGTCCACGAAAACCGCTCCGAGTACCGACTGGAGAAGATGTGCAAAGTAATGAACGTATCTCGCAGCGGATATTACAAATGGCGTGATCGCCCTGAAAGTGAACGAGAGCGCCAGCACAAAGAATGGACAGAGCAGGTCAAGGAAGTGTTCGACGATTCCCGTCAGCTTTACGGGAGCCCAAAGGTCACGCAGAAGCTGAATCAGCAAGGAGTCAGCATATCTGAACGGACCGTAACACGGATTATGAAGCAGCAAGAGTGGCGGTCTAGAACCGTCAAGAAATATAAAGCCACAACGAATTCCAAGCACAGCCTGCCGGTACAAGACAACGTGTTAAACCAAGACTTTACGGCAAGTAAACCGAATGAGAAATGGGTGACAGATATTACGTATGTCGCGACCGGGGAGGGTTGGCTGTATCTGGCAAGCGTAATGGATCTGTACTCCCGCAAGATCGTTGGATGGCATATGAGTGACCGCATGACAAAAGAGCTGGTGCTGCAGGCGCTAAGGCAAGCTTACGGTCGTCAGCAGCCCGATGGAGAAGTGTTGCATCATTCCGATCGCGGCAGCCAATACGCCTCCCATGACTACCAAAAGCAACTCCAGGTTTACTCCATGACAGGGAGCATGAGCCGGAAAGGGAACTGCTACGACAACGCTTGCATTGAATCTTTTCATAGCATTATCAAAAAGGAACTTATCTATTTGAATAAATTTGAGACCCGTGCTGAAGCCGAGAAAAGCATCTTCGAGTACATCGAAGTATTTTACAACAATGAGCGTATTCACTCGACGATCGGGTACTGCACGCCATCTGATTTTGAAAGGCAGCACTACTTCAATACGGTGAATCACTAAAATCCATGTCTACTATCTTGACAGAGGTCCAGCTTTCTCCCGAAAAATGTAATCTGCTTTACTATCCCGGACGGACGGATGCATCATACTGAAATCGACTGCGACATTCGGAAGTTTCAAGGGGGATTACGTTATGGCCGGTCGAACCGGGGGGAGTCATACGATCATTTTGCGGCTGGAAATCGAGCAAAGCGTGCCTTTCGTCCGCATCGCGAATGCGATTCATGAGTCGGGCGGAGAGATCGCGGCGGTCGACATCGTCGGCGGCAACAAGGACGTCGCCGTCCGCGACATTACCGTCTCCGTGACGAACAGCGAGAAGGAGAGCGATCTCGTCGAATCGTTAAGACGAATGGAAGGCATATCGATCGTCAATATTTCCGACCGCACGTTCCTGATGCATCTGGGAGGCAAGCTGGAGGTGCGCGCCAAATATCCGGTGAAGACGCGGGACGATCTGTCCCACGTTTATACGCCGGGGGTCGCCCGCGTCTGCATGGCGCTGCATGAGGATCCGGCCAAGGCATACTCCTTGACCATCAAGCGGAACACGGTTGCGGTCGTCAGCGACGGTACGGCCGTGCTCGGGCTCGGGGATATCGGGCCGATCGCCGCGATGCCGGTGATGGAAGGGAAGGCGATGCTGTTCAAGGAGATGGCCGGCATCGATTCGTTCCCGATCTGCCTCGATACGAAGGATCCGGATCAGATCGTCCAAATCGTGAAGGCGCTGGCGCCCTCCTTCGGCGGCATCAACCTGGAGGACATCGCCTCGCCTCGCTGCTTCGAAATCGAGGAACGGTTGAAGCGGGAGCTGGACATTCCGGTGTTCCACGACGACCAGCACGGCACGGCCGTCGTGATGCTGGCGGGCTTGATCAACGCGTTGAAGATCGTCGGGAAGCGGATGGACGAAATCAAGGTCGCGGTCAGCGGCGTCGGAGCGGCCGGCGTCGCCTGCACGAAGATGCTGCTGGCCGCCGGCGTGAAGCATATCGTCGGCGCGACGAAGCCGTACGGCATCGTCCATCGCGGCCGGGCGTACGACAATCCGATGCTGGATTGGTATGCGGAGCATACGAATCCGGACAACGTGTCGGGCGAGCTGGCCGACGCGATGGCGGGAGCCGACGTGTTTATCGGCGTGTCGGGTCCGAACGTCGTCTCCGCGGCCGACGTGTCGCGCATGGCGAAGGATCCGATCGTCTTCGCGATGGCGAATCCGGTCCCGGAAATATATCCGGAGGATGCGGCGCCCTACGTTCGGGTCGTGGCTACCGGGAGATCGGATTACCCGAACCAGATCAACAACGTGCTCTGCTTCCCCGGCATCTTCAGAGGAGCGCTGGACTGCCAGGCGACGGCGATCAACGAGGAGATGAAGCTGGCAGCGGCGCACGCGATCGCGTCGATCGTCGAGGACCGCGAGCTGAACGAGCAGTACATTATCCCGAGCGTGTTCAACACGAAGGTCGTCGAGGCGGTAAGAAGAGAGGTCATAAAAGCGGCCGTCGCTTCCGGCGTCGCCCGGAAGACGCCCCGCGAGTTCGTATGACCTTCGGGGGATGGAGGCGGGCCGTACGCATTCCGCTCTGCCGACGCGCCGCGAACAAATCGAATTCAACAAGGATGTGACGTTATATGTCACATCCTTGTTGAATTTCATCGAAATTGGCAGCGCAATCATTTTCCGCATCTATTGTGCGTTCGATTCGCTCGAATTATAATGTTAGAGTACCTGTCATTGGAGGGCGATGAAAATGATAGACATTGCGAAGCTGGAAGCTCAACGGACGGATTTGATGTCGCGGGGTACGAGGCAATTTCGAAAGAAAAACTCGGTCATTTATCATCAGGGGGGAGTCGGCGACGGCGTGTATTGGGTGGAGAAGGGGCTCGTAAAAATTAAAACCTGTTCCGTCCAGGGGGATGTTAAAAATATTAACATCATCGGACCGGGAGAATGCTTCGGAGAGCTCGCCTTGATCCAAGCGCCTTCCATCGCGACGGCGATCGCGCTTGAGGACTCGGTCCTATATTTCTTGACGGTAGAGAAGGTAAGGTCGCTGTTCTCGGACTTCGATTCGTCGATGACGATCCTGCATTCGCTGCTGACGAAGATGAGGGGGCTCGTCGAGACGGCGTTCCACACTTCGGCCGAACAGCAAATCGCGCACGCGCTGCTGCAGCTGAGCGAGCATTCGCAGGAACGGAAAATCGCAATGAAGCAAAAGGACCTGGCGGAGCATACCGGATTGACGCGTATGACGATCAATACGGTATTGAAGAAGTGGAAAACCGCGGACATTATCGATATTCAAAACAAAATCATAACGATTAAAAACGCCGAAGCATTAGACCTCTACAGCAGGAGTAACGGCCTATGACGTACCGGTAGGGAAGGTTGAAATCGGGGCCTGAAGCATAGGGCTCTTTTTTTTATTTCAAAAAAATGAGTCGTGCGAAATGTAAAGCTCTTTACGTTCTTGCAATGACATTTTTAATAGAATGATAATAAATTTGATACTCTCGCGAGATAAAACATCACATGGATTGAAGGGGGAGGGCGTATCCATGGGCGCATCGGTCGGAGACTCGTTCCATTATTTGCAGCAGGGGGCCGATTACGTCCCGTACGAATTGCCGCGGCAAAGCCGGTTTCCGCCGTACGAGATTCCGTTGACGGAGGCGGAGGAGGAGCGGGCGAGCCGGTATTTGGCGGAGGAATTCATCGTCTCGATGAGGGAGCACGGATTTATCGTTCCGGAACGTCCGTCGGACATCCTCCCGTACTGCCGCCAGCTTCATACGATGTATAACTACGAAGGGCTTCGCCGCTCCGGTCTCAACCTGATCTTCGACAATTTTATGGAAGCGATCAGCTTGACGCATTCGAAGGCGGGCCAGAAGTGGGACGACGCGATCGCGAACCTCGGCATTCGATTATGCGACTTGGAGCATCAGGAAGGATTTTCGCTGATTCGGAACGTCCGCGATCTCGACCGCCTCGCGGCCTCGAAGGGGGAGATCGGGATTGTCGCCAGCATGGAGACGGCGACGCCGATCGAGAACGAGCTGGATCGGATCGATATGCTGTACGGCTTCGGCATCCGCTGCATAGGAATTACCTATAACGACGCCAACCTGCTCGGATCGGGGCTGTCGGAGGCGTCCGACGGCGGATTGACGGCTTTCGGGCGGAAGGCGGTCCGGCGGATGAACCGGCTTGGCATCGTCGCGGATATTTCGCACTGCGGACCGCGGACAAGCCTCGATGTTGTATACGAGAGCGAGCATCCGGTCATGATCACGCATACCGGGGCGAAGAAGCTGTGGGATTCGCCGCGGATGGCGAGCGACGAGCTGTTGAAGGCTTGCGCGGCCAAGGGTGGCGTCATCGGCGTATGCGCCGCTCCGAACACGACGTTGACCGGAAGCGGGACGGATCACTCGATCGAGGATGTCATGGCGCACTTCCGGTACATCGCCGATCTCGTCGGCATCGACCACGTCGGCATCGGCTCGGATACGTTTTACGGCGATCACCTGGCGCTGCAGGACGCCTTCGACGCCAGGCTGATGCTGTCCGAGTCGCATGGCTCGGTGCCGCCGCATGCGGCGACGCATGTGCGGGGCGCCGAAAATCCGAACGAGGCGACAAGCAATATTGTACGTTGGTTAACGAAACACGGATATTCGGAACCGGACATCCGGAAGGTGCTGTCCGGGAATGCCGTCCGCGTACTGCGGCGGGTGCTGTAATCATTTTCGGCCGAATCGGCCAGGGGGGAAACATCCATGAACATCAAATTCAAAACGGGCATCGCTCTTGCATTGTGCGCCGGCTTGCTGGCGGCTTGTTCCTCTAACGCGAATACCGGCGCAGAGGCGCCCGCGGCGGACGCCGGGACGGGCGGCGCGGCGGCGCAGTCGATCACGGTGAACGCGGTGAGCTTCCTCGCGAAGGACGATCCGCTCACGGCGACGATCCACGAATGGATCGAGATGGTGGACGAGGCGACCGGCGGCGAGGTCAAAATTAACTGGCGCGGGGGCGCGGACATTATTCCTCCGGGCGAACAGGCGAACGCGGTGCAGACCGGCGCGATCGATCTGATCTTCAACCATACCGGCCAGTACGAATCGCAAAACCGCGAGGTGTCCGCGATCCCGCTGTCGCGGCTGACGCCTTGGGAGGAGAGGGAGAACGGCTTCTTCGACGCGATGGCGGAAGCGCACAGGAAGATCGACATGGTGTATCTGGGCCGCTGGCTGAACACGTCTCCGCGCATCTGGCTGAACGAGCCGGTGACGACCCTCGCCGAACTGAACGGCAAGAAAATTCGGGCGACGGGCAACTACACGCGCTTCTTCGAAAGCCTCGGCATCAACTCGGTCATCATCGATCCGGGCGAGGTGTACACCTCCTTGCAAACGGGCGTCGTCGAAGGCTTCGTCTACGGCGGGCTGCAAGGACCCCGGCAGAACGGCTGGACGGACTCCTCCAAGTACGTGCTGGATCATCCGTTCTGGAACCAAAATGTAACCATCGTCATGAACCCGGCCAAGTGGGATTCGATCTCGGCCGAAAATCAGCAGAAAATTCTCGACGCGACCGCCGAATACGAGCGATATATGGTCGAATATTACGACGCGGAGAGCGAGAAAGAGCGCGCGGCGCTGGAGGAAGCGGGCGTGACGTTCATCCAGCTGTCCGAGGAAGAAGGGCAAGCGTTCGTCGACCGCGCGTTCGACGTCGAGTGGGAATACCTGGCGACTGAAATTCCGGATCAAGTGGAAAATCTGCGTTCATTAAGCGAGTAAAGGCGGATCGTTCTATGGAACAGGAGAAAAAGAAGTCGAACCATCCGGTCGACAAGCTGTTGGACGCATGTTTGGTTCTTGTAAACATCCTTCTGGCGTTATTGATCGTCATCGTCGTAGCGGATGTCGTGATGACTTACTTTTTCGATACTCCATTGAAGTGGTCGATCGAGGTTTCGGAATACGCTTTGGGCTTTGTCGCGTTCTTGGGCGCGGGCTGGCTGATGAGGGAGGAGGGGCATCTGCGGTTCGGCATGGTTCTGGACCGCCTTCCTCCGAGGCTTCGCTCCGCATTGGAGGCGTTCGTCTCGATCGTCTGCTTCGCGGTATCGGCGGCGATCGTCTGGGCGGGCGTCGCGATTTGCCTCAGCCTGTACGAGCGCGGCGCGCTGATGGAATCGGTTCTGCAGTGGCCGCGGTGGGCGCTGATCGCCGCGGTGCCGCTCGGCTTCGCGATCATGGCGCTGCAGCTCGTTCGGCGCGCCGCCCGCCATCTGAAGGAGTGTCTGGCGATCCGAAGCCGATCCTAATTTACGAAGAGACGGAGCGACAGATATGGACTGGTGGATCGTTTTACCTCTCATCTTCGGGGCGCTGATGCTGTTGTTCGCGCTCGGGATCCCGATTCTGTTTTCCTTCCTGATCATCAATATGATCGGGGCGTATTTGCTGTGGGGCGGCACGGCCGGGCTGCAGCAGCTGCCGCTCAATATGTTCAAGTCGGTATCGCTGTTCTCCCTGCTGGCGATTCCGATGTTTCTGTTCATGGGCGAAATTATGTTTCGGACAGGCATCGGTTCGCAAGTGTTCCACGCGCTCGGGAAGTGGATGGGCAGGCTGCCCGGCAGGCTCAGCGTCTTGGCCGTCGGGAGCGGGACGCTGTTCGCCGTCCTGTGCGGCTCGAGCGTCGCTACCACGTCCTTGCTCGGCTCGCTGCTCGTGCCGGAGATGGAGAAGAAGGGCTATAAGCCTTCGATGACGTTGGGCCCGATCGTCGGCAGCGCGGGACTTGCGATATTGATCCCGCCGACCGCTCTCGGGGTGCTGATGGCGACGCTCGCTTCGATCCCGGTCGGCAATTTCCTGATCGCGATCGTGCTGCCCGGCCTCATTCTGGCGGCGATCTTCTTCATCTATGTGGTCGTTCGCAGCCTGATCGAGCCGGATGCGGCGCCGACCTACGATGTCGAGACGGTCTCGTTGAAGGAGAAGCTGGGCGACTTCTTCAAGTACATTTTCCCGCTCGGCTTTATCGTCTTTCTCGTGCTCGGCGTCATCGTGCTCGGCGTGGCGACGCCGACCCAATCGGCGGTGCTCGGCGCGACGGGAACGATCGTCATGGCGCTGGCGTACCGGAAGCTGACGTGGAAGCTGCTGTGGGAATCGTTGACCGGGACGGCGAGAATGACGGTCATGATTTTAATGATCATGGTCGGTTCGGCGACCTTCAGCCAAATCTTAAGCTACACCGGCGTTACGCAGGGGCTCGTCGAGGCGGTAGGGGCTCTAAATCTATCGCCCGTAATGCTGATCATCGTCGTACAGCTCGTCCTCATCGTCCTGGGCTGCTTCCTCGAGCCGCTGTCCATTATGATGATGACGCTGCCGATCGTGATGCCGCTCGTCCACGCGATGGGAATCGACCCGGTTTGGTTCTGCGTCATCTTCCTGATCAACATGCAGATGGCGACGATGACGCCGCCGTTCGGCATGGACTTGTTCGCGATGAAGGCGGCGGCGCCGCAATATTCGATGGGGACGATCTACAAGGCGATCTTCCCGTTCATCCTGATGAACCTATTGCTGATCGCATTGTTGGTCGCGTTCCCGCCGCTGGCCACTTGGCTGACCGGCTTCATCCGGATGTAAACTAGGGAGGAAATCCATCTCCGGGGGCGGGCCCCCCGGGGATTTTTTTTCAACGATATAGAATTTATAAGCTTCGCAACTGTCGAAACGAGTAAATTCGAATCTTTCGGCGGTTCTTTCCCATCGAATTTCCTTTACTCAGGAAAATAGGGGGGCCAAATCGGGGCGAATTGCGGTTCGTCTGAGCAAGGGGAAGAAGATTGGAAAGGGCGGCGGTGCCGCCGATTATGGTTGTGTCAGTAAAGCGAAAGGGGAGAAGAGGCATGGACAACGCGCGCGTCGCCATCGTCACCGGAGGGGCGCAGGGCATCGGGCGAGAGGTGGTCGAGACGCTGCTGCGCCGCGGCCTCCGCGTCGCGTCGGCTTCGCTCGGTGCCGCGGACGCCGCGCCGCCGGCAATACCCGAGGCGCGGGACAGCTACTTGCCGATCGAAACGGATGTGTCGAAGAACGAGGAGATCGCCGCCTGCGTGGAACGGGTGTTTTCCGCCTGGGGGCGCATCGACATCCTCGTCAACAACGCCGGCATCCGGACGCAGACGGCTGCGGAGCGGATGACGCGGGAGGAATGGGATCGCGTGCTCGCGGTCAATCTCGGCGGCTCGTTCTTCTTCGCGCAGGCGGTATTGCCGGAGATGGAGAAGCGGCGCTGGGGACGCATCGTCATGATGGCCTCGATCGCGGGCCAGCAAGGCTCCCTTGCGTCCAGCATCGCGTACAGCGCCTCCAAAGCCGGGCAGCTGGCGCTCGCCAAGCAGCTTGCGAAGCAGTATGCGGCCTGCGGGATCACCGTCAACGCGGTCGCTCCCGCCGCGATCGAGACGCCGGAGCTGGAGCGCATGCCGCAGGAGGAGCGGGCGAGGCTCGAGCGGGCGATTCCCGTCGGGCGATTCGGGAAGGCCTCCGAGGTCGCCGAGCTTGTCGGCTTCCTCGTGTCGGAGAACGCGGGGTATGTTACCGGCGCCACCTTCGATCTGAACGGCGGGCTGATGATGCGCTGACGCGCCGGCGAACCGGCGCAATCCCTCGATGTAATGAAAAGTTACGCGGGAAAATGTAAACTGATTTACCGCAGTCCGCGTTCGCTCCCTTCATAATAAGAATAAAGAAAGTATAGGGAGGAATTTCAATGCTGAAGGCGTCCGATAACGAATTGTTGACGAGCACGAACGCGGGTACACCGCTCGGCGAGCTGTTTCGCCGTTACTGGATTCCCGTCGTCAATTCCAAAGAGATTGCGCCGGACGGGAAGCCGCTGAAGATTCGGCTGCTGGGAGAGGATTTGCTCGTCTTTCGCGATACGAACGGAGACGTCGGACTCGTGGACGAGAAGTGCCCCCATCGCCGAACGTCGCTGGCGCTCGGTCTGAACGCGGACTGCGGGCTGACCTGCATTTACCACGGCTGGAAATTCGATACGAAGGGCAACTGCGTCGATCTGCCGTCCGAACCGAAGGATTCCAAGATGAAGGCGGGCGTGCGCTTGCGTTCCTATGCGACGCGGGAGCAAAACGGCATCGTGTGGGGCTATCTCGGACCCAAGGAGGAGGAGCCGCCGTTCCCCGAATTTTATTGGATGGGGCTGCCGGACAATCAGATCATCTCCGAGCGCGTATGGCAGGAGTGCAACTATTTGCAGGTCATGGAAAACGACCTGGATTACGTCCATGCGGCGTTCCTGCATAAGGCGCATGAACAGCAGGATGTGGACCGGGGGCTCCTGAGCAGCGATCTCGGCATCAGCCCGTCCCATCCGCTCATCAAAAATCCGCCGGTCAAGCAAGCGGTCGAATCGACGAAGTACGGCAAGCGCTGCATCGGCGTCGGCATCGAGGACGACGACAACTACGCCTTCATGGAAATTCATTATATTTTCCCGTTCTACACGTACCCGCCGCGCATGAAGGGCGAAGACGGCATGTGGCATGCGTTCATCCCGCGCGACGATCACAGCACGTGGAGCTGGGACGTGCAGTTTTCCCACGCGCAGCCGATCAACGCGAAGGGCCAGAGCGAACGGCGCGGGTTGGTGCTGGACGAACATTTCCGCAAGCAGCGCAACATGAGCAACGATTACGAGCAGGACCGCGAATTGATGATTCACGGCAACTATTCCGGCATTCGGGGCATCGCCAATCAGGACCATGCGGTGACCGAGCTGATGGGGCCGATCGTCGATCGTTCGAAGGAGATGCTCGGCACGAGCGACTTGCCGATCATTCAGATGCGCCGCATGCTGCTGGAGCAGGTGAAGTCGTTCATGGCGGGCGGCGCGCCGATCAAGCACGACCAGTATCCGTTGCAAAAGCTGTTCAGCTGCGGCGCCGTAGACAGCAAGAGCAAACGCTGGCAGGAAGCGCTGCCGATCGATCCGGTTTACGCCCTGGAGCAGCAGGAGGGCAAGCGGCAGTTCGACTTGACCGTCGAAACCTAATCCCGATAGGACGGTGAGGCTATGAATTTGACGGAGTATATCAAACAACTACTGAATATCCCGGAGGAGGAACCTTTCCAGTTGGAGCTCGAGCCCGCGTTCCGGTTCGAGCTCCCTCTCCCGGAGCGGGAGGAGGATGATGGCGATGCGTGAATTGCTGTTTTCCGGGATGGAGCAGTTGGCGGAGGCGTATCGCGCCAAGCGCGTGTCTCCGGTCGAAGTCGCGTCCGCGCTGCTGGCGCGGATCGAGGCGCTGAACCCGGCGCTCAACGCGTACATTACCGTCATGGCGGAGGACGCGCTTCGGCGGGCGCGCCTGCTCGAAGCCGAGCTGATGCGGGGCGAGCTTCGCGGTCCGCTGCACGGCGTGCCGATCGGGGTGAAGGATAATGTGCAGACGGCTGGAGTCCGGACGACGGCAGGGTCCAGAGTGCTGGCGGACTGGATTCCGGACGAAGACGCCGCCGTCGTGGCAAAGCTGAAGTCGGCCGGCGCGATTATCGTCGGCAAGACGAACCTCCACGAGTTCGCCATGGGGGCGACGACCGAAAACGACGCCTACGGAACCGCGCGTAACCCTTGGGACGCGGGCGCGATCGCGGGCGGATCGAGCGGAGGCTCGGGCGTCGCCGCGGCGACCGGCATCGCGTTCGGCGCGGTCGGCACCGACACGGCCGGCTCCATCCGGCTGCCCGCGGCCCAATGCGGCATCGTCGGCTTCAAGCCGACGTACGGCCGGGTGAGCCGGCACGGGACGGTGCCGTTCAGCTGGTCGCTGGACCATATCGGGCCGATGACCCGGAACGTGCGGGACGCCGCCGTCATGTTCGATGCGATGGCCGGCCACGATCCGCGCGATCCCGGCTCGTCCGCGTACCGCGAAGACGGGCGCGCTCCGGCGTTCGGCGAAGACGGCTTGAAGGGGCGGAGAATCGGCTATTGCCCGGATTACTTCTTCGACGACGTCCATCCGGGCATGCTTCGTCTCGTGCATCAGGCGATGGAGCGGATCAAGCTCGCCGGCGCCGAACTCGTCGAGATTCGCATTCCCGGATTGGACGCGGCGCAGCAGGCGCTCAGGCGCATCGCGCAGGCCGAGGGCTATGCGTTCCATAAGCCGATGTACGAGGCGCGCCCCGAATTGTACGGCGACGATATCCGCTACCGGCTGCAGTTCGGCAGCGAAGTGACGGCGAATCAATATTTGGACGCGCAGCGCACGAGACGCGAATTCGTGAACCGCACGCTGCGGGCGATGGACGGGCTCGATGCGATCGTTGCGCCGATGAACCATAACCCGCCGTTCGGCGTCGGCACCGTCACGCCGGAGCGGGCGATCAACAATATGTTCAACCTCGCGAAGGCGCCGCTCGGCAATCTGCTCGGCTTCCCGGCGGTCACGGTGCCTTGCGGGCTGCTCGACGACCGCTTGCCGGTCGGCATCCAGTGGATCGGCAAGCCTTTCGAAGACCGCAAGCTGCTGAACCTGGCCCGGTCGTTCGAGGAGGCGCCGCTCTGGGAGGCGCGCCTGCGCTCGAACAGATCGTACGAGGCGTGAATCCTCGCAGCGCCGCCTGCGGGCGGGCGAAACACTGCAACTCCGGCGGCGGCCGACGCCGTCATTCGAACCCGGCCGCGGGACGAGAGAGACGATCTCTCGTCCCGCGGCTTATTTTTCGTTCGAGCCCGGCGGAGCTCTCCGTTCAATGAACATAGGATCATCCCGGGTATTCGGCGGTTACTCGTCCGGATATGGAAAACCTCCCATTAAATTGCAAAGTCAGCTGGGTCTGACGTAACTGAATGGGAAAACCTCCATTTATTTCGAGCCGAGAAGGCGATTTTTGCCGAATCGAAGCGAATTAGTACCCATTTTTCCAATTAAGAGGTCCGATTCTTAGCTTTTGGAAGAAATTAATGGGAGGAATTCAGATTGTTGAGAAAGTCGGCATCGAATGGAACATCCTTTGCTTTGTGCCGGCGTGCCTCCCCCGCATGCTCAGCCAAGCAAGCCTCCGACGGAAACGTATTGCCGGACTCAGGAGCCTCTATTTGTTCCATTTGCGGCATTTTCGAGGACTTGGCGGACTCAGGAGACGTTATTCCTTCGAAATAAGTCGGATGACGCGGATTTGAACCCATTAGCGGCTCCTGAGTCCGTCTCGAATCCCGCAGAGCCGAATTTGTCACAAATAGCGGCTCCTCAGTCCGGCAACTCGAGGCCTGCTTAAGGCCCCGTGCCGCTTCCCCTCCCAGGGGACATGTTCATTGCCTTTATTGCACCCTCATGTCAGCCATTTGTGTTTTTCAACAATCTGAGGAATTCAGATTGTTGCTAAAGCGGTGTCAAGCGAAACCGCCTTTGTCTTGCCCGGCGTGTCTCCCCCCCCCCCGTACGCGATTCGGCCGCGCTGGAGAAGATCATTCGAAGCTTTGCGGTCGGAGAGCCGCTGACGGATCCGAATTGGACGGCGTAACGCAAACGGAACGTGCGGGCCCCGCTCCCGCATTGGAAGATCGCAGGCGGCTTCACGAGGCAGAAATCCGTATGCAATGAATCGATAGACGAAGAAAGACGACCGTCCCGTTGCGGATGGTCGTCTTTGCCGTCCGCCGTTGCCGGCGAAGAAGCGCTCCGCGGCGCGAATATGGTTTTCGTGTTTTTCGGTTTTGCGATATAGTAAATGCAGATAGGTTTGCATGATCAGGGCTGGGAGCGGAGGGCGTTATGTCGATCTTGCTGGTTGTTTTTCAAGGGCCGAGCGCGTCGGGGAAAAGTACCATTCAGACCATGCTGGGACTTCCGCGCATTGTGACCTGGACCTCGCGGAAGCCTCGCGAAGGCGAGGTTGACGGGGTCGATTATTTTTTTAAAACAAAAGATGAAATGCGAATGCTTTACGAACAAGGCCGAATGATCGAGATGACCGAATACCACGAAAATTTCTACGGCACTCCGACATTGCTGGTTGAAGAAATCATCCGGAGATCGGAACGGAAATCCGTGATCCTGGACGAAGCCGGAGCCAGGAAAATGAAACAGCTTTTCCATGACAAGGTACTGCTTATCGGAGTTAAGGCGGAACGGCATGAATGCGCCCGCCGGCTCGAACAACGCGGCCACAGCCCTTCGGACATCAATGCGCGTCTCGGATCCTTCGAAGCTGAAATCGATGCGCTGTCGCAGTGCGAGCTTGTTTTGAACAATACGGATGAGAACAGAGGGAAGATCGATCAACTCGTTCGATTCCTCAAGGAAGGGATGGAGAAGCGGCATGGCTCATTATGACGAATCGACTTTGGCCTTCGTTCGGGACTGGAACGGGAAAGTCGCCCGAATGAATTTTCGGCTGCATGAGACGGGCGGCGACGAGCGCGAACGCGATGCCTATGCGCGCGATTATGCGCGTATTTTGTACTCCTCTTCGTTCCGCCGTCTGCAAGGCAAGATGCAGCTGCTCGGCGTAGAACGATACAATTTCATCCGAAACCGCTTGACCCACAGCATGGAGGTCGCGCAAATCGCCCGCGGCATCGCTGCCGATATGGGGCTCGACCATACCTTCGTGGTAGAGGCCAGCGCCTTGGCGCATGATTTGGGGAACCCGCCGATCGGCCATCACGGCGAGACGATCTTGAACGAGCTCGCACAGGACATCGGCGGCTTCGAGGGCAACGCGCAAACCTTGCGCATCCTGCGGAAATTGGAGAAGAAGCATCACGCCTTCCGCGGCTTAAATTTAACGTTCCGTACGCAGCTCGGCGTGGTGAAATATTTTCGAAAATACGAAAATGGAAAAAACAAAAAGTTTATTTACGACGAGGACTACGACGAAATTCGCGATGTGCTGGAGCGGCGCAAGATCGACCTGCCTGACGCGGCCACCATCGATATGCAAATTATGGACCTCGCCGATGAAATCGCATACGCGGCTCATGATTTGGAGGATTGCCTCAGTCAAAACCTGTTCACCATCGACGATTTGCTGTACGAATTTCAAATCAGCGAAAAATATAGGGAGGCATACGGGGAACTCGATGCGATCGTAAACCAATGCAGAGATTTTGCAAGGAAGGGGGCTTATTTCCGATCGTCGGAGGAATATTCGTTCCTCTTCCGAAAGGAGTTAACCTCGAAGATCGTCAATCGATTAATTCGCGATGTGTTCTACGACCAAAGGAAAAACAGATTAAGTTACAGAGAGCACGGGAAATTGGCGGAAGGTCTGAAGAAGCTCGTCTATTTTCTCATTATGCGGCGACCGTCCGTTCAGTTGTACGAGAAGAAAGGGGAGAAGGTGCTCCGAGGGCTGTACGAGGTATACAAGGACGAGCGGCTAAACCAAGATTTGCAACTGCTTCCGCCGGAGTACCGTATTTTCGAAGGCGAGGCGGAGCGCAGACGCAACATTATCGATTTTATCTCGGGCATGATGGATCAGTTCGCGATGCATGAGTACGAGAAATATTACGGGACCGGCGAATTGGAGAGATTGGTGTAGCTCGTCCACAGGAAGAAACCTGCCCGCCTTCGAGGGCGGGGGCGTCTGCGCGACGGCGGTTCGGTTGGCGAGTTAAGGCGTTAACCGCCGCGCCTTGTCAGCATCAGCATGCAGAACGAAATGACGATGATCGAGCAGGTCCAGGCCCAAGCCATCGAAGCGTTGCCCGTATCGACCGCGACATAGATGGCCGTCGGGATCGTCTGCGTCTTCCCCGGAATATTCCCTGCGATCATGAGCGTCGCGCCGAATTCGCCGAGACTTCGGGCGAAGCCGAGGATATAGGCGGATAGGAAGGACGGATAGATGAGCGGCAGCGTGATATAGCGGAACACCTGCCACTCGCTCGCGCCGATCGACCGCCCCGCATCCTCCAAATCGCGGTCGACGGAAGAGAGGCCGACCTTGATCGTCTGATACACGAGCGGGAACGCCACCGTGACCGCCGCGACGACGGCGGCCCACCATGTAAATACGATCGGATTGCCGAATATCGCTTCGATCAGTCGGCCCGCCCAGCTTCTGCGGCCGAACAGCACCAACAGCAAGAACCCGATGACGGTCGGCGGAAGGACGAGCGGCAGCATGAACGCCGTTTCGAGGATCGTTTTCCCTCTGAAGGTTCTTCTCGACATCCAGCAGGCCGTTCCCAAGCCGATGACGACAACCAAGACGCTGGAAAGCAAGGACACCTGCAGCGACAGCCGGATCGGCGGCCAATATTGATCCCAATTCATGGCGTCTCCTCGTGCTTCGGGACGGAGAAGCCGTACTTGACGAATACGTCCAGCGCTTCTTGCGAATGCAGAAAGTCGAGGAAGTCTTCGGCTTCCGCATGATGCTCCGTCGCTTTGACGATGCCGACCGGATATTCGACGGGGGCGTACGCGTACGGGTCGACCGGGAATGCGACTTCCGCCTGCTCCGAGGTCAGGGCGTCCGTCCTGTACACGAATCCGGCGTCGGCGTTGCCGGTCTCGACGTATTGCAGCACTTGCCGCACGTCCTTCCCCTGCACCGTCTTGGACGACAACGCATCCCACAGCCCGGCGTGCTCGAGCGCTTCCTTCGCATAGCCGCCCGCCGGAACGCTCTCGGGAATGCCGACGGCGACCGTCTTCACGATGTCCTTCGTCAAATCGCCGATAGTTCCAATTTCCGCGCTCCCGTCCGCCGGAACGACGACGACAAGCTCGTTAATCAGCAGCGTCCGTTGTTCGCGCTCGTCGATCAACTGTTGATCGACGAGCGCGTTCATATTTTTCGGCGACGCGGACAGGAAAATATCGGCCTGCGCGCCTTGCTCGATCTGCTGCTGCAAGGCGCCGGAGGCCCCGAAGTTCAAATTCAATCGGATATTGCCGTGTTCGGCTTCGTACAGTCGTTGAATCTCTTGCATCGCATCCGTTACGCTGGCGGCGGCGGAGACGGTCAGCTCCACCGGTTGGGCCGGTTGGGCGCCGCAGCCCGCAGCGAATAGAAGTATGGCTGGAACAAGAAATGATTGTCCCAGTATAAAAACGTCGTGAACCAGTAAAAAAGTCATGAATTAGTTAAAAAAGTCGTGAACCAGCTATGTTTAGTCCCGGTGAAACAAGTGCTCATCGGGACTGTATTATTATAGAGGCTCGGAAATAAAGCAGGGTTCTGAGTCCGAATGAGGGGTGAATGAGGCGGATATGTCGATGAAATGGCAGGTATGAAAGCTGATTTCAAGAATGTGCATGCCAAAGAACCCTCAAAAGGGCATTTTTTAAAAAATGCTATGCAAACCAATTTGCATCAAGCGGCTGTTAATTCTTTGAGCCATTGTTCAACAGACGCGATCTGCTTCTGCTTCTTCGCTTCTTCCAGCCACGCGTCGGCATGCTGGCACATGGCGATCAAGTACACGCGAATGTTCCAGTGGCGGGAACTGCGCCCGCGCGAAGCTTCCAGCCTGTAATCGACTTTCTGGCGCTTGATGCAGCGTTCGACGCCGGTTCGCAGCGCATAACGCTTTCTCCATTCCTTGCTGTCGCGGCGGATGCGCGGAAAAAGGCGCGGGTTATCCGCGGTGGATGTGTAGAAGGTTCTTCCATAATCGGAAGGCGAGCAGGGAGTCGGGCATTCCCATTTGCCGACTTTGGCGGGACAGCGCCATTTGATGCGCTGTCGCCCCGAACACTTGCCCCAGCAGACCATCTTGCGTCCAATGGGGCAGACAGGAACGCCATCGGAGCCAATTTTCATTTCATTGTATACCGTATGCCCGGAACGCCTGTGATTCAGGTCGATGATGGCGGAAACATCATCATGTTCCAGCATGGTATAGATCGGGAGGGCGTCGTGGGCGGAATCCAGGAGCGCCTCTCCCACCTTCCAGTCCGAGTACCAGTGACGCAGCTCGCGGTAGCCGCAGATCCATGACACCGAGTCATGTTGGCTGGCGCGAAACAATCGCGGGTACACGGGCAAATTGTAAGGACTGTCGGCTGCGGTGAACATGTAGAGCGTACGCCCGTAGTAATATTTCTCGCGATAGCTGTCCCAGCCCCAATCGGCATCCGGATCGGAAAATTGCCGTTTGCAGGAGCATTTCCAGTTGCCCGACTTGCGGCAATCGCAAAGGAACTTGCCGTACGAACGCGCGCCGGTTTCAACCGGAGATCCGTCGCCGATGACGCGGAAAGCGCTCGTATCGCCAAGCAATCCTTTTGCCGCAGAAGGCAGGACAAACAGGGATTGGAACAACTGTTGCAGCAGGTCGTGCTCCTTGGGGGCGTAGTGGATTTTGCCCTCGCGCAGGATGCGGGAGACGAGTTTCTCCGTAATCTTGGGGTTTTTGGGCTCTTGCTTTTCGTTCTTTTTGCCCTTCTTCCGCGGCTTCTTCAAGCGGCGTTTGACGCGCCCGATCTTATGCGGAGTGGATGCCCGCCAAAGCCGGGGGAAAAAGTCGTAGAACGTTCCGACACCCGGCGTCTCACCAGGTTTAAAGCCGCAGAGAATGGCATAGACCGGCGTCGTTCGCAGCGCGACGACTCCGTCATCGACGCTCAGCCCGAGCTTGGTCATAAGGAGCAAGCAGCGGAGCATGTCGGCGGGATCGTGAGGCTTGCGTCCTTTCGGATTGGAGGAGTAAGCCGAACGCATCAAGGAAGCGGTGGCGGACAGATCGATGGCCGTGATCCAGAAGATCAGGTCGTTGTAAAAGTGCTGCAAAAACAGTAGCGCTTCCGGTGTGCCGTACTCCTTTCGAAGTTGGTTGCTTACGAAAGTCAAGTAGTCCTGGTGAGAACGAGAAACAACTTTCAAAACGATCACCCAATTTCTCAAGAGATAGGCAGAAAATGCCTTCTCGGCGATTATTGGGGTGTTTCGAAAATGTCAAGAGGAATGTTTGTTCGCACTCCTGTTTTGGGGGTGAAACAATAAAAGACCTTGGCCAAAGGGCCAAAGCCGGTGCGGAGTTTTTAATTCCGAGAGGCTATTTATTTTATAGGGGGGTAATTCGAATCGATAGATTTCTCAATTCGGGTAGGTATATTGCAAGCTACACTGAGTGAGTTGGAGCAGGACAAGTATAAGCCTTCGGTAGAGATCATTATTACAATTGTCGATGAATTCGGAACTGATATATCATGGCTTCTTGTCATCAGCCACTTTAATTGACGGTAGATTCGGAACCGCCAATGACGGTGGCTTTTTGCTTTCCTCACCGCCGTTTCGGAGACAATTATATTTCGCCTTTGTTTGTCGGCGTAAAAAAACTGCTCCGAAGAGCAGTTAGAACAGCGGTCGGACGCGGTACTTGGCATGTCGGTGGAGCCAGAACTTCGAATTTCCAAACTTCACGTACCAGTCCGTATCGAGCTCAAGGTTGGATGGCAAGAAGTGCTTTCCTACTTGAATCATCACGGCATCACCACAACGTAGCGAGCAAAGCAACTCTTCTCCATCGTACACGTTCCAACGCTCGGTATCTCCATGAAATCGTATCTCATTCATATTTGTCATCCCTCACTGTTCCTTAAATTCAGCTAGGATCCTCGTCACATGGACGGTATCAATCATTTTGTCTTTTCGCAGCACTGCATCCAGAAGCGCAGCGGTGCAGACGTTATTTATCTCTCGGCATATCCCCCGAGCATGCGCGTATATGGCGTCCATCGCTTCTGTCGTAAACACCGGCCCTGTACTTCCGGCAACCTCCAATTGGTGGGAGATGTAATCGCGGCACTCCTCGAGCGACAAGCCTTCCAAATGAAAACGCACGTTCATCCGCTGTGTAATCGGCTTGAAGATTCTCAGTTGCAACGTGGCCTGTAGTTCCGGCTGTCCAATGAGCAGCAGGGCAAGCGGCGAAATCGAGTCCATACGAAAATTCGTCAAAAAGCGTATTTCTTGCAGCATGTCTCCTGAAAGCAGGTGCGCTTCATCCACGACAATAACGGCGACCTTCTGCTGGTTCTCGTACAAATCCCATACGAGGTGCTGGAATTGCCGTTTGGCTTCGCTGCGCAGAAACTTGGGCGGCAAGCCGAAGTGGTGGAGGAGTTCACGGTAAAAGTCCCTTGGTTTCAGATTCGCATCCGACAGATAGATAAACCGGTACTTGTTCGGATCCAGTTGGTCTTTCAAGTAGCGAACGGCTGTCGACTTGCCGCAGCCAATTTCACCGGTGACGCAGCCAATCGAGCGAGTCATCACCATATACTGCATCCGTGCTACACATTCTTCGAATCGCTTGGAGCGGTGCAGATGCCGTGTTTCAATCTCCCGGGTGAACGGAACGCGCTCCCACCCGAAGAAACCACGAATCATGAGCGATTCACCTCTTTCATCGCTCGCGAAAGCGCAGCGCCTTGCGCTTCGCGGGTCTGCCGTTTCTGTTCTTCCACCAATAATTCCACATAGTTGAGGCCCGTCTTCGGCGGTTGCATGACGGCCTTCGGTTCATCCTGCTTCGGCCGGTTTTTCGGATCGCGGAGCTTCATTGGCTTCGCGTCTTCATAGCGCTGGCCGTCCTTCCACACCTGGATGACGGACAGGTCGTGCGGATCGAATCGCACCTGAATCTTCGAGCCGGCAAGCTCTGTCTGGACCTCGAATATCGTGCCCAGCAGCGAGATGCATCCCGTTTTGTCCACTTTGCGGGATTCCTCCAGCAAGAATACTTCTATGAGTTCATGCGGCGGCAACATGCGAATCGGGTGGTCGTCTTTTTGGTATCGGTCGACTGGGCGCTGCTTAAAGCTGTTGTGGACTTTCTGGTGGTAAGCAATCTCAAGCCACGCCGAGAAGAATCGATTCAAATCGTTAAGCGTCTGGATCTTCCCTTGTTCAATCAGGTCGTATGCCTCCGGCACAAAGCTCTGGTCGACAAATCGGAAGAACTTTTCTTGCTTCCCGCGTCCCATAGGACGTCCGGGGCGAGTATGCTTAAGCTCTGCCCCCAGTCGCCCGCAAATCCGCTCAAAATGGTGTGAAGAATAGATGGCGCCGTTATCGACATAGATCATTTCCGGCACTCCGTTCTTTAAAATCGCCTTCTTCAGGCAATCCTCCAGCCGGGCCACACGTTCCTCGAAATAGAACTGGCCATGCACAACGAAGCGAGAGTAATCGTCAATGAAAATAACCAGATAGGCCATGACCTTCTTGCCGGGCTTGTCCGGATGCGGAAGGTAAAGGGTATGCTGCACATCGCCTTGCCACATGCTATTTCGGTGCGTGGCTTCAAACCGGCGAAAGTGGCTCCACCCCGTATTCAGTAACGCTTTGCGCGTGACGCCGCGGCGGCGAAGCTGCTTGCTAAGCGTGCTTTCTTTCAGGGTGCCGGGGGCCACGAATGCCGCCAGTTCCAGAATCGCAATAATCTGCCTGACGCTTCGGCCGGGTTGCTCCTGCTTTAAGGCAATCGCTTTGGCAAGCACATCCTCGGGGATTTCCCTGGTCGTGAGTTTGTCTGCTCGGACGGAGGGCAACAGCGCCTCCCATCCGCCTTCGCGATACGCTTTTAAATATCGCTCAAGCGTTCGTAGACTAATTCTCCTTCGCTGTCCCGACGACGTTTCATACTCATGGCTTACAATTTCGCGCATCAACGCCATCTGTTCTCCGGGATCCAATTTGCGGCTAACCAGTGATGCAATTAAGCCATAACGGAAGTTGGCTTCTTGCTGCCTTGCTTGCTCATCCATGCTAAATCTCCTCTCCCTGTGGTCTATGAGAGTATCGCATAGACGCTAGAAGCCAGGGAGGGCGCATATTTTGTGGGATCAGGAGGGCAACTTGCCGTCCAGGCGATTTTTAAAGCAATTTTGGAGGCGATTTTCGTTTGCCTTGCTCCTTGGCGGTGGATGCTGAAGGGATTTATAAGCGTGATGCTACAGGTAACCTCGCATTTAGAAACGTCCAATAGCCCCGTCTGGATGCGCCAGCGGGGATGAATCGGGGTAACAGTTTGTCCAGCCAATCCAATGTATCCATTGGCGTTGGGTTCATCATGGCGGGGTAAAGGTGGAGCATATCCGTGTCGTCCCCCTGGGCTACGAGTTTCCCAGCAACCCATAGTGCTGCATCCGCTGCGCGGCGCAGATGTCTTGCCCACCAGCGTTTCAACGTACGGCGGCTATAACGCACGGCAGGAGTTGTTGTGCTTTCTGTCGTCTGCCGCCAAGAGAATCCCTTGTGCTTGCGCTTTAATGCCGCTTCTCGCACCCAAGTCGCATACCGGGCCCATGGAATCAGGAACTCCGGCAGGAGGGAGATTGTTATTCTACAGGTAGGACAATATCGACGGTAGATCGGGATCTGGATGACCTCATGCTTCGTCACAATTCCTCGCCAATAACGACCGTGTTTATGGAGAAGCCGACCGCAGTTTTCACAGCAGAGCTGGACGTCAGGAGATTGATTTCCGAATGTGCGTAAATAAGCCTTGCAAGAAAGGCCGAAATAAAGTATTTTTGACATGATGAAGTGAATGCTCCCGGGGATCCTCGCCAAAGGTTCGGGAGCATTTTCCTTTTTAATCGACAATAGCCTAATCCACCGTCATTGTACAGAAGGGATTAGGCTATTGTCGGCTGTTTATTCGGTTTGGCTCCGCCACACCGAATGGCGAATTCATGCCTTTTTCCCGCCATAAAGTCAGGCGGCGAACAGGATCGTTGTTACCATTGCGTTGCTTTCCTACGTACCGGTGTGGAATATCATCGCTGTTTTCTCTGAGGACTTGGGTTTCTGGATGACGTTTAACAGCGTCATGTTTTCTTTTCAAGAAGGAATGGCTTACTGGGTTACGTTGGGTATATGTTTGGGATTGTTCATCGCTCTGTATGGTGCTCGAAGCCTTTCGGGGGTACGTGGTGGATGGGTTACTTTTCTTCTTGCCTTATTGGTTCTTGTCCAAGGTTGGGGGAGTCACGTTGCTTCTCCTGCTTTCTGGGGAAGTCTGGCACAATCGTTGCACCTCGCAGCGATTTACATCTGGGTTGGGCCGGTGCTGATCATCTCTTGGTTCACAAACCGAAATACCATACGTGAAAATGGGAGAGCTTTCTTATTAAGTACTATAAATGTGCTTAATAAGAAAGCTCTTTCGTTTGAACACTTAAATATATGTTTGAATATTGTGTGAGGGTATGATATCTTATATTCAAATCAATATGAGAATGTGTGGTGCCGAAAATGAGCGATGTTTGCGATGTGTTTTGTTACGACGAAGAGAAGGTCTCAAAGCTGAAGCAAGAACTTGCCTCCTACGATACGTTAAGTATGACGAAGATCTTTAAGGCATTAGCGGATGATACACGTGCGAAAATTGCACTCATGCTTTGTCGAACGGATGAACTCTGTGTTTGCGATGTTGCAAACGTCATTGGAACAACGATTCCGAATGCATCGCATCATTTACGATTGCTGCGGAATCTTGGATTAGCGAAATACCGTAAAGAAGGAAAACTCGTTTTTTACTCTCTGGATGACGAACAAGTAAAACAACTGATATTGATGGCTTTAGAGCATAGTAAGGAAACGAACGTATTTGTTTAACGGCGGTGATCGCACATGAATGAAAAAGAAATAAAGGGTGGTTGCTGCAGCATTCCGTCTACGGAGTCAAGCAGTAAACCGAAATATAAAAGTTTGGACTTCACAATGGTTACTTCAACTCATGATGGATCCGCGAAACAGGCATCAACTTGTTGCTCGGCTGACGGAGGCGTCGTCCAAGCGACAGGCGAGGCCGCCGAATCCTCCTGTTGTACGACTGAGAAACAAAAGGCCAAAACGGATGGATGCTGTTCTGCGGAGAAGCAAGAAACCAAGGCAGTGTCTTGCTGTTCTACGGAGAAGCAAGACACGAAGACGGATTCTTGCTGTTCAGCCGACGCGGGAACCAAGGTGGAGCAACCGTCCGCGTCTCCGTCCGGTATTCAGAGGAGTTACACCATTACCGGCATGGATTGCCCTTCCTGTGCAAATACCATTGTGAAAGGGTTAAAGAACGTTCCAGCCATTCAAGACGTAACCGTAAATTTCAACACTTCGAAAATGCAAGTATATGCTGAGGACGCTGCTGCATTCGATCGGATTCCGGGAGAAGTGAGGAAGTTAGGCTTTGCAGCGGAAGAGGTGTTGCCGGCAGGATCGTCCTTCAAGACCTACGAGATTGAAGGGATGGACTGTGGCTCTTGCGCACTCACTATCGAGAATCATCTGAAGAAGCTGCCGGACGTAAAACAAGTCGAGGTTAACTTTTCGACGGGGAAGATGCGCATTGAGCACGAGAACTCGATCGAGGATATCGTAAACGAAGTTGCGAAAGTCGGCTATAAGGCAACGCCTGCCTCCAGGAAGCGGAAGACCGGGGCGGAAACGAGGGTGAATTCATCCGGTAACTGGTTGGTCACGTTGTCCGGCGTAACGCTTCTCCTGGGCTTCGTCGGATCCTTAACCGGTGTATCTGCGGCCCTTACGACATTCCTGTATATTGTTTCAATGATTGCAGGCGGATATAAGCCGGTAAAGAGCGCTTATTATGCGCTGAAGGGCCGTTCCTTGGATATGAACGTCTTGATGAGCGCCGCGGCGATCGGGGCGGCGCTCGTCGGGGAATGGTTCGAGGGCGCTACGGTCGTATGGTTATTCGCAATCGGGAATGTACTGCAGAACCGATCGATCGATAAAACCAGGGATTCGATCCGGAAGTTGATGGATTTGACGCCGCCGGAGGCCTGGGTGCAAAAGACTGAGGGGTTGGTGCGCGTCCCGGTGGAAGATGTCTCGATTGGCCAAACGGTCGTCGTAAAACCGGGGGAGAGATTTCCGTTGGATGGTGAAGTCCGGAAAGGAATTTCTACCGTAAACCAAGCGCCGATCACCGGTGAATCCGTTCCTGTCGATAAAGAACCGGGTGACCTCGTCTATGCAGGTACCATCAATGAAGAGGGATCATTAGAAATCCGAGTGACGAAACTGGTCGAAGACACGACGGTCGCGAAGATCATACAGCTTGTAGAAGAGGCGCAGGAGAAGAAGGCGCCTACGGAGGCGTTCGTCGATCGGTTCGCGAGAATCTACACTCCTGTCGTCTTCATCGTCGCGCTGCTCGTTATCGTGTTTCCTCCTTTGATCGGTTGGGGGACGTGGGCAGAATGGGTTTATCGTGGATTAGAGCTTCTTGTCGTTGCCTGCCCGTGCGCTCTCGTGATTTCTACGCCTGTAGCGATCGTATCAGCGATCGGCAATGCCGCGAGGAACGGTGTACTGATTAAAGGCGGAGCCTTCTTGGAGATCGCGGGGAAGATCGATGCGATCGCGTTCGATAAAACAGGCACCTTAACCGAAGGTAAGCCGAAGGTTACTTTTGTCGAAGCATATGGTGTGTCAGAGGAACCGGTCGTGTCGATTGCGCGGACGCTGGAAGAGCAATCGAAACATCCGCTCGCGCAAGCGGTCGTACAGTATGCGGTCGAGAAGAACATTCCGCTTCGGGAAGGAGAAGGTTTCCGAGCCATCGTCGGGAAGGGCGTGCAAGCTACGATCGACGGCACGGATTATTTCGCCGGCAACTTGAAGTTGTTTCAAGAAATGAACGTACAGATCGAGTCTATTGAGGCGAAAGTAGCTCAGCTGCAGACCAATGGCAATTCGATTGTGTTGGTCGGTACCCGCGATTCGCTGCTCGGTATGATCGCCGTTGCGGATACCATTCGTGACGTTGCGGTAAACGCGGTTTCGAAGCTGAAAGGGGCAGGCGTCCGGGAGCTCATTATGCTTACCGGCGATAATGAAGGGACTGCAAAGAAAATTTCTGGGCAAGCCGGGGTTACCCGAACCTTTGCCGATTTGCTCCCGGAGCAGAAAGTGGATGCCGTGAAGCAAATGCAGCAGGAAGGCTATAAGATCGCTATGGTCGGCGACGGGATTAACGATGCACCTGCACTCGCAACGGCCGACCTCGGAATCGCAATGGGAGGGGCGGGCACTGATACCGCCATGGAAACTGCCGATATTGTCCTTATGGCCGACAATCTGGAAAAGCTTCCGCATACGATTCGTCTGAGTCGGCAGGCCATGACCATTATCAAGCAGAACATCGTGTTTTCGCTAGCAATAAAATTAGTTGCGCTCGTACTGATCTTCCCGGGCTGGCTCACGCTGTGGCTCGCCGTATTAAGCGACACCGGGGCGGCAATCCTTGTGATCCTGAACAGCATGAGGTTGCTGGCGCTTAAAGATAAGAAGTAACAAGCTCCGTCGCTCCGGAGATCGATACGGACAAGCTAAAAGCCGACCTTCAAAACCAAAGTACGATGGCGAACATTAAAGTAGATAAAGGTTTATCCCTTGCGAGCTATGTTGGTTTCAACGGATCTTGATGTATCCCTTGAGCATTATACTTGGCATTGCCGCTTATCAAAGCGATAAGTCGGTGAAAAAATATGTGCTCCCGTTATCCGTCATTGGGGCTTGTGTATCGTTGTACCACTACCTGGGTGCAAAAAGTTCCCGGCATCGCAGCCATGAAGCCATGACGCAAGGGGTTCCCTGTAGCGGAATGTATATCAACTGGTTTGGATTTATCACGATTCCTTTCCCATACGTCTCAAGCTAGCTGAGCTGTAGGCCTGACAACAAGTTCATTCACGTCGACGTAGGCCGGCTGTTCAATGGCATAAGCTATCGCACGAGCTATGGCGGACGCCGGAATCGCATCACGCCGATACTCTTTCATCAGTTGCCTAGCCTTGTCGTCAGTGATGCTTTCAGCGAGTTCGGACTCCGTCACGCCCGGCGAAACGAGCGTCACGCGGATATCGCGACCAGCCTCTTGCCGCAATCCTTCGGTGATCGCTCGGACGGCGTATTTGGTAGCGCAGTATACCGCCGCTGTTGGAGACACCGCATAGGCACCGATGGAAGCCACGTTGATAAAGTGGCCGAATCCTTGTTCTTTCATGAGGGGAAGCCCAGCGGCAATGCCATGTAGAACACCGCGGATATTGACGTCGATCATGCGGTTCCATTCATCGATCTTCAAGGCTTCCAAGGGCGAGAGCGGCATCACGCCAGCATTGTTCAGTATTACATCGAGACGTCCGAACCTGCCCTTCGCCAAGCGGATGATCGCCTCCATCTGATCAAGTACCGTCACATCCAACTGTTGATACTCCGCCGAACCGCCTTCTGCACGAATGGCGGATGCCAGAGCTTCCAGTCTCTCCAAGCGTCTGGCGCCAATTACGACATGAGCGCCTTGGCTTGCGAGTAACCGCGCCGTCGCTTCACCTATCCCGTTGCTTGCCCCCGTAATGACAACAACTTTCCCGTTAATATTAGACATTGTACATCTCCTTTATTGTTCATGCATAACAGACTCCATTGGTTAATAGTAAAAAGTTGCCGCGCCGTTACTCTTCCCGATAGAGCACCATGCCCGCATGGTATAGTACCCCGTCCCGAAAGTCGCCGTCGGCCGTGAATCCTGTATCATCCACATATTCGATATGGTCGCCTTCGATCGTATAATGGCCCTGATAGGCACTTTTACGATTGCCGCGTGCCTCGTCGTATCGACCGTTCGGCAGCAGCTCATGCCGGATATATCCATCTTTTGTCACCCACATGCCGACATAGGGATGCGGGGCTTCGTTTCTGTTGTTCATCTTACCCTCTCCTTTTGCGTTCGAATCTCGGAATAACGGCTCATTTTGACAGGACTGCAGCGTCATGGTGCTAAGCAGTATGGCAAGTACTATAATTTTGATCGGCATGTCGTCACCTCCTTACCAAACTGAGCGCTTGATACAAATTAATTATGGCGCCGCTCGAAGGAAAGACGGTAGCCTGATGATACGCTGTTATTGCCTAATCCTCCAAAAGATCATATTGTTAAGATAATGAGGTCGAAAAACTGGGAGGCATAAGAATGGATGAAAGGTCCGTAAAGCGGATGGGAGAATTGGTGCGGGTGATTGAGCGGTTCGCGAAACAGGACGGTACACATGAGACGGCGATTCCCGCCTTGCGCTTTATTCGTGCGTCCCGGATATCCGAACCGGTCTATTCCGTTTATGAACCCTCTCTTTGTATCGTCGCGCAGGGCTCAAAGGTTGTCATGATGGGGCAAGAGAGTTACCAGTACGATCCAGACAGCTATTTAACAGCATCCGTGCATTTGCCGATTACAGGGCAAATCGTAGAGGCTTCGCAAGAGGAGCCGTATTTAAGCCTTCAGTTAAAATTCGATATGAACCAAATTCTCGATGTTATTCAAGCCTCCGAACACGCCGTAAAAACCAAACGCGAAACCGGACGCGGCCTGGTTATAAGCCGAATGAACGGCACGCTTCACGATGCCGTGTTGCGACTTGTCAAGTTGCTGGAGGCGCCGCAAGACATTCCGGTGCTTGCGCCTTATGCAATCCGCGAGATCATCTACCGGGTTCTTCAGGATGAACAAAATGCTGTCCTTAAGCAGTTTGCATTAATCGGCAGCCATGCACAGCGGATCGCAAAGGTGATTGAGCGGCTTAACCGCGACTTCGCATTACCTCTGCACGTTGATGAATTAGCAAAGGAGGCTCGGATGAGTGCTTCGTCCTTGTATAATTACTTCAAGGAAGTAACGGGAATGAGCCCGATACAATACCAAAAACAGATCAGGCTGCAAGAGGCCCGCCGGTTGCTCCTCTCCGAAACGATAGAAGCGGCCGAGGCTGCGTTTCAGGTCGGCTACGAAAGTCCCTCACATTTTAGTCGCGAATATGCCCGTATATTTGGTCTGCCCCCGGTCAGAGACATTCGGCGTTTTCGAGCTGCAGTGCTTACCGGGGAGACCGTTTCATATGTACAAGGAGAGCAAGGACTAACTCAATAACGGTTACCAGGACTGATTGAACTATGGGGTAAGAAAGCACGTACAACGGGGACAAACGTTGAAGCTGAACCGATCGACCATTGTGGGGGTTGTATATGTTTTTGGGAGATGTTCTAGTAGGCAAGGTTTTATTAAAAAGTGAGCTTTCAGCCGCACTAGGACGTGCACTGGGGGTGGAAGAATCAAAAATCCTCATTACTCCAGACATTGAATTTGTACCGTTTTGCGCGCAGGGATCAGCAGCTTCTGCAGCTGATCCCTGCGCAACGGTCGGCTTGTCTATGTCAACTAATGTGGAGGACGGCTTTGCCTGAGAATGTTCGCTCCAGCAGCTGGCGGCCGACGGTTCCGCTCTCCGTCCACGGCGCTTCCGCTTCGATCCGGGGCTTTAAGCGGCCGTCCGCGACCAAACGAGCCAGCAAGCCGAGAGCGGCTGCCGCCGACTGGCGGGTAAGCTCTTCCCCAAGAAAGAAGCTGTATAACGTCCTTCCTCCGGAAGTTACTAGGTTCCCCATATCGATGGTCGCTGCAGGCGATGAGGAGAAACCGATCGCGACGCAGATACCCTGCGGTGCAAGCAACGGGAGGAGAGCAGCCAGCGTATCGCCACCTACGGAATCGATAATCAGATCATAGGGACCAAATTTTCCGGCCGAAGCGATTCCAGCTTTGCCAATGAGCACTTCATCAGCTCCAACCTCCCGGACAAGTCTGGCCTTTTCTTCTGTACTGGCCGTGCCTGCGGCGAATGCCCCGGACTGTGCGGCGAGTTGGTGAGCGAAATGCCCGACACCGCCGGTAGAGCCTGTTATAAGGATTCGCTTACCGAGCAGCATGCCTGCTTTACGGAGCGAATAAAGCGCCGTTAGACCGGCTACGGGGAGCGTGGCTGCTTCCGCAAACGAAACACGATTCGGAATTTCGGCCAGCATCGATACAGGCGCAGCGATCTGTTCGCTCCATGCGCCCATCGGGAGCAAGCCGACAACGCGGCTTCCCGCCTGTGGTCCCGCACCGTTCGCGGCCTGCGCGATGACCGTTCCGGAGAAATCCCAGCAGGGGCGGAAGGCGGTTTTTTTCTCCAATGCTTCTTTCACTTCCCCGCGATTTAGCGAAACGGCTTGAACCTGCACGATCGCTTCCCACGGTTGAGCTTTTGGGGCGTCAACTTCCTGAATCGTCAACACATCAGTATTCAACGGATCGGTAACAATGGCACGAATCATATGATGTTCTCCTTCTTGGGGTAGTGTAATATGGTCTAAGATGGACTTTTCAACAAGAGTATACGCCACCTATTTTCTAGAACCCAGTGCAGAACTACACCTCGACAGCAAAGGGAGGGGGAAGCTGGACATGCCCAGTGAGAATTCATGGCTCAAAAACGTTATAGGCGAGATTGAAACGGTGCGAATGAAGCGCCAACGGGAACCGGCTGACCGGTCCGCATCATCTTGGAAACGGTTTACCCAACAGGAGTTAAATGACGAGGTCTGCCCGACTTATAAAAATCTGCTTCTCGGACGTTCCCGCCGCATCCCGAATCGGGAGACGATCATTCGTATCGCGGAATATCTTGAATGCACCTCTGACGAACGTAACGATTTGCTGTTGGCAGCGGGGTATCTCCCGATTCGGACCGAATTGGAGGGGCGGGCTTTGAAGCTTGAATTGGAACGTGCGCATCGAACATTGAGCATGCTGCCTTTTCCCGCCATGATCGTAACGCATACACAGGACATTATAGGGTGTAATGTGCCGTTTCGCCGTTTGTTCGATCTAGCTCCCGACCGTTCCTCTGATGGTCTCATGAACAGGATCGATCTTCATTTCCATTCCAGCTCGCCGATCCGTGAACGATCGACGTTCGATGCGCAATCGCGTAAACAATGGGAATCTCATGCGATATATGGCATTCAATCATTCAAGAGGGATCACATGCTGTCTCGTTATGATGCCTGGTATCAACGCGTGATCCATAAGGCTCAAACTTATAAAGCTATAGAAAGATACGGACATCCTCCGAACCGGGAGGAAGTTCCCGATAACACCCAAACCATATTGGCGACCATGGAAAGCACGGGCGAGCTTGTACCTGTTCGCTATAAGACATTTTCGATTTCTGCAAGCGGTTATATATATCCAAAAATTGAGGTTTTTTTACCGGCGGACGCTTCCGCGCGCAAAGTGTTTGAAGATCTCGGTTGTCCCGCGAATTGCGAATTCGGCTGAGGACCGCAGCGTGGTTAAATACCCAATGCGACGCTAACGTATATCGCAAGTTTAAAAAATAGCGGTAGTCAAGGACGTTATTTTCCCGTCCAAGACTACCGCTGTTTGTTCTTTCGGGTTGATTGGCCTTGTTCCGCATGCTGCGCCGATCCTGCTAGGTATATAGGCTATAGCCCCTTTTTTCTGTTCAAAAATGCATATACGCGTCCGGAATGCCGATGGACGCCAAAAGCGGGGATAGCAGAAGAAATGCAGATAGACGTCAGAAATGCCGATAGACGGAACGGGGCTGACGGTTATAGTCTTACTTCCGTAAGAAAAAATCCGGTTGAATGGAAAGGAAGTGTATCCATCTGAAAAGGATCGCTATGTACAAGACGCGTACACGGCAGATCGCAGCCGCGGTGCTCACCTTCGCTCTGCTGCTTGCTCTTTTTTTCCGGCAACATGATGGCAGTATCTTCGGAACCGCGCAATGGAGGTTTTATGAACGACAACTCGGTAACATTTTCGGTTTACGCCGAAGGAGAATCCGTTCCGCACCCGGCTCAGTTTCAACTTGAGCTTCGGTGCGGAGACGGAACCGCAGCCCAGGCTCGCCTTACCATGCAAGGGAACGATTCGCTTACGGTACCCCATCGTGTTGCAGGACAGACCTGCGCGGTATGGGCAGGTACCGGCGGAAACGCCGTACTCGGAAATGAGGTCCAAATCACGGTCAGCGGGGAAGAAGGCGTTATCGCTCGAAGTGTTTTATATCCGGAAGGCGGAACGGAAGTCGTTTCTTCAGACTTCTATGTGCCCCAAGGAAAACTCGAAATTGATGTGCGCCATGAGTTTACCGAAGGCAGTTTGGGAACTCGAGTCCGCGTCATGGAATGGAACCTATGGGGCGGCGGCCGTTCGGCAGGCGGCCAGGAAAATGTAGAGCATATTATTGAGGTCATCCGCCGCGAAAACCCCGATGTTTTATTTACCATCGAAACTTATGCGTCGGGTGAAAAGATTTTGGAAGGGATCAACGAAGGACTGCCGGAGAATCTTCGCTATAACGGAATTAAAGTAACAAACCAAGCGGCACATCAGCCGAACGACGATAACTTATGGATATTTACCCGTTATCCGGTGGTCAAACAATATCCGATCATTTCGCATTCCGGATTGATGAGCGGCTTCCACTTCGGCGGGATTAAGATCCGGTTGCCTGACGGGCAGGAAGTCAATCTGTTCAATACGTGGTTATACCACGACGGCTGGGCGTGGGATGCCGTAAACCAAACCGTTGGCGAAATTACATACGGGATCCCTCGAACCTACACCAACGCCGAAATCGTTGCGACCGACTTGCAGCCCCGCCGCATGCAGATGATCCGGAAAATACTGTACGAGAATTATCCCAGGTTAATAACGGGCGACGCTTCGCCGATCATTATGGCGGGCGATTTTAATACGCTGTCGGCGGAGGATTGGAGTCTTCGGTTTGCCGATGCGCCGGGGCATGAAGGCCTCGTCCTTCAATGGCCCGTAACGACGCTCATCCAGGAGGAAGGCTTTACCGATACGTATCGTTGGGCGAACCCCGACGCGGCTCGTTATCCGGGCAGTACTTGGAGTCCGTACAGCGGATACGGGATGGCGCCGGGAAGGATTGATTATATTTGGACGAAAGGCCAGGAAATTCGCGTTCTTGGTTCCTACACCGTAGATGAAAAGCTTCCCGAGCATCAAGACAGTACGGTTCCTTTCTACTCTGACCATGCGGCTGTCGTTACAGATCTCATGATCCGTAATTCCAACAGTCTTCCGGGCGGTCCGAAGCCTGTAGACCATTTTGTCCCGTGGTTTCAGATGAAGGCAACCTCGACGAGCCAACATGTCGGATATGAGGCGTCCAAAGCGATTGACGGGAATCGGGAGACCATGTGGCATACGGAATGGGCGCCGCATGAACCGCTTCCGCAATCCATTATTTTGGATCTGGGAAGCGTCTATCCTGTCACGGGGTTGGACTATCAAACCCGCACGGATTTCAAGCCGGATGGTATTGTAACGGAATACAACATTTACGGCAGCGTTGATGGCGAGAATTTTTTTAAGATTGAGGATGGAGTTTGGGAGCACGACTACTCTCCGAAGAGGGCGGATTTCCAGGGCACGGACGTACGGTTTATAAGGCTGGAAGCGACGCAGGGAAGCGGCAATGCAGCTTCCGCTGCTGAAATCAAAGTACGTTATCAACCATAAGATCATAGGAGCTGAAAGAATTGAAGGGAACGAGAAAATCACCTCTGCTCATTACAATCATCATCGTCATGCTGTTGGTTACGGCATGCAACACCGGCAATACGAGCGGCGAAAACGGCTCGCCGTCGAGCTCGCCAACCGAACAAGGACAGCAATCCGCTGCTTCGGAGTCGAAGAAGGGTCCGGGAGAGAACCCATCATTGAACGAATCCGGCTTCCCGATCACGAATGAACCCATTAAGCTTGATTTCGTCGCAGGCTTGCCTGCCGGATCGCATCCGGATTGGAACGATGCGATGCTGTTCAACGAATATGAGAAAATGACCGGCATCGACATCCAATGGCAAATGATCAGCACGTCGGTATTGGAAGAACAACGCAATATTATTTTGGCGTCGGGCGAGCTCCCGGACGCATTCTATGCGGCGCTCATTCCGGACGGAGACGTGATGAAGTACGGACAGCAGGGCATGTTTATCCCGCTGAACGATCTGATCGACAAATTTGCACCAAACATTAAGAAACTCCTGGATGAAAACCCCGATATACGGAAAGGGTTAACGATGCCGGACGGCAATATTTATTCGATCCCGCGGGTGTACGACCCGGGTTTCACGTCGGTCCTGGTCAATCCGAAGCAATGGATCAATACGAAGTGGGCGGAGACCCTTAATTTGAAGCTGCCGGAAACGACGGATGAGTTCTACAACTACTTGAAGGCTATTAAAGAAGGCGACCCGAACGGGAACGGCGAAGCGGATGAAATTCCTTACGGAGCCGACGGAATCGGCCGGTTAACCAAATATTTGCACGGTGCTTGGGGGCTTCAGAATCGCGGATCCCGCCACGCTTATGTGGATGTAAATCCGGAAACGAAAGAATTGAGATTTTTCCCGACGGACCCGAAGTATAAGGAAATGCTGGAGTATATCAACAAATTGTATAGCGAAGAGTTGATCGACCAGGATATCTTTACCGTGAATTCTTCAGAGCTGCTTGCCCGATTGCAGGAGGACGTATACGGCGTGTACAACTCTTGGGATCCCGAATCCTGGGGCAACGTAGAGAACTTCGTCGGCGCGCCCGCTCTGGCAGGGCCAAATGGCGACAAGCTGGTCGTCAGCAATTCTCCGCTTACGGGATTAGGACACTTTGTCATCACGAGCGCCAATGAATATCCGGAAGCCACGATGCGCTGGATCGATTATTTCTTCAGCGAAGAAGGATCGGAAATGTTCTTTATGGGCTTTGAAGGAGTAACCTTCAAGAGGAATGCTGACGGTACGACCGAATTCCTGGACGAAATCGCGAACAATCCGAATGGCTTGTCCTTCGACCAAGCCATCGCCCAATACTTGGTCTGGCCGGGCGGCGGAATGCCGGGGATTTTGTCGCAGAAATACTTCCACGGCGGCGAGAGCTTGCCGTTGTCCGTAGAGGCCGCTGAATTATTAGAACCCTATCTGCCGGAAGAAACGTGGCCGCCATTCAGCTTCACGACCGAGGAAAATACAAGAATGGCGGCGATCAGCTCCGATATTTCTACGTATATTCGGGAGATGCAGGCTAAATTCATAACCGGCGAAGTACCGTTCAGCGAATGGGAATCGTATGTGGAGACCATTCAGAAAATGGGCCTTGCCGAATATATGGAAATATATCAGGCAGCATACGAGAGATACAAGAACGGGTAAGAAACGGTACGGATGCAAGCTTTGATTTCATTCCTTCCAGTTCCCATGGAAATAGGCGGATTTCCATGGGGACTGATTTGTTCATGACGATGTAGGGGGCTGCACGCAATGTTGATATCTAGATATTTCAGAAGGTCCGCTTGGAGAAATTGGCAATTATACGCCCTCGCATCACCGGTCATTGCGTATTTTCTCATTTTTAAATACGTCCCGATGTACGGGGTGCAAATCGCTTTCAAGGAGTTTATGGCTACTCTTGGGATTTGGGGCAGTCCGTGGATCGGATTCGATCATTTTGAACGTTTTTTTAATAGCTATTATTTCGAACGATTGATATGGAATACTCTCGAAATTGGCTTGTATGAGCTTGTTGTCGGCTTTCCGGTACCGATTATTTTAGCATTGATGATCAATGAAGTGCGGAATAACAAATTCAAAAAGATGGTTCAAACCGTAACCTACGCGCCTCACTTTTTATCGACCATCGTGATGGTAGGGATGATCTTCATCTTTCTGTCCCCGGCGGACGGAATCGTCAACCGGATTATCGCATGGTTTGGCGGGGAATCCGTATCCTTCATGATGGAGCCGGAATGGTTCAAGTCGATCTATGTATTATCCGGCGTTTGGCAGCAAATGGGCTGGAGTTCCATTATCTATATCGCCGCCCTGGCCGGCATCGATCCGTCTCTGCACGAAGCCGCACGGGTGGACGGGGCATCGCGTCTGCAAAGAATTTGGCACGTGAACTTGCCTGGAATTGCCCCGACGATCGTCATCCTTTTAATCCTTAATGTCGGCAATATTATGGCAGTCGGATATGAAAAGATCCTGCTGATGCAGAACGACCTGAATTTGGAAGCTTCCGACGTCATCTCTACATACGTGTACCGAAGCGGTATTCTGGACGCTCAATATAGCTTTTCGGCCGCGGTCGACTTGTTTAATGCGGCGATTAACTGCGTGCTTCTGGTTCTTGTGAATTATGCGGCGAGAAAAATAGGGAAGACCAGTCTCTGGTAAGGAGGGAATCGCAATGGAAAAAGATTCGTTAGGGGATAAACTCTTCGGCATCATCAATGCGGCCGTGCTCACCCTGGTGCTAATTGCTGTCCTCTATCCGTTGTGGTTCGTGCTGATCGCTTCGATCAGCGATGCGGCCGCCGTGCTGACGGGAAAGGTATGGTTATGGCCTAAAGATCTTACTCTGGCGGGATATGAAATCGTGCTGCAAAACCGCGAGTTGTTGAACAGCTACGGGAATACGGTGCTTTATACCGTTGCAGGCACGGCTATCAATCTTGTTCTTACGGTTATGGCCGCCTATCCGATGTCACGGAGAGACTTTAAAGGCAGGAACGCATTGATGGTTTTTATCGTGTTTACGATGTTTTTTAACGGAGGAATGATTCCAACCTACTTGCTAGTGAAGGATTTGGGAATGATCAACACGTTATGGGCTTTGGTCATCCCGAATGCCGTGTCGGTATGGAATATCATCATCATGCGGACATTTTTCCAGCAGAGTCTTCCTTATGAAATTCAGGAAGCGGCTCAGATTGACGGATGCTCGGATATCCATATTTTATTAAGGATTGTATTGCCCCTGTCCAAGCCGATTTTGGCCGTTATGGTTTTATTCTACGCCGTAGGGCACTGGAACGCGTTCTTCAATGCGTTGATCTATTTAACGGATAGGGATTTATATCCATTACAGCTTATTTTGAGGGAAATTCTGATCCAGGGACAAATGGCCAGCATGATGGAGTCCGGGGACACAACCGGTATGGCGCGGAGGATCATGGAAGCGGAGTCCATCAAATATGCCGTCGTTATCATTGCGAATCTGCCTGTCTTGTTGCTCTATCCGTTTTTGCAGAAATATTTTGTGAAGGGCGTACTCATCGGTTCTCTAAAAGGGTAACGACTTCCCTGTTAAATTGATGTAAATCAGGCGTTAAATTACTGTAAACTTATGGACTTGCCGATGGCATCACGGGATAATGAAGATACATCGCCGCCGATTCGCATCTGGGAGGGCCTATCTTCGTGAGATCACTGATGAAGTCATGGTTTGAGGAAATCGGCCATTGGCTGAAACATTCCAACCGATTCTATCACTATCTTTTTTCTTACATTTTGATTGTCGTCGTGCTTCTGTTCATCATTAGCTCCGTCGTGTACGGATCTTTCATTTCCGTCATTCAGAAGGAAGCCGAACGTTCAACGACAATCCAATTGCAACAAATTAATGAGCTGGTGGATACCCGGGTCAGGGAAATGGATCTTACCGCACTGCAAATCACGCTGAATCCGACACTGACGCCATTCATGATCTCCCAGGATGGGTACGGGATGTACTCTGCCGTCGGGGAATTGCAAAAATATCGGTCGTCGAACGGATTTATTCAGGATGTGGCGATCTATTATGAAGGAAGCGATCCGCAACTCCTGTATGCTTCCAGCGGAACGTACGAATTGCAGAATTATGTAACATCGGCCGACATTTCATCATTGAACCAGGGAATGAGCAAACATTTGGATGACCGGGGAAGATTGTTTTATGTCCATCCGCTGCCTGAGAAGTACGGCGTCATCCTCTTTATGATCAAAGAACAGGAGCTTCGGGAGATGATTCGGAGCTCTCTCAACGAATACAATGGGTTTATTTTTATTCTTGACAAAAAAGGTATGCCGGTCGTGAATGTTTCCAACCTTGGCTCCGAAGTGAAAACCGCCGAGGTCTTCGAAGCCGTGAAGCAAGTTAACCAGGAAGCTGCGATTGACACGGTCTCTGTTGAGGGGAAGCCGTACTCCGTTATGCCTATTGCATCGGAGATTACGGGGTGGTCTTACATTGCCGTATTGGATCAAGAACAATTGCTAGGCAAGGTGAACGAAACCAGAACCTTGTTCAATTTCACGGTAGCGGCTGTTTTGCTGATCGGCTTGGTCATGGCCGTCGTGTTTTCGATTCGGAATTACCGGCCAATCCGCAGGCTGGCGAGCATAGTGAATGAAGGGAGAATTTTGGAGACAACGTCGAAACGGGACGAGCTGAAGGTCATATCGGAAGCGTTCGGCGAGATTGCCAAGGAGAATGAGAGCTTATCCGTGAAACTGAAGAGCCAATCCGGTTTATTGAAAGAGCGGTATATACTAGCTTTGTTGGACGGTAAGTTGGATGGTCATAGGATTCCGGACACATTAGGCTTTGCGACGCTGCGGTTCGACAAACCTCATTATGCGGTGCTGTTGTTGCTGATCGACGATTTCGAAGCGTTCACCCGGCATCATCCATCATCGATGCAGGACATCATCAAATACAGCCTGGTAAAAATGTTGGAGGATTTGGCGGACGAAGTGGGTCGCGGGTATGGTGTAGAGTTTTTGCAGAGGCGTGGAGTAGCGATTGTGCTGAATATGGAGGCGGGGCACGAAGAGCCGCTGAAACCTCTAATCGGCTTGGCCGAGAAAGCCGCAAGCCTATCCCGTCAATATTACAACCTCACGGTGACCGTCGGCGTGGGAGGAGTTCACGACGATATCGGGATGATCCATAAATCCTTCGCTCAGGCCGATTATGCTTTGCGGCACAAGCTCGTTAAGGGTGCCGGAAAGGTGATTGCTTATCACGAGATCAAGCAATCGAAGGAAAATACAATCTGGTATCCGCTCGATATGGAGAAGCAGCTCGTTATCGCGATCAAACAAGGAAACAGCGAAGAGGTCGAGAGCTTGCTGCGTAATATGATGGGAAGCATTGCCGCGAAACCGCTCTCGATCGAGCAAGTCGAATATATTTGTTTCGATATGATCAATACGGTCATTAAAACTACCGTTGAGATGAATATTCCGCTTGACGACGCCGATCTGACGGTCGAGCAAATGTTTGCGTCCCGTTTCGAAACCTTCTCCGAACTGGAGCGCTTAATGATCGATTATTGTCAACAAATATGCAAGTATATCGAAAGCCAGAAGGAAAGCAAAAACCGCGACCTGCTGGAACAACTCCGGATCTATGTTCTGGAGCATTACACGGATCCGTCGATCGGTTTGGAATCGATAGCGGATGAATTCGGTTTTTCCGCGTCTTATTTGACAAGATACTTTAAAAACCAGACAGGACAATCCTTGAAACACTATATCGACCAAATTCGGATGGAGAAAGCGAAAGAGCTGCTTATTCATTCGGACATGACATTGGGGGATATCGTACTGAGGGTCGGTTATGTCGACTCTACGAATTTTATTCGAAAGTTCAAGAAGCTGGAGGGCATCACGCCTATTCAATACCGGACAATTGTTCAGACAGGTCCTCTCCCGATCTCGAAATGACAGTTGAACAACATCCATCATTTCTATCTGAAGTGGGTCAAATATCGATCCATTTTACCTACAAAATCCTCATCCCGAGTCACGGGTGAGGATTTTGTCCGAATTGAAGAAGATTGTTATCCAGAATTCCGATCCAACAAGATCCCCGTCTGTTCTGCGATAACGCGAGGCGGCAAACATGCCGTTTTTGAACCACCATTCCACTGTCCCCACGACCGCTGCGGCAAAAAACTGAAGTAAGAGGGTATTGCCGCTCGAAGGCCGCCGATGAAGATGCTGATTTCGAAAAGGCCTTCTGAGTTAATTGACATTTTCAATTATTGTGTTGAGATATCAACGTTTTGCGCTTCTTTGACCATTGATCTGCACTTCTTTATCCATAATAATAGACGCAAGTTGATTAAACGATGTATTTCGTTTATTCGCTTTGGTCGCAGACCGATAATGATAGATTTCAGGAGGGTATAGATATGATTAACGCGAATGCACGTGCTGTATTCCATCCGGAGGGACCGTTCAAACTGACCACGATCGAACGCAGGGACCTTCAGCCGCATGATGTTCTCATCGAAATTAAATACGCGGGGATATGCCACTCCGACATCCATACCGCCCGCGGCGAATGGGGACCGGTCCAATATCCTCTCGTCCCGGGGCACGAAATCGCCGGAATCGTCACCCGGATCGGCTCGGAAGTCACCAAGCATGCCGTTGGCGACCGCGTTGGGGTAGGCTGCATGGTGGACTCTTGCGGAGAATGCGTAAACTGCCACAAGGGAGAAGAGCAGTACTGCCTGAATGGAATGACCGGCACCTACGGGGCTATCGACCGGTACGGGCAGTACACGCAGGGAGGCTATTCCACCCACATCGTCGTAACCGAAGACTTCGTGGTTAAAATTCCCGACGGCTTGGAGCTTGACGTCGCCGCTCCGCTCCTGTGCGCCGGCATCACGACATATTCGCCGCTGCGCCACTGGGGAGCCGCCCCCGGGAAAAAAGTCGCTGTCGTGGGACTCGGCGGACTTGGGCACATGGCGGTGAAGCTGGCTCATGCCATGGGGGCAGAGGTTACGGTTTTATCGCAATCCTTGAAAAAGAAAGAAGACGGTTTGCGGCTTGGCGCGGACCATTATGATGCCACGAGCGATCCCGAAACGTTCAAGAAACTGGCCGGCAAGTTCGATCTCATCGTGAATACGGTGAGCGCGAAGGTCGACGTGAACGCCTACCTTTCGTTGCTGGCGCTGGACGGTACCATGGTCAACGTCGGCGCGCCGGCGGAACCGTTGTCCGTTCATGCCATGTCTCTTATCGGTCATCGCCGGTCGTATGCCGGCTCGATGATCGGCGGAATTCGCGAAACGCAGGAAATGCTTGATTTTTGCGCCGAGCACCATATTGCTCCCGAAATCGAAGTGATTTCCGCCAATCGGATCGATGAAGCCTGGGAACGCGTACTGGCTTCGGATGTCCGGTATCGGTTTGTGATCGACATCGCCACGATGGAGAATGAATAACGAGTCCTTCGGGCTTAGATAGGAGGGGCACGCCTACGCCTACACAGGTGTGCCCCTTTATGCAAATGGTTCAAGCTTAACAATAAGCGAGGCAAGACGAGCAGCGCATGCCCTATTCGGGCATGCGCTGCTATGATTTTATACGGGAAAACCCGCCGAAGAACGAATCGTAAAACGGGCGTTAAATATAGTTAACTTGTGTAAACTCTATTGACGATCTAGTTGATATATTATAATGTTATAACCAGTTACGGCGGATAAAAAGTCTTCTGCATACAGGTTAAACTTGATGGCCGTTCCAAAATGTCATGAGGCGGAGGAACCCGATTTGCTAGATGATAAGCTTCCGGTGACGCTGCAATACCAATTGAGGAGCGCGTTGCTGGAAAAGATCGAGCGGCGCGTCTGGTCTCCGGGCGCCCAAATTCCAAGCGAGCGCGAACTGTGCGAAGAATACGGCGTAAGCCGGATCACCGTGCGGGAAGTGCTGAAGGAGCTCGTCCAGAAAGGCTATCTCGTCCGCAAGCAGGGCAAGGGCACTTTCGTATCGGTTCCCCGTTTCGTCAATGAATTTACAAGCTCCTACAGCTTGTCCGAGGAGATCGAGAAGGAAGGGCTGACCTCGGATTTTAAAATTCTCAGCTTCAAGACCTGTTCGCCGTCGCCGGAGCTGCAAAAGCTGCTCGGACTCGCCCCGTCGGAGCCGGTATGGGAGCTCACTAGGCTTCGGCTGATCGGGAACGAACCGTTCGCGTGGGAGCGGGCGTACACGCCTTGGTCCGTCATGGAAGGAGCGGGGGAAGAGCAATTGGAGAAGGAAGGCCTATACCTGACGATCTTCCGCTGTTCCGGGTTGATGGCCGAGGAAGCCGAGGTGGAATCGGAGGCGGTCAACTGCCCGGCCGAGCTCGTTCCGCTGCTCCAATTGAAGAAAAACGCAGCCGTCATGCATCTTACCCGCGTGACGAAGGCGCAGCAGCGGAACATCGAATATTGCGAAAGCTATGTCCGCAGCGACAGGTACAAATACCGGTACCGGCAAATTTTGCGGAAAAAAAACAGGTAGCCATCCCGAGATAAAATCCGGCCGATCGACGGCCGTCGATCGGCCGGATTTTACATAAAAGACGACGATCCCGACGGGTTCGGGGGCAAGGGGGCATTTCTATCATTTAAAGCAAACACAGGACGAAAAACGAAGACATGGCCGACGAGGAAAACGTACAGTCATTATAATCCGAAAATTCAAAATAATCAAAAATAACTTTTCTGAAAAGAATCGATAGGCAGGGAGGAACGACCTTTGAAAAAGACATTTTCTTCTTTTCTCGCGACGGGATTGACGCTTGCTATCGTTCTCGCCGGCTGCAGCGGCGGCAACGCGGAGCCGTCATCGTCGGCGCCCGCCGGCTCGAACGCCGCTCCCGCGAGCGCGGAAGCGCTGAATCCGACAGGGTTTCCCATCGTGAACGAACCGCTGACGCTTACGGCCATGGTTCAGCTGAGCCCGGCACAACCGAGCGAATGGAACGAAATCCGGGTCTGGCAGGAATACGAGAAGATGACCGGCATTCATATCGAATGGGATGAATATTCGTCGGCGGACATCACGGAAAAACGTAACCTGGCGCTGGCGAGCGACGAGCTCCCGGATATGTTCTACCGGGTCAAGATGCCGGACAACGATATCGACAAGTACGGGGCCGAAGGCTCCTTCCTCAAGCTGAACGACCTGATCGATCAATATGCCCCGAACTTCAAAGCGATCCTCGACAAATACCCGGACGTCAAGAAAGGCATCGCTACGGCAGACGGCAGTATTTATGCCTTGCCGAACCTCACGGCTTCTCCAAGCATCGAAATTACGAAAAAACTGTTCCTGAATCAAAGCTGGCTGCGCGCGACCGGCAAGGCATCGCCGACGACCACAGACGAGCTGTACGAGGTTCTGAAGGCGTTCCGGGATCAGGATCCGAACGGCAACCGGCAAACGGACGAAATTCCGATGACCGCGGATTCCCTGGACGATCTTGTGCTCGTGCTTCGCGGAGCGTTCGGCCTAGGCAATCGAGGCGTCGGCAACGTCAACTGGGACGCGGACCCCGCTTCGGGCGAACTGCGGTTCATTCCGGCCAGCGACGGCTACAAGGAGCTGCTCGCTTATCTGAACAAGCTGTATGCGGAAAAACTGATCGACCCGGAAATTTTCACAAACGAAGGCACGAAGGTGCTGGCCAAAAACGAAGAAAATCGGGTAGGCAGCTTCTCGTTCAGCAATATCGTGGCCCGAGCCAATTCGAATGCCGACGATTACGCGGGTTTGGATACGGCGCTTGAGGGGCCGAAAGGCGACAAGCTGTTTACGAGCGCGCGGGGACCTATCGGCTCCAGAGGCGCGTTCCTGATCGGCAAAACGAACGAAAATCCGGAAGCTACGATGCGCTGGATCGACTATTTCTACAGCGAAGAAGGCATTCGCATGCTGTATCTCGGCATCGAGGGCGAATCCTACCGGAAGAACGCCGACGGCAGTTACGAGTTTCTGCCCGAAATCGTAAACAACATCCCGGAGGGGTCCTCCTTCGACCAGGTGGTATCGAAGTATGTGCCCTATGCGGGCGGCTCCCTGCCTACGCTGATTCTGGAAGAGTATTTCAAGGGAGGAGAAACGGAACCGGCGGCCAAGCAAGCCGCGGAAAATCTGCGTCCCTATTTGCCGGAGGAGCTGTGGGCGCCGTTCAGCTTCACCGAAGAGGAGGCTGCGGAAAAGCTGGCGCTGGAAGCGGACATTTACGGCTACGTTACCCAGCGCACCGCCGAGTTCGTGCAAGGCAAGGCTTCGCTCGATGAATTCGACGCGTACGTCGAGCAGCTGGAGAAGATGGGGCTTAGCCGGTTGACGGAAATTTACGAAGCCGCCTATACCCGCTACCGGGAAAGCTGAGCGGCAGGCAAGCGAAAGCGAATGAAGGGCAGCTCCGGACGGGTTCCGGAGCGCCCTCGTTCCCGCGGATAGCGAACCGTTCGCCGAAGGAGTGTTTACATGACAGCGAGTTCGGAGAGGCCGGCGGCGAGAACGCTGTTGCCGCGCTCCATTCGAAAAAATTGGGATTTGTACCTGCTCGTCCTGCCGGTTGTCGTTTACTTTCTGCTCCTGAAATATTTGCCGATGTACGGCATACAGATCGCGTTCAAGGATTTCTCCGCCGCCAAAGGAATATGGGGAAGCCCATGGGTCGGCTTTAAGCACTTCGAGCGTTTTTTCGACAATTATCAATTTTGGACGCTTATTCGGAATACGCTGGAAATCAGCATTTATCAGATACTGGTCGCCTTTCCCATGCCGATTCTCTTTGCGCTCCTGGTCAACGAAGTGCGGGGAAAATGGTTCAAGAAAAGCGTTCAGGCCGTCGCCTTTATGCCGCATTTTCTGTCGACGGTGGTGCTGGTCGGCATCGTGATGGCCTTTCTGTCGCCTTCGACGGGACTCGTCAATCAGGCGATCCGCCTGTTCGGCGGAGAACCGGTCTACTTCATGACGGAGCCGCAGCTGTTCAAATCCATTTATGTTTTCTCCGACGTGTGGCAGAACATGGGGTTCAGCTCCGTTCTCTATATCGCGGTTTTGGCCGGCATCGACAAGAGTTTGTACGAAGCGGCGATGATCGACGGCGCAAGCAAATTCAGGCGGCTTCTCCATATCGCCGTTCCATGCCTGATCCCGACGGCGATCGTTATGCTGATCTTCCAGTTCGGCTCTATCATGGACGTCGGCTTCGAGAAGATTTTCCTGATGCAGAACGATTTGAACCGCAGCTCGTCCAGCGTCATCTCTACGTATGTGTACGAGATCGGCCTGCTGGGTTCGCAATTCAGCTTTTCCGCCGCCGTGGGCCTGTTCAATTCCGTCATCAATTTCGGATTGATTGTCGCCGTCAACCGGATTGCAAGAAAAAGCGGCACCAGCCTGTGGTGATGGAGGAAGCGATACATGGAATTCAACCCTAAGACGAAGAGCCGGGGGGATCGCTTATTCGACGTTGTCGTCTATACGGTTCTCGCGATCGTCATGCTCGCAACGCTGTACCCGCTATTGTATATCGTCAGCGCTTCCTTCAGCGATCCCCTGGCGATCGTGAAAGGCCGATTGTGGCTGTGGCCGCAGGACGTGACGCTGGAATCTTACCGCAAGGTTTTCCGGAATCCCGATATTTGGATGGGCTATCGCAACTCCCTGATCTATCTGGTCGTCGGAACGGCGGTCAATATCGCGATGACGACGATGGGCGCCTATGCGCTGTCCCGGAAGGATCTGAAAGGCCGGCACGCGCTGGCGCTGATCTTTACTTTTACGCTGATTTTCAACGGCGGGCTGGTGCCTACTTATTTGACTTACAAAAACATGCTCGGACTGTACGACAACCTGTGGGTCATGGTCATTCCGAGCGCGGTCAGCGTGTGGAACCTGATCGTCATGCGAACGTATTTTCAAACCTCGATTCCCTATGAACTGCAGGAGGCGGCCTTTATCGACGGCTGCAGCAATGTCGGCACGCTGGTTCGGATCGTGCTGCCGCTGTCGATGCCGATCGTCGCCGTCATGACGATGTATTACGGCGTCGCGCACTGGAACTCGTATTTTCCGGCCCTGATCTATCTTCACGATCACTCGCGGCTGCCGCTGCAAATGATTATCCGGAATTTGTTGATTCAGGAGGATATGTCCAACATGGCCGGGGGCGACGGCGCGAGCCTGATGGATCAAATTTTGCAGGCCGAGGGAATGAAGTACGCGGTCATCGTCGTATCGAGTCTTCCGATGCTGATCATGTATCCGTTCGTGCAGAAGCATTTCGTCAAAGGCGTCATGGTGGGGGCCGTCAAGGGCTGACCGGGTCTGACGGCGCCGGCGAAGCTCCCGAGCTATTTACTCAATCTAATCGAATGGAGAGAAAGACGTTGGAACATCATCATCGTCAACCTACGGCGGATGCCGGGCTGCTGAGCGAAGGCAAGCGCGCGACGGCGGAAAATGCGGCGGACGGCACCGAAGCCGGGTTCGCGGTGGACGGGCGGGACGATACGCATTGGGCGGGCGCGCCGTACTACGTGTGGTGGCAGCTTGATCTGGAGCGGGTCTGCCGGGTGGAACGCCTCCGCATCGAGACGGAGGCGGGGACGGAGGGAGTCGCAACCTATTTTATCGAGCACAGCCGGGATTTGCTTAATTGGGACACCGTTGTCGAGAAAACGGAGCGCCGAAAGTCCGATGCCGGAGGGGAGCAATACGAGACGGACTTCGAAGCCCGCTATATCCGGGTAACGCTTACGTACTGCTCGACGGGGGAGACCGTGGGGATTCGCCATTTCCAGGCGTTCGGCCGGGCGCTGGCGGAACGGGAACCGGCAGCCGCCTCCCGGCGTTCGCCGCTGAAGTTCGCCGCTGTTTCGTACGATCGGGCGCAAGGCTTCGAATCCGCCGAGACGGACGAGATCGAAACGGGGCGGACGGACCGCGTCGTCCTGAGCGGCGAAGCCGGCAGCTACCTTCTGTACCGCGGCGTGGATTTTACCGAAGGGGGCGTCGATCAGCTGCGCGGAGAATTCGGGTTCGCCGATCTCGACAAGTCGAAGCGGGTTACGCTCGAAGTGAGAGCGGACGATTTGCGCGGCGAGAAGATCGGAGAGCTCGTGCTGTTCAAGCAGTGGAAGCGCTGGTCCGTTCTGGCCGGCAGCTTAAAGCATGAGAATCCGGCGCTGCTGAAAGGGGTTCACGACGTCTACCTGACGCTCGCTTCCGTCGATCCCGGACAAGCATTGATGATCCGCTGGCTGGCCTTCGTCCGCCGGACGCCGCTGCCCGCGCCCCGGCCGAAGCCTGCCGCTTTGCCCGCCCCCGAAAACGGCGAATATCGAATCTACTTCGGCAATCTGCACAGCCATACCGGGTTCTCCGACGGCATCGGCGTGCCGGAGCAAGCTTACGACTACGCCAGATACGAGGCAGGGCTCGATTTTCTGGCCATTACCGAGCATAGCAATCTGTATGATCACAATCTGGACTGGAACAGGAGCCGCAAGTGGGCGGATATTCAACGGACCGCGGAGGAGAAAACCGAGGACGGCGCGTTCCTGGCGCTGTTCGGCGCGGAGACGACCTGGTACAACCAGTTCGGGCATATGAACACGTACAACATGGAGTTTTTCCTCAACGCTTACGAGACCGAGCTCAACGAGATTCCGGCTTACTATGACATCGTGAAGCGGTACCCGGATTCGATCCAGCAGTGGAACCACCCCTGGTCGTGCGGCAATCGTCATCTGGACGGCTTCGAGCCGTACGATCCGGAACTGGACGAAGTGCTTCATCTGATCGAAATCAACACCATCGAATCCAAGGAACTGGGCGGACTCTACTATTACGTCCTGGCGCTGGATAAGGGCTGGCATGTGGCGCCGGTCGGCAGTCAGGACAATCATCGCGGCCAATGGGGGACGGAAAATACGCTTCGCACGGGCGTACTTGTCGAAAAGCTGACCCGCGAGCACTTCTTCGACGCGGTCCGGCATCGCCGGGTTTATTTTACGTCGGCGCTTCACTTGCACGTATGGTTCAAAGTGAACGGAGCCATTATGGGCTCGATCATTCCGCGTACGGGCGAACTGGAATTCGAGATCAAGGCGCTGTTCGGACCGGAGTCGGGCAGCCGGATCGTCAAGGCGGAAATTGTCGGCGAGCGGGGCGAAGTGCTCCATGCGATCGAACATGACGGCCGGCATTTGGAGTATAAGGTTAGCTTGACCTGCGAAAGCCGGTATTTTTTTGCGAAAATCTATCAGGAAGACGGGGAATTCGCGGCCACAGCGCCGGTATGGGTGAACAACGAATAACGATCGCCGAGGAGGAAAAGAAATGGATTCATTCCGGAAAGTCTCGCAATTCGCATTGTCTGTTTTCGTATTTTTATCCCTGATCCTGGCTTCCGCCGCGCCGAACTCCGCATCGGCGGAGAGCGTAATTCCGATCGGAAGCGCCGCGGAGCTCGAGCAAATTCGGAACCATCCTTCCGGTGATTTCCGATTGACGGCGGATATCGTGCTGACGGGTGAATTTACGCCGATTCCCTCGTTCACCGGAACGCTTGACGGAGACGGCCACGCGATTTACGGCCTGATGATCGCGGCAAGCGGAAGCCAGCCCAAGGCGGCTTTTATCGTCGACAATGGAGGGACGATCGAGCGGATCGGGTTCGTCGACGTCGACATTTCGGGACTGAGCGCCAATTCCACATACTGGGCGGGCGGCATCGTCGCGAGAAATACCGGAACGATCCGGGAAAGCTACGTCACGGGCACGATTGCCGGCGGATACCGCAGCGCCGGGATCGCGGTAACCAACTACGGCCAAATTCAGGATGTGTACGCGGAAGCGGCCGTCAGCGCCAAAGTCGAGAGCGGCGGTCTCGTTGCCGTATCGGAGAGCGGTTCCTCGATTCGTTCATCCTATGCGATTCCGGACGTCTATTCGGAACTGAACAATTCGGGCGGCATTTCCGCCTATGCCTACACGGGCGCGGTCATCGAAAATAACGCGGTGCTGGCGGGCACGATCGACAACGGCAGCGGCAGCAACATCGGCCGAATTGCGGGCCGCCTGAACACCGCGCCTTCCTTGATCAACAATATCGCCTCCGAGAACGCCCTCGTCCAGGGCGTCGGGGCGACAGGCGGAACGCTGAACAATCATCAGGGGCTTTCCGTGACCGATGCCGCGCTGAAGCTGGAGACGACGTACGAGAGCGATCTGGACTGGGATTTTGACGCGGTCTGGGAAATGAGCGCCGAGCTCGAACGTCCCGTCCTGCAGTTCGCGGACGAACCGGAGCCGGTCGAGCTCGCGACGGCGGCGGACCTGGAGCTGATTCGCGCCAACCCGTCGGGCCACTTCAGGCTGACGGCGGATATCGAGCTGACCGGGAACTTCGTTCCCCTTGACACGTTTAGCGGAACGCTGGACGGAGACGGGCATACGATCGACGGGCTGACCGTCGTTGCAGATGCCGGCCGTCCCAAAGTCGGCTTCATCATCGAAAACAGAGGGACGATCTCCCGCATCGGCTTTACGAATGTCGCCGTCGTCGGCAAAACGACGGATACGGGCTTTTGGGCGGGCGGCATCGCCGCCGAAAACCGGGGGACGATCCGGGAGAGCTTCGTAACCGGAATGATCGTCGGCAGCTACCGCAGCGGCGGCATCGCCGCTCATAACTACAGCGTCATCAAAAACGTGTTTTCCGACGCCGTCGTGAAGGCCAGAGGCGAGAGCGGCGGCCTGGTGGCGGTATCCGAAGGCGGATCCACGCTGTCGACCTCTTATGCGGTTCCGGATGTGTATTCCTTGCGCAACAATACGGGCGGACTGTCCGGCTACGCCTACACCGATGCGGTGATCCGGAACAATGCGCTGACGGCGGGCACGATCGCCAACGACGGCGGGAGCAGCATCGCCCGCATCGCGGGCAGGATCAACGGCAGTCCGACCTTCGAAGGCAACATCGCCTCGGCGAATGCTCTCGTGCAAGGGCAGACGGTCGCGGGCGGAACAAGCGGCAATAACCAGGGACAGAGCGTGACCGACGGCGAGCTTGGTCTCGCATCCACCTATCGGGATCGGCTTGGCTGGAACTTCGACGATATATGGGAGATGAACGCGGCGACCGGCCTTCCGTTCCTGCAAGCTTTCGAGGAGCTTCCGCAGGATGAAGCCAATTCGATCATTTACCGGGTGTTCCGGGACGAAACCGTGGAACTGTCCGCGGGCGTCGAACACCGGAAGATGGATTTCGTCGACGCGAACGGGCATATTCAAAAAGCCAACCTGATCGAAGCGGACATCACGCTGCCGCAGAACACGATTATCGTCGGCGTCAAGGACAACCAGATCCCGCCGACCGATGCGAAAGGCAACTATATCCGGACCGAAGACAGCGAGGGGCACGACACCATCAAGGCAACCGTCGATGTCCAGGCGGCCACCACCGTCATCCCGGGCAAAAAAGTCGTGGCGGGCGTGAACGGAGAGTTTTATACCGAGGAAGGCCCGGAGGGCTATATGATTAAAGACGGATCTTCAGTCATTAACGGGGTCCGCATTTCGGGCGTGGACGGCAAGCAGTATCCGTTCCACGGATTCTTCGGCATCCGCAAGGACGGAACCGCGATGATCGGCAATTACGATGCGGATTGGGAAGCGGTCAAAGACGACCTGGTCCAGGCTTCCGGAGGACAGTTCCAGATTGTGAAGAACGGCGTCGCCCAGGATTTCAATGGTCTGGTCATTTCGGATCCGAACGATCCGAATTATGACGAGCAAACATATTACCGGCATGCCGAACGTCATCCGCGGACGGCGGCCGGTATCCGCAGCGACGGCACGGTGCTGTTTGCGGTGGTCGACGGGCGCGGGGCCAACGATTCGACCGGCTTCTATATCGAGGAGCTGGGACTGTACATGAAGGAATTGGGAGCATACCAGGCCATCAACATGGACGGCGGGGGCTCCTCTACGGCCGTGGCGCTGAACGGCGAACTGGGCCGGTATGAGATCGAGAACACGCCGATCAACAAGGTGGACGGAGTCAATACGCCCGGAGTTCCGCGCGAAGTGTTCTCTTCGCTGCTCGTGCTGGTCGATCAACCTTAAGCTTCGGAGAAGCGCGTCAGCCGTGTCTTGCGTATTGCGGGCACGGCTGATATTGTTGTTGGGGAAGCGCTCTGCGCGATGTTTCGACGATCCGAACCGGCTTGGATGATCAAGTATGGAATCCGTCCCGAGAACGAAAGTTCTTCGGGACTTTTTTGATTGGCCGCGAAGGCGGTCGGCATTCTGTATAATGGAAGAAGGACGATATCGAGCGAACCTAAAGCAATCCGGTTCACCTAGAGGAAGGGAAGACCCATGAAAAAAGTCATCGTCATCGGAGCGGGAATCCTCGGCGCGTCGACCGCGTACCAGTTGGCCCGAATGGGGGCGGAGGTTCTCCTCATGGACCGCAAGGATCAAGGACAAGCCACGGACGCCGCTGCCGGCATCATTTGCCCCTGGCTGTCGCAGCGGCGCAATCGGGCATGGTACACGCTGGCGAAAGCAGGCGCGCGATATTATCCCGAGATGGTGGAACAGCTGCAGGAAGAAGGGGAGACCGAAACCGGCTATGCCCGGGTCGGCGCCCTTGGCGTTCATCGCGACTTGGAGAAAATCGGCAAGCTGGAGGAGCGGGCGCGGCTGCGCAAAGAAGACGCTCCGGAGATCGGCGAGATTGCCGTCCTGGACGAGGAACAGACCCGGAATCTCTTTCCATTGCTGGCGGAAGGCTATTCGTCCGTCCGGATCGGCGGCGCTGCCCGCGTAGACGGCCGCGCGCTACGCGACGCGTTGATCCGGGCGGCGCAACGAAACGGAGCCGTCCTGATCCGCGGGGATGCGGCGCTTACGTACGACTCCGACCGCGTCACGGGAGCGGCCGTCGGGGGAACGAGCTACGAGGCCGACGTCACGATCGTTTGCGCGGGCGCTTGGGCGAGCCGGCTGATGCGGCCATTGGGCATCCGCTTCAAGGTCGGCTATCAGAAAGCGCAAATCATGCACCTTCAAGTTCATGGGGAGCACGACACGGGCGCCTGGCCCGTCCTGATCCCGCCGACCGATCAATACGTGCTGGCATTCGAAGGACGGAAAATCGTCATCGGGGCGACGCACGAGAACGACATCGAAGACTACGATACGAGGATCACCGCAGGCGGAATGCGGGAGCTATTGGAGAAAGGCTTGGCCCTGGCTCCGGGCTTGTCCGACAGTACGTTTAGCGAGATGAGGGTCGGGTTTCGCCCGTTTACCCCGGGTTTTCTGCCGGTTATCGGCGCGATCCCGGGCTGGAACGGTCTTCTGACGGCCAACGGGCTCGGGGCGTCGGGCTTGACGGTCGGGCCTTATTTGGGAAGCCAGTTGGCGAAGCTGGCGTTGGATCGGCCTCTGGAACTCGATTTAAGCGATTATGACGTACGCAACGCGATGGAGGAATTCGGGGCCCAATAAGGCAGCACTATCGCTTGCCGGCGACAGACTGGGGATTTCGTCTCCTTGTCTGTCGCTTTTTTTGCGTTTGCTCGTCCATGGGCAACGAATAGCGCCTTGACAGCTCCAAACGCTTGTCGAAAAACTCGTTCCGATGCCCCCGATGCCCGCCGTGTCCATGTCTTCCCTCGCGCATAACCGGTTTTCCTCCTTTTCCCGTATGCGAACGTACAGAATTTCCGTATGTATACGAATGTATGCGCGGTCCGGGTCGTTTGTCAAGAACGGCTCGTTCCGCCCGAAAAAAACCTTTTAAGTTTCATTAAAGGTTCCAGCCTTACCATACAGACATAGACGACAGCCCGGTCGCCGGGAAAAAAGGAACGAGAGCGGCACGGGCGCGTCGACAACGGAAAGGAGGTGAGTGCAATGAAACGATCTTCGGTTTTAATCGGTATCGCGATCGGTGCGATTTCCGTTCTGGTCGTTCTGGCGGTTTTTAAAGTTCGGCTCCCCATCCCGGCCAGGAATGGAACGACGTCTTCCGCCACGGTCATCGCGGCTACGCGCCCTTTATGAAATCCGAGGGTCGCCCGGAATTCGGCATGGATTCGTCATGGCCCGTCCTGCTTCGAATCGCGTTCCTGATCGGCGGCATCGTTCTTTTCGCCAAGGCGAAGGGAATCCTCCGATGGACGGGAGCCGTATTCGCCGCTTTTTGCGCCATGAGCCTATTTACGCCCCTGTGGGGGATCGCGATGATGGTCGTCGTTTACATGGTTTACAGGAGAATCGCGAATAATCGCCGGCATGAAGCGCCCGGAGCGATTACCGTATTCCCTTCTTCGATAGAGACGCGCGCAAGCCGGGGCCGGTTCCTGGACGAATGGGAACGCCAACAACATAAGGAGGACTGATTGGAATGGGAATTTTCTCTAGAGCAAAAGATATCGCAGCCGCGGACGTACATCGTCTTCTCGATCGGGTGGAGGACCCGGTCAGCATGGCCAAGCATTATATCCGCCAGCTGGAGGAGCAGATCGACAAAACCCGTTCGGCACTGGAAACTCAACTTGCGGCCGAACAGCATTACGACGTGCTGGTGGCGAAAAACGGCCAGGTCATCGACAAACGCGCCCGCCAGGCCGAGCTTGCCGTCGAGCGTGACCAGGACGACATCGCTTCGCTTGCCATTCAGGAGAAGCTGCACCATTCGAAGCTGCAGCAAACGTATTTGGAGCAGCGCGATGCGGTCCGGAAACAAACGCTGGCGCTGCGCGAAGAGTTGAAGCGGCTTCTGGACCTGCATAAGGAGCTGAGCGACAAGCTGACGTTCCTTCTGGCGCGGACGAACGCGATGAACGCTTTGCGCGCGACGGCGGCCGTGTCCTCGGCTGATGCCGGAAAAATTTCGCGCGGCTTCGAGCGAATGGAGCAAAAGGTGATGCGCCTTGAAGCGGGGACGATAGCTTATCGGACGATGGATTCGATGTCCGCCCGCCTGTCGGACTGGTCCGATCAGGACGAGGTGCAGGCGGAGCTGGCCCGGCTCAAGGCCGCCAGGAAAAGCTCCTGATCCCGCGGCGGCGTTAGGCCCCGGTTGCGCTGAGCCCGCGGTTGCGCCGAACCCCGCGGCGTAGCTGCCCTGACCGAAACCGGCTCCCCCTTACGGCATTGGCGAGGATCACCGGGGCACCGGTACGGGGTCAAGATCGTCCGGGCCGCGATCAGGGAGTTGGGGGTTCGGCGAAATCGTCATCGAGTGACGCCGTTCGTCCCATTTTATGGGGAGCTCGGCTATGGAGTCTGGAGAAGCTAGGCCAAAACGAAAAGCAGCTCGAACGCGAGCCCCTTGAAGAAGGATGACGGCGGAGCGAACAGCAGGCAGGCAAAAGAACCTTCGAAGCCGAACGCGGGTCGGCTCGAAGGTTCTTTGCGACGCGTACAACTCACCCGCCATCCGCAAGCAATTGAGTAAAAATGACTCACCTCGCCGCCTCCGCATGTCCGCGGTCGATCCAGATGAGTCGTGGTGACTCATCTCGCCCCGTCCAACGCATGAAGCTGCCTGAATTTGAGTAAAAATGACTCACCTCGCCGCCTCTGCATGGATTCACAACCAAAGTTTGTATATATTCAGATAATTCAAAATATTATGGATCGGCGTTTCGGGCGGGGGTATCCGTTGTTTCGATTTTTCACTCGTTTGATGCCGGGCAAGCCGGATATTCTTCCGGCCGCGATTTCTGTTACTATTAGAAAACGGAGTTTTATCGCGCCTCATTCGGATGAGGGAAGAGGCTGAGGGGACAAGACATGAGCGTTCAACTTACGGAACGGATGATTCAATCGCTATGCGGAGCGAGTTCTTACCGGAAGGGACAGGCCTGCCGGAGGGCGGGAAAGGTATCGCTGACCCTCGCCGAGACGGATGCCGGGCGCTCGGTTTACGAAGCGGCCGTGAAGGACAACGGCAATTGCCGGGTCGTCGTCGAAATTCGGCGGGATGGGAATGTCGCAGCGGAATGCGCTTGTTCCGCGAACTTTTCGTTCGATAAATACTGCAAGCACGTCGCCGCAGTTCTGCTGCAAATCTTGGCGAACCAGCGATTCGGGGAGCCGGCCGGCGAACGGCCGGCGTCCGAAGCGTCCGAAGCGTCCGAAGCGACGAACGCCGACGCTCCCCCGGACGCGGAAGAGACGCGGCGGGTCAATCGCGTGCTGGACTTGTTTCGGCACCGGCCGCGGACCTCCGGAGGCTCCCGATCCCTGTTCGAAACCCGAACGCCGCTGGAAGCCGAGTTTGTCGTCGCGCCGTACCTGGCCGGCCCCCGCCGGCATTTGCTCGGGATCGAGCTTCGGATCGGGCCGTCCGGCCAACACGCCGTGCCGGACATCCGGGAGTTTCTCGGCCGTTACGAACGGGGGGAAGAGCTGGCCGTCTCCCGCCATTTCGCATACGATCCGGCCCGGCATTGCTTCGCCGCCGCGGACGACGCGGTTTTCGCCGCGCTCATCGAGGTCCGGCGCCACGAGAAGCTGCAGCGCGAAGCGGCCGGCGCCTTGTACACGGGCGAAGTCGGCGATACGCGGACGCTGCCGATCCCGCCTTTTGCCTGGGAGGCGGTCGCCTCCCGGCTGGCCGAAGCGCCGCGCGCGAAGATCAGGCAAGGCGAGCGCGTCCATGACGGCGTTCGCTATGCCGACAAGCCGCTTCCGCTGCGGTTCGAGTTCGATCGGGACGAAGACGGGAGCTATCGGCTCGACATCCGCGGACTGAACGACATTCACGTTCTCGAAGCGTACGGGATGGCGCTGACGGAAGGGGGCTTCGCGAAGCTGGGCCCGGAGGAAGGCAAACGGCTGGCCGAACTGCAGAAAACGATGCGAGTGGGCGAAGCGGACCGGCTCCGGATTCCGCCGCGGCAGATGGAGCCGTTCATGGAACGGGTCGTCCCCGGCCTGATGAAGCTGGGAGAAGTGCACATCGCGCGGGCGGTTTCCGACCGCATCGTGCAGTCCCCTTTGGACGCCCGCGTTTATTTGGACCGCGTCCGGGATCGGCTTTTGGTCGGACTGGAGTTCCAATACGGCGACATCGTCATCAATCCGCTGGAAGATCCGGACGCGCGCCGGGGGGAAGCCCGCATTCTCGTGCGGGACGGGGAGAAGGAAGCGCGGATTTTGGAGCTGCTGGAGGCGGCGGCGTTCGCCAAAACCGAGAGCGGTTTTTTCATGCAGGACGAAGAGAGCGAGTTCGATTTTTTGCATTTTATCGTGCCGCAGTTGGAAGAGTTGGCCCGAATTTACGCCACGTCCGCCGTCAAAGAAAGACTGTACGCCGGAAATCCGTCGCCGAACATCTCGGCGGAGCTGGATGAGCGCACGAATTGGCTGGAGTTTCGCTTCCGGATGGACGGCATTCCCGAATCGGAAATCCGCGACGTCATCCGTTCGCTTGCCGAGAAACGAAAATACCACCGGCTGCCAAACGGCGCGCTGCTTCCTTTGGATTCGGCCGAGTTTCAAGAAATGATCCGCTTCCTGAACGAGATCGGGCTGCCCGAAAGCAAAACCGGGATCGGCGACTCGTTCGCTCTTCCCGCCGCCCGCGCGCTTCACCTGCTCGATGCCCGCGATCGCGAGGGCGGCGGCATCGTCCGGCTGGGCAAGTCGATCCGGCGGCTGCTTGCGCATTTACGGAATCCGGATCATCTCGATTTTCCCGTGCCGGGATCGCTTTCGCCCGTGCTGCGGGACTATCAACAGTTCGGCTACCAATGGCTCAAGACGCTTGCCCATTACCGGTTCGGCGGCATTCTCGCGGACGATATGGGACTTGGAAAAACGGTGCAGAGCATCGCCTTCCTCGTCTCCGCGCTCCCGGAAATCCGAGCCCGCAAGCAGCCGGCTCTCATCGTTTCGCCGGCTTCGCTCATGTACAACTGGCTGAGCGAGCTGCGCAAATTCGCGCCCGGCGTCCGGGCGATCGCCGCCGACGGCGCCAAATCCGCACGGATCGCGGCTTTGAAAGAAGCGGCGAACGTCGACGCCGTCATCGTCTCCTACCCGCTGCTGCGCCGGGATATCGCGCGTTATGCGGAGCTTTCGTTCCATACGCTTTTTCTGGACGAGGCGCAGGCGTTCAAGAACGACGCCACCCAGACCGCGCGAACGGTCAAGTCGCTGCGCGCCGAGCACCGGTTCGCGCTCACCGGAACGCCGATCGAAAATTCGCTGGAGGAGCTGCGGTCGATTTTCGACGCGGTTTTTCCCGGACTTTTTCCGGACCGGAAAGCGTTCGGCGAGCTTTCGCGCGAGACGATCGCGCGGCGCGCCCGCCCGTTTCTGCTGCGGCGGCTGAAAAGCGACGTGCTTCGGGAGCTTCCCGAGAAGATCGAGTCGATGCAGGTGTCCGAGCTGCTGCCGGAGCAGAAGAAGCTTTACGCGGCTTACCTGGCCCGGCTCCGGAGCGAAACGCTGAAGCATTTGGACGAGAACGGCTTTCGGAAGAGCCGGATCAAAATTCTGGCCGGCTTGACGCGGTTGCGCCAAATCTGCTGCCACCCCGAGCTGTTCGTCGAAGACTATGCGGGCGGCTCGGCCAAGCTTGAGCAGCTGCTGCAGACGATCGAGGACTGTCGCAGCGCGGGCAGGCGGATGCTCGTATTCTCCCAATTCACGGAGATGCTCGGGCTGATCGGCCGCGAGCTCGGCTATCGGGGCGTGCCGTTTTTTTACCTGGACGGCGGCACGCCGGCTTCCGAGCGGGTCGAAATCTGCGCGCGCTTCAACGAAGGCGAGCGCGATCTTTTCCTCATTTCGCTCAAAGCCGGCGGCACCGGGCTCAACCTGACGGGCGCGGATACGGTCGTGCTGTACGATCTCTGGTGGAATCCCGCCGTGGAGCGGCAGGCCGAGGATCGCGCGCACCGCATCGGCCAGAAGAAAGTCGTGCAGGTCATTCGCCTCGTCGCCCAAGGCACCGTGGAGGAGAAAATGCACGAGCTGCAGCAGAAGAAAAAATCGCTGATCGCGGAAGTGATCCGGCCCGGCGAAGAGGCGCTTTCCGCGCTCACCGAGCGGGACATCCGCGAGCTGCTGGCGATCGAATGAGCGGCTGTTCGGCTTTGTTTTTGTAATCGCTGGGACTGTATCCGGTATACTGCTTGAACACCTTGCTGAAATAGAAAGGGTCCGCATAGCCGACGTGCTCGGCGATTTCCTTGATCAGCACGAACGGATGCTCCTTGATGAACCGGCAGGCTTCCTCCATGCGCAGCTGGACGAGATAATCGGGGATCGATAGCCGGAACGCGCGTTTGAAAACCCGGTTCAAATAAGCCGGATCGGGAAGGGAATTTTGAAAGGCCTAGGAGACGGCCGTTTCGCGCCGAGAGCGCCGACGAGCCGGGCGGAAAGCATTCAGGCCATCCGCGGCGCTGTTGGAGCATGACGCGAAGGAGCCCGGCATCGCCAACGTCTAATTGCTAAATGAATCGATTGTAAGATGCTGCAAGCGGCTCGCCGCTCGCAGCTTTTTTTCGGAACGATCCGCCCCTTCAAACTCGAGCGTCCAACTATCTCTCAAAAAACTAACTTGACACCACTAAATTCTATTTATATAATAACTAACAAAAAGTAATTATATGAAGTTTTCGGGAATGATGGTGTAGGTTATGGGTTTGTTGGATAAAATATTCAAAAAAGCGAACGAGGAGGAACAAACAATGGCAAAACTGAACATCGGCATTATTTTGGGAAGCACGCGCCAAGGCCGCGTAAGCCCGCAGGTGGGCGAATGGGTGAAAGGGATCGCGGACAAGCGCGGCGATGCGAACTATGAGATCGTCGATATCGCCGATTTCAAGCTGCCGTTTCTCGGGGAAGCCGACGCGCCGGGAATCGCGGCCTGGAACGAAAAGCTGGCCAGCCTGGACGGATTCGTTTTCATCGTTCAAGAATACAATCACAGCATTACCGGGGCGCTGAAAAACGCGCTCGACCTGGCACGCGAGGCCTGGAACAACAAAGCCGCGGGCATCGTAAGCTACGGATCGACGGGCGGCGCGCGCGCGGCGGAGCACCTTCGCGGCATTTGCGGCGAATTGAAAATCGCGGACGTGCGCACGCACCCGACGCTGTCGCTGTTTACCGATTTCGAAAACTACACGACGTTCAAGCCGCAAGAGCTGCATCTGACGAATGTCAACGCGATGCTGGATGAAGTGGTGGCATGGAGCGGCGCGTTGAAGACGCTGCGGCAATAAGCCGCCAATAGCAAATCCCCTCCGGAATGGCACGCATGCCTCCCCGGAGGGGATTTGCTATTTTGGCCTCGTTTTGCACCTATGGCCGCACGCGGTTGATTCAAAGTGACACATCTGATCGCCCCTGCCCGTACGGATCGCTCCATTTGAGTCGTGGCGACTCATTTCGCCTCGCTCTGTGCCTATAGCCGAACGCATTTGAGTAAAAATGACTCATCTCGCCGCCTCCGCACGCATGGATCGCCCCAGTTGAGTCGTGGCGACTCATTTCGCCTCGCTCTGTGCCTATAGCCGAACGCATTTGAGTAAAAATGACTCATCTCGCCGCCTCGGCACGCATGGAATCGCTCCATTTGAGTCGTGGTGACTCATCTCGCCTCGCTCTGTGCCTATAGCCGAACGCATTTGAGTAAAAATGACGCATCTCGCCGCCTCCGCACGCATGGATCGCCCCAGTTGAGTCGTGGCGACTCATTTCGCCTCGCTCTGTGCCTATAGCCGAACGCATTTGAGTAAAAATGACTCATCTCGCCGCCTCCGCACGCATGGATCGCCCCAGTTGAGTCGTGGCGACTCATCTCAACATTTCGTCCCGCCTTACCGTACCGCGATACTGAACTTGAACCGGCAAAGCCGATGAAACGACCCGCAAAGCGCCTGAACGTCTGCGGCTATTCCATCAACCGCAGCAGGAGCACACCGGCAATGGTGACGCCGATGCCGAGCAGCTGCGGGCGCGTGAACCGTTCCTTCAGGAACAAGCGGGTAAACAGAAGAATGAGCAGCACGTTCGTGGCGATGACGGCGGACACGAGTCCGGCCGCGCCCAACTTGAACGCGGGAAGGATAAGCATCATTCCGGAAGCGTTCGTCAAGCCGACCGTCATGCCCCACAGAAGCGTACGCCAAGCCGGCCAGCGCGGCGGTCGTCCGGGGTCCGCCTTCGTCTCAGCGGGCACCTTCGTCTCCGCAGCCGCCTTCGTCTCCGCGGCCGCGCTCGCCGTCGACCCGGCCGAGCGGGCGACCGATGCCGTGGCTTCCGGCGAATCCAAATCCGCGGCCCGGGGTTTTTCCCGTACCGACGTTTTGAACCAGACCGCGAAAAACAGCAGCGAACCCGTCGCAAACATCGTCGTCAGCGTAGGAAGCACCTCCGCGCTCCAGAGCTGGGATTGCTTGGACGACAAGTCGTTGGCCGCAAAGCCGAGCATCGCGAGAACGGCCCATTGCGCTCCTTTCAGATTGGACAGCTTCAGATCGTTGGAGTAACGAATGACGATAATGCCGAGCAGGATGACGCAGAGCGCGCCGAATTGCCAGACGTTTAGCGTTTCGTGCCATAGCGCGTACGCCCCGGCCGCGACGACGACGGGCGGCAGCGCGGTGATGATCGCGACGAGCGACGCTTTGCCGACGGCGAAGCCGCGGTACATCGCCATGTTGGCCACGAACGAGAACGTTCCCATCGCCATGCCGGTCATCGCGCCCCGGGTCCACGGCTGCCCAAGGAAGGCGTTGACGGCCAGCGTCAGGATCGTGCCGCACAAAAAAACGCCCAACAGCATCAGATTGCGATCAAGCGGCTTGCGCGACGACCACTGGTACAAAATGGCGCGCATGCCGAAACAGAAGGCTGCGGCCGCTGCGTACAAAAGCCACATGTTTTCTCAGAACCCCTTTGGTGAAGTAAACGCTCTCTAAGACGTTTCCTCCCTATAGTAACAGACTTCGGCACTGCCGCAATCGGTTGCGCCGGATTTTTGCCGCCAGTTGTCAGCGCGAGCGCAGTCCCGGATCGGAGACGCGTCTTGGTTGAGCGTGGAATCCCATTCGGCACAAGTGTTAACTTCAGTGGATTTTGTCCAATGAAAAGCCGCCCGGCGCACGAGAACGAAGAGTTACAGTGGATTTTATCCAATGAAAAAAAGCCTTTTCGTCCGGAATGGGATCCAAACGCCGATTTTCGTTGGATATTTTCCAGCATAGCCGGAGTTTTTCGCGTTTCCCCCGCTCCTCGCTGGATGTTTTCCAACGAAGGACGCGGAGGAACCCGGTTTGGACCGGAAAAGGGACAATCGGCGGCGGCGAAAAGCTGTTTTGGCCGAACCGATCGCACCCAGCCGGGCAAGCCGCCCGGCGCGCAGCCCGACCGCTCCCAGCCGGGCAAGCCGCCCGGCGCGCATATCGGCCAAGCTCGCGCCTGTTAGCGGCTGGCGTCCCCGGTGCGGCGGGGAACCGCCTGGCCTCCGTTTGCCGCGAAGGCGAAATTAAGGCGTGCGCAAACGGGCGGTACGAGGTTACAATCGAAGCGGGGACGTGCGGCCGCGTTCATGGGCCGGATCGAATCGTCCCCTGCTGAATACGACGACCGTAAGGGACGGCCGATCCGCTCCCGGCCGTACGGGAAAGTAAACGCTTGAACGATCGCTTGCGTCCTTTTTTCGCCAGGCTTTGCTTCCGGCGCATTCGCAGCCGCGTGCTTTTCGCAATGATAGCGCTTTCGGTTCCGCCGCTGTTTTGCCCACCGTCATGTCCTTCTTCTTCAGCATGACGAGGTGGACGCTGGCGGATTGGGAGTTTATCGGCTTTCAGAACTTCGCTACCTTCTTTCAGGAGCCTTCGCTCAGCATCGGCTTTTCGCAATATGCTCGCGTACGCGCTCGTCGACGTATGGAAAGGCGTCGGATTCGCGACGGTTATCTATATCGCCGGCATTATGTCGATTCCGTCGGATTATTACGAGGCGCTGCAAATCGACGGCGGCAACGCGTTCGATAAATTTTGGCGCATTATCGTTCCGCTCAGTCGTCCGGCGACGAATACCGTCATCATTCTGGCGTTCATCGGCGGCTTGCGCTCGTTCGATCTGATCTGGACGATGACGAAGGGCGGGCCGGGCTTCGCGACGGATTTGATCGCTTCCATCATTTACAAGCAGTATCAGGCCGGATTTTACGGGCTGGCGACCGCGGGCAACGTCATCCTGTTTCTGTTCGTGACGGTGCTGGCTTATCCGCTCTCCGCGTACTTGAACCGAAAAGAGGTCGACCTATGAACCGGAAACTCGGGAAGCTGGTTGTCGAAACGGTCGCGGTGCTGCTGTCCGTCGTCATTTTCTGGGTGCCGCTCTATTTCGTCGCGGTGAACGCGCTGAAGGATCCGAAGGAAGCGTCCGAGCTGAGCATGGCCTGGCCGTCCGTCGTCCATTTGTGGGACAACGTCAGGGAAGTGGTGACGGCGCGCGACTACATGCTGCTGCTGGCTTTTTACAACAGCACGCTGCTGACCGTCCTGTCGATCGCCGTCCTCATCGTCGTCTGCGCGATGGCGGCGTTCGTCATGCAGCGCAAAAAAGACCGGCTCACGCCCTGGCTTACGTTTTTCGTGCTGGCCGGCTTGATCATTCCTCCCGCGATCGTTCCGACGATCTGGGTGCTCGACGGCATCGGGCTGTTCAAGACGATGACCGGCCTGGTCATGGTCGAGGTGGCGCTCGGCTTTCCGTTCGGCGTGCTGCTGTACCGGAACTTCATGGCCACCATTCCGCGCGAAATCGACGAGGCGGCCATCATGGACGGCTGCGGCGGGTTCCGGCTGTTTTTCCGGATGATCCTTCCTCTGCTTCAGCCCGTTACCGCCACCGTGATCGTGACCTCGTCCGTTACGATTTTCAACGACTTCACGAATCCGCTCTACTTTTTCCCGGGCTCGAAAAACGCGACCGTGCAGCTGACCCTGTATAACTTCATGAACCAGTTCGTCTCCCAGTACAACCTGCTATTCATGAACATCCTGCTCATTACGATTCCGCCGCTCCTCCTGTTCCTGTTCTTCAACAAAAAGATCGTGGCGGGCATGACGGCCGGATCCGTGAAGGGATAAATTCCATCAAAAGCATTACCCGATGACCGCAGGTGTCATCGGGATTTTTTTTGGCTAAAATCGAATGTAACCGCAGCTTTGGTCGACACGTAAATGGAATGACCTGTATGATAGGAACAGGACATATGGAGATGACGGGGGAATAGGATGATCAAACTTTCAAAGTTTTCGCAATTGGGCTTCGGCATCATTATGCTGCTTGTGATCCTTTATTTGGGGTCGAAGGTCGATTTCATTTTCAAGCCCGTGATTTCGCTTTTTACCGTCATTACCGTTCCGTTGATGCTGTCCGCTTTTTTCTACTACCTGCTAAGGCCCGTCGTCGATTTTCTCGCCCGGAACAAAATGAACCGGACGGCCGCGATATTGCTCATTTATTTGGTGATCGCCCTCATTTTGGCGGGGTTCATCGTCGGCGTTTGGCCGTCGCTTCGCGAGCAGCTCGTCAATCTGGTCGAAAGCGCGCCGGATTTGTTCAACGCTTTGAGCAGGCAGCTGCAGGAATGGGAGCAAAACGAAGTGTTCTCGGGGCTCATCCCGGAAGGGACGAGCGTGATCTCCCAGGTGACCGAGTATTTGAACAAAGGGTTCACCTTCCTGACGGATTACGTCACCAGCCTGATATCCGTCATTTCCAACATTGCCGTCATTCTGTTTATTTTTCCGGTGATTCTGTTTTATCAGTTAAAAGAAGGCGGCAAGTTCGGCAAAGCGATCGTCCGATCCGTGCCCAAGCGATTTCAAGGCGATGCCGCCGAAGTCGTCGGCGACATCGACAACGCCCTGAGCGGCTATATTATCGGCAGGGTTATCGCCAATCTGGCGCTCGGCGTGCTCATGTTTATCGGGTTTATCCTGATCGACCTGCCGTACGCGCTGCTGCTCACGGTCATCGCCATCATTTTGAATTTCATTCCGTTCGTCGGAGCGTTCCTGTCGGCGATTCCGATCGTCATCATCGGGCTCATCGAATCGCCTACGATCGCGCTCTGGTCGCTGGTGATCATCCTGCTCGCCCAGCAAATCCAGGACAATCTGATCGCGCCGTACATTTACGGCAAGCAGCTGGACATTCACCCGCTGACGACGATCGTGCTCGTTCTCATCGGAAGCGACCTGGCCGGGATTATCGGCATGCTTATCATCATCCCCTGCTACATGATCGTGAAAATTTTGGCGGTCAAAGCGTACCAGCTGTTTTTCAAAGAGAAGTGGGAAAACGCCTAGCGGCTTTATCCCGGAACGACGGCCGGCCCGCGGTTCGCGCGGGTTTCGGCCGTTTTTTGTAAGTCCGCGCAGGCGTTCGAGGCAGAGACTTCGGCGCTGCCGGAGCGGATGTGGTGCACCCCGTGCGCTACATGGCGGGAAAGCGGCGCTGCCGGAGCGGATGTGGTGCACCCCGTGCGCTACATGGCGGGAAAGCGGCGCTGCCGGAGCGGATGTGGTGCACCCCGTGCGCTACATGGCGGGATAACGGCGCTGCCGGAGCGGATGTAGTGCACCCCGTGCGCTACATGGCGGGAAAGCGGCGCTGCCGGAGCGGATGTGGTGCACCCCATGCGCTACATGGCGGGAAAGCGGCGCTGCCGGAGCGGATGTGGTGCACCCCGTGCGCTACATGGCGGGATAACGGCGCTGCCGGAGCGGATGTGGTGCACCCCGTGCACTACATGGCGGGATAACGGCGCTGCCGGAGCGGATGTGGCACCAACAGTTGCTCGCCTTTTTTGATCCCCCCAATTAATCTTTTCTTAATAAATTGTTTCTCCTCTTTTAATGAGCGGTTTATCGGCAGTTTCGGAACCTCCTTTACGATGAAGTCATGGGAAGCGAAAAACCTTTCCGCACAACATTTAAGGAGGAAATCGAAAATGAAGAAAAAAACGGGATGGATTGGCGCAGGTTTGGCGGTAGGGAGCTTGATGATCGTATCGACGGCATTCGCCGGAGTCGGCGGCACGCCGGGTTACGACACGTACAAGGAAGCGCTCCGCCAGACGGCGACCCAATCGAACGAAACGCGGCTGGTAAACGTGACGCTGACGGACAACGGTTCGAAGCTGCTGGACGTGCGCTCGGTCATCAAAAGCGACGACGCGTCCGATGCGACGAGCGCGATTGTCGAGGTAAGCGGCCTGAACGGCGAGGAGCGTTACGAGGCGTACGGAATAGGGGAACGGACGGTGCTGAAATCGGCCGGAAGCGAGACGTATTACGTCAGCGACGACTCCGAAGAGGGCGAGACCGAAGACCGCGAGGAATGGAAGGATCAGGCGACCGAAATAAGCCAAACGACGGAAAACGTCATCGACGCGCTGGTCGGCAACATGAAGCAGTATTTCGTGGAGACGCCGGGAGTCGGCGATACGTCCAACATACGGGTGGAGCTGACCGGAAGCCGCATTCCGGCCGCGGTCAACGCCGTCGGCTCGCTGCTGATCACGGAAATGTCGCGTTACGACGAAGAGGAACCGAAGGACGGCGAGCCGGGCGACGAGGCGTTCGACGAGTGGGAGCGCGTCGTCGGCCAATTGCCGGAGCTTTCGTCCGACGTCCGGATCGACAGCATCGTGATGAACGCGGTGGCCGATCCCGACTATGGCATTACGGAGCACGATATCGCCATCTCGTACTCCGGCAAGGATGCGGACGGAAAGGAGCATACGGTCGTTTTGGACCTGGCGCTCGATACGACGGACATCAACAGCACGGTGCCGGACAAGATCGATTTGACGGGAAAAAACGTGGAAGTCATTCCGGATCGCGATAACGACTAAGGGTTCGGAACGAAGCAGCCCTGACTCCGGTTTGCGTAAGCGGCCGACCGCCGCCATGCAGCGAAACACCGCGTGCCGGGAGCCGGCGCGCGCGGTGCGTAACGATACCGGCGCGGCCGGAAATCCCCGCTGCGGCGCAGAGGAAACAGAGGACGGAAGCGAAAGCTTCTCTCCTCTTTCCGGCCGGGCGCAGGCTGTAGACCTAATCAGGCTGCAGATATAACGAGCTTTGAGGATAAGAGGAGGCGAGCGAAGTGAACGGAAACTTGACGGAGCCCCGGGACGAAATCGTGTTGGAACTAAAGGGACTGACGAAAAAATACCGCAACGGGCGCGGCATCGAAAATGTGTCGCTTCAGGTTCGAAGGGGCGACATTTACGGATTTTTCGGGCCGAACGGCTCGGGGAAGACGACGGCGATGAAGGCGATCGTCCGGCTGAGCCGGGCGGATCGCGGAACGGCCGTGCTGTTCGGCAATGACGTGGCCGAGCGTTACGAGCAAGCGATGAAGCGCACGGGAACGATGATCGAGGCGCCGGCGGCTTATGACTATATGAGCGCCTGCCGGAACCTGGAGCTGGCGCTGCGATATTACCCGGAGATCGGGCGGTCCCGGATCGGGGAAGTGCTGGAGCTGACCGGGCTTGCCCCCTATGCCAAGGAAAAGGTCGGAAACTTCTCGCTCGGCATGAAGCAGAAGCTGGGCCTTGCAAGCGCCTTGCTGTCCCGGCCGGAACTGCTTATTCTCGACGAGCCGACGAACGGGCTCGACATCGAAAGCATGGCGGACATGCGCGAGCTGATGCGCCGGCTGGCCCGGGAGGAGAAAATTACGTTTTTCCTGTCCAGCCACCTCGTTCACGAGATGGAAACGCTATGCAACCGGGTTGGAATCCTGTATAAAGGGAATATGATCGCGGAAGGCGCCATGCCGGAGCTGCTGGCCGAAGCCGGTTCCCTGGAAGCCTATTTTCTGGAGCGGATTCGGCACGAAAGGAGCGTGGAAAACGTATGCATGCCCTGAAAGCAAGCCTGGTCAACGAGATGTTCAAGCTCGCCTTGCGCCGAAAATCGCTGTTTTTCCTGGCGCTCTGCCTGCTCGTTCCGGTCGGCGCGGCGTTGACGCTGGACCGGGTGCAGGCCGGCTACGGCCTTGCCTTCGTCGGCGCGGGCGATTTGCCGATGCGCGTGCTCTGGCTGTTCACTTCGTTTCTGCTGCCGCTGATCGCGTTCATGACCGCCGTCGACCTGTTTACGGGCGAAGCGGAGGCGGGAACGCTGAAAACGGCGCTGACGCGGCCGGTCGACCGGTTTCGTCTGTACGCGGCGAAGATCGGCGCGATTTTCCTCTCGGTGTGTTTGTATACGGCTGTCGGTCTCCTTTTTTCGCTGATTTCGGCCTTGCTGCTGCAGGGGAGGGAAGATTGGGCGGCCGGCATTTTGCCGACGGCGACGGCTTTTGCCGCATCGGTGCTGCCGATGACGGTGCTCGGCGCGATGGCCGCTTTCGTGGCCCAGCTTTTTAAAAATACGACGGGCGCGTTGGCCGTTCTCATCGTCCTGTACGCGCTGCTGAAGCTTAGCGTGCTGCTGGTGCCTGCCGTGTCCGCCTATTTGCCGGTACACTATACCGACTGGCACCTTCTGTGGACGGACGGCCCGACGGCATGGCCGCAGCTGACCGGCATCTTCGCTTTGCTCGCGGCATGGGGGCTGATTTTTTTTACGGCCGGTTACGTTCTGTTCGACAAGAAAGAGTTATAGGGGTTGGAAAACATGTCGATTCGGTTGCGGCTTCTGCTGTCCTATCTGCTCATGCTGGCCGTGCCTTTGCTGCTGTCGGGCTTTGCGCTGCTCATTATGCTGGGCTCGTTCGCCGAGCATTTCGGCTCGGTTTACCGGCTCGATCGGTACGAGGGCAATCCGGTGCAGGCCATTTTGCGGCAAGAGGGAGCGGTCGTGTCGGACATCCGGCAGCACGCGGAAACCGATCCGTCCCGGATGCTGGCGCCCGCGACGCAACAGGAGCTGGACGACCGGCTCGGGCAGATCAATATGGGGCTTGTGGTCGTGCGGGGCGGGGAGCCCGCGTTCGTATCGCCGTCCCTCGAATACGAGCCGGAACCGGCGCGGCTTCCGAAGCTGCTCGAAAAGCTGGCCGCCGATACCGTCGAGAGCCGCATGCTTATTCTGGACGGCTGGCTGCTGTTCGACCAGATCACGATCCCTTTTGCGGACGGCCGGGAGGGGAGCGCTTTTGTCGTCATGGACCTGTATGTGTTCGGGGACTTTCTGGCCGACTTCCTGGGCGAATCCGTTCCCTGGCTGTTCCTGGCCATGCTCGTGATTTTCGTGCTGACGAACGGTTTCCTGACCTATTTCGTCTCCCGCAGCATCATCCGGCCGCTGCGCGAGCTGATGCGGGCCACGAAGGAAATGAAGGAGGGCAATCTCGCCGTAAGCATCGATACGTCCGGCCGGGACGAATTCGGCGATTTGAGCCGGTCGTTCGACGATATGCGCAGAAGGCTGAAGCAATCGGTCGATTTGCAAATGCAGTACGAAAACAATCGCAAAGAGCTGATCGCGAACATTTCCCACGATTTGAAAACGCCGATCTCTTCGATCAAGGGGTATGTCGAGGGAATCTTCGACGGAGTCGCCGACACGCCGGAAAAACTGGACCGCTACTTGCGGACGATCCACGCCAAAACGCAGCAAATGGACCGTCTGATCGACGAGCTTTTCCTGTTTTCCAAGCTGGACTTGAACCGTCTGTCCTTTCAATTCGAGCCGGTCGAGATCGCGGCGCTGCTGCGGGAATGCGCGGACGCGATGGCGATCGACCTGGAGAAGCGGGGAATCGAGTGCCGGCTGGCCGTTCCGGACGAATTGGAGACGCTGCGCGTTCCCGCGGACCGGAGCCATCTGAAGCGGGCGGTAACGAATATTCTGGAAAACGCCGCGAAATATATGGACAAAAATCCGGGCCAAATCCGCATCAAGGTCGGCGATGCCGGCAACTGGCTCGTCGTGCAGGTGGAGGACAACGGGCGCGGAATCGAACCCAAGGCGCTGCCGCATATTTTCGACCGGTTTTACCGGGCGGACCCGGCGCGCAATTCGGATCAGGGAGGCAGCGGATTGGGACTTGCCATCGTCAAGCAAATTATCGAAGGCCACGGCGGCCGGGTGGAGGCGCGGAGCGCGCCGGGTCAGGGGACCTCGATCTATTTCTCGCTGCCGAAGCCGGGAGCGGGAACGGCAAACGGGACGGAAGGGCGGATGAACGATGCAGCGCATTCTGATCATTGAGGACGATACGAGCATCGCCGAATTGCAGAGGGATTACCTGGAAATCGGCGGCTACTCGGTCAAAATGGAGCATACGGGGGACGGCGGACTGCGCGAGGCGCTGAACGGCCGTTACGATCTCGTCATTCTCGATCTGATGCTTCCGGGCATGGACGGCTTCGAAATTTGCCGCCGCCTTCGGGCGGAACGGGAAATTCCGATCATCATGCTGTCCGCCCGGACGGAGGATATCGATAAAATCCGCGGCCTCGGCCTCGGCGCCGACGACTACATGACGAAGCCGTTCAGCCCGGGCGAGCTGGTGGCGCGCGTAAAGGCGCACCTGTCCCGCTACGAGCGGCTGGCGAAGCCGGCGGAAAGCCGCCGGGCGGAAATCGCCATCCGGGGCCTCAAAATCGACAAAAACGCCCGACGCGTATTCGTGAACGGCGATGAAATATTATTGACGACCAAAGAGTTCGACTTGCTCGCTTTTTTGGCGGAGCATCCGAATCGGGTTTTTCACAAGGAAGAGCTGTTCGAGAAGGTTTGGGGGCTGGAAGCGAACGGCGACAGCTCCACGGTGACCGTCCATATTCGCAAAATCCGCGAGAAGCTGGAGTCGGTTCCGGCGAGTCCCTCGTACATCGACACCGTCTGGGGGGCGGGGTATCGGTTCAAGGTGGATTGAACGCTTCTTTTTTCCGGTTTAGATGCATCAGAAGGGAACAGGCTTTGTTGACGTTCGATGATACGGAACGCTAAAATAGAGCATCGGTTTTATTTTTTTGGCCGTTCAGAGCCGTACATATCTTGTGGTGCGAATGTGAAGCGCACATGATTTTCCCGGGGGATTCGCACCAAATTTCTGCAAAAATTTGGATATCCGACTGGCGGATTCACACTATTTGGTTTTATATTTGCGATAATAGCGCCATTATATTCACGAATACATGTATTTTTGGGGAATATTAGGCGAAAAATCGCTGTCGCATTCCGTATGGGATGCGTGGATTGAAATAATGATGGATTTATTGCGTTCTTCCAAGTAGCGGGTCGCATTCCGTATGGGATGCGTGGATTGAAATCCATTTGGCCTGCGCCTTCCCTAGGCGCTCGCCGTCGCATTCCGTATGGGATGCGTGGATTGAAATTGCGAGAGAGAACCGTTTCCGCAGCAAGTCCTCCGTCGCATTCCGTATGGGATGCGTGGATTGAAATTTGCCAAACTTTCCGCCTTTTTGGACGGAGCAGAAAGTCGCATTCCGTATGGGATGCGTGGATTGAAATGCATAGTTTCCACTCCCTTCATACTTCCGAACGATTGTCGCATTCCGTATGGGATGCGTGGATTGAAATCCTGCTGTTGAAGCTTAAGTCTTGCCCTGATGAGTCGCATTCCGTATGGGATGCGTGGATTGAAATGGTCACCTGCCAGAAATGTCGAACCCCATAAAAGTCGCATTCCGTATGGGATGCGTGGATTGAAATATTGCAAGCAGTTGCGAGGAGCAAGTTACACAGTGTCGCATTCCGTATGGGATGCGTGGATTGAAATAGCACGTTGTCCCAGAGCCACGTTGCCGCCGTGGTCGCATTCCGTATGGGATGCGTGGATTGAAATGATCACCGCAAGCTCTGCATGGGCGTCCTTAGCCGTCGCATTCCGTATGGGATGCGTGGATTGAAATCCGGGCATCGTGACGGCGTACAGCGTTACCTCGGTCGCATTCCGTATGGGATGCGTGGATTGAAATGATTTTCCCTTCTGCGTCAACGGACAGATAAGGTCGCATTCCGTATGGGATGCGTGGATTGAAATCTAAAACGCCGCAAGTCGAGGAGGAAACCAATCATGGTCGCATCCCGCATGGGATGCGTGGATTGAAATGTCCTGTTTCGGTTCGGAATTGGCTGGCGTGATATACGTCGCATCCCGCATGGGATGCGTGGATTGAAATTTCCAAGTCCGCTAAGTCGTCAAAGAGTGCTTTCGTCGCATCCCGCATGGGATGCGTGGATTGAAATGGCCCCATGATGACGTTTGTACCAACGACAAGCTGTCGCATCCCGCATGGGATGCGTGGATTGAAATCGTAAAGCTTGGCCTTGACGAAATATGACATCCCGTCGCATCCCGCATGGGATGCGTGGATTGAAATTTGCCGGCGAGCGGCGGCCCATAAACCAAATAAAGTCGCATCCCGCATGGGATGCGTGGATTGAAATACAGGATCGAATTGGGGAGAAATTGAAACGTTTGTCGCATCCCGCATGGGATGCGTGGATTGAAATGCTCGTCGTAATCCCACCCGCGCAGCCAGTAGGGTCGCATCCCGCATGGGATGCGTGGATTGAAATTCCCCGGTGATGACACGACCGTATTTTACTTTTGTCGCATCCCGCATGGGATGCGTGGATTGAAATTCGATCGCTGGTGCAGCCGCTTGTTGAGCGCCTTTCGTCGCATCCCGCATGGGATGCGTGGATTGAAATGGCACTAACGTCGAAGTTCGGATAACGCTTCTTGGTCGCATCCCGCATGGGATGCGTGGATTGAAATACTTTATGCTTACGCGAGTATATAATTATATAATAAAGATAGTCGCACCCTCCCGTGGGATGCGTGGATGAGATCTCGGCATCTTGGAAACAATGGTTATCCAGACAGTTCGCATCCCGCATGGGATGCGTGGATTGAGGTGGTATTATGGGAATCGAAAAGGTGCCTCAGGAGATGAAGGAGAAGCTCCAAAAGCTATTTAACGAGTATGGCCTGAGAGAGGGCCATCTTTATGCTGACCTAAGTTCTGGTGAGGTTGTAGTACGTACGAATAAAGCTTCGCCCGAAGATTTACAGTTGGCGAAAATCATAGCAGACATTTATGCAGAGAGGGACCCTGAAAATATTGAGAGGATCGTATTGTTCGGGTCAAGAGCTCGCGGGGATTCAGGCGCCAGCAGCGACTTTGATATCCTTATTTTAGTAGAAGAAGATAGTAAAGATATTCGTTCAAACATACGGGCGGGAAGGCGGCACTCAAGTAAATTTCCTATAGTTGATCTAGACTTGCTTATTTGTACGAACGAAGATTTTAGGAAGTCTACGATTTATGAAAGTGTTTTGAGGGAGGGAATCGTACTTTATGAGCGATGACTACAATGTTTGGTATGGAGGGGCAGAAAAAGATTTAATAGCAGCCAAACTAGTGTCGGATAGCGGTGTTAATCCTGAACTTGTTGCATTTACCGCATCTCTTTCTGCCGAGAAGTTTTTGAAATCTCTAGTGTTTTATAAAGGAATTGCGGAGTTTAGGTCACACGATCTGGAAGCTATAGCAGATAAATTAGAGTCAGCAGGAATGATCATTCCAGATCAAATCCGAAAATATTGCGAGGATCTGAACGACTATCCCATTAAGGCTAGATATTTAGGGATTGATGTAACGAATGAAATGGCTTCAGATGCGATAAGGTGCTGTGAAGGAATTCGTGATTTCGTAAGAGATGCAATTTCTCCCGGGAACCAAAGGGTAAAGGACTCTCGGCATGAAGGCTAACTCAAGGTCGCATCCCGCATTCCTGGATAGGGGTTGCGTCGTTAAGCTTTTCGCGGTAATCAATTCGCTCATAGAATCCACCACGTGACTACAAATAGCCATTAATTTATCAGATTCCCCAAAGTGGTCTTCTTTAAATTTCCTCCTCAACTAGTCCCCTCGCCAAAACAATCTATTTAAAATCAAATTATTACAGAAACATACGTTCGCTGGCAACCGGCTGTCAATTTTCTATGGTACATTAGGATCAAGAGAATCGATTACAAGTCGGGAGGGTGCCAATGAACTATATCGCACATATCCGGGGAAGCGACGGAAAAATTCAAAGCGTAGAAGCGCATTTGCTGGAAGTGAAGGTTTTGGCCGAATCGTTCGGAGCCAAAGTTGGCATCAAGCACATTGCGGGGCTGGCGGGATTGCTTCACGATATGGGCAAGTATACCCATGCATTCAGAGAATACATACAGCAAGCGGTGCAAAACCCCGATTCCCCGCCCAAGCGCGGCAGCGTGGACCACTCGACCGCCGGCGGGAAGCTGCTGTTTGAAATGTTCCACACCGGTGCGCCATCCCGATACGACTGGATTCTGGCCGAAATCGTCGGCAACGCCATTTTGTCGCATCATGGCTATTTGCTCGATTTTTTGAGCCCGGATCTGGAGTCCCCCTACTTGCAGCGCGTCGAGAAAAAGGAGCTGGACGAATTCGACCGGGCCAAACGGCATTTCCTTGCCAACGTCATGAACGAGACGGAATTTCGCTCCTATGTTGCCCGGGCGTCGGATGAGCTGCAGGGATTCATGACCAAACCTTCTCCGATATCCGACGAAAGCAAAGTCATGTTTTTGACCAAGTTCGTATTTAGCGCGCTGATCGATGCGGACCGGACCAATACGAGAATCTTTGAAGAAGGGGAAAAAGAGGAATCCAAGCCGGACCGGACAACGTTGTTTACGGTTTATTACGATAAGCTCATGGCGAAGCTCGATTCGTTCCGCGCTCGGGACGACGCCCAGCACCCGATTGCTCAATTAAGAAGGGACATGTCCGAACAATGCGAACGGTTTGCGGCCAAGCCCTCGGGAATTTACACATTGTCCATCCCGACGGGAGGCGGCAAGACGCTGGCCAGTTTGCGATATGCGCTCAAGCACGCTCAGGAATACGGGAAAAAACGCATTATTTATGTCGTTCCGTATACGACCATCATCGAGCAAAATGCGGAAGAGGTTCGCCGCATCCTGCAGGATGACGCTCACGTTCTGGAGCATCATTCGAACGTGGTCGACGATCTGCACGACGAAGACGAGCACGAGGACGGCATCGTCAATGAGCGGCAAAAATTAAAGCTGGCCAAGGACAACTGGGATTCGCCGATCGTATTTACGACGATGGTGCAGTTTCTGGACGTGTTTTTTGCCGCGGGAAGCCGGAACGTTCGCAGGCTCCATAACTTGAGCGAATCGGTCATCATTTTCGATGAAGTTCAGAAGGTCCCCGTTCGCTGCGTCTCCCTTTTTAACCAGGCGCTGAATTTTCTCAAAACCTATTGCAACACCAGTTTGATTCTTTGTACCGCTACTCAGCCCGCCCTGGATTTCGTAGAACATAAGCTGGCGGTCAACCCCGATGCCGAGATCATCGATGATCTGAACAGGGTCATCGACGCGTTCAAAAGAGTCGAAATCGTCGACCGGGCGACGGAAGCGCTGGATACCGAAAGATTGGCTGAATTCGTCCTGGACCAATTGCAAGAGGTTCGCAGCGCGCTCGTCATTCTGAATACCAAGGGCGTCGTCAAAAAGCTGTACGAGAGACTTGAGAAAGAGGAAATTCCACTTTATCACTTAAGCACATCGATGTGCGCGGCGCACCGGCATCGTATTTTGGAGAACGTCAGGAAGCATTTAAGGAACGAGGAAAAAGTCGTTTGCGTCAGCACGCAATTGATTGAAGCCGGAGTCGACATCAGCTTCGATTGCGTCATTCGTTCTTTGGCGGGGTTGGACTCCATTGCGCAAGCCGCGGGCCGATGCAACCGGCACGGCAAAAACGGCATCCGGAAGGTGTATGTGATCGACCATGCGGAGGAAAATCTGAAGCATCTGCCGGAGATTAAAGTCGGCAAAAAAGAGACTCAAAAAATTCTCGCCGACCTGCGAAAAGATCCGAGTCTTCACGGCGGCAGCCCGTTGTCCCAGCAGGCGATGCGCAAATATTTTCAGGAATTTTTTAAGGAGTTCGAAACGAGTCTGGATTACCCGATCCCGGCGCTAAGCAAAAGCGCGATCGAACTGTTGACGGTGCCGAGGCAGCATAATTCTTACTATCAGGCCTACAAGAGCAACGCTGGAGACGATCTTCGTTTGTTTATTGTGAACAGTTATCGGACGGCGGCGGAACGCTTTCAGGTCATCGATAGTCCGACCGTTTCCGTTCTGGTTCCATATGGCGACGAAGGCAAGGAGGTCATTGCCGAGCTTAGCGGAGGGACTTCCATAGCGGAGCTGTCAAAATTACTGCGAAGGGCGCAGCCGTATACCGTCAATTTATTCCGCCACGAACAAGAACGATTGGCGCAGAACGACGGTCTAGTCGGTTTGCTGGACGGGAAGGTATTGGCGTTAAAAGAAGGCGCCTATAACCGCGACTTCGGCGTCGATTCGGACAATGACAGCGGGTTCGCTGCGGGGATCATTTGATTTTTTCATCCGCGTTATGTGAGATAACGACCATTTGGTAAATATTTTACAATGACTGGATTTTAGGATAAAGTTGGATATAAAGAATGTCGAAACCAGAAAGGAGGTGTCCTTTCCATGCGAAATTCCATCGAATTTGTCGTTTACGGCAAGTACGCCCTGTTTACCGATCCTCTGACGAAACTTGGCGGGGAGAAGCTGTCCTACCAGATTCCCACCTACCAAGCGCTGAAAGGGATTGTGGAATCCATATATTGGAAACCTACACTTCAGATGCTGATTGACGAGGTCCGGATCCTGAACCCGATCCGCATGGAATCCAAGGGGATTCGTCCGATGGAGTACGGCGGAGGGAATACGCTGGCCAACTACACGTATTTAAGGGACGTACGCTATCAGGTTCGCGCTCATTTCGAGTTCAATCTGAACCGACCGGATTTGGCGTTCGACCGCAACGAGCATAAGCACCACAATATCCTCAAACGTTCGCTCCAGGCTGGCGGGCGACGGGACATTTTCCTCGGAACAAGGGAATGTCAGGCCTATGTCGAGCCGTGCGTTTTTGGCGAAGGGGAAGGGGTCTACGACGGCATCGAAGAGCTTCATTTCGGCACGATGGTGCATGGCATCAGTTACCCGGACGAAACCGGCCGTGACCAGATGGAGATCCGGCTGTGGAATCCGGTCATGAGGAACGGCGTCATTACGTTCATCCGGCCGGAGGAATGCACGCAAGTTCGAACGGTGGCCGAAATGAAGCCGAAGCGGTTCGATTCCGCCAATGTCGAGTCGGCCGAAGACTTGTACGCACAGATGGAAGAGGGGGTGAATCCATGAGCTGGCTGCTTAATTTGTACCAGACCTACGAGTCGAACCTGGATCGGGTCGGTCAAATCGAGAGAAGGCACAACGAGCAGGAATTCACGCTGCTGCCCGTCTCCCACACGACCCAGAACGCGCATATTGAAGTACAGGTAACGGAGGACGGGGAATTTCATTGGGCGGACGTTATCGACAAGAACGATGCAAGTACGCTGATTCCTTGCACCGAAGAGTCGGCGAGCCGCGCCGGTTCCAAGATCGCTCCCTATCCGCTCCACGATAAATTAAGTTACGTGGCGGGGGACTTCGCCGCTTACGGCGGCGAGATCAAGAAGGACGACCCTTTTCCCTCTTACATCAAGCAATTGGGAGAATGGGCGGAATCTCCCTATGCCGTCGATAAAGTCAGAAGCATTTACCGGTACTTGCGAAAAGGAAGGCTGATTCAGGATCTGGTGGAGAGCCGAGTTCTCTACGTCGACGCCGACAATCGGCTGCTCGACAAATGGGACAAGCCGGATACGCCCAAACCGCCGGTCTTCTCGGTCATGGTCGGCGGCGTCGAGAGTTTGTTCGTTCGTTTCAATGTATACTCCCCCGACAAGGTATTGACGAAAGTGTGGAAGGACCCGGAGATGTACGATTCCTTCATGCGCTTTTACGGCCGCCGGTTAGGGGAAGAAGATTACTGCTACGTTACCGGGGAGAAGCGTCCGAGCACCGACCGGCACGCCAACAAAATCCGGAACGCCGCAGACAAAGCCAAACTGATTTCGGCCAACGACACAAGCGGCTTTACGTTTCGCGGACGGTTTCAAACCGGCAACGAGGCGGCTAGCATCAGCTACGAAGTTTCGCAGAAGGCACATAACGCCCTGAAATGGCTTATCAACCGCCAGGGAAAAATCGTCGACCAACGCGTTTTTCTCGTTTGGGCGAACGACGACCTGGGCGTCCCGGAGCCGATGGGAGATTCCTTTTCCTTGTCGCCGGAGACGACGGTCGTCAAAGCGAATATCTCGTTTACGAACAAGGAATTCGCGGACGAGTTCGGCAAGGCGCTTGGCGGGTATCGCAACCGACTGTCGTCCTCGATGAATGCGAACGTGAATATTCTCGTTCTCGATTCGGCTACGACCGGGCGCATGGCGGTCCTGTACTATCGGAATTTGAACAAGGAATTTTATCTGAACCGGCTGATCAGGTGGCATTCGTCTTGCGTGTGGCTGCACCGATACCGCAAAGACGAGAACGGCGAATTTGTTCAATTTTTCGGAGCCCCCGCTACGAAGGACATCGCCTTTGCAGCTTACGGTCCCAGAGCCGGCGAGAAGATCGTCAAAGGGCTGATGGAGCGCATGCTGCCCTGCATCGTCGACGAGCGGGCGATCCCGAAGGACATCGTGGACAGCGCTTTGCACCGCGCTTCCAATCCCGTGTCGATGGAAAAATGGGAGTGGGAAAAGACGCTGAGCATCGCATGCGCCTTAATCAATCAAAAGGAGGAAAAGCGTGTGGCACTGGACGTTCATAACAATGAGCGCGATTATTTGTTCGGCCGATTGCTTGCTGTCGCCGACGTGCTGGAGAGACGGGCGCTCGGTTCCGAAGAAAGCCGTGCGACCAACGCGATCCGCTATATGAACGCGTTCTCCCGGCATCCGGCGAGGACATGGGCGACCATTCAAACGAGCTTGCAGCCGTATCAAGCCAGACTGGGAACGAAGGCGACCTATTGGTCGAAGATTATCGACGAAATCGGCTCGCGCATCCCGCCGGATCAGTTTAACAATAAGCCGTTGTCCGGGTTGTATTTGCTCGGTTTTTACAGTCAGCGGCATGAACTCTACCAGAAGAAAGAAAGTCAGGACGACGCAAGCGAACAATCCATTTAATTAAGGGAGAGATCGGAATGAGCACACTGGACCGAAAAATTGATTTTGCCGTCGTTTTGTCCGTCATCAAAGCAAATCCGAACGGAGATCCGTTGAACGGCAACCGTCCTCGCCAAAACTACGACGGTTACGGCGAGATTTCGGACGTCGCGCTGAAGCGGAAAATTCGCAATCGCCTTCAGGATATGGGCGAATCGATTTTCGTCCAATCGAACGACCGCAAGTCGGATGCTTACAACAGCTTGAGAGAACGGGCCGACGGCAATGCCGAACTGGAGAAAATTTTGAAATCGAAGACGGGCTCGAGCGACGACTTTGCCCGTATCGCCTGCCAGGAATGGATCGACGTTCGCAGTTTCGGCCAGGTGTTCGCTTTTAAAGCCGATAAATCGGGGGCCGGCGTTTCCGTCGGGGTTCGGGGGCCCGTTTCGATCCACACTGCGACAAGCCTCGATCCGATCGATATTACGAGCACGCAAATTACGAAAAGCGTCAACTCCGAACCGGGGGAGAAGCGTTCTTCGGATACGATGGGCATGAAGCATCGCGTCGACGCGGGCGTTTACGTTTTTTATGGCAGCATCAATACGCAACTAGCCGAAAAAACCGGATTCACGAACGAGGATGCCCTCAAGATCAAAGAAGCGCTCGTCTCTTTGTTCGAAAACGACGCTTCGTCCGCCAGACCGGAAGGCAGCATGGAAGTGCACAAGGTTTACTGGTGGGAGCACCGGTCCAAATTGGGCCAATTTTCATCAGCCAAGGTCCATCGCTCCCTGAAGTGGGAGAAAACCGCGGAAGAGCCGAAATCGTTCGAAGATTACAAATTTTCCGTATCGCCGCTGGAAGGATTGGAAGTCGAAACGATCGATGGACGATAAAGAAGACTCCTACTTGATGCTTTCGGGCATTCAGCATTTTCAATTTTGCAAACGGCAATGGGCGTTCATTCACATCGAACAGCAATGGGCGGAAAATGTTCGAACGGTCGAAGGGCAGCATCTTCACCGAAATGCGGACAAACCGTTTACGAGAGAAAAGCGGGGAGACAAGCTGACCGTTCGCGCCATGCCTGTTAAATCCGAAAGCCTCGGCGTTACCGGGATCTGCGACGTGGTCGAGTTTATCCGGGACGACAACGGAGTTGAAATCCAGGGGGCGGAAGGCAGGTACGTCGCCTATCCGGTCGAATACAAGCGCGGCAAGCCGAAAAAAGGCGAAGAAGACGTCTTGCAGCTTGCCGCGCAAGCTCTTTGCCTGGAAGAGATGCTTTTGTGCGAAGTCATTCTGGGCTACCTGTATTACAACGAGATCAAGCACCGGGTCGAAGTGCCGTTGACTGCCGATCTCAAAAGCAAAGTCCGAGCCGTCGTCGCCGAAATGCAGGATTATTACCGGCGGAGGTACACGCCCAAAGTGAAAACAGGAGCATACTGCCGCAGTTGTTCCCTTCAATCCATTTGCTTGCCCGAAATGATGAACAAACGGACGGTCAAAAGTTATATTGAAGGGAAAATCAAGGAATGAAAAAGCTGCTGAACACCTTGTTCGTCAACCAACCGGACGTTTATTTGGCGCTCGACGGCGATAACGTGGTGCTGACGAAAGATCAGGAGAAATTGGGCAGGCTGCCGCTGCACAATTTGGAGGGAATCGTCGCCTTCGGATACACCGGCGCCAGCCCGGCACTTATGGGATATTGCGCGGAGCGCAATATCTCCTTGACGTTTCTGACGATGAACGGCCGTTTTCTGGCCAGAGTCGTCGGGCAAAGCCAGGGCAACGTCGTCCTGAGAAAAAAGCAGTACCGGATCTCGGAAGACGAGCGATTGTCCGCGAAAATCGCGAGCAATTTTATCGTCGGAAAAATTTATAACCAGAAATGGATGATCGAGAGGATGACGCGCGACTATCCGTTGCGCATCGACGTCGATCGTTTTAAAGAAGCTTCGGCCCAGCTTTCAGCCATCCTGTCGGACGCAAGATCATGCGAAGATTTGGAGCGGTTGAGAGGGTTCGAAGGGCAAGCGGCCGTGTGCTATAACAAGCTGTTCGACCGCATGATCCTTCAGCAGAAGGAGGATTTCGTTTTTCGCTCCCGTTCCCGAAGGCCGCCGTTGGACAACGTGAATGCGATGCTTTCGCTCTCCTACACGCTATTGGCCCACGACATGGCGTCCGCACTGGAAGGCGTCGGGCTGGACGCATACGTCGGCTTTATGCATCGCGACCGTCCGGGCAGGGTCTCGCTAGCGTTGGACTTGATGGAAGAGTTGCGAAGCATCTATGCGGACAAGTTCGTGCTGTCGCTCATAAACAAGAGAATCGTGGGCAAGGATGACTTTTTGAAAAAAGAAAACGGCGCCGTCATCATGAAAGACGAGGCAAGAAAAACCTTTCTGACCGCATGGCAGAACAGGAAGCAGGAGAAGATCGTGCATCCGTATTTGGGAGAAAAAATATCTTGGGGGCTGGTCCCGCACGTTCAAGCCTTGCTGTTGGCCCGTCATTTGCGCAACGATCTGGACGAGTACCCGCCTTTTTTGTGGAAGTAGGTGATCTCAATGCTGGTACTCATCACGTATGATGTAAGTACGGTTAACAGCGCAGGACAAAGGCGATTGCGTCAAGTTTCAAAGGCATGCCAGGCCTACGGGCAACGCGTACAAAATTCCGTATTCGAATGCGTAGTTGACGCCACGGAGTTTAAAATCCTAAAATTAAAGTTGCTGGAATTGATTGACGAGGAACAGGACAGCCTTCGCTTTTACCAATTGGGCAACAATTATAAGGGCAAGGTAGAGCATTTCGGAGTGAAAGAGTCCCTTGATTTGGAAGGCCCGTTGATTTTGTAGCGGGAATCCTCGTGGTGCGAATGTGAAGCGCACATGATTTTCCCGGGGGATTCGCACCAAATTTCTTCTAAATTTTGGAATTTGCTTCGGATAATTAACATTTTTTGGGCTTCTATTTTCGATTTGAAAGCGATTCTTCTCTCGTATAGTTATATTTTTGGGTAATTTTAGGCGAAAAATCGCTGTCGCATCCCGTGCGGGATGCGTGGATTGAAATCTGGTGCCAATCATGCAAAAGCACGGCGAGCGATGTCGCATCCCGTGCGGGATGCGTGGATTGAAATATTTTCTGTTAAGGCTGAACCTTGTGAGTTTATGTCGCATCCCGTGCGGGATGCGTGGATTGAAATATAACGTGCCCGAGTATGACGACAACGGAAACGAGTCGCATCCCGTGCGGGATGCGTGGATTGAAATCTCGACTACAGGGATTTCTCGCCCATCCTGCTCGTCGCATCCCGTGCGGGATGCGTGGATTGAAATAACGTGCGTCTCATCATAGACCATTGATGGTATGTCGCATCCCGTGCGGGATGCGTGGATTGAAATAACGTGCGTCTCATCATAGACCATTGATGGTATGTCGCATCCCGTGCGGGATGCGTGGATTGAAATGAGAAGTTGCCAAGCTCGCCAGCAAACAGGGCGTCGTCGCATCCCGTGCGGGATGCGTGGATTGAAATGTACCGCGAGCACATTAACAAACACGGCAAGACGTCGCATCCCGTGCGGGATGCGTGGATTGAAATCTCTCCGGTCGCCGTCCGATTAAGCGGGACAAGCACGTCGCATCCCGTGCGGGATGCGTGGATTGAAATCGTAACGACCGATACCATCCAGGATGGAGCCGTAGTCGCATCCCGTGCGGGATGCGTGGATTGAAATCGTACAAGTCCGACCAGAGATATTGACTCTTCAAGTCGCATCCCGTGCGGGATGCGTGGATTGAAATCCTCATGTTCCTCTCGCAACTCGGATACATGGTCGGTCGCATCCCGTGCGGGATGCGTGGATTGAAATCGACCTCAAGACCGTCGCTAACATCCGCAAAGAGGTCGCATCCCGTGCGGGATGCGTGGATTGAAATGTCGATTTGGTCACCGGGTCCTTGACGGGCTCGTGTCGCATCCCGTGCGGGATGCGTGGATTGAAATTTCGAAACCCGGTATATATTGGCCGCGTCCGTTGGTCGCATCCCGTGCGGGATGCGTGGATTGAAATCTTTCCGTCCGATACTACTCCAGATGATGGTATGTCGCATCCCGTGCGGGATGCGTGGATTGAAATAATATCATCAGATCGGCGGCGCCGGCGTCCCGCTCGTCGCATCCCGCACGGGATGCGTGGATAGATCGAAACGAATAAAAAGAGCCCGGCCGCCCTAAGGCTGGCCGAGCCCGGCTTCGCGCGCCATGAGAATGGCCTGCGCGCGATCGACGACCTGCAGCTTGTTCAGGATGTTCGAAACGTGGTTGCGCACCGTCTTGAGCGACAGGCCGAGCTTCCGCGCGATGAACGCGTTGTCGTGTCCTTTCGCGATCCATTCCAGCACTTCGCGCTCCCGGTCCGACAGCTCCGGAAACAGAGGCTCGGCCGGCTTATTCGTCAGCGCGTCGAAATAAAACATCATTCTCCGCGCGATCGAGGCGCTGAAGATGGCTTCCCCGCTCCCGACCGCCTGGAGCGCCCGGACGATTTCCTGCTTGTTCGCTCCTTTGAGGAGATAGCCGCGGGCTCCGGCGCGCATAGCCGAAAACACGGACGCGTCATCGTCGAACATCGTCAAAATCAGAATCCCGATATGGGGGCTGTGCCAGACGATATCCCGGGTCGCCTCGATCCCGTTTTTTCCCGGCATGTTGATGTCCATCAGGATTATATCGGGCTGAAGCTGCTGGGCGAGCCGAACCGCTTCCTCGCCTCCCGAAGCTTCCCCCACCACCTCGAATTCCGGCACCGAGCCCAGCGACGCCGTTAATCCCTCGCGAAACATCGGGTGATCGTCAGCCAGCATGATCCGCAGCTTTTCCCCATCGTTCCAATTCATTCGTCCATCCTCCAAGCTCCAAAGGTAAAATCGCCGTCACCGTAGTCCCGGCTCCCGGTTCCGAACGAAAACGGCACGTTCCGCCGACTTCTTCGGCGCGCTCCTTCATCGACCGCATGCCGATGCCCGGCCTGACCGAGACCGGCATCCCGCTCCCGTCGTCGCGGACTTCCAGCCTCAACGTCGTTTCCTCCGTCTCCAGCAGGATGCGGCAGGAGCTTGCCTGCGCGTGGCGAGCGACGTTCGTCAGCGCCTCTTGCGCGATTCGGTACAAGGCGACCTCGATGGCGGCGTTCAGCCGCGGCAGCCGCTCCGGTCCCTCCATCGAAATGCGCAGCCCGCTGTTCTCGAATTGCAGCGTCAGCTCCCGCAGCGCGAACAAAAGCCCGAATTCGTCGAGAGAAGGGGGACGCAGCGCATAAACCAGCCGGCGAATCTCGGCGATGGCTTCGCGAAGCTGGGCTTGAATCTCCCGAAGGAGGGAGGCTGCCTTGTCCGTATCGGCATCCTGCAGCAGCGCGACCTGATCGAGCCGCAGCATCATGCTTGCGAGGCTCGAGCCCAGACCGTCGTGCAGATCCCGGCGCAGCCGCCTGCGCTCTTCTTCGCGCGCTCCGACGAGCCGCTCCCGCGAACGGTGCAGCTCTTCGGTCAGCCGTTCCGCCTGCACGGCGATGCTGACCTGGCGAACCAAGTCGTCCAGCAGGCTTCGTTTTCCCGGCGGCACCAGGTCGGCCGCCCGCTCGATGCCCAGCGCCAGCCAGCCGACTTCTTCGCCCTGCACCGTCAGCGGAATCCGGGTACTCCGTTCCGGGGCGCTTCCGTAGACGGCCACGGTTTCGGTCCCGCCGTCCCGCCGCACTTCGATCGCCGCGTAAGGCAATCGCAAAGCCAGGGCGACTTTCTCGGTGACGAACATGAGCAGCGATTTATGCGTGAGCGCCCCTTCTAGCCGCTGAACGAGCCCGGAAAGTAGGGTGTACGGATCCTCGCGCACGCCGAACACGAGATGATTGACCGCCTGTTGAACCCGCAGCCGGACAGGCTGTCCCAGCAGCGCGATAAACCCGGTCGCCAGCAGCGCAAGCACGGCATTGACCTGTCCGTGCAACAGCAGGCCGAACAGGCCGACGACCACGACGTAGACGAGGACGATCATCAAGGACAGCACCGCGTATACGATCGTCCGGTTAAACGCGACGGCCATGCCGCGCAGCCGGTATTCCAGCACGGCCATGCCCATCGAAAACGGCAAAATCAGAAGCCCTCCGAAGAACAGCGTGATCGTGGCCATCCGGTAGATCCCATTGTCGGCAAACGGGGCCATAAGGCCGATCGCCCCGCCCAGCAAGTAAGCGCTCATGCCGACGATGAACCAGCGAACGATCCGCTTGCGCTCCGGCGACGCGCTTTGCCTGTAACGGCACAGCTGGGCGACAATGACGAGGCCGTGCATGAACAGCATGTACCCGCCTCGAAGCTCGGGCGGCCAGGTCATATGGTCGAAGGGCGTTCCCGGGGCGAACCAGAGATGCGCCCCCATCGGAATCAGCCAGGCGACGGCGGGAACGATCGTCCACTTGGGCGCGAACCTGCCGTCCGGGAACAGAAAATAAAAGAACAAATACATGGAGCCGAAGTCGTCCAATATCCGAAACAGCCGGTACTGGAAGGGACTCAGCAGGGTGTCGTCCGTGCTGAAAATCGTTCCGGCGACCAGGATCAACAGGGAGGCGACGATGCTGTAAGGATCTCTCCAGCCGTACCGATAGACGAGAAATCCGATCGCCAGCGCCGACAGGTTTTGAATCGTCAGCAGGCTGACCATGAATCCGCCGTAGGCCTCCGGCGTTACGCCGATCGTCTGCAGGTGGCCGAATTGAGCCTCCGTCAACTGGAGAAAGCTGCGGCAATCGGCTCCGCCGCACGGAACGTCGTACACGCCCACCCCCAGAAAGTGGCTGAAAACCGCCACGATAACCGAAGCGGACGCTGCCGCCCACCAAAGCGCGTGAAGCCCGGCGCCCGCCGCGATCCGCAACATGCGATTGTTCAAAAGGCGCATCCCGCTCTTCCTTCCGAATCTATAGTCTGACGTGTCCAGTATATCATGGGCCGCGTCCCGCCGGCCGGGAATTCGCGGCTCGCAATTCCCGGCCCCTCCGGGAATTATGCCCTTGCCGCCGGGACGCGGGCGGCTCTACGATTAGGGGCGTAAACGGCGCGAGCCGAAATTTGGAATGGGAGCGAAAAGAAGATGTTGCTAGGACTTCAGCGTTTTTATCGTTTTAGCGGGTGGATGGCGATGTTGGGCGCCGTCATCGGAGCGGTGGTCATGGTGCTCCATGTAGAGGATATTCCCGCCGGTTTGGACGAACTCGATACGTTCTTGCCGACCGCCGTATGGACGCACGTAGCGCTCTATATCGGGATCCCCATGCTGCTCGTCGGTTTGACCGGGATGTTTCTCCGCCAAGCGAGCGGAATCAAATGGTGGGGCTGGATCGGTTACGTGCTTTTGTTTTTATCTTTCTATTTCGACAGCGCTCACTCCGTTCTGCAAATGTTCGATTATCCGGTGCTGTTCGGCGATATCGATACCGAGGAAAAGCTGAACGAAGCGAACGAATTCGTCATGAACGTCCAAATGGGCATGCCGGGCACACTCTTCATGGGGCTGTCCGGACCGAGCCTGATGCTCGGGACGCTTTTGACGGGGCTGGCTTTTTATTACGGAAAAGGAATACCCCGCGGTCCGGCGGCTTTGACTTTGATTCTGTTCGTCGGAATGTTCGTCATGTTTTTCGCGCCGAATTGGCTCGCCATGGGGATCCTGGCCGCGTTCTACCTCCATTTCGCTTGGTACGGCGCGCTTCTCGCGTTCGAACGCAGGCTTGATGGCGAGGCGGCCGATTCCGGCTTGGCCGTATAACCCGACCGAGGGCGGGCCGCTCGCCGGGGGCGATGCGGTCCGCTTTGCGTATGAAGACGGACGGCGGGAGCGCATACTAAACGGAAATCCGGAATTTGGATCGGAATCGTTTCGAGGTGGCTGGAATGGAAAGGCGAACGTGCGACGAAACCCCGTTGAAAGAACTGCTGAAACAGCGATTGAACACGATTGCGCATGAAATTCGGCGCAGCCTGGACATGATCGAAAACGAAAACCATTGTTTGCTGAGCGACTTCGAGCATATCGGCGATTCGTTCAAGCAGGTGGAGTCGTTAGCCGCCTCTTTTTATTTGCAGTGCTACTTGTCTTCGTTCACGTCGCAGTATTTGGACTTGTCCGTTTGCGTCCGGCATTTGATGGAGCGCCGTCACGGCGCGCTGATCGTCATCCAGCGCAACGATCCGCTCGATGCGCTGCTCCACTCCGGCATTCCCGTCCGGGCTTCGCTCAGCTCTTCTTTGCTCGAGGCGATTTTTTATCCGGGAAATCCGCTTCACGACGGCGCCGTCCTCATCCGGTCCGACCATATCGTTTCGGCGGCCAATGTATTGCCAATTTCCGCCGCGGCGATCGAAGGCCGAAAAGTCGGCACGCGCCACCGCGCGGCGATCGGGCTGACGGAGCGGACCGACGCGCTTGTCCTTGTCGTTTCGGAAGAGACCGGGCATGCGTCGTTCGCCTATAAAGGGAAGCTCCACCCGATCAGCTCGATCGGAACGCCGCAGGCGGCGGAGCCTTGATATTCGAAGTGCGAACTCCCTAAATTAAAGTATAATGGAAGCAAAGCCCGAAAAGGAGACGATTTAATGACGTTCGCAAGACCTCCCTGCTAATCGTTAATCCCGTTAGCGGCAGCGGCGTTTCGTTCGCGAGCGCCCCCCGAATCGGTTGAACGCGTTCAATCGAATCAGGGGAGGAAATACGCGCGATGCCAAACGTTCGGAAGCTGTACGCCATTCGCTTTTTTTACAATCTGATTCCCGCTTATGTCATCGAACGCCTGTTTTGGGAAGAGCGGGGCATGACCGTCGAAATGGTCGTGTATACGGAAATGATTTTCGCAGCCGCGATCGTTTTGCTTGAGGTGCCTACCGGCATGATCGCCGATCGGTGGGGCCGAAAACGCATGCTGATCGTGTCCGCCGTGATGGGCTGCTGCGAATTTTCGATTTTGTTGTTCGCGACGGAGTTTTGGCATTTCGCGGCCGTTGTGCTGCTTGCAGCCGTAGGAAGTTCGGCGAGCAGCGGAGCCGAGGATGCGCTGTTGTACGATTCGCTGCTTTCCGGCGGGAAGGAAACGCTGTTCGAAAAGATAGCCGGCCGCCTGAACGCGATCGACATCGTTTCGACCATCGTCGCCGCGCTGTGCGGAAGTTTGCTGGCCGGCCGGTTCGGCTTTTCCTTCAACTACTGGCTGTCCTTGCTGAGCATGCTGGTTGCGCTGGCGTTGACGCTTTCCCTGAAGGAACCCGCAAGAAGCGGGAATCCGGACGACGAAACGCAGCCGATCCCGATTCGCGCCTATTTGTCCGCTTCGGTTCGCTTCTTCCGCCGCCATCCGTCCGTTCGCCTCGTCGTGCTGACGGGGATGATCGCCGGGGCGGCCATCCATTTTGTCGACGAATTTTGGCAGACCTATCTCGATCGAATCGGGATCCCGGTGTTTTATTTCGGCTTGTTCTCGGCGGCGATTTTTCTGCTGCGGCTGCCCGGCAACCTGCTCGCGTACCGGCTGAAAGCCCGGTTCGGTTACCGAAGCTTGCTTGCCGGCGCGACCGCGGCCATCGCGGCCGGCCTTGTCGGCCTCGCGTTCCTGAAAGGATGGGCCGGACTGGCGGCGCTGTTTCTGGCCTGTCTGGCTTCGGGGGTCCTCGAGCCGCTCGCCGCCGGTTATTTGCAGCATCGGATCGACTCCTCGATGCGGGCGACGATCGGGTCCTTTCAATCGCTCGGGGAAAATGCGGCGCTTACGCTGCTGGGCTTCGGCTTCGGCTATTTTTCCTCCAGGCTGGACATTTTCGGCGGCTTCGGATTCATCGGCTTCGCGGGCTTGGCGTTTCTGCTTTACTTCGTTTACGCATCCCGCCGCATGGCCGAATAGGGAAGGGACTGCCCGTCGGCGGACGACGGCGCGGTCCCTTGCCTTTGCCTTTGTCCGGGCCCAGTTGGGTGAATTACCCATCTGACCCGTCTAAACGCCTAAGGCCGGGCCAGTGAGTAAATATTACCCATCTGAACCGTCTAAACGCCTAAGGCCGGGCCAGTGAGTAAATATTACCCATCTGAACCGGCTAAACGCCTATGCCCGGGCCTAATTGGGTAAATATTACCCATCTGAACCGGCTAAACGCCTAAGGCCGCGCCAATTGAGTAAATATTACTCATCTGAACCGGTGAAACGCCTATGCCCGGGCCTAATTGGGTAAATATTACCCATCTGAACCGGTGAAACGCTTACGCCCGGGACTAATTGGGTAAATATTACCCATCTGACCCGTCTAAACTCCTAAGGCCGGGCCAGTGAGTAAATATTATTCATCTGAACCGGCTAAACGCCTATGCCCGGGCCTAATTGGGTAAATATTACCCATCTGAACCGTCTAAACGCCTAAGGCCGGGCCCAGTTGGGTAAATATTACCCATCTCAACCCGCCAAACGCATACAGCCGCACGCAGTTGGCATCGGCGCCGCGCAAACGCTTGTTTCGCGCCGCCAGGCTATAAAATCAAGCGGTTTCGCACGACAAGCGCCGCTCCGGTGACGACGGCGTCCTCCTTCAGCCGGCTTCTGGAGAATTGCGGCTCGTAAGCGGGATAATAATAAGTGTGCTTGCGAGCCGTTTCGGCCGCGGTGTCGAAGTACAGCGAATTCGAATGGATGAGCGCCCCGCCCAAAATGACTTTTTCCGGATGAAGCAGGTTGATCATGTTGGCAAGCCCGACTCCGAAATAGACGGCGGACTGCCGGAACCATTCCCGGACGGTCGGATCGCCGTCGTTCAGCGCTTCGAGCAGCACGTCGAAATTGATCTGCTCGGGCGGCAGCCGGTACCGCTCGGTCGGGAGGCCGCCGCCTATTTTCGCATGGGCCTGGGCTTGCTTGACCAGCGCCTGCACGGAGGAATAAGCCTCCAACGCCCCGTAATTGCCGCCCGGATGGAGCCGGGGGCCGTCCGTCTGGATGATCATTTGGCCGATGGAGCCTTCCATGTCGATCGTTCCGTGCACGATGTGGCCGTGGGACATCATGGCGGAACGCAGGCTTGCGCCGGCATGCACGTACAAGGCGTGCTCGATTTGCTCGTGGCGGATCGACCACATTTCGCCGATGAGCGCGGTATTGGCGCCGTTTTCAAGCGTGGCCGGGAACCCCGTCTTCTCCTCGAACATCCGGCAAATCGGAACGTTTGTCCAGCCTTTCGCGGGAAAATAGAGCGGATCGAGAATGAGCCCCTCGTTCCGGTCCAAAGGACCGACGGCGCCGATGCCGAGTCCGAGGATGCGCTCCGGCGGAATTTGATGATCCCTCAAAATGTTTCGCATCAGGCCGGCCGCGTGCTCGACGAACCGTTCGGGCGTCATCGCCTCGTCCATCCGCCAGCGAACGAGCGACTTGGGGTTCATCTCCATATCGAACAAGCCGAGCGTCGAATGAATCCGCGAAAGCTCGACCCCGAACAAATAACCGTAATCGGGGTGAATTTGATACAGGATCGGCCTTCTTCCGCCGCTGGACGGGCCAAGGCCGGAATCGCGAATGAGCCCCTCCGACACCATTTCGTCCAATAAACGCGTTAGCGTGCTGCTCGTCAATTTGCTCGCGGCCAGGAGCTCGGCTTTGGAGATCGTTTCGCTGGCGGCGATCTGCATGTACACGAGCTTTTTCGCCGACGGAAGCTGACGTTCGAGTTTGTCCACCGCTAGTCCTCGCTTGCCCGTAATAGGGAATGAAAAATGTTCTTTCTATTATAGCTGAAGTCCGCCCCCCCTGCATCCCGTAATTCCGATCGGTTTGCCTAGTTTATTTCAAAATGGAATTAATAATCTATAAATGAAACGAAATTAACGCTATAAATACATTTGATCGTCCAATTATTTCGAAAGTTTATTCCAAAATGAAATAAAGATGTTACAATAGAGGTACAAGTACAAGGGGGCGGACGATCATGACATCGAAAGGGAAAGAGCGGCTCGGAATGATCGGACAGCTTTTTTGGACGTTTTTGCGGATCGGCCCGGCGACGTTCGGGGGAGGCTATGCGATGATGCCGCTGATCGAACGCGAAGTGGCGCACAAGAAAGGCTGGATCGAGGAAAAGGAACTGGCCGATCTCGTCTCGCTCGCCGGCTCCGCGCCGGGAGGCGTCGGCGTCAACGCGGCGGCGTTCGTCGGCTACCGAAAAGCGGGAATATCGGGAGCGATCGCGGCCGTGGCGGGAATCGCCTTGCCGACGTTTCTTATCGTTCTCGCGCTCAGCCTCGCTTATGTCCGGTTCCGGGACTCGGAAAAAGTCCGGGCCGCCTTGACCGGCGTGCAGGGCGCGGTCATCGCGTTGATGCTGCTCGCGGCCTACCGGATGGCAAAGTCGTCCGTGTTCGACGTTTCGACGGCCGTCGTGTCGGTCGCGGCGCTGACCGTCCTGCTCGCGACGAATTTGAATCCCGTTTACATCGTGCTCGCAGGGCTGGTCGTCGGCATCCTTCTCGTCAAAGGAAAGGAACGGCTCGGCTTGGACGCAAAAACGGAGAAAAACGGCCCGAACGGCGGCAAGGCGGAACTCTACTATCCCGAATACTACATTTGACGACAAGACGAACGAAGGGCGGGATGACGGATGCTTTGGGAATTGTTCGCGGTTTTTTTGAAAATCGGACTCGTTTCGTTCGGCGGAGGGTACGCGGTGCTTCCGCTTATTCAGCATGAGGTTTCGGCGAACGGATGGCTGACCGAGGCGCAATATCAGACGGCCGTCTCGCTTGCCGGCATGGCGCCGGGACCGATCGCCACGAACAGCGCCACCCTGATCGGCTACGAAACGGCGGGACTTGCGGGCGCGGCGTTCGCGACGCTGGGCATGGTGCTGCCTTCGCTCGCCGTCGTCATGCTCGTTTCGGCGTTTTTGTTCCGGCGCCGCGAGGAAAAATGGGTGAAGTCGTCCTTCTACGGCTTGCGGCCGATCGTGGCCGGGCTGATCGCCTACGCCGCGATTCATTTCGCATTTCCGGCCATGGGCAACACCGTCTTCACCTGGACGACCGTCCTTACCCTCGCCATCGCCGCCGGCAGCCTGCTGGCGATGATCAAGTACAAGCTGTCGCCGCTTGCGGTCGTGCTGGCGGCCGGCGCGGCGGGAATCATTTTATTCTAGGCGCGGAAGCGGTCTTGAAAATTCCGCGGCGATCGCGTATCTTCAAGTAAAACGCCGATCGGAGCGGAACGGAGGGACGCGGATGTACTTGAAGAGCTTGCAATTGCTGAGAAGCGATCGCTTTTCCCGGGACGAATACCCTTTTACCATACCGGCCGTGAAGGCTCTCGATACGCTTTCGTTCCGCGCCAACGTGACGTTTTTCGTCGGGGAAAACGGCTCGGGAAAATCCACGCTGCTCGAGGCGATCGCATACCAATGCGGGTTCAACACGGCCGGCGGCGGCAGAAACAACGCGTACGAGGTGGAAGCCTCGCATTCGGCGCTCGGGGAGCACATCCGGCTTTCCTGGCTGCCGAAGGTGACGAACGGCTTTTTCATGCGGGCCGAGACGTTTTACCATTTCGCCTCCCATCTCGATACGATGCCGCAAAGCCTGGGCTACTACGGCGGACGTTCGCTGCACGAACAATCCCATGGCGAGGCGTTTCTTTCGCTGTTCGCCAACCGGTTCGGAAAAAAAGCGATCTACCTGCTGGACGAGCCCGAAGCGGCGCTCTCGCCGGCCCGGCAGCTCGCGCTTCTCCATATCATCAAGGATTTGGAGAAAGAGGCTCAATTCATCATCGCCACGCATTCCCCCATCCTGCTCGGGTATCCGAACGCCCAAATTCTCGATTTCGACGCTTTGCCGATTCAAGAAATCCGCTACGAGGACACGCTGCATTATGTCATTACGAGACGTTTTCTCGAAAACAGGGACGCCGTGCTGAAGGAATTGTTCGAGGAATGACGGGTATAGCGGCAGGAGCGACCCCGGGGCGCGGCGAACGTGTACCTGCTATTGCGGCTCCGCAAATCGTGCTATACTAATTTCGTTCCTATGGCCGCATAACGACTGGCGCGGATTTGCCATGCCATTTGGATGCGTTCGGGAAGCAGCGAGAGTCGGTTGAATTGCACGATTAACGCTTAACGTTGAAGCGCTTCCGGCCGGAGGGCGCTATCGCATACAGGGAAATGCAGCCGGGGAGGCTCAGAGCATGCGCGCAGCGGTGTTGCGGGGAAAACAGGACATGACGGTGGAGGTTGGACGGCCTCTTTCGGCGCTAAAGCACAGCGAAGTGCGGATCGCGGTTCGGGCGTGCGGCATTTGCGGCACGGACCAGCACATTTACCACGGCCATCCGGGTTCGGCGGCCGTCCGTCCGCCGATCGTGCTCGGCCACGAGCTGGCCGGGGAAGTGATCGAAGTCGGCGACGGGGTTGTCGGCTTCAAAGCCGGGGATCGGGTGTCGGTCGATCCCAACATTTATTGCGGGGCCTGCGAATTTTGCCGGAACGGCCGGCCGCATTTGTGCGACCGTCTGCAGGCGGTCGGCGTCACCCGCGACGGCGGCATGGGCGAGCTGTGCGACGTTCCCGCCGCCAACTGCTATTTGCTGCCCGACGAGGTCAGCGACGTCGAGGGCGCGCTGGTGGAGCCGCTCGGCTGCGTGCTGCACGGCTACAAGAAGCTTGACGTGCGGCCGGTCAGCACCGCGGTCATCATCGGCGGCGGCTTTATCGGCCAGCTGTTTCTGCAGCTGGTTCGCAAGCAGGCCGCGCGCGTCGCCGTTTTCGAGCCCGTGGCCGGCAAGCGCGGGCAGCTCGAGGCGCTGGGCGCGGACGACGAAGCGGCCGTGCGGGCATGGGCCGGCAAGGCCGACATCGTCATCGAATGCGTCGGACGCCGCCAATCGATGGAGCTGGCGTTCGCCGTTGCCCGCAAGGGCGGGCAGGTGCTGCTGTTCGGCGTGTCGTCGCCGGAAACGGAAATTTCCGTTTCGCCTTATGCGATCTTCTCGAAAGAGCTGCGCATTATGGGGTCGTTCGTCAACCCGTTCACCCACGAGGAAGCGATCGCCCTCATCCGCGGCAAGGCCGTGGACGTGGAAGGGCTGGTCAGCCACCGGTTTGCGCTGGACGAGGTTCCCCAAGTGATGGGGGCCTATCCGATGCTGAACGTCGCCAAGGGCGTCATCGTGCACGGGCGGTAATTGCGGCGAGCGGGAGGACGTGGCGGCTTCGAGGGAGACCCTTGCTCACCGCTCCTCCTCCGGAGGCGCACGCTGCCGCTTCGGTTGTGTCGTGGCTGCTCATCTCCGCCCGCCGTATGCTCACAGCCGCACACAGTTGATGACAAGCGAAGTTCGGATCAAGAATGTCGTTACAATTTGGATTTGAATCGTTTATTATGGATAACGCAGGTCTATATTAATGATATTGATGAGAAGAGAGATGGGAAACTTGCAGTTCTCCAAAAGTACAGATTATGCCCTACACGCCTTAATTCACCTGGGACACTCGGAGCGTTGCAACAACGTCGGGATCAAGGAATTATCTGGGGCACTTGATGTTTCCGAAAGCTATTTATCCAAAATCATGTCCAAGCTGAGGCAGGATGGAATCGTACGTGCTATGCCGGGGGTGAACGGTGGTTACGAGCTTGCACGGCCGGCCGATCAGATTACGTTTCTGGATGTGATTCAAGTGATTGAAGGAAGACAGCAGTTATTTAAATGCTTGAATTCGAGTTCGCGGCAACATCGGTTGTTAGCGGAAGATGGGACTGCACAACGGGATCAGAAACGTCCAAGAAAAAACGAATGTTTGGTCGAAAAAGTGATGAACGGCGCGGAACAGCATCTGCACCAATACTTGCAGGAACATACGATTCAGTCGGTATTGAATGAGGCGTTCAAGCGTTGCAGCCACGAGGTAAACAAGAAGTAATGCACTTCTTGTTATCTAATTATGGATATTATCGATCTATGGGGGTTTGGTTTTATGTTGGATAAAAAGCTTCTCGATGTGGATCAGTCCCAGTAAGTTTCGGTGAATTGCAAAAGAGGAGATCAGCGCCTACCCCACCGTATCGTTCGTGGCGGATACGGCGGTGTCGATTGTGGGAACCGACGGCCAGTTTCAAGTTAAGACTGAGAAAGGACAAACTTTTACAAGCAAAAAAATATTGTTTGCCGTCGGCATGAAGGATCAATCGCTTGCCGTTCCGGGACTGCGGAGGGATCACGGAATGGGGAGGGATCGTTGTCGATGAATTCGGAAAAACGAACGTTCCGGGTGTATACAGTCCCGGAGATGCAGCATCGCAAATGCATCAGGCTATAGCTGCAGCTTCGAGGGGCGCACTTGTCGCCGCGGTCATAAACAGTAACCTGAATACAGAAGCTTGGGGGAAAAAAGGATGATCGACTTAAATAACATAACGCGGCCCAATCATGTTTGCTCTGATTATCGGCATGTTTGTCGCCGGTTTGAATGAGACTTTAATGGGCAATGCCCTTCCCGAATTAATGAAATCGTTTGGCGTGTCTGCTGCAACGGGGCAGTGGCTTTCCACCGCCTATATGCTCGTTGTTGGCGTGCTTGTTCCGGTAACGGCAATCCTGCAGCAATGGTTTACGACCCGGCAAATATTTCTGTCGGCGATGAGTTTGTTCTTCGTCGGTTCGGTGACCTCGGCGGTGTCGCTGGAATTCGGTGTGCTGCTCGTCGGGCGGATCATTCAAGCGATGGGAACCGGCATGCTGATGCCGCTTGTAATGAACGTTATCATGACCATTTATCCGCCGGAAAAGCGCGGGGGTGCAATGGGTATTTTTGGGCTCGTCGTCATGTTCGCCCCGGCAATTGGCCCAACTATATTAGGATTAATCGTTGACGGACTATCATGGCGCTGGCTATTTTACCTTGTACTACCGTTTGCGCTGCTCTCCATTATTATAGGAGCCGTTGTCTTGAGGAATGTGACGAAAGTCACCAAACCGCGAGTGGACCTCCTATCCATCGTGTTGTCAACAATCGGCTTCGGCGGAATCGTTTATGGGTTCAGTAATGCCGGCGAACGCGGTTGGTCGGAACCAGCAGTCGTCTGGACGATCGCTGCAGGCAGTGTTTCCTTGTTGCTGTTCGTGTGGAGACAGTTATTGTTAAAGGAACCTGTTATGGATTTACGTGCTTTCCGGTATCCGACATTTGCGCTTATCGTGGTGCTTATGTTTGTGCTAATGATGACATTTTTCTCGTCGGCGATCATGCTTCCAATATTTATGCAAGGTGTACTCATGGTAACGGCATTTAAATCAGGCTTGATCCTGCTTCCTGGAGGGTTTGTGAACGGGCTCATGGCTCCGATCTCAGGCAAGCTGTTTGATAAGTTTGGACCTCGCATAACGATCATCCCCGGACTGGCCATTGTTGCCATCTCATTGTGGCAATTCACCCGATTCGATGAAACGACGAGCACGGGGTTCCTCGTCGTCGTTCACATCGCCCTAATGACTGGTTCAGCGCTAGTCATGATGCCCGCACAGACAGCGGGCTCAACCAACTGCCAAACCATCTGCACTGCACGGGACAGCGATTTTGAATACGCTGCAGCAGGTGTCCGGCGCAATCGGCACAGCTCTGTACATCAGTATTATGTCGGGCGGACAGAAGCATTACTTGAGCGGGGCGAGCGATCCGCAGGCTCCAGCGGAAATTGCCAACGGACTCGCAGCGGGCATCAACAATGCGTTTATTTTCGGCGGCTTCATCGCCCTCGTTGCGTTTGTACTCGGTCTTTTTCTTCGTAAAGGGAAATCGCCGGAGCATGAACAGGCGGCAGGATGAATCAGGCCGCTCGTTTAGGGGAATCCACAAACCATAAGGAAAGCGCGGGGAATACTCATGATCGATCTTTTTAATGCAGCAAACTGGGAAAAAGCGTGGAAAGACGAGTCCGATTCGATAATCAATCGGATGAAACAGAAGGGAATTGATCCTACCCGGTCTTTTGACCCCAAAGCCAAGACGTTCAACGAACAATCGTTTAGCGAAGAGGGAAGGAAACGAACCAAACGAATCATGAACTGGCTGGAAGGACAAGGCGTCCAATTCGAGAATGCCTCCGTGCTCGATATTGGCGCCGCATCGGGCGTGTTCTCCGTACCGTTTGCGGAGCGAGGGGCTCGTGTAACCGCCGTAGAGACTTCTCCCCCGCTGATCGAATTGCTGGAAGAAAACATCTTGAACTTCGCCGAAGATCAAGTGAAAATTGTACCCGTACCGTTTGAAGTTATTGACGTAGAGGCCGAGGGCTGGAACGAGGCCTTCGATCTCGTCTTTGTCTCGATGTGCCCGGTCATTCGCAATTGGGGAATTGTGGAGAAGGTGCTCCAGTGCGCTCGAAAGTTCTGTTATATCAGTATGCCGGTCATTCCAGGGGAGCACAGCCTGGTGAATGAAATTTGGCCGCTTATCACTGATCAGCCTCGCCATACGCAACTTAAAGAGATGGGATATTTGCTGCATCTGCTGTATTTGAAAGGTTATGCCTACGAATCGCTGATCACGCGGGAAGCGAAGACGAAGGAAGTCTCCAGAGAAGCGGCGTTGCAGGAAGCTCTGACCTGGCTTGGCCATCACCGTCTGCCCGTTGATGAGCGGAATCGGAACATCATTGCCGGCTATTTGGAGCAAGCCTATCCGTCCGACAAAGTAGTCATCCAGGAGGGCGGACGTTTTGGCAAAGTACTGATTCGATTGCAGGATCAGAACATGTACACGAGAGAGATTTGATTTCGGCAAGACGAGTTAGGAATTCATTCCAGAAAAATCAGAGATCACTTTCCGGTCAAAAACCAAAAAGCGGTCGTCTGTTTTTCTAAACGGGTCAGCCGCCGCGCACTTCCAGGAACCGCTTATTACAGGTCAGTAGCCAACTCGTTGTTTGAAAAAAACGTTAATGAAGAATGGCGGCAATAACTTCGTGTGGTACGACCGGTGGCCTAATCGGCGGAAACGGATTCGTCCGATTTTTGCTCCATTCGCCGCCTCAGCTTGGCTTCCGTCGGGGTGCCGGGGGCCGGCGTATATACGCTGCAGCGCAAATCGGCGCTGCCCTGCACTTGCAGCGAAGTCAGGTGAAACAGCATTTTTCCGGCTTTCGCGTGACGGAATTCGACAGCCACGTCCGGCGCGGAGCTGACTTGACCTTGCTCCCACAATTCGCCGAAATCCGGATGGCTTTCCTTCATCTCGGCAATAAACCGCTCGTACCACTCGTCCTGCACGTACTGCCCGTAATAGGCCCGGAACATGGCCAAAAACCCGCCGGCAAAATGCTCCCAGTTGACGGCGAGACGCCGGAATTCCTTGCGGACGAAGAGCAGCCGGATCATGTTCCGCTCCTGCGGGGGGAGCCGCTCGAAATCGAGGAACACGTACGCGGCCGCGGCGTTCCAGCCAACGATCTGGCAGCGCCGGTCGGAAATGACCGTCGGGCAGTACCGGAGCTCGCGCAAAATCATTTCCAGGGAGGGGCTGATCGCGGATGGCTCTTCCGCAAGCGCGGGAACGCCGCTCCCGGCCTCCAGCGCCAGCGAAAACAAATACTTCCGCTCGTCGTCGTTCAGCAGCAGCGCCGCCGCCACGCAGTTCAGGACCGAAGCCGAAACGCGAATGTCCCGGCCCTGCTCCAGCCACGTGTACCAGGTCGGGCTAACGCCCGCCAGCTGGGCGACCTCCTCTCTTCGCAAGCCCGGGGTTCTGCGGCGCGAACCGACGGGGAACCCGGCGTCCTCGGGCGCGATTTTGGCCCGTTTCGTTTTGAGGAATTCCGACAACGCCTTTAATCTCGTTTCCCGGTTCATTCGGGTTTCTCCTTTTTTGGGGTTCGAATGCCTATCGTTCCGTATTTCCGCGATCCATTGCCAGATCCGCTTCCGGATCGATTGTCAGATCGATTGCTCAGATTCACTTCCAGATCGATTGTCAGATCCATTCCGAGACCGGTCTCCAGACCACTTCTATATCCTATTACTTATTATACTAGGATTAACTACAACTTGTAATAGGATATCGAGTGTGACAAACTACGATCATCTAATGCGATTAGGAAGCGACAAGGAGGCATAAGCGATGGAAAGAGTCGTCATTACGGGGATGGGCGTCGTGTCGCCGCTGGGCAACGATCCCGAGCGGCTGTGGGACGGGCTGGTTCGCGGACAATCGGGCGTTTCCCTGATCGATACGTTCGATACGTCGCGGCATAAAACGAAAATCGCGGGCCTGGTGCGGGATTTCGATGCCGCGGGGCGATTCGGCGCGAAAGAGGCGAGAAGGATGGATCGGTTTACGCAATTCGCTTTGGCCGCAGCGGAACAGGCGCTCGGAGATTCCGGCCTGAACCTGGAACTTGCGGATCGGGAGCGGGTGGGCGTTTTCGTCGGGTCGGGGATCGGCGGCATCGAAACGCTGCTCGGGCAAGCGGACACGCTGCGCGGCCGCGGGCCGGAGAGAGTCAGTCCGACGCTCGTGCCGATGATGATTTCGAATATGGCGGCGGCGACGATCGGCATCCGGTACGGGCTTACCGGACCGTCGATATCGCCGGTAACGGCCTGTTCGATCGGCAACACGGCGATCGGGGAAGCGTGGCGCTGGATTCGTTCGGGAAGCCTCGACGCGGTCGTGGCGGGCGGAACGGAGGCGGCGGTGACCGAAATCGCGCTGGCGAGCTTCGCGAACGCGACATCCTTGTCGGCGCGGAACGACGAGCCGTCCAAAGCCAGCCGTCCGTTCGACGGGAAGCGGGACGGGTTCGTCATGGCCGAGGGAGCCGGGATCGTCGTGCTCGAATCGCTGTCCCACGCGCTGCGGCGGAATGCCCGGATCCATGCGGAAGTGATCGGCTACGGGGCGAGCTCGGACGCCTACCATATGGTGGCGAACCATCCGGAAGGAGCCGGCGCGTACCAGGCGATGAAGATGGCGCTTCGGGAAGCGGGCCTCGATTCGCGGGACGTCGACGTCATCAACGCCCATGCGACCGGCACGGGACTCGGGGACAAATCCGAGACGGCGGCGATCAAGAAGCTGTTCGGCGAGCGAGCGTTTCGCATCCCGGTTACCGCGAACAAATCGATGACCGGCCATATGCTGGGAGCGGCCGGCGGCGCCCAGGCGATCGCGCTCGTCAAAAGCCTGCAGGAGGGAATCGTTCCGCCGACGATCAATCAGGAGGAGCCCGATCCGGACTGCGATCTCGACTACGTGCCGAACGAGGCCCGAAGCGCATCCTTGCGCATCGGCATGTCCAATTCGTTTGGCTTCGGCGGCCACAACGCGGTCATCCTGCTGAAAAAGCACGAGCAATAAGCGCGCTCGCGCAAGCAAGGCGGGGGGAGGCGCGTTTGGTTGGCCGCCGCGGCTGGACTTAGGGGCCGTAATTTCGTTCAGTGAAGCCGGAAACGGCCTGGCAACGGAAATAACGGTCGCGAAAGGCCGCTAATGGCGAAATATCCCGCAATGCAAGTAAATAGCGGCCCCTGGAGGCCGTTAATTGCGAAATATCCCGCGAGGCGAGTAAATAACGGCCCCTGGAGGCCGTTAATTGGTTCGAGTGGGGCCGGAAAGGGGGTGGCAATGGAAATAACGGGTCACGAAAGGCCGCTAATTGCGAAATATTCCGTGATGCGAGCAAATAACGGCCCCTGGAGACCGTAATAGTGAGGCCCGAAACGGCTGGCATCAGAGAAAATAACGACATGTAGCGTACGGGGGGCGCTACATGGGCCGCAAATGCTCCGCGCAGCCGCGATGTAGCGCACGGGGTGCGCTACATGTGCCGCAAATGCTCCGCGCAGCCGCGATGTAGCGCACGGGGTGCGCTACATGTGCCGCAACCGCTTCGCGCAGCCGCGATGTAGCGCACGGGGTGCGCTACATGTGCCGCAAATGCTCCGCGCAGCCGCGATGTAGCGCACGGGGTGCGCTACATGTGCCGCAAATGCTCCGCGCAGCCGCGATGTAGCGCACGGGGTGCGCTACATGTGCCGCAAATGCTCCGCGCAGCCTCGATGTAGCGTACGGGGTGCGCTACATGTGCCGCAACCGCTTCGCGCAGCCTCAATGTAGCGCACGGGGGGCACTACATCTTTCGCCCCCATCACCGGTCCCGCGCTTATCGGTTAGGCGGCACCGGCCCAATCTGGTAGAATAAGGGGGAGCTTATCCTCTCCAATCGGGCTGCCGAGATCCGAACGGAGCGGATGCCTTCCATTTTCCCCTTAAGGAGTTTACCGGATGAAATTAGGCTTTGACATCGACGATACGTTAATCAATTTGCGGGAATACGCGTTTCATTTGTACAACAAGAAGTTGAACCGGCAAATTCCGCTGGAGAGGTTTCGCGAGCTGACGACGGTTCCGATTCATGAACCTTTCGGCATGACGTCCGAGGAGGGGAAGGAAATGTGGAACGCCCTGCGGGACGAGATTTATTTTACCGATTGTCCTCCGTTCCCGGGAGCGGTCGAGGCGCTTCAACGGCTTGACCGGGAAGGACATGAGATTTACTACATAACGGCCAGGGATGCGATATACGGCGATCGGACGAAAAGCTGGCTCGTCAAGGCGGGATTTCCGGTAGCGCCGGACCGCTTTTTTTGCGGGATGAGCGATACGGAAAAAGTTCATATCATTCGCGAGCTCGGGCTGGATTATTATTTCGACGACAAGCCCGCGGTGCTGGAAACGCTGTCCGATCTGACTTTGAACGTCTATGTCAAAGACAACTCCTACAATCGGCAGCTTCGGCTTCCGCGCATCGTCTCCTGGGACGAATTGCCGGAACTGCTTCAGCTATCGGAGCCCGGCGCTATTCGAATGTCCGAAGCCGGGGAAAAGTAGCGACCAAGTCGGCGACCGGGCAACAGCGGCCTGATGCGCGGCAAGCCGACCGAGCGTTTTTATGCGGAGTTAAACCGGCAGCCATGAGGGGGAGCGACGGCGAAACGGAGGAGGGGACGGCGTCCATGCGGGCACGGCCAGCCCTCGAGGGCGAAAAGACCGCTCCCGTCCGCGCGCCGCGACCGAAGCGCCCCGCCCTCGAGGGCGAAAAGACCGCTCCCGTCCGCGCGCCGCGACCGAAGCGCCCCGCCCTCGAGGGCGAAAAGACCGCTCCCGTCCGCGCGCCGCGACTTAAACGCCCCGCTCTCGAGGGCGAAAAGACCGCTCCCGTCCGCGCGCCGCGACCGAAACGCCCCGCTCTCGAGGGCGAAAAGACCGCTCCCGTCCGCGCGCCGCGACCGAAACGCCCCGCCCTCGAGGGCGAAAAGACCGCTCCCGTCCGCGTGCCGCGACCGAAGCGCCCCGCCTCCGGGGCGAGTAGAATCCTCCCGTCCGCGCGCCGCGACCGAAACGCCCCGCTCTCGAGGGCGAAAAGACCGCTCCCGTCCGCGCGCCGGGCCGAAGCGCCCGCTACGAGGAGACCGGGTCCATATGCTCGTTATACCACTCCCGGATTTCCGGGGAAGGCGCGGCTCCGAATTCTTCCGTCAACACCTCGCAAAGCTCGTGGTATTGTTTTTGAACGGCGGTGAGGTTGCCGTGGGCGTGATGAAGCTTCATCAAGGCCAAGTAAATTTCTTCGGAATAAGGGAACTGGTCGCGAATTTTATGATAAAGAGACAACGCTTCCGCATAGCGGCCGATTCTGTCGAGGCAGTCCGCCACGCTCAGCGCGTGCTCGTACCAAAGCGTCCGCAGGCGCTCTCTTTCGTTTTCCGCCCATATGTAATCGTAATCCTCGAAATAGTCCCCGCGGTAGATTTCGAGCAGCTGCTTGTGCTCCGCCAGGTTATGCTCGTCCGGCGGCGCAAGCTCCGACAGCTTGCGTTCCCATTCGTCGACGTCGATGCGCACCCCTTGCAAATCGAGCTGGTAGCCTTTATCCAGGCTGTGAACCTTCGCCGGGAGCTGAACGGCCTGCAGAGCCTGCCGCAGCTGATACATCGAGGTGTACATTTGGGTGAGGCTTTTCTTCAGGTCGACTTCGGGCCACAGCAGCTCGATCAGCGTATCTTTGCGAACCTGCTGGCCCCGATGATGGACGAGATAAGCGAACAATTGCTGCGCCTTGGCCGTGCGCCAAGGAAGGACGACAGGCTCCAAGCCGCCGTATTGGAGCGTTTTGAAGCAGCGAAGCATCGGTTCCGGGGCCGATTGTTTCGCTGCCGGCTTGTGCGCAAGCCGATGCTTGAGTCTTTCGATCGTCGTTTGAAGCCGCGTGTAGTCGAGAGGCTTCAGCAAATAATCGACCGCGTTGAGCTCGAAAGCCTTGATCGCGTATTCGTCGTAAGCGGTAATGAAAACGACGAACGTGTCGGGAGCCCGCATCAGAATGTGTTCCGCGACTTCGATTCCGGTCATGACAGGCATGTCGATATCGAGGAAAACAACGTCGGGACTCAGTTCGGACACGGCCCCCGGCACATCCTCCGAGTGCTGATAGACGCCTACGATGTCGATTCCCGACATTTTTCGAAGTTGATTCTCCAAGTGCTGCAGCGCGAGCTTTTCGTCATCGACCAATATCGCCCTCATGAGCCGGATTGCTCCTTTCTGTAACCACTGACTATATTATATCGAAAAATAACGAAAATCAGAATCATTTGTCGAAACGTACTCCATTATTTTCATAAAAAAATAGGCTGTCCCACAAGCCGCCGCGGCGGCATGCAGATCAGCCCGTTCGAATCAACGCGGATTCGTGAACGGTTTGACGAGCGGATCGTCCTTGGAAACCTTGATGTTCTTCATCGCTTCCGAGGCCGACTTGGAAGGTTCCCGTGGCCTGGTCAACATATCGGCGGCCCGCTTGATGACGTTCGCCGCATTGATGGGAGCATTTTTTTTATCGTTCATCCCTTCAACTCCTCGATCCATAAAGTAAATTCTCCTCCCCGATTTTCAAACAGGAAAGTCAATCTACGGGATAAGTGGCCACGACCATCAGCTCGATCGTTTCGATATTTCTCATAATTACATTATGCAGCAGCGGCAAAACTTGCTGGTCAAATAAGTCAAATTGGGTAGAATAACTGCTCCACACCGTTACGAGGTACTCGCCGTCGTCCAGTTCGTGACGGTAGACCAGCAAATTGCATTTGAAGGGGCTGTCGTTGTTCGGTTTATTCCAGCAGGCGGCTTTGTTCGTAAGCAGCGAATCCTGGGCCAGGTGCCGGTATTTCGCCGGCGTGTCGTTTTCGTACACTTCGAAGACGAAGGCGGCGTTGAACGTTTCGCGATAGGCCGTCTGGATTTCTTCGAGGAGCGTCTTGAGCACGGTCTGAAAACGAATCGAGTTGCCGTCCAGGCAGGCGAGCGTCTTGACGAATACGTCGTTCCCGGTCAAATAAGCCATGAGCGAAGCTTTGGAGGACGTGACAATCGCGTTTTGCATCGCCGCCTTTTCCGTTTCCAATTCAAACTCCACTTGAAAAAAACGAAATCTTCGCAACCGCATGAGCGCGACCGGTACGACAAGGAACAGCAGCAGCCATACGAATATGTAAAAAAGGCCCCGGAATATGACCTGGTTCGTCTCCGATTCCACGATCGGCTTCACGATCAGCGTCGTCAGCGTATCCGCGGTTTTGCCGGATGCGGAGGGGGCGGGCCCGGGAGGCCGGGCGGCGGAGCCCGGCGAAGATTCGATGCGAATCAGGGAGTAGACGCTGAAGGCGACGATGCCGACGATTCCGGCCACGTAAATGACCTGAAGCCATTTGACCCGAGCCAGAAACGCCCACAGGGAAGCTCCGATTCCGTTCGCGCGCAAGTCGCCGTCCCCCTTCCGGCTTAACCTTCCAAGGACATTATATTCAGAGGAATTAAAATATTATCCATCGGATTGTTGAAAAGGGGAAATCGGGAGAAAAACGGAAAACGTCGTGCCCTGTCCTTCGCGGCTGGCCACGGCGATCGTTCCGCCGTGCGCCTCGACGAATTGCTTCGCGATGGCCAGGCCAAGGCCGCTGCCGCCTCGGTGACGGTCGCGGGCTTCGTCCGTTCGGTAAAACCGGTCGAACAAAAAAGGCAAATGCTCCGGCGCGATGCCGATTCCCGAATCGGTAACGTCGATTCGCAATGCGCCGCCCCCGTCCTGGCCGCCGGACGGGCCGGTTCCCCCCGGTTCGTCCGCCAGGCCGATCCGGATGGTTCCCCCTTCGGGCGTATACCGTACGGCGTTCGTCAGCAAGTTGAGCAATACCTGGGCGATGCGGTGCGCGTCGGCATTCAGCGTCGTCCTCGCAGCGCGGTTGTCCAACGTCCCGGTCAGGCGCTTCGCATCGAATTCCGGGGCCAGACGCTCCATGATTTTGCGGACCTGTTCCGCCATATCGACCGGCTGCAGGACCAGGGGAAGCTTTTTGGCTTCGGCAAGCGAAAGCTGGTGCAGGTCGGAAACCAGCCTCGTCAACCGGAGAAGATCGTCCTGCACCGGAAGAAGAGCTTCCGGGGGAACGGACTGCCCGCGCTGCTGGAGGAGGTCGAGCTTTCCCTGGATGATCGTAATCGGCGTCCGCAGCTCGTGGGCCACGTCGGCGACGAGATGTCGGCGAGCCTCGTCGGACTGCCGAAGCCGTTCCGACATCCGGTTGAACGCGTTCGCTACTTTCCCGTATTCGTCCTTGCCGAGGACGGGAGCCTGCACGCCGTATTCCCCCTTGCCCAGCCGGTCGATGGCGGGCACGAGCGCCCGGAGCGGGGCCGTCAGCCGCCGCGAGAGCCAAAAAGCGACAAGCATCGAGACGACGACGAACAGGACGACCCCGAACAAAAGCAAAACGCGAGTCGAGTCGACAATGCCGATCCGCAGCTTGGACAAAAAGTCCGCCTCCTCGTCCCAGTAGTAAAGGACGGCGACCGTTCGCCCGTTGTGCTCCAGGGGAGTCCGGATGCCGAAGCGCTCGATCGCGCGGTCGGATGCCGTTCCCGCCTTGACCAGCGAATCCCCGTCCGGCGTTTGCAGAAGGAAGCTTCTGTCCGTTTCGTCCGAGGAGTCCCGCCAGGCGGATTCGCCGAACTCTCGGATTCCCGCCCAGGAACCGTTGCGGCTTCGATATTCGTCCAAAAGCCGTCCGGACAGCCGCCCGATTTCGTCCTGCTTCGCCGTTTGGACCATGAACCGGAGCGCATCGCGAACGACGAGCTGGGTCGTAAAGGCGAAGACCAGCCCCATTCCCGCGATGAACAGAGACAAGGCGGCAAACAGCTTGCGTCCGACGCTCATGAACCGTCACCGAACCGGTAGCCGAAGCCGTAAACGGTTTGGATATAGACCGGCTTCGAAGGGTCGTCCTCCAGCTTTTTGCGAAGATGGCTGATATGGGCGTCCACGGTCCGCTCGTCGTTCAAATAATCGTCCTCAAACGCTCCCTGCAGCAGCTGCAGACGGCTGTATACGATGCCCGGCCTGGCCGCCAGAAGAAGCAGAAGCTTGAACTGGGTCGGCGTCAGCGGGATTTCCGCCCCTCGCTTCCATACCCGGCACTGCGCTTCAGACAGCAGCAGCTCGCCGCGGCGCAGCATGTCCTCCCGTCCGGCTTGCCCTTCGATCCGCCGCAGCACCGAACGGATGCGCGCCGCGAGCTCGCGCAGCGAAAACGGCTTCGTCATATAATCGTCCGCTCCGACTTCCAGCCCGACGATTTTATCGGCTTCGTCCGCCCGCGCCGTGACCATGATGACGCCCATCGGCCCCAGCTGCCGCAGCTCCCGGCAAACGGCGATGCCGCTCATTTCCGGAAGCATCCAATCCAGCACGACGATCGAAGGCTTGATGGCCTTCGCTTTTTCAATCGCTTCCCGGCCGTTCGCGGCCGTGGCGATTTCGAATCCTTCTTCCCTTAAATACGGCTCCATGAATTCCAGCACTTTTTCCTCGTCGTCGACGAGCAGCAGGGTATGCGCCATATGCTTCACTTCCTGTTCTATCCGTTAACGGTTTTTATTCTCCGGGCTTTCGCCCCTATTATACCTTGCCCGCGCCGCCGGGAGTCCGCATTCATCGAAATCGCATCCGACCTTCACAAGTTCGCAACATGAGGCTGTTAGACTGGCGATATCGAACAATAATTCTGGCAGTTTCCGGGCGCGTCCCGGCCAGACGGCCGATCGAGAGGAATGGGGAGCGACATGGAAAAAAAGGAGAGCATTCTCAAAAACGCGGGCGAGGATCGCCCGATGGCGAAAGGCAAAGCTTCGCGCGTCGTTTTTGCCGTACTCGCGGCGATTTTCGCCGTTTGCGTTGCCGTTCAGGTTTTTCTTGCGGGACTTGCGACGTTCGTCGATCCGCTGAATTGGGCAAGGCATGAGAGCTTCGTGCATATGATCGAATTCGTGCCTCTAGCGATGCTCGGCTTCGGCTTTGCGGGGAGGCTCGCGAGACGGCTGCTATGGCAAGCGTTCGGGCTGTTCGGTCTCGTTTTGCTGATGTACTTTACCGCGAATTTTACAAGTGTTTCCCCGGTCGTGTCGGCGCTGCATCCCGTTGTCGCCCTGATTTTGTCGTGGCTGTCCGTCGCGGTAGCCGTAAAAGGAGCGAAATCCGCATGAGAAAATGGTTGATCGTGCCGCTGGCGCTGGCCGGGGGGTTCGCGTTCGGCTTGCTGCTGTCCGAATTGATCGGCATTGCCGGTTATTTGCTGTTCGGTTACAAGCTCGGCATCCGATATTTGCCGATCGCGCTCGGAATGGTCGGGGTCGCCGGCGCTTTGGTCTATACGATAAGAAAAAAGGCGTAACCCCGCCCGGCCGAACGTCGGTTTTCCGCCTCGGCCGCTGCCCCGCGCCCGGCCCGGCCTCCTCTTCGGGGAACGAAACATGGTACAATATACGGGATGGCCATTCGAACTCCGAAGGAGGAATCCAGCTGTATGAACTCGTTTCAACTGTATAACCCGACCCGGCTCGTGTTCGGCAAAGGGACGGTGGCGCAGCTCGGCGAACTGGTAAAGCCTTACGGCAAGCGCATTTTGCTTGTATACGGGGGAGGCAGCATCAAACGGACCGGCTTGTACGACGAGGTGAAGGCTCAGCTTGACGGCATCGGGGCGGCGGTATTCGAGCTTTCGGGGATCGAACCGAACCCGCGATTGTCCACCGTCAACAAAGGCATCGAGATTTGCCGCCGGGAGCGGGTCGATTTCATTCTCGCCGTCGGGGGCGGCAGCGTGCTCGACGCCTCCAAAGCGATTGCGGCCGGCGTTCCTTACGAGGGAGACGTATGGGATTTTTGCGTACGTAAAGCCGTCATCCGGGAGGCGCTGCCGCTCGGCACGATTTTGACGCTGGCGGCGACGGGCTCGGAGATGAACGGCAACGCCGTCATTTCGAACTGGGAGCTGAAGCAGAAGCGGGGGATGGGGAGCAAGCTCATCTACCCGAAATTTTCCATCCTGGATCCGGAGCTGACGTTTACGGTTCCGAAAGACCAGACGACGAACGGCATCGTCGATATGATGTCGCACGTGTTCGAGCAATATTTTTCCCGGACGACCGATACGCCGCTGCAGGAGCGGTTTGCGGAATCGATTTTGCAGACGGTGATCGAAAACGGCGAAATCGCGCTTGCGGACGGATCGAATTACGAAGCCCGCGCCAACCTGATGCTTTGCGGTACATATGCGCTGAACGGCACGCTGCCGCTCGGCGTCGTGACCGACTGGGCGACGCACGGCATCGAGCACGAAGTGAGCGCGATTTACGACATCGCGCACGGGGCGGGACTGGCGATCATTTTCCCGAACTGGATGAAATATGTGTACAAGGAGCGGGTGGACCGGTTCGTTCAATATGCGGTTCGCGTGTGGAACGTCGATCCGGCCGGCAAAAGCGACGACGAAATTGCGCTCGCGGGCATCGAGGGGACCCGCGCGTACTTTACGCGCATCGGCGCCCCGGCGACGCTCGGCCAGCTCGGCATCGGCGGCGAGGAGCTGGACCGGATGGCGGCGGAAGCGGTACTCTTCGGTCCGATCGGCTCGTTCAAAAAGCTGGAAAAGGACGACGTGAAGGCGATTTTGGAAATGAGCCTGTAAGCGGGTGTAAAAAAAGCGATTCCTTTCGTTCGTGGGCGGACGAGGGGGTCGCTTTCTTTATAGCCTCCGCGCGCCCGCTGTCGGTCCGGTTGGGTCGTGGCGACTCAATTCAACCGGCCAAGGGCAGACAGTCGAGCTAAGTTGGGTAAACATGACTCACCTCACCGCCTCTGCACGCCTGCTGCCGCTCCGGTTGGGTCGTGGCGACTCAATTCAACCGGCCAAGGGCAGACAGTCGAGCTAAGTTGGGTAAACATGACTCACCTCACCGCCTCTGCACGCCTGCTGCCGCTCCGGTTGGGTCGTGGCGATTCAATTCACCCCGCCACATGCATGCGGCGGTAGCCGAGACCGCCTCTCGCGACATTCTGCCCGAATCTCCGCCATTCGCGATCCTCGGGGGTCTTGTTTTCCAATGACGCCGTAAGGCGGGGTTTGGCTCCTTTTGTCCCTGGCCGAGCTCCCGGTGCCTGCCGCCAAAAGCTTACTTGGAGAAGGTCATGCCCCGAATCTTGTCCAGACCCTGTTTTTCGAAGATTAATATTTTGTAATATTTTAGGACACAATTTGAACTATTTTATAAGGGTTCGGTCATAATCAACCTGAATGCGGTAAAAAAAATTTAATGTTAAGCGCTGCCTTGAAACGCTTACTTACAAATCATGTCATCCATTCCATTCATCAACCCAATATTTGGGAGTGCATTTCGCAAAATTTTGGTTTACGGTTGTATTGGGCGGCCAAGGGCTGCGGGTTGAAGCTGTGCGGGTCGGAGCCGAAAGGACCGGCCGGAAACGCAAACGCACGATAACCGCTAAACGGGGACGCGTTCGGGAGACGTCGGGCTTAATTTTCCGATTATTCACGTTTGTTTAGTTTGGTTAATCCGGTTTCCGTCACGACCGCGCGGTTCCCCGACAGGCCGGCCCGATTTGACAGTACGCAACGGAGGTGAATGCGGTACATACAGCCGGAAAGGGAGAGGCTGTCGGATCAAGGGAAAACGACATCATGACATTCAACACCGTTTGAGGGAGGACAACATCAAGTGATGAAAAAATCGTTAAAACCGTTTCGAGCGATGCTCGCTGCGGTGGTTACGAGCATTGCCGTCGTATCGCCGCTTCATACGGCCGCGGCGGCCGAGACGCAACCATGGCTGGACGCATCCAAATCCCCGGAAGAGCGAACCGAACTGGTGCTTCAGGAGATGACTCTTGAGGAAAAGGTCGAATTCGTTACGGGAAATTTGAACAACTACTACGGTTTTTACAATGCTCCGATTGAACGATTGGGAATTCCCGCGCTGACGATGGCCGACGGACCGACCGGCATTCGTATTGCAAACCCCGAAATTCAGAATAAAAAATCGACCGCTTTTCCGACCCCGATCGCGCTGGCCGCGACCTGGAATACGGAAACGGCGAAACGCTACGGCGATTTGATCGGCAACGAAGCGTACAATACGACCCACAACGTGCTTCTCGGCCCGGGCTTCGATATCGCCCGGCTGCCCTGGGGCTCCCGCAATTTCGAGTCGCTCGGCGAAGATCCTCTTCTCCAATCCAAGCTCGGAGTCGCCTATGTGAACGAGGTGCAAAAATATCCCGTCATCGCCACCGCCAAGCATTATTTGCTGAACAACCAGGAGACGGAACGCTTTACGGTCGATACCGAGGCGAGCGAGCGCGCGATGATGGAAATCTATACGCGCCCGTTCGCCGCGGCGGTGGAAGAAGCGGACCTCGGCGCCGCCATGTGCTCGTTCAACAAAATCAACGGCGTATTCGCCTGCGAAAACCCGACGGTGCTGACGGAGCTGCTCAAAGACCGCCTTGGCTTCGACGGCTTTATCATGAGCGACTACGGCGCCAATCTGAGCACCGCGGAGTCGGCGATCGCCGGACTTGACCTCGAAACGCCGGGCGTGCCTTACGGCCAATGGGGCGACAAGCTTTTGGCCGCCGTTCAAAACGGTCAGGTTAGCGAAGAAACAATCGACGGCATGGCGAAAAGAATTCTGGTGCAGATGTTCGATAAGGGCTTGTTCGACAAGCCGGCCGTGAACGTGCAAATCCCCGCGGCGGAGCACGGGCAAGCCGCGCTGGAAATCGCCGAGGAAACGATGGTGCTGCTCCGGAACGAGGATAACGCGCTTCCGCTGGACGAGGACAAGCTGGACTCGATCGCCGTCATCGGACCGGATGCGGACAGCTACGCCACGGTCGGCGGAAGCTCCCTCGTGCAGCCGACGTACACCGTGAGCCCGCTGGAGGCGATTCGCGAGCAGGCCGGAAGCGGCGTGCAAGTGGAATATGCCCCGGGAACCGATCCGATTTCCACGGGCGATATTCTGAACGGTCCGTCGGCCGTGCCTTCTTCGCTGCTCTTCCCGGAAAGCGCCGCTTCCGGAAACGGCGCAGCGGCCGCAGGTTCGGGGTTGCACGGGGAATATTGGACGAACAACCGAATGGAAGGCGATCCGTCGCTTGTCCGCACCGAACGCCAGGTAAACATGAACCTCGGTTTCTATAACTACGACGGGTTGAACGGGCAATCCTCGAAGCTGACGAAATTGCCGGACCCATTCAACGGCATGATGTCGGCCCGTTGGACGGGCTCCATCGCCGCCCCGGAAACCGGCGAGTACACATTGTCGATTACGAGCCTCGGCTCCGGGAAGCTGTATTTCGACGGCGAACTGCTGATCGACAACAAGGGCGAAACCGTCGAAACGACCGAAGCGAAGGTGAACCTCGTCGCCGGCGAAAAACACGATATCCGCATCGAATATCGCACCGACTGGCCGAACACGCTCGATTCCGATTTCGGCGGCTTGATCCGGCTGGGCTGGGTTCCGCCTGCCGATGCAGTCGACCCGACGATGCAGGAAGCGGTCGATCTCGCCGCCCGTTCCGACGTCGCGATCGTCGTCGTTCGCACTTATGAAAGCGAAGGTTATATCGATCGTTCCGATCTGGATTTGCCCAACAATCAGGAACAATTGATCTCCGAGGTGGCGGCCGCCAATCCGAACACCGTCGTCGTTTCGATGAGCGGCAGAGCGGTTGAAATGGACGGCTGGAAAGACGATGTAAAAGCGATCGTGCAAGCCTGGTACGCCGGGCAGGAACAAGGCAATGCCATCGCCAACGTTTTGTTCGGGGAAGTCAACCCTTCCGGCAAGCTGCCGGTTACGTTCCCGGTGGACGAGAACAACACGCCGGTATCTTCCGAGACGCAATTCCCGGGCGTCGGCGGCGTGGCGGAATACAGCGAGGACGTCATGGTCGGCTACCGCGGCTACGAGAAGAACGAACTGCAGCCGGCGTTCGCCTTCGGACACGGCCTTTCCTACACGACCTTCGAATACCGCAACGCGAAAACGACGGTAAGCGGCAATGCCGACAATCGCAAAATCAAGGTGTCCCTGAATTTGCGCAATACCGGCGACGTTTCGGGGGCGGAAGTGGTGCAGGTATACACCGGCAAGTTGCCGACCGACGTGACCACGGCTCCGAAGCAACTGGCCGGTTGGGCCAAGGTCGAGCTTCAGCCCGGCAAGCAGCAGCGCGTGGAGATCGAGCTCGATCCAAAAGCGCTGTCTTACTGGGACGAACAAGCGGACCGATGGGTCATGCTGGAAGGCGAAGTTCCCGTCTATATCGGCAGCTCTTCGGCCGACATTCGTCTGGAAACTTCCGTCGTCGTCGGAAGCCCGTCGGGGAAATAACGACCGTTTGGGGGAAGGAGCCGGAGCTTTGAGCTTCGGCTTCTTCCTCGTCTTTCGGGGGAGAGGAGGGGACGCGAATCCTTTGCCGAATATGGGGGGCGTTGGCCGCCCTCGTCGTTTTGGCGTCGATTCCCGGCGCCGGCACCGGTTCGCCGGCCGGCGTCCTGATCGCGGAAGCGTGGCTGACGACGGCCGATCGGAGCAGCCTGCTGAGTCCGCAACCGGAAACGGCGTTCAGCGGGAAGGCCAAAGCTGCCGACGCGGTCATCGAGGTGAATGCCGGGCGGCAGTATCAGACGATGCGGGGCTTCGGCGCGGCGCTTACCGGTTCGAGCGCCTATTTGATCAACTCGAAGATGTCCGAACCGCAGCGGGACCGGCTGCTCGAAGAGCTTTTCGGCGACGGCGGAATCGGCCTCGATTACGTTCGCCATACGATCGGCGCTTCCGATTTTTCGGTGGACGAAAACGGCAATCCGAGCAGCTACACCTACGACGATCTGCCTCCCGGGGAGACGGATTTCGGGCTGACCCGCTTTTCGGTCGGCAAGGATGCCGAAGTCATCGCCGCGCTGCAGCGAATCGTCCGCCAATATGAACGGGTGAAGGTTCTCGGCACTCCCTGGACCGCTCCGCCCTGGATGAAGCACGGGGAAGCCACCCCTAACGGCTGGTACTTGAATGCTGCCGACGACCGGATTTACCGGGCTTACGCCGAATATTTCGTCCGCTATATTCAAGCGTACGAGGCGGAGGGCATCCCCATTGACGCGGTCACGGTCCAAAACGAACCGGAATTTACTTCGCCCGACTATCCGAGCATGAGCATGGGGGCCGAAGAACAGGCGAAATTTATCGGCGATTTTTTGGGACCGGCATTCGAGAAAAGCGGGCTGGAGACGAAAATCATCGCTTACGACCACAACTGGGACGGCGGAGAGGACTATGCCAAAACCGTGCTGAGCGACGGGGAAGCCAACCGGTATACGGAAGGAACGGCATACCACTGCTACAGCGGCGAGCCGGATGCGATGACGGGCGTACACGATGCTTTTCCCGACAAATCCGTGTATTTTACGGAATGCAGCGGCGGAAGCTGGAGCGAGGATTTCGGAAGCAATCTGGCCTGGCTGATGTCGAAGCTGATGATCGGCGCCGCCCGCAACTGGGCGGAAACGATTCTGCTCTGGAATTTGGCCCTCGATCCGGAAGGCGGCCCGGCCAACGGAGGCTGCGCCGATTGCCGAGGCGTCGTTACGATCGACCCCGGAAGCGGGGAAGCCGTGAAAAACGTCGAATATTACGCGCTCGGCCACGTCAGCAAATTTGTCGGTCGCGGCGCGGTACGGATCGACTCCTCGCCGGCCTCCGCGGGCATCGAGAACGTCGCCTTCCGGAATCCGGACGGAACGATCGTCCTGATCGCGGTCAATACCGGCGACCGGCCGCGTACCTTCGAAGCGGTATGGCGGCGGCAGTCGTTCGCGTATACGCTGCCTGCCCGCTCGGCAGCCACTTTCAGATGGCTGCCGGCACGGGAGGGGCCGTAATCGGGAATGCGAAAAAGCGATCCCCGCCGTTTGCATTCGGACGGCGGGGATCGCTTTTTTTGTCGTTGTTCCAAACGGTCAGTCCCCTTCGCCGCGCAGGCTGATCGTCATCGCCTGCTCGGCTTGCCGCAGCGATCGGATCGTCGCGCTGGCGATCCGGTCGACCAGCTCGCCGGAGAGCGCCGCCGGCACTTCCATGCGGAACAGCGGGCGGTCCTGTTCGATGGCATGGAAGATGTCGAACAGCGTAATTTCTTCGGCCTTTTTGGACAGGCGAATGCCCCCTTTGGATCCTTCGCGCGTCTCGGTAATGCCGGCCCGGTTCAGGGCTTGCGCCCAGCGCCGCCAGCCCCGCTCATTTGGGTAAAATTTACCCATTTCAGCCCGCCGAGCGCCGCCAGCCCCGCTCAGCCCGCCATTCGCAACCCGCCGCATGACGCCGGGATAGCCGATGAGAAGCGGATGGGTTCGGACGGGATACGGAATGGAAAACCGCCGCACTTGGGGTTAGAATTTTGGAATGACAATCGGTATTGAAATGTTTAATCTGATAGGTATTTACTCCTGATTTGTGATTATTATGTGCACAGAAATTCGGGTATAAAGGTTTAAATTTTCATAGCAACTATGAATTCGACAAAATATTACAAAATTAGAGTTTGTCTGATTTTAAAGTAACAGAGTAATATTAAATTACTATTATTTCCTTGGGAGGTAATGGGATACTATGTCGAACAGGAGGAAATGTGCTTGAAAAAAGTCTTATCCTTGTTCCTGATTTTATCTTTATTGGCAGGAAATTTTGAATTCTTAACCAGTTCAGTTAAGGCAAGTAACAATTTTGGGGAACCAGGCGGAGGAAGTTCTCTATCAAACCTGGAATCCGTATATTCGGGAACTAAAGTAGACGAGGACGTAATCGATAGTCTCTTATCGACAATGAGCGTAACGAGAAGTGTTTATAGTGAAAAGCCGCGAGGCGGATTTTTGGTACGATTGAATCCCGAATATCGGGTCAGCGAATCAACGGTTTTGGATACATACAAAGATTGGAATGTTCAGAAAAGTACAACTCCTGAAATTAGTTTGAATTCCGGCAGGATTTTGGTTTCAGACCAGTTATATGGAGTGGCGGAGAACAGCCGGGATATATTGGAATCGGATATCGGATACAAGCTTGATTATTATAACGTAAAGAGCTTTGATTCTTTTAACGCTCTGTACATGGAATTAAATACGGACGAAGTGAATCAACTGCTTTTGGATCCTAAGATAGCCTCCATTGAGGAAGATAAGCCAATAGAAATCGCCGAGAGCGCTCTTACGGAAGTAGAAAGCGAATCAGTCAAGGAAAGCGCTCAAACGATTCCATGGGGGATTCACTCTTCAGGTTCTTACATGGTTCAAACGCAAAAAGAACCCGGTATGGGGTCGGTTAAAGTAGCCGTTTTCGATACGGGGATATCCGACCATCCGGATCTGGCAATTGCAGGAGGAGTTTCTTTCGTCGAATCCTCCGGAAGTTATTGGGACGATAACGGGCATGGAACGCATATTGCCGGTACGATTGCCGCTTCCGACAACGGGATCGGTGTTCTTGGCATGGCTCCGTTAGCCGAAGTGTATGCTGTCAAAGTCATGGATGCCAACGGAGATGGGCAGACCAGTTCGGTTATTCAAGGTATCGATTGGGCGATACAAAATGATATTGACATGATCAATATGAGTTTTGTTTCTTCCCAATACAGCGCAATGTTGCATGAAGCGATTCAAGATGCGGTTGAATCAGGCATCCTTGTGATTGCAGCAGCCGGTAATATGGGGTCGGGCACCGATACGGTTCAATATCCGGCAAAATATCCGGAGGTTGTAGCGGTCGGAGCCGTCGACCCTTCCCATCATCGAACTGACTTTTCAAGCACGGGAAGCGAGCTGGATTTAGTAGGACCCGGGTTTGGCATTTTAAGTACCAAAATAAACGGAGAATATGGGGTTGCCTCGGGAACTTCCAATGCGGCAGCGCATGTTACGGGAGCGGCAGCTCTATTATGGTCGAATCAACGTTCCTTGACGGGACAAGAAATCATCCAGCAACTGTATGATCATGCAACCGTTCTAGGAATGGCAAATGAGTACGGACATGGACTGATCAACCTTGCGAAAGCGGAAGGCATGATTTCCGGTCCTATAGCTCCTCTTTCCGATGAGAATCTGTCCGGTTTAAATACGGTACTGCCGTCCGAGCCCGAAGGCGAAATCGGAATCGCATCGTATGACAAACAAAACGATGGCGCGACGATTTATCCCGGGGACTCTGTCACCGTTTCCTTAAAATTGGAAGGAAACGAGCACGGCGAGAACCCGCATACGCAAATTGTCGTAGAAGTTTATCCAGTTTCGAATCCTTCCAACATCGTCGCGACCCGAACGATATTGAACCCTCAGTTGGATGTTGCCATCCCGTTCACTTGGCAGACAACATCATCTACGCCGACAGGCACGTATCACATCAAGTACCGGTATACGTCTATCGGAACCGGGAATTTTGACGATATTTTTGTTATTTATGTTGCCCAGTCGGGAGTCGGACCGGACACGTACGAACCGAACGATACGTTCCTTACCGCAAAAAGCGTAGTCCCGGGGAACAGTTATATTTCGTACATTTCTTCTGGCAGCGATATTGACTATTACAAGCTAACAACCGACCAAACAGGCGAGCTTGATATACAATTGACGATACCCTTCGCCCTGGATTATGAACTTTACGTTTATAATCAATCGGGCGTTCAAGTGGGTCAATCTTCCAATGGCACGGGCGCTTCTGAATTCATTACCCTTCAAGTTGCGGAAGGGGCAACCTATTATATAAAAGTCATCGGGTTCAGCGGTCAGTTCAGCTCATCCCCATATACCTTGATTCTTGGTGAAATACAGGTACAACCGTTTTTGGCTCCTACAGGCCTCGAATACATTCCATCGGCCAATAGCATCAAATTGACATGGGATGCAATGCCGGAAGCCGTCTCATACCTTCTTAAAATCGATGGTACGCAAGCCGGCACTGCGACGACGCCTGTTTTTACCTTTACGAATTTGAGTCCGATGCAAACCTACACGCTGGAAGTAGCTGCCGTTTATTCCGGGGGTACAAGCAGCTATAGCTCGATTCAGGCTTCCACAACGATCCCGGAACTGATCGTTTTTCAGCCCGAGGATATGGATCAGCTCGCCGGGACGAGCCAACTCTATAGCTTTACGCCAGCAACAACCGGGGTTTACCGCATTTATACGAGTCCATACGGCGGTTCCGGAGCTACCGTAGATACGGAACTCGGCATTTATTCGGATCTTCAACTGACCAAGGCTCTCGCCGTTAACGACGATGTCGACGATACCGTGTTTTCGGAAATTAGCATCAGTCTGGTCGGGGGACAAACGTATTATGTCAGGGTATCCGGCTTCGATTCCACGCGTCTTCGCGCTCGCGTGACGGCGGACGTAGTCAGCTCGACCATCCCCTATCTTCAACTGGATCAGCCCGTTGATATCCATCAGCAGTCGGGCAGCAGCAATGTATACGTCTTTATTCCGGCCCAGAACGGAAAATACCGTTTTTCAACCAGTCCGTACAGTGGAAGTTCCGCTTCCAGATCTAACGATACCGAACTCGCTGTATACTCCAATCTGGACATGGCCATCCCCATTACGAATGGCTATAACGATGACAAGAACGATTCGGTTTATTCCGAGGTTATCGTGAATTTGAGTGCGGGAACTCCGTACTATGTGCAAGTTAACGAAGTCAATGGCGGTAAAGTATTTGCGCGATTGACGGCTACATCTGCGGGCGAAGCGTCATTTGCGGCGATGCAGTTGGGGCAACCCGTCGATTTGTCCGTGCCGCGGGGAGAAGACGCCTATTTGCAATTTACTCCTTCGCACTCGGGAACGTATCGGTTTTTTACGGCAAACTATCCCGGACTGGCGCAACTGAACGATACGGAGATCGGATTATATGCGGACCCGGATTTGCAAAATCTGATTGATTTTAATGACGATGTCAAAAGCTACAAACCCTATGGAGAGCTGTTCTCCAAGCTTGAAGTAAATTTGAATGCGGGAACGACCTATTATTTAGTCGTTAGAAGCTTCGGTTCCTTTAATGGCCTGCAGGCACGGTTCGTTGTGGAATCGATGGAGCAAGCCAGCAGAACTTCCGCCCGCAGCCTGACTTTCGGACAATTGGTCGACACCGACGCCAACGGCAATCCGGCCACGATAACGTCCTTGTATGACGTCGATTATTATCGCATCGAACTGACGGAGCCTCGCCAGATCAGTTTGTACCTCTCCGCCGGAGAAGGGGCTATTGAGGATGCGAACGGGAATGTGAGGGGATATTTCGACCTTGAGGGCGAGCAGGTCTTTAATCTCGATGCGGGCATCTATTATTTGCGGGTAGAAAACGATGTCCTTCATACGAACAGGCAAGCCCTCGCGTGGAATTTTTCCGGTTATGCTTATGAATTGTCTGCCGATTTAAATGAAATTTCTTATACTCACGGCAATTACGGAGAGGAAATGGCAGCGCTCCGGGCATTCAGCGCGAATTTGAGCAACAGCTTCGATGCTACGATTGATTCCGGAGACTATGTAGAAGTCAATTACAAGCACAAAAAAAATCACTCCCAATTGTTCATTCAGGTCACGACCGGACAGGACGCCTACACGGTTTATGAAACAACGATGACGGGCAATTTCCAGGCCGGTCAGAGCACGACCATCCGGTGGGACGGTTCGGTTAATTCAACCGCATCCTCTAAAAATTTGTTCGCCAGTTCCTATTCGCAATCCGGCAGGACGTATTACTGGGCGAAAAGCGGAAATTACAAAATCTATGTGTACCGAATGGACGGTACGAAGAAAAAAGACGCCTCGGCATATCGTGTAGAGGTATTTAACGATCCCTTGAACCGGCTTAACGTCATTCCTGTTCCGTATACGCATGTAAACGGGAAAGAGATTACGGCCAAGGATATCAATAGCTGCAAACAATGCTATAACTACTTTGAGCGGTATGTTTATGATCCGGATACGTGGACTCCGCCTCTAACCGCGTATGAGGCTTGGTTCGGGGATATGTACGGCGTGACCGGGCTCAGAATGTTTTGGCAGAAGGCCGATCAACTGGTTAGTTGTGATGACGAACCAACAGATTTAGCGAAATTACAATGTACGATCACCACCATTGGTATGATTCCATTTATCGGAGAGAGTGCTGATGTATTAAATGGTGTGATATACCTTGTAAACGGTGATTATGCTGGTGCATTGTTATCCACTGCTTCCATCGTTCCGTATGTGGGGAACGGAATCGCGGGTGCCAAGAAGTTCAACAAGATTTATAAATCGAACCCATGCGGTTGTTTGCCTGAGGGAACCAGTATAACGACCAAAGACGGGGTTAAACCGGTAGAGGATATACAAGTCGGCGACCTCGTTCTGGCCAAATATACGGATACAGGCGTCCAAGCCTTTAAACCGGTCGAGAAACTTTTCAGCAGTCAGACAGAAGAAATATTCACCTTAAAAATCGGCGATACAACGATAGAGACAACGGGTAATCATCCTTTCTGGGTAAAGGGAGAAGGTTGGGTACCGGCTGATGAACTAAAACCCGGCGATCAGCTAGAAACCGAGACCGGTAATCTTCTCACAGTTGATGCAATAACTGTCAGATATGAAGTCAAACAGGTTTACAACTTTACAGTTAGCGATTTTCATACGTATTATATCTCGGACCTTGGCATTCTGACGCATAATCTTCTTGATGTTTGTCAGATTCAAAATTACGCTAATGTGAGTCCAAATAAATTAACCAACAGGGTAAAAGGGACTCCATCTGCTATCTTGGAAGCTGAAATTAAAAAGGCAACGGGGCTGGAAAAGCCAAATGGTTGGGCTGCTCACCATATTGTGCCTTATAAGAAACCGTCACCTAATGGATTTGCTAAGGAACTTCAGGATATATTGGATGAAAATGGAATCGATCTAAATTCCTCTGCAAATGGAGTTTACTTGCCTCCAGGAAAAGGAGCCTCCACTACTGTTATAGACGGGCAAACCATGACAACTCATAATGGATATCACGTGTCGGAGTATTTTGAGTTTGTGCTTAAACAAATTGATCCTGTAAGAGATGATCGCGATGAAATAGTGAAAGTGTTGAACGATATCCGTCAAGACTTACTTCATGGAAGATTGAAACTTGGAAATTTAAACAATTAATGAGGTGAACGAAGTGAGAATTTATGAACTAAGAAGTCATTATAAATCCGTGCCAATTACATCGTACAATGACGAAAGCCATCCGATTTCCTCTAGGTTTGAGGGAGGATCCAAGCTCCAATCTTGGTCACCTATTTTGGTAGAAACGATCGTCGAAGAATCCTACAATAGCGAGGAATCCTATAATGACTTTCCAAAATATATTACTGGAAAACCTGTCGTTTCTTCTCGTGTCAAAGAAGTAATCAAGCTCTTTGTACAAGAGGAAGTTGAGTTTCTCCCCTTGATGCATGAAAAACTGGATTTGTACATGATTAATGTGACGAATGTACTGAATTGTGTCAACTGGGAACGATCTGATGTTAAGTTGACGACTAAAGGGAAATTTGCCGGCTTCAATAAACTTGTATTCGATTTTGGAAAGATTCCTGCCAGTACGTATATGTTTAAAATTAAAGAGACTGTTAGGATTTGTGTATACGTCACGGAAGCATTTAAAAACCTGATTGAAAGCCAAAATCTCAAAGGCTTGGATTTTTCGGTTGTATACGACTCTGAATTCACCGAAGAGAAGGAACTGGAACAAAAACGGAACTACGAGTTGGCTTTGGCGGAAATCGAACGCCATAAAGGCGAGGAATTTTCCTACGAGGAAGCCTTAGAGCGTGTTGATCGAGGACAAGCCGTAGCCAGCGGAAAATGGAAGATGCAATTGGATGAGAAAGGCAGATTCTGGCTCGGAGACTTGAACCTCGAACTCAAATATTCATGGATCATGCCGATATATATGCCGCCTGTTTTGCTCGGTTATCGCTGGCACGAAGTGGAGAAATCCGAAATTTAAAGAGTTGGATGACGAGGCCTCCGCTGCTTTATAAGTGTGAACACATCTTGAAATTGGGTGCTGATAAATGAAAGCTTATGGATGGAACAACCATATTAAATCAATGGTGCTCATATCGGACAGGGATAAGACCCATCCAATTACGTCCCGTTTTGATGGAACACCTAAGCTTGATCTGTGGTCGCCAGCAAAGGTAAAAACAGCTACAAAAAATAGCTACAAGGATTTTCCGGTGTTTTTAACTTCAAAGCCGGTTATTTCTGCACGTGTCAAGGAAGCGATTGAACCATTTGTAAAAGATGAAGTCGAGTTTCTGCCTTTGATCCATGAAGAGCTGGATTTGTACATGGTTAATGTGACGAAGGTGCTGGATTGTGTGGACTGGAAGCGATCCGATATTCAAACTTTCAAAGACGGTTCACTTGCAGGGTTCAATAAGCTTGTGTTTGATTTCGAAAAAATACCTGAAGACACCTATATTTTCAAATTTAAAGAACGAGCTACTACATTGGTATTTGTGACCGAAGCGTTCAAAGACTTGATCGAAAGTCACAAACTCAAGGGCTTGGACTTTTCCGAGGTATACGACTCTGAATTCACCGAAGAGAAGGAACTGGAACAAAAGCGGAACTACGAGTTGGCTTTGGCGGAAATTGAACGCAATAAAGGCGAGGAGTTTTCCTACGAGGAAGCCTTAGAGCGTGTTGACCAAGGGCAAGCCGTAGCCAGCGGAAAATGGAAAATGCAATTGGATGAGAAAGGAAGATTCTGGCTCGGAAACTTGAACCTTGAACTCAAATATTCATGGATCATGCCGATATATATGCCGCCTGTTCTGCTCGGTTATCGCTGGCACGAAGTGGAGAAATCCGAAATTTAACACTTTTCTGAATCCGGAGGAATTACATGAAACGATCCATAGCGTGTATCATCAGTTTGGTATTGCTACTTTCGCTCATGATCCCATTTCCGGGAACGAATCAAACGGCATCTGCCGTTACCGCTCCGGTGACCTCGCATACGATCATCGGGAGTCGCCATGCTAACGGAATTTATTATGGTACTGTCGAAGTCCGGCTGTCCGTTGCGGATACCGGGTCGGGGATTTCCGTAACCAGGTACAGTCTGGATAACGGGGCGACCTGGTCGGCCTACACACAACCGCTCGTCTTTACGGACAAGAGGGTCTACAATCTTCTCTATCAATCGATCGACAACAATAACAATGCCGAAACGCCGAAGTCGGTCAGCTTTACGATCAAGCAAGATCTTTTTCCTCCTGAAACGACGGTTCAGGTGACCGGAACGCAAGGGCAAAATTTTTATTACACAGGCCCGGTTACGGTGACGTTGAACGGCTCGGATGCGCACGCCGGTCTCGATTATTCGGAGTACAGCTTTGATGGAGGTCAGACCTGGGAAAGGTACGTTTCACCGTTCAGCATGAGCGAACAGCAAAATACGATTATCCATTACCGCTCCATCGATGTAAGCGGCAATGTGGAAAAAACCAAAAAAATAAAAGTCAGCCTGGATCTGACTTCGCCGGGGGCTCCCGATTTTATCGTTAGCCCAGGGGAGTGGAGCCATTCCAGTTATACCGTCGAGATTTTGGACGGGACGGACGACCAGAGCGGCACATTTAAATCCCAGTATCGGATCGGGGATTCTCAGAACTGGGCGGATTACTCCGATCCTGTGCAAGTTAACGGAGATGTGGCCGAAACAATCTATGCCCGCACGCTTGATTACGCGGGTAATGCCAGCGAAATTGTCGAGTATACGCTGCAATTCGATAAAATCGCGCCGACAGCTCCCGTTGTCGAACTGGACTATTTGGACTGGACTAATGATGTCGTTCATGTGAGGGTGTATGAAGGAACGGACGTCGAGAGTGGCGTGATGAAGTATGAGTACAGAATTGGCGACAATCCGGAATGGCTGGAGTTTGTCGATCCCTTCCCGATCGAAGCGGAAGGAGTAACATCCGTTTATGGCCGAACCGTCGACTTTGCGGGGAACATCAGCGGCGTTGCCGAGGGGGCGGCAAAAATCGATTTGACGCCGCCGGCGGCTCCTTCCTTTTCGCCGGAAAGCGAAGCCTGGACGAATGCGGATGTACACCTTTCCATCATCCCGGGAACAGATTCTTTAAGCGGGGCCGATTATATTATTTTCGCCTTTGACGAGTCGGAAGAGTGGGCAAGGTATGAGACTCCTCTCGAATTTACGGAAGAAGGCGTGACAACGGTTCGTGCCATCACATTTGACAAGGCCGGAAATGGCAGCGATGAAAACGCCCACGTCGTCCGAATCGACAAAACGCCTCCTACGTCCCCGGGTCTTTCCGCTACGACTTCCGATTGGACGAATCAGGACGTCGTTGTAACCTTGGACAGCGGAACGGACGAACTGAGCGGCGTCGATCGTAATGAGTACCGAATCGGGGGCTCCGGCGAGTGGACGCTTTATACGGAACCGTTCACCATGAGCGAAGAGGGAGATTTTATCGTTTATGCTCGTACGCTGGATGTCGCGGGTAACATCAGCGAATGGTCCGAGATTGCGGTTAAAATCGACAAAACCGCTCCTTCCGCGCCCGAACATGTATATAAAGTGAATCAGACGGGAACCTCCGCATTGATTCAATGGACGGCAAGCACGGATAATCTTTCGGGCATTGAATTGTACCAGGTCTATAATGGCAACAATCTTGTTGCTGCGACAACGGACACCAGGATTCAACTTTCAGGACTTGTGTCCGGTTCCCAATATTCAATAACGGTAAAAGCTGTCGATAAGGCAAAGAACGTTTCCGACAGCAGCCAGCCTCCATTGGTGTTCTTTGTCAACTCAACGATGGTTGAGGGCGTTCGGCAAAATTTTGCCTGGAATGAATTCGGCACCGTATGGGGCTGGGGGCTAAATGATCAAGGGCAACTTGGAGACGGAACGACGATAAATCGGAGTACGGCTGTTACGATTCCTGCGCTTCAGGATTATACAATGATTTCGACAGGGTTGAGAGAAAACATCGGTCTCCGTGCTGACGGCACCGTCTGGACGTGGGGAATGCTGTTCAACGGGCAATCGGCTCCTCCTGCAAAAGTGGATGGCCTGGACAATATTGTGTCCATTTCGACGGGTGGATTGCATTTCATGGCGCTAAAAGAAGATGGAACGGTTTGGACATGGGGCGATAATGCCTTCGGACAATTAGGTGACGGAACGGATACTTTCCGTTCAGTGCCTATGCAGGTTCCCGGACTATCTTCTGTTGTGGCCGTATCCGGAAGCTATTACAACAGTCTGGCGTTGAAAGAGGATGGAACGGTTTGGGTATGGGGCAGCAGCTTGCATGGGGCGTTGGGGAAGAATGTTGCGACCGGCTATCTGCAAAAAACGCCCATGCAAATTACGGAATTGAGTGACATCATTCAAATTGATATGGCTTATCTTCACGGCATGGCGTTGCGAAAAGATGGCACCGTTTGGACCTGGGGCTTTAACCAATACGGTCAATTGGGAGATGAGACGGTCACTGACCGTGCTGCTCCTGCACAAGTTCAAGGTTTAAGCGGAATCGTCAAAATTTCCGCATCCTATGCCCATAGTCTTGCACTATCGGAAGATGGAATGGTTTGGGCATGGGGAGATAACACATATGGTGAAGTGGGCGATGGAACCGCGGTTCAGCAAAGAACGAAACCGGTTCGCGCGGCTCATGCTACGGGTATGACCGACATTGTTGCAGCGGAGTTTTACAGCTTCGCCATTAAAAGCGATGGCTCTATCTGGTCATGGGGCAACAATGCCTACGGCCAACTTGGAAACGGCACAACGACGGGACAAGCGACACGAGGATTGGTTCAAGGCGTCCCTTATCCATCGGACACTATAGTGCCAGTCGCTCCTCAACAGCTAACGGCAGTCGACAAAACTTCCTCCTCCATTTTGTTGCAGTGGGGGGAGGCGACAGACAATCACGGAGTCAAGGAGTATCGGGTCTACAGAGGGACTTCCTTGATCGAGACGATAGCGGTCGAAGGCAAATCGCTAGAGAGCGCTACGAGATATACCGTAACGGGCCTTTCCCCCAGCACAACCTATACCTTTACGGTTAAAGCGCTGGATTACGCGGGGAATAGTTCGGCTGGCAGCAACGAAATCACGGAAAAAACGACATCGGCCATGCCGATTTCCGTTTCGGCGGATTCCAATCATACTTTGGCCTTGAAGAGCGACGGCTCGGTTTGGTCATGGGGAAGTAATTCCAGCGGTCAATTAGGCCACGGGACGCAAACCAATTCCCTTGTCCCGAAACAAACGATTAACTTGGCCTCGGTTATCGAAATTTCTGCGGGCAGTTCATTCAGTCTGGCCCTGAAAGGCGACGGCACCGTCTGGGGATGGGGGAATAATAGCATCGGACAACTAGGCAATAACACAACGCAAAATGTAAACACGCCTCAACAAATTAGCGGGCTTAATTCTGTCGTTGCAATCGCCGCCGGAAGCACACATGGAATGGCCCTGAAAAGTGACGGAACCGTATGGACTTGGGGCATGAATGTTTATGGGGAGTTGGGTATCGGTTCAACGACGGCTAAATACACCCCTACCCTCGTTCCAACGCTTTCCGGAGTGAAATCTATAAGCGCCGGAGGCGGGACCAGTTTTGCAGTCAAGGCCGATGGCTCCTTGTGGGCATGGGGGGCAAATAGCTATGGTCAACTTGGAGATGGGACAACCCGTAATAAGACGACTCCGGTGCAAATTACAGGAATCTCGGGTGTTTCGGAAGTTTCTGCCGGCAGAAATCATACGCTTGCTTTGAAAACGGACGGGACCGTTTGGTCATGGGGAAATAACGGGGGTGGAAAAGTTGGCGACGGAACGACAACTCAACGAAACAGCCCCGTAAAGGTAACTTCGCTAAGCGGTATCAGTCAAATTTCGGCCGGCGAGTACCATAGTATGGCCATGATGGAGTCGACGGTCTATACGTGGGGTTACAACTCAAACGGTCAATTAGGTAATAATAGTACAACAACTTCATACGTTCCTGTTGCGCTTTCCTCTTTGTCTAACATCAAAGCCATCGATGCGGGTACAGATCACAGTGTATCCATTGCCAACAACAATGTGATGTCCTGGGGCTATAACGGTAACGGTCAACTAGGAAATGGTACGACGACAACATCCAGAGTTCCGGTTGCGGCCTCGGGGTTGGTCACAACGTCCGGCGTCAATCGATCGGCGACGGTAGATCAGCAAGTCGAACTTGACTCCAATCATTTCTTGAAGGAGCTGGGAATACCGGATGAAATCGAAGTGCCCGACTGGTTCGCGCCTGCGCCTCCGTCTGATGTAAAAGCGGAGTTGACAAATCATACGCTAACGCTTCGCTGGACTCCATCAGTAGATAACATTGGCGTAGCGGAATATCGGGTGTACGGTAATGAAGAGTTATTGCTCGCAACATCTTCACACGAGGCCGTAACGATTCCATTGATTTCCGGACAGCGGCCGTATTCGATTACGGTTAAGGCAGCGGATGCGGCAGGGAATGTTTCGGGTCCGAGCATTCCGGTTACGCCTTCATGATTCGTTTAGAGAAGATCTATAATCATTAATTTCAGCATAAAGGCCGTGATTCTGGTAATCACGGCCTTTATGCGAGGATTAACAAATGGCCGACGCCCATTTCAAATGGGATTCAAATTGAACATCTATTATTTGTATGTAGGCACATCACATTGTAGCATGGAATCACTCTGATGCGTTTGCAGATCTTTCAAGACAAATCTTAGATAAGTATAAAGTTTACTATAATTCTTCTGCAAATGGAGTCTTCTGCCAAAGGTCGTAGGGGCTGGGCCATTTACAACTAGGTCAGGTCATAGCCACACATAATGGTGGTCATTCTGCTAGGGGAAAATTACCATACGGTCAACTGGCAATTGGAAGGACTTAAAGTCTGGGGTGAAGATCAATGAAAGTTTGGGAATTAAGTACCCATGAAAAGAGCAGACAATTAGGATTCGAAGATATCAGTGATTTGAAAAAACAGAGTCATCCGTTACTGGCAGGATTTAAGGGGACATCTCTTTCATCCGTATGGAGTCCACCTAAACTAAAGACGTTAAAAAGGGCCGGTATTCTGATTTTTCCAATCTCAGAAGTGGAGTCGTGGTGATTTCTCAGGAAGTGTTCAGTAAATTACACAGTTTTATTGACAACCAGGTTGAGTTTTTAGCTGTAGATTGTGAAGAAACAAATTATCAATTAGTAAATGTGTTGAATGTGCTGGATTGTGTGGATAAAGTTAAGTCCAAGGCTGAAACAGCAGGAAATGGAGCGGTTGTAACCTATTTAAGTATGGTATTTAATCAAGAAAAAATTCCCGGTAGTACGCTTATTTTTAAGATTCCAGAATTAGTTAGCAGGCGTGTTTATGTAACTGACGCATTTCTTAAACTAGTTAAACAATTTAAATTTAAAGGACTTCAATGCGCTGAAGTATGGGACTCCGAAAAGCCTTATGAAACCTATGAGGAATCTGTACGAAAGCTGGAGCTTCATGTGGAGCAATTGGAGAAATCATCTAAGGATTCCAAATTCTCATACGAAGAAGCAGTTAAAAAGGTTAATCAAGGACTCGCTGTCGCTAGCGGCAAGTGGAAGATGCAACTGGATAGTATAAGGAAGGTTGTGGCTCGGACAATTGACCTTCGACCTGAAATATCAATGGATCATGCCGATATATATGCCGCCTGTTCTGCTCGGTTATCGCTGGCACGAAGTGGAGAAATCCGAAATGTAAAATTCTCCATTATTGTTCTCCGTCGTTCCGGGATCTGGAGCTTAAAGCGGCGCCGGAAACGACAAAACGTCTTCCCTGGGAACACGAATAAGCTGAACGCCCTCTTAACGCTCCACCTCCTGTCAGGCACCGCACCTCCTGCCAGGCCCGCCCTGGTGCCCCGCCCCCCGTCAGCAGGGCCGCCGGGACGGCCTGACCCTGCTTGTCGACGCTCTCAGGCGACCTCGGCCGCCCGCCCGGCAGCGTCGGATGTGTATAAGAGCCAGGTATAAGGGCCAGGCCTGCAGCTGGTCGCTCATTTTTTTCAAATCGATCCGCAGCAGCTCGCTCGCCTTCTCCAGCCGATACAGCACCGTGTTCCGGTGGACGAACAGCTCCTTGGCCGTCTCGTTGACGTTCCCTTCGTTGGCCATGTACGCTTCGAGCGTCTTCAGCATTTCCGCCCGATACTCCTCGTCCTTCGCGAGCAGCGGAAGCAGCAGGTTGTCGCTGTAGCCGGCCAGAATGTCCCGGGGGATGTGGCGAAAAACATAGTTCAGCTCCAAATCCGAAAACAGCGTGACCGCGCGCCCGAACGAGAGCCGTTCGCTGATGCTTTTCGCATGGTCGCATTCGTCGCTCGCCTCCAGAATATCGGCCAGCTTCAGCTTCGGCTTGCTGACGTAGCAGCGGTAGCCCGGGGAAGGCGCCGACCCGACGACCTCCTCGAGGGCGGAGACGATCCGCTGCACGAAGTCGGGGACGGAAAGCTCCCGGGATTCGGCGGGCAGCGCGAACAGGGTGACCATTTCGCTGCCGACAAAAAGATGGTGGGAGCCGATCGGGCTCAAATACGGGTGGTACATCAGCTCGCGGCGGATTTTTCGCAGCCCTTTGTGGGGAGCGTCCTCGCCGGGAGATTCCGGATAGATCGCGGTTTTGACGCATAGGTAGGCGCAGTCGCGAACGTTTTGGCGGAGGGCGCGGGTTTGCTCGAGAAATTGCTCGGGCGTAATCCGCTTTTGCAAGTAGCGTTCCAGCACGAGCGACCAGCGGTAGCCGGACACGGATTGGCGCTCGTCCTGAAACCGGTCCATATGGAAGGAAAGAATCTCGGCGGCTTGGTGAAAAAGCCCTTCCTCCTCCTGGATGATCGTCGCATGGCGGGGCATGACGAGCAGAAAACCGCAGCACTCGCCGTCCTGGATGAGCGGGATCGTGCAGCGCCAGCCGCTGAGCGAGCGCGATTTGTCGAATTTCGGGTTCCACGGCCAATCCTTCAGCACTTCGGCTTCGGGCCAATCGCACGTGTTGTACAAAATTTGCCCCCTTGCGCCGACGATGACGATCGGATACGACAAAATGTCCCCGATCCGCTGAAAATGATTGGCCGAATCGCCGGGCTGCATGGCGAAGCGCATGAGGCTTTTCTGCTTGTCCAGCGCGTCGTGCAACTTGCGGGTGCTTTTCTCGATTTCGGCTTCGACGAGCGCGTTCATCTGGTCGGCGAACGTAAATTCGTACGGCAGCTCCAGCACGGGAAAATGAAGCCGGTTCGCTTCCTCGATGACGACCGGGGGGATCTGCTTCCAATAGCGGCCGAGCTTGATGCCAAGTCCGGCCGAGCCCCGTTCGTTCAGCTTTTGCAGCAGCCGGAGGAAATCCTCCGGCGTATCCTTGATGGCGAAGGCGGTCGTAAACAGCATTTCTCCGGCTTTGACCCAGTCGGAGACGTCCGGGGCATCCATCATGTTGACCGATTTGATGACGCGGCCCGCGCCTTCGGCCCCCGCCACGATGCGGGAACGGGACAACGGATAGATGCGGAGGGCTTCTTCTACGGTGAGATGCATGTCGGTTTCCCCCTTCTGGATGAACGGGCGCCTGCGTCTTAATAGTCGGTCGAGACGGCGCTCAGCACGATTTCGGACATTTTCTGTGTCACCCGCTCGTACATCCGACGGCCGATTTCTTCGGTGGACCCGGTCGGATCGCCGATGACCCCGGTTTCCGACAGGTCGCGGGTGGTCCACGCAAGCGAGACGTCGCCGCCGAGCTTGAAGCAGGAGCATTCCGCCACGGTCGGATATTCGGCCCGGTAGTGCTCCGGCTTCACCCATTCGGGCTTGGCTGCGAGCATAAGCGACGTTTCCAGCGCCCCGCCGTGAATGCCGTATTCCAGCTCCCTCGCCGTAAACGATTCATCGGCGTACAAGCCGGCCGTGTTGACGAAGAACACCTGCAGCCCGAGCTCCACCCGGGCGTCTCTTGCCGCCAGCGTAATGAGTTCCGGGTTGCCGCCGTGGCTGTTGACGATCATCAGCTTTTTCCAGCCGTCCTTATGCATGCAGCCCATCAGCTCCGACAAAATCGCCGTCATCGTCGCCGTCGACAGCGAGAATGTTCCGGAAAAGCCGTCGTGCTCGTTGCTCTTTCCGTAGGAGAGCGGCGGCAGCAGCCATACCGGCGCTTCCTCCGGCAGCAGCGCAAGCGCCCCCTCGATCAGCGTCTCGTTCAGCAGGGAATCGGTAAACACGGGGAGATGGCGGCCGTGCTGTTCGACGGAAGCGATCGGCAGGACGAGCAGCGCTTTCTCCTTCGGAATGTCGGCGATTTCTTTAGTGGTGAGCCGCGGCAGGAACCGGTCGTTCCAGACGCGCCCTTCGTATCTCGTACGCATTGGGCGTCCCCTCGCTTTTCTATTAGTATAAAGAATTTTCGTGTAATAAAATATAACAATAATTTTGGGTTCGATCACTATTTTAAAAGAGATTGACGCTTATTTTAGTTTCCCGTACAAAAAAAGACCGCTTTTTAGGTTGTGCGTCCAAAACGGCGTTATGTTAATTTACATAAAATTCGATTGTCTCGTATACTCTCCTCAGAACCTAACATACAAAGCATCTGAGGAGGGCTATTGGAGTGAAAAGGGTCAGAAACCATCGTATCGCATCGCTGTCGTCCGTTGTCGTGCTTGCCATGCTCGTCTTGTCCGCTTGCGGAAGCAACAACGGCAATTCGGGAGCCAGCTCGAGTCCGGCATCCCCGTCCGCGTCTCCGTCGGCATCCTCGGCCTCGTCTTCTCCGGCCGCATCCGGCGAAAAAAGCTTCGAAGGCCAGAAGCTCGTCGTCGGCGTTTGGGGCGGATCGTACGCCGAAACGATCGAGAAATACGTCGTCGAACCGCTGGAAGCGCAAGGCGCCACCGTCGAGCTTGTGCTCGGGGGAACCGGCGACCGCCTCGCCAAAATGTACGCCGAAAAAGGCAATCCGACGATGGACGTGGCGTTCCTGAATTTGTACGAATCCAAGCAGGCGATCGACGACGGCGTCGCCGATCCGGTCGATCCGAGCATTCCGAACTTCTCGCAGCTATACCCGGCCGCTCAGGAAAACGGCTACGGCATGACGTTCATGGGCCTGGGCATCGTGTACAACAAAGACCTCGTGACGGAGCCGATCGCCGAATGGGCCGATCTGTGGCGCGAGGACTTGAAAGGCAAGGTCGCGTTCCCGACGTATCCGGGCTTCGAGGGCGACGCGCTTGTCGCGATTGCCGGCAAAGCGTTCGGCAAAACGGAGCAGGACGATCAAGCGAACTTCGACAAGCTGAAAGAGCTGGGCCCGGTTCCGATGTCGTATTCCAACCTGGACGAATTGTTCCTGGAAATGAAAAACGGCAGCGTGCTGGCCGCGCCTATCTTCAACAGCTACGCGAACGAATATATCAAGAAGGGCTTTCCGGTCGAATTCGTATCCCCGAACAGCCCGGGACCGGTCATGGCAAAAGACACGATCGTCATCGCCAAAGGCACGAAGGTTCCCGAACTGGCCAAGGAATTCGTCAATCTCGCGATCGGCGTCGAGACGCAGGAGCATTTCGCGACGGATCTGTTCTTCGGGCCGACGAACAAGGAAGTGACGGTGCCGGACGACCTTGCCGCGCAAATCGTGTACGGCGAGGAAGCGGTCAGCAAGCTGGAAGTGCTGGACTGGGATTACATCATTTCCAAACGGTCCGACTGGACGCAAAAATGGAACACCGAAATTCTCGCCAACTGACGTAAGCATGTCCAACATTTGAAAGGGGGAGAGGCGGATGGAAAAAGCAATCGCGGAGTCCCGGCGGCCGAATCCGGCGGGGCAAAGACAGCTGTGGTCCAAGGTGGCGCTGCTCTCTCCCGCCATGCTTGTCTACTGGGCCGTGTTTTTGATTCCGGCTATCGTGCTGCTGATCAACAGCTTTCAGGCGAATCAGCCGGAGCGGACGATGTGGGAGCGGGATTTATCGCTCGGCAGCTTTTCGCGGTTTTTCTCCGATCCTTATTTCATCAAGGTGATTGGAACGACGCTGCTGCTGGCGGTCATCGTCGTCGCCGTTTCGCTCGTCGTCGGCTATTTGCTGGCCTACCACATTTATAAAGCGAAATCGTTCGTCAAGACGACCCTGATCACGGTCGTGCTTACGCCGCTGTTCAGCGGAGCGCTGCTGCAGTCGCTCGGCTGGTACCTCATGTTCGCCCGCTACGGGCCGATCAACGTCGCGCTGAGGGACATGGGGCTGCTGTCGCAGCCCCATAACTTCCTCGGCACGTACGGCGCGGTCGTCGTCGCGCTCGTGCACGGGTTTTTGCCGTTCATGGTGCTGTGCATCGTCAACTCGCTGCGGTCCATTCCGGCCAACGTGCTGGACGCGGCGTCCAGCCTCGGCGCAAGCTCGTTCACGGCGTTCGTCCGCGTCACGCTCCCGCTGTCCAAAGGGGGCATGATGGCCGGCAGCGCGCTCGTGTTCGGCGGGACGCTCGGCTCCTTCGCGACGCCGGGCATCGTCGGCCAGGGTAAAATCCAGCTGCTGGCGCAAATCATTTACCAGCAGGCCATTCAAATTTTCGACTGGTCGTTCGCCTCGGTCATTTCCATCGCGCTGCTGGTCGTTTTGGCGGCCGTTACCATTTTGTTGAACCGTTCGGTCAACGCCTCGGGGAGGGATCGCCGATGAACCGGCCGAATGCGGGCAGCCGCGTCGCTTACGGGGCGCTCAAGGTTGTTCACCGGATCGCGGTCTATCTGGCCTTTTTGTTCGTTTTGGCGCCCATGCTGCTGATGGTGATCGTCGCTTTCAACAAGGCCGATTATTTCTCGTTTCCGCTGGAGGGGTTAAGCTTCCGCTGGTTCCGGGAGATGGCGGACAACTCGGAATACCGCAATTCCATTGTCACCAGCTTGCGGCTGTCCGCGATCGCGACCGTTCTTTCGCTCGCCATCACGATTCCGGCATCGCTCGCCCTCCGCAAAAGCGATAGCAAATGGATCGAGTCCGTGCTGCTCGCCCCGCTGTTTTTCCCGCTTGTCATCTGGTCGCTCGGGCTGCTGCAGTTTTACGGCATGATCGGGCTGTCGGGCTCCTTCGTTTCGCTCGTGCTGGCGCATGCGGTCATGATTACGCCGTTTATTTTCCGGATCGTCATCCAAAGCCTTCGCGAAACGAATCCGCGGCTCGAGGAAGCGGCGCACAGCCTCGGCGCGGGCAAGTGGACGACGTTCCGCAAAATCACGCTGCCGATCATATTGCCCGGCGTTATCGTGGGAGCGGTGTTCGGGCTGCTCATGTCGTTTACCGACGTGACGCTCACGATGTTCATCTCGAGCTCCGGCTCGCCGACGTTCCCCGTCCGGGTCTATTCGGAGCAGCGAAGCGAAGGCTTGAACCAGATCGTGCTCGCCTGGTCGGCCATCATTACGCTCGTCATTTTCATCCTGTCGCTCATCGGCGAAAAATTCGCCCGCTGGTCGCGCTATTTTTAACCGCGGTTCGGCTCTCCGCCGCCATTGCGGGTTGCGCTTGCCGGCCGCGGATTCCATCCCATTCGAATATTGGAGGTTATCATCGAGATGATGAACAAAATCGGACCTTTTACGATAAACGGCAAGCCTGCCTTTACCCAGATTACCGCGGATCAGATCGCGCCCTACGTCATCTTCGTCGTCAAGGACCCGCTGCACGGCTGCGAGAAGGACGTCGCGGAGGAAGTCGCGGAGCATTTCGATACGCACCGGCTCGTGTCCGACACGGGCATGGCCAAAACGTACACCGGCACCTATAAAGGCGTCGACATTTCGGTCATTTCCTGCGGCAGCGGCGGGCCGGAGCTGGAAATCATCCTCATGGACATTATGGCCAATACGAACGCCCACACGTACATTCGCGTCGGCGGCTCCGGCGCGATGCAGGAGTCGCTGTCCGTCGGCGATCTCGTCATCGCGACCGGCGCGGTCCGGGACGACGGCACGAGCCAAAGCTACGCGCCGAAGCCATTCCCGGCCATCGCCGATTACCGGCTCGTCGCGGCGATGAAGCGCGCGGCGGAAACGAACGGATTCCGCCACCATCTGGGCGTCACCCGCTCGTCCGACTCGGAATACGTCGGCGTCGGCCGCCCGGCGCTGAACGGTTACCTTCAGGAGCAGCACAAGCAGCAATTCGAAATGTGGCACCGCGCCGGCGTGCTGAACGTCGAGCGGGAGGCCGCGATCCTGCTGACGCTGACGACGCTGTTCGGCCTGCGCGGCGGCGTCGTCAACGCGATCGGCGACAATTTCGTCACCGGCGAGCCGTTCGTGGCCGGAGCGGGCTTCGAGCACGCGATCGTGACGGCGCTGGACGGCATCGTTCTGCTGGATGAGCAGCTGAAGGCGTAAGGCGAAAGGCTTGGCCGCGGCAGGGGAGCTGCCTGGGCCGGGGCCGGTAAACCGGTAAAACAGAGCCATGACTCGCGCGAAGAGCCGCGTATGGAATGAACGGCCGCAATAGGCTGCGGCAAGGATCGCGAAATGCGGGAGAGGAGGAACGTTCATGAGTCAATTGGCGCTGGAGGGGCTGTCGAAAACGTTTCGCGGCGTGGAGGTGCTGCAGGACGTTTTTCTGCAGGCCGAGCAGGGCGAATTCATTTGTCTGCTGGGGCCGAGCGGCTCGGGGAAAAGCACCGTTTTACGAATGATCGGCGGCTTCGAGACGCCCGACGTCGGCAAAATCCGGCTGGCGGGGGAAGAGATTCAGGACCTGCCTCCGAATCGGCGCAACATCGGGTTCGTTTTTCAGGATTACGCGCTGTTTCCTCATTTGACGGTGGAGGCCAACATCGCGTTCGGCCTGAAGTGCCATAAGACGGAGAAAGCGGAAATGGGCAGGCGCATCAAGTCCGTGCTGGAGCTGGTCGGCTTGACGGGGCTGGAAAAACGTTACCCGAAGCAGCTGTCCGGCGGCCAGCAGCAGCGGGTGGCGATTGCCAGGGCCATCGCGCTGCGGCCGTCGCTGCTGCTGCTCGACGAGCCGCTTTCCAATCTCGATGCCAAGCTGCGCCGGCAAATCCGGCTGGAAATGCGCGAACTGCAGCAGGAGCTGGGCATTACGACCATTATGGTCACCCATGACCAGGAGGAAGCGATGACGATGGGCGACCGGATCGCCGTGCTGCAAAGCGGCGTCATCCAGCAAATCGGCAAGCCGCTGGAGCTGTACAAGCGGCCGGCCAACCTGTTCGTGGCCGGGTTTCTCGGCGACCCGCCGATCAATCTGCAGCCGTGCCGAGGCGCGGTGCGTGACGGCGTGCCGGGCGTCGAGGCGCTCGACGCGTTCCTTCCGGCGGACCTGGGCAGCGGAGGCGAAAGCCGGGAGTGGGAAGGCAAGGAGTTCGTGCTCGGCATCCGTCCCGAAGACATCGGAGTCGCGAAAAGCGGAAGCGGTGCTCCCGGCATTCCCGCCGTCGTCGACGTCATCGAGCATTTGGGCTCGTCGGCGCTCGTGCACGTCCGCACGGAAGCTTCGCGGACGAAGCTGACGGCGCTCGTTCATGCCAAATGGATACCGGAAGCCGGAGAGCGCGTCCTGCTGGACCTGCATGCCGGCAACGGCCTGCTGTTCGACAAAACCACCACATTGGCCGTTCCCGGCTTTGCGTTCAGGCAGCCGGCGGAGCCGGCCGGAATCGGAAGTTGAGGCCTATGAAACAGCAACGCATTTTAACGTTCGGCAACGTCGTCATGGACGGCTTGTTCATCCTTCCGCGCATGCCCGGGTACGACGAAAAAACGTTTGCGGAAACGGTGTCCTGGTCCCCGGGCGGACCGGCCGTTCACTTCGCGGCCGCTTCGGCGAAGCTGGGCTCGCGCGCGAACGTGCTCGGCTGGGCGGGCGACGACTCGATGGGCTGGCAGGTGCAGAACATTCTGGAGACCAAAGGCGTCGAGCCGTCGCTGCACCGGATTTTGAATACGCAAACGCCGACTTCGATCATCATGGTCGACCGGACCGGCGAGAAGGCGGTGCTGCTGTCCCCGCCGATCGAGCCGTCGAGGCTGCCTGCGCCGGAGGAAGTGGCCGCCTTCGATTTGTCCCGGACCGATCATTTGCATACGCATCTGTTTTTGGAACCTTACGTGGATTGCCTGCTGACCGAGTGCGGAAGGCTCGGCATTTCCCGATCCATCGATCTCGAGCCGTCCTCCGTGCGGCGCTGGGGCGTCGAAGGCGTCAAAAACGCGCTCGGCAACATCGATATCGTGTTCGCCAACGAAGCGGCGGTCCATTTGTTAAGACCCGAAGAAGACGAGCTCCGCGAAAAGCTGGCGCGCATCGCCGATTGGGGCCCCCGCGTCGTCGTCTGCACGAGAGGGCGCCAGGGGAGCGCGGCATACGGCGACGGACGGTATATCGTCAGCCCGTCGGTCCGCGTGCTGACGAGCAACTCGCTCGCGGCGGGCGATATTTTCGCGGGCGCGTTCGTCAACCGCTATCTGGAGGAGCGAGACATCCGCCAGGCGGTCCGCTACGCGACGGCGGCTTCGGCGGTGGCCGTAAGCCGCTCGGGCAGCTCCGTCCACTATCCGTCCGCGGAGGAAATCGAGGACATGCTGGCGCGGAATCCGCTGAACATCGAAACGAACGAGGTGAACGTGGAATGGAAGTCTATGTGAACGGAATAGTCGCGGCGGGCCCCGAGCTGGAGCTGATCGAAAACGCGACGCTGATTGTGGAAAACGGCAAAATCGCCGCCATCGAGCGGCAGCCGCGCGAGCACGGCATCGACCTGAAGGGCGGCCTCGTCATTCCGGCGTTCGTGGACGCGCATACCCATATCGCCGACACGGGCGCCAAGGAGCTCGGAACCGGGATGCTCGTGGAGGACGCGGTGCTGCCGCCGAACGGCCTCAAGCACCGCTACCTGCAGCAGCTGTCCGAGGAGCGCCTGATCGAGACGATCCGGCAAGGGCTCAAGGAGATGCTGAAATCCGGCGTCGCCGCGTTCGGGGATTTCCGCGAGGGCGGACTGGACGGCATCCGGGCGCTGCGCAAGGCGAGCCGGGGGCTGCCGATCCGGCCCGTCATTCTCGGGCGGCCGATGGCCGATTACAAGGCGGGCTTCGAGCTGACGCGCAAGGAGCTTGAAGCGGTGGCGGAGGAGGCCGACGGGTTCGGCATTTCCAGCATCAACGCCTTCGGCCTCGAAGTCTACCATCAGATCCGGGAAATCGTCGGCGACAAGGTGTTTGCCATTCACCTGAGCGAATCTCCGCGCGATCACGAGAACTCGCTTCAAACGTTCGGCGAAACGGAAGTGAAGCGGGCGTTCGCGTTCGAGCCGGACCTGATGGTGCATCTCACCCATGCCACCGAATCCGACCTCGTCGAGCTGAAGGCCCGCAGCCAGCGGATCGCCTGCTGCCCGCGGACGAATCTGATTCTCGGGGACGGCATTCCGCCGCTGCACGAGTTTTTCGCGCGGGGCATTCCGATTTCGATCGGCTCGGACAACATGATGTTTTCCAGCCCCGACCTGTTCCGGGAAATGGACACGGCAAGCCGGGTGACGCGCGGGGCGACGAAGGAGCCGCGTTCGATCGATTCGAGCTACTTGCTGCGGTCGGCCACGTTTTCGGGAGCGCAGGCGCTCAAGCTGGACCGCGCGATGGGATCGCTCGAGCCGGGCAAGGACGCGACGTTTCTCGTGCTCGATACGAGCCGCGATCCGTTCGTATATACGCACGATCTCGTTTCGTCGGTCGTTCACCGCTGCGGGCCGTCGGATATTAGCCGGTTCGTTTGCGCCGGGACGACCGTCATCGAAGATTTCGAATTCAAGCTGAATTTGTAACGTGAAAAAAGGGGGGCTGGCGATGGAATTTTCACTGCGCGTACGGGATGCCCTGGACCGGGGAGAGGCGGTCGTCGCGGTCGAGTCGACGCTGCTGACCCACGGCCTATCGTATCCGAGATCGCTGGAGCTCGTGCTCGACATCGAGCGGACAATCCGCGAGCGCGGGGCCGAACCGGCCGTCGTGGCGATGATGGACGGCGAGATCCGCATCGGCCTCGAGCGGGAGGAGCTCGAGCGGCTGGCGCAGGCGGAAGGGCGCGTCAAGCTGACGACGGCCGATCTGGGCGCGGCCGCCGTCAGGCGGCTCAGCGGCGGGACGACGGCGGCGACGACGGCGTGGATTGCCGCCCGCGCCGGCATTCCGGTCGCGCTCGCCGGCGGCCTCGGCGGCGTCCACCGCGACGTCGCCGAGACGTGGGACATCTCCGGAGACCTGACGGCGATGGGGAGCCTGCCCGTCATGATGGTATGCGGCGGCATCAAGACGTTTCTGGACGTCGGCAAAAGCCTGGAAGCGCTGGAGACGCTCGGCGTGCCGGTCTGGTCGTACGGCAGCGACCGGTTCCCGGGCTATTTCGTCCGCGAATCGGCGTTTTCGGCGCTTCAGGTGCGGTCCGGGGAAGAAGCCGCCGCGATGGCCAGCGCGCACTGGCGGCTCGGCCTTAACACCGGCATCGTGCTCGGCGTGCCGATCCCGGAGAGCGACGCGTTCGACGGAGACGAGATGGAGGCGGTCATCGAGGCCGCGCTGGCCGGCTCCGAGGGCCGAAGCGGAGGCAAGGGCGTGACGCCGTATTTGATCCGGGCGATCGAGGCGCATACGCAAGGGCGCTCCGCGGCGGCCAACCGCGCCCTGATCGTCGAAGCGGCGAAGGCGGCGGCCGAAACGGCGGCGGCGTTCGCGCGGCTTCGCATCGCGGGCTGAAATCCCGTTTTTCGCAACTGGCTTGTTGGGGATCGCAGTTTCCGTTTTAAAAATCAGATCGACTGGAAAGGGAGAGGCGCCATGGATATTCGTCAACCGTTGGCAGGGAAAGCGGACAGCTTGCCGGTATACAAAATTTCTCCGAAAGACACGAACAAATTCGTTTTGCTCAGCGACGGGGATTTTTATCCGTTCATGAACTGCGTCGAAATTTTCGACGTGGGCGGCAAAACGCCTCCGAACACGCACAAGGCGGCGTTCGAGCACTTCTACGTGCTGCACGGAACCGGCATCGCCATCGTCGGCGACCGGGAAATTCCGATTTCGGCGGGCGCCCATCTCGTCGTGCCCCCGGGCTTCAACCACCAGGTGGAAAACACCGGCGACAGCCGCCTGTACGTGTTCACGACGATGATCCCGGACGAGGACTTTTCCGCGCTGATCAAGAGGGGCGTTCCGGCAAGCCTGGACGAGGAAGACCTGCGCATTTTGTGCGGAAAGGAATGAAAACGCGATGAGCGATCGTTGGGGAGCCTACAGCCGGCGCGATCTGACGCTCGAGCCTTTGTCCGAAGGAATGCTGAGCGGGCTGACGTTCGCGGCCAAGGACGTGTTCGCGGTCAAAGGCCATGTGTCAGGAGCGGGCAACCCGGACTGGGAACGCACGCACGAGGCCGCGGACCGTCATGCCGCGGCGATCGAGCTTTTGCTCGCAAGCGGCGCCCGGCTGGACGGGATGACGCATACGGACGAGCTGATGTTCAGCCTGAACGGGGAAAATTTCCATTACGGCACGCCGGTCAACCCGAAGGCGCCGGACCGCATCCCGGGCGGCTCCTCCAGCGGGTCGGCCGTCGTCGTCGCGGCGGGTTTGGCCGATTTCGCCATCGGCACCGACACCGGCGGCTCCGTGCGGATCCCGTCGTCCTACTGCGGGATTTACGGTTTCCGGCCGACGCACGGCCGGGTGGCGATCGAGGGGGTCATTCCGCTGTCGGTCACGTTCGACACGGTGGGCTGGATGGCCGGCTCCGCGAAGCTGCTGAAGCGCGCCGGCGAGCCGCTGCTCGGCCCGGCCGGAGACGAAGGCGCGGCTTTCGGCCGGCTGATCGTGGCGGAAGACGCGATGGCAGCGGCCGATCCGGAAACGCGCGAGGCGCTGGAGCCGTTCGTCGAGCAAATCGCCTCCGCCTTCGCCTCCCGCGAAAGCGCGACCGTCGCGCCCGAAGGGCTCGCGGAATGGATGCGCATGTTCCGGGTCGTGCAGGGCCTGGACATCTGGCGCGAGCACGGCGAATGGATCGAGCGGACGAATCCCCGCTTCGGGCCCGGCATCGCGGAGCGGTTCGCCTGGACGTCCACGCTTGATCCGGAGGCCGGACGGGCCGAACGGCGGGCGGTGTCGGATATCCGCAAGCGCCTCGGCGGCTTCCTGGGCGAGGACGGCGTGCTGGTTATTCCGACGGCGCCGGGCCCCGCGCTTTTGCGCAACATGCAGGGAGACCGGCTGGAGGAGCGCCGCTCGCGCACGATGCAGCTCAGCTGCATCGCCGGGATCGGCGGCCTGCCGCAAATAACGCTCCCTTGGGCGGAAGTCGGCGGCTGCCCGGTCGGCTTGTCCCTCGTCGCCGGTCCCGGCCAAGACCGCAAGCTGCTGAACTGGGCGGCGGATTGGGAAGAACGGCTCGGTCCCGGGCGGACCGCAACTTGACCACAAGCTATCGGAGGTGGCCTATGACCGCCATGCACACGCTGGGCCATGCCCGCAATCATTGGAAAGTATCCGGCGAGCGCGTCGATCTCCGCCGGGCGAAGGGAAAGCCGCAGCCCGTGTCGTTCGATGCCGAGCCGCAGCGGCTGACGCTGGACCTCGGCCGCAGCGCGCTCGTCGTCGTCGACATGCAAAACGATTTTTGCAGCCCGGGCGGGTGGCTGGACTACATCGGGGCGGACTATCGCCCGGCGAGAAAGCCGATCGAGCCGCTGAACCGACTCCTGCCCGCGCTGCGCCGCGAGGGCGTCCCGATCATTTGGCTGAACTGGGGAAACCGGGCCGACAGGATGAATCTGAGCCCGTCCGTGCTTCACGTATACAATATGTCCGGCGACGACATCGGCATCGGCGGCCCCCTGCCGAACAACGGCTCCCGCGTGCTGGAAAAGGACAGCTGGAGCGCGGCCGTCGTGTCCGAGCTGGACGCCGACCCGCGGGATATTTACGTGGACAAATACCGGATGAGCGGGTTTTGGGATACGCCGCTCGACAGCATTTTGCGCAATTTGAGCGTGAGCACCGTGCTGTTTGCCGGAGTGAACGTGGATCAATGCGTGATGGCGACGCTGCAGGACGCCGTTTGTCTCGGCTACGACGGCGTGCTGCTGTCGGATTGCAGCGCCACGACTTCGCCGCCGTACTGCGAGGCGGCGACGTTGTATAACGTTAAGCAATGCTACGGCTTCGTGGCCCGGTCCGAGGCGCTGCTTGCCGGGATCGAGGAAGGCGAAACGGCCGAAACAATCGACGAATAAAAAGGCGGGGTTATGAAGATGAGGCTCGCGACCATTCGCAAGGACGGGCTTGAACAGGCGGCCGTTCAGACCGCGCGGGGCATTGTCACGCTGGAGGAGCTGAACCGGTCGGCCGGACGAAGCTGGCCGACCGGCATGCTGGAGCTGATCGAATCCGGCGCCCTGGCGGACGTTCGCGCCTGGCTGGCCGAAGGCGGGCAATCGATTCTTGCGGGCATGCCCGCGCTTGCGCCGGGAAGCTATGAGCGCGCCCCGCTCTACCGGCGCCCGCGCAAAATTTGGGGCATCGGCTTCAACTACGTGCAGGACGCCGAGGAGCTGAAAACGGTCGACCCCGCCGAAGAGCCGGTCGGGTTCATGAAGCCCGACACGTCGCTGATCGGGCCGGGCGAGCCGATCCGGCTGCCGGCGGACGCCGGCCGGATCAACGCCGAGGCGGAGCTTGCGATCGTGATCGGTCGGACATGCCGCAACGTATCCGAGGCGGAAGCTTCCCGGTACGTGGCGGGCTTCGCGGCGACGCTCGACATGACGGCGGCCGACATTCACGCGCGCAACCCGCGGTTTCTGACGCGGGCGAAAAGCTTCGACACGTTTTTCAGCCTCGGCTCCGAGCTGGTGACCCCGGACGAGCTGGAGAACGTCCTGGACTTGACCGTTCATACGGCGCTTAACGGAGAGGTCAAGCATACGAACAAGGTGTTCAACATGCGGTACCGTCCGTGGTTCGCCGTCGCTTTTCACTCCCGGTTCATGACGCTGCTTCCCGGCGATATCCTGATGACCGGAACGCCGGGAGCGGTGCAGATCCGGGACGGCGACACGGCCGAATGCCGCATCGACGGCTTCGAGCCGCTGGCGAATCCGGTGCGGGCGTAACAAGCCTGCGCTAGTTCCTTTGCCGCCCTTGGGCCGGAGTTCCGGCCCGGCGGCGCGCCTAACGACCGGAACGCATCCAGCTACCGGAACGCATCGAGCTACCGGAACGCATCGAGCTACCGGAACGCATCCAGCTACCGGAACGCATCGAGCTACCGGAACGCATCCAGCTACCGGAACGCATCCAGCTACCGGAACGCATCGAGCTACCGGAACGCATCCAGCTACCGGAACGCATCCAGCTACCGGAACGCATCCAGCTACTGGAACGCATCGAGCTACCGGAACGCATCGAGCTACCGAAAGGAGAATGTGACCTTATGCTTTTTCAATATTATCCGTCTGTCGCGCACAACTACAAATTCGAACTGAACAAAGATATCCACCTCGCCTCCGCGCATTTCAATCCGCACGAGAGCGCGGGCAAGTCCCGCAATATGCACGGTCATACGTTTATCGTCAACATCACGATCGGCGGCAACGAGCTGGCTGATTCGGGCTTCCTCGTCAACTTCGGCACGATCAACGAAATGGTATACGACAAATTCGACAGCACGGTGCTCAACGACCATCCCGAATTTTCCGAGACGTTCCCGACGACCGAAGGCATCGCGCAAACGCTGTTCCATATGATCGACAAGGAGCTCGAAGCCCTTCCGAACAAGCCGAAGCTGCTGCAGGTGCTCGTCCGGGAAAATCCGTCCAGCTACGTCGCTTACCGCGGTTGATGTGCGCATTTGCTTTGACTGACATTCGGAAAAGCCGCCCCTTTTGGCAGGTGAATCTGCCGGAGGATCGGCTTTTCTGCTGTCAAAGGCGGTATGCCGTTTGTGGACGGGGGTGTATGAAAAATCGTACAATCGCGAGCCTGAATACGGATACATTCCGGGATTTGTACGAAAAATCATACAAAAATGCGAGTTTATCGGTCGGATGCGGCAATTTTGTATGAAAAATCGTACAAATGAGGGTGTGAAAACGGATACATTCCGGGATTTGTACGAAAAATCATACAAAAACGCGAGATTATCGGTCGGATGCGGCAATTTTGTATGGAAAATCGTACAACCATGAATTGAGAAGCGGATACATCCCAAAGTTTGTACGAAAAATCATACAAAATCGGGCATGTACCCACCGGATGCCACGACTTTGTGTGAAAAATCGTATAAGGTAATTTTGCCGGAAACGGCTAGCATAAGACTTTTCAAAAACTTCTTGCAACGCATAGGATAATTTGGTAATTATATATTGGATTCATATTGTGGCGAAGCATGCCCCGGTATTCCTTCCATAGCGAAGGGATCGGGGTTTTATTTATTTCGGGAAAGGGTGAGAATATTGGGTTTTGAAATCGAGCATGAAAAGTGGATAAAGGAGCACTTGTCGAAGCGCCAAGGGGAACGACTGGATGCGCTGAAACGAGGGCATGGTTATGGAAACCGCATGTTTGCCGAAAAAATATGGTGGTCCCTCGTGGGGCATTTTGCGGGTTTGCATCCCGAATATGAGGTTAAGGACTGGCGGGGACGGTCGTATTTCGTGGATTTTATCTGGATTTTGGGCGGGCTTCGTTTTGTGTTTGAAATTATGGATTATGGCTCGCATGGCACGGATCGTTCGAAATATCGAAAGGATCTGAATCGGACGCTGTTCTTGCAGTCGCAAGAATGTTACGTAATCTCCATCTCCTTGGATGAGATGAAGGAGAATCCGCCGTTCGTGCTAGGGATGGTTCGAAGCATTTTAGCTCCGTATCTGGCGGCGGCGAACGAGAAGGATTTTGCCGTAGGCCGCACTTTCGGAAAAATCGAGCGGCAGTTGATGCGTTTGGCGATTCGCCACAATCGGATGGTTCGACCATCCGCGGCGGCAAGCGAGCTTGAACTCCACAAGCAAACCGTTATCAAATACTGCCGCCAGCTTGTCCGAAAAGGGAGATTCCGCGCCGTTCCCAAGGGAACCTCGGGCAAAATCTATCATTATGAATACTTAGGCTCCCTCCAGAGTTCCGATTTATTCTGAAAGCCGGCGGACGGCCTAACTCTCCCTCCTGTTCGCGAACGCGGGAAAAAGCTAAACTCCGGAAATGAATTAAGGCAGCACGCCGCATAGACTCGAGGGCAGCACGCCACGCGGACTTGAGGCAGCACGCCACGCGGACTCAAGGCAGCACGCCACGCGGACTCAAGGCAGCGCGCCACGCGGACCTGAGCAGCGCGCCACGCGGACTTGAGGCAGCACGCCGATCGCCGTTCGGGGTTCTTCTCGTCGCGATCATCGTTTATACTAGCTTTATTCGATAGAACGCGAAGGAGCTCCCATATGGAACAACCAGATTCCGAACCCCGTTTCCTTACCGAATCGCTGCTTCATTCCAAACTGGAAATCCCCCGACCGGCTCCTTCCCTGATCGAACGGAACCGCTTGACGCAAAAACTGGGCGAAGCTCTGAACGGCGCCCTGACGCTCGTATGCGCTCCGGCCGGCTTCGGCAAAACGACGCTTGCCTGCCAATGGATTCGGGAATGCGGGATCGACGCCGCCTGGGTTTCGCTTGATGAAGGCGATAACGAGGGTTCCCGGATGTGGCGCTACATCGCGGCCGCCGTCGATCGCCTCAGACCCGGCTTTATGGACGACGTCAAGCCGGTGCTGTCTCCTCTTCATACCGGAAACTTCGAACAAGGGCTCATTTACTTTTTGAACGTGTTGAATCGGTTATCCGGGCCTCTGCTTATCGTATTGGACGACTTTCATCTCATCCGGGAAGACCGGCTGAACCGGGGAGTCGCCTATTTAGCGGAGCATCTCCCGGCTCATCTCCATCTTTGCCTGCTCAGCCGGACCGAGCCGGGCTTTGCCGCGGCGCGGATGGAAGCAAGGCAAACGGCGCTGCGTTTGTCGGCCGACGATCTGCGGTTCGATGCCCGGGAAGGGGAAAGCTTCTTCCGCGAGGCGCGGGTCGCGCTGGGAAAGGAAGGGACCGCGGAACTGGTCAAACGGACGGAAGGCTGGGTGACCGGACTCAAGCTCGCGTTGTTGTCGATGCGGAGCCTGGAGGACAGCGCTTCGTTCGTGCGCGAATTCGCCGGGGATAGCCGCCGGGTCCGGCAATATTTAATGGAAGAGGTTTATGAGGGGTTGTCCGGGAGAATGCGTTCGTTTTTGCGAAAAATTTCCGTATTAAAGCGTTGGAATGCGTCGCTGTGCCGCGGCGTAACCGGCTTCGAGGACGCGGGTTCGCTCGTCGGAGAGCTCGAACGCGCCCAGCTGTTTGTAGTCCCGCTGGATTCGAAGGGGAGCTGGTTCCGGTTCCATCATTTGTTTTCCGAATTTTTGCGGGGACGGCTCGAGCTTGAAGGCGAAGAGCGGGCAGCTTCGCTGTACGAGGCGGCGGGACGTTGGTGCGAGGAGCGGAACTTGCAGGAGGAGGCCGTCGAATACTACTTGCTGGGCGGCGATTACAAGCGGGCCGTCTTCGTGCTGGAAAAGATGGCCTCCCGGATTATCGATTGGGAATGGTCGAACCTGCGCAAGTGGCTGTCCTCGATCCCGACTCCTTTTTTGCTGACGCATCCGGCGTTGTTTTTTTCCTATGTCAATTCCCTTGTGGCGGAGGATGCGAACGACATCTTGCTGGCCGAACAACTGATGGGCGAAGCCGAAAGCTGGTTCGCTGCCGCTTCGGAGGACATGAGCGAGGAGGAGCGGAATCGGTTTCTCGCCATGTCGCACTATGTACGCGGCACGATCATGGTGTTCGGACGCCATGATTTGGCCGAAGCCCGCAAGCACTACGAGCTTGTCGCCCGCTATGCTCCGGACGGAATCAAAATTATTTTCGGCCAGCCGGACGCCCCGCTGCAGGCGGCCACGGCCCGTGCCTACAAAATGGGCAGCGGACAAGTCGCCAGGGCGATTGCCGAGCCTTATACGCTTCAGTTGGCCGAATTATACAGGGCCGTTAATCCTGTTTTTTTGGGGCGGCTGTTCGTTAACCATGCGGAAATGCTCTATATCTGGAACGATCTCGAAGCCGCGGAACGGTACGCCGCCGAAGGCGTGAAATGGGCGGAGCGGAATCCGAACCGGTCGGAATACGAGCTGGTTCCCGGCTGGATCTGCCTGGCGAGGATTAAGGGGGCCCAAGGCCGTCTTTTCGAAGCCGTCGAAATTTTGGAGTCGGGCAAGTGGCGGATGGGGGCAATGGAGTTCGAACGCGGGGTGGAGCAGCTGGATATGGAGCTGTGCCGGTTGCGGCTTTTAAAAGGAGATGCGGCTGCCGCGCTGGAATGGGGCGAGCGCAGCGGGCTGGGCGTTTCCGATCCGGTTTCCGTTTATCTGCTATACGATTACGAATTATTCTCGCGGGTGCTGCTGGAGAAGGGGCGGGGGGAAGAGGCGTTTGTCCTGCTCAAAAAACTGCTGCATGCGGCCCAGCGGGAAAAACGGCTGCTCGATGCGGTCGAGATTATGGCGCTGCAGGCGCGATACTTGCACGAGCAGGGAGACCTGCGAAAAGCGCTCATCCAACTGGAGGAGGCGCTGCGAATTTGTGAAGCGAACGATTTCGTTCGCCTGTTGATGGACGAGGGGCCGCCGCTGCGGAGCCTGCTGCGGGAGATGGCCGCGGCGAAGCGGCAAGGCCGTTATCGGGGCTCTGCGGCTGCCTCCGTTTCCTTCGTGCGGACCGTTCTGGCCGGAATGGAAGCTCCCGGCGAGGCGGAAGGAGAGGCGCATCCGCTGAGCGCGTTGTTTACGCCCAGGGAAATGGATGTCTACGAAGGTTTGCTGGACGGGCTGAGCGGCAAGGAAATCGCGGGCAGGCTCGGCATCGCCTACGAGACGGTGAAGACGCACCGCAGACGCATTTACGATAAACTGGGCGTGAAAAATCGCGGCGAAGCCGTGCTGCGGGCCGCCCGAGGCGGCGAAAGGACGGAGCATAGGGAACGATGAGCGTGCGATGTCTTAGCCGTCGTTTTCAGCATCCCCCTCAGGGGGGACTTTTTGCATGCCTTTTTATTTTAAAATAGAAGTATTCTGTTTATTTCCGATTTGATAGAGCTGGAGGTTAGGTAACCGATGTCGAAAATAAGGCGCTATAAGCGGCTGATCGGTTTGCTGATGTCGTTCGTTCTGCTCGTTCCGGCGTTGGCGGTTCCCGTTCGGGCGGCGGAAGCCGGCGATCGGCTCGCGTACGCGAAGACGGATTACAGCGGGCTTAGCGGGTTTTCCGGATTCAAGCCGACCTCGGACGGGGGATTTATCGGCGCCGGCAGAGGGACGGTCATGAAGATCGGACCGGACGGCGCGATAGAATGGTCCAGGGAAACGATCGGCGGGGACTTGCCGTCTCTGATGAGCGTCGGGGAAACGCCTGACGGCGGTTACGTTTACGCGGGAAGCGCAGACCCCGATTACAAGTGGGTATACGGGAAGCTCGACGGCGCCGGCAATGTGCTGTGGCAACGTTCGGAGCCGCTTTACGGCGGCGTTCGGGGGGTCCTTCCCGTTTCCGGCGGTTACGTTGTGATCGGTTATCACAATACGGCCTCCGTGGGATTGAATCGGGACGCCGTTTTGTTTTGGACGGACGAGAACGGCGTTAAAACTTCTTCCGATCTCGTGATCGCTCGAAGCGACGATCGATACGTTCGCAGCGCGATTGCAGCGGACGGAGGCTATATTGTCGTCGGCGATGGCGACTCGATCGGCTATGCCATGAAGTTGGATCTTTCAGGGGGAGTCGTCTGGGAGCGGACCTACGGTTCGGCCGACTCGGTGCTAGAGGGAATTTATCGGCTGGAAGATCAGAGCGGCTATATGCTTGTGGGCAATGCCTATACGTCCTCGCAAGATGCCTTGGTCATCCGGGTCGACGAGCAAGGGAACGAAATCTGGCGGAAAACGTATCCCGCCGGCAGAACGTCGCTGGCTTTTTCGATTTCGTCGACGAAAGACGGCGGTTTTATCGTAAGCGGCGGAGACAATGCGGACGGAAACGGAATGCTGCTAAAGTTGGCCTCCGACGGAACCAAGCAGTGGCAGAAGTGGATCGAAGGCGCCGGCAATTTGAAATATGTGAAGCAATCGGAAGACGGCAGCTACCTGGCTGCGGGGGGCTATAGCGCCGGGGCCGTCATCCGCTTGAAGGTCGGGGCGCCGTCCGGGTTGATGGCTGACGATGCCGCCAATCGGATTTTCGGGCTCGACGCTTCGATGGAATACTCGACGGATGGCGGAGTTACATATACGCCCTACGTGCCGGGGGAGGAACCTTTATTTGAAGGGGATTTAACCGTGCTTGTACGGTACAAGGAGGACTATTCGGCCGGCTACGAGGTTGGAGAAACGGAGGAATTTACGTTTACCGTCAACCTGCCGGAACCGGTCGAAAGCGTGAGCGGCCTTGCGGATATTCTGGTTGCAAACGGAACGGAATTGGGCTCGGTCGGCCTGCCGACGGAGGTAGAGGTCACGCTGAGCAACGGGGATACTGCGAACGCGGACGTGACGTGGGACGGAGGCAGCCCGGCGTACAATGGCAACGTTGCGGGCACATACGCCTTCACCGGCACGCTGACGCTGCCGGAGGGCGTGTCGAACCCGGACGGCTTGACGGCGAAGGTGAACGTCGTCGTAGGGGCCGCGCCGGTCGAAAGCGTGAGCGGCCTTGCGAATATTCCGGTCGCGAACGGGACGGAGCTGGGCTCGGTCGGCCTGCCGACGGAGGTAGAGGTCACGCTGAGCAACGGGGATACTGCGAACGCGGACGTGACGTGGGACGGAGGCAGCCCGGCGTATAACGGAAACGTTGCGGGCACGTACGTCTTCACCGGCACGCTGACGCTGCCGGAGGGCGTGTCGAACCCGAACGGCCTGACGGCGAAAGTGAACGTCATCGTAGGGGCCGCGCCGGTCGAAAGCGTGAGCGGCCTTGCGAATATTCCGGTCGCGAACGGGACGGAGCTGGGCTCGGTCGGCCTGCCGACGGAGGTACAGGTCACGCTGAGCAACGGGGATACCGCGAACGCGGGCGTGACGTGGGACGGGGGCAGCCCGGCGTACAACGGAAACGTTGCGGGCACGTACGCCTTCACCGGTACGCTGACGCTGCCGGAGGGCGTGTCGAACCCGAACGGCCTTACGGCGAAGGTGAACGTGATCGTGGACGCCGCGCCGGTTGTGCCGATAACCGTTGCGGGAGTGATGCAACCGAGCGTCATTACGGTCGTTTATGGAACGAGTCTTGCGGAGGTGGATCTCCCGGCCCAGGTGGAAGTTGCGCTCAGCAACGATACGGTTGCGATGGCCGACGTCGCATGGGATACCGGCAACCCAAGCTATGATGGAAATACGCCGGGAACCTATACCTTCACCGGAACGTTGACGCTGCCGGAAGGCGTGACGAATCCCGATGACTTTAAAGCGTCAGTCGAAGTTGTCGTCGCCGATCCGGCAAATCCGGAGCCGCCGAACGAGGTTGTTGTCGTATGCGAGACTTCGGGCTGTACGGCCAGCTTCGGGGAAGAGCTCAGCATTGAAATTCCCGGCAACGTTTATGACGGCCCGTTTACGTTGACTATGCGAAAGGTAGAACATGCGGAGGACCTCGTTCCGGCCGGCTTCCGGCTTCTAAGCCCGGTTTTCGAACTGCTCAAAAGCTTTGCCGGGAACTTTAAAACGCCGATTACGATCCATTTCGCGTTCGATTTTGACGGAATCGGAGACGGGCGCAGGGCGGCATTGTTCTACTATAACGAAGAGACCGCGTTATGGGTAGAAGTGGCGGGCACCGTTGCAAGCTCGACTTTCGTGGCCAAGGTTGACCATTTTACCAAGTTTGCCGTTTTCTCCGTGGAAGAGGAGACGGAACCCGAGCCTTTGACGATTGCGGGCATAAGCGATTTGGAAGACATTGAAGTCGCGAACGGAACGGTCCTGGATGCCGTAGCTTTGCCCGCCCAGGCGGAAGTCACGCTTAACGACGGCGCCAGAATCAACGTTAACGTCATGTGGGATGGCGGGACCCCGGCCTATGACGGAAACGTGGCGGGAACCTACGCGTTCGAAGGCTCGTTGGCGCTTCCCGAGGGGATAACGAATCCGCAAGGGATAACGGCGAAAGTTCGGGTGATCGTTGCCGACCCGATCGCATCTCCGCAAACGCCCGTCCCGATTCCGGCCAATCCGAACGAACGCTATATCGTATGCGGGGCCTCGGGCTGCACGGCCGGCTTTGGAGACGAGCTTGAACTCATAATTCCGGGGAATGCCTATGACGGCGCGTTTACGCTGACGATCAAAAAAAGCGAGGTCGACTCCGAACGTATTCCGGCAGACTATCGGCCGTTGAGTCCGGTTTTCGATTTGCTCAACAGCTTCGGCGGAGCCCTCAAGGAGCCTGTTGCGATCCGCATGAAGTTCGCGGCAGATAGCGTCGGAGAGGAACGCCGAGCGGCGTTGTTCTTCTATGACGAAAGTCTCGAGCGTTGGGTTGAAATCGAGGGTCGAACGGAAGGCGACGTCTTCGCGGCGCAAATCGCTCGTTTTTCGAAGGTTGCCGTTTTCTCCGTCCCTGACGACGAGGCGGAAGAGGAGCCTTCGGTCCCTCCGGCGGCCGATTTCTCGGACATCGGGGGACATTGGGCGCAAACGGCGATCCTTGAAGCCGCGGCAAAAGGAATCGTTACCGGGTATGCGGACGGGAGCTTCCTGCCCGATCAAGCGATCTCGCGCGTCGAATTTGTCGCGATGCTCGTTCGCGCGCTCGGGCTTTCGTTGAATGGCGGCGCTCCGAATTTTGCCGATTCGGAAGCGATCTACGGTTGGGCTCGCCCGCTCGCAGCCGCGGCGGTCGATTCGGGCCTCGTCAGCGGTTATGCGGATCAAACGTTCCGTCCGGCCGCGCCGATCAGCCGGGCGGAAATGACGACGATGATCGCGCGGGCGCTGCAGCTGCCGCCGGATGAAGAGGCTTCGGCCGAAAGCTTCTCCGACAGCGCCGATATCCCGGCATGGGCGAAGGCGGCGGCTGCCGCAGCCGGGCGGGCGGGCCTCGTCGCCGGAAAATCCGGCGGCCGGTTCGCTCCGTTCGATCAGGCTACCCGCGCGGAGGCGGCCGTCATAATTTTGCGCTTGCTGGAAGTCGCAGGGCAGGCAGAGTAAAAACAGTTACAAGAGGGTCGAAGCGGAGACGCTTCGGCCCTTGTTGTCGTCCAGGAAAGCGCCTGATTCGGATGGGCGCGAATACCGAGTTTTGGGGAGGAATAGCGAACTACCCATGCTATAATAGAAAAAAATTCAGGTACGAAGCAAGAGAGCCATAGAGAGGGAAACGAAAATGACCGGCAAGGAAGATTATTGGAGCCGTAAACAAAGGGAACTCGGCGTTAAGTTGAACGAAGTGCAGAAACAAGCGGTCATGCGGACCGAAGGGCAGCTGCTGCTGCTTGCCTCGCCGGGATCCGGCAAGACGACGACGCTGATGATGCGGATCGGCTACTTGATCGAGGAAAAAGGCGTTTCTCCGTCCCGCATTCTCGCGGTCACCTTCAGCCGGGAGGCGGCGGGCGATATGAAGGCGCGGTTTTCCTCGTTTTTTCCGGGATTGGCGGAAGGCGGCGTGCGTTTTTCGACGATCCATAGTTTGGCTTACGAGATGGCAAGGGAGCATTTTCGCCGCAAGGGAGTCGCCTACCGCCTGATCGAAGGGGATGCGGGGAACGACGGGACGCCGCCGGAATCCGGTCCGTTTCCGCTGCACAAAAAGGCTATCCTCCGCAACCTTTACCAGCAAATCGCGCACGACCTGCCGACCGAGGACCAGATGGAGGAGCTGCTTACGTATGCCAGTCTCGTCAAAAATCGCCTTTTGCCCCCCGCCGAATGGCAAAAGGTAAAATGCGGGGTACCTCGCGCCGCGGACATCGTCCGGGAATACGAGGCGTTCAAGCGGTCGGATCCGGGCTTGCGGCTCATCGACTACGACGATATGCTGACGATCGCGAACGAAGCTCTGGAGACTGACGGCGAACTGCTCCGCCGCTATCAGAGCCGGTACGATTACGTGATGACGGACGAAAGCCAGGATACGTCCCTGGCGCAGCACCGCATCGTCGAAAAGCTGGTTCGCGGGCACGGCAATCTGTGCGTCGTCGCCGACGACGACCAAAGCATTTATACGTGGCGGGCGGCGGAGCCGCAATATTTGCTGGATTTTCGCAAAGTATACCCGCAGGCCGCCGTGCTGCTGATGGAGCAAAATTACCGCTCCTCCAGGCAGATCGTCGAGGTGGCCAACCGCTTCATCAAGCGGAATAAAGCCCGATACGACAAAAATATGTTTACGGACAATCCCCCGCACGCGCCCGTCCGCATCCGGCAATTCAACGACCATCGCGTCCAGACGAAATATTTGGCGGAGCAGCTTGGCAGGACGGCCCCTTTAAGCGAAACCGCCGTCCTGTACCGCAACCATTCCTCGGCGATCGCGCTGGCGAACGAGCTGGAGCGCGCGGGGATTCCGTTTTATATGAAGGACTCGGATTACCGCTTTTTTTCCCATTGGGTCGTCGAGGATATTTTGAATTTCATGCGGATGACGTTCAACGATCGCCGCCCGGATTTGCTCGAGCGCATTCATGCCAAGATGGGCGGGTATATTACGAAGCAGCAGATGGCGCAATTGAAAGCGGCCGCGGGCGGGGGCAACGTTTTCGACGAGTTGCTGCTGCGCGTGCCCCTTCAGGACTATCAGCCCAAGCTGCTGGAAGAATTGAAGGAAACGATCGAAAAGATGAAAGGAGCGCCGCCGCTTCAGGCGATCCGCACGATCCGGGGCAAGCTCGGCTACGAGAAGGCGCTGGACAAAATGTGCGAAAATCTCGGGTTCCGCAAAGACTACCTGGCCGGGGTGCTGAACACGCTGGAATCGGTTGCGGATACGCTCGGCACGATGGAGGAGTTCGCCGCGCGGCTTACCTATTTGGAGGCGGTCATGCGAAAAGCCAAGACCCGCAAGGGCGAGGAAGCGGTAACGCTGTCCACGCTGCACAGCGCCAAAGGGCTGGAATTCGAGCGGGTGTATATGATCGATCTGATTGACGGAATTCTTCCCTCGAAGGAGGAGACCGACGAAGAAAAAGCCGGGCGGCCGGAAGCGATGGAGGAAGCGGCGAGGCTGTTTTATGTCGGCATGACCCGGGCGAAGCGGGACCTGAAGCTGTTGACTTACAAGTGGAAGGACGGAATGGAGACGAAGGAGTCCCCGTTCGTCGCCGCGGTGCGCCGGCTGCAGGAGCCGGCGAAGCCGGAAGCCGCCGCGAGCGATCGGGGCGGGCCGCCCGACAAAACGGAGCGCCGCGAACGCGATCCGGACGCGATTTCGGATGCGTCGCAACTGGCGGTCGGCTCGGAAGTGTGGCACCGGGCGTTCGGCATCGGCGTCATTGCGGGCTTGGAGCGGGACACGATCGGCATTCGGTTCGGCGGGGAATTGAAGATGCTGTCCGTCCGGCACTGTTTGGAGCTGGGATTGCTCAAGCCGCCCGAACGAAGCGACACGGAAAAACTTGCAGAATAGTCGTACAAATTTGTCCCCGACCTCCATTCCGTCGTTCGATTCTGATAGAATAAAAGCAGACAACGATGGAATCGGGTGACACATGAACGAACACGGACGCGCTCGAAAATGGACGAAGCTGTTGGCCCTTTTGGTCGGAAGCGTGCTATTGCTTTCCTCTTGCGCTCAAGGGGAAGCGCACGTGACGATCAACCGGAACGGGACCGCCGATCTCGATCTCGACCTTTCGGTCAGCAAGCAAATTTTAACCGCCATCGGCAAAGCGGATATTATGAACGAGTTGGCCGAACGCTTCGAACAGGCGGGAATGGGCGTTCGGATTACCGACCGGGACGGACAAGCTCAGATCGAGGCCTCCAGACGCGTCGATCTCAGGGAGTACAGCGGCGATTTGACCGACCTCCCGGAGGGCATCGAAGTGGAGGATGCCGAAGAGAAAAAATGGTTTTACACGAAGCATGCGGTCGCGGTTACCCTCGATTTGGCGCCGATGCTTGAGCAAGGCCAGCAGGAATGGATCGGGCAACTGTCGACGCTGCCGGACTTGATGAAGAAGCTTATTCAAAGCCAGCTCAAGTTCGCGATCGTGTTGACGCTGCCGATCAAGGCGGACGGAAGCAACGCCGATGAAGTGACCGACGGCGGCCGAACGCATCAATGGAACGTCGATTTGTTCGAGGCGAACCGTTTCGAGCTGGTCGTGAACGTGCCGAATCTCGAGCATATCGCTTATGCGGTCGGCGCGCTACTGCTTCTTTTCATCATAGGGGGAATTTACCTCTACCGGTCGATCCGGAGACGAAAAACCACCAGGATGTGACGGCGGAATGGAGTATTCTTGGAAACGAAATTTGATTGTGCTTTGGGTAGGCGTCTTTTTCTGCAGCACGGCGTATTCGATTTCGATTCCGTTTCTCCCGCTTTTTTTGCATGCGGATCTCGGCGTAACGAGCCATCTCGAGCTCTGGTCGGGCTTGGCTTTCGGCATCACCTTTTTGGCCAGCGCCTTGATCGCGCCCTATTGGGGTTCGTTGTCCGACAAATACGGCCGCAAGCCGATGCTGATCCGCTCAGGCTATAGCCTGGCGGTTCTTTACGTTTTGACGTATTTCGTGCACGATCCGTATCTGTTTCTCGTCGTAAGGGTGTTCCAGGGACTGCTGGCCGGCTACGTTCCGGCATCGATCGCGCTGGTGGGAACGAACACGCCGGAGCGGCATTCCGGTTACGCTCTCGGCATTATGGCGACGTCCGGCGCGACGGGGGGCATCATCGGGCCGCTTGTCGGCGGCGTCGTGAGCCACTACATGGGCAACCGGGAAGCGTTTTTGTTTTCGGGAGCGATCGTGCTTGTCTCGGCGCTGATCGCCCATTTTTTCGTCAAAGAGAAAAACTTCAACCGCAGCGCCAAACGCTCGCGCGTCCGCGAAGACATCAAGCTGGCGTTCTCCAATCGCGCCTTCGCGAGCGCGCTCGGCCTCGTGGCGCTGGCTACGTTTTCCGTCATGATTCTGGAGCCTTTGCTTACCGTATACGTAATGGAGCTCGGCGCGGATCAGGACGAGGCTTCGCTGCAATCGGGCATTATCTTTTCCGCGGTCGGCATCGCCACGCTGATCGCGGCGCCGCAATGGGGGAAAATCGGAAGCCGGATCGGCTTCGTCAAAGTGCTGGTCATCGGGCTCCTGGGCGGCGGCATCGGCAACATTCTGCAGTTTTTCGTCGGCCATTACGCGGGGTTCGGCGCGCTCCGCTTCGTTTACGGACTGTTTTTCGCCGGCGTTTATCCGGCATTGAACGCGCTGATCGTAAAGGTGACGGAGCCGGAGTTCCGAGGACGGGCATTCAGCCTGAACCAGTCGGCTACCCAGCTGGCGACGATGCTCGGCCCGATCGTCGGGGGCGCGCTTGGCGGCTGGATTCCGATCCGCTGGGTGTTCGTCCTCAACGGGGTGCTGCTGATCGGTTCGGCGCTGCTGCTGCTCGGCAATCGAAGCGCGGTTTCCTCCGACCGCGTCCGGCAAGCGGAGGGCAGACGGGCGGAGATGTAAAGGCAGACGGCATGGAGATGAATTTCAACCGAACGCCGAAGCAAACTTTCAGCCGAATCGGGGCGATGGTTTGCCGATGGCTGCTCGGACGAAATTCATCTTTTTTTCACCTGCGTTTAAGGCGGATTTAAGGATGGAAATTATGATAAAGGGTGGAAACGTTATGGATTAATCCGACAGAAATTTTTGCGGGAGGAATCTTGATGATGTTTCGCGGAAAATGGACAAGAGCCGCAGCCGCCGTCGCGGGCGGAGCGGTCGGGGCGATGTTGCTGGTCGCCGCGGGAGTGAATCCTTTCGTCGGGCCTTCTCCGGAAGAAAGCTATGCGTCCGGTTCAGCCGTCCGGCAGGGCGGGGTAATGAACGTGGCGCTGTCGGCCGGCAAGACCCATTCGATCCCCGACATCGTGCAAGCTTCGAATCCGGCGGTCGTCCTGATCGAAACGTACGCCAAGTCGGGCAGGCAGACGTCGCCTTATTTCAACGATCCGTTTTTCCGGTACTTTTTCGGGGATCCGGAGCAGCAGCCGAGAGCTTCGGAAGGCGGAGAACTGCAGCGGATCGGAGCCGGTTCCGGCTTTTTCTACAAGGCCGACGGTTACATTCTGACCAACGAGCATGTCGTCAGCGGGGCGGATCGGATCGAAGTGACGGTCCAGGGAGAAAACGAGCCGTTCGTGGCGAAATTGCTGGGATCGAGCGCGGAACACGACCTCGCCGTGCTCAAAATCGACGGAAGCCGTTCATTCTCCACGCTGTCGTTCGGGGATTCCGATCAATTGAACGTGGGCGATTGGGTCGTGGCCATCGGCAATCCGTTCGGCTTCGAGCACACGGTGACGGTCGGGGTCATCAGCGCCAAAGAGCGCGACATCCCGGTCGTGAGCAGCAGCGGACAAAGGGAATACAGGCATCTGCTGCAGACGGACGCCTCGATCAACTCCGGCAACTCCGGCGGGCCGCTGATCGACTTAAGCGGACATGTGATCGGCATCAATACGGCCAAAAGCACCCAAGCCCAAGGCATCGGCTTTGCGATCCCGAGCGGCACGGTCGTTCCGCTGATCGAATACCTGGAATCCGGAACGCCGATTCCGTCGTCCTACATCGGAGTTTCCGTTTCCGACATCGACGAATCCTGGATGAACCGGCTGAAGCTCGGCTCCCGCGAGGGCGCGATGGTGCTGCAGGTGCTGCCGGGAACGCCGGCGTACGAAGCCGGTCTCCGTCAATACGATGTCATCGTTCGGATCAACGGCGAGAACGTAAAGAACAAGGACGATCTGCAGGACCGCATAGCGGAAGCCAAGATCGGCAACCAATTGACGCTGACGGTCGTTCGCGACGGCAAGCAGCAGGAGTTTACGGTCGTCGTCGGCGACCGAAACAAAGCGAACGCCGAGGCTTGAGGACGCAAGCCCCGGCGCCCTCGGCTTCTCTGCTGCCTGCGAGCGGCGGCTAAACTTTGATCTCCCGGTGATGAATCGCCGAGGATTCCACCTGAATCGTCGTGTGCTCGATGCCGTATTTCTGCTCGATGAGGCGGATGGCGTTTTGCAGAACGCCTTGACAGTCTTTTCCGTCCTCGACGAGCACATGGCAGCTTAGCGAGTCGAAGCCCGACGTAATTGTCCAAATATGCAAATCGTGAACGTCTTTGACTCCGTCGATGGCCATCAGGGATTCCTTCACCTCGGCCTGGTCGATGGACGAAGGCGTTCCTTCCATTAAAACGTGAACCGTATGCTGAATGATGCCCCAAGCGCTTTTCAAAATGAGCAGGGAGACGAAGACCGAAATGATCGGATCGGCCGCGTACCAGTCGAAGGCAAGCATGACAACGCCCGCGACGATGGCGCCGACCGAGCCGAGCGCGTCGCCCAGCACATGGAGATAAGCGCTTCTTACGTTGACGTTGTTTTTGACGTCGCCTTGCCGCATAAGCGCCCAAGCGCTCGCGAGGTTCGCCAGCAGACCGACGGCCGCGATCGCCATCATCGATCCGCTCGCCACTTCGGGAGGATTGCCGAACCGCTGAATCGCCTCCCACACGATAAATCCCGCAATGACGAAAAGCGCGATGCCGTTGAACAGCGCGGCCAAAATTTCAAACCGGTAAAAGCCGTACGTTTTGCTCGGGGAAGACGGCTTCGATGCGAACCAGATCGCGACGAGGCTGAGCAGCAAGGCGCTGGCGTCGCTCAGCATGTGCCCGGAGTCAGACAGCAGCGCCAAGCTGTTCGTCCATAAGCCGCCGACGAACTCGAGCGCCATAATGCCGACCGTAATGGACAGGGCGATGGCCAGCCCTTTTTTATTGCCGGATCTTGCATGGTCGTGTCCGTGATGGTGTCCGTGATGGTGGCCGTGATGGTGGTTATGGCCCCCGTGATGATGGGAATGTCCGCGGCTCGGCGATCGTTCGAGATCGTGCTCGTGATCGTGAGAATGCTCGTGATCGTGAGAATGCGTATGCGTATGATTGGTCATCCGGAAAACCCCTTTGCTGCCCGGCAGCGGCGAAACGTCTGCCAAACGTATGATATGCGAAAAAACGAAATCGAACAGCAAAAAAGCAATTTATATATATGAGCAATTATTCATACGTTTATGGTAATGGTTAAAAGCTCCAATGTCAAGCGGAGAGATCATTGTAAAATATGCGTAAACTTCTATTGCAGAATCAGGAATTGATTCCGATATATGTAATAGCACCCATTGATAAAGCCTATCCTCCGGCAATAAGCATCATTGGAATGACAGAAGGGGGATTCGCTTGATCTCATTGCACCCTGATCGGAAAAAACAGTTGGACTACGTCGGCATAACGGATCGGGATTTGTCTATGCTCCATGGAAAAGAAAACGAATTTAACAAAGTGGCGGACCGGCTCGTGGACGAGCTGTACCGGCGAATAAGCGCCATTCCCGAGCTGACGGACATCATGGCTGGCGGCCGAACAAAAAAATCTCCTTACGGGCGTAAACGCCGCCGTTCAGGATTTGTTTTCCATGATGACTGAGCTCAGCGGCAGCGGAGAGCACGTGGCGGAAACGGCGGACCGCACGGCGGAAACGGCGGACCGCACGGCGGAATCGCAAAAGGTTACCCACGGCAGCATCAAGGAATTGGCCGATGAAGTCCGTTCGTGCAAATGCTGGGAACGGTCATGAAAGAAGTCGCCGACCAGTCGCATATTTTAGGGCTGAACGCGGCGATCGAGGCGGCCAGAGCGAACGAATACGGGCGGGGATTCGAAGTGGGGCGGCTGAGATCCCCAAGCTTGCCAGCATGTCCAAGGACTCCTTGAAATCCGTAGAGGATCGGTTGTCTCGCGTCAACCGGCTGCTTTCGCAAGTTCGGCAGGAGTCGGAGCTTGCCGCCGGATACGCGGAAGATCAAGCCGCAAGCGCTCAAAGGCTGCTCTCCTTCGTCCGGATGATCGAAGAGGTCACGCAGCAATTGGAGCATTTAAGAAACGAGTCGCAAAACTGCATTTTATCCGAGGCGAGGTAGGCCATTAGGGGCCTGCCTTTTTTCGTGCGCTTGTGACGGGTTCCCGTTGGCTCAGTGGGTGTTGCGTATTTGCAGACTGATGACGATATCCCGCTGGCTCAGTAGGTGCTGCGGTTTTGCGCGCTTGTGACGGTATCCCGTTGGCTCAGTGGGTGTTGCGTATTTGCAGACTGATGACGATATCCCGCTGGCTCAGTAGGTGCTGCGGTTTTGCGCGCTTGTGACGGTATCCCGTTGGCTCAGTGGGTGTTGCGTATTTGCAGACTGATGACGATATCCCCCGGCTCAGTAGGTGCTGCGGTTTTGCGCGCTTGTGACGGGTTCCCGTTAGCTCAGTGGGTGTTGCGTATTTGCAGACTGATGACGATATCCCGCTGGCTCAGTAGGTGCTGCGGTTTTGCGCGCTTGTGACGGGTTCCCGTTAGCTCAGTGGGTGTTGCGTATTTGCAGACTGATGACGATATCCCGCTGGCTCAGTAGGTGCTGCGGTTTTGCGCGCTTGTGACGGTATCCCGTTGGCTCAGTGGGTGTTGCGTATTTGCAGACTGATGACGATATCCCCCGGCTCAGTAGGTGCTGCGGTTTTGCGCGCTTGTGACGGGTTCCCGTTAGCTCAGTGGGTGTTGCGTATTTGCAGACTGATGACGATATCCCGCTGGCTCAGTAGGTGCTGCGGTTTTGCGCGCTTGTGACGGGTTCCCGTTAGCTCAGTGGGTGTTGCGTATTTGCAGACTGATGACGATATCCCGCTGGCTCAGTAGGTGCTGCGGTTTTGCGCGCTTGTGACGGTATCCCGTTGGCTCAGTGGGTGTTGCGTATTTGCAGACTGATGACGATATTCCGCTGGCTCAGTAGGTGCTGCGGTTTTGCGCGCTTGTGACGATATCCCGCTGGCTCAGTAATCCTTCTGAAAGTTAAAGGTGCCGGTTTCTAGTTGCGATTTAAGCAAAGAGCTTTACTCCTATTTGAAAAACAAGGGATCCGAACCTGAAAATGTGGCTAATTCTGGAGGGGGAGACCGCTGAGCGAAGGGGATACCGTCATAAGGCTGGCGGAGGGAAACATAGAGCCGCGTTACGTTATTGCTGAAATGGGTCGTCAGTCAGCCGACCGGGCAGCTGCTGAGCGAAGGGGATACCGTCATAAGGCTGGCGAAGGGAAACATAGAGCCATGTTACGTTACTGCTGAAATGAGTCGTCAGCCAGCCGACCGGGCAGCTGCTGAGCGAAGGGGATACCGTCATAAGGCTGGCGAAGGGAAACATAGAGCCGCGTTACGTTACTGCTGAAATGGGTCGTCAGCCAGCCGACCGGGCAGCTGCTGAGCGAAGGGGATACCGTCATAAGACTGGGGAAACGTAGCACATTGACTGACGGACCTGCTGAGGCGCCCCTAAAGTTTTACATATAATTGAAAAAGTGATATCATACAAACATCAAAATGATCTACTTCCACGAGAGGGGCACTTTTCATGAAGGAATTCAAAGGTTATAGCGGAAACGGATTTATCGCGCTTGTTCTTACGTTGGCCTTACTGGGAGCCGCCGTTTATACGTTTGCCCAGGAATGGTGGGCGCTCGGAGGCATTTCGTCGTTGGCCGCGCTTCTTCTGCTGACCTCCATTACGGTCATTCAGCCCAATCAAGCGGCGGTAATTACGTTTTTCGGAAAATATTTGGGAACCGTGCGCAAAAGCGGCATCCATTTCGTCGTGCCTCTTTCGAATCGGAGCAAGGTGTCGCTGCGGGTACGCAACTTCAACAGCGCTACGCTGAAGGTGAACGACATCGAGGGAAGCCCGGTGGAAATTGCGGCCGTCGTCGTGTTCAAGGTGATCGATACGGCGAAAGCGCTGTTCGAGGTAGACAAATACGAGCAATTCGTGGAGACGCAAAGCGAATCGGCGCTTCGCCATGTCGCCACGAAGTATCCGTACGACAACGGCGGCGGGGAAGGGGTATCGCTTCGCGGGGATACGGAAATCGTCGCGGCGGAGCTGACGCGCGAGCTGCACGAACGGCTTGCGGCGGCCGGGGTGGAAGTGCTGGAAGCGCGATTGACTCACCTGGCCTACGCTCCGGAAATCGCCGGCGCCATGCTGCAGCGGCAGCAGGCATCCGCGATCGTGGCGGCGCGTCACATAATCGTGGAGGGAGCCGTCGGCATGGTGCAAGCCGCCATCGAGCAATTGGAGAAAGAAGGATACGTTCTGGATGAAGAAAGAAAAGCGGCCATGATGAACAATTTGATGGTTGCCATCGTATCGGACCGCTCCGCCCAACCGGTCGTTAACGCGGGAAGCCTCTACTAAGAGGAGAACGCGACAGAAGATGCCGGCCAAAAAGAGTTTCCCGCTTCGCATCGATCCGAAGCTCTACGAGGAGCTGGAACGGTGGGCGGCCGACGAACTGCGAAGCGTGAACGGCCATATCGAATATTTGCTGCGGGAGGCGCTGCGCCGGGCAGGCCGCGGAGAACGGCGCTCGATGCCCCCGTCCGACGAGGAAAAAGGACCCTGAAGGGAGCTACGGAAGGCTATTGCAGTCTCGGGTCGGGCGGTCTATGATAACTCCAAAGGCTTCAAGGAGGAGTGAACGCTCGTGCAACTGCAACCGGAAATCACGGCGCTCGGCGATGCGGCCGTCATCGCGAAGTTCGGGACGGACATCGATCCCCAGACGCACCGGCGAGTGCGGGCGCTTTACCGCGCGCTGCGGGAACGGCCGTTCGAAGGGATGATCGAAGCGGTGCCGGCGTTTACGTCGGTCGCCGTTTATTACGATAGCATGGCGATGTACCGAAAGCGCATACGGGACCGCACGGTGATGGGTCCGATCGGACCGGAGGAAAGCCCGTTTTTGTGGGTTCGCGATCTATTGGAGAAGCTGCTGGTCGGTCTCGAACGGATCGAGGACGAAGACGAGGACGTCGTCGGCATTCCGGTCTGCTACGGGGGCGAAAACGGACCGGATCTCGAAGCGGTGGCGGTCCGCTGCGGCCTGACGCCGGAGGAGGTCGTCCGTATCCATGCTTCCGGAACGTACAAGGTGTACATGCTCGGCTTCGCCCCCGGGTTTCCATATCTCGGCGGCGTGGATCCGCGCCTTGCCGTCCCGCGCAGGGCGACGCCGCGCCTGTTCGTCGCGCGCGGAAGCGTGGGGCTCGCGGGCGGCCAGACGGGCATCTATCCGGCCGACTCGCCGGGCGGCTGGCAGTTGATCGGGCGTACGCCGCTTTCGTTGTTTTTCCCCGACCGGACGCCGCCGACCTTGCTGAGAGTGGGACAAACCGTCAAATTTATTCCGATCGGCAAGCGCCAATTCGACGAATGGGGAAAGACGGAAACATGAGCGTTTCCGTTCTGAAGCCGGGCCTGCTGACGACGGTGCAGGACGCGGGACGCCTCGGCTACCGGCAGTACGGCATCGTCGAAGGCGGGGCGATGGATCCGTTTGCGTACCGGGCGGCCAACATTCTCGTCGGCAACGCCGCAAACGCGGCGGCGCTGGAGATGACGCTGCTCGGGCCGGCGCTGCTGTTTGAGCGCGAAGCGTTGATTGCGATCGCCGGCGCCGACTTGTCCCCGACGATCGACGGGGAAGCGGCGCCGCTTTGGGAGCCGCTTTTCGTGGCGGCGGGGGCCGTTTTGCGCTTCGGCGCCGCCCGTTCGGGCTGCCGGGCCTATTTGGCGATCGGCGGCGGGTTCGACGTGCCGGTCGTCATGGGGAGCCGATCCACGATGCTCTCCGCGGGGATCGGAGGATTTTCCGGCCGGGCGCTGCAGGAAGGCGATGTCTTGGAACGATTGACGCCAAGCGGTTGCGCTGCCGCGTTAACCTTGCTTGCGCGCGAGCGTCTGAAGCGTCCGAACGGCAAGCGGACGTTTGCCGGGGCGGGCTGGCAGGCTTCGGCGTCCATGCTGCCGGCCTACGGCGCCGAACCGGTCGTTCGCGTTCTTCCGGGAGGGCAGTACGAACGGTTCTCGCCTTCCTACGTCGAACGGTTTTTCGCGGAGGCGTTCGTCGTCGATCCGGAGTCGAACCGGATGGGCTATCGCTTGACGGGGGGAGCGGGAACGAATCCGATCCCGCCCCCCGGCTCCGCCGAGGATGAAATGCTGTCCGAGCCCGTCGCGTTCGGCACGATTCAGGTGCCCTCCGGCGGCAAGCCGATCGTGCTGATGGCCGATCGGCAGACGACCGGCGGCTATCCGCGAATCGCCGAGGCGATCGCGGCCGATCTGCCGCTGCTTGCGCAGCTCAGGCCCGGAGACCGCGTCCGCTTTCGGCTAACGGAGCTATGGGAAGCGCAGCGCCTGAATTTATGGACGGAAGCGGCGCTGGCCGCGCTTCGGGCCGGCGTCCGCGCGAAAGCGACGCGGGGAGGCGGATTCGATTGAAGCGAATGGATTTGAATTGCGATATGGGCGAAAGCTTCGGCGCTTACCGGATCGGACGGGACGAGGACCTGCTCCGCTTCGTCAGCTCGTGCAACATCGCCTGCGGCTTTCACGCCGGCGATCCCCGGACGATGCGCCGGACCGTGCGGCTCGCGCTGGAGCGGGGCGTGGCGATCGGCGCGCACCCGGGGCTGCCCGATCTGGCCGGCTTCGGGCGCCGGGAGATGCGCGTTTCTCCGGACGAGGCGTACGAGATGACCGTCTACCAGCTCGGCGCCCTCGAGGCGTTCGTTCGCTCGGAGGGCGGAAGGCTGCGGCATGTGAAGGCGCATGGGGCGCTCTACAATATGGCGGCAGCCGACGCCGCGCTGGCCGAAGCGATCGCCGAAGCGGTGCGCAAGGTCGATCCCGGGCTCATCCTGTTCGGCCTTGCGAACAGCGAGTGGATCCGGGCCGGCGCCAGGGCAGGCCTTCGCACCGCCGGCGAGGCGTTCGCGGACCGCGCGTACCGGGCCGACGGGACGCTTGTTCCGCGAAGCGAGCCGGATGCGCTTATCCGCGAAGAAGAGCAGGCCGTCGCCCAGGCGCTGCGAATCGCGGAAACGGGCGTCGTCGTAACCGGCGACGGGACGGAAGTGGCGCTGGCCGCGGACACGATATGCCTCCACGGGGACGGCGAGCACGCGCTGCCATTCGCGCGCCGCGTCCGGGAAGCGCTGGAGGAGGCGGGCGTGCTCGTTCGGGCGCCCTGGCTTTAACCGAAGGAGGCGACGGAAATGCCGCATGAACCCGAGACGCAAGGCGAACTCCATGCTGCCGATGCGGCCGCGCAATCGCTTCACCGGGATGCGCAATCGCCTCGCGAGGACGTGTGGATCGTCATCCTCGCCGCCGGCCTGTCGACCCGGATGGGCAGGCCGAAGCCGCTTCTCCCCGCTTGCGGAACGAGTCTGATCCGCCATGTGGCGAGCGCGGCGCTGCGCGCGTCGTCCGCATCCGGCATCGTCGTCGTGTGCGGGACGGAAGAAGCCGCCATCCGCCGGGAACTGGACGGCCTGCCCGTCGCGTTTGCGGTCAATCCGCAGCCCGGGCTGGGGCTGAGCGGCTCCCTCGCGGCGGGCATTCGCCGGATCGAGGAACTGCGGGGAGCGGCGGCGGTCGTCCTGCTGGGCGATCAGCCGGATCTCCGGGCCGAGACGATCGACCGGGCGATCGGCCTGTACCGGGAGACGGGCTGCCTTGCCGCGCAGGCGCGCTACGAAGGGAAGCCCGGCCATCCGGTGCTGCTCGACCGGCGGCTGTTTCCCGAGCTGCTGGCCGTCGAAGGCGATGTCGGCGCGCGGGACGTGCTGGCGCTTCATCGGAAGGATGTCCGTTTTGTCGATTCGCCCGGGCCGATGCCGGTCGATCTCGATACTCCGCAGGAATATGAGCTATGGCTGCGAAAGACGTTAAAATCCAAATAATAAAATCTTAATCCCGCTACAATGCGACGCATTGCGGCGGGATTTTCTTTTTTTTCCCGCCGCGCCGGACATTTCGGGGCTTTCAGCCGCTTTGGAAATGAAAGAATTGTAAGTTTTTCCTGGGCCGATTGTGAGAATTCCTACACGCAATGTTAGAAATCTCTCAGGCAAGCCGCTTTTGCCCGGTTTATGATACATGGTGCAACAACGGAATCGACAGCAACGCAATCGAATGCTGAGTCTGGAGTGATCGAATTTGTGCGGAATTATGGGATATATCGGCGACAAGTCTTCGCCGAGCATTTTGCTTGAGGGATTGAAAAAGCTGGAGTACCGCGGCTACGACTCGGCAGGAATCGCGGTTTGCGCCGAAGGCGGACTCCGGGTCGTGAAAGCGAAAGGGCGGATCGCCGATCTGGAACGGCGCCTTGAGCAGACGGAAATGCCGGCCGGCACGATCGGCATCGGCCATACCCGGTGGGCGACGCACGGCAAGCCTTCCGACCAAAACTCGCATCCGCACACGTGCGGCGAGCAAAACATTTCCGTCGTGCACAACGGCATTATCGAAAATTACATGGAACTGAAAGAAGAACTGGTCGCCGGCGGCGTCGAGTTCGTGTCGGAAACCGACACGGAAGTGATCGGCCATCTGATCGCCTCGCATTACGAGGGCGACATCGTCAAAGCCGTGCAGGCGGCGACGCGCCGGATGCGCGGCGCTTATGCGCTGGCGGTGCTGTCCGCGCGGGAGCCGGACAAGCTGATCGCGGTGCGGCTGCACAGCCCGCTCATCATCGGGATCGGCGACGGGGAGCATTTTATCGGCTCCGACATTCCCGCGATTTTGGAGCATACCCGCGACGTGTACATCCTCGACGACGGGGAAATGGCGGTGCTGACCCGGCAAGAGGCGAAGCTGATGACGATCGAAGGCAACTTTATCAAAAAGGAGCCGTTTCGCGTCCATTGGGACTTGGCCGTCGCGGAAAAAGCCGGCTACGACCACTTCATGCTCAAGGAAATCCACGATCAGCCGCAGGCGTTCCGCGATACGCTGAGCACCCGTCTGCTCACCGGATACCCGTGGATCTACTTTCCGGAGCTGAAGCTTTCGAAGGAACGGCTGAACGCGTTCGACCGCGTGCATATCGTCGCCTGCGGCACCGCCTTCCACGCCGGCCTCGTCGGCCGGCAGGCGATCGAAAAATGGGCCCGGCTCCCGGCCGAGGCGGACGTCGCCTCGGAGTACCGGTACCGCTCGCCGATCGTCGGGCCGAACACGCTCGTCCTCGTCGTCAGCCAATCGGGCGAGACGGCGGACACGCTGGCCGCGCTTCGCGAGGCCAAGCGGCATGGCGCTTACGCCGTCGCGGTGACGAACGTCGTCGGCAGCACGGTTGCCCGGGAAGCCGACGACGTCTTGTTCACCTGGGCCGGCCCGGAAATTTCGGTCGCCTCGACCAAGGCGTACACGACCCAGCTTCTCGTCCTGTACGCGTTCGCGCTGCATCTGGCATGCGCGCGGGGAACGATGGCGGACGCCGACATCGGCGAAGTCGTCCGGTCGCTTCAGGCGCTGCCGGATCAGGCGGAAACGGCGCTGCGGCAATCCGCCGCGGAAGTGAAAGCTTATGCGGAGGAAATCGCCGCCCGCGATCATCTGTTTTTCATCGGCCGCGGCATGGACTACGCGGCCGCGATGGAGGCTTCGCTCAAGCTGAAGGAAGTTTCGTACATCCATTCCGAAGCCTACGCGGCAGGCGAGCTCAAGCACGGCACGCTCGCGCTGATCGAGGAGGGCACGCCGGTCGTGGCGCTGGCCACCGATCCTTATCTGACGGAGAAAACCGTCAGCAATATCCGCGAAGTGATGGCGCGCGGCGCCCGCGTGCTCGGCGTCGCGCCCGCTTCGCAGGCGGAAGAGCTGGCGCGCCAGGCCGGCAGGGCGCTGCCCTTGCCCGATACGCATCCGATGCTGATGCCGGCGCTGGCCGCCATTCCGCTGCAGCTGCTCGCTTACTACGCTTCCGTTGCGCGGGGCTTTGACGTGGACAAGCCCCGAAATCTCGCCAAAAGCGTAACCGTCGAATAATGGCGGGCACGGGCGGACGGCGGAGCGGCTTGGGCCGGGGCGCCAAGCGGCTGCTCGGCATCGGGCTGCTTGCGGTCGTCTGCGCGTCCGGTTTTTACCTGTGGAGCCATTTCGTTTACGCGGACAAGGAAGTGGAACGGCTGACGGCCGAAGATGGCACGCGGCTGAAATTTCGGACCGAGGGCGAGGTCATCCAGATCTACGAGGATGGAGCCTGGCAGCCGCTTTTCGTGCAAGGGGTCAACCTGGGCGCGACGGTCCCGGGACATTTTCCCGGCGAATTTCCGGTCGCGCGGGACGATTACATGCGCTGGTTCGCCCAGATCAAGGAGATGGGCGCGAACGTCATTCGCGTCTATACGCGCCATCAGCCGGTCTTCTACTCGAGCCTTGTCGAGTTCAACAACAAACACGCGGACGATCCGCTTTATTTCATACAGGGCATCTGGTCGCCGGAGGAGCAGCTGATCGAGAAGCGCGACGCCTACGACGAAGAGATTAAGGCGGCATTCCTCGCGGAGATCGAAAAAGACGTCAAAGCCGTGTACGGCGATTTGGAGGAGCCGGAGTCCCCGGGCAAAAGCTCGGGAAGCTACCGGACGAACGCGGGGCAATATTTGCTCGCGTGGAGCATCGGCACCGAGTGGGACCCCGAAATGGTCGCGAACACGAACGAGCTGCACGCCGACAAAAAGGCGTTCGCCGGCGATTATTTCGCCGCTTCCGAAGGCGCCACGGCGTTCGAAGCCTGGCTCGCCCGGATGCTCGACCGCGCCGCCGCGACGGAGATCGCCTACGGCTGGCAGCATCCGATGACGTTCACGAACTGGGTGACGACGGACGTGCTGTCCCACCCGGAAGAGCCGCTGTTTACCGAGGATATGGTCAGCGTCGACGCGACGCATGTCCGGCCCGTCGATTGGAACGCCGGCTACTTCGCCTCTTACCATGCCTACCCGTATTATCCGGATTTTTTCCGCGTCGGCGACAAGGACGGGCGGACGGATACGTACGCGGCGTATTTGCGGCGACTGAAAGCATACCACAAGGACATCCCGCTCATGGTGACGGAGTACGGCGTGCCGTCCTCGGCCGGGGTCTCTCACGAAGGCCCGCTCGGCCGCTCGCAGGGCGGCCACAACGAGGCGGAGCAGGGGGAAATCGACGCCGACATGACGAAAATGATCCACGGCGAAGGCTATGCCGGGGCGATCCTGTTCATGTGGCAGGACGAGTGGTTCAAGAAGACGTGGAACACGATGCCGATGGAGCTGCCGGAGGACCGGCGGGCCTACTGGCTCAACGTGCTGACGAACGAAAAGCAGTTCGGGCTGCTCGGCATGTACCCGGGACTGGAGGACAAGCTCCGCATCGACGGAGACGGCCGCGATTGGGACGAGCTGGACGAGACGGAAAAAACGGAGCTTGCCGCAAGCGTCCCCGGCGTCGAGTCGATTTACGCGGCGCACGACGAAGCGTATGTTTACTTGTCGATCCGGCTTGACCGCGAGTTCGATCCGGACAAGAAGACGCTCCATATCGGCGCGGACACGCTGCCCGGCGGCAACCGCCACGGCAAGGAGCTGCCGGGCGTCACGCTGAACGAGGGGCTGGAGACGCTCGTGACGATCGGCAAGGACGACGAAACGGGCGTTCGGATCGCCGCCAACTACGATATGGAAAAGCGGCTGTACGGGTTCGTCTACGGCATGATCGACATGACCGAAGCGGAGCTGGCGGACGACTCCGGCCTGTTCAACGAATGGAGGCTGCCGCTGAGCCTGAAGATGGAGCCGCCCGATACGAAACCCGCCCATCCCTACGAGAACGTCGTCGTGGGCGGCCTCAGGCGCGGAACGAACAGTCCCGCCTCGCCGGCGTTCGATTCGCTTGCGATGTGGCAGTACGAAGGCGGCTTCATCGAGCTTCGCGTTCCATGGATGCTGCTCGGCATCGCCGATCCGAGCTCGCTTCAGGCCGTGAGTTACGAAATGCCGGACAAGGCGTTCAAGACGGAGACGATCGCGGGCATCCGCTTCGTCCCGTGGATCGTCGACAAGCAGACGAACGCCGTTTCGGGCCTGAATGCGGAGGAGGCGGGCGGCCGACCGTACGACCTGTCGCAAGCGCCGCTGTACGCATGGGATGGCTGGGAGACGGTCGCGTATACGGAACGGCTGAAGACCGGCTATTTCATGATGCAGAACGCGTACCGCGAAATCGGCGGCAAGCCGAAAACGGGAGGCTAAAAAAGTGTATTCGAATTTGCAAATGGCCCGTTACTTCATTTTGGCCATGCTGGCGTTGATCGCCATCGGGCTTATTGTCCTGTTCGCGTTGAAATTGTCCGGGAACCGGAAACGGAAGCTCGCGGAACGAACGAACGCCAAATACGACGACTGGTTTACGTACGTGCTCGCCAATCTGGACGGCGCGGACAAGCTTCACGCGCCGCCGACGCCGCCGACGCCCGCGGAAAGCCGTTTCGTCCAGGACCGGCTGCTTCACTGGATCGAGCGGCTCAAAGGCGTGCAGCAAGCGAAGCTGATCGCGCTGTGCGAGGAGATGGGCTTCGCGGAGGCCGAGCTCGCGAGGCTCGGAAGCCCGTTCGAGTGGGTGAAGCTCGACGCCGCGCACCGGCTCGGCTGCATGCGCGCCAGCCGGGCCGTTCCGGGAATGCTTGCGCTGCTCAAGTCCGTCAAAGGGCCGCTGGCGTTCATCGTCGCCCGGGCGATCGCCAAAAGCGCCGGCCAGCTTGGCGAATTGCGCGAAATGGCGCTGACGCTGCTGGCTTACCGGACGGACTCTTACGAGCTGATCGCGGATATTTTGCTGGAATCGGAGCTGGACAGCTCGCGGATCGTCGCCGACTTTTTGCAGAGCGAGGAAGAGGGCAAAACGCTGCTGGCGCTGGCGGCGATGCGAAAACGCCCGCCGGGCGATTTCACGGAGCGGCTGATCGGGCTGACCGGCTCGAGAGAGAAGGAGGTACGCCTGCAGGCGGCCCGGCTGCTGACGCTGGAAGGAGCCGCCACGCCGGCGGAACGGCTGGAGCGGATGCTCGCCCATCCGGATTGGGAGATCCGGGCGCTCGCGGCCGAAGCGCTGGGCCGGAGCGGCCGGGCCGAAAGCGTCGCTCCGCTGCGCGAAGCGCTTGAAGACGACGAATGGCACGTTCGCTACAACGGCGCCAAAAGTCTCGCCCAATACGGAAAAGAAGGCCTTGCGGAGCTTTACCGGACGGCGAACGCGAAAAACGCCGGCCCTTCGGCCGAAGCCGCGCAGGCCGTCATCCGCGAGCAAATGGCGTTTCCAGGAGGTACGAAATGAGAGAGCTTTTGCTCGGCTACGGCACGGTCGTCATGTACTACGTCATGGCGGTCAGCCTGCTTTATTTTGTCGTGTTGTTTTTGTCGTACAAAGGGGTTTACGGAATGATCAAAGGAGCGGTGTATTCGCGCTTCCGGTCGCTGTCCGGCTCGGAGTACGCGCCGCCCGTCTCGCTGCTCGTTCCCGCGTACAACGAGGAACTGACCATCATCGAGAACGTGAAGTCGCTGCTTACGCTGAGCTACCATACGTACGAGGTCATCGTCGTCAACGACGGCTCGAAGGACAATACGCTGCAGGTGCTGATCGAGGCGTTCCGGCTGCGGCCGAAAACGGACGAGACGGTGCATTACGAGATCGATTGCACGAAAATCAAGACGGTGTACCATAACCCGGATTACCCGAATTTGTACGTCGTGGACAAAAGCAACGGCGGCAAGGCCGATTCGCTGAACGCCGGCATCAACCTGTCGCACTACCCGCTGATCTGCTCGATCGACGCGGATTCCCTGCTGGAGAAGGACGCGCTTATCCGCATGTCGCGGGTCTACATGGAAAACCCGACGGAAACGGTCGCGATCGGAGGCAACGTCCGGATCGCGAACGGCTGCACGATCCGCGACGGCGACATTGCGGACGTGCGCCTGCCGAAAAAAATGTGGCCGATGTTCCAAACGCTCGAATACATGAAGGCGTTTCTCGGCGGCCGGATCGGCTGGAGCCATATTAACGGCCTCATTATCGTATCCGGGGCGTTCGGGATGTTCCGCAAGGACACTGTCGTCAAAGTCGGGGGCTACCGCGACGGCTACCCCGGCGAAGACATGAACATCATTATCAAGCTTCACCGGTACATGCTCGAAAACAAGCTGCCGTACCGCGTCGCCTATTGCCCGGACGCCGTTTGCTGGACCCAAGCTCCGGACTCGTACCGGATTCTGAGCAGCCAGCGCAAGCGCTGGGGCCGCGGCAATTTGAAAAACATGCTGGAAAACCGCGACCTGTTTTTCAATCCGAAGTACAAGGTGTTCGGCCTGCTGACGGTTCCGTACAACGTGCTGTTCGAAACGCTGAACCCGTATTTCAAGCTCACCGGCCTGCTGGCGCTCGTCGGGTACGTCGCGATGGATATGACGCAGTGGCCGATTTTGCTGACGTTCGCGATCATCAACTTTTTGAACGGCTATTTGCTGGCCGTAGGCAGTCTCGTGCTGGAGGAGCTGGCGTTCCGCCGCTACCCGAGCGTGAAGGATACGTTCAAAATGATCGGCTTCGCCGCGCTCATGTTTTTGGGCTACTACCAGATCGGGGTGCTTTGGCGGCTGCAGGGACACATCGAATTTTTGCGCAAAAACAATTCCTGGGGCGTCATGACGAGACAAAGCTGGAATCAGGATTCGGGAACGAAGCCATCGACCGTAACGACAGGAGGAGAGGCATAGATGAGCAGCGCTTCGGTCGCAAGCAAGCTGAATGACAGAATGTATCAAGCGGTGTTGGAAAAATATTGGTTCGACAAGCAGGCGAAGCCGGTCCAATGCGGCATTTTGCTCGTCCGCAGCATGGGGGCGTTCGACGATATGCTGCATGCCGTGCGTTCGCTCCTGGAGACCGAGCGTCGGATGCCGGTCGAAGCGCTGGCCGATCCGGCGGAACGTCGGGCCGCTTTCCTGCTGTTCGATTCTCCCTGGAGCGAAACGCATTATATGGCGCTCCTGGTCAAGGGGCTGCTGGCGAAAATCGCGGCGGGCGACTACGTCGTCATGCTTGCCGGCGTGGGCGAGCGGGCGGAACGGAATCCGCAATGGTTCGACGAAGTCGTCGAACGGTTCGAGCAGCTGCCCGCCGGCGAGGAAATCGCGCTGTTTCACGAGCGGAAGGCGGCGAGCGGTTCGCAGTCGGTGCTGCTCGTCGACGGCGACGAGGAGGAGAGCGGCTATTTGCAGCTGCGCCTCCGCATGAAGGGCTATCGCGTGCTGGCCGCGCGCGACGGGAAGCGCGGACTCGAGCTGTTCCGCAGGGAAAAGCCCGACGTCGTCGTGACGGATCTCAACCTGTCCGGCATCGACGGCTACCATCTGCTGACCCGCATCAAGGGAGAAGATCCGGAGGCGGCCGGCAAAATCGTCGTTTTCACCGACAACCGGGCGGAGGAAACGAAGCGGAAATGTTTTGCCCTCGGCGTCGCGGATTACGTGACCAAGCCGTTTTCCCCGGTCGAGCTGGAAGCCCGGATCGAACGGTTGTTATAAAACGTTTGCCCATTATTGCCCAATAAGGAGGAATTCAATTATGAACGCCAATTATTCGCGTCTTTACCGGGCGATCGAAACGAAGCAGGCCAAGCTGGGCGTCATCGGGCTTGGCTATGTCGGCTTGCCGCTGGCCGTCGAAATGGTTCGCCAGGGCTTCACCGTGCACGGCATCGACGTGGACGAAAATCGGGTCGTCCGGCTTCAGCGCGGCGAGTCCTACGTCAAGGACGTGTCCGACGACAAACTGTGCGAATCGCTGGCCTCCGGCAAGTTTCGGCCGACGACGGACTACTCCGTGCTGGCGGATCTGGACGCGGTATCGATATGCGTGCCGACGCCGCTCAGCGCCAACCAGGACCCGGACACTTCGTATATTGTCTATGTCGTCGACCGGATCAAGCAGCATATGCGAAAAGGGCTTCTCATTATTTTGGAAAGCACGACCTATCCGGGAACGACCGAAGAATTGATCGAGACCGAGCTGCGCCGGCTCGGGCTTCAGGTCGGGCGAGACTATTTCCTGTGCTTTTCTCCCGAGCGGGTCGATCCGTCCAACGAAAAGTTCGCTACTTACAATACGCCCAAAGTGCTCGGCGGCACGACGCCCGCCTGCTCGCAGCTCGGCGTCCTGCTTTACGAAAATATCGTGCAAACCGTCGTCCCCGTCTCCTCGCCCAAAGTGGCGGAGATGTCCAAGCTGCTCGAAAACACGTTCCGCAGCGTCAACATCGCGTTCATTAATGAGATGGCGATGATGTGCGAGCGGATGTCGATCGACATTTGGGAAGTGATCAAGGCGGCGAGCACGAAGCCGTTCGGCTTCATGCCGTTTTACCCGGGCCCGGGCATCGGCGGACACTGCATTCCGCTCGATCCGATGTATTTGTCGTGGAAAGCGAAGGGCTACCGTTTCTACAGCAGCTTTATCGAGCTGGCCCAATCGGTCAACACGAACATGCCTTATTACGTGATGAACAAGACGGCGAACATATTGAACCGCGACGCCAAGTCGCTGCGAAACTCGAAAATATTGATTCTCGGCATGGCGTACAAGCCGAACGTGGACGATTTGCGCGAATCGCCCGGGCTGGAGCTGTACGAGCTGTTCCGCAAGGGCGGCGCCCTCGTCGAGTATTACGATCCGTTCGCGACGTCGTTCAAGGACCAGGAGGGCGAAACCGTCCGTTCGGTCGCCTATCATCTCGATAAATTCCGCGCTTACGATTGCTTCGTGCTCGTGACCGATCACGACGCCTTCGCTTACGGCGAACTGGCCGCGCTCGGCGTGCCGATCGTCGATACGCGCAATGCGCTGAAAGAGTTCGACCTGCCTCATATTCATCGCTTGGGCGCTCCCGTGGAGCAGCAGCTTCCGGTCGTTCAGCCGTCCGCGGGCTGAGCCGGGAGGGATGCGGCATAAGCGCAAACGGCAAAAAAACGCCGGCCCTTTCGACAAAGGGGCCGGCGTTTTTTTCAACTTTCGATTCGCATCCAATTGGCGAGATCGTGCACGGCGATGCCGCCGAAGGCCGGGGAGTCTCCGTATTCCCGTCGGATGCGGTCGGCGACGCCGCGGAAGCTGTCGGGACCCTCCTCGTAAAACGTCAGGAGGTTGTCGCTGTCCTTCGCGACGTTGAGGCCGATCCACACGGTGCGGCCGGTTTCGGCGGCGTGGTCCATTTCGCCCCGGACGAGCGAGAGGACGCCGTTGTTTCCTTCGGCTTCGTCCCTGTAGGACATGAGCGCGACCGAATCGACGGAGGACATCATCCATTGGTCCAGCGTAACGGAATCGCCGTTGCCGGCCTTGGCGGGAATGCGGTCGAGCCAGAACGGCAGGTCCACGCCGGTCTCGAGGCCGCGGAGCCGGGCGAAGGAGACGAATTCCTCCATCATTTCGATCCAGCGGCTTGCGACGAGCGCTTCGTCCGCTTCCCACTCGTCCAGCAAATAGGGCTCGACGTCCAGATGGATGCCGGCGAATTTTTCCGCCTCCTCCGCCGTTTCATTGTATTCGGCGACGCGGGCGAGAAAATCGCTCATCCCGCCGCGCTTGCCGGGCAGTACCCAATCGCGTTCCCCGCCGAGCGCGTGGACCTCGATTCCGGCTTCGGCGGCTTTTCGGATGAAGGAACGGAACATTTCGTTCGTTTCGCCTGCGCCCATATCGTCGGTCGTATGCACGTACGCGTATCGGACGTCGCGTTCCCGCATGAAAGAGACGATGCCGTCCGCGCTGCCGCCGTTTTCGTCGAGCAGCGATTTCAAATCCCAGACCCAGGTTGCGGAATTGCGGTTTATATTTTCCGTGGACGGGCCGCACCACTTCACCAAGCCGGCAATCAACAGCAAGGCTGCCGCCGCAGCGGCAATGGCAATGCGTTTTTTTCTCATGGCGGTCATTTTAACATTACGCGAAGGGATGATCAAATTTGCGAAACTTCATGGGACGAGCGTCCTTTCTGCTGGCCGTCGCGGCGATGATCGGATTCGGGTGGCAGCTGCCGCAAGCGCAAGCCGCCGAAACGGCGCAAGCGGATCAAGCGGATCAAGATGGCCAAGCCCAAGCAACTCAACCCGCGATCAAGGCGACCTGGCTGTGGGATACGCCGCAAATTCGCGAATCCGGCGCCGAGATGCTCGACTTTTTGGAACGGAAAGGCATTAACGTCGTCTACCTGCAAATCAACCGCGACGTGAAGCCGGCGGAGTACGGAGCATTCATTCGCGAAGCGGGGGCGCGGGGGATCGCGGTCGAGGCGCTCGACGGACGAGCCTCCTGGGGGCTCCTGAGCGGGCGCGCGGGAATCGACGCGTTTCTGGACTGGGTCGAGACGTACCAGGCCGCAGCCGCCCCGGAGGAGCGCTTTTCCGGCCTTCATGTCGACATCGAGCCTTATGCCATGGCTTCCTGGAACATGGAAGACGAGACGCTGATCGCGCAATGGCAAAAAAACGTCTCCTATTTGGCCCGACGCGCCGGCGAGATCGGCTTGCCGCTTGCGGCCGACCTGCCGTTCTGGCTGCATCAGTACCGTTCCGCGACCAGCGACGAGTCGCTCAGCTTCTGGATGATCCGCAAGCTGGACGCGGTGACGATACTGGCCTACCGGAACTCGGCCGAGTCCATTGCCGCCATGGCGGCGAAGGAGCTGTCCGAGGCGGCCGATCTCGGCGTCCCCGCGACCGTCGCGGTGGAAACGAAGGGGATCGACGAAGGCGCGGCGGTAACCTTTTCCGGAAAAAGCGCGGCTTTCATGGACGAGCAGCTGGCGAAAGCGAGCGCGTTGATCGACAAAAAGCATAACGCCTTCGCGGGGATCGCCATCCATGATTATCACAGCTGGATCAAGCTGAACTGATCAGTGGTTGTTGCCGGAGCTGTTGCCTTTTTTGTCGGACGTTTTCGTTTGGGTGTTTTTGGCGCCGTGCCCTTGCTGCTTGGACAACGTTCTTCCTCCTTTTCGGCCGATTGCCGCTAGTGTTCCCGATCGTTCCCGTTTCATGAATTTGCGGCCGGACTCTGTTAAAATAGAGGCAGGAACAAAAACATTCAGGCATAAACATTACGGGGAGGTTCGACGATGAGCGATACGAGTCGTCAAGATAACGCTTATGAGCTGGCAACGTTCGCGGGAGGCTGCTTCTGGTGCATGGTGACTCCGTTCGAGGAGCTGCCCGGAATCATTCGGGTCGTGTCGGGTTATACGGGAGGCCACGTTCCCGATCCGACGTATGAAGAGGTCTGCTCCGAGACGACCGGCCACGCCGAAGCGGTCCAAATCACGTTCGATCCGGAGCTGATGCCGTACGGGAAGCTGCTCGGCCTGTTCTGGCGCCAAATCGATCCGACCGACGAGGGCGGACAATTCCATGATCGGGGGTCGTCGTACCGCACTGCCATTTTTTATCACAGCGAGGAGCAGCGTCGGGAAGCCGAGCGATCCAAAAAGGAGCTTGCGGCGAGCGGACGCTTCGGCAGGCCGATCGTCACGGAAATCGTGCCTGCGCAGCCGTTTTATCCCGCCGAGGAATACCATCAGGACTACCATAAGAAAAATCCGCTCCGTTACCGGATGTACCGCAAAGGGTCCGGCCGGGACGCTTTTATCGCCGCCCATTGGAATACGCCGGAAGACAAGCGGCGGCTGAAGGAGAGGCTTACCGATCTGCAGTACGAAGTTACGCAAAACAACGCGACGGAGCCTCCTTTCCGCAACGAATTTTGGGATAATCACCGGGAAGGCATTTACGTGGATATCGTGTCGGGAGAACCGCTGTTCAGTTCGACGGACAAATACGACTCCGGCTGCGGCTGGCCGAGCTTCACGAAGCCTTTGGAACCGCAGAACGTCCGGGAAAAAGAAGACTACAGCCATTTCATGATCCGCACGGAGGTGCGCAGTACGGACGCCGACTCCCATTTGGGCCATGTCTTTCCGGACGGTCCCCAACCGACGGGGCTTCGATACTGCATCAACTCGGCCGCGCTGCGCTTCGTTCCGAAGGAAGAAATGGAAGGGGCAGGGTACGGAAAATATTTGAAGCTGTTCGACAACTAAGCTTTCCAAAGCGAATTAGCAGAGGGTGTGAACAATTTGCCGATCGAGTTTGAAGCGTCGACCCGTACCTTTCATTTGCAATCGGGAAATATCAGCTATGCGCTGCGAATCGTAAAAGACGGCTATCTCGCCCACGTTTACTGGGGCCGCAAAGTCAAAGCCCCGGCGTTCGGGGACCCGATTCCGTCGACGTCAAGGCCTTCCTTCCAGCCCAACCCGTTTCCGGAGGATGAAACCTTTTCGCTGGACACGCTGCCTCAGGAGTATCCGGGGTACGGCACGAGCGATTTTCGCGCTCCGGCTTACCAAGTGCGCCTCGCCGACGGCACGACGATCAGCGAGTTCAAATACGCCGGGCACCGGATTATGGCGGGCAAGCCGGCGCTGGAGGGGCTTCCTTCGGTATACGCCGAAAGCGAGGGCGAAGCCGAAACGCTGGAAATCGAGCTCGCGGACGCCGCAGCCGGGCTGCGGCTGATCGCAAGCTACACCGCGTTCCGCGACCACGACGCGATCGCGCGATCCGTTCGCATCGTGAACGAAAGCGGACGGCCGGTACGCGTCCTGCGGCTGCTGAGCGCAAACGTCGATTTCTCGCATGCCCGGTTCGACGGGCTGCATTTGTCGGGAACCTGGACGCGCGAGCGGCATATCGAGCGGCGAGGGCTCGCGCCGGGGATGCTGTCGATCGAGAGCCGCAGGGGCGCAAGCGGCCACCAGCATAACCCGTTTCTGGCCGTCGTTTCTCCGGATACGACCGAGGACCAGGGCGACGCGTACGGCTTCAACCTGGTATACAGCGGCAACTTTACGGCGTATGCCGAGGTCGATCAGTTTGCGACGACCCGGGTTGCGATCGGGCTGAACCCGTTCGACTTCGAATGGCTGCTGGAAGCCGGGGAGTCGCTTCAATCGCCCGAGGCCGTGCTCGTTTATTCGCCCGAAGGCCTGGGCGGCATGTCCCGGACGTTCCACAGGCTGTATCGCACCCGATTGTGCCGCGGCGCTTTCCGGGACAAAGAGCGTCCGATCCTGATCAACAACTGGGAGGCCACGTATTTCGACTTCGATGCCGAAAAGCTGATGCGGATCGTTCGGGCGGCCAAACCATTGGGCATCGAGCTGTTCGTGCTGGACGACGGCTGGTTCGGCCGCCGCAACGACGACAAGCGCTCGCTCGGAGACTGGTTCGTCAACAAGGAGAAGCTGCCGGGCGGGCTCGAGGGGTTGGCCGCTCAGGTCAACGATCAAGGGCTTCAATTCGGCCTGTGGGTCGAGCCGGAGATGATTTCTCCGGACAGCGACTTGTACCGCGCGCACCCGGACTGGTGCCTGCACGTGCCGGATCGGCGGCGGACCACGGGGCGCAACCAGCTGGTGCTCGACTTCTCCCGCCGGGAAGTGCGGGACGCCATCTACGAGCAATTGGAAAACGTGTTTTCGAGCGCGCCGATCGCTTACGTCAAATGGGACATGAACCGCAATATGACGGAAATCGGCTCCGCCGCCCTGCCGCCCGAGCGGCAGCGGGAAACGGCCCACCGGTACATGCTTGGCTTATACGAACTGCTGGAGCGGATCACGAAGGCGTTCCCCCACATCCTGTTCGAAAGCTGCGCCGGGGGAGGCGGACGTTTCGACCCGGGTATGCTGTACTACATGCCGCAAACGTGGACGAGCGACGACACCGACGCGATCGAACGGCTGAAAATCCAATTCGGCACGAGTCTCGTCTATCCGGTCAGCGCGATGGGGAGTCACGTGTCGGCCGTCCCGAATCATCAGGTGCACCGCTTCACGTCGATCGAAATCAGGGGACACGTCGCCATGTCCGGCAATTTCGGCTACGAGTTGGACCTGTCCAAGCTGGAGGAAGACGAGAAAACCGCCATCCGAGCCCAGGTCGAGGAATACAAAGAAATCCGCGGCCTGGTTCAGCAGGGCGATTTTTACCGGTTGCTGAGCCCGTTCGAAGGCAACGAAACCGCCTGGCAGTTCGTATCCCAGGACAAGTCCGAGGCCTACGCCGTATACGTCCGGACGCTCGCGGTGCCGAACGGTCCGCTGAGCCGGCTTCGCTTCAAAGGCCTCGACCCCGACAAAAGCTACTCGCTTCTCGGAACGGATCGCGTTTACGGCGGCGACGAGCTGATGTACGCCGGCCTGCCGGTACCGAATATGCGCGGCGATTTCCGCAGCGTGACGTTCCGGTTGAAAGAGGCGCGGGCTTAACCCGTTGGCAGCGGCATCCTCTTCGATTCAAATATTGTTCGGCATAAACTTTTCGGCTTTCCGGATCTCTCGATTCGGGAGGCCGTTTTCTTTGGGGACGGCGGGTTGGGGGAGACTATCCATTTATTTTTCCCTTACGACGATATCCCGTTCGCTCAGAAGCTCGCCAAAACGAATTGCCGCAAAAATTCGCTAGTCACGATCACCCTCACCAAAACGAATTACCGCAAGAATTTTCGCTAGCCGCGAAATCCTCATCAGGGACAAATCGCCGTAAAAGATTGGCTAGTCACAAAATCATCGGGACAAATTGCCGCAAAAAATTCGCTAGTCACAATCATCCCGCCAAGGACCAACTAGTACAAGAATTCGCTAGTCGCGAAATTCCCGCCAGGACACATTGCCGAAAAAAACCGCTAGTTACGAAATCCCGTTCGCTCAGGAAATGAAACTGCGTTATTATTGTGCCTGAGGCAATCCCCCACGGTAAGCAGAAACCCGATAATCGCAAAAGAAACGGAACAACCGTAGACGGTAATTAGCTGTAATATGGAATCGGAATAGCTTTTTGAAATTGGGTGTGAAACCGTTAAGGGCAACGGCAGCATGAGACCGTAATGGCTTATAAAAGATGATAATCCATGGCATGGAACTGAAAGGTCAATCGGCAGCGTGGAACCGTAGTGGCTTATAAAAGATAATCCACGGTATGAAAGCGGAATGGTTTATAGAAGATAATCGATAGCGTGGAATCGCAGTGGCTTGGCAGCAATTGGTGGCGTAAAACCGTAGCGGCATATAAAAGACATTCGGCGGCATGAAACCGGAACGGACATAAACGGTAATCGGCACCAGCATGAACATCGAACGTCGCATGGATGGAATCAAATCAGAATAAATCATTAGGAAGCTGACCCGTAAATAGGCCGAATCGTGGGCAAGAATCGTCAAATAGAGTTTCATTCAATTCAACTCAACTTGCAGATGGGAAGTAGGCGGGAGGAATAGCGGCAAGCGAGCGAACGTGCTTGCTCTTGCCGGGCGTCCCCGTCAAAGCCGGATAGGTGATGGTGGATCGCGTTGCGCAGTCGATTAACAGCTCGATGAAAATCATCCCCGCTTGCCGGTTCCACAAATAGCAAAAATGCTCCAGATACGCCTGCAGATGCTTGCTGCCGATGCCGCGAAATAAGTCCGCCAGCCAGTTTTCGGCGGTTTTGAAAATCCGCTTCAGCTTTCCGGAACGATAGCGCATGAGGCGCCAACGAAGATCGACATCGGCCTCCTCGTCTACCCATTCCTCCTCGAACCGATCCCGATCGGATATTTCGGGCGCCCGGCTGCGGGGCGTTTTGGGCTGCTTTTTGATTTTGATCCGGGACATCTCCTCGCAGAGGCCCACGCTGGCGCCGACGATCACGGGCTGTTCCTGCTTGTGCCCTTCTGCGGAGGCGCGGAATTTTTCGCTGTATATCGCGTTGATCATGCAGACGGTGCCGGTGAGCAGCTGTCCGTCCTCCGCTTGCCGCATGGCATGACGAATTTTGTGGCACATGAGCCAGCTTGTTTTATAGGTAACGCCGATCCGTTCGGACAATTGCACGGCATTGATATCGTCGGGCTGGGCATGCAGAAAAAGAGCCTGAAACCAGAGCCGAAGCGGCGTGCGGCTGCCCTCCATAATCGTGCCGACCGTAAGCGATGTTTGCTTGCCGCAAGCGCGGCAGTCGTATAAAGGAAGCCGGCGGGTGGAAGTGACGGAAGCGTGAGGATGCGCGCAGCGAGGACAGCGGAAGCCATGGGGCCATTTTGCCTGAAACAAGATCCGGATACAGTGGCTTTCATCGCGAACCAACTCGCAAAACTCCTCAAAGGACATCAGCTCGATCACGGCGCATTCCTCCGATCGAAAGGGAACGTTTGTTCTGCTTTATTATACCAAACATTTGTTCCTTTGTGAATGCTGAAATTCCAAATAAAAGGGAGAAAAATCTCGTATGTTAGGCGCAGAGGGGGGACTTCGCCGGCTGAGTCAACTGGCTGAGTTAGCCGGAGTCAACTGGCCGAGTCAACTGGCCGGGTCAACTGGCCGAGTCGACTGGCGGAGTTAACTGGCTGAGTCAACGGGATATCGTCGTATAAGGGAGAAAATCGGAGTAGATCGGCCGAGGGGAAGAGTTTTTCGAAACGAGCGAAAGCGCGGGATTTGTCGAGCAAAACGGACTCAAGCCTCGAAAAAAGTCGGCTCCTCTGAGCGATCGGGATAGCGCGGGCGAAATTCCGCCGAACGAAGGCGGCGACCGCGATTCTCCCTTTGCTCTTCGCCTGGATTTGCTATAATAGACGGGCGAACGGAAATGGTTCCGTATATTTTCGGGGGAGGGAAGCCGGTGTTGATAAATCCAGCCGAATGTCCGCTTTGCGGGCAGCAGAACCGATGCGCCGTCCATGCCGGAAAACCGATCGAAGACTGCTGGTGCAAAAAGGTTTCGATACCGAAAGCGCTTCGCGACCGCATCCCTCCGGAAAAGCGGGCAAAAGCATGCATTTGCCGAGCTTGCGTCGAACAATATCAAGCTCAAGCCCGGCTCGATACATGAGGAATGCCGGAAGGCGAGGCCCGAAACTGCGATAGGCGGTTGCCAAAACTAATGGTATTAGTTTATAATGAGACCAACAACGAAACTAATGCTGATAGTTTTAGCGGGGGAGCGATTTCGATGAGAGTGATTCGCGAGGATACGATTTGGCAGTTGACGTTTATGCCTCGTTTTTTTCCGGTGAACGTTTATCTGGTCGAGGAGGATGACGGGCTTACGCTGATCGATGCGGGTATGCCTTTCAGCGTCAAGGGCATTCTGAAAACGGCCGAGCGAATCGGCAAGCCGATCGCGCGGATCGTGCTTACCCATGCCCACGACGACCATGTCGGGGCGCTAGATGCGCTGAAAGCCGCGCTTCCGGATGTTCCGGTCTGCATTTCGGAGCGGGATGCGAGACTGCTCGCCGGCGACGTGTCGCTGGACGCGGGCGAACCGCAAACCCCGATTCGCGGAGGCGTCCCGAAAAAGGTGCGGACGCGTCCGGATGTGCTGCTGCGGGACGGGGACCGCGTCGGGTCGCTGCTCGCCGTCGCCGCGCCGGGACATACGCCGGGTTCGATGGCGTTTCTGGACACGCGCAACCGCGCGCTCGTCGCGGGCGACGCGTTGCAGACGCGCGGCGGCCTGGCTGTTTCCGGCCAGTTGAAGGCGGGCTTTCCGTTTCCGGCGTTCGCCACCTGGAACAAGGAAACGGCGCTGGCCAGCGCGCGAAAGCTGACCGGGCTTCGGCCGGCATTGCTTGCCGTCGGGCACGGCCGAATGCTGAAGCATCCGCAGCGGGCGATGGAGCGGATCGTTACTTGAAACAAAGTTTCGGAGGTCATAATGATGCCAAGAATCGGACTTGATTTGCCTACTTTGGTTCGCGCCGCGGCCGAACTTGCCGACGCGCAAGGGCTTGAGGCGGTGACGCTCGCTTCCGTCGCCCAAAAGCTGCAAATCCGCTCTCCTTCGCTATACAACCACGTGAACGGGCTGGCCGATTTGCGGCGTCAGCTGGCGCTAAAGGGGATCGAATTGCTGACCGGGGAGATCGACGCCTTGGCTTCCGGCACTGCGGGCGACGAGCGGATTCGCGCCATAGCGGAAAGTTATGTTTCCTTTGCCCGCTTGCACCCGGGACTGTACGAAGCGCTGCAACGCGCTCCGGAGCCGGGCGACGAGGAGCTGGCGCGAGCGGGCGGCGACTTGGTCGGTCGATTCGTCGAGGCGATGAAGGATTACGATATCGAAGCGGATGAAGCCCTTCATGCCGTAAGAGTCGTCCGCAGCATGCTGCACGGCTTCGTGACGCTCGAACGCCAGGGCGCCTTCGGGTTGCCGCTCGAACTGGACGTTACGTTTCGGCTGCTGGTGGACACTTTTTTAAAAGGAATTCGTTCGCCTCGTTGACCTTCATGCTTGAATACGGTATGATACTTACGAAAAGTAATCTACTTATCGTAAGATCCGCCATCGACTCGGAGTGCGGATCGACAGGAGGATGTTCGAAATGGCGAACCGCATTCATCCGGAAACGGAAATCGGCAACGTGCATTTGAGAGTAAGCCATCTGCAGCGGTCGATTCAATATTACGAGGAAGTCATCGGATTCAAGCTGTTGAAACGGGAGGGCAGCGTCGCGCAACTGACGGCGGAAGGGGGCACGGAGCCGCTTCTGATCATCGAAGAGCTTTCGGGCGCCGTCGCGACCGAACGGAGAAGAACGGCCGGCCTGTACCATTTCGCCATTCTTGTCCCGACGCGGAAAGCGCTCGGCTTGTCGGTGCGCAATCTGGCCAGGCGGAACGTTCCGATCGGCCAGGGCGATCATTTCGTCAGCGAGGCGATTTATTTGAACGATCCGGACGGCAACGGCATCGAAATTTACGCGGACCGTCCGCGGGAAACATGGAACTACACGGCGAGCGGTGAAGTGGCGATGGGAACCGAAGCGGTCGACATTCGCGGCTTGCTCGCTCTAGCGGGGGACGACGAATGGGCGGGTCTTCCCGCCGGAACCAAGATCGGGCACATCCACCTGCATGTCAGCCATTTGTCCGAGGCGCGCGAATTTTATTGCGACGTGCTCGGCTTCGGCCTGATGGCGAATTACGGTGGCTCCGCGCTGTTCGTTTCGGCCGGCGGCTATCACCATCATATCGGCCTGAACGTTTGGGCGGGAGTCGGCGCCCCTCCGGCGCCGGATAATGCGCCGGGCCTTGACTTCTACACGATCGCTTTCGCTTCGCGTGAAGCGCTGGAGCCGACGCTCGCGAGCATCCGCGAAGCCGGGATCGCGGTCGCCGAGCAGGACGGCGGCTGGCTGGTGGAGGATCCTTCCCGCAACCGTCTGCTGCTCGTCGTCAAGTAACGAAAGGCGAGGTCAAATGCCCTGATCCGTCAAAATAAGGGGGCCGTCCTTGGTGATCGCGATCGTGTGTTCGAATTGCGCCGACAGCTTGCCGTCGGCCGTCCGGCACGTCCAGCCGTCGGGATCGATCGTCATCCGCCACGTTCCGGCGTTGACCATCGGTTCGATCGTGAACACCATGCCTTCCTTGAAGCGGAAGCCTTTGCCCGGCGTGCCGACGTGAATGAAGCTCGGCTCCTCGTGCAGCTCTTGACCGACCCCGTGGGCGGCCAGGTCGCGAACCAACGAAAAGCCTTGCGCTTCCGCGTGCTTCTGCAGCGCGTTCATCGCGTCGCCGATCCGGTTGCCGACGACCGCTTGGGAGATGCCGATGTCGAGGCATTCCTTCGTCACCCGCATCAATTTTTGCGCTTCCGGCGAGAGCTCGCCGACGCCGTAGCACCACGCCGAATCGCCGACCCAGCCGTCGAGCTGGGCAACGATGTCGATTTTGACGAGGTCGCCGTTTTTGAGCGGCGTCTTGTTCGGGAATCCGTGCGCGATCACGTCGTTGACCGACGCGCACGTGGCGTACTTGTAGCCCTTGTACCCTTTCGTGTAGGCTCGCGCCCCGGCGCGGGTCAGCTTGTCGTCGACGAGCTCCTCGATGTCCCAGGTCGAAACGCCCGGCCGGATCATTCTCGCGATTTCCTTATGGCATTCCGCCACGAGCGCACCGACCGCCTTCAGCTTTTCGATCTCCTGGGCGGATTTTAACGTAATCATAATTGTTTCTCCTTCCGTTTAAGTCCTTCATATAAAAGCTCGATCCAATCCGGCTCGCCGATTCGCGAGCGATCGTGGTACAGCCACAGATTGGCGCAGCCGACAAGCGCTCCCAGCCAGACGTTGGCGGACCGTTCGGCTTCCTTCGGCCCCGACTCTTCGAGCAGCGCCCGTTCGATCGGCTCGAACAATCCGGTCTGAAACGCTTTGCCGAGCGAGGCCGCATCCTCGGGCGGAAGCTGGTGGAATTTTTCGGAAGCCATCCGGTACAAAATCAGACAAGCCGGATCGGCGCTCCACAGCCGCGCCAAACGCTTGCCCAGATCGTTCAGCCGCTGTCGGGGAGGCGCTTCCGTCCGCATGGATTCCGCCGTCAGTGCCGCCGCGCGCTCCAGGGCCTGGTCGAGCATGTCGCGAACGAGCCGATGCTTGTTGGAGTAGTAGTGATAGGCGGTTCCGTACCCGACGCCGGCCTTGAACGCCACGTCCCGCATCTCGAACGCCATTCCTTTTTCCAAATACACTTCCGCCGCGGCGGCGATCATTTGCTTGACGCGGGCCGACCGGATTTCCTCGTTTTGCTCTTTCGTGCGGGGAGACATGCTCGGGACCTCCATTGCCGTTTTTTGACCTACTGATATGTCAATATAAAATTATCCTTTTGCCCGCCTTCTGTCAAGGACCGTTCGCCCATTTCGGGAAAAGGACGGGTTACGCCGGCCGGCCCGGCGGTGTACAATGAACGTGCACGGCGGCCGCGATCGGATAGGGTTCGCCGGCGGCCGCCTTTTTAAACGTCGGGGGTGCTTTTTTCATGAAATTGTCGGTATGTATCGACGCGGTGTTCCGCGGAACGGACAGCGCGGAGGCGATGAGGCAAACGCGCGAAGCGGGAATCGGCGCGGTCGAATTTTGGTCGTGGTGGGACAAGGATCTGGACGCCATCCGGAAAGCGAAAGATGAGCACGGGCTGGAGGTGGCGGCGTTTTGCACGAAATTCGTCACGCTTCTCGATCCGGAAGCCCGCGGCGATTATATCCGGGGACTCAAGGAATCGATCGAGGCGGCCGGCCGGCTCGGCTGCAAACGCTTGATTACCCAGACGGGAGCGGACCGCCGGGGCGTCGAGCGGGCCGTTCAAACTCAGCATATGATCGACGGGCTGCGGGAGTGCGCGCCTTTGCTGGAGGCATCCGACATCACCCTGCTTGTCGAGCCGCTCAACACGGCGGTCAATCACCCCGGTTATTTTTTGTCCTCGTCCGAGGAAACGTTCGCGCTGCTGCGGGAGGTCGGCAGCCCGAACGTTAAAGCGCTTTACGATATTTATCACCAGCAGATCACGGAAGGCGACCTGATCCGGCGGATGACCGCCAATCTCCCGCTGATCGGGCATCTTCACGCGGCCGGGCACCCGGGCCGCCATGAGCTTCACATCGGGGAAATCAACTACCCGTACGTCTTCAAGGCGTTGCGGGAAGCGGGTTACGGCGGTTACGTCGGCCTCGAATATTTCGGCGTCGGAGAGCCGGCAGCGGGGCTGGCCCAAGCGGCCGAATTTATCGGCGAAAGGCAAACATGATAAGCTGAAGAGAGAAACGGATTGCGGGGAGGAGACGGGAATGTCATCGATGCCGATCGACCGGTCGATCCCGGACTTGGCGGAGGCGCTGCGAACCGAGCGGATGGCGGTGCTGGCGGCGGCTCCGGGCGCGGGCAAAACGACGCGCGTGCCGATCGCGCTGCTGCGGGAAGAGTGGCTGCAGGGAAGGAAAATCGTGCTGCTGGAGCCGCGGAGGCTCGCGGCCCGCAGCGCCGCGCGTTTTATGGCGGCCTCGCTGGGCGAGACGGTCGGCGAAACGGTAGGCTACCGCGTGCGCATGGACACGCGGATCGGGCCGCGCACCCGGATCGAGGTGGTAACGGAAGGCGTACTGACGCGGATGCTGCAGGCCGATCCGGCGCTGGAGGAGGTCGGAATCGTCATTTTCGACGAATTCCACGAACGGAGCTTGCAAGCCGATCTGGGGCTCGCGCTGTGCCTGCAGTCGCGCGAGCTGTTCCGGGACGACTTGCGGCTGCTCGTCATGTCCGCGACGCTGGCGACGGAGCCGGTCGCGGAGCTGCTGGGCGGGGCGCCGGTCATCGAGTGCCCCGGCCGCATGCATCCCGTCGAGACGCGGTACGCGGCGCGGCGGGCGGAGGGGCCGATCGAGGACGCCGTCGCGGCGGCCGTCCTCGAGGCGCTAGCCCTCTATCCCGAGGGCGACGCGCTCGTGTTTTTGCCCGGCGCCGGGGAAATCCGGCGCGCGGAGGCGCGGCTGCGGCCGGCGCTCGCGGGCCGGCCGGTGGACGTGGCGCCGCTGCACGGCAGTTTGCCGCAGGAGGCGCAGGACCGGGCCGTCGCGCCGAGTCCGGAGGGACGGCGCAAGGTCGTGCTGTCCACGTCGGTGGCGGAATCGAGCCTGACCGTGCCGGGGGTTCGCATCGTCGTCGACAGCGGACTCATGCGGGTGCCGCGGTTTTCGCCGCGCACCGGCATGTCCCGCCTGGAGACGATCCGGGTGTCGCGGGCGTCCGCGGACCAGCGGCGAGGGCGCGCGGGACGCGTCGCCCCCGGCGCGTGCTGGCGGCTGTGGACGGAGGAGGAGGACCGGCAGCTCGCGCCGGCCGGCGCGCCGGAAATTCGCGAAACCGACCTGGCGGCGCTCGCGCTCGATCTGGCGGTTTGGGGCGTCGCCGATCCGCTCGAGCTGGCCTGGCTCGACCCGCCGCCGGCAGCGGCTTACGCGCAAGCGGTCGAGCTGCTGCGCTCGCTCGGCGCCTTGACGGCGGGCGGCGCGCTGACGCCGCACGGCCGCCGCATGGCTGCGCTCGGCGCGCATCCGCGGCTCGCGCACATGCTGCTCATGGCCGAAGTGCTCGGCCATACCGTGCTCGCGAGCGAGCTGGCGGCGCTGCTCGGCGACCGCGATCCGCTGCGGGGCGAAGCCGGCCGCAGCCCGGACATCGGCTTGCGCGTCGAAGCGCTGCGGGGCGGGGCCGCCGCGGCGGCCGTCGACGAGCGCGCGCGCGAACGGCTGCTTGCCGAGGCGAGGGAGCTTCGCCGCTCGCTCGCCGCGCCGGCTTTGCCCGCCCCGTATAAGGCGGGCGCGAACCGCCCGTCCGCGAGCGGGGCGAACGCTCCGGCGGGACCGGCACCGGCGGCCGGCGGCCGGTCCGTCTCCGCGATCGGCGTTCTGCTCGGCTTCGCCTATCCCGACCGGATCGGCCGCCGGCGCGGTCCCGGGCGCTATACGCTAAGCGGCGGCAGGGGGGCGGTCATGTCCGAAAACGCGCCGCTCGCCCAAGCGGAATTCGTCGTCGTCGCGGAGCTCGACGACCAGGGCCAGGAGGGGCGCATCCAGCTCGCCGCGGCTTTGGAGGAAGCGGAGCTGGAGCGGCATTTTGCCGGCTGGGTTCAGGAAACCGAATCGGTCGCATGGGATGCCGGCGCCCAGGCGGTGCGCGCCAGAAGCGTTCGCAAGCTGGGGGCGATCACGTTGGCGGAGCGTCCGCTTTCCCGGCCGGATCCGGAAGCGGTGACGGCGGCTTTGCTGGAGGGCGTCCGAACGGAAGGGCTGCGCCTGCTGCCTTGGACCCGCTCCGCGAGGCAGCTTCAGGAACGGGTTCGGTTCCTGCGGCGCCATGACGAAACCTGGCCGGACTGGTCGGACGAGGCGCTTGCCGCTTCCGCTCCGGAATGGCTCGCCCCGCACGTCCACGGCATGAAAAGCCGGGCCGACCTGCAGCGGCTGCAGCTGGCGAGCGCGCTGGAAGCGTCGCTTGACTGGGAACGGCGCCGCAAGCTGGACGAAGCCGCTCCGACGCACGTCGTCGTTCCGAGCGGCTCGCGCCTGCCGATCGACTATTCGGATCCGGAAGCTCCGGCGCTCGCGGTCCGGCTTCAGGAGATGTTCGGCCAGCCGGAGACGCCGCGCATCGCCGGAGGGCGGGTGCCGCTGACGCTGCACCTGCTGTCTCCCGCCCAGCGCCCGGTCCAGGTGACGAAAGATTTGGCGAGCTTTTGGCGGACCGGGTATTTCGAAGTGCGAAAAGATTTGAAAGGACGCTATCCGAAGCACTTTTGGCCCGACAATCCGTTGGAAGCCCCGGCCACGCGCAGGGTCAGGCCGGTTACGCCATAGCGGGAAACGATCCGGGGAAAATCGGCAACGAGAAAGCAGAGGGAGGAAAAGACGAAATGAAAACTTTTTTTCTTTTCGGTTTGCTGTGGGCGCTGCTGGGCAATCCATTCGTGGCGCTGCTCGTCCTGTTGATCGTTCTCTATTTATTGGAGCGGCGCTTCATCGGCTTGACGCCGAGTCTCGTCCGCCCGTTCCGCCGCCGCAGCGCCGCCGCGAAGCTGAAGCGGCAGCTGGCGGTCAATCCGCATGACGTTTCCGCCAAATCCGAGCTCGCGCACCTGCATATCGAGGCGAAAAAGTTCCGCGAAGCCCGCGAGGTGCTGCTCGGCATCGAGCGCCAAATGGAACATTCGGCGGAGTATTGGAGCGATTTGGGACTTGCCGAGCTCGGACTCGGCCAAATCGAGCAAGGGGAAAAGGCGATGCTGAAGGCGCTGGACATCAGCCCCCGCGTTAAATACGGGCTGCCTTATTTGCGGCTTGCGGAAGCGTACGCGGACCGGGACGCGGAAAAAGCGCTGGATTATTTGCGCCAGTTCCAGGAAATTCATTCGTCCTCCTGCGAAGCCTACTTTCGGCTGGGAAGCGTCTATGCGAGGCTTGGCCGGGAGGAGCAAGCCCGCCAGGCGAACCGGGAATGCCTGGATATTTACCGTACGCTGCCCAAATACATGAAACGCAGGGAACGGAAATGGGCGCTTCGAAGCTGGCTGCGGAATCGGCAAGGCGCAATTTGACAATTGCGTTCCCTTCCCGTATATTTTGTGCGAAACCGGCGATCGGAGTGGATAAAACATGAGCGGATCCGGCAGGAACCGGCAGCGAAATCAAGAACGGAATCACAGAACGGACAGGGCGGGCGCAAGAACCGCGAAGGCCGGCGGCGGGAAGCCGGGGGCAAAAGCGTCCGCGGCGGCGGGCCGGGGAGCCGGGTCCGGCAGCCGGCGGGCCGAATCGGGCGGCAAAATCGCCCGCGCGGGAGGCAGATCGGCCGCGGCGGGGGCGAGGTTCGCCGAAGCGCGCGGCAGAACCGCCGGCGCCGGCAGGTCCGCCGCGGCCGGCGGCAAATTTAGCGCGACGGTCGGCGGCGGCGCGGCGGCAAGCGGCCGCAGGCTCCCCGCCGGCGCGGCGGCGGGCGCGCCGCCGAAGCTGGGAAGACGGCGGGGCGATTGGGTGGACGTCAAGCTTCCGGACGGAGCCGCAGGCGCGCCGCTGCCGCAGGCCATGAAGCTTACGCCCCTTCCGCCGAAGCTCATCGCGAAGCTGCTTCAATCCAAGGGCGCGCAGCTGCAGGGATCGACGCTCCGGCTGCAGCTGTTTCCGGACGAAGAGCGGGATTTTCCGCCGGACTGGATGGAGCTGAACGTGTTGTACGAAGACGACTTTACGCTCGTCGTGAACAAGCCGTCCGGCATCGAGGTGCATCCGAGCGAGAAGGGGCAGCGTCGGACGCTTGCCCACGCGGTATCGTCCTATTACGAAATGTCGAACCAGAACGTCAGAATCCGGCATATCCACCGTATCGACAAGGAAACGACGGGACCGGTTCTCTACGCGAAAAACGAATTCGCCCACTACCAGTACGACAAGGCGATGCGGGAGAAAAAGATCGAGCGGATTTATTTGGCTTTGGCGGAAGGCGTCATCTCCCAGGACAAGGGGAAAATCGACAAGCCGATCGGGCAGGACCGCCATCATTCCACGCGGAGAAGGGTAAGCGAAACGGGAGATCCGGCGGTTACGCATTACGAGGTGGTGGAGAGATTCGGGGACCACACGCTTGTCCGGCTGCGGCTGGAAACGGGCAGGACGCATCAGATTCGCGTCCATCTGTCGGCCATCGGCCACCCGCTGGCCGGAGACGGCTTGTACGGCGGCAAGCGCGGCCTCATTTCCCGGCAAGCGCTGCACGGGGAGCGGCTTCTCTGGTTCCATCCGTGGACCGGGGAGAAGCTGTCCGTAAGCGCGCCGCTGCCGGACGATTTCGGGGAAGCGCTCAAACGGCTTCGCGAGCGGTGAACGAACGAGGGTGTCCGGGAGCGCGATTTCCGCTGCCGGCCCCCTCGGGTCAAACGTGGGCCAATTTGGCTTCTTCCGCCTGCTGATGCTTGAGCTTCGCGAATGCTTTCAACTCGTCGGTGATTTCCTGCCGATGAGCATCGTCGAAGCGGACGCCGTACTGGTAGTCGTGAGCCCTCCGTTCCTCCCAGACGAGCGTTCCGCGCAATTCGAGGGTCCGGGTCAGGTTCAGCGACAGCACGATTTTGCATTCGTTATGGGAAAGCCGGAAATTCAACGCGGTTTCGAGTTTGCCGCCGCCTTGGCTGAGGTCCAGCATGGTGGCTTCGGCTTGTTTGCCGCTCGCGACGCGATTTCCGTTGATCTCGTACGGCCGAATCAAGCAAGGCTGTCCGGGATGGAATGCGTAGCGAAACGGCTCGTTTCTTCTGGACATCGTCATGTATGTCTACCTCCGGCGGCGAAAATCTCGCTTTTTTTTCCAGTGTATCTCCCCCCTCTGAACAAATTCTAAACATTCCCGATCAACGCCGGGCGCACAGCGCCTCGGTCATCAAATACGAAAGCGCGGCCTCGGCCCCGCAGTTCATGTTGGGCCCGTTTTTTTGCAGGCCGTCGCAGCACGACCCGTCCCGGGGATCGACCATTTGCACCCGCAAATCGTTCCCCCCGAAAAACCAGTCGAGACAGCGGTTGCGCAGCTGCCGCAGCGTCGCGATAAACTCGCCGATTTCGGCGACCGTTCCTTCCAATCCGGCCAAGCCGCCCATATCGCCAGGCGCCGCCAGGACGGCTTCGGACGCGGTCTTGCCGGCCGAAGCGGCGGATCCGATCGCGGGGCGAGCCGCCGCCAGCGCGCCGGTCTCCCGGCGCCGGCCGCTCCCGCCGTTGGCGAGATCCGGCGAAACGACGAGGAAGACGCCGTCTTTCCGCGCCGCTTCCAGCGCCGTCGCCGCTTCCTCGAAAGCGAGCGCGAGCTTGAAGATTTCCAGCGGCTGCTGGTCCCAGCGGCTCGCAACCTCGCGGGTTCGCCACTGCTCGTTCCCGATCGGCCTGAACCATCCGCCTTCGGTCGTCATCGCCTGCTGCAGGAAGGACAGGCTGTCGAGTCCGACCTCCAGCGCTTCGGTTCGCCGCGTGACGCGGTACGCCCGGAGCAGCGCCCACGGGAGAACGCCGTTGCCGTAGGTCATGATCGGCTCGAACCAATGCCAGTCGCCGCGCGACCCTTCCCGGTATGCGTCCAGCAGCAGCTCCTCCAGGCGAAACAGATGGTCGCGGAGCTCCTCCCGCCAGCCGTCCGGCAGAACGATCATTCCGAGCCGGGCGGCATCGAGCAGCTCGGCGCACGCGGCGAGGGCGAACGCCCGCCCGCGCAGCGAACCGATCCGGCCGATCGTCCCCATCGCCTGTTGAAGCATGACGAAGGCCGTTTCCCTCTGGCCGGCTTCGAGCCGGACCCAGGCGACAGCGCATCCGTACAGGGATCGGCCCTGGCAATCGTGGGATGCCGACTCCGGTTCCGGAATCCGGGTATAGGCGACGTTGTTGTGAAACCATCCGTCTTCGCGCTGGCTCCAGAGCAGGAAGGCCAGGTAAACGTCGGCAAGCGAAGCCAGCCGTTCCCGCTCGCCGGGAGCGAGCCGCTCCGCGCGTTCCGGAGCCAGCCACTCGGATACCGCCCACAGCGCGCGCGCGTTGTCGTCGGTCGTATAGCCTTCCTTGCGTCTCGGAATGCGTCCGAGCGCATGCTCGAGCAACCCGGTGTCGTCCGTCAAACGGCGCAGATGACGGAAGGAGGGCGCACCGGGCCGCCGATAAGCGGCATTAGCCGACATCCGCCATGCTCCAGGACGTTTTCGCCGCCACGCGCTCGAGCAGCCCCAGGTACTGCGCTCCTACCTGGGGCCACTGCATGCTGCTGCCGATGTCGGCCATCCATTTTTCGCAATGGGCGAGCAGCTCGGGATACGTAAACAGCTCGATGATTTTTCCGCTCCAGGCTTCCGTGTCTCCGTAGGGAAGCAGGAGTCCCTCGTAGCCCTGCACAAGATCCTTCGCGTAGCTGTACGGGGTGCTCAAAATCGGGCGCCCGAGGCCGGCGGCGTAAGCGAGCGTTCCGCTCGTAATCTGCTGCAAGCCGGGATACGGCGTAACGTAGAGGTCGCAAGCGGAAATGAGCGCCGTCAGCTCGTCTTCCGGCAAATAGCGGTTGATCATCCGCACATGATGCGTCAGGCCGAGCTGCTCGACGAGCGAGGACAGCTCCTCCCGGTACGCTTCGCCCTCGCGCTTGCGGACCTCGGGATGCGTCTGGCCGGCGATGATATAGAGAAGGTCGGGGACGGCCTTCACCGCTTGGGCGACCGCCCGCAAAAGCGATTCCACGCCTTTGCTCCGGCTGAGCAGGCCGAATTGGAACAGCACCTTGCGATTTTCCCATCCGTATTTCAGGCGCGTCGACTTTTGTTCTTTCCGGTCCGGAACCGGGCTCCCGTGCGGAATAAAGGAGATTTTGTCCAACGGAATGTCGAAGCTGTCGTGGAGATAACCGATGGCCCTGCGGTTCATGACATGGATATGCTCGCTTCGGGCCGCGATTTTCGCCTGAACCGAAGCGTAAGGCTCGCTCGGATGCTCGAACACGGTATGGAAAGTGGTGACGACCGGCTTTTTAACCCGCTCCAGAAATTCCAGCACGTACGCCCCCGCCTCGCCGCCGAAAATGCCGAATTCATGCTGAAGCGATAAAATCCGAATGGGGCTGCGATTGACAATATCGGCCATTTCGACGTAATCCGCGGGTTCGTGCCGCCGCAGCGGAAAATGAAATTGTTCGTCGTAAAGGCCCGCTTCCTCCGGATCGCACAGGGCGATGACGGGATCGGGCGAGGAGGCGTTTTTGACCGCACCCACCGCTTCCCTTAGATGATGGGTGTAGGTGGCCAAACCGCATTTTTTCGGCACGTAAGTGCTGACATAACCGATTTGAAGCGCCTGGTTGCTCATTGCACACCTCCGAAGCGCGGCTGCAAACCGCTTGATGTAAAATGGATACGGCTAAAACGCCGGGAATATGATAAAAATAGGGTGACCGGGTTTGGCCCGAAAGCCCGTCTTGTGGTATCCTTGACTTATCGGTTGATGCAAATCTTGAGCGGACGAGGAGGTGAGCGAAATGACACGGACAAAACAGACCCGCTCGACGACGAAATGGCTGCTGCTGTTTTTTATGCTTTTTTTGTCGATTCCCTTCATCCCGTTTCCCGAGTCCGAAAGCTTGAAAAGCGAGAACAACCGCGTGACGATGGGGCAGCTGATGGTTTCCAACTCGAACGCCGTCGGAGCTTCGCAAACGTCCTTCGCGAAGAAAGCGTTGGCGGCCGCGGGCGCTTTGCTCGTCCTGCTGTTCAGACTCGTCAAGCCCGAGCGCGCAATCGATCGCCCGAGGGTTTGTTTGTCGTACGCGTATCCCGCGATTTCCCTCCGTCTTAAACGGCTTTATTTAATTCCTCTTAAATTTACTTCCAATTTCGTGTCTTGATTTTTAACCCCCTTTTCAAATATTCGATTTGCGTTGGCGCTCGCTTTGATTTCAAACGAAGCGCGATTTTAAGGCATTCTCCATTTCGAAGTTTTCGCAACGTAGGTGCGTTCGTTTTTTTTCGGCACGGCCGTACGCTTGTTTTCGCGTACCCATTTAAGCCGATAAGCGGCCGGAGCACCGATGAGAAGGGCGCGGAAACGGCGGCGCGGCCGTTCTGTGCTCGCCAAACCTAAAAAATGAATATAGTGGAGGTTTCAAACCATGAACATTCGCGAATCCGAGCTTCCCGCAATCGGAAGAAAGTTCCAAATGGTTGCGGACAGCGGAGACAAGCTGGTCATTATCGTTCACGACGACGGGCGAAGGGAGATTTACCACTTCGATCACGACGATCCGGACGACTCCATCTCCATGGTTACGCTGACGGACGAGGAGTCTCGCCAGGTGGCCGGCATTATCGGTGGCCTCTCGTACAAGCCGAAATCGCTGGAAAATATCGAGATGGCTTTCGACGAGCTCGTGATCGAGTGGTACAAACTGGAGCCCGCGAGCAAATGCGTCGGCAAAACGATCGGCGAATTGAACATCCGCAAAAATTCCGGCGTCACCGTCATCGCGGTCGTGGCCAAAAACCAGCAAAAACAAACGAACCCCGGCCCCGATTACGTGCTGACCCCGGAAGCGACCATCGTCGTCATGGGCGAGAGACATCAGCAGAAAAAGTTCAAGGAAATTCTCGCGAACGGGGGCGGCTAAATGGATCTGACGCACATCGTACTCGAAATCGGAATCGCCATCGCCCTGGTTGCGGCGGTAGGTCTGCTGGCCACCAAACTAAGGTTTTCGGTCATTCCGTTTTACATTTTGATCGGGATGGCCGTCGGCCCGCACGCCTTTCATTGGGGCCACTTCGACTTGCGCTTTATTAACAGCGCCCCGCTGATCGAAGTCATGGGGCGGATCGGCGTCCTGTTCCTGTTGTTCTATCTCGGACTCGAGTTTTCCGTCGGCCGGCTGATCAAAGCGGGGAAAAGCATCGTCGTCGGCGGAAGCATTTATATCGCGATCAATTTCACGCTCGGACTGGCATTCGGTTTCGCGATGGGCTTTCCGCTCAAGGAAGTGCTGATCATCGCGGGGGTCACGACGATTTCTTCGTCCGCGATCGTGGCGAAGGTGCTCGTCGATTTGAAGCGGACGGCCAATCCGGAAACCGAAATGATTCTGGGCATCATCATGTTCGAAGACGTGTTTCTCGCCGTCTATTTATCGATTCTCTCCGGTCTCGTGCTGAGCGGTTCGGCTTCGCTCGGCGGCGTTCTGGTGTCGGCAGGCATCGCGCTCGGATTCATGCTGGCGCTGCTCATCATCGGAAGAAAAGCCGTTCCGCTGCTGAACAAGGCGCTGAATATCCGTTCCAACGAAGTGTTTTTGCTCATTATTTTCGCGGTATTGTTTATCGTGGCCGGTTTTTCCGAAACGCTGCACGTGGCGGAAGCGATCGGGGCGCTGCTGGTCGGTCTCGTGCTGGCGGAAACGGTGCACAGGCAGCGGATCGAGCATTTGATCGTGCCGTTTCGCGACTTTTTCGGCGCGTTGTTTTTCTTCAGCTTCGGGCTGTCGATCGATCCGGCGACGCTGATCGAAGGCAGGACGATCGTGCTTGCGGTCGGAGCCGTGATCGTTACGCTGATCGGGAATTTCGCCGCGGGCATGCTGGCCGGGCGGTCCGCCGGACTGTCGCCCAAATCTTCGACCAACATCGGGCTTACGATCGTATCCCGCGGCGAATTTTCGATTATCGTCGCCAACCTGGGCAAAGCGGGGGGATTAATGGCGATCCTGCAGCCTTTTGCCGCACTCTACGTATTGATTCTGGCCGTACTCGGCCCGCTTTTGACGAAAGAAACGAAGGCGATCTACAAGCTTCTCGACAAAGTGTTTCATTTCAGCAAAAGGAGTGTAAAGGAAAACAGCCCCTCCGGCTGAGAACGATATAAAGGAAGGGGGCAGGCTGCATGATGAAACGTTTCGCGGTTCCGTCTTCCGAAGGATCGGTCCGAAAATGGACGGGAGTTGCGGCGGGCGCCATTCTGGCATCGGTCGGGTTGGAACTGTTTCTCATGCCGCACCGGATGGTCGTGGGCGGATTGACCGGAATGTCGGCTTTATTTTCCCATTTTACCGGTATGCGGCTCGGCTTGTTTCTGTTTTTGTTCAATCTTCCTTTCGTGCTGCTGGGCTATCGGAAAGTCGTCAAGCGCTTCGGCCCCTCGGCGGTTTTCTCCATTTTGCTTTTTTCCGCGGGGGTGTTTTTGCTTCATCCGGCTCCGGTGCTGACCGTCAATCCGATGCTGGCGTCGATCGCGGGCGGCTCGTGCCTCGGGATCGGGATCGGCTGGGTGATCCGGTACGGAGGATTCCTGGACTTGTCGGACTATTTTCTCGAACGTTTTTCCCGCAACTGGACGGTGTACGCTTTGTACGGCTTCAACGCGCTGCTGCTGCTTTGCACGGGATGGCTGATCGGGTGGGCGGAGGCGTTTCATTCCCTTGTCGCATACGCGTTGGCGTTTTGGGGAATGGGCGTCGGCTTCAAAAGCTCCCCGATGACGCGGACGCTGTGGATTGCCAGCAGCCGGAGCGATGAAATCGGAGACGCCCTGCTTAAAGGATTGAACCGCAAAGTGACGAAATTGCCGGACAAAAGCAGCCGCATTGCCGCCGCTTCGCCGGTCGTGCTGTGCACCGTCCATCGCCTGGAGGAGACCCGCGCCAGGGCGCTCGTCCACCGGATCGATCCCGAAGCCGTAATCGGCACCGCGCCGCGAAAACCTTTTTCGATCGGGCGATGACGCCGTCCCGAATGGGGAACGCTAGGCAGGATAACAAATGGGTTTGCGGGACCGGATCTCGAATCGATCGCGGTTCTCGCAAGCGCCGCGAGGAGGAGACGCCAGATGGCAACGACAATCGGCATTTTCGATCGGGAGCAGCAGGTGATGGACGCAGTGGAGCGGTTTCGCGCGGCCGGCAGGGACGAAGCGCAGGTAAGGGTTATTGTCAAAAATGCGGAAAACTCGCCGCTGCTAAGCGGGGGGCTGACCGTTCCGATGGAAGAAGCGGTCGGCATCCGGGGCGAAGAGGAGCGCAGGGACGGCGTCGGAGCCGGCTATGCCGAGGAAGACGCCGGCGTTCCGACCGCGGCCTTTGTCGGAACCCTGCAAGGAGGCGGCTCGTCCGGCAATGCGGCCGCGTTTCCGGTTCTCGGGTTTTTGAACTGGAACCGGGACGAGCCGGGATTCGACGCAACGCTGGAGCGCATGGGCATCCCGGCGGACTGGGCGGACCGGTGCGCCGAAGCGATCGACGAGGGCAAAATGCTGCTGGTGGCGGACGGCGGTTCCGTCGAACGGAACGACGCCTTGTTCAGGCAGGCGGGAGCGGCCGACGTCCTCTACTAAAAAAACGTCCCCGGCGCGAGGCAAGCGTTTCGCGGCGGGGACGTTTTTTTTCTACGACAGCATAATTAACTAACAGGATTTTCCTGGAGGATGTCGAATACATAAGGGACACAAAATAAGTTGGAGTGTGCCCTTATGCTTTCGAAAAATCGCCTCGGCGCCGCGCCGAAAATCTATTTCCGACCCGAGTTGACTAACTGCCCGCATTGCGGGGTCAAGCTTAAGCGATCCCATACCGCCTGGAACAAAAAAATCACTACACTAACTGGTGTTATTCATGCCTGGAGCATGGCCTACATGTGTCCTAATGCAAGCTGCGTTCACACAGGCGTAGCCTATAAATCAGCGGAAGCCGAAATGCTGAGCATGAAGTATTCTTCTTATGGCTACGATGTGCTCGGCCTCGTTGGGGAGTTGCGTTTTAAGCAGCACCGCACGTGTAAAGAGATTGCAGAGTTGCTAAACGAGCGCGGGATTGTAGCTAGTGAGCGATATGCGCAAACACTCTATGAACGCTATCAAACCCTGCTGGCGGCCAGTCTTGACGAGCATGTAAGACAAAGCTTGGCGGAAACCACGGCACAAAATGGCGGCATCATTCTCTCCATGGACGGCGTCCAGCCGGAAAAAGGAAATGAGATGCTCTATGTCATTCGAGAGGTGTTCAGTGGCACAGTTTTGGCGGCTCAGAACATGAAAAGCGGAGCCGCTGGCGAATTACGCAGCCTCATCGAGCCAATTATTGAGTTGGGCTTCCCCGTCGTCGGAATCGTCAGTGACGGACAAGTTTCCATTCGTCAGGCATTCGAAACGCTTCTGCCGGATGTGCCGTATCCCAGTACCACTACCTTAAAGATATTGCCAAACCTGTTGTAGATGCGGATCGCAAACTCAAGATGGAGCTAAAGAAGAGCATGCGCGGCTTGCGGGAAGTCGAAAGGAAGATCGAGCAAGTTGAGAAGAATGCCGTGGAAGCTGCTCAAGCAAACGAAGGCGTAGCCACAGACACTTCATGTGTTAGGGCGGAAACCATTGCAAGCGAAGCGCAGGTTGCAAAAGGTTATGTCGCTGCGGTTCGCGCTCTGCTTCTGGAGGACGGGGAACCGCCGCTCAAATTGCCCGGGATGCTTATTTATGAACGAGCTCAAGCCATACAGGCGTCGCTTGCGCGGTGCTTGACTAAAAAAAGAGCCTCATCTCCTCCAAGGTCTGGTCAGAATTTTCAGCAAACTTGATGAGCAGGCTACCAGATATGCGTCTGTCGTTCGCTGGGCTACACCGCTAGCCCATATCGCGGCTACCTTGGCGCCAGACGAAGACAAGACGAGCGAAACGGTTGAGTGGGAAATGACCCAATTGCTCGGGTGGCTGAACAGACTTACATCGATGAACAGGATGCCCCTATGGTGACCACTGTACTACTACTCTCGCGGCTTCTGGAAGGGACTGTTCACTAGTTACGATCACTACCACATCCCTCGTACGAACAACGATCTGGAACAGTTTTTCCGCCGAATGAAGGCTGTTCATCGCCGAATTACTGGGCTACGCAATTGGAACAGCTACATTGTGCGTAATGGAGAAATGATTGTACTTGTAGACGATGCACTTCGACAAAAACACATCATCGCCCGTTTAAGAACGGTGGGCTATGAAAAATATGCAACGCGCAAAGCACGATGGGACCGGCGGCTATCCGAAAGCGTTCAGCGTAGAAGATTTAACCGCCAGCCCATCGCTTTTCTAGAGAAACTGGAGGCACAATGGGATCAAATTATGTGAGTTAGTTAATTGTGCCGTCGTAGTTTTTTTTGCGCGATTCGGAAAGTTCAAGTTTCTAAAACGGCATGCTCTGTCCTTCAGGACGACGAAGTTTGGTTGGGTGGTCGATGGAGGCGGAAAGCCTGCAGAGGAAACCGATGTCGGCGAGACAACCTGCTTTGGGCATCGCTTAAGCGGCGGAATACCCGTGTCCGGAAACTTATGTTGGATTTTATCCAATCGGAGAAGCGAAAAACGCGGAAAATCCGACCTAGAGTGGATTTTATCCAACGAGGAGCGGCGATTTCGGTCGGAATGGACAAAATGGCCTCGCTCGATTGGACAAAATCCAACCAAGCCCGAGGGCTTCGCGAAAAAACCGGATTTGATTGGACAAAATCCACTGTAGATAAGCCGTACCGCGCTCCTCGATAAGATCTCCCTCTCCGTTCGGGTTGATATCGTCCGCAAATCCGGCCGAACGGGCAAAAAATGTCCGACCCGCAGCGTGCAACCGAGAAGGAGAATGAGAGCCGGGTTTCCTGGAACGGTACGGATGCCGTCGATAGGGGATAAAAAGCCGTTGGCAGGGGACGGAAGCCGCCGATAGGGAATAGTTGCTGCTGAGCGAAGGGGATATCGGGACTAGCGGCTCATTTCCCGAACAATGTCTGCAAACGAGAGACGGAATCAAAAAGCTGCGCGGAAACGCAAAACGAACGAGACCGGGAACGGTCTTTTCGTTCTGCGTTTTTTTGTCGTTCTATGAAGTTTAACAAAAAGATAACGTTGCGTTAATAGAGCATGAATTGAAGAGCGGCGTCTACAAAACTATGCTTACTCATTGTAACGATTCATTACATCACAACCGGGAGGGAACGAAAAGTGAAAAAATTATCCGCGCGGACCAGCCGTTTGCTGGCTGCCGTCATGCTGTGGACTTCCGTTTGCTCGGGCTACTATTTCGCGCAGGCGGCGGAAAGCGGACCGGCGGGAGCCGAGACGGCTGCGGAAACGGCCGCGAGCGGGCAAACCCTGGAAACGGCCGGAAACGAACCGGCTGTCGAGCTGGCCGCAAGCGCGATTGCCGGCAAGGATCAAGGCTTGCTGGGCGAGTATTACGCCGGAACGGAGACGTTCGATTTCGGCGAACATAAAGCGACGGTCATCGATACGCAGATCAACTTCTCGAATCTCGAAGAGCCGCTGCAAACGTGGACAGGCCGTTCGGACGACGCCAACGTACGGTGGACGGGCCGAATCACGCCGCCCGAGACCGGCGAATATACGTTTTATATGATCGGAGACAACGGCTTCCGGCTCTGGATCGACGGACAATTGGTCATTGACCATTGGGTGAACGATTGGGACGTCGAGCAGACGAGCGCGCCCGTTGCCCTCGAAGGCGGGAAGAAGTACGACTTCAAGGTCGAGTACTTCGAAGACTACGGCGGATCGAACCTGTATTTGCGGTGGTCCACGCCGACGCTCGCCAAAGAGATCGTGCCCGCTTCGGCCTTCACCCTGCCGGCGTCCTACAACGGCCCGGTGGCGGCAAGCGCGGCGCCGGACGGACTTAGCGTCGCGATGACGACCTATGCCGATCTGGGAACGCTGCCGGACGGACTGAAGGATCATTTGGCCGTGACGGCAAACGGTTCGCCGATCGCGCTGGAAAGCGTCGAGCCGGGCAGCGCTCCGTCCGAGCTGAAGCTCCATCTGGAGACGGCCGTCAGGACGGGCCAACTGCTGAACGTTACATACGACGGACAAGCCGGCCTGCTGCAGGCGGACGGCACGCCGGTGGCGGCCTTCCGGTTCAGCCCGGTCAACCTGTCGAACGAAACGGAACCGGTAGACTATTCCCCGATCGCGATCGCGATGTCGTTTAACGGCAGTCCGAAGACGAACCGCGCGTTCGCCTGGTATACGCGGTACGACCGGCCGGACAGGGCGCCGGCCAACATCATGGACAGCATCGTCGAGATCGTGCCGGCCGACGCCGAGTTCGGCTCGCCGCAGACGAAGCGTTTCGTCGGCAAGCCGGAGGAGACGCAGGCACTGACGCTGCGGATCACCGGCTCCGCTACCGGCTCTTTTATCAGCCACAAGGTGCTGGCCGAGGGCCTGACGCCGGGCACGGCTTACAAGTATCGGGTCGGCAGCGACGGCAATTGGAGCGAGACCGGGACGTTCACGACCGAGGCCGACGGCGAGACGTCGTACGATTTTCTTTATTTGACGGACTCCCAGGGCTCGAACACGCACGATTATGAAGTGTGGGCGGAAACGTTAGGGAACGCCGTGGCCGACTACCCGGACGCCAAGTTTTTGTTGATGACGGGCGACCAGGTGGATGCCGGAGCGCTGGAATCCCAGTGGCTTGACTACTTCGGCAAACCGCAGCACTTGCTGATGGATCTCCCGCTGATGGCGCTGATCGGCAATCATGAAGGGCCTTATAACTCCAATTTTTCTTATCATTTCAATTACCCGACCGGTGCGATCGATGACGAGCTTCCCGAGGGAACCGTGTACTCCTTCGACTATGGCGATGCGCACTTCATGGTCCTCAATACGATGGATATCGGCTGGGACGACCGGCAGAAAGAGTCGTTCAGGCAGCAGATCGAATGGTTGAAGAGGGAAGTGGCGGAGACCGACAAAAAGTGGAAGGTCGTCGCGATTCACAAAGCGATCTATTCGCTGGGCGGACATTCGCTGGACGCCGACATTTTGGAGCTGCGCAAAACGCTTTACCCCATCTTCGACGAGCTTGGAATCGATGTCGTCCTTCAGGGCCACGACCATACGTACATGCGCTCGCACCAGATGTACGGCGACAAGGCGGTCGAAAGCGTCGATACGGACGAAAACGGCAACGCGCTGAACCCGGACGGCACGCTGTACATGATCAACAATGCGTCCGGGACCAAGTTTTACGATTTGAAAAACGGCGTCGACCGGTATTATGCGGCGGTATACGAGCAGCCGTACAAGGCGATTTACTCGGGCATCCGGATGACGGAGGACAGCTTCACGATCGAATCGTACAGATCGGGCGAAGAACAGCCGTTCGATACGTATACGATCGTCCGGACGGACGGGCGGCCTGAGCCGGTTCAAGGGCTGTCGGTATCGGAAACGGAAGACGGCAAGCCGGAATTGTCGTGGACGAAACCCGCGGATTCGGCCGAGAACGATGCGGTTCGGGGCTTCCGGATTTACGAGACGAGCGGAAGGCTGGGCGCGAATTGGAGCGCCTTCGTGCCGGCTGCGGAGGGCGCGGCCGACTATCGCTTCACGATCGAGGGAACGAACGAAGTGACGACCTACCGATTCGCGGTGACGGCGGTAGACGAACGCGACAACTCGGCTCCCGCCACGGTCGAATGGACGGGCAGCGGAATCGCCGCGCCGACGGCTCCGGTCGTGGACGACGGCCGCAACACGTTCGGCTGGACGAACGTGCCGGGCTACGCCGATTTGTCCGACTACGAATTCAGCACGGACGGCGGCGCGACGTGGTCGCCCGTGACGGCAAACCCGCAGCCGATCGGAGACGGGCTTTACGCGGCGGGCGACGTGCGGGTGCGCGTCGCGGCCAGCGAAGCCGAAGGAAGGCCGGCGGGCGCGAGCCTTGCCTCAGACAAGCCTTACACGCTGAACGGAGCGCGAGACGTTTACCAAATCAAGGGCGAGCTTGCCCGGGGAGAGCGGCTCAAACTGGATGCGACGGTCGAAAAGCTCGAGGAATACGACGGAGAGGCCTATGCCGTCTTCCAACTGCTCAAGGGGGACACGCCCCAATTGATCAATGCCGTGCCGATCCCGCGCGACGAGCTGAGCGTAACCCAATATTTTGACGTCAGCGGGACCGAATACAGCGTCAAGGTGTTCGTGCTGAACCGGTTCGACAACGATCCGAGCGTGCCGGATCAGCTGGCCAGGGCGCAGGTGTACCGGTGATGGACGGAACGAGAGGAGCAAACGCGGTGAAAAAAGTTGCAGCAGCCGTTCTGGCCGCCCTATTCGCGCTAATGCCGGTATCGGCGTTCGCGGCCGTTTCTTTCGAGCTGGGCATCAGCGCGAAGGAAGTGCTGCGGGGCGGCACGATCACGATGTCGGGCACAACTCCGGCCGAGACGGGCGAAGTTACGGTGAAAATCGTAAGCCCCGCGCGGACCGTATTTTATATCGACGAGATCGCGGTAAACGAGGGCCGCTACGAGACGAGCGTAACGATTCCGGCGGATGCCGATCTGGCGCCGTACGGAGCGTACGAGGTGATCGCCGGGTTCGGCGGGGCCGTCGACAGCGGGACGTTTTCCGTCGTTCGGACGATCGGAGACGGCGGGGGCGGCAACCCGGACCCCGAAGAACCGCCGACCGGAACGCCGGATCCCGAGCCAACCCCGGGTATCCCGATTCCGGCGAATCCGGACGCGATCCCGCAGAGCGCGGGGACGGCGGCGGGCTCCGTCGTCAAGCCGCAGCTCGCGGCGGACGGACGGTATCTCGTCGGCCAAAGCGCGATGGACGAGGCCATCCGACAATCGGACGGCGAGGTGACGATCGAGCTCCCCGAAGGAGCGATCCGGTCCGGAGACGCGCTCGAGCTGCCCGGACCTTCGGTCAAGGCGCTGAAGGACAAAAATCTCGAATTGGTCCTGAACGCCGGGGCCGTTTCGATCCGCTATTCGGTCGGCGCGCTGGCCGGCTCCGACGACGCGTCGTCTAGAGTACGGTTTGTGCTCAACGCGACGCTGACGTCGGAAGCGAACCAAACGATCGGCCGGTCGATTCAAGCGGACCCGGCCTACAAGCCGACGGGCGTCGTGCTTTCGGTCGTCATTCAGTACGTCGCCGGAGGGAGCGTTACGGACATCGGCAATCTGGACAAGCCCGCTTACGTGACGATCCGATTGACGCCGGAGCAGGCGAGCGCCATCGCGGCCGACCTCGCGGGCGTCTACTACGTGAACGGCGGGTTGCCGGAATATATCAAAGGCTCGCTCAAGGACGGCGTTTTCACGTTCAAAGCCGATCACTTCTCGCTGTACGCGATTCTCGAATACGACAAAAGCTTCGCGGATCTGTCCGCGCATTGGGCCGAAACGGCGGTCAAGTCGCTGGCCGCGAAGCATATCGTCACCGGCGTCGACGCGACGCGCTACGAGCCGGCCCGCAGCATTACGCGCGGGGAGTTCGCCACGATGCTGATGCGCGCCGTCGGCTGGCAGGACGAAACGGCGGTTCCGGCGGACGCGGCGAATCCGTTCCGCGACGTGGCGTCCGGCAAGTACTACGCCGAACAGGTCGCGCAGGCGGCTTCGCTCGGCATCGTCGAAGGCTATGACGGCCTGTTCCGGCCGGACGACGAAATTACGCGCGAGGAAGCAGTCGTGGCGCTCGCCCGCGCGGCGGGGCATTTCGACCTCGCCGAAAGCGGCGCGGGCAAGGCGGACTTTGCCGACGGAGATCGGATCTCCTCCTGGGCGGCGGCCTCTGTCGACGAGGCGCGGTCCCTCGGCCTCATTCAGGGAGACGGCGAACGATTCTATCCGAAAAACCCCGTCACGCGCGCCGAAGTCGCCATGATGATCCATCGCCTGCTGCCGAACGTCACGAACTAATACGAAAGCGGGAGGACCCGATCGCCATGTTTAAAAACTTGATTGCGGCCGTCATGACGGTAGTGCTGCTGCTGGGCGCGATGAATCCGTCCGCGGCATTCGCGGCGGAAACCGTACCGGCATCGTCCGCGGCCGCGGATACGACGAAGACCTGGAACGTCGCGCTGAACGCGACGGCGACGGCTTCGGGGCAGTGCAATGCGAACGAAGCGGCGGCCAACGCGGTCGACGGCAAGACGACGACCAAGTGGTGCGACAATTCGGGCGTCGCCAAGAAATGGCTCAAGCTTGATTTGGGCAAGGAATACAAAATCAACCAGTGGATCGTGCAGCACGCGGCCATCGGGGAGTCGTCCAACAGCCCATTCTGGAATTCGAAGGATTATCGGCTTGCGAAAAGCGACGACGGCGAGAACTGGGTCGAAGTCGACGTCGTGCGGAACAACGCGCATACGATCGTCGACCGTCAAGTCCCGGCGTTCACGGCCCGTTACGTCATGATTTATTTCGACCGGGCGTCTTACGACAACAATGCGACGAGAATTTACGAAGTGGAGCTGTACGGAGTGGAGCCCGGCCAGACACCGGCGGAACCGGCAGTTAATCTGCAGCCGATCGATTATGTCGACCCGTTCATTAACACGCTGGGCGACAACGGGCAGACCAATCCGGGACCGACGCTGCCGTTCGGCCTCGTTCACGTGGGGCCGGACAGCGACGGCGGCGCGTTCAGCGGCTACTACTATCAGGACAAGAACCTGAAAGGCTTTTCCCAGGTGCGCTTCAGCGGCGTCGGCTGCAGCGGCGCCGGCGGCAATATTTTGATGATGCCGCAGACCGGCGCTTTCACGAAAAACAGCAACGAATACAAGGAGCCGTACGACAAAAACAGCGAATCAGCTTCCCCCGGCTATTACGGCGTGACGCTGGCAAACGGCGTCGAGGTCGAGCTGACGGCGTCCGAAAACGCCGGCTTCCACCGGTATGCGTTCCCGGGGAACGGCACCGGATCGGTTCTCGTCGACTTGTCCAACTCGTACGCGGGAATGGTGGACGCGAATCTCAAGGTCGTCGGCAGCAACGAGATTACGGGCATGGTCCAATCGAAAAACGTCTGCGGCCACGGGTATTACAAGCTTTACTTCTCCATTCAGTTCGATCACGACTTTACTTCGTACACGTCCTGGGCAGGGAACGAAACGGGCGAGGTATCCGAACGGTCCGGGGCGAACAGCGGCGTTTGGCTGAATTTCGACACCGCGGACAACCCGGTCGTTCAGGCGAAAGTCGGCCTCTCGCCGATCAGCGTCGAGCAGGCGCAATTCGAGCGCGAGCACGACATCCCGGATTGGGATTTCGAAGCGCAGCATCAGCGCGCGCGCGGCGCCTGGAGCGACGTGCTGAACAAGGTGGAGGTGAAAAGCGCCGACGAGGAGAACAAGCGGGTGTTCTACACCCAGCTTTACCACTCCTTCCTCCATCCGAAAAACGTCACCAGCTCCGGCGGCACGTTCCGCGCGGCGCGTGACGAGAACACGGTGCGCGAGGCTTCGGAGCTCGGCGAGGACTTCGAATACTACAACGGCTGGACGACATGGGACGACTATCGCAAATACCCGTTGTTCTCCATTCTCGAGCCGAAAAAGTACGAAAACATGGTCAAATCGCTGGTCGACCTGTACGACACGAGAGGCTCGTACGTCCAATGGGGCGAGGGCTATTGGCCGAGCCCGACCGTGCGGAACGAGTTCAACGGCGCGGTCATCCTGGACGCCTACGCGAAGGGATTCACCGACTTCGACGCGCGCAAGGCGCTGCAGGGCATGGCGGTCGACGCGGACAACTTCTCCGTAAGCGACGGCGAAATCTCCGGGAAGCTGGAAAGGGCGTTCAGCGCCTACTTCACGATGAAGCTTGCCGAAATGCTCGGCGACGAGGAGACCTACAACAAGTATATGGCGGTCGCCCAATCGTACAAATCGCTCTGGAACCCGGATCAGGTCGACGAAAACGGGACCAAGCGCGGATTTTTCACGCCGAACGGCGGTACGGTCGCCAAAGCGGACGTGACCGCGGTCGACAAATACGCTTATCAAGGCAACTTGTGGACGTACCGCTGGTCCGTCCAGCAGGACATCGACGGGCTGGCCGAGCTGATGGGCGGCAAAACGGAAATGGCGAAGGAATTGCAGCACTTCTTCGATATCGGGGAATATGTAGCCATTAACGAGCCCGATCTGCATGTGCCCTATTTGTTCAACTACTTGGGTTATCCTTATCTGACCCAGTATTACGTCAGGGAATATACGACGGAAGTCGTGACGCAAAAATACCACAACCACGGGGCATACGCGTATCCGATCGAAGCCCGCGTCTACCGGGCGGATCCGGAAGGCTACCTGCCGTCGATGGACGACGATGCCGGGGCGATGGCTTCCTGGTTCGTGTACGGCGCCATGGGGCTGTATCCGGGCAATCCGGGCACCCCGATTTTCCTGATCGGTTCCCCGATCTTCGACGAGTTGACGCTTCATCTGGACGGCGGCAAAACGTTTACGATCAAGGCGAACAACGTGTCCTCGGACAACCGCTTTATCCAGTCCGCCTCGCTGAACGGCCAAAACTTCGATCAGGCCTGGATTTCCTACGCCGACATCATGGCAGGCGGCACGCTGGCGTTCGAAATGGGCGATACGCCGAATACGAGCTGGGGCGCAGCCGAAAGCGCGGCGCCGCCGACGACGGAATACGCGGACGACATCGACGGCTCGCTCGAACGCAAAGAGCTGATCGCGTCGGAATCGACCTGGAAGTATTACGACAAGGGGCAATATGCCGGCGACGGCTGGACGAGCCCGTCGTTCGACGACAGCGCCTGGGCTTCCGGCGCCGCGCCGCTCGGGTACGACAATACGGGTTATGCGAAAACGAGGGTGAGCTTCGGGGCGAACGCGAACAACAAGTACCCGACCACCTATTTCCGCAAAACGTTCGAGGCGTCCGATACGGAAGGATTGCTTCAGCTTGAAGCGGAACTCGTTCGCGACGACGGCGCGGTCGTTTACTTGAACGGGAACGAAGTCATCCGGTCCAATCTGCCTTCCGGCACGATCGGCTACGATACGTTGGCTAACGTCACCGTAAACGACGAAAGGAACGCGGTCGCTTACCAAATCGATCCTTCCTATCTGGTCGAAGGCACCAACGTGCTGGCCGTCGAAGTTCACCAGGCGAATGCAACCAGTTCGGATATCGCCTTCGACCTCCGTCTCGAAGCAGTCAAACCGATGGAGAAACCGGACGCTCCGACGGGGCCGGTCGTCGACGACAAAGCGAATACGTTCGGCTGGACGGCGGTCCCGGGCTTCGAGCAGCCGGCCGACTACGAGTTCAGCACGGACGGCGGCAAGACGTGGAAGCCCGTCGCGGCGAATCCCCAAACGGTTGGGCCGCTCGATTTCGAGGCCGGCCAGGTGCAGGTGCGCGTCAAGGCGGACGAGAGCCGGGGGCGGACCTTCGGCCGGGCGCTGGCCTCCGATGTCGCGTACACCTCCGATATTCAGTGGGACGTCTATGATTTGAAGGCAGACGTCGATCGGACCGGCAACATGGAAGTCAGCGTCACGGGAACGCTGAAGGGCGACTATGCCGATTCGGCTTATGCCGTTTTCCAACTGATGGACGGCGGAAACCGCGCCTGGATGACGACGTCCTTCCCAGTGGAAAAAGGCGGCTTCGAGCTGACGCAAATTTACAACGTCAACGCGGACAAGTTCAAGGTCAATATCTATCTGGTCGACGCCTTCAACGGCAACGTCTACGACTCCCTTTGGCTCGCGGAGCCGGTCGTGACGGAGCCCGAGACCGAGCCGGCGCCGGGAGAGAAGCCTCCGGTCAAGGAGGAGCCGCTGCCCGAACCGCTGCCGGTTCCGGAGAAGGAGCCGCTGCCGCCGCTCGGTCCGATCGATCCGGAAGATCCGGTCGACCCCGAAGAACCCGAAGAGCCGGGCAGCGGAACGCCCGGAACGCTGGAGTTCGAAAGCTATACGGAATGGACTTCGGCCGTCAACGGCTTTAACAACAACCCGCTCAAGACGGAAGGCGGCAACGGCGGCACCGTCGTCGCCAACACGTTCGACGGAGCTTGGCTTGCTTATGCGGACGTCGATCTCGGGGACGAGGGCGCGAATTATTTTGAAGTCGAATACGTCGGAAATTCGACGAGAGTGCCCGCGGACGCCGCGCTCGAACTGCGGCTGGGCAGTCCGGACGGCGAAGGGGTCGGCACGGTCGAACTGCCGGCTACGGGCAGCGACTGGAACACGTACAAGACGGCCGGGGTTCAGCTGTCCAGAACTTTGACCGGAACCCAGACGCTGTACGTCGTCCTGAAAGGCTCGACGACCGGCGCGCTTCCGTATATCGGCAACTTCGACCGGATGACGCTGAGCTATCGGGAAATTCGGACCGACTACGCCAAGCTGGAACTGGAAACCTATGACGAATGGTCGACGGGCGTAAATCAATACAACAATCAGCCGCTCAAGACCGAAGGCGGCAAGAACGGACAGCAAATCGCCAATACGTACACCGGCGCATGGCTGGCCTACATGCATATGGATTTCGGCCGCGAGGGCGTCAACAAGTTCGCGATCGAGTATTCCGGCAACAGCGGCAGAGTCGCGGCGGACGCGGCGGTTGAAGTTCGCCTCGGAAGCCCGGAAGGCATGCTCGTCGGCAAGGTGAATACGCCGGCCACCGCAAGCTCCTGGGGCACCTACGCAACGGCGGAAATCGATCTTGCGCAGACGCTGACGGGCGTCCAGGATATTTATCTCGTGCTGACCGGCACGACGGATTCGGCGTACCCGTACATCGGAAACTTCGACAATGCTTCCTTTTCGCTGAGCGAGCCGGTTCGCACCGATTATGCCAAGCTGGAGCTGGAGAGCTACGACGAATGGTCGGGCGGCGCGCTGAAGACCGAGGGAGGCAAAAGCGGGCTGCAGATCGCCGGTACGTACGACGGCGCATGGCTCGCCTACGAGCGGATGGACTTCGGCGGCGAAGGCGTCGACACGCTGGCGATCGAATACTCCGGCAACAGCGGCAGAGTCGCGGCGGACGCGGCGGTCGAAGTCCGTCTCGGCAGCCCGGACGGCGAGCGGGTCGGCATGGTGAGCACGCCGCCGACCGCAAGCTCTTGGGGCACGTACGCGACGGCGACGGGCAAGCTGACGGAGCCGCTGACCGGCGTTCAGGACATCTACCTCGTGCTGACCGGCACGACGGATACGAACCATCCGTACATCGGCAACTACGACAACGCGGCGTTCGCGCTCAGCGAGCCCGACCTCGTCGTCGAGTTCGAGGACCGCACCGAGTGGACGACGGCGGTCAATACGTTTAACAACCAACCGTTGAAAACCGAAAGCAACAACGGAGGCACCACCGTCGGCAACACGTTCACCGGCGCATGGATGACCTACGCGAACCTCGACTTCGGCACGTCCGGCAAAAACCGCGTCGAAATCGTCTACGACGCGCCGACCAGCCGCACGCCTGCCGACGTCGTCGCGGAGATCCGGTTGAACGACAAGGACGGCGAGCTTGTCGGCACCGTCAGCCTGCCGAATACCGGCAGCGGCTGGGGCACGTACAGGACGGCAAGCGCAGATTTGCTTCGGACGTTGTCCGGAACGCAGACCATCTGCGTCGTCTTCAAGGGATCGACCGACTCATCCCTGCGGTACGTCGGAAATCTGGACAAGCTGACGTTTGCCAAATAGGCAGAGGCGAACGGCCTGAGCGCCGCCCGCGAGTTCCCAAGGGGAGCTGCGGGCGGCGTTTTTTCTCTCCTCGGCCGAAAAGACGGCGGCTTGCTTTGCGGCCGGGATGGAGGCTTTTTGCGGGCCGAGACGGCAGTCGTCCGCGAAAATGGTCGATTTTGGGGGCGGACTTGCGAGGGTGCAGGCTTGCCCTATTGCGTTCGTAAAGTATAAAGTGAAAGAAAGCGGAAAAATCCGGGCGGTGAAAATAACTTTCGCAGCCGACCCATGTACGAAGCGGAAGGATGAAGACAAGGATGCCGAACGAAGGAAACGGCTTTGCCAGCAAGAGGTTGATCGAGCCGGAATTGCCGCTCCGGCTGCGCGATGCCTTAAAGCTGTTGACGGTTGAAGAAATGCGGAGGGTAAAGAGGCTTCTCGATATGCGGGAAGCAAAAACCGGCGGGAACCGTCAGGCGGTCGTCGAGTCGGTGGCGGCGGAACTCCCCGAAGGGGCCGCGAGGTTGACCCAGTTATGGGATTCGTCCCGCTGGGAACTGCTGAGAACGTTTATTCGAAACGATGGGCTGATCAGCAGCCCGAAGTTCTCCCCTCTCATCGTCGAATATATGAGAGAACGGGCGCTGGCGTTTCCCGCGGAGGTGAAGGGAAAGCCGGTCCTTGTCATGCCGGTCGAGCTGGTGGAGCGGCTGAAGGAGATGGAAGGCCTGGCGGGGATTCCCGACCTCGTGCGAAAGAACACCGAGCGGATCAAATTGACGCAGGGCTTGCTTTATTACTATGGCGTATTGCCGGAAACCGAGCTGGAGCGCATGCTCGAAGAGCTTGCGGGACCCTACGACGAAGAACGGGACCTTTTCGAGATGATTGTCGATGCGATCGGTTGCTATGACGCGTTTGTCGTGGACGACGACGGCATTTTTAGATTTCGCGATGTCGAGGACCCGGAAGCGGTTCTTTCGGAACAGGAGATGCGGTCGGGGCTGGACTATCGGCCGTTTACCCGGGCTCAGCTGCTGGAGGCAAGCGAACCCGGATTTGTCGAGCGTACCCAGGCTTACCTTGATCTGGTTCGGTTTTTTACCCGAAACTACAAGATCGAACGCGGCGAAGCGGATTTGATCGCCGATCTGTGCGCTGACGAATTCAAGAGCGGCAAATCGCTCAGCGACGCCTTCGGCATTGTGCAACATCATTTCGAATTCCGCGACGAAGCGGATGTATCGGCTGTCGTGGATATTCTCGTTGCCATGAACAACAGCACCCGGCAATGGGTGCTGAAGGGATACAGTCCGAGCGAACTGTCCGCCGCCAGGGCCAAGTCGGTCCCGGCGAACGTGCTCGCGGCGCCGCCGTCCGCGCGGCAAGGGGACGTCATCAGCTTCAAAACCGGTCAAAAGATCGGACGCAACGATCCGTGCCCTTGCGGCAGCGGAAAAAAATTCAAAAAATGCTGCGGTTCTGCGGCAAATTAAGCCAACCGGGAAGAAAGCCGAACGAAGAACATGCTCTTCGATCCGGCTTTTTTCTCCTTGCTTTTTTCTCCTTATTGATAAAACAATTGAAGCGCGATCGTGCTGTTCGGTTGAGCGGGGGCGTTCAACAGGGATTCCGGAATAAGCCGTCCGTTATAAAAAATGCCGACGCCGACGCTGCCGAAAATGCGGATGCCGGCTACGGATGTAATGCGGCCCAGCGGTCCGAAGCTGACCAAGCCCGAGGAAATCAGGGCCTGGCGAAGCGTGATTCCGGGATAAAACGGCACGAATGTCGAACTGGTCGCTCCCGGAAACGCGAATCCGCCGATGACGCGAACGTTGATAAACGCCGGACCCGGAAAAGGCGGGGGCGGAAACGGTCCGGGACCCGGAATGGGAAGCGGGATCGGAAGCGGGAACGGTCCGGGCGGGAAGGGACCGGGTCCCGGCGGGAACGGACCAGGCCCGGGCCCCGGCGGAAACGGACCAGGCCCTGGCCCCGGTGGCAACGGTCCGGGCGGGAATGGCCCCGGTCCGGGCGGGAACGGGCCCGGACCAGGCCCCGGGGGAAATGGACCAGGCCCGGGCGGAAACAGTCCAGGTCCGGGACCGGGGCCCGGACTCGGACCCGGGGGCGGCGGCAAAAGCCCCGGACCGCCGGGACTTCCTCCCCCGCCGGGAAGCAGGGCGCGTTCTTCTTCGGGCAGCACCCACCACGGAATTTTGCGGACGGACGGCTTCGTTTCAAGGCCGCTTTGATGCAGTCTAACTTTTTTGGCGGACGTCTTTTGGTCGGGTTCTTTCGTTTTGATCTTTTGTGTATTCGATGCAAGTTTCGCCACATGTTTTCCGGAAGCTTGGCGAGCGATCGGCCGAACGCGGGTCGACCGTTGTTTCGGCATGTTGGGTTCCTCCTTCGTCTTTAGGCCGGCAAGCGATACTGCACCATATGCGAATGCCTATCCGCAGGTGCCTATTCGGGGTTCATCCGATATCCATCACGGCGCATCTTCGGTTATAATCGTAATCGCATACATAAAATTTATCGCGGGATAAGGAATTCGGCATTGGGCATCGGGTTATGATCGATTATTTTTGGGAGGATGATCGAAAGTGGCTAAAAAATGGGGATTTGGCATCGTCGGCTGCGGTTCGATTGCCGATACGCATATTGCCGCGTTGAAGGACATTCCGGGGGCGAAGCTGGTCGGCGTCTCCAGCAGGGGAGAAGAACGGGCGGCTGAAACGGGCGAGCGCGAGGGCTGCTTCTGGACGACGGATTACAAGGAACTGCTGGCCCGTCCGGACATCGACGTCATTTGCATTACGACATCCAGCGGAAGTCACGCCGCGATCGGATTGGATGCCGTTAAAGCCGGCAAACATGTGATCGTCGAAAAGCCGATCGCGATGACGGCAGAATCCGCCTGGGAGCTGGTTCAGGCCGCCCGGACGAAAGGAGTAAAACTGGCCGTGATTTCCCAGTCTCGTTTCGCGGAGGACTATCAGGCGGTTCGCAAAGCGATCGACCAAAACGCGATCGGCCGGCTGCTGCTTGCGGAGGTTTCGCTGCCTTTTTATCGCACCCAAGCTTATTACGACAGCGCCGACTGGCGCGGAACCGTCCGAGAAGACGGCGGCGCTCTCATGAACCAGGGCATTCATCCGATCGACCTGCTTCTTTGGTTCGGCGGAGACGTGACGACGGTATTCGGCAAAACGGCGACGCAAACGCACCGGATGGAGGCGGAGGATTTGGGGTTGGCGATTTTGCAATTCAAAAGCGGCGCTTTCGGCACCATCATGGCATCTACCAGCTTTCAGCCCGGATTTCCTTCGACGCTGCGATTGTATGGCGAAAAAGGAACGATTCGCGTCCAAGGATATACGATCGAGCATTGGACGGCGGAAGGAATGGAACGCCCGGAGCTTGCGAAAGCGGGCGACTTCGGGGGCGCGGCCGACCCGAAGGCGATTTCTTCCGCGTACCATCGGATGCAGCTGGCCGATATGATCGAGGCGATCGAACAGGACCGCGATCCCGCCGTTACCGGGGAAGACGGCTACAGGGCGGTCCGGTTGATCGAAACGATCTACCGATCTTCGAAGGAAGGCCGCGAAATCAGGCTGTAAGGTATCCCGTCGGGTCAGTCGGGGCCAGTTTGCCAAAACACACCTTAGTCTCGATATCCCGTCGGGTCAGCCGGGGCAGTTTGCGAAATCGCAGCCTAGTCTCGATATCCCGTTGGCTCAGCAGAGACCAGTTCGCCAAAACGCACCTTAGTCTCGATATCCCGTCGGGTCAGTCGGGCCAGTTCGCCAAAACGCACCCTAGCTTTCTCAACGTCAAATGAGTCTATATTTGCTGGCTGGAAGGTGCTGAGCGAAAGGGATATCGGAACTAGGGTTCGCCTAGCGAAGGATACTGAGCAAAGGGGATACCGGAATCAGGGTTCGGTAGAAAAAGGAAAGGATATCGAGGTTAGGGTGATGTAACGAATAGTGCTGAGTAAAGGGGATAGTGCCGTTCGCGGTAAAAAAAGAACCTGCAGCTTCAGGCCGCAGGTCAGTGGAGAGATATATAAATGAAAAGGGGGGTCATGTCTGTATTGTATCCCCTGAATGTGAAGGACAGGTGAAAGCGATATTACGGTTTCATTACAAAACGGTTGCCGCGTATTAAATTGAACTATTTTTGCGGGGAGAGCGGGTCGGAGGGAACAGGATTTAAGTGAACCGGAAAATGGAACCGGGTCAAGGGTTGGCTCTTCAGACGGTTAGTGTCGGAAATGCGGTAGGGAGTCGGCTGTTCAGGGCGGTTGATACCGGCAAGGCGGATCATCGTCGGATATTCGACATGATTGATTTCGACGAGGCGCGACCGGAGGTCGGAATGATCGGGCACGTTGACGGCGGCGAGGCGGGGCGAAGGGGGGACGGCGGCGATAACGGCTAAAGGTTGAAGATGGCGCGGCAACCCCGTTGGGTTGAATCAAGGCGTTCAAAAAGGGACGGCCGGAGCGAGGCTCCGATCCGTCCCGTCCCTTTTGTGCAGCCTGCCGTCACTCCTGCTTGCCCTCGCGCGCCCGCGTCATCTGCTGCCACACGGAGCCGGCGGCTTCCTCGCCGCTCTTGATACGCGCGACGGCCATTTCGGCCTGCAGGCGCACTTCGAATTCGGGCTCGATCGCGGCGACGCGCTCGAGCGCCTCCAAAGCCGTCTCGTCGCCGGCTTCGTACAGGAACCGCGCCGCGCGCCAGCGAACGAGCTTGTTCGCGTCCGCGAGCGCCGCCGTCATCGGTCCGATCGCGGCGGGGTCGCCCAGATCGGACAGCGTGTCGCCGGCCGTCCGCCGCACGGCGACGGAAGAGTCCTGGAGCGCTTCGAACAAATGCGGAAGCGCCTCCGGACTGCGCAGGTCGCCGAGGTAAACGACGGCGAGCCTGCGCACCGAGACGTGCGCGTCGCGCACGGCCGCGGCGAGCAGCGGCAGCAGCGAGGCATCCGGCTTGACGCGGGAGAGCGCCGCGTACCGCGTCTGCCAGTCCGGAGCGGACAAGCGCCGCTCCAGCTCCTCCCGCGGCAGCTCCGCGGGAGGCTCCGGCTGCGCCGCCTCCGCGCCGCCCGCGCCGGCGGCTTGCGCCTGCGCGATCAGCTCGCGCAGCCGCTCGTCCGGATAGGCCGCGTCGAGCTCGCGTCCGATCTCCTCCAAAATGTCCTGCGGCTCCCCGTAGCGGACGCCGATCTCCTCCAGCTTCCGCTCGCGGATCATCGTCGCGCCGGCGGCTTCCGACACCGCCGCGGCAAATCGTTCGGGCAGCGCCGCTCTTGCCTCCTGTCCTCCGTGCCGAACCCGGATCTGCATCGGGATGCCGCGATACATTTGCACCAGCACGTGCGCTTCCCCAAAGCCTCCCGCTTCCGGTCCGCCCAGCGCTTCCGCCGCGACGCCGCCCGCTCCGAACAGCTCGCGAACGGCGCCTAAAATTTCCGCCCAATCGGCGCTCGGACGCCGGTCGACCGCGATGAAGTCGGCCGTGCGGAATACGCTCTTGACGCCGTCAATCGCAAGAAGACGCAAATAAAAAGGAGGAACTTGGTCTCTTTTGTCCAATGTATACGTGTGGCGTTCGCCGGGGGCCAGCTTTTCGTCCACGTTCAGCTTCATGGAATTCGGGCTGGGCGTCGGTTCGATCGACAGCAATTTCATTTTCGTTCGCCTCCCAATCGTCAACGTTCATGAATGCGGGAATCGACGAGTTTCCCGGTCTTAAGTCGGGGTTCGAGACTCGTCTCGAGTCCTAGCCGCAAACACAACCGGCGTACGTATTCTTCCCGCACGTTTTACATTAGCATAAAATTGTATTTGATGCTCGTAAGGAGAGGTCGTCATGCCGATTGAAAACTTGAATTCGCGCTCGGCGAATATTTATATCGTGCTTTCGGCAACCGGGACGATGTTCAGCAATACGATCAAATGGTTTACGAAAGACGATTTGAATCATGCTTCCATCGCTTTTGATCCCGATTTGCACGAAGTATACAGCTTCGGTAGAAAAAAGCTTCGCAACCCGCTGTTCGCGGGCCTCATCCGCGAAAATTTCCGCGATTCCTTTTACGGAAACGCGGATTGCGCCGTTTTCCGCTGTCCGGTTCCCGCAGAGGAATATCATCGGATGCGCGAGTACGTCGAAACGATGATGGCCGATTGCGACCGCTACGGCTACAGCTTGCTCGGGCTTGCCGGCGTCCTGCTCAAAAAGGAGCTGCACCGCAAAAACACGTATTTTTGTTCCCATTTCGTCGCTTCGGTGCTGATGCGCTCCAGCCTTTATACGTTTGACAAGTCCCCCTGCTTCGTGACGCCCGGAAATTTGGAGCAGGCGTTCCGCTCCTATGAAATTTACAGAGGAAAAATGTCCGGATATTTGGGACCCCGTTGGTACATTCCCCCGATTCCTGCTATAGTATGAATGAGCACATCATCGGAGGGGTTACATGCGCAAACACCGCTTCGTCAACATGGATTCTGCCCCTGCGAACAGCGCGGCCAGACGCCAGTTGTTCCGGTGGAGTCAGGACCGTCTCCAGAACTTCCTTAGCCGAGATTACAGCGAATGCGTTCCGAACGTCGTTCCGGATTTGCGGTATTTGCAAACGAACCGTTCCGAGCCTTCGATTACATGGATCGGGCATTCGACGTTTCTCATTCAAATGTGCGGCCTTAACATCGTGACCGATCCCGTATGGGCGCGCCGAATGGCGCTTCAGAAGCGCCTCGCCCCGCCCGGCGTGGAATTGTCGGACATGCCCCCCGTCGACGTCGTGCTGGTGTCCCACTCGCATTACGATCATCTGCACCTGGCATCCTTGCGCAGGTTGAGAGGAACGAAGCGGCTGATCGTTCCCGCGGGTCTCCGCCACAAAATGCTGGACAAAGGCTTTCCCCTCGTGGAAGAATTGAACTGGTGGGAAGAGGTGTCGCTGCACGGCGTCAAGTTTACCTTCGTTCCCGCCCAGCATTGGACGCGCCGGACGCTGTGGGATACGAACGACTCGCATTGGGGCGGTTGGGTGATGGAAAGCCATGCGGGCCCGACGGTGTACTTTGCCGGGGACAGCGGGTATTTTCGCGGATTTTCGGAAATCGGCCGCCGCTTCAGCAAAATCGACGTGGCGCTCATGCCGATCGGCGCCTACGAGCCGGAATGGTTCATGGCTCCGCAGCACATCAGCCCGGAAGACGCCCTTAGAGCTTACCGGGACGTCCGGGCGGATTATTTCGTGCCGATGCACTACGGTTCGTTCAAGCTTGCGGACGACACGCCCCGGGACGCCCTGGAGCGGCTGGAAGCTGAACGATGCCGTTTGAATATTGCGGAAGATCGGATTTTCATGCTTCATCACGGCGAAACGATGCGATTCGCCATAGGCAATTCGGTTTTTCGATAACAAGAATGGAGTGAAGTCATGATTTCGGTTAGCGGCGTTAGTCTGCGTTACGGAAAGCGCGCTTTGTTCGAAGACGTCAACATCAAGTTTACCCCCGGCAACTGCTACGGCTTGATCGGAGCGAACGGCGCGGGGAAGTCGACGTTTCTGAAAATTTTATCCGGCGAGGTCGAGCAGACGTCCGGCGAAGTGCACATTACGCCGGGAGAACGGCTGGCGGTGCTCAAGCAGGATCACTTCGCCTACGACGAGTTCGGCGTGCTGGAAACCGTCATTATGGGCCACGAGCGGCTCTATGCGGTCATGAAAGAGAAAGACGCCATCTACGCGAAGGCGGATTTCTCGGATGAAGACGGCATGCGGGCGGGCGAGCTGGAAGCGGAATTCGCCGAAATGAACGGCTGGGAGGCGGAAAGCGAGGCGGCGGAGCTGCTGAACGGCCTCGGCATCACGACCGATCTGCACGACAAGAAGATGGCGGAGCTCGGCGGCAACGAGAAGGTTCGCGTGCTGCTCGCGCAAGCGTTGTTCGGCAATCCGAACATCCTGCTGCTGGACGAACCGACCAACCACCTGGATATCGAATCGATCAACTGGCTGGAAGAGTTTTTGGCCCGTTATCAGGGCACCGTCATCGTCGTATCCCACGACCGGCACTTCCTGAACCAGGTTTGTACGCATATCGCGGACATCGATTTCGGCAAAATCCAGCTCTACGTGGGCAACTACGACTTCTGGTACGAGTCCAGCCAATTGGCGCTCAAGCTGATGCGGGAGCAAAACAAGAAAAAGGAAGACAAAATCAAGGAGCTGCAGGAGTTCATCCAGCGCTTCTCCGCCAACAAATCGAAGGCGAAGCAGGCGACGAGCCGCCGCAAGATGCTCGACAAAATTTCGCTCGACGATATCCGGCCTTCCAACCGCAAATATCCGTTCATCCAGTTCAAGCCGGAACGCGAAGCGGGCAAGCAGATCGTAACGGTCGACAACGTGTCGCTTACGGTAGACGGGGAGAAGCTGCTCGACGGCGTGTCCTTCGTCGTCAACAAAGGCGACAAAATCGCCCTCGTCGGCCCTCGCGGCCAGGCGAAGACGGCGCTGTTCCAGGTGCTGGCGGGCGAAGTGCAGCCGGATTCCGGCTCGGTGACGTGGGGCGTCACGATTACGCCGGCTTATTTTCCGAAAGACAACTCGGCGTACTTTGACGGCGTCGACCTTTCGCTCGTCGACTGGCTGCGCCAATACTCGAAGGACCAGGACGAATCGTTCGTGCGCGGCTTCCTCGGCCGCATGCTGTTCTCGGGCGACGAAGCGCTGAAGAAGGCGTCGGTGCTGTCCGGGGGCGAGAAGGTGCGCTGCATGCTGTCGAAAATGATGCTGAGCGGCGCGAACATGCTGATGTTCGACGAGCCGACGAACCACCTCGACCTGGAATCGATCACGGCGCTCAACAACGGCTTGATCGAAACCGACGAGACGATGATTTTCACGTCGCATGACCATCAGTTCATCCAGACGATCGCCAACCGCATTATCGAAATTACGCCGAACGGCCTGATCGACCGGATGACGACATACGACGAATATCTCGAAAATCCCGAAATCGAGAAGCTTCGGGAACGCATGCAGCAAGCGTAAGCCGCTGCGCCTTCAACCTCCAGCCGACGGCTGGAGGTTTTTTGTCGCCAGATGGCCGATTCGAGTCGCTCGCGAGACGAATTTCTCCAAGCGCTCTGAAACTTTTTCGGAACGAAAACGTCTTAAACCGGGGGAGGAATTCGAGATGAGAAAAATTTCAGCTTTTCTGATGGCTGCCGTGCTGCTTCTGGCGACGGCATGCGGACGTTCGGCGGAAGAAACGACGGTGCCGGGCGACGTGTACGCCGAAACGAACGCGGAGCCGAAAGTAACGGTCAGCCGGTTCGTCAATTTCGGATTGATCAATGAAGCGGAGTACGGCTCGTTTACCGAGCCCGGGCAAATCCGGGCGTTCGAAAGCGCAATCTCGTCGGCGGAGCGAATTCCGGGCTTGCTGGACGTCGCGTTTGCCGATTACGACGTCGTCATCGAGCGCGACGGCGTCCCGCAAGCGATTCATCTGTGGGTCGACGAGGCGGGAGCGAAAGGCTCCAAAGGCATGTACATGGATGCCAGCGATACCGGAACCGGCTACAACCTGACGGAGGAAGCGACCAAGGAGCTGTACGAGCTGATTCACGGGCTCGAATATACGTCCGAAGCCGCCGAGCGGAACGGCGATGTCGTCATCGGGCTTCGCGGAGTGGCGAACGCGGAGCGCTGGACCGGGTTTGCGGACAATGTCGAAAGCAAGAAACCGGACGATGTGCAGGTCACCGCCTATACGATCGAAGGCGATCCGATCTTTTACAACCTGATCTTCGACGGGGAGACGATCCAGTATCGGTTCGACAATGCGCACGATGCGTTTGGGAACCCGCAGAAGCTCGTCGATTTTTGCGGCAGCGTGACGGAAACAAAGACGGACGAAGGCACGGAATACCGCCTGGCGGCATGCGGAGCGAACAAGGACGAAACGAACGAAACGTTCTCGATCGTCATTCCCTAGCGACATTAAAAAATACTCATAGAGAACTGTTTTTTCTAGTTTTTAGGACAAGCGCCTGGAATAAGGATTGGTAATTGGTGGTTCCCTTGAGGCGCTCTCATCATTGCACTGCGGGGAACTTCCTTCTTTTTTCCTTGTTTTTTTTAATTCTATTTTCCTATTCCGCGACAAGTTCCCGTGATTCAGGTCCGATAGAAGGCGTTGAGAGGGGCTGCCTATAATAATCCCCGAAGCCGAACGAGCGCTTCGCAACGTCGACATCACGGGAGGATCCTATACTCATGAGACGAATCACGTTGTTACTGTCGGGAACTTTGCTTATGGCCGCGATCGCGCCGGCGGGGATGGCCGCCGCCGCCGAGCCGCAGTCGGTCCATATTGTGGCGTCGGTGAGCTTCCGTACGGCGCCGTCGACGTCGTCTACCGTCATGCGGTATTTGAAATCGGGCGAGTCGCTGACGCTTCTGGAGAAGACGAACAGCTACTGGTATAAGGTGCAGGACGCTTCCGGCCAGGTCGGCTACGTTTCCTCGCAAGCCAAATACGTCAATCTTATTGGCGGGGGCTCGTCAACCGGCGCGGTCGACGGGAGCAATGCCGTCATCGTGTCCGGCGTTTCGTTCCGCAAGTCACCGTCGACTTCCGGCGCATTCATGCGCTATTTGAAAAAAGGCGAGCAGGTCGCCGTCACCTCGAAGGTCAATTCCTACTGGTATGCCGTGAAGGATGCGAGCGGCGTGTCGGGCTACGTCAGCACGAACTCCAAATACATCAAGCTGACCGGCAGCGTGCCCGCGCCGTCTACGCCGTCCGCACCGGCTACGCCTTCGGCTCCTTCGGCGGGCGGAGACTCGGTATCCGCGCAGGTCGAAGCCGTCATCGCCGCGGGGATGAAGTATTTGGGCACGCCGTACGAGTACGGCTCGAGCCGGAGCAACACGGCGACGTTCGACTGCTCCGATTTCGTGAGGCAGGCGTTCAAGGACGCGCTCGGCATTACGCTGCCGGCCGATTCCCGGGGCCAAGGGGAATACGTGCGAAGCAAGTCGCAGGTGACGACCGACTGGACGAAGCTGAAGCGCGGCGATCTGATGTTTTTCATGTCCTACAAAGGGACAAGCGCCTCGAACTATACGTCCAAAAGCCCGTTCGGCACGCGCATTACGCACGTCGGCATTTACCTCGGCAACGGGCAGATTTTGCAAACCTACTCGAACGAATCGGGCGGCGTGCGCGTCGATTCGATCGCCGGCAAGCACTGGGAATACCGCTTCCTTTACGGCGGCAGCGCGCTGTAACGCAAGCGAGACTCATCGGGCAGAACCCGCGAATAAGCCGACCCGTCAAGCAGATGAAACGCTGCCCGGCGGGCCGGCTTTTTTCGATCGGCCGAGCCTTACCCTTTCCGAAAATCCGACGGGGACATCCCGGTTTCTTTCTTGAAAATGCGGTTGAACGACCGGTAGTTTTCGAAGCCGACCGCCTCGGCGATTTCGAACGTTTTCTGGTCGGTCGTCAGCAGCAGCAGCTTCGCCTTTTCGATCCGCAGGCGAGTCAAATAGTGGATGAAGCTTTCCCCGGTCGTTTTTTTGAACATGGCGCTGAAGTAAGGGACGCTGTAATTGATCGACGCGGCGAGCTCCTCCAGCTTGTAGGGGTAGCTCAAATCCTCGTGCATTTTTTGAACGAGCGCCGCAATGGAGGCGTCGATTTTTTTCGCGTCGCCCTGCTGCTGCTGCAGCTGGCGGAAGCAGGCGACGGTCGTATCGTGCACGGCCTGGAACGTCTGGCTCTGGTCGAGCTTTTTGCGGAATTCGGCCTCCAGTCCCGATCTTTGCCCGGCTTCCGGCGCAAACCGGCTCAATTCCAGAAAAACCCTCCCGTACAGCGATTTAATTTGCTCCGGTTCCCAGTTTTGCTCCTTCGCCTGACGGAAAAAGGAGGCCCGCTCCTTCTCCAGCGGCGCTTCGGTCAGGCGCGATTCCAGCAGCGCCTGCTTCAGCAGCTTGTTCCAGTGCCTGCCGTACGGCTCCGGCACCCGCTCGAACCGGTTCAAGCCGTCGCATTCCCCGATCCCGGCCGTCCGGCTGCCGCCGTAAAAAAACGGGTAGGGGGCCGCCGCGAGCTTTCGAAGCGCCGCCGTCCACTCCGCAAGCCCCTTATCCGACGCGATATGCAGGGCGAAGGCGTTCATTTTCAAAAACGCATGAAACGAACGGATCACCTGGTCGATCGCGACCGGAAACGCCTGAAGCTCCGGACCCGCCGCGTATAACGCCAGAAACCGTCCCTTGTCCAGCGAAATCACCTTGCGCGCCGGAAAGCCGCCGAGCAGCTCCCTGAGCACGTTCACTCCGGCAAACTGCCACAGCTTCAGTTCTTCGAGCTGGTCGAGCGAGAAGCGCAGGGAGCCGCTGTCGAGCTCGAGCAGGATGGCGTGAAGCCGCCCGCCGCGCTGCGGAAAGCCGGACGACTCGAGGTTTTCCAGCCATTTTTCCTCGGCGGCGGGACTGCGCAGCATATCGAGAAAAAGATTCCGCTCGATTTCGATCTCGTTGGATCTGACCTGCCGCTCCAGCTGAAGCTGCTTTTGCCGGTTCCGGTCGATAGACGCCAACCGGGACGTCAGCTCCTCCATCGTCCGGGTCAGCAGCTTCGGATCGGACAGACAGTCGTCCTTGAGCAGATAGGAAGCGGCCTTGAGCTGAATGGCCTGCTTCGCGTAATGAAAATCCTGATGGCAGGTCAAAATGATTTTTTGCGGCTGGGGCTCCCCGCTGTTTTCGATTTCGCGCAGCATGTCGAGACCGTTCATGCCGGGCATCGTAATGTCGGTCACGATGACGTGGGGCCTGTGCGCCCAAAACAGGTCCAAGCCGTCGCGGCCGTCCTCCGCTTCGCCGACGAGCTCGAACAAATCGTCCCGTTCCCCGATCATTTGCCGGAACACGGTTCTGGCCGGAAGTTCGTCTTCCACGAGAATGACTTTAGCCTTGTTCATCGGCAACCTCCTTTACGTGAACCGCCTCGGCGGGAAGCAGGAAGCGGATGCGCATTCCTTCTCCCTCCGCGCCGTCCAGCTCGAAATGCGTCCCCTTGCCGAACAGGAGCCGCAGCCGCAACCAGACGTTCAGCAGTCCGATATTTTCCCCCAGTTGCTCGCGCAGCAAATGCAGCTTCAGCTTTTCCAGGCTGTTTTTCTCCATGCCGATCCCGTCGTCCTCGATTTCCAGCAGGATGCTCCCTTCTTCCGGAACCGCGCGTACCCGGACGTCGATATGGCCGTCCTCCGCCTTCCTGGGCAAAATCCCGTGAAATACCGAATTTTCGACGAGCGGCTGCAGGCTCAGCTTCGGAACTTCCATGTCCGCAAGCTCCGGCTCGATTTCGTCGCGAAGCGTCAACCGGCACTTGTAGCGCGTATTGAGCAGCTCGATGTAGTCGCGGACGTAATCCAGCTCCTGCCGCAGCGGAACGGTCTGGTCGACATTTTCCATCGAGTAGCGAAGCATCGAGACGAGCCGCCCCATGATCGCATTGATCTTGTCGTAATCCTTCAGCATGGCGAACATGCGGATCGTGTTCAGCGTGTTGTACATAAAGTGCGGGTTGATCTGGGACTGGAGCGCCCGGATTTCCAGCCTCCGCTTCAAATCCTCCGATTGCTGCAGGTCCGCAAGCAATTCCTGGATCCGGCCGGCCATCGCGTTCAGCATCCGTCCGAGCTCCCCGATCTCGTTATTCGCGAACCGGGTGACGCGGGCGTCGAAGCGCCCTTTTTTGAAGGCGGCCACCTGGCGCTTGATCGCCTGCAGCGGCCGGTACAGCTGGTAGCCGAAGCCGACGATGGCGAGCAGGCCGACCAGAATGAGAACGACGAGGAAATACGTCACGGTTTTGCGAATGATGTCCGAGCTTCGATTCAGCTCCCCGGACGGAATTTCCGAAACGACGATCCATTTGTCGTAGGTGGACGTCTGCTTGACCGAGATGATCGAAGCGTCCATCGCGAATTGGTCCGGCTTCCCGGCGTCCTGCCATTGCCGCAAAATATGCCGGATGCGCTCGGCATCCTCTTCCGCGCCGAGCTTGCTTGTCGTGGCGACCGTGGCCCCGTTTTGCGTCAGCAAGGACACCGAGCCCCGGGACCCCAGCTGGATATTTTGAATCTGGCGCAAAAATTCCGCATTGCTCATGGAAATGAGCAGCGCGCCTTTCATGTCCTCGTAGGGCTCGATCGGGAGGCGGCTGACGTAATACGTCGAATTGTCGAGCAATTCGAGGCCGGGAAACGACTCCTTGTCGAGGAACAGGTTGTTTTCGCCCGAAGCGAGAAAAAGATCGAACACCGGCTTGTAGGGCGAATCCCCGAGCGCGCTCGGGGCGTCCGCCGAAGACAGCACCTCGCCCGTCACGGCGGAATACACCTGCAGCCCTTCCACGTTGCCGATGACGGCGGACGCCGTGCCCAGGACGGAGATCAGATCCCTCTTTCGCACGACGTCGTCGAAATATTGGGCGGAAGGCGCGACGAGCGCGCTTTGGATGGACGAGATCGACGAGTATTGGCCGCTGAGCTCGCGGAGCCTCGTCATCGTCAGCTCGACCCGGTCGACGATCTGGTTGACCAGCTGCGCGTTCAGCCGGTTGACCTGGCTTTCGACGGTCGTGCTGGATACCGAGATGGAGATGACGGACAATACGATTAACGGTACGATAGACACGGCGAACATGACGGCAATCATTTTTGCGTAAAAGCTTTTGGTCAAAAAATGAAAAAACGGGGATGCCATTTGCGGACCCCTTCCGTTTTGGGAGGTTGGTTTAAGTAATTCGATTATAGTACACTGCCCATTGCCGGGGTATAGTCTGCCGAGCAAATGTTAAAAACGGCGACACTTTCGCTCGGATCTGTCATGTAAACGCTTTACCGCTTTTTTTATAATCCGATATGTAAGCCGAAGTCAACCGAACCGAACTACATTGAAACGGGGGAACAACATGAAAGGGAAAAAAAAGCTTTTGCTCTCTTTGGCGGCGTTTACGCTGGCCGGAGCCGCGCTTGCGGGATGTTCCGGCAATAACGGAGGAGCGGCCGGCAATTCTTCCGCGGGCGGTTCGTCCGCGCAGCCGGGTTCGTCCCAGCAGGCAGGAGCGGCGCCGACCGAAATCAAGGCGATGACGATTTTGTTCGGGGATCCGCCCGTGACGGAAGGCAACAAGGCGAAGGAAGATCTGGAAAAGCGCGCGAACGTCAAGCTGGACATCTCGTTCGTTCCTTCCGAAGCCTACAAGGATAAGCTGTCCGTAGCCGTGTCGGCGGGCGATTCGTACGATCTTCTGCTGATGGAGGGCGGGAAGGACGACAAATTCGTCAATCTGGTGCAAATGGGCGCGTTCCACGATTTGACCCCTTATTTGGAAAATACCGAAAACATCAAGCTGATCGACGAAAAGGTATGGAACAACGTCAGGGTGGAAGGCAAGGTATACGGCATTCCCCGCCCGCGCGGCCTGTACGGCGGCGGCGAGGCGAGCTTCCTGATCCGCAAGGACTGGTTGGACAAATACAATCTGGCCGTTCCGAAGACGCTGGACGAACTGACCCATGCGCTCGAGGTGTTCAAGGAGAACGATCCGGCCGGCGGCGGCAAAACCGTCCCGCTCGCCCTGTTCGGAGCGGAAGGCGCAAGCGCCCCGGGACCGTTCGCCGGCACGCTGCCGATCAAGTTCGCGCTCGGCATGCCGTACGATTGGGCGGTCGAGAACGGCCAGGCGGTCCGCGACGCGGAAACGCCGGAGCAAAAGGCGTACCTGGATTGGCTGCGGGAGGCCTGGAGCAAGGGCCTGATCGACAAAGACGCTCCCGTGCTGAAAAACCAGCAGCAGTCCAGAAACAAGTTTTTGGCCGGCGTCGCGGGCGTGTTCGCCGGAAACGTCTCCGACATGCTGGAAACGAACATGGAAAAGCTCAAGCAAGCCGACCCGAACGCGGAAGTCGCGATCATTGACGTGCTCGAAGGCCCGAACGGCGACAAAGGGGTAGCGGTTCTCGGCGGCTATTACGGCCTGTGGGCGATTCCGAGCTCCGTGCCGGAGGAGAAGGTGCAGAAAATCGTCGACTTCCTCGATTTCACCGCCTCGGAGGAGAACGTCGCCTTCTCGAAGGCAGGCATCATCGGCGTGCATTCGAGCGAATTCAAGGACGGCATCGCCGTGCAGACGGAGGAACAGAAGAAGCAGTACGACCTCGACAAGCCGTCGCAGTTCATTTTGGAAAACCGGGTCGACCCGTACGTGTACGCGAACTCGAAGGTGCCGGAAATTTTGGAAATGCAGAAGAAGTCGCTGGATACGATCAGCCAGTTCGGCATTGCCAACCCGTTCCTGCCGTACAACTCGCCGACCGCGGCCAAAAATCCGGACAGCTTCAAGAAGATGAGCGCGGTCATGACGCAGTACGTGCTAGGCGAAGCCGAATGGCCGGCCGTTCAGGCCGAAATCGACGCCTGGGCCGGCGGAGTCGGCGCGCAAATCAAGCAGGAGCTGCTCGACCAATACAATGCGGACCAACAATAGTTTTTAGAAAAGAGAGATCGAAAAGAGGGGTTTCAAGCCCCTTTTTTTGATCCGGACAGGAGGGGAACGAGCGTGACAGGAGCGTTTCGTCTGAGCCATATGAAGCGGTTGTGGCCCTTTTATTTGCTGGCCGCTCCCGGAATTCTTTATTTCGTCGTCTTTCATTACGCCCCGATGTGGGGACTGCTGCTCGCGTTCAAGGATTACAGCCCGTTTATCGGCATATGGGACAGCCCCTGGGTCGGGCTTCAGCATTTCCGGGATTTTTTCAGTACGGACGATTTTTTCATGCTGCTCCGAAACACGCTGCTGCTGAGCTTTTACAATTTGATCGTGTTCTTTCCGGTGACGATCATTCTGGCCATCATGCTGAGCGAAATTAAATTCGGTCCGTTCAAGCGCGTTTCGCAAACGGTCGTTTATCTTCCCCACTTTTTGTCCTGGGTCGTCATCTACGGGATGACGATCTCCTTCTTCGGTCCTTCCGGAGTCATCAACAACCTGCTCGAGGATTGGTTCGGGACGAGCGCAATGTTCCTCGTCAGCAACGAATGGTTCCGTCCGCTCGTCGTGTTCCAGGCGATCTGGAAGGACGCGGGGTGGGGAACGATCATTTTCCTCGCGGCGCTGGCCGGCATTAACCCGGAGCTGTACGAGGCGGCCAAGGTCGACGGTGCGAACCGCTTTCAAAATATTTGGCACATTACGCTGCCGAGCCTGAAATCGACGATTGTCATCCTGCTGCTGCTGCGGCTCGGATCGTCGCTCGATTCGAACTTCATGCAAATTTTCCTGATGACGAACAGCCTGAATCTGGACGTCTCCAACGTATTCGACTTGTACGTCTATCACGTCGGCCTGGAGCAGTTCGACTACAGCTTCGGGATCACGGTCGGCATGTTCAAATCGGTCGTCAGCCTGATTCTGGTGGTTGCGGCGAATTATGCGGCCAGATGGCTCGGCGAAGACGGGATTTTCTAGGAGGGGCGCCGGATGAAAATCAAAATTCCATGGTTCGACAGCTTGAACGCGCTGCTCGTTGTTCTGTTTTGCTTAACGGTGATCCTGCCGTTCCTGTACATTATCGCCGTCTCGTTCAGCCCTCCGTCCGAATCGCTTGCCGGCAATTTCTACTTGTGGCCGAAAACGTGGACGCTCGCCGCTTACGACTATTTGCTGCAGGCGCCGACCTTTCTGAAGTCGCTGCAAAACTCGGTCGTCATCACGGTGCTGGGAACGTGCGTCAATCTCGTCGTGTCGATTACGCTCGCTTACGCGTTGTCGAAAAAATTCGTGCCGGGCCGGCGGTTTCTGCTGCTGTTCATCTTTTTCACGATGATTTTTCACGGAGGGCTCATCCCGAACTATCTCGTCGTCAAAAGCCTGGGACTGATCGATTCGCTTTGGGCGATCGTGCTGCCGGCCGCGACGAGCGCCTTCAACATCATGGTCATCCGGACGTTTTTTCAGAGCTTGCCGGAAAGTCTCGACGAGGCGGCGCGAATCGACGGAGCGGGGGAATTCCGCATTTTGTTTTCGATCGTCATTCCGCTATCCAAGCCGATTATCGCGACGTTCACCCTGTTTTTCATGGTGCAATACTGGAACGAGTTTTTCTCGGCGATCATCTATCTGAACGATACGACGCAGTGGCCGATTCAGCCTTTGCTGCGGCAGATGGTGGCGATCGGGTCCTCGAACATTTCGGCGGAAGCCGCGGTCGACGCGCAGCTTGCGGCCAATCTCGGCCCCAACGTGCAAAACGCCGCGATCCTGCTGGCCATGCTGCCGATCGTTATCGTCTACCCGTTTTTGCAAAAGTATTTCGCCAAAGGAGCCATGCTGGGCTCGATCAAGGAATAGAGCGGGCTTTGCGCCCGTGAGCATGCATAAAGGAGCAAGTCTGGGATGACGCAAACGAAGACGCTGGGTTACAAGGAACTGCGGAAGGATCCGCGCTTTACGGTGCCGTTGCCGGCCGACGGGGATTTTTTCGCGCGGGAGCTCGATCTTGACCGGCCGGAGCTTGCCGAGGTTCGGCGGCTTGCGGCCGAAGGGGACGCGGCGGGAGCGCGGGACGCCTACTTGCGGCTGATCGGGTCCGACGAGGGAGGGCGGTATTATTTCGCCTTTCGGGACGTGCCGAAGCTGATGAAGGCGGCTCGCGAAGCTTACGGCGGCGGGGAAGAGGCGCTGGCGGTCATTGCGGAAGCGGACCGGATCGTTTCGGGCGACATTCCGCTGTTCAAGGGAAAAAGGGCGGTTTTCCCCCGCGGCGCGTTCGACTGGAACGGCTGGCTTTACGACAGCTCGCAGTACCAGCTGCATTTGACGAGATTTGCGTACGCGAAGTTTTTGTCCCGCGCTTACGCCCTGACGGGCGACGAAATTTACGCGGCATGCTTTAACGAAATGATCGGTCATTTCCTCGACGATTGCCCGGCCCCGGCGGGCGACGCGTTTCGGGTTCAGCACAATACGTGGGAGCCGCTTTCGGCAGGGGTTCGGATGTTCCATCTGGCGGAGCCGTTCGCGATCTTCTTCGGTTCCCCGTCGTTTGCGCCGGAAGTGAAAATGAAACTCGTCAAGTCGTTCGCGCAGCACGCCAGGTACGTACGGAAGTACCACGCCGATCACGGGAACCACGCCTGCATGCAGCTTCGGGGCCTGATTCAGGTCGCGCTGCTGCTGCCGGAACTGCGCGAGGCCGGCGAATGGCTCGCCTACGGGCTGCGGGAGATGCCGAAGTACATCCGGCAAAACGTGTATCCGGACGGCGTCCAGTTCGAAGCGAGCCCGAATTACCATCTGGTCGTCATGCGCGATTTGTACGAGCTGGTGCCGCTGCTCCGGGCGGCGAAGCTCGAGGCTTCCGAATACATGGAGACGCTGGAGAACATGTTCGTCGTGCTGAACCATCTGCTGACGCCGGAAGGGGAGCTGCCGCGAATCGGGGATACGGGCGCGAGCGACGTGCGGGAGCTGCGGGACGCGATGAGCCTCGGCGCGTATTTGTTCGGGCGGCCGGATTTCAAATTCGCGGGGCACGCGCGGCTGCCGTTCGCGCTGCTGTGGCGGCTCGGGCCGGAAGCGATCGAACGTTACGGCCGCCTCCCTTCGGCGCCGCCGAGCGAGACGGCCGCGTGCTTTCCCGTCGGCGGGTATGTCGTCTCCCGGCAGAGCTGGGAACGCGGCGCGATGTACATGGCGATGAGGGCCGGCGTCGGCATCAACGGCCACGCCCATTCGGACGCGCTCGGCCTCGTACTTTACGCGGGCGGGAAGGAGCTCGTGGCGGATTCGGGCATGGGGCTGTACGAATGGAACAAAGAGCGGAAGTACGTCGTCTCGACCCGCGCGCACAATACGGTCGTCGTCGACGGCCAGGACCAGCACGTCAGGGGCCTCCATTGGGGAGCGCCGCCGACGGCCGCCTGCAAAATATGGGATTTCCGCAGCGAAAGCCGGTTCGATTACGTTTTCGCCAGCCACTACGGGTATACGCGCTACGAAGATCCGGTCATTCACTCCCGGAAGACGCTGTTCGTCAAAAACCGTTACTGGCTCGTCGTCGACCTGTTCGAGGCGAAGGAACGGCACGTGTACGAGCAATACTTCCATCTGCCTCCGGGAGAGGCCGTGTACGACCCGACCGGGCGCCGGATTCGCACGAACGGTCCGGACGCCAACGCGCTGCTCGTATACCCGCAGCCGGATGCGGATCCGGGACCGAAGCGTTTCGCCGCCACGGGAGCAAGCCCGTTCATCGTGCTGTCCGACGAGCTGATCCTGGAATCGGGGCTCTATTTCGAGAAAAGCGGATATTCCGCCAATCCGGTGGTTAAGCGCGCGATGTCGGCCGTCGGCAAAGCGGAGCTTGCGACCGTTATCGTCCCTTTCGGTACGGAGGCACCGGCGGTAAGCGTCCGGCGTCTTCCGGTCCGGGCAGACGGGCGGGAGCTCGCGCCTTGGGAGGCGACGGGGCTGCTCGTCGAAAGCGACGGTTGGGCCGACGCAATCTGCCTGCATCATGCCCATGTGCCGGTGGATTCGTACCTGGACCACACGGGCAATCCGGTCAAAGCTTCGCTGCTGCCCGAGCCGGATGTCATCGAAGCGTTCGAGTTTGCAGGGGAAACCTGGCGCGGGGACGTGATTGTAAAGCAGGTTCGGTAACATATCGATATCGTTACCGGTCATCGGTACCGGTTTCTCGTTGAAATTTTTCGTTCACGGACACGGTTTCTTTTTCGCCGAATTTCCCGTAAGGCATGGGCAATTACCGTGCATGCATAAGCCTCGTCCTCCGGCCCGCCCCATAAGCCCGCTAGGCCATTGTTGCCGGCGGGCTGTTTTTATTTTTTGCGTCCCGGTGCCGGTATCCCGTTCGCTCAGGAGGGGGTGAGTTGCTGTTTCGCGTCCTGGTGCCGGTATCCCGTTTGCTCAGGAGGGGGTGAGTTGCTGTTTGCGTCCTGGTGCCGGTATCCCGTTTGCTCAGGAGAGGTGAGTCTTTTATAGCTTAGCTGGTCCAATAACGCACGGCTGGGAGGTGTCTCCCGTTAACCAATCACTGAGCGAAAGGGATATCGCGATAAGGGGGGGATTTTGAGAGTACGTCCATGGACCATACCCTAATTTTTGCTAAAAAACATAACCTGTTCTTTGCGCTAACCAATCACTGAGCGAAAGGGATATCGCGATAAGGGTGGACTTCGAGAGTACGTCCGTGGATCATACCCTAATTTTTTGCAAAAAAAACCGCCTGTTCTTCCGCTATCCAATAATCACTGAGCGAAAGGGATATCGCAGTAAGAGGAAATCTGGAGAGTATATCCAAGGGCCATTCACCAAATTATTCCAAGCATCCGTTCGCCCGGATGAGAAGCCAGAACGAGTCGGGACGAGGAACTGGCAACGAGGAGAGAGGACAAGGAGTCGGAACGATGCCGAATCGAGGAGTCGGGACAAGAAGCATGCCGAGGATCGGGCGGGACGGGGCCGCGCGAACGAAAAAGAGGGATGAGATGCAGCGCGTGCATTTCATCCCGGGTAAGGTTGCGTTTTGTTTGCGAATCGCTTGCGGACCGCCAAGAAGCCTATTCCAGCAGCTCCAAAATCGCCTGCGAGCATTTGGCCGGATTGTATTCCGCGTTCCGCAGCTCCAGCAGCGTCCCACGGTGCTGATCGGCCGCATACGGCTCCTGAATCAGCCGCAGCCAGCGGTCGATCGTCTCGACGGACGTGAGCGACTCGCCGAAGCCATGCTTGACGAAGTACTCCAGGTTTTCTTCCTCCTGCCCCGGGATCGGCTCGTAGAACAGCATCGGAATGCCTTTGGCCATTCCTTCGGTGCACGTCATGCCGCCGGGCTTCGTCACCAGCAGGTCGGAGACGTCCATCAGCTTGCTGATTTCTTTGGTGAAGCCGATGATTTTGATATTCGGATGTTGGAATTTGGGGTCTTCCTGCAGCTTTTCCCGGGCTTTTTCGTTATTGCCGACGCACAGAATGAGCTGCACCTTGTCCGCATAGGTCGTCATATACTCGACCATTTGCTCGGAATACAGGAGCCCCCAGCCCCCGCCCATAATGAGCACGGTCGGCATGTCCGCCAATCCGAACTGGGTTAAAATTTCGGCGCGGTCGTGCGGATGCCAAAAATTCGGATGAACCGGGATGCCGGTCACTTCGATTTTATTGGGCGAAATGCCGCGCGCGATCAGCTTGTTGCGAACGGAAGAGGTGCTGACCAGGTACATGTCGACTTCCGGGTTAACCCAGGTGGCGTGCGCGTCGTAATCGGTAATGACGGTATACAAAGGCACATCGAGCCCGAGCCGCTTGAGCCGACTGACGACCGCATTGGGAAACGGATGCGTGCAAACAATAATATCCGGTTTGAGCTGTCCCACGACATCCGAAACATGATTGTAAAAAATCCGGTGAAGGGCGAACCGTTTCATCCGGGTCAACGATTTGTCGTACTGGTTCCGGTAAAGCTTGCCGACCAGCTTTGGACTGGTGCTCACGGTTTTGCGGTATGCCGACAGGATCAGCGGCCCGATAACCGGATTGAGAAAAGTCCCCAGCTCGATCACTTTCGTCTGAATCCGGGGAGACAACTGCCGAAGCCCGACCGAAATGGCGTGGGCCGCTTGCGTATGACCGGTGCCGAATCCTTCGGAAAGCAGCAGAACTCGTTTTTTACGCATTGTAAACATTCCTCCACTTTACCTACATTCCATATTACGCGCTTCCGGGACTCGGGACAAGTATTCTTCGGAACGAATTAGCATTCCTCCTCAAATCATCCAAATGGTACCATTTGCTCTCGTGCGTTGTCCGGGCCGATGCGGTACAATCCAATCAAAAGGTAAACGAAAACATGGAGGTTCCGAACATGAACATGGAAAAGAACATGGAAATCGGCCGAATCGTCAAAGCGGGCCATAAAACGGGAGAATACATCGGAGAGATCGCGGAGATCGACGGCAAAAGGACGCTCGTGCAAATATTGGCCGTGCTTCAGCATCCGACGCAAGGGGACCTGCACCGGCCTTACGATCCGGACGCCCCGATCTTTCATGAGCGCCGGGCTTCCGCTTACCGCGAAAAAGTATGGGTTCCGTCCACGGCCGTCCAGCCGTACGACGGAGCGATTCCTTCCTATGAAGAAACGCGCCGGACGGCGCTGGCGGCCGAGATGGAGCGGATGGCCCGCCTTAAACGGTGGTCCGAACGTTCGCTCGAACTGTTGGAAGGATTGCGAAAAGAATACGAAAGCTAATGCTTGAAGATTGAGGCGGGCTGTGATAAAGTTGTCTTCAGAACGAAATGACCGTTTTGTTATTTTGGTCATTTTTTAGCGAAAAGAGGCGATGCGCGGTGGCTCAGGAGCGCAAAACGCCGGATCGGCGCAAGCAGGTTACCGAAGCGGCCGCCCGCTCGTTTGCCTCGTTCGGGTACAAGGCGACGACGATGGACCAGGTTGCCAAGCTTGCGAACGTCGGCAAAGGAACCATATACACGTTCTACGCGAACAAAGAAGAACTATTCGAAGTAATCATGGAGGAGCTGATCCGCGATCTGAAGGCCGCAGCCGACGAGACGCTGGATTCGTCTCTTTCGTTTGCGGACAACCTGCTCAAGGTTCTTCATCGCGTGCTCGATTTTCGCGACCGGCACGCGCTTGCGGCCAAGCTGTCCCAGGAAGTGCTCGATATCGGAACTCCGATGGCCAAACAAGGGCTGGAGAAAATCGAGCGGGCGATTATCGGCTATATCGCGAAGCATGTGGAGGCGGCGGCGGCCAAAGGGGAAATCCGTCCGTGCGACCCGCGGCTTACGGCGTACATGATGTTGAAGATGTATTTGGCGTTGACGGCGGAAGGCGCTCATCTGCACGATCCGCTTACGAAAGAGGAAGTCGTCGACAGCTTCCGATTGTACTGCATCGAAGGGTTGGCTAACCGCTGACGCTTTCTTTTTTTGGTTTTGACTGACCGAATGGTCAAATTGGTCAATTCGTATTTTTCGCAAATAATATTGTGCTTATAAACGCGGAAAGAGAAGGAGCGGGAGAAAAATGAAGAAGAAAAACCGCGGAGGAGCGGTCAAAGCCGAATACAAGCGGCTCGCCGGAAATAAAATGACGATGCTGTCGATCGCCGGCCTGGCCGTCATCCCTCTGTTATATAGCGGAATGCTGATCGGGGCTTTTTGGGATCCGTACGGCAAGCTCAACGAGCTTCCGGTGGCGGTCGTCAACCAGGATGCCGGCGCCTTCATGGACGGAAAGGAGCTTCACATCGGCCTGGATTTGACGGACGAACTGAAGGAGGACGACAGCTTCAAATGGAGTTTCACGGACGAGCGGGAGGCGATGGACGGGCTCAAGGAGCATCGCTATTCGATGGCGTTCGTCATTCCGGACGATTTTTCGCAAAAAGCGACGACGCTGGAGGAGGAGACGCCCCAGCCGGCCCAAATCGAGTACTACGTGGACGACGGGTGGAACTATTTGTCGTCCCGGATCGGGGCCGAGGCTTCGGAGAAGCTGAAAGCCGACGTCGGACAATCGGTGACGAAGGCCTACGCGCAAGCCGTGTACGATTCGGTCGGCGAAGCCGCGAGCGGATTCAGCGAGGCGAGCGAAGGGGCGTCCAAGCTTGCGGACGGGGCCGAAGAGGCGGAATCGGGCGCGGAGAAGCTGCAAGCGAATCTGGCGAAGCTGGCCGACGGCGCGTCGGAGCTGAAGCAAGGAGTCGGCCGGCTGGCCGGCGGCGCGGCCAAGCTGCAGACGGGCGCGCAGTCGGTAGCCGACGGAAGCAGGACGCTTGCGGCCGGGGCGGCGCAGCTGGCTAGCGGCGGCAGGGCCGTGGCAGCCGGGGCCGCGGACGCGGAAGAAGGGGCGAGCCGGCTGGCGTCGGGAGCCGGCGAGCTGGCCGCGAGCGGTCAGGCGCTCGCGAACGGTGCGGCCGACGCGAAGTCGGGCGGCGCCGAGCTTGCGGCCGGGGCGGCGCAGCTGGCGGCCGGGCTGGAGCAATATGCCGCGGCGAACGGCGGCATGGAGGGCGACGAGGCGTTCGCGCAGCTGCTTGCGGCGGCGAAGTCCGTCGCCGCCGGCGCGGACGCGCTGGAGCAAGGCACCGCGAGCGTGGCGGACGGCGCGGCGAAGCTCGCCGCCGGGCAGGGCGAGCTGGCGGCCGGAGCGAAGGAGCTCCAGGCCGGGCAAGCGAAGCTGCGGCAAGGGGCGGAGGCGCTGAGCGGCAAGCTGGGTGAAGCTTCCTCCGGCGCAGCGAAGCTGGCCGACGGCGCGCAGGAGGTCGCCGAAGGCGCCGCAAGCCTGAAAGGCGGATTAAGCGGCGCGGTCAAGGGAGCGAACGCGGTCGATGAAGGCGCGCGCCGCTTGGCGGACGGCACGACCGACCTGGCGGGCGGCTTGCTGAAGCTGCAGGACGGCTCGAGCGAGCTCGCCGACAAGCTGGGCGAGGCGTCCGCGCAAGCGGCGGCGGGAGCCGGCACCGACGAACAGGCGGACATGTTCGCGACCCCCGTTTCCGTTCAGGAGCACAAGCTCGCCGATATCCCGAACTACGGCACCGGCATGACGCCTTATTTCCTGGCGCTCGGCCTGTACGTCGGCGTGCTGATGTCGACCATCATCCTTCCGCTGCGGGATGCGGCCGGCCCGGTCCGCAGCGGCTTCCGCTGGTATTTGTCCAAGCTGCTGCTGTTCGCGCCCGTGGCGCTGGCGCAAACGCTGCTGGCGGATGCGCTGCTGTTGTTCGGGATCGGCCTGGAAGTGCCGAACGTGCCGATGTTCATCTTGGCCACGGCGGTCATTTCGCTTACGTTCATGACCATCGTGCAATTTTTCGTCACGCTGGCGGACAACGTCGGACGGTTCGTCGCGGTCATTTTGCTGACGCTTCAGCTTGCGGCCAGCGCCGGCACCTATCCGGCGGAGCTTCTGCCCGTCTGGCTGCAGCGAATCGGCGACTGGATGCCGATGACTTACGCGATCAATGCGCTGCGCCTGCTCATCGCGGGAGGGGGGATCGCGGAGGTTCGGACGCAGCTTTATACGCTGGGAGCATACGCCGTCGCCTTCGTCGCGCTTATTCTCGCGCTGTTTGCGGTTCGGAGCCGCCGCCGCGGCGCGGCCGGCGAGCCGGACGGCGACAACGGCGCCGGCCAAGCGCCCGCAAATGCTTGATAGATCAATGGAAGGCTGAGCGGCCGGATCCGGCTGCCGGCCTTCTTTCTTTTTCTGAGTCTAATGGCCTGATTTTTTCCCGAATTTCCCTTTATCCCTTCATTATCTCGGACGAATTGCCGATAACAATATCGGATGATGACGATAAAGAAATCAGTAGGAGGATTATTCAACCCGATGAACAGCAACGCGATTCAAGCGGTTCCGCAAAAACCGCGGCGTCCGGAGCGCATGACGACTCGTTGGATCGTCGCCCTATTGGTGGCGGCTTTATTGTGGGGCCAGGCAGGCGGGCTCGCGGCGGCGGAGGATACGATAACGGCCGTGGAACTGTCTTCGATTCCCTCGAACACGGTGTACGTAAACGAAGATTCGATCGCGTTGACCCTGTGGGCCACAGTAAGCGGCTCGACGACGAAAAAAGACGTAACCTCGGTCGCGACGTGGACTTCCTCGAATTCGGCGGTGTCCGTTAGCGGCGGCGTCGTTACGGCAAGTTCAAGCGCGAAAAATGTCGTGATTACGGGCAAATACAGCGGCTATACGGCAACCGTCACGATAAATTCGGTATATCGCTACAGCTCCATCGAGCTTCGCAAGCAGGGGGAATCGGCCGCTTTGGCCGACAAGCTGGATATCCGGCAAGGCGAATCGCTTTCGCTGAATGCCATCGGCAAGGAAACGAACGGCGGCGGAGAGACCGACGTGACCGACGAAGCGGCCTGGTCGACTTCGAACAGCAGCGTAGCCACCGTCGAGGACGGCGTCGTGACGCTGCTCGCCTCCGGCGAAGCGACCATTACAGTCAGCTATCTGGGGCGCACGGATTCGGTGAAGCTGACCGTATCTTCGCCCTATTCGAGCTTGAAGTTCGACCAAAGCGGTCCGATCGAGATGTACGTCGGCGACGACGATTACACGGGGCTCACGGTCACGGCTACGCTGAAAGCGGGCGGAACCGAAACCGTCACGGACAAGGTAACGTGGTCGAGCAGCAATACCGGCGTCGTGACGGTTGACGAAGACGGGGCCGTCACGCCGGTCGGGGTCGGCACGGCCGAGATCAAAGCGACGTATTTGGGCGTAACCGGTACGATTACGTTTGTCGTCCGGACTCCGTACGAAGCGCTGCGCATCACTCCGGAAAAAACGCTGAAGATTTCGCTGCAGGGCGGTCCGAAGGAGATCAGCGCCTACGTGCTGAACAACCTGGAGACGAAAACCGACGTGACGACGGCGGTGACCTGGACGTCCTCCAATTTGGTGACGGCAACGGTCGACATCGCGGGCGGCAAGGCGTACGTCACGCCGAAGAGCGCCGGCACGACGACGATTACGGCATCGTACAAAGGCTTGACGAAAACGCTCAACGTCACGGTGTATCCCACCATTACCGAATTGACGATCGACGAGGAAACGATCGACACGTACGCGGACGAGAGCGGCACGCTGCCTTCCGTCGGCGGCAAGACGCTTGCCGACGAAACGATCGACATCAGCGACGCGGTAACGTGGACCAGCTCGAACGATTCCGTCGTCGAGATCGAGGACGGCAAGTGGAAAGCGCTGAAAACGGGAACGGCGACGCTGACGGCGACGCTGACGAACGGCGGCGGAGACGTGCTTTCCGGGTCGTTCGAAGTCGTCGTCAACGAAAAGGTTCACCTGCTGATCCCTTCGACCGAATCGATGAGCATGATCATCGGCACGGAGGTCGCTTATCCGGAAGTGACGGTCGTCTACGAGAACGGCAATGAAGAGACGATTACGGATAAAGTGAAGTGGACCTCCTCTTCGGTCAATCTGCTCGTGAAGGAAACGACCTGGAAAGGCCTGGCGGCGGCCAAGGCGACATTGACGGGCACGTACTTGAACGCCACCGTCAAAATGACGGTAACGGTCGAGGAAGAATTCGTTTCCTTTACGATCGATCCGACGAGCATCGAGCTGACGTTGAAGAAAACGAAAAACATTAAAGTAACGGGCAAGACGAAGAGCGGCAAAAAGGTTTCGATCGCGTCCCGCATCGAATGGGCGTCGTCGGACGAAACCGTCGCGACGGTCGACGGCGCGAGAGTCAAGGCGATTGCGGAAGGCAGCGGCAAAATCACGGGCTCGATTCAAGGCAAAACGCTCACGATCCCGTTCAAGGTCACCGCGAAGCTGACCAAAATTACCGCCTCCAACGGGCCGTTGACGCTGAAGCCGGGAACTACCGGTTCCGTGAAGCTGACCGCCTTGTACGAAAACGGCAAAACGGTCGACGTGACTTCGCTCGCGACGTGGACGGCGACCAGCACGAAGGTGGCGACGGTAAACGCATCGGGCGTCGTCACGGGCGTCGCCAAAGGCAGCACGACGGTCAAAGCGAAATACGACGGCAAGACGGTCACGATACGCGTTAAAGTGGAAAAACCGTAAAAAATAGAAGCGGGATGGTCCGGATAGGTTCCGGGCCATCCCGTTTTTTGATCTCGGCGGCGGACTAGGAAGCCGGCGGCAGGATATACTAAAGCTGCATAAAAAGCCGTTACCGAGCTAAATTACGGATTGATAAAGGCGCTGTACAGCTTGGGACGGTAGACGACCTGGTAATTCAAGCCGTTCGCGATCGCGGCGAGCGGGACGTACGTTTTTTTCTCGTTTCCGACCGCTTCCAAATAGGCGGGAGCCGCCAGCGGCTGCTCGACCCCGTTGACCGCCAGCGTCTTCGAGCCGATCGTGATCGCGACCTCGCGTCCGTTCAATTTGAACAGGGCCGTCTGCGTCTTTGCGTTCCAGTCGACTTGCGCTCCCGTGGCGTCGGCCACGTCCCTGAGCGAGAGGAACGTCGTGCTGCTGCGAAGCTTCGGCTTGTTCGCGGTGGCAAGCAGCTTGCCTTTGATGTAAATGGCGGGAGCGGCGGGCGAAGCTGCCGACCCCTTGTTCGCGGCGGACAATTTTGCGTATTCGTTCCATATCGATTCGGAAAACGTTTTGGCGATTGCGTTGTAGCCGTTCTGGTTCGGGTGAATGTCCTTGTTCGCGTAAACGTGGGTAAACGAAAGCTCGAAGCCCGTAAACGCGGAGCTGACGCGAACGATGTTCAGCGGAATGTTCTCCGCCTGCAGCTTGGCCGCGAGTTCGTCCAAATCGGCCGACAATTCGCGCATATGCCCGATCAGAAGATCGTACAGCTCCGGGTTCGCCTGTCTCGGAAAAGGCAAATATTGATCCGACATATGAATGACAGCGTTCGGAGCAAGCTCGCGTACGAGCCGGACGGCCGTTTCTGCATGCTCTGCATAATTATTCAGTTTGCTTTCGATTTCCGCGTTAAGCGTCCGCGCCGCCTCTTCGGCGGGCTTTTCGAGCAGGTCGCGGACAAACGCAAGAAAATCGTTGCCCCCGATCGTTATGGCCACGAGATCGGCTTGCGCCAAATCGTCGGCCAGCTTCGCCCCCAGCGCCGCGACCGCCTCCGCTTGCTGCTCGATGCGCGGATCCGCGAAGTCCTGAATGGCCGCGGCGGGAAGCGCCTTCCGCTCCGCCGCGCCCCGGAGCTGGTTCGCCAGTCCTTCCGTTTTCAGGCCGAGAATGGCGTAATTGGCGAACTCCGCCCGGCCGTGCAGGAGCGCCTGCTCGTACAGGCGGTCGGCATAGCCGTAAACGTCGGAAGCGGCGGCGACTCCGGGCTCGTAGCCGACCCCGATGGAATCCCCCAGCACCACGATCCGATACGCGTCGGCGGAAGAGACGGCGGCGGTCGGCGCCCGATCTGCCGAATCCCCTTCCGCGGCGTTAGCCGGCAGCGCCCCCGATGCCGTCCATGCCAGCGTCCCGGCCAGCGCGACGGCGGCCAATTTGCGAAAAACGGTTCCGGCGTACAGGCCGTGTCGTTTCCGAGTCATGATCGCAAGCCTCCACTCATGAATAATTATTCGAACCCTGTCTTTTTCTGCAAACTATTGGCGAAATATTAAATTGTCATTTTCCGAACGAAGGTGTTAAAATAACATAACAATAAAAAACCATCTCAAGCCGGGTCGGACTCCGGGCTTGACCGTCGAAGCGTTTGGCCGAGGCTGCCGCTTCGACTCGTTGCGCGTTACTATTGTACCAGACTTTACGGCGAAAGGCAGTAGTTTCCGGACGGTTCGCACAAGGGGGATGGCCGCCCGGCGCTCAGCTGCCGATCGCTTTCGAGCGTTTGCGTTATAGACCCGGAAGTCGGTGCCGCCAGCGTTTGATCGTTCCTTCCTCTTCCAGATCTTCTCCTATAGAAAGGATGCGTTTTAAGATGAAAGAGCTCGTGAACGGATTGCCTCCGAAGCAGGGGATGTATGATCCGCAATACGAACGGGATGCCTGCGGCATGGGCTTCGTCGCCCATATCAAAGGCCGCAAATCGCACGAGATTATCGAGCAGGCGCTGACGCTGCTCTTTAACATGGAGCACCGGGGCGGGCAAGGAAGCGAACCGAATTCGGGCGACGGGGCGGGCCTGATGATGCAGATTCCGCACAAATTCCTGAAGAGAGAAACGTCCAAGCTCGGCATCCAGCTTCCCGAAGAAGGCCGTTATGCCGTCGGCATGGTCTTTTTGACCCAGGACGAAGGCCAGCGGGCCAAACATGAGGAAATTTTCGCCTCCATCGTCGAGCAGGAAGGGCTTCGTTTGCTCGGCTGGCGCACGCTGGCGACGGACGACAGCATGCTCGGCATTTCGGCCAAGCGCGTCAAACCGTTCGTCCGCCAGGTATACATCGAACGCGCCGCCGGACTTGCCGACGATTTGGCGTTCGAAAGAAAGCTGTACGTCGTTCGCAAGCTTGCCGAGAAGGCGATCCGCTATTCCGGAATTCCGGGCGGCGATTCGTTCTATTTTTCTAGCCTTTCGAGCAAGAAGGTCATTTACAAAGGCATGTTGACGACCGAGCAGGTCGGGCAGTTTTATTCGGAATTGCACGATCCGGACATGGAGACGGCGATCGCGCTCGTGCACTCGCGCTTTTCGACGAACACGTTCCCGAGCTGGGAGCGGGCGCATCCGTTCCATTATATGATTCACAACGGCGAGATCAACACGCTGCGCGGCAACGAAAACTGGATGCACGCCCGGCAGACGCTGTTCGAATCGGAGCTGTTCGGCGACGACCTGGAAAAGGTAAAACCGATCATCAATCACGATTTGTCCGATACGGGCAAGTTCGACAATACGTTCGAGTTTCTGTACCTGGCCGGACGTCCTCTCGCGCATTGCGCGATGATGATGGTGCCGGAGCCTTGGCAAAACGACGAGCATATGGACGACGAAAAGCGGGCGTTCTACGAATACCACAGCACGCTGATGGAGCCCTGGGACGGCCCCGCCGCCATGGGCTTTACCGACGGCGTGCAAATCGGCGCCATTTTGGACCGGAACGGCTTGCGTCCCGCGCGCTATTACGTGACGAAGGACGACCTGATCATCATGGCATCCGAGGCCGGCGTCATCGAAATTCCGCCGGAAGACATCGTGCTGAAGGACCGGCTTCGTCCGGGCCGCATGCTGCTCGTCGACACGAAGGAAGGCCGGATCGTATCCGACGAAGAGCTGAAAAAGAAAATCGTGTCCGAGTATCCGTACCGGGAGTGGCTGAACGACCACCTCGTCGATCTGGACGATCTTCCGGACGCTACCGAGCTGCCGGAAGAGGACCATGACAGCGTCCAGCAGCGCCAGCAGGCGTTCGGCTACTCGTTCGAGGATATCCGCAAGATCATCGAGCCGATGGCGTCCAGCGGCGTGGAGCCGCTCGCATCCATGGGCTACGACGCGCCGCTGGCCGTCCTGTCGGAACGTCCGCAGCGTCTGTTCAACTACTTCAAGCAGCTGTTCGCGCAGGTGACGAATCCGCCGATCGACGCCATCCGGGAGGAGATCGTAACCTCCACGTATACGACGATCGGGCCGGAGCGGAACCTGCTGAATCCGGAGCCGGAAAGCTGCCGCCACATCCGCCTCGTCTCGCCGATCGTATCGAACGAGGATTTCGCGAAGCTGCGCCATGTGCACCGTCCGGGCTTCAAGTCGATTACGCTGCCGATTTTCTTCCCGGCCGACGAAGGCGAAGCCGGGCTGGAAAGCGCGCTGAAGCTGCTCTGCGAAGCGGCCGACCGCGTCATCGAGCGCGGGCACAACATCTTGATCTTGTCCGACCGGGGCATCGATGCGGACAACGCGGCGATTCCGTCGCTGCTCGCCGTATCCGCCGTGCACCATCATCTGATCCGCAAGGGCACGCGGACGAAGGTCAGCATTTTGCTCGAATCGGGCGAACCGCGCGAAGTGCATCATTTCGCCTTGCTGCTCGGCTACGGCGTCAGCGCCGTCAACCCGTACCTGGCGTTCGAGACGCTGGACGATCTGATCCGCCAAGGCCGGCTGAAGGGCATTTCGCACGAAAAAGCCGTCAAAAATTATTTGAAAGCCGCCAATAAAGGCGTCGTCAAAGTCCTGTCGAAAATGGGGATCTCGACGATCCAATCGTACCGCGGCGCGCAAATTTTCGAAGCGATCGGCCTTCAGGAAGACCTGATCGAGAAATATTTCACGTGGACGCCTTCCCGGATCGGAGGCATCGGACTCGCGACGATCGCCGAGGAAACGCTGAAGCCGCACTGCCGCGCTTACGCGAAACAGGAAGGCGCCGAGACGGAACTCGATTCCGGCGGCGACTACCAATGGCGCAAAGACGGGGAAGACCATCTGTTCAATCCGAAGACGATTCATACGCTGCAGATGGCGACCCGCGCCAACGACTACAACCTGTATAAGAAATATTCCGCCCTCGTCCAGGGCGAATACGAGGAAATCCGCACGCTGCGGTCGCTGCTCGACTTCAAGTTCGACCAGCCGCCCGTGCCGCTCGAGGAGGTCGAGCCGGTCGAATCGATCTTCAAGCGGTTCAAATCGGGCGCGATGTCGTTCGGCTCGATCAGCAAGGAAGCGCACGAGGCGCTCGCGATCGCGATGAACCGGATCGGCGGCAAGTCGAACTCCGGCGAAGGCGGCGAGGATCCGGCCCGGTTCATTCCGGACGCGAACGGCGATTCCCGCCGCAGCGCGATCAAGCAAGTCGCTTCCGGACGCTTCGGGGTGACGAGCTATTACTTGTCCAACGCCGATGAAATCCAGATCAAAATGGCGCAAGGCGCGAAGCCGGGCGAAGGCGGCCAGCTGATGGGCCGCAAAGTGTACCCGTGGGTCGCCGAAGTGCGCGGCACGACGCCGGGCGTCGGCCTGATTTCGCCGCCGCCGCACCATGACATTTATTCGATCGAGGATTTGGCGGAGCTGATTCACGACCTGAAAAACGCGAACCCGAAAGCCCGCATCAACGTGAAGCTCGTATCGGAAGTCGGCGTCGGCACGATCGCCGCGGGCGTCGCCAAGGGCCGCGCCGACGTCATTCTGGTCAGCGGATACGACGGCGGCACCGGCGCTTCGCCGATCGGCTCGATTCGCCACGCGGGATTGCCGTGGGAGCTCGGCCTGGCGGAAACGCATCAGACGCTGATCCTGAACAATTTGCGCGACCGTGTCGTCGTCGAGACGGACGGCAAGATGATGACCGGCCGCGACATCGCGATCGCCGCCTTGCTCGGCGCCGAGGAATACGGCTTCTCGACGGCTCCGCTCGTCGTGCTCGGCTGCATCATGATGCGCGTCTGCCAGCTGGATACGTGTCCGGTCGGCGTCGCGACGCAAAATCCGGAGCTGCGCAAGAAGTTCATGGGCGACCCGGAATACGTCGTCAACTACATGCGCTTCCTGGCGGAAGAATTCCGCGAGATCATGGCGCAGCTCGGCTTCCGGACGGTCGAGGAGATGGTCGGACGCACCGATCGCCTCGACACGAAGAAAGCGATCGCGCATTTCAAGGCGCAGGGCGTCGATCTGGCCCCGCTGCTGCACATGCCGCAACTGCCGGAAGGCTCTTTCCGCTACAAAGCGAAGAGCCAAAATCACGGCCTGGAAGAGTCGCTTGACATGCAGCAGCTGCTTCAGGCGGCGGCGCCTGCCATCGAGAGCAAGCAGTCCGTCGAAGGGACGTTCCCGATCAAGAACACGAACCGCGTCGTCGGGACGATCGTCGGCCACGAGGTGACGATGAAGCACGGCAAGGACGGACTGCCGGAAGATACGATCCGGTTCCATTTCGTCGGAACCGCCGGCCAAAGCTTCGGCGCCTTTGTGCCGAAGGGCATGACGCTTTCGCTGGAAGGCGATGCGAACGACTATATCGGCAAAGGGCTGTCCGGCGGCAAAATCGTCGTCTACCCGTCGCCGAAGGCGACCTTTAAAGCCGAAGAGAACATTATTGTCGGCAATACCGCGTTTTACGGCGCGACGAACGGCGAAGCCTACATTCGCGGCGTGGCGGGCGAGCGGTTCGCGGTCCGGAACAGCGGCGCGAACGTCGTCGTCGAAGGCGTGGGCGATCACGGCTGCGAATATATGACCGGCGGGCGCGTCGTCGTCCTCGGGAACACCGGCCGCAACTTCGCGGCGGGCATGTCCGGCGGCATCGCCTACGTCATCGATTGGGACGGCGACTTCGTCAAGCGCTGCAACTTCGAGATGATCCTGCTCGAAAAGCTGGAGGACGAAACCGAAATCGCCGAAGTCCGCGGCATGGTCGAGAAGCATGTCCGCTATACGGGCAGCGAGCTCGGCGCGCGCGTGCTCGGCGAGTGGACGGAGTTCCTCCCGCGGTTCGTCAAGGTCATTCCGAAGGATTACAAGCGGATGATGGAGCAAATCGCCAAAGTTCAAGCCGAAGGCTTGAGCGGAGAGCAGGCGCTGCTCGCCGCCTTCGAAGCGAACATGCGGGATTTGTCCCGGGTCGGCGGGAATTAAATAAGTTTCGCGGCACCCCCCGGAAGGTTCGGGGGGTGTCTTTGCGTTTCGCCGCCTTTCAAGGCCGACGAAGCCCTTATGACTTGTAATCGATCCAAAGTCCCCTTTTTTCTCTCTTAAAATATGGAAAAATGGTAAGTATTCTGGTTAAATTCCGTGGAAACGACAACAATGTTCAACATTCTTCGCGGCGCTTCTGTTATAGAATAAGGGTAGTCGGTGTTTTTTTTTTGAGGTTAGAAAAATGAGGGGATTGGGTGGAAATGGAGAGAAACGAAAGTGTTTCGAAAGAATCGAACAAAAGGAACGAATCCATTCAACCATTGGAACTCGACATCCGAAAAATCATGATTCAGATGGGCATCCGTGAGGAACGACGTCTGGAAGCGCTGCAGATGATTACATACAAGAGCGATGAGCCGCGATAACGAGTCAAACAAAAAAACTCCAAGGACGGATGAAAGGATCCGAAACGATCCGTCGCCTTAGAGATTTTTGTATCCGAAAGTTCGTTTATTGGTTTAATTGGCGTTCCGCTCTGACGAAGGCGATGAATCGCCTGGCCTCCTCCGGCGAAAGCTTGCGGCCGTCAATCGTAAGGGAGAAGCGTTCGAGCAGTTCCTGATCGGAGAGCTCAAGATCTTCGACGAACTGCCGAACGTCCGTCTCCAACGTCGAATTCGGATTTTGGGTACGGCCTACCAGGTAATCCAGAGAAACTTTGAAAATGTCCGCGATTTTCGTCAGCGTCTCCGTATCGGGCTCTCTTCTGTTTTTCTCATAGTGGGAAAGGGCTGCGCGCGATATTCCGAGGGAAGACGAGAGCTCCTCCTGGGTCCAGCCTTGTTTCTCCCTAAGGAATGCAATACGGCTGCCGATATTCATTAATTGTCCCCCCTTAGGCGTTTCTCTTGTTCAATCATAATACGAATAGTAAACAATTTCATTGATTGCGACGAAACGTCGCAACGCTTAATCGTTAGTATGATCCGTAAGGATGACGATTAAACCTGCACGACATCAAAAAAGTAAGCAAGTATAATTATGATGTTTCTGTAGCACAAATGTCAAAAAAAACCTTGACTAGATACGAAATGTATCATAAATTCAAAGTAGGATTATGATACATATGGTATCGGAGTGAAGGCCGTTGGACTTTGCCGCTGATGAAGACGAACTGAATTACCGGGATTGCCTTCCGATCAAAATTTATCATCTGGTTGCGGATATTTCGATCAAAAAAATTCAGGAAAAAGAAATCCGCAGCAACAAGCAAAAGGTGTTGTTGAAGGAAATCAGCTTCAAAGGCTGCCGATTCCAGACCTTTTTGCGGATTCCCGCGCGCGATGACGTCGAATGGATGCTGGAGATCCAACTGGGGCTGCATACGGTCCGGTTAACCTCCGTTATCGAAAATTTCCGCGAAGAAGAAGGGCTGTTCGTATATTCCGCCTGCTGGAGGCTGACGAGCAGCGAGCAGCAAAATTTCGAATACAAGCTTAACGAATATTTGCGAACGGTGTTGGTTTCGAATCGACGGATATTGGAACTATATCGCGAAATTAGCGAGAGACACGGGTAAGGTCGCGGCCGGAAACGGAACAACCCGTATGAAGGGAACCCGTCACCATAGCGAAAGGCCAGCCGTCAGCTGCGGCTGGCCTTTTACGCGATACGGACGTTAACTCCCCATCTGATATTCCAACAGCGTTCGGAACGTACCCTTTTTGTCATTGGAAAGCTGAACATATCCTCCTTGTTCGACGATTCGGCCGTTTTCCAAAACGACGACCTGGTCCGAGTTGCGGATGGTGGAAAGGCGATGGGCGATGACAATGATGGTCATGCTTCCCTTCAGCCGTTCCAGGGCCGCTTGAATTTTCGCTTCGTTCTCGTGATCCAACGCGCTGGTGGCTTCGTCCAGGATGAGAATTTCCGGCTTTTTCAAAATTGCCCGCGCCAGCACGATCCGTTGACGCTCGCCCCCCGACAGCCGCGTTCCCCGATCGCCGATGACGGTATCGACGCCGTTGGGAAGGTTCCGTACGAATTCGTCGGATGCGGCAAATCGCAAAGCTTCCCAAATCTCCGTTTCCGTCGCATCGGGCTTCACCATCAGCAGGTTTTCGCGGATGCTGGCGTTAAACAGGAACGGGTCCTGCGAAACGTAACCGATCGATTGCCGGTACGAAGGAATCGTTTCATCGGTAATGGCCGCGCCATCGACGAGCAGCCGGCCCCGCTCGGGCCGGAGCAGACCGGTAAGGATATCGATCAGCGTGCTTTTCCCCGCGCCGGACTTGCCGACGACGGCGGTCATTTGATTGGCGGCGATTCGCAGCGAGATGTCGTTCAATGCGTAGACGGGCGAATCGGGATCGTAGCGAAAGCAAATTCCGCTGCATTCGATCCCTTGCGCGACGGGCAGCGGCCGAACCGGGGATTCCGTTTCCGCCGGAAACCGTTCGTTATGAAGCTTGCACTCGTTAAGCAAATCGTCCAGGCTCTTGAAAGCGGGAAGCACGGAGCCGAGCTGCTGGATATTGTTCTGAATGGAAATGACGAAGGGCCATAACCGGATGAAAATGAGGACGATCAAAATTAACTGCTCGATTTCGACTTGATAGAGCACGCGGGCGATAAAAATAAACGCAACCATGAGCAGCGCGGATACGACGTTGTAGAAAAACTTCGTATTCATTTGCAGTTGAACGAAACGGGTCACGTTTCGCTCGATCTGCACGCTGACGGACTGAAACCAATTCAGATGGGAAACCTCAAGCCGGTTGCTTTTTATATCTTTGATCCCGTTCAACTGATCCGAAAGTCCCGAAAAATAGTCCAAGGAGAGCTCCGTCGTTTGTTTGCCGAGCCGCTTGGCCTTCGACACGCCCTTGCGCGAGAAGTACGCAAGAATCAAGCCGCTGATCAGAACGAACGAGGTAAGGGCGGCGGACGACCAGAAGGCGATTCCGATTTGAATCGTACAAAAGATCAAGGCCGAAACGAAGCCCAGAATCAGGGATACGCCTTGGGCGACGCGCCCGATTTCGGTCGTCAACAGTTGATTGAAATCGGATTTTCTTTTTTTAAGGAAAAACTCCCAATTGGCTTGCAGCAGCGCCCCGTAGGCTTTCACCTTGAGATGCCGGCTGAAGCCTTGCTGAATCCGGGTATCCAGCAGCACCTGATTCCGCTGCAGGAGCGTTTGTCCGATCGTGAGCAGCAGATAGATCGCCAGGACGATCGGCAAATTGATATCGATCGTAAACGCGCTTAACGACTCGAACAAGGATGAAACCAACGGAATATTTCCGAACTGAATGCTGGAGACGCCGACAAAATGAAGCATCGGAATCAGGAGCAGCAGCCCGATCCCGTTCGCGAGACTGCTGAGCAGCATCGTAAAAAGGTTAAGATAAAGTTTGAATCCGGCAAAGGCATGCAGCTGCTTCCAAAGGTTTACGATGAGTTTCATGTGGGAATCCCTTTCGTTTCCGGCATCCGTTGGCCGAATTTGGCGACAACGGTATACTGCTCCAGCCCTCCGGCTCCGGTAAGAATCAGTCCGCCGCTGCGGAGCCAGGCGTGCGCCACCAATTTGCCCGATGGGTCCCGGGCCGTTCCCATATAAAGCGTGCTGCCGATTCGCCGCCGCTGCAGCATTTTCATGCCGGCGATCGCCGAAACCAGGCACTTGCTTTCCCACCACGTATGCTTGCTGGCGACCCGAATCGCCTGGGATATTTGCAGGGCGATCCTTTCGTTCGCGAGGTTGCGGTCGTAGGAGGTTTCCGTCATCGGCTCCCCCAGCATCGGCGCGACCCGCGAAAAGGGCAGCGCCTTCAGGATGCGGGCCCAGCCCAAGTAGAGAAGGGCTTCCAACAGAAGCTTCTTCTTATCGGAGCGAAGGGAGAGAAACTTTTTCCATTTCCTCATTGCCGTTTACTCCGCTTGAATCAGCTGTTCGTCGACAAGACGCTGCAGGAAGGAAATCACATGCTGCTCGCATGACAGCGGATCAACGTCGTATTCCTGAACGAGGGTATCGACAATGCGTCTGACCGTCGTCGGGGTTTGAAGGAGCTCCCAAATCCTTCCCCCCGTTTCCCCCAGGTTGTAGTAGTTGCCGTTCCGGATGCTCATCATCACTTTTTCGCCGGACATATCGCTCGTCACGTGCCCTTGAACCTGGCAAACCGTGGTGTCCGGCTGTATTGCGGCAAGGTCCTTCATAACACGATACTCTCCTTTTCGACGGTTTGAAGAATGCGGCCCGGCAGCTCGTGCAGGGTATATTCGCCGGAAGAACGAGTCAGCCGGTAAATCGGAGTCGCGCGCGCGATCGCGACCGACGCGTCGAAGTGCCATTGCTCCAGATGCAAGGGAGCGATCAAAAAGTTGCGGTACGTATGGTAACGCAATAGCGGCAAGCTTTCGAGGCGTTCGACGGGATGCAGCTGCACGCCCGATTGCTTGGCCGCCGTCAACTCGAAAATTCCCGCCAGCGGGATCGGCTCGCTCGCGAATTTCGAAACGACGGGAATGCCGAATTTGTCCGCTTTGTTCCATAAAGGACGATATTCGCTTGCCTGGATCTCAAGCAAGGAGATGCTTTCTTGCCATAGCTTCTGCTGCGGATAAGCCGGAATGACGTGCGGAACGCCTCCGGCTTCCGGCAAAACGGAAACCGCAATGACGTCGTCGGTCAGGAGGGAATACCCTCGTTCGACGAAGGCAGCCGCGAGCGTGGATTTTCCGGCGCCCGAATTTCCGACGATCGCGTAGGCTCTGCCTCCGATCACGATTGCGCTGCCGTGAAGCGGAAGAATCCTTTTTTGAAACAGAACGGCTCCCATGCAGCTCCCGAGTATGTAAAGGCGAACGAGTCGTTCGTCGACGCCGGGCAGCGGGCAAACGCCGATTTTACGGCCGTCGCTGATCGAAGCGATGGCGACGTCGGGAAAATGAAAAAGAACCCGGTTATCCTGGACCCGATAAATGCGATTGGCCGTTTCCTCTTCCTTCCATGCGTCCAGTAGATCGGCCATTCCGATTTCGATATCCGCAGGGCCGCGGTCGGAACCGGGAAGCAGCTCCGGAAACTCGATCTCGCTGGCGATCCGGAAGCCGAAAGCGGTATAGCGGAATTTAGGTTCGAAACGAATGAATACCACCGCCTCAGTCGGTCATGAAATAGACGGCCCTTATCCCGAAAACTGAAGGCATAAGGGCCGCTTGAAGCTTAGAAACTACGATTAGGAAGCCAGAATAGGACCGGTGTTGCCGCCCGTCTGCTTACCGTCGTCATAGAGATCGGCGTCGAGTTGGGAACCAACCCAAACCCAGTCCACATTCGTCGAACCCGTTCCAAGCATCGTTTCCCGAACGTTAAGTACTTCTATTTGCGGCTCTTTCCACATTTTTTTCATCGATTTCACCTCCTTTCACGCTAATTTATTCGAAGCTTTTCAAAAACCGGTTCACAATCAGGCCGCGCATGACCAATTTCATGTCGGGGTCTACGGCAAGCTCGGGCTTTGGCGGCTGCGCCTCCAGTTTGACCAGCGAGCTTCGAATTTGAGAGACGTTTAAGCACTCGGCCGCAATCGCGCTGTCGCCAATCGCCTTCGCTTCCCGGACAAATTCCGGCCAGCTCGGCAGCATCCGGTGAACCCAGTCCGTCGCTTGCACGCCTTTGAAGCGCATATTCAGCCGAATCTTGTCGGGCAAGTACCGCTCGGTTGCCCTGCGGATCAACGAGCGTCCGACCCCGTTCAGAACATACTGCTCGATCGGAACGGACAAGCAGAAACGAACGACCCTCGGGTCGGACGTCGGATCGCGTTCCCACAGTCCGTAGCGAAGCGAAAGCTTGGCGCCCGACATGCCCTGCATGCTCAGCAGGGCCAGGTTGCCCAAGTAATTTTGCCGTTCCTCCAGCATGCTCTCGTTGGGGTTCTCGAGTCGGCCGAACAGCTCGCCCTTCTTTTCGAACACTTGGGTTTTCGCCGCGAAGTCCGGATGAATCATGGACGGAAACGTCCGCTCCGGCTTTGCTCCGGAGAACGGAAAGCCGCCTGGAAAGGGAGCGGCCAGCATGCCGATCTTGGGGAAGAGCCGCGATCTGCGCATTTTCATCTGCTTGCTGAGCAGGGTGGCTTGCCGATAGAAGCGAATCCACTGCCACTTTTTCAGCAGAAAAACGCAGTATTGCGCCGCGGAGCCCCAGGATACGGTGTTGTTTCCCTTGGCCCCCGTCAGCAGCACGCCGATCCCTTCCGAACGGGCCGATTCGAAAACTTCTTTTATCCAGAAGGAGTTTTCGAAAAATTTATACGGCATCTCCAGCATCCGAAGCCACTCGTCGATTTCCGAATACGGGCTCCGTCCGGGGCAATTCAGGTAGCGGTCCCGAATGTTGCCGACATGCCGGACCGTCTCCCGGATGAACGGCCGCTCGTCGGGGACCATGTGAGGAGCCGTCCACGGCTTGAAGTCGGGCGCGGGCACCGAGCTGTAGGTATAAAGCGTCTTTCCCTCATGCCGCAGCGCCATGGCCGCGAAGCTCGCGACGCTTCCGGAATCGAGTCCCCCGCTAAGCGTAGCTCCGACCTGTTTGTGCGTCCGAAGCCTGGCGGAAACCGCCTTGCCGAACACGTCGCGAAACGCTTCCTCGTATTCCCCGTCGGAGCTCAGGTTCAGCCGTTCTTCGGATACCAACGACCCGTATCGGGTAAGCGAGAGCCTGCCGTTTCTCAGGGTGAAGGAGTGCCCCGGCGGGATCTGGCCGATGTGCCGATAAGCGGTTGAGCCGGGATCGGTCGAGTCGAGAGCCGTAGGGAGAGCCAGAAAGTCGGCCAGCCAGTCGCGGTCAAGCTCCCTCTCGATGCCCGGAACGGAAAACATCGGCGCGACGGCGGAACAAAAGACGAACTTTTCCCGTTTCCGTTCGAAAGCGTAGTACAGCGTCCGGCTGCCGGTCAAATCCCGCGAGCCGAACAGCTGGCGTTTGTCCGCATCCCAAATGACGAAGGCAAAGTCGCCGAGCAAAAATTTGGCGGAATCTTCTCCCCATTTTTCGTAAGCCAGCAAAATCAGCTCGCTGTCGGACATTCCGTTTCGAAGGGGAAAAGGGATCCGCAGCCTGTCGCACAATTCATCCCGGTTGTCCAGGAAGGCGTCCGCCGTAATGGCCAATCGGAGTTCTTCTTTATATAGAGGCAAAACTTCATGAACCGATTCGGGAGTCACCCGCTGAGCATGGCAACCGAGAAACGCGAAACGGTCGTGCCAGACCCGCGAATCGTCGGCGGGATAGTTGCGCATCGCCTGCATGAGGCGAAGTCCGTCATCTGCCGGAAAATCGACAGCTTGGTCCGTTTTTACGACACCGGCAATTAAACTCATGATGCCTCCTCGAACAGAGTCCGACATTACTCATGGATTAAATTATACAGAAAATCAAACAATATGCAACGGTACGTATCATTTTTTACAGAAAAAGATACAATATGTTTCAGATAAAGTTTACGGAATATGCTGTAAACCCTTACAATCCTTTTCCAGCGCGGAAGCCGAAAGTTTATGAAAAAAGAAATGAAAAAAGGCATTGACAGTAAGCGAATACACATCGTATTGTGAACGTATAAAAGTGATACGAATTGTATCATGCCACTTCAATAAAAAGGATGGATGAGGATGAGAACAGTTCGAAAAGCGATTATACCCGCCGCTGGAATGGGAACCCGGTTTCTGCCCGCGACCAAAGCGATGCCGAAAGAAATGCTTCCGATCGTCAACAAGCCGACTATTCAATACATTGTCGAAGAAGCGATCAATTCCGGCATCGAGGATATCATTATCGTCACGGGAAAAGGCAAGAGGGCCATCGAGGATCATTTCGACAACGCGTTCGAGCTCGAGCAAATGCTGATGCAAAAGGGAAAAGTCGATTTGCTTGGCGAAGTGATCAAGTCCTCCAAGGTCGAGATCCATTACATACGTCAAAAAGAAGCGAAAGGATTGGGCCATGCCATTTGGTGCGCCCGCAAATTCATCGGCGACGAACCGTTTGCCGTTTTGCTCGGCGACGACATCGTAGAGGCCGAAACTCCGTGCATCCGGCAATTGGTCGATCAATTCGAGCGGCTCCAGCAATCCGTTATCGGCGTTCAGTCCGTGCCGATCGAAGAGACCTATCGGTACGGGATCGTCGACCCGTTGCTTGCCAACGGCCGACTCTATCAGGTGAACAAATTCGTAGAAAAGCCGGCGAGAGGAAAAGCGCCGTCGAATTTGGCCATTCTCGGCCGCTACGTATTGACGCCGGATATTTTTCATTACCTTGAAAAGCATGAAATCGGAGCGGGCGGCGAAATTCAGCTGACGGACGCGATCGAAAGGCTGAACCAGGACCAGGGGGTATACGCCTATGAATTCGAAGGAAAGCGGTACGACGTCGGCGAAAAGCTGGGATTCATTTTAACGACGCTGGATTTCGCGATTAAAAATCACGAGCTCCGTCATCCGCTGCTTACAGCTCTGGAAGAAATCATTGAACGCGAAAGAGCGGAGCCGCTGCTCGTTTCTCAAAAAAACGAAAGATAAGATCGGCAAAGCAGTTGACAAGTTACAAATTGTATCATAATCTTATAACTAGCTCCGAAATGTTCCTTATTGTAACAAAAAACTGCCGAGATTGCTGAATCTTTTTTTCGAGCGGAGGATTAGGAATGGAATTAAAGGAAGTACTTGCCTTACTCAGAAAACACCTGTGGCTAATCGCACTCGTCGTCATCATCTCATGTCTTGCTACCGCGTTATACAGTTACAACAATGCTTCGCCATACTACCGGGCTTCTGCAAAACTACTTATTAACTATGCCAATCCCAACAACGGTACCACTTCGATCGACATTAACTCGATCAACACGAACATTCGGCTAATCAACTCGTACAAAGAAATCATCTTGTCCGAGGCCATCCTGAACAAGGTTGCCGAAGCCAATCCGGATTTGAACATGACCGGCAAGCAGCTGATGGGATCCGTAGCGGCCGGCTCGTCGGAAGACTCGCAAATCATGACGGTGACGGTCTACAACGAGAATTACCAAACGGCCGTCAGGTTGACCAACGAGGTGGCCGAAACGTTCCGCCGCGAAATTCCGAATATTATGAAGCTGGATAACGTAACGATTCTCACTCCGGCGGATCCGAACGCTCCTCCCGTCAATTTGGCTTCAAATCCGATGCTTAATGTTGTGCTGGCGTTCCTTCTATCGTGCATGATATCTATCGGTTTTGTCATTTTGCGCAATTACCTGGACGATACGGTGAAAATGGAAGCCGATATCGAAAAAACGGTCGGTTATCCGACTTTGTCCGTCATTCAAGTGATTCGCAGCAAGGACTTGAAGCCTCGCAGGAGCAACAATTTCCCTTCCCAACCATCTCACAAAGCAGGTGAACAGACATATGCCGCCGCAAACCGCTAATTCGAAACTGATCGTGCACCGCAACCCAAGCTCATCTTTATCCGAGGCTTATCGGGCTCTTCGAATGAATATCCAGTTTGCATCCGGCGAGGATCCCGTCAAAACGATCATGGTAACTTCGCCCGGCAACGGCGACGGGAAGTCGACCACGATTGCCAATCTGGCTGTCGCCTATGCGCAAGAAGGGAAAAAAACGCTTCTGATCGACGGGGATATAAGAGACCCGTCCCTGCATCACCTGTTTTCGCTTTCCAATGTATCCGGTCTGACGAACGCGTTATTGAACGAAAAGGGATGGAAGTCGGTTATTCAGGCAACCCAAATCCCCAGGCTATCCGTCATGACTTCCGGTATCACGCCTTTGCATCCATCCGATCTGCTCGCTTCAGAATATTTGCCGGACCTCATTTCGGACATCAAGCAACACTTCGATATCGTCCTGTTCGACTCGCCGCCGCTGCTGACGGTTACCGACGGCCTGAAAATCTGTTCGTTATGCGACGGCGTGTTTATCGTCGCAAGCCAAGGCAAGACCAAAAAAGCATTGCTCAAAAAAGTAAGGCAGTCCCTTGAGCATGCGAATGCCCGCGTACTGGGCGTGGTTTTGAATAAGACGAAATATTCAAAAATTTTATAGCTTGCTAGGTTCTCGCGAACGCGGATGGCGGAAGCGGCCATCAGGGAAAGCCTGCTGCCTCCTTTATCACTGCAGGTACTCGGTCATGCTGTGGGTTCATCGGACCTTAGACGTTTATCGTCGAGGGTATGACGTGAGGGGGGGTTAAATGCCCCGATTATCCCTTTCTTTGGGAAAGCTTGACCTTTGCCGCTCTATTGCAAGGATAGGGAGACAAAGGTCAGGCTTTTTATAAAAATTACGGAGTGGATACAGATGAACATCATCCTGCTAGCCGGAGGAAGCGGAACGAGGCTTTGGCCGTTAAGCCATTCCGACTTCCCGAAACAATTCGTGAAATTGAAGGGTATGCCGAAAACGATTTTCCAAATGACGGTTGACCGCTGTCTGAAGCTTGCCCCGCTTGAAAATGTATACGTCGTGACAAACCGCTCGTATGCGGGAATCGTACACCAGCAAATCGAGCAAATGGGGTTCCGGATCCCGGCCCCGAACGTCCTGGTCGAGCCATCGAGCAAAAACACGTTGCCCGCGATCGCTTATGCTGCGCAGCACATTCACGCGAAAGGAAATCAATTGGCCCTGGTCCTCCCCTCGGATCACATTATCGAGGACGATCGGAAATTCGCGGATAGAATCGAATTGTCCCTGCCGCTCACTGATCAACGGCTGGTCATTTACGGAATCAAGCCAAGCAAGCCCCATTCCGGGTATGGATACATAAAGCCGGGAGACCCCGATTTCATCGGATTCCGCGTGGAGGAATTCAAGGAGAAGCCGTCCGAAGCGCTGGCGGCGGAGCTGATCCTGGAAGGCTGTCTATGGAACAGCGGAATCTTCGCGTTTCAAACCGGCGTTTTTTTGGAGGAGCTCAAGGAACATTGTCCCGACGTTTACGATGCGTTTCTCCTCCCGTCCGTTCAGCAAAAATACGAAAACACGCCAGGCATTTCGATCGATTACGGGGTCATGGAACGTTCGAGACGGGTTTCCGTCGTGCCGATGGATGTCAGGTGGAACGACCTTGGAAGCTTCGACTCGTTTTTTGACGAATACAGGCCCGACGAGAACGGAAATATTACGTTTTCCGATGAAGTGCTGATCGATTCGACGGGAAATTTGGTTTATTTGGAGAAGGATCGAAACGTGGCGTTAATCGGCGTGGACGACCTGATTATTGTCGAGAAGGACAATTTCTTGCTGATCTGCAAAAAAAGCCAGTCCCAGAAAGTGAAGGACATCGTTCAGCAATTGAAACTGCGGGCGGCCGAGGTCGTTACATGAAGTTCGGCTCTTTGCGGCGAAGCTTGTCCTGGAGCTTGATCGGAAATGTGTATTTCGCCGCAGCGCAATGGCTGCTTCTGGTCGTTATCGCCAAGTTCGGGTCCGCCGCGATGGTCGGTCAATTTTCGATCTGCCTTGCCATCGTCACGCCGATCATGACGCTGACCAACCTCCAGCTTCGGGTCGTTCAAGCGACCGATACGCAGAATCAATATCTGTTCCGGGACTTGATGGGCCTTCGTTTGCTTACGATCGTCGTTTCCGTTCTGCTGGCGCTTATCGCCGTGTTCGCGTTCGGCTACGATTCCGAAACGGCAATGGTCCTCGGGTTCGTCTTGTTGGCCAAAGCGGTGGAAAGCGCAAGCGACGTAAGTCATGGCGTCTTTCAAAAGCATGAGAACATGAGAGCGCTGGCCATCTCGAAAATCATCAAGGGCACGATCGCGATTCCGGTATTCGCCGCGATCCTGCAAACGAGCGGCAGTCTCGTGTGGGCCGCGTTCGGATGGATGGTTTCCTGGCTGATCTCCCTGTTCATTTACGATCTGCCGAAAACGAAACGCTACGAGGCCGTATTTCCCCGAATTCGGTGGAAAGAGTGCCTCCGGGTCGTAAAAATCTGCTTGCCGCTGGGAATCGTGTTTATGCTGACTTCGCTGAACACGAATATACCCCGATTTTTCATCGAGCGTTCGGTCGGAGTCGAGCAATTGGGGCTGTTTACCGCTGTTTCCTACCTTCTGGTTGCGGGCAGCACGGTCGTTTCCGCTTTAGGGCAGGCGGCGACGTTTCGTTTGGCGAAAAGCCTGGACGATAAGGAGTTCGGGCATTTTTACCGGCTCACGTACAAGCTGATGGGACTGGGATTGGCGTTGGGGCTTCTGGGCATTGCCGCGGCCGCGGTCGCCGGCAAGACGATCCTTGCGCTCCTGTACACCGCGGAGTATGCGCAGTATTCGACCGTATTCCTCATCGTCACGGTAGCGGGTCTGATCGATTACGTTGCGGTATTCGGGGGCTACGGGCTTTCCGCGACGAAAAAATTCGGCGTTCAGCCCTATTTGGGCCTGATTTGGACCGCGGCCGTCATCGTCTCCTGCTTTTTTTTGGTGCCGGCCTACGGGGTGGAAGGAGCCGCTTACTCCCTGGTGGTGTCAAGCTTCGCGCGGTTGGTCGCGCAATGGATCGCTTTGCGGCTCATCACCTCCAAAATGCGGAAGGTGTCGAATCGAGAGAGGGTGATTTTGCATGAAACTATTGTTTGATCTGATCGCGACCCAGCCTTGCGGAGAATCGAAATTTCACGGGGGCGGGGAGTACGCGAAAATCGTATTCAAGCATCTTGTCGCCAAAGCCGACGCCGGCAGCCTGGCCTGCTTTTACGACAGCGGATTGGAATTGGACGAGGAAATTCGCGGCCTGGTGGAACGCAACCGTCTCGAGCTGATCGCGCTCAGCACGAACGAGGAACTGTCGGGCTTGCTGAACAAGGGGAACTATTCCGTCTTTTACAGCGCCCTGCCTTATCGGTACCACGATCTTAAGATCGAGCGGGCGGACGTCAAACTGATTTATACGATTCACGGGCTGCGAGAAATCGAGCTTCCGACCGACCGCTACGAAGGCAAGTATCGCCAGGGCGTTTCCGAAAAAATGAAGTTCGTTCTGAAAAGCTTGTTCGGAGCTTCTTACGTCCGGCACAAAAAAGAACAGATCGAGAAACTGTTGAAGTCGAAAGCCCCGCTCGAAATCGTCGTGCCTTCCTTCCATACGAAATACAGCTTGATCAACTATTTTCCCGAGTTCGACGCCTCGAACGTGAAGGTCATGTACAGTCCCCGAAAAACCGAGGAAAGCGACAAGTTTTTCGATTTGTCGCCGTATGGCGTCGAGCCGCGCGGCTATTTTTTGCTGATCAGCGGCAACCGATGGCTGAAGAACGGATACAGGGCGACTCGGGCTCTCGATGAAATTTACGGCGCGTTCCGGACGAATGTCAAAACGGTCGTTCTTGGCGTGAAAAATAGCGACATGTACAAAAAAGCCATCCGAAATCCGGAGCAATTCGTGTTCCTGGATTACGTAAGCTCGGAACAGCTCGATTTTTTCTACCGTCAGGCCTTCTGTTTCGTTTATCCGACGCTTAACGAAGGATTCGGCTATCCTCCGCTCGAAGGAATGCGGCACGAAACGCCGGTGATCGCCTCCTCCATCACCTCCATTTCCGAGGTTTGCCGCGACGGGGTCATCTATTTCAACCCGTTCAGCATCGAGGAGATGAAAAACAGAATCATCAGCGTCCTGTTCGATTCGGACATTCGCGAAGCGTACGCCAGAAGAGGAAGGGAAGTGTACGAAGCCGTCTCCAGCAAGCAGGACGAGGACCTGGATCGATTAATCGGGCTGCTCCTCGGAGAGGAACGGATTTCCGAACCGGCAGGCGCAAAGGATTCGGAATTGGAGGAGCTCGAAAAAGCGTTTGTCGTTTAACCATCGTTAGAAGGGAGGGTAATTGCGGCAATGGAAATCTTGAAAAATTCATCCCCGTTGCATCCCTCGGATCTGCCTCTCGAGCTGCCAAGGATTCATCCGACGAATAAAACGTACTGTAAAATCGTCAAGCCCGCTTTGGATAGAGTACTCGGCTTTGTGCTCATCGTCGTTCTTTCCCCGCTGCTAGCGCTCATCTATGTGCTTATCCGGCTTGATTCGAAGGGGAACGGAATTTTCAGGCAAGAGCGGATCGGCGCCGGAGGAAAAGTGTTTACGATTTATAAGTTTCGGACGATGTATGCCGACGTCCCCATGCAGGGGCGTTCTCCGGAAAGGGGGAACGACCCGCGGATCACGAGAGTCGGCCGGTTCCTCCGGAAAACAAGTCTTGACGAGCTGCCGCAGCTTTTCAACATTTTGAAGGGAAACATGAGCTTTATCGGCCCGCGTCCGGAGCAGAGATCGATCGTCGAGGCCCATTTTTCGAATCAGGATTACTATCGCTTTCTGGTCAAGCCCGGGATAACGGGGCTTTGGCAGACGAGCGAGGACCGGAAAAAGCCGATCCACGAAAATTTGCATCATGATTTTTATTATATCGATCAAATCTCTTTCGCAATGGACCTGAAAATCATTTTTCGAACCGTCAAGGTTATTTTTAAAAGCAATACCTATTAATAGCTGCTCCTGCGCACGGAGGCGTGCTGAAAGACCAATAAAATCAAGCCTAGAGGAGGCGTATCGATTTGAAAAGAGCGCTTATTACGGGAGGCAGCGGGTTTATCGGGAGTCATTTGATTGAAGCCTTGCTGGACGAAGGCGGCTGGGAGGTCACTTGCCTCGACAATTGGGATCCGTTCTACGATTCGTCCATTAAAGAGAGCAATATGGAGAAGGCGCTGAAGCACGAAAATTTCCGATTCGTGAGAGGCGATTTGTTGCAGCTGGATCAAATCGGCAGCGAGCTGGACGCCCCTTACGACGTTATCGTTCACTTGGCGGCAAAAGCAGGCGTCCGTCCGAGCATCGAAGATCCGGTCGGCTATTACCGGACGAACGTCGAAGGGACGCAGCGGCTTCTCGAGTGGGCCAGGACGCGGGGAGTTCCCCAGTTCGTCTTCGGATCGTCGAGCAGCGTGTACGGCGTGAATCCGAACGTCCCCTGGCGCGAGGACGATGATGTCCTGAACCCGATCAGTCCTTACGCAAGCACGAAGGTAAGCGGCGAACTGCTGGGCCATGTCTACAGCTCTCTGTATAACATCCGGTTCGTTGCCCTGCGTTTCTTTACCGTTTACGGTCCGAGACAGCGCCCCGATCTGGCCATACATAAATTTACGCGCTGCTTGTTCGAAGGCAGACCGATTCCGAAGTTCGGCAACGGAGAAACCCGTCGGGATTACACCTACATCGAGGACATCGTTTCGGGCATTCGCCATGCCATGGATTACGATCAATCGTTATACGAGGTCATTAATCTGGGGAATAACGATTCGGTCACCCTGAATGAGCTTATCCGCACCCTTGAAGAAGCATGCGGAAAAAAAGCGTTGATCGAGCAGCATGACCATCAGTTAGGAGACGTTCCCCAAACGTATGCGGACATCGGCAAAGCCTCCCGTCTGCTTCATTACGCTCCCCGCACGAACATCAAGGACGGAATCGCCAAATTCGTCGAGTGGTACGTCGAAAAGCACGGAGTGGTCAATTATGCCCCTTAAGATTTTGTCGATTCACAATACGTATTTGATTCGGGGGGGAGAGGACGGCTCGTTCGCCGCCAAGAACAAGCTTTTGAAGGATAAGGGGCACCACGTCGTCATTCATACGGAATCGAATACGAGAATCGAGCAGCTGGGAAAAATCCGCACGGCCGCGAAAACGATCTGGTCGAAAGAAACCTCCAAATATTTCAAAAAATTGCTGACCGAACAGCGGATCGATCTGATCGAATGCGAGAACACGTTTCCCCTCATCTCGCCTTCCATCTATTACGTTGCCAACGAAATGGGCGTTCCGGTCATCCAGAACATCAGGAACTACCGGCTGCTATGCCCCAACGCGCTGTTTTTCCGCGAAGGCCGGGTTTGCGAGGATTGCATGGGGAAGTTCGTGCCGTGGCCGGGCGTCAAAAACAAATGCTACAAGGAAAGCCTGGCGGGAAGCGCGACGATCGCGGCGATGTTGACGACGCACCGCGCTTTGGGAACCTGGCGGGACAAAGTGGATATGTACGTGGCGTTGACGGAATTCGCCCGCGACAAGCTGATCCAAGGGGGCATTCCATCCGACCGGATTGCGGTGAAGCCGAATTTCGTGCCCGATCCGGGCGAGGGAAGCGGCGAAGGCGACTATGTATTGTACGTCGGCAGATTGTCCCCGGAAAAAGGAATCGATACGCTGCTGGCCGCATGGAAGCTGCTGAAGAACCCGATCCGGTTAAAAATCGCCGGCGACGGGCCGCTCACCGAACTAGCGCTTCAGGCGGCCGAAACGAATCCGAATATCGAGTATGTCGGCTCCAAATCGATCGAAGAAGTTTACGATTTGATGGGGGAGGCAAGGCTGCTCGTTTTTCCGTCCGTTTGGTACGAGGGGCTGCCGAGGACGATCATCGAAGCCTACGCGAAAGGCACTCCGGTCGTGGCTTCGAAATTGGGAGCGATGGAGAGCATCGTCCGCGACGGGGTGACGGGAAGCTACTTCGAGCCGGGAAACGCTTCGGATTTGGCCGTGAAAATTGACGCGCTGCTGAGCGACGAGGAAAAGCTGCGACGAATGCGAACAAATGCCCGAAAGGAATTTGAAGACAAGTATACGGCGGAGCGGCATTACGACCTGCTCATGAACATTTACGATCGCGTTTTGACCCATTACCCGAAAAAACTTAAAAAAAGCCAATAAACAGGAGGAGAACCATCATGTCCATCGTCATCATTACGGGATCGGCCGGCCTGATCGGCTCGGAAGCGACGGAGTTTTACACGAACGCGGGGTACAAGGTCATCGGAATCGACAACAACATGCGGGAAACGTTTTTCGGCGCGGAAGGCTCGACCGTGTGGAACCGGCAGCGGCTGGAGGCAACCCTCGGCTCCAAATACGAGCACTACAATATCGATATCCGCAATCAGGAAGGCGTCAACGAGCTTTTTGCGAAGTACGGAAGCGATATTTCCCTCATTATTCACACCGCCGCCCAACCCTCCCACGATTGGGCCGCCCGCGATCCGTTCACGGATTTCGGGGTGAATGCGAACGGCACGCTGAACCTGCTCGAAGCGACGAGGCAGCATTGCCCCGAGGCCGTATTCATCTTTACGTCCACGAACAAGGTGTACGGAGACCGGCCGAATACGCTGCCCCTCGTCGAAAGCGATACGCGCTGGGAAGTGGCGGCCGGCCACCCGTTCGAGAACGGCATTTCCGAGGAAATGAGCGTCGATCAAAGCATGCACTCCCTGTTCGGCGCCTCCAAGCTCGCGGCCGACGTGCTGGTGCAGGAATACGGCCGGTATTTCAATATGAAGACCGTTTGCTTCCGGGGCGGCGTGCTTAGCGGCTCGAAGCAATCGGGGGTTCAGCTTCACGGCTTCATCAATTATTTGGTCAAATGCGTCATGACCGGCACGCCTTATACGATCTTCGGCTATAAAGGCAAGCAAGTGCGCGATGTCATCCATTCCAGCGACGTGATTTCGGCCTTCCATGCTTTCTTCGAACGGCCGCGCCGCGGCGGGGAAGTTTACAATCTGGGCGGAGGAATCGCGTCGAACGTGTCGATGCTCGAAGCGATTCAATTGACCGAAGAAATCAGCGGAAGAAAGCTGAGCTACCAGTACGTGGACACGGCCCGCGCGGGCGACCACCAATGGTACGTTTCGGACTTGACGAAGTTTCAATCGCACTACCCGGAATGGAAGCAGCAGTTCAACCATATTCGGCTGATCATCGAAGGCATCTTCGAAGAAAACAAAGAGCGCTGGAGAGTCACGGTATGATCGACAAAGGCAAATACCCGATCGGCGGAGTGAACATCAATGCCGCGGATTACGAAGGAGCCGTCAAGAAAATCGTTTCGGCGGCCGAACGCGGCGTCCCCTTTGCAGTTTCGGCTCTTGCGGTGCACGGCGTCATGACCGGACGCCTGGATCCCGTTCACCGGCGCAGGCTGAACGGCCTCGATCTCGTGCTTCCCGACGGCCAGCCGGTCAGATGGGGACTGAATCTGCTCTACCGGACCAATCTGAAAGAGCGGGTTTACGGTCCCGACCTGACGTTAAAAGTGGCGGAGGCCGCAGCGAGGCATAAGCTTCCGGTCTATCTGTACGGCAGCAAGCTGGAAACGCTGCAAAGCTTCAGCGCGAACCTGAAAAAGAAATTCCCCGATCTGATCATTGCGGGGATGGAACCGTCCAAATTCAGAAGGCTGAACGAAATCGAAAAACGGGAGGTCGCGGCCCGAATTATCGCGAGCGGCGCCAAAATCGTCTTCGTCGGATTGGGCTGTCCGAGGCAGGAAGTGTGGGCATACGAATACCGGAAGCTGCTGAACATGCCGCTTCTCGCCGTGGGAGCCGCCTTCGACTTTCATGCCGGCACGTTGAAGCAGGCTCCGGGCTGGATGCAGCGCAGAGGGCTCGAATGGTTTTACCGGTTGACCCAGGAGCCCAAAAGGCTTTGGAAACGATATTTATATTTAAATCCGTTGTATTTGTTGACGTTGTTCGGCCAGTGGACGGGAATTTTGCGAATATCCGCGTTAGGCCCGACCGGAGACGAGCCGGAAGAATCCTATGGATGATATGGAGGGAGAAAGCGAATGAAAAAAATATTGATTACGGGCGCAGCGGGATTCCTGGGCTCCCATTTGGCCAAATCGCTTGTCGAAGCAGGGGATCGGGTCGTCGGCATGGACAATTTGTCGACGGGCAAATCCAAAAATCTGGACGGTCTGATCGGTCATCCGGCCTTCTCGTTTATCGAATCCGACGTGTCCCGGCGCGAAACGCTCGATTTGCCCGAGCTGCAGGACGTCGAGGAAATTTACCATCTCGCCTCTCCCGCTTCTCCGCGGTTTTACCAGGCATCCTCGTTGGAAACGATCAGCGTCAACACGATCGGAACGCAAAATATGCTGGAATTGGCCAAACGGACCGGCGCCAAAATTTTATATGCCAGCACCAGCGAGGCTTACGGGGATCCCGAGGTTCATCCCCAACCGGAGGACTATCGGGGAAACGTGAATACGTGGGGGCCCCGGGCCTGCTACGACGAAGCGAAAAGGCTGGGCGAGGTCTATTGCTACGAGTACAACCGGCTCTACGGCGTGAGCACCAAGGTGGTGCGCATTTTCAATACGTACTCCGCCGGCCTCCGGAACGACGACGGAAGGGTCATCTCGAACTTTGTCACCCAGGCTTTGACCGGCCAGGACATTACGGTCTACGGCGACGGCAGCCAGACCCGTTCCTTCTGCTATGTGGACGACACGCTTCGCGCCTTCCGGCTTGCCATGGATGCCGATCAGGCGACCGGAGAAATCATCAACGTCGGCAACCCCGTAGAGTACACCATTCTGGAAGTGGCGCAAACGGTGAAGCGGTTGGCCGAATCGTCCAGCCGGATCACGTTTCACGATCTTCCGAAGGACGACCCGAAGGTCCGCCGTCCGGTCATCGAGAAAGCAAGACGCCTGTTGAACTGGGAACCCGAAATCGATCTGGAAGAAGGGCTGAAGCGGACGATTTCCGTATACAGGGAGCAATTGCTGGCCGCTGACGTTTAAATTTCAAAAGAAAAATAAGGAGGCTTATCATGAATATCGTATGCATCGGTTCGGGTTATGTGGGGAGCGTCACGGGCGCCGCATTTGCAACGCTTGGGCACAGGACGACCGTGATCGATATCGACAGGAAAAAGGTGGAGCTCATCAATTCGGGGAAAAGCCCGATCTACGAGCCGGGGTTGGACGAATTGATCTCTTCCTACATCGGCAATACGCTTTTCGCGGTCGATCATTACGAGGTCGTGCGCGAGGCGGATGTTGTTTTCATTGGCGTCGGCACGCCTTCGAAGCCGGACGGCACGGCCGATCTGAAATATATCAAGCTGGCGGCGCAGGGGATCGGCAAGCATTTGAATGCCGAACGGTTTACGGTCATCGTCAATAAATCGACCGTTCCCGTCGGCACGGCCGATCTCGTTTCCTCCATTATAGAGGAGAATTCCGGCCTGATTCCGAACGAGCATTTTGCCGTCGTCAGCAACCCCGAATTTTTGCGCGAAGGGTACGCCCTGGAGGACGTGTTCTTCCCCGACCGGATCGTCATCGGGGCGGACAACGAACGCGCCAGGGCGATGATGAGCGCTCTTTATCAAGGAATCGTCCAACGGGAAAATTACTTCGAAAAAAGCGCCGATTTTCAATTCGACTACAAACTCGACAACAAGAAGCCGGATTATTTCGAAACGGATATCAAAAGCGCCGAAATGATCAAATACGCATCGAACGCGTTTTTGGCCGTGAAGATCAGCTATATCAACGAAATCGCCCGGCTGTGCGAGGTTTTGGGAGCCGACGTGACGGCCGTGTCCAAAGGAATGGGACTCGATTCCCGGATCGGCAACAAATTTCTGCAGGTCTCCAGCGGCTGGAGCGGAAGCTGCTTCCCGAAGGATACGGCCGAGCTGTTGGCGACGAGCCGGAAATACGGTTGCGAACTGGGCGTCATTGAGGCCGCGGTGCAATCCAATCTTCAAATGCACAACTTCGTGGCCGACAAAATCAAGCGCCGGTTGAAGTCGCTGAACGGCAAAACGATCGGCATTCTCGGCCTTACGTTCAAACCGAACACGGATGACGCGAGAAATACCCAGGCCTCCGTCATCATCCGCGAATTCGCCGAAGTCGGGGCCCGGATCAAAGTTCACGATCCGCAAGGAATGACGATGTTCCGCGCGTTGAATCCGGAACTGGATATCGCCTATTGCGACGATCCCCTCGAAGTGGCGGAACAGGTCGACGGGCTCGTGCTGCTGACGCATTGGCAGGAGTATGCGGACTTGGATTGGAAGGAAATGTTCAACAAGGTTCGTACCCCGTATCTACTCGATACCCGGAACTTCCTCGACCATTCGTATTTGCGCGAGATCGGCTTTGATGCCGAAGGATTGGGAGTCGGCTCCTCCAAACAGGAAAGCAGGGCGGATAAAACCGTTGCGGTTTGAGCCGAAGCCGCAAAGTCTAGGGAATGAAGGCATTGTCTGCCCGTTCCTTAGACTTTTTTTCGGCAATCATGAGATCCAACAGTTGCAAGGTATTGTTGGGAGGGATGGAGGCATTCAAGTGAACGATTCCGGAAGCCGGAGAAGGCATCTCGATGTTCACGGCATTCAAACGTACGGGCTATCGGCTGAGGAGGAAGATAGCGGTGAGTAGTTCTATTGAATCAGGACTGGACCTCGGTTCGTTTTCCAAAGAGCTTCATTTGTTGGTAGCAATGCTGGAATTATCGAATCGACCGGAAAGATTGGAGCGCGTTGCTCAAAAAATCGACGACGGAACAGACTGGTTCCTCTTTCTCAAACTCGTGGAATTTCATCGGGTTTACCCCTCCATTCGCCACATCCTCCAATCCGTAAACCGAACAATCGTCCCGAAGCAAGTTTCGGAAGAAATCCATCGCTTGTGCGTTTCCAATACGCTGCAAATGCTTTATTTAACGGCCGAACTGGACCGAGTGAATGAATTGTTCGAAAACAACCGGGTAAGAGCTCTGTCGTTAAAGGGGCCTGCATTGGCGCAGTTGCTCCATGGGGACATCTCTTTTCGAAATTCCAAAGACCTGGATATCCTGGTTCCTCTGGAGGACTTTGAAAAAGCGGAGTCTCTCCTGCTTCAATCGGGTTACGTAAGATTCGGGGAAGGCCCCCGGATATTGAACGAATGGAAAATCAAAAGGAGAAACGACTCTTATATCCATTCTGAAAAGGGCATTCAAATCGAACTTCATTGGAGACTGTACGCGAATTTCGGAAAAGAACCTTCTTTCGATGAACTATGGGAACGGAAAAACAAGCAGCAATTTTCGAACTATCCCGTCTACACGCTCGGGAAAGAGGACTTGTTTTTTTATTTGGTGGCTCACGGAGCAAAGCATGCCTGGTTTCGGCTGCGCTGGCTGGTGGATATCGACCGGATGATTCATCTCGGTTTGGCCTGGAGCAGGACCGAAGCGCTATTTAAAAAGTATCATTGCCGGCATTTGGGCGGCCAGGCTTTGCTGCTGGCGTCCGGGTTGCTCGGTTCCCCGGTCAGGGAAATGAGGAGCATGATGTCGAAACGGCATTCCCGGCGATTGGCCCAGGAGGCGCTCTTTTTCATAAATGAGCCAGCGGCGGAAGGCTCGTCCAAGGAATTCAATCGATACTGGTATCGATTGCTGTCGAACCGGCATAAGGCAGCGTACGTCAGAAGACTGCTCTATCCCAGCTATCAGGATGCCCTGACGCTGCCTTTGCCGCGAAAACTCCATTTTCTTTACTTTCCCTTGCGTCCGTTTCTTTGGGTTTTGCGATGGATGAAACGAACGTTTTTCCAAAAAGCGAGAGAGCAACCGACAAAGTGACTCTTTTCATTCATTCATGCGGGGAGAAAAATGATGATGAATATGAATCCTGCATCGACACGGCTGCATTACATGACGATGAATGACAACCAGACTTTGCACACGAGCGATACTTACGTTCGAATCCTTATGTTTTCGTTAATCCTTGCGTTCTATTCTCGTATCGTAACGGCCGTAGGGGTTCCGGGCGTATTCAACTTCGTGCATTATGCGTTTTTCGCTATCATCGCTACGTTCGTATTATTGAATATCCAAACGAAAGCGGCGTATCCGATTTACATGATGCTTTTTTTACTGTCCGGATCGATTGCGCTTAGCGCCGTAAACTCAGGAGCGGGAGCCATAAACTTCGTTCTCGAATTCGTCATGTTATCTCAGCCGTTTGTTCTGTTGTATATCATGGTCAATCGAGAGTGGTCCGAACATCATATCAGCAGCCTAAGACAATTCTTCTTTGTCTTTGCCTTGATCAACGCCGCATTCGCATTTGTCGAATACTTTGCGCTCGGCCTCAGAAAAGACGATGTGAAAGGCGTATTTCTTAACATGGGCGCAGGGCACCACGTGGCCGGAGCCATTGCATTATCGAGCATCATTTATGCGCTTACCCACATAAAGTCCATCAAACTCAAAGCCGGCTTCATTCTCGTTCAACTGCTCGTAACGGCATTTGTCGACAATAAGCAAACGCTGGTTGTATTTATGATCAGCCTCGCTTTATTGACCGTTTTCAACTTCTATAGCGTAAAAAGAATGATGATCTACCTTCTCACGCTGTCCGGTTTGGTTGGCATTGTGTGGGTGATGATGGAAACGGTGTTCCCTCAACTTGCGGACTGGGCCGATTACGATAAGTCGTTTCAGGGATTGCTGGCCAAGCTTCAAGTATTCGACATTATTCATTCATACCACCAATCCTTTAAAGACGGCTTATTTGGTCTTGGTCCCGGTCACACAGTTGGAAGATTGGCGCAAATCATGCCGGATTACTACGGATTTCTATCCCAACTGGGAGCTACGATTCATCCGGCTACGAGCTACATTTGGGAAGTTCAGCAAGCGGACTGGATTACCAATTCCCAAACGGGATCTAGCATGTGGTCGTTATTGTTTTCTTGGATGGGCGTATATGGCGATCTTGGTCTACTCGGACTAATCATCTACATCACAATGTGGTTCTTCGTCTATCGGAAGCTGTGCTTTAATAATTATTCGAAGTTCCTGGTCATTACCATCGTGATTCACGGGGCGGTATTTCAATGGATGGAAGAACCCGCCTATATGCTGTTTGTCGTCGGTCTGATCGGTTTGATGTACCTCGAGCAGATGAAAAAAAAGAATGCGGCTAACGAACAGCCCGGGATTTCCCCGTAACGGGCGCAAGGTTTCTGCATTTAATGCGCGGAGCCTATGATGAAACCATGCTTGACAAAGATACATTACGTATCATATGATAGTTACAAATTTTTCCGCTCGCCTGCCGGGCGGTGCCCATCCCGGACATCGAGGAGAGAACGACTGTGTCCGATTTCACGATTTCCATCGCCGTGCACAAGGTGCGAATTCGCGCTTCGGCCGCTTGGATCGAGAACTGGTTTCGCGGGCTGTTTCGGACGGACGACTCCGCCGCGGAGCCGGATACGGTCCTGCACGTCGCCGACGGGTACGGACGGCCCTTTATGGGCTACGAAGTCGCGGTCGACCGGACGAACGCGGTTACCGCCTATACGCGAAGCGATTATCGCCTTCGGGTCGCGAAGGATTATGCCGAGTCCTGGCTCGAGGTGCGCGATCCGTTGGCGCTCAAGCATGCGATGGTTCACCTGTACAGCGCGTTGATCGCGTTTCGCGGATGGGGGGTGCTGATCCATTCGTCCGGCGTTGCGGATCGAGGAAACGCCTACTTGTTCGCCGGCCGCTCGGGGGCCGGAAAGTCGACGGTCGCCTTGATGTCGCGGTCGCGTCCCGTCTTGTCGGATGAAGCGTCTCTTGTTTGCATCCCCGAAGACGGGAACGTTCGCGTCTATGACTCTCCGTTTCGAAGCGATTCGGAAGCGAACAACGGAGAGGTCTCGTACCCGCTGGCCGCCGTTCATTTTCTGAATCAGTCCGAACGCGTCGAACGGACCGAGCTTGCCGGATCGGACGCCTTTCGCAAGCTGATGAACGCCGTGTTTTACTGGCCGCATGCCCCCGAGGAAACGGTCAAGGTTATCCGATTGATCGAAACGCTGGCTTCCCGCGTCCGATCCTACGATTTGTTTTTCCAAAAGAACGACGCATTTTGGGAGTTGATTTCGTGACGGCTGCATTCGAACGGACGGAGCATGCGAAATCCGTCGTTATGGATGGCGAGTGGATGATTGTCGAGGCGGAGAGGGGAGTGGTTGCGCAGGTAAACGAAGTCGGCGGGTTTGTCTGGGAATGCCTGGAGAAACAGGCTCTGGACATCGGGCAGTTGACGGAGGCCGTGCAGGCAAGGTACGAAATTGGCCGCGAAGCCGCCGAACGGGACGTTGCCTTTTTTTTTGCAGCAGCTGGCGGAAATCGGTTTCGTTCGAAGCAAGGCATGAGTTCTTAAAAAGGTTTGATCGGGAGGTTACCTACATGGAGAAGAAGCCTTATGAGGCCCCTGCGGTTTTGCAAGTGGTTCCCATTCGTTTCGAAACGGCATTTTCAGGTCCGATCGGCGGAATCGCGCCGTTCCAGCCGGAACGGCTTAGAGGCGTCGACTACACGATTCCGTTCCTGCCCAAGTCGGGAGATATGGGATCGCACTGATCCGGCCTGACCGGGCCGATTCGGAAAAGCGATTGAACGAGGAGGTACATGCGTTTGAAAAAACTGGTCATCACGATTGTCGCGGGGCTGCTCCTGCTGCTGCTGCCGGTCTCCGCCTTCGCGGCGGAGGGGCCCGTCATTCAGGTAAAGATCGACGGCGAAGCGATCGAATACGAAGTCCATCCCGTCTCCAAAAAGAACCGAACTTACGTTCAATTCAGGCCGACGTTCGAAGAACTCGGCATGACGGTCCAGTGGGACGCCGCGGCCCGGAAAGTGACGGCCGAGAAGGCGGGCTACAAGATCGAGCTGTTCGTCGGAAAGACGGAAGCTTATGTCAACGGCGTTTCCTTCACGCTGGAGGCCGCCCCCTTCGCCTCCGCCAACTATGTCATGGTTCCGCTTCGGTTCATCAGCGAAGCGACAGGCCGCTTTGTCAGCTGGAACCAAAGCGAGAAGCTGATCAATATCGTGACGACGGATCTTTCCCAATTCGTCGACGCCTTTAACGGCGGCAAATTCACCTACGTCGGCGAACAGAAGGACGGTCTATGGGAAGGAAAGGGAAGGCTGGTCTATCCGAACGGAATGACCTTCTACGAAGGCGACTTCGCAAAAGGCAAGTTGGAAGGCCAAGGGAAGTACTTCGACGACAAAGGCTTCGTCGTATACGAGGGCGGCTGGAAAAACAACTTGATGGACGGCTCCGGCAAGTGGTACTACGGGGACGGAACGTTGAAATACGAAGGCGAATATAAAGCGGGCAAAAGGGAAGGGAAAGGAACGTTCATTTGGCGGGAAGAGGAGGCCGAAGCCGTTAGCAATCCCTTGGCCGAGGACGAAGCGAAAACGGGAGACAATACGTACACCGGCTCGTTTGCGAACGACAAGTTTTCGGGACAGGGGACGATCGTTTGGGCGGACGGCTCGACGTACACCGGTTCTTTCCTGGACGGAATGATCCATGGAACAGGCGAGTACGTATGGCCCGACAAGTGGAAGTACGTCGGCGAGTTCGCGTTCGGCGCTCGCAGCGGATCCGGCGTTGTCTACGACGAGAACGGGCAGGAAGTTTACCGCGGCCAATTCAAAAACAACGAGTATGCGCAATAGAGGGAATCAACGAATTAACGAATAAAAATATGATACAGATTGACGCAATAAGATGTTGACCGGCGGACATCGCAAGCAGAGCGAATTCGCGAGCGGCCTTGAACTCAAGGCGCGCTCCGCCTCATCGCTTCATGCTGCGATGTCCGCGGTTTTTCCATTTGAACGAATCCAGAGTCAGGTGACCGAAAATGCTGCACGAAGAGAAACGGATCGAGGTTTGCAAGCGGTTTCTCGAACTTCACGGATGGATCGACATCCGATCGCGCGGCTACAGCATGTTCCCGTACATTCGGGAGGGCGACTCGTGCCGTTTTTTGGCCCTGGAGAAGGCGGACCGGTCCGCCTGCCGGCCCGGAGACGTGCTGCTGTTCGCGACCGGGGACGGCCGGCTGATCGGGCATCGGCTGCATCGCGTCGAAAGGGCGGAACATGCCTATCGCTATCGGTTGAAAGGGGACACGAATCTTCAATACGACGAACCGATCGAAGACGGGCAAATTTTGGGCAAGCTCGTTTGGATTCGCCGCGGCCGCCGCATCAGGAAGGCGAGCGGCTTCTTCGCGTTCGTTTGGAGTTGGTCGATGGTCCGGTTTCCTATCCTTTCTTGGCCGCTGAGAAAAGCGGCTCTTTTGGCATCCCGAAAAAGCGCCGTTTAATTCCCCGCGTTTTTCCCCTCCCGCCCCTCCTTTTCGCATGCGATTTCGTTGCGATTCCGATCGCCGACCGCGTTTGGCGACGTTTATTCCCGAAAAAACGACAATTTCGCTCGATTTTTCTTGACAAATTTCGCTCTCCTCGTTACCCTTTCTTTGATACAGTTAGTATCGCGGATCATGCGGGGACAAAAGGAGAGAAGGTCCATGAAGCAAGGGGTTCGGTTTTTTTGCGTGCGGTGCAATCAGTCTTTGCCCAAGGAGTCGGCCCATCGGCTGTTTTTGACCGGATTTTACAAAATTCACGTTCCGCTCGGCGTTTGCCTGAGCTGCGAGGCGGTCGAACGCGCCAAAAGGGGTGAGGAGCTCGCTTCCGGAGAAAGCTGAAACCGACGATTAGCCCCGAGGCCAGTCGCGAAACTTAGCCCTAAGGCTAGTGACGGTCGGGCATAAATGAACTATTTTAAATAGGTGCTATCGATTTCGCATGCAGGAAAATGGAGGGGAAACGATGTCTCAGGAACCAGTCGTCCGGCTGCAGGAAGTGACCAAGCGCATCGGCGGCCGCACGATCATCGACCGGGTTTCGCTCGACGTGTATCCGGGAGAAGTGTTCGGCTTTCTCGGTCCGAACGGGTCGGGCAAGACGACGACGATCCGCATGATGGTCGGATTGATTTCGATTACCGGCGGGGATATCTCGATTGCGGGACACAGCGTAAAATCGTCCTGGCAGCAAGCCGTCTCCAAGGTCGGCGCCATCGTGGAAAATCCGGAGATGTACAAATTTTTGACCGGGTATCAAAATCTGGTGCACTTCGCCCGCATGAATCCGGGCGTCACCAAGGCGCGGATCGACGAAGTGATCGAATTGGTCGGCCTCAAAAACCGGATTCACGACAAGGTGAAAAAATATTCGCTGGGCATGCGGCAGCGCCTCGGCGTAGCGCAGGCGATCCTGCACCGTCCTTCGCTGCTGATCCTCGACGAGCCGACGAACGGTCTGGATCCGGCGGGCATCCGGGAGCTGCGCGATTATTTGCGCGTGCTGGCCCGGGAAGAAGGAACATCCGTGTTCGTCTCGAGCCATCTGCTTTCGGAGATGGAGCTGATGTGCGACCGGGTCGCCATTTTGCAGCAGGGCAAAATTTTGGACATCCGTTCCATCGGAGGAGCTTCCGGAGCGTCCGGAGCGGCGGAAGACGTGCTGTTCGAGGTCGATCATCCCGATGCGGCGCTCGGCGTTCTCGAAGGCCAGGGCGCGGGAACGATCGTCGACGGGTTGCTTAGCGTAACGGCGGACAAAAGCATGGTCGCGGCCGTCAACCGCCGCTTGGTGGAAGCGGGGATCAACGTCTACGGCATCCGCAAGAAAACGAAATCGCTGGAGGACCAATTCCTCGAGGTGACGGGGAGTGATTCGATTGGCTAATTTCTGGAAACTCGTGCAAAATGAAAACATGAAAATTTACCGGCGACCCCGGACGTGGATCATGATGGCCTTCATCGTGCTGACGCCGCTGCTGATGAGCGCCCTGATCGCGTTCATGGACGGCACCGAAGGCTATACGAACTGGGATATGATGATGGTGGAAACGTCGGTCGTCTTCCAGCTGATCACCATTTTCGCAGTCGTCAAGGGAGCCGATTCCGTCGCCGGAGAGTTCACGTGGGGAACGATCAAGCTGCTGCTGATTCGCCCGTGGAGCCGCTCGGCCATCCTGCTCTCGAAATTTATTTCGCTTGTGCTGTTCGCCCTGCTGTTCAGCGCGCTTTGCTTTGTCGCGACGTTTGTCATCAACGCGGCGATCTTCGGATACGAAGCATCCCCGGCGGGATTCATTCCCGAATCGTCGCCGCTGGCGGGCGGGTCTCCGTGGGCGTACGCGGCAACGGGATATTTGCTGTTGTTCATTACCCAGCTCGTGATTTTGACGTTCGGATTCATGCTGTCCGCGGCTTTCCGCAGCAGCGGGCTGGCGATCGGCTTGTCGATTTTCCTGCTGCTGTCGGGCAGCATGCTCAGCGGCCTGCTGTCGTTGACGGACAAACCCTGGGTCAAGTTCGTGCTGTTCCCGCATCTGCAGTTGACGAATTATTTGGACGGGGGCAACGGGCCGCTGCCGAATCACCCGACAACGTTCGGCTTCTCGCTCGCCGTGCTGGCCGTTTACTTCGTCATTTTCAACCTGATTTCCTGGACCGTGTTCCGCAAACGCGACGTGGCGGGCTAAGGAAAGCCATTCGTTCCGGCCGTCCCTTCGGGCAGGCAATCGCCGCCGAACGGGACGGCTTTTTCGCGTTGGCTTCGTCGGCGGTCAGACCGCCTTTTTGTCCCGTTTGCCCGACGATTCCGCCGATGGGTCCGCTTGCGGCCCGGCCGGCGCCGAAACCGCGGGCTGAAGGCGGGCGGCGGCGCCTTCGGACGGCTCCATTCGAACGGTTCCGTTGAAGCAGCCGCCCTCGTGCACGATAAGCAGGGCCGTCTGCGCATTGCCGTCCAAATGCCCGCCGGGAAGTATGGTCAGCTTGCCGCTCGACCAAACGTCGCCGAACACTTTGCCGGCAATGGTGACGTCGCGGGCCAGAATGCTGCAGCGGGCGATGCCCGTTTTTCCGATGACCACGTTTCCTTCGCTTTCGAGTTCGCCCCGAAATTCGCCTTCGATGCGCAGGCCGGTCGGCGTCTTGAGCGCGCCTTCCGCTTCGGTGCCCGCACCGATCAACGTATCGGCGGCGCCCTTCGGGCTTTTGGACTTATTGAGCATGGCCGTCAATCCTCCTTTGCGATATAGGGCAGCGGATTGACCGCCTCGCCGTCCTCGACCACCTGAAAATGCAAGTGCGGCCCGGTGCTCCTTCCCGTGTTGCCGAGCCGGCCGATCTGCTCGCCCTGCCGTACGGCATCCCCCTGCTTCACTTCGATTTCGTCCAAATGCAAATACCACGATTCGATTTCGCCGCCGTGGGCGAGGATAATATAATGGCCGCGGGAGCCGTCTTCGCCCGTTTCTTTTACGGTGCCGCTCCCCGAGGCGTAGACGGGATCTCCGATTTCCCCGGAAATATCGACGCCGGCATGCAACGCGGATTTTCCCGTAAACGGATCCTTGCGGTACCCGAAGCCGGACGATAGCCGCTTCGAATCGGTCGGCCACGCGGAAGGAGAAAACGAGGTTTCGTCCGGTTCCGAGGTTTCGTCCGGCGGCCGATCGGAACCGGCCGCGGCGGCGGCGTCCTCGAGCGACAGCTTGGCGACGGGAGCGCCGCCGGCTGCAGCGGCCGAGGAGGCCCCGCTGTCGCGCCGATCGAAGGCCGCGTCCGGCCGCGGCGTTTCGCTCCGCAGCCGCATGGAAGCCTTTGCGGCGGCGGCTTCGCCGGCCAGGCGGTCCAGCTCCCGCTTCAGCAGGGCGAGTTCCTTTTCCTTGGCCGCGAGCGCGGACGACAGCGCGCCGGCTTCCTCGGCATGCTTGCCTTCGAGCGCCCGCAGGCGAAGCTCCGAGCGGGCCTCGAGGGCGATCAGAGAGCCGGCTGCGGCCAAAACGGCCGCGGCCGGCAGCAGAAGCATCGTCCTGCGGGAAAGATGATATTGTTTGGCCGAACGGCTCGGTTCCGGAATGACGAGCAGCGACCATTTGACGTTTTTTTTACGCTTGGCCATTTCCTCTCCTTTCCAGACCGAAGATTTGGGGGATTTGCCGATTTGAGCGCTCTATTGCTATTTATTCTTGCAAGGTTATGAACATACCTGAAGTTTTTGTTCGAAAAGGCCGACGAAGGCCGGCCAGGCCCGAGTCCAAGCTATGCGAGCGGAGCGCTTTAGGGGGGGCGAGCCGAATAGGGAGCCGGATGGGGTTGGCTGTGCGTTTTGCCGCTCCTGTTCGCACTGCAGTCGGCGACGCCGTTCTGTGCTTGAATATCGCCGGCCTCGCGTTCTATTATTTTGCGGCCCGCGATTATCGCAGGAGGATTTCGTCCGGGATTTGCGGGACAGCCGCGAAGTCGATCCGGAAACGTTTCGACGCGGTTCGCGGCCCGGGCGCTTGCGCGAATGCTGTCGCCTTTGCTGCGCGCGGCGCGAATCGCTGGCGGCTCGGGCTACAACGTGGAAAGCGACTGAAGCACGCGCCCGAGCGGCTGGGGCTTGCAGCGGCCGATCAAGTCGCCGACCGTCTCCAGCCGCCGCACGATATTGCCCAGGTGGAAGTCCCCGGGCTTCACGTCCCGGCGGACTTCGTCGCGGGTGAGCGGCGTCGATACGGGCGCGCCCGGACGCGCTCTGGGCGTGTACGGAACGGGCAGCGTGCGCCCGGGATGGTGCTGCAAGTAATCGAGATAAATCAACGTGCCGCGGTCTTTTTTCATGCGGGCGACCGTGAACATGTTCGGCTTCATGGCGGTTAAATATTCCGACACGAATTTGCCGAAAGCCCGCAGCTCGTCGAACGTCGGGCCGGGCTCGATCGGCATGACGACCTGCACGCCCGTCGCTCCCGACGTCTTCGCGACCGCTTCGAGTCCGAGCCTGGACAGCATGTCCAGCACGGCGTCCGTCGCTTCCATAAGGCGCGGCTCCTCCTCGACGGACGGATCGATATCGAGCATCCAACGGTCGGGCAGCTCCTCGCCGATCCGCTCGCACGACACGTGGAATTCGAGGCTGTACAAGCTGCCGAGCCAGACGAGCGTCGGCAGCGAATCGAGCACGATGTACTCGATCGATCCGTTTTTGGCCGTGCGGACGAACGGCGGCGCGGGGCGCGGGCAATTTTTTTGATAAAAGGACGTCTCGCCGGCGATGCCTTCCGGATACCGGATCGTCGTCAAATATCGTCCCTGGCTGTGCGGGAGCAAATACGGCGAGAGGCGGGCCAGCGTTTGAACATAGTCAAGCTTGGTAATGCCGGACTCCGGCCATAGCAGCTTGTCGGGGTGGGAAACGTTCAGTTCGTCCTTGCCCATCGTTAACGTAACGTTTTGCGGCATCGCTTTCTCCTCGTCTGTCCGGCGGATTGTCGGCAACCGGCCTTTTCCGAAAATATACGCCAAAATCGGCCGTTTTATCCGCCGGAACATTTTCGCCGGCATGCACAAGCGGCGTTTTGCCTGCATAAACCGAACATAGCGGGAGCAAGGACGCGGCTTTGCCGGATGACGGAGCTTCGCGTTTTTCCTTCCGAACGTTTTCGAAAATGAGGTGAACGCCTTGAGCAATCCGCTGACCGCCGCCGTATTGCTTCTGCTTGTGTTCTGGACGGGAACGGCTCTGTTCATCGCCGTGCATCCGGAATGGTTCCGGAGCTGGGTGCATCGCTTGAGAGGAACGAAGGAGCCCGAAGGAAGAACGTACCTGCCTTATCGGATCGGAGCCCTCGTTTGCGGAATTGCGGGCTTTTTGGGGTTGTCGTGGATTGGGTGAAAATCGAAAGCCGGATTTCGATGCCGATGGCGAAGCGGACGAACGGATTCGGTTAAGCCGACATGAAAAAAAAGGCTGCGCCCCGCCTCATGCGGCTGCGCAGCCTTTTGCTTTCGTCGCGGCGATTAGCCGATAAACATTTGGACCCATACGCCGTTGTAGTAAGCGACCCCGATCTTCGTGAAGTTTTGGCCGAGGATGTTCGCTTTATGGCCGGAGCTGTTCATCCAGGCGTTCATGACTTCCGCGGGCGTTCTTTGGCCCTTCGCGATGTTCTCGCCCGCGTAGTTGAACGACACGCCAAACTGCTTCATCATGTCGAACGGAGAGCCGTACGTCGGCGAAGTATGGCTGAAGTAGTTTTTATTGTACATGTCCTTGGCTTTGGCAAGAGCGACTTCCGACAGCTTGCTGTCCATCGCAAGCGCGCCGAGGCCGGCTTTCGCCCGCTCCGCGTTCACCAGCTTGGCGACTTCCGCGGCGTATTGCGATGTTTGGACGGTCGAGCCCGAGCCCGGGTTCGTGGTGCCCGGATTCGTCGTGCCGGAGCCGTTGCTGCCGGAACCGGCGTTGCCCGAGCCCGCGCTGCCGGAGCCGGCATTGCCCGCACCCGATCCGGCGCTGCCGTTCGATCCGCCGCTCGCATTGCCGGAGCCGGCGTTCGAGCCGGAATTGCCGTTGTCGGCGGACGGCGCGGACGGAGCCGTCGGCTTCGTCACGGTGCCTTGCGACAGGCCTTGCTTGATTTGGTCGAGCAAGCTGTCCAGATCGATGCCGTTAAGCAGACCGTTCAAATCGGAACTATTGATCGTATATTTGAAAGTATGCACGCTCACGTCGGCATTGGATGCTGCGGATGCAGCGCCGGCCGGCAGCGACAAGGCCGTAACCAGAGCGCCGGAAAGAGCCAGAGTACCCCAACGTTTGCTTCCCTTCTTGAACAAAAAGCATTCCTCCCTTTGTTTTGCCTGCGAGGTTAGCTGACGGGTTCGGGTCAAAGAGCGCCCCTGCCGCAATAGCTTCGATTAGCGGCTTCACCCCGAAAACTTGGTTCCCCCGCGTCTGCTCTGCAGACTTTGGCTTTGGAACGCTTAACATTCTATCAATCTTCCGACTCTATTTCATTCTATAAATAATGGTATGGAAGCGCAGGAAAAATAAGACGCCGCGTACAAAATGGCGTCCCGGATAGCCGCTGAGGGCGAAAAATTCGGGCACATTGGCCGGATGGCGGGGCGAGCGAGGCGATGAGGGCGAAAAATTCGGGCGCATCGCCGGATCGCGGGGCAGCGAGCACAGCGACATTTGATTGAGCGTGACCCCGGGTACGGATGCGTCATCCGAAATAACGGTCGCGAGAGACCGTTATTCGAGGAATTTCCCGAACTGCGGGCAAATAGCGGCCCCTGGAGGCCGCTATTATGTCAGAGCGAGGCAGTAAACGGCATCCACCTTTCGGGAGAACTCGGCGAGCAGCGTCAGCCATACGCCCGCTTACGGAGCCGTCTCCTTCGTTTTGCGCCCACGGGCCGTCCGCCGCTTCGGGGCCGCCGGAGCTTCCCCATCCTTCGCTGCCCCTTTGTCCGCCGGAACGGACTTCACCGCTTCCAGGCTCGCTTGCAGCGCCGACATCAAATCGATGACATTGGTTCTCTCGGCGGCCGGCGCGGTGACGACGTCCACGCCTTTGCCCGCGACTTTGCGTTCGATCGCCTCAAGCATCGCCACCCGATAATCGTCCGTATATTTGGTCGGCTCGAAAGGCGCGGACAGCTGCTCGATGAGCATTTTCGCCATATCGAGCTCCCGGTCGTTCACGTTCGCTTGCTGCGGCAAATTCGGAACGGCCTGGAGCGACCGGATTTCGTCCGGGTAGAACATCGTTTCCATGCAAATGCAGTTATCCACCGCCCGGATGGCGGCGAGGCTGCTTTTGCTCCGAATGGCCACTTTGGCGATGCCGATCCGTCCCGAATCCCGCATCGCTTCAAGCAGCAGGCTGTAGGCTCCCGCGCCGGCCTGATCGGGCGACAAATAGTACGTTTTTTGAAAATAAAGCGGATCGATTTCTTCCAGGGCGACAAAATCCAAAATTTTGATCGTTCGCGTATTTTCCGGCTTTACGGCCTCCAGCTCCTCGTTTTCGAACAGCACGAAATGCCCTTTCTCATATTCGTAGCCCCGAACGATTTCTTCCCATTCGGCCGGACGGTCGCAATGGGGGCAGCTGCGCGTATACGAGATGGGAGTCCCGCACTCCTTATGGATATATCTGAGGTGAATGTCCTTATCTTCGGTTGCCGTAAACATTTTCACCGGGACGTGAACGAGGCCAAAGCTGATGGCTCCTTTCCACACGGTATGCATCGCGATTTCACTCCCATCCGAAACGTTTTTGATTTTGTTATCCTCCCCGCGTTTGCATCAAATCAAACCCCTCGGGGGAACTTAAAGCAAGTTTTTATTGTTTCGCTCAAGGAGGGGAAAAGGACATGGCGGAAAATCCGCAGCAAACCGATTCCATTTACGAAGGCAAGGACGAATACGACATGGATGTCGACCGAATGATCAACGAAGGGCTCGGCGGCGGGCAAGTGACGGTCCACAACGGACTGATCGAGGAAACGACGACCGACACGATGGAGGAGGACAGACCCTGATGGACGTCAAGCGGGCGAAGCAAATTTACGAATCCGAAGACATGTTTGCCGTGCAATTGGGCGGAAAATCGGTATGGATCGAAAATGTCGACGTCGCGAACGAAATGGCGACCGTGCGGGTCGGATCCGACCCGCTCAATACGCTGACGGTATCGGTGGAACGGCTGGAAGAGGGCCGGCCGTAACGTCGGGCTTTTGAAAGCGGTCTTTCCGAATGGTATGATAAGGAAGAGCAATCTTTCAATCTTCATTACCATGCGGAAGGAGAATTCACTATGTCGTACGATATCGTCATTATCGGCGGAGGTCCCGCGGGGGCGAGCGCGGCCATTTTCACGTCCAAAGCGGGGAAAAAAACGCTCGTCATCGACAACGATCAAAGCGTAACGAGACGGGCATGGCTGGAAAACCACTACGGAGCCGCGAACATTAACGGGCCCGATCTGGTCGAAACCGGCAAAAAGCAGGCGGCGCAGCACGGAACCGAATTCGTCACGGACAAAGCGGTAAAAATAACCGCCGGCGACGGCTTCATCGCCGTCGAGACCGAGGGCGGAGCTTCGTACGAAGGGCAGCACGTCATCGTAGCGACCGGCATGTTCGCCGATCTCGCGGAGGCGAGCGGCATTCGCACGAAGCCCGGCACCGAGCCCCGCATCAAGACGATTATCGATGCCACTCCCGAGGGGAAAACCAGCCTCGACAACGTCTGGGCGGCGGGAACCGTTGCGGGCGCGAGCATGCATACGATCATTACGGCGGGGGACGGGGCCAAAGTCGCGATCAACGTGATCAGCGAAATGAACGGCGAGCGTTATGTCGACCACGACGTGATGAAGCAAGCGTAAATTCGATCTTTCCGCTTTCGCGAAACCAGGGACACGAGTCTCTGGTTTTTTCTTTTTTCGTTCCAATTCAACCCGGCCGAATCGCCTAACTTTGGGGTTTGATTTTTAACCATAAGCGTTTTAAGATTTAGGCATACAAACGAATATTGTAGGAGCTGCGCCTATGCAACACGATACCGGACACTACAATGATTTCTTGGTGCTGTTCTCCATAACGATCGCGCTCGTTTTTTCTTTTATTTCATTGAACATCCTCCATCTTTTTATCAAAAGGGGAAAAAATAAAGGCCTTCTGCTGTCGGCGTCTTCCCTCGTCATGGGCAAGGCTATTTGGTTCACGCATTATACGGGCATGCGCGCCCTTCATATCGATTTTCCCGTCGCGTATTGCGTGTCTTCCTCGATTTTATCCTTCGCCTTGTCCGTTTTCTCCTCCTATTGGGCGATGCATATCTTGACGAAAAAAGAGATCCGCCGGCGGCATCTGGCGATCGGCGGCCTGCAGATCGGGTTCAATATCCTCGTCCTCCATTACATCAGCTTTTCCGCGATGAAAATGCCGAAGGAAATCGAATACGAGCCGCTTTCGATCGCGATTTCCGCGCTTTTCGCCTTCGGCATTTCGTATATGGCCGTACGCGTTTTGTTCCGCGCGCGTTATCCCGGCGGCATCCCGATCCAGTCCCGTATATTAGGGGCGGTTCTGCTCGGTCTTGCAATCATTGCGACCCATTACGTTTCCATGGCCGGAGCCCGCTTCGTGCCGGAGGACGGTTCCTGGCCGGGACCGGCCGTTCTTCATGAGCGGCAAACGGCGATCGGGATCGGCGCCAGCGTTTTATTCGTCGTTGCGGCCGGTTGGACGAGCATGTTTCTCGACAAGCGGCATGCGCTTAAAAAAGCCGCCGAACACGAAAGCCGCTTCGTCTCCCTGTTCGAAAATTCGCCGGTCATGGTCGTCTGTTACGATCCTCTCGTTCAACGCGTCGTTCATGTCAATTCGGCCGTGATCGAGAGACTCGGCTTTTCGGAGGAAGATTTCTCGGGGATCGATCCGGTCAAGCTCGTGAACGACGCCCAGGAGCGGATGGAGCTGGAATTGAGATCGAGCCTGGCTCTCCGCCTGTCCGAGCCCCAGCAAGTGGAATTCCATCTGGTCAACCGGTTCGGGAACGAGATGCTGGTTTCCGGTACCTTTTTCCCGTTGATCCAGGAAAATCGGCTGCTTTTGTACGCTGCGGGAAGAGACATTACCGAGGAGCGGGCGACCGAGCTGGAACTGGTTCGGGCAAAGCGGGAGGCCGAAGTCGCGCGCGCCGCCAAAAACCGGTTTCTGGCCGCCATGAGCCACGAAATTCGAACGCCGCTGACGGGAATCGTCGGCATCAACGAGCTGCTGCAGAACTCGCCGATCAACGAAAGCCAGCGCGAGCTGTTGCGTTTCCAGGAGAAAAGCAGCCAGGCCCTGCTTCGCATCATGAGCGACATTCTCGATTTCTCCCGGATCGAGGCCGGCGGCATCGGCCTGCAAAATTCGGATTTCCACCTTGGCGCCTGCGTCGAGGAATGTTTGAACCTGTTTGCGGTCAACGCCATGCAAAAAGGGATCCGGCTGGAAAGCGCGATCGACGGGACGATCCCCGACCGGTTGTACGGCGACCGGGTAAGATTGCGGCAAATTCTCGTCAACCTGATCGGCAACGCCGTCAAATTCACGGATCATGGCTTCGTTCGCGCCGAGGCCGTTCGGGTCGAAAGCCTGAAATCCAACTCCGGCATGCTCACGATCGTCAAATTTTCGATTGCGGATACGGGAATCGGAATCCCCCCCTCCAAACGGGAGCTGTTGTTCCTTCCTTTCTCCCAAGTGGATTCCTCCATGGCGAGAAATTACGACGGAGCGGGACTGGGACTGGCCATTTGCAAAAATCTCGTCGAGCTGATGGGCGGCGACATCTGGATGGAAGAAGGCCGGAATGGGGGGAGCGTTTTTCACATCCAAATTCCGTTCCAATCCGATATCGCTTAAGCCGGCCAAGCGCCCGGAAGTAGTACCCAGGGGGGATGCGCAGGCCCGCGGTTTGGAGGATAGTAAAAAGAAAAGCGAAAAAGCGTACCGCCGCTTCGCTGGAAGGGAAGGCGTCCGTTGCGCGTAAAGGTTGTCATCTGTCTTGCGTTCGTTGCGGCATGGATCGGCGTCATTTTCTTTTTTTCCTCGCAAAGCCGAGACGAGCAAAATTTTATCCCCTATCTTCAAAAGCATTGGTCCGCGGAATCGCTCTCGCGGTCCCTGCCGGACCTTCCGATCGAATTCTGGGAGTCGAAACGTACGTCTGCCGGCAACCCTTACTCATGGCTCGAGTTTCTTGTTCGCAAAGCCGCCCATCTCGGCATCTACTTTTTTCTGGCCGTGCTCGTCCGGCTCGCGCTGCGGCGCGTGCGCTCGTTCCCGCAGCGCGCGGTATATTGCTTGTTTGCCGTCATGCTTGTCGCGGCGGCGGACGAGCTGAACCAGCAGTATACTCCCGGCCGAACGTCGCTCGTATCCGATATTTGGATCGATTTGGCCGGAGGGGCGCTGGGGCTGGCGGTTTTCGAAATGCTGGCCCGCTGGTTCGGACCGAAGGGCGGCCTTGCCCGCGAACGAAGGAGCGGACCGGATTCGCGGCATACGGGAGCTTAAGCGTTCGTAATCTCTCTCTCCCGCGCCGTTTGCGCTTGGCCGAAATCTTTGCAACTTCCGGCCCGCACCGATATAATAAGGACAATTATAAACCGGGGGTCGCAGACGCATGAGCGATAGGGACGACACGGAAGAACGGGATCGGAAGGGAATCTCGTTTGTTTGGGAAGCGCGGTCCGAAGAAGAGACCGCAAGCTTCGCGAGGCGGCTTGCCGAATTGTCCGAACCGCAAACCGTGCTCGCTTTGGACGGGGATCTGGGGGCCGGCAAGACGAAGTTCGCGCAAGCGTTCGCGGACGGCCTTGGCGTGCGGGAAATCGTCAGCAGCCCGACGTTTACGATCATTAAGGAATACGAAAGCGGCCGGCTGCCTTTTTATCATATGGACGTCTACCGGATATCCCCGGAGGAGGCGGACGAGCTCGGCCTGGACGAATATTTCGAGGGACAAGGCGTGTCCCTGGTGGAATGGGCCTCGCTGATCGAGCCGCTGCTTCCGCATGAGCGGTTGCATATCCGGCTGGAGACGACCGGTCCGGCTTCCCGCCGGATTACGGCCGAACCGCGGGGCGCAAAGCATGCGGCCTGGTGCCGGGAGCTCGGCATGGTTCCGTCCGGGGAATGACCGGCGGGATTTTCGTTTCGGCTCGGGGGTCGGGCTGGGTTTTCGTTTCGGCTCGGTCGGAACGGGATCGGAAAATGGAGGAGGAACCGCTTCAGTGAACTTGCAGAACCAGGCGGCGCCCATGACGGTGCTGTCTTTCGATACGTCTACGGCGGTGCTTGCGGCCGCGATCACAAGGGGCGGGGCCGTTCTCGATTCCTCCCTTTCATTTACGGAGCGCAATCACGCGGTGCGGATCGTCTCCGAACTGAAAGAACTGCTGGAAAGAAACGGCCTGTCCCGGAACGAAGTTGACGCGATCGCGGCAGGGCAAGGTCCCGGTTCGTATACGGGAGTGCGCATTGCCGTGACGGCCGCCAAGACGCTGGCCTGGACGTGGAATAAGCCGCTCGTCGGAATCTCCAGCCTGGAAGCGCTGGCGTTCGGCGCCTGGAAGGAAATCGGGCCGAACAACGGCGGCGGCGAAGCCTGGATCGTTCCGCTTATGGACGGCCGGAGGGGACAAGCTTATGGCGCGCGGTTCGCGGCGCTTCCGGACGGGAGCTGGCGGCGGACGGAGGAGGACGGCATCCGTTTGTTCGGGCCGTGGCTCGACAAGCTGAAGCAGGCTGCGGAGGAGCTCCCGGGCGGGGAGCGGCCGTCCTCGATCGTTTTCGTCGGGCAAACCGAACCGTTCGCGGAGCTCGTCGCTGCCGCAGCGGGCGCGCTGGCCGACGCGGGCATTTCGATCGAAGCCGTCCCTTTCGGCATGGATGCCGGCGCCGTCGGCTTGCTCGCCGAACGGCGAATTCGCGGCGGAGAAAAGGACGAACCCCATGCGTTCGTCCCCAATTATACGCAATTGGCGGAGGCGGAAGCCAAGCTGCTGGCGGCGCAGAAGGAGCGTAAAGCGTAATGCGGAATAACGGTAGGCCGGAGCCGGGAGAATTCCGGTTTCGCGCCATGACGATCGAAGATATCGGGACGATCGTGGAGATCGAGCAGGAGACGTTCGCCGCTCCGTGGACCGAGGAAGCGTTCCGCAACGAGCTGACCTCCAACATGTTCGCCAAGTACATGGTCATGGAAAAATCGGGGACGGTGCTCGGGTACGGCGGCATGTGGGTCATCGTGGACGAAGCGCACGTGACCAATATCGCGATTCGCGAGCAATATCAGGGGCAAGGTCACGGCAAGCGGCTGCTTCGGGAATTGATGAAAACCGCGCACTGGTTCGGAGCGCAGCGGATGACGCTCGAGGTGCGGGTTTCGAACGAACGCGCGCAGCGGCTGTACCGCCAGTTCGGATTCGCTCCTTCCGGCATCCGTCCGGGCTATTATTCGGACAACCGGGAGGACGCGTTGATTATGTGGGCGGACCTCGTTCCCGAAATATGGGACGGAGAACGGACCGCCGGGACGTCGGAAGGAGAAGCGCAATGAGCCGGCCTTATCATCTGCTCGCTATCGAGACAAGCTGCGACGAGACGTCCGCGGCCGTTTTGCGCGGCGGCCGCGAGGCGCTCTCCAACGTCGTGTCCAGCCAGATCGACACCCATCGCCGCTTCGGCGGAGTCGTGCCGGAAATCGCCTCGCGCAAGCACGTGGAGAGCATTACGCTTATGATCGAGCAGGCGGTGGAGGAGGCGGGCATCGCGCTTTCCGACATCGATGCGGTCGCCGTCACGCAAGGACCGGGCCTCGTCGGAGCGCTGCTCGTCGGGGTCGTCGCCGCCAAAAGCCTGGCGATGGCGCTGGACGTGCCGCTGATCGGCACGCATCATATCGCCGGTCATATTTACGCCAATCGGCTTATCGGCGAGATCGAATACCCGGCGCTGGCGCTCGTCGTGTCGGGCGGCCACACCGAGCTCGTGCTGCTGGAGCGCGAGGGAAGCTTCCGCATTGTCGGCCGCACGCGGGACGACGCCGTCGGCGAGGCCTACGACAAGGTGGCCCGCGCGCTGTCGTTCCCGTACCCGGGCGGGCCTTACGTCGACCGCCTGGCGGCAAGCGCCGAGCGGGAAATCGAGCTGCCGCGGGCCTGGCTGGAGGCGGACTCGTACGATTTCAGCTTCAGCGGGCTGAAATCCGCGGTGCTCGCCGAAATCAACCGCAGCAGGATGAAGGGCGAGGAACCGGACGGCGCTGCGCTGGCCAGGGGATTCCAGGCGTCGGTCATCGACGTCGTGACGACGAAAGCGATGCGGGCCGCCGCCGAATTCGGCGTCCGCCAAATGCTGCTGTGCGGCGGCGTGGCGGCCAACCGCGGGCTGCGCAGCCGGCTCGGCGAGCTGTGCGCGGAGGCGGGCCTGCCGCTGCTCGTTCCGCCGCTGTCGCTGTGCAGCGACAACGCCGCGATGATCGGCGCGGCCGCCGATTTGAAATGGCGGCGGGGCGAGTTCACCTCGCTCGACATGCAGGCCGAGCCGCAGCTGTCGCTGGAGGCCTGGTCGGTCGGCGGAGGCGGGGAAGCCCGGTAAGCCCGGCTTGCAGAAACGGGGACCGGCCATATAACGAGGCCGTTTGGGACCGCAATTTTGCCGCTCTCCGATTTATTCGGGGAATAACGGTCCGAATCGAAAAGACCGCAATTTTTAGGGAGGCCCAGGTTGGATTTTGTCCAATCAAGGAAGCGGAAAACGAAGAAACCGCAGTCTAGAGTGGATTTTATCCAATGAGGAACATGGAATTTGGGCGAAAACGCCGAAAAAGCCTTGCCAGATTGGACAAAATCCAACGAAGCCGAAAATTTTCGCGAAAAAGCCGATTTTCGTTGGATGAAATCCAACCAGGCTGCATCGAACCGTTCGGTATCCCGCTCAATCCCGCTCAATCCCGCTCAGCCGCTCAATCCCGCCAAAAGAACCTTCCGTTTTCGGAACAAGGAGGTCCGCCTTTCCAAGGAAACCGCCAAGCGTTTTTCTTATGTCTCCGCCGTACTTTCCGCTTACCGCCGCTTTTTCTCGAATCCGGAAATTTTTCGCCCTCATCGGCACTCCCGGCGCGCCAATTTCCAATTTCCGCCGCGCTCCCCGCATTCAAGTGTTCCCCTCCCTGCGATTGGGCAATATAAAACCAAACGTTAACCGGACGAGAGGGGCTGCCCATGACGCTGACACCGGAACAAAGAGTGACGCTGCACGGCTTCAACAATTTGACCAAGTCGCTGAGCTTTAACATGTACGACATCTGCTACACGAAAACGAAGGAAGAGCGAGAAGCCTACATCGAATACATCGACGAGCAATACAATTCGGAGCGGCTGACGGGCATTTTAAAATCCGTAACCGACATTATCGGCGCCCACGTGCTCAACATCGCCAGGCAGGATTACGTTCCGCAAGGGGCGAGCGTGACCGTTCTGATCTCGGAGGGGCCCGTCGACGAGGCGCCGGACGAATCGTTCGACGCCTCGCCCGGTCCGCTGCCGGCCGCGGTCGTCATGTCGCTGGACAAAAGCCATATCACCGTTCATACGTACCCGGAATATCACCCGGAAAAAGGAATCAGCACGTTCCGCGCCGACATCGACGTATCCACGTGCGGGGAGATTTCGCCGCTTAAGGCGCTCAATTACTTAATCCACTCGTTCGATACCGACATCATGACGATCGATTACCGGGTGCGGGGCTTTACGAGGGATATCAAAGGCCGAAAGCTGTTTATCGACCACGATATCGGCTCCATTCAGGATTACATCCCGGAAAACGTCAAAGCCGATTTTCACATGATCGACGTCAACGTGTACCAGGAGCACATTTTTCATACGAAGTGCAAGCTGCGCCAATTCGACCTGAACAACTATTTGTTCGGCTATACGAAGGAGAAGCTCGACGAGGACGAGCAGCAACAAATCGCGGAGCAGCTTCAGCAGGAGATGGACGAAATTTTTTACGGCAAAAACATGAAGCGGGGCTCCCCGGAAAAAGACGGCGGAAACGAAAATTGACGGATCGATCGAGTTTCCGTTCGGCAGGCATGTTTCGCGGACCGGCGGAATAGGATAGAAGACAGCCTGTCCGGGAAAGGGGGACACGTCGTGTCCGATTCGAAAGCCGAAACGCGCCGCCTCATCTCCGCCAAATTTCCGCTCGAGCTCGGCACCCTTGCCGGGTTCGCGTTCCTGCTCCTGATGTCGCTGGGCAATTTGCTTCGCGAAGAGCCGGCGGGGACCCGCCTGTACGCGAACGCGGCCTTCGCCTGCTGCTGTCTGTTCGCGCTTTTTTACCTGTTTTTGAGAAGAGTCAAAGGGAGGGCCGAACTGGCCCTATTCCCCGGGACGGTCGAGGTGAACGGAATGGCGCTGGACCCCGGGGCCATCGGGCAAATCCGCATTCACGGCCGCATTGTGGGCATCGTGCCGGCGGGCCGCCGGATCGCGCCGGTGCGGCTGTGCCTCGATATCCCGGACGCGAGGGATCGCAACTCGCTCGTCGTTTGGGCGGCGCGGCACGATATCGTCATCCGCAAAGGCCGTTTTTTCAAGTGGATTTGAGCGTCGCGCCCGCCGACCGGAACATTTTTCGAAAAGCGAATTGACAGAACATTCCGAGGAGAATATAATAAAAGCCAATTCCACAACGAACAAACGCGAGGAACAGGATCAGTAAGGCTTACACCCCGAATCAGAGAGCTGCGGGACGGTGCGACGCAGCAGACGGGCAGCCCGAACTCGCCTGGGAGCGGATCGGCGGAACGATGCGGCAGCGAATGCGGCATCCGCGTACGTCGTTACGGTTAACCCCCGTAACCGGGTGCGGCAGAGGCGATGAACTTTTTTCGCGCTGTCGCGTAAAGCGGACCTTCCCTCCCGGGTTGCAGGGTGAGGGATCGTCAACAAGAGTGGTACCGCGGAAGGCCGATCGGCCCGCCGTCTCTTAACGGAGACGGCGGGCTTTTATATTTTTGAGCGGCCCGTCCGGAACCATTCGCAGATCACGAATAAATAATAGCTAACGCGATGAACGGGAGCAGTAGGACGACACCCCGGAAACAGAGAGCTGCGGGACGGTGCGACGCAGTCGAAGGGAATCCGAAACTCGCCCGGGAGCGGAGCGGCGGAACGCACGGCAAGGCGGGTGCGCGTACGTCGTTACGGCCGGCCCCCGATACAGGGCGCTCGCCGGGTTCGCCATTCGGATGGCGGGCGCCGGCGCATAAGGGGGAGCGCGGCTTGCCGTCCGAACGGCAAGCGGCTCCAAGCGGAGTGGTACCGCGGCGGCTGAAAACGGCCCGTCGTCTCTTGCAGAACAAGAGGCGGCGGGCTTTTTGCCGTCTCGAAAATCGGGTCGGGCGGCACCGGAAGTGGAACCGGGCTGCACCGTTTTGCGAATGCGAGCAAGCATCGATGCCAAAGTCAAACGACAACGCCGTTTCCCTTTATTTCGCCAACAGATCAGGGAGGTTATCCATATGAAAAAGCAAATTAAAATTTTCGATACGACGCTGCGCGACGGAGAGCAAGCCCCGGGCGCATCGCTGAGACCGGAGCAAAAAATCGTTATCGCCAGACAATTGGCGCGCGCGGGCGTCGATACGATCGAACCGGGCTTCGCCATTTCCAGTCCCGGCGAGTTCCAGGCGATTCAGCAAATTTCCCGCGAGCTGCAGGAGGTTGAAATTTGCGGTTTCGCCCGCTGCGTGAAGGCCGATATCGACGCCGCCGTCGCCGCCACGCAGGATGCGGCCCGCCGCCGGCTGCACCTGTTCATATCGGCTTCGCAAATTCATTTGGAGCATCAGCTGCGCAAATCCGAAGACGAGGTCATCGCCTTGATGCGGGAGATGATCGCATACGGCAAGCAATCCGTGGAGCAGATCGAGTTTTCCCCGATGGACGCCTCGCGCGCCAGCGAGGAGTTTCTGTACCGGATGGTCGAGGCCGCCATCGAAGAAGGAGCGACGATCATCAACATTCCGGACACGATGGGGTACGCGCTGCCGGAGGAATTCGGCCCGTTGTTCTCGCGGATTCGGCAAAACGTTCGCGGAGGCGACAGCGTCGTCTACAGCACGCACTGCCATAACGATTTGGGGCTGGCGGTCGCCAACAGCCTGGCGGCCATCCGCCACGGCGTGACGCAAATCGAGGTGAGCGTCAACGGCGTCGGCGAGCGGGCCGGCAACTGTTCGCTGGAGGAGCTGGTCATGGTCATCGAAACGCGCGGCGAGGCGCTCGGGCTTGCGACGAACATCCGCTCCTCGGAAATATTCGAGACGTCGCGGATGGTCAGCCGGGCGATGCATTTTCCGATCGCGTTCAACAAGCCGATCGTCGGCCGCAACGCCTTCCAGCATGAGTCCGGCATCCATCAGGACGGCCTGCTGAAAAACCGGAACACGTACGAGATCATGGATCCGGAAGCGATGGGCATTCCGCGCAGCATGATCATTCTGGGCAAGCATTCCGGCCGGCACGCGCTCAAGCATCGCGCTTCCGAATACGGCATCAAGCTGCAGGACCGCGAGCTGGACGAAGTGTACGAACGGTTCAAGGCGAAGGCGGACGAGACGAAGGTCGTCACGGACGACGTGCTTCTGCAATTGATCGGCGAATCGACCGAACAGTCCGTCGAGCCTTACGCATTGACGGAGCTGCAGGTGCTGGCGGGCTCCAATCGTTCTCGGATCGCCTCCGTCACGATCCGGACCGCGGCGGACGAAGCCGAACGGACGTATACGGGAGCGGGGGAAGGGCCGCTCGAAGCGGTCATCGGCTGCATCCGCGAGGCGATGCCGGTCGACGCCCAATTCGAGGATTTGGAGCTGCACTCGTTGTCTACGGGCGAAGACGCCTTCGGAGAGGCCGTCGTGACGGTCGTGTTCCAGGGCAAGCGGTACCGGGGCACGGCGATTCACCGCGATATCATTTTCGCGGCGGCCAGAGCCTACGTGTCGGCATGCAACAGCGCCATCATGGCTGCGCGCGCGGCGCAGGGCCCGGGCAAGCAGGCCGCCGCCGGTCAATAACGGGCTTTCGTTCGCACCGCAAGGATGCGGCAGCGAGAGCATGACGGGAACCCGGCGACAAAGAGCGCCGCGGCGAATCCCGTCGGACAACAAAGGTAAATCGAGAGGTCGTCACGGGTGTGGACAAAGTTGTCCACACCCGTTGTGCATATTGTGGGTAAAACGGCGAAACCGTTGGGGGACTTCGGGTTGCGTTTCGATGAAACGGGGATTACTTTTTCACAGGCGATCTGTGGATTTTGTGGACAATGTGGATAAAATCGGGGATATTAATATTCCAATGATGTTGGGTTTACAAAAAGGCGTCCAGATCGCCAAAAAAAGCGCATGAGGCCCGTTTCCGATCGGATGTGCGATTATTTAAAAGCTGTGGATAACCCTTTGGGGTGATAAAAAGTAAGTAAGTCAAAACGACGAGATTAGATCCGGCCATTTTGCGTTCTTACGCAACGGTTCTTCTTCCCCTATAATCGGTTTTACAAACCGGCAAACATAGGAGCTGAGAACAATGAACCAAGCGTATCGGCCGATTTTCGATTCTTTTGCCTTCAAATCCGGCGTCAGGCTGAAAAGCCGGGTTGTGATGGCCCCCATGACGCATATGAGCTCGAACGCGGACGGATCGATTTCCGAGGAGGAAATTCGCTATTACTCCCGCAGGGCCCGGAGCGCGGGCATGGTCATTACTGCCGCGACTTACGTATCGGCGGAAGGCGGACTGTTCGGCGGTCCCGGCGCGGACCGGGACGAGCTGATTCCAGGGTTGGGCAAACTCGCGGCGGCGATCCGTGCTAAAGGAGCGGCGGCGGTGCTGCAAATTTTTCACGGGGGCAGACAAAATTCAAGGACGGGCGAATTCGTAAGCAGCGGGACGATCCCGGAGGACAAGGAAGGCGCGGCCATCCCGCGCGCGCTGGCCGAGACGGAAATGGACAGAATCGTGCGCGCGTATGCCGAAGCGGCGGGACGGGCCGTCGAAGCGGGGTTTGACGGCGTTGAAATTCACGGCGGGAACGGAAATTTGCTGCAGCAGTTTTTTTCGCCGTATACGAACAGGCGAACGGACTCTTTCGGCGGCAGCCTTGAAAACCGGATGAAGCTCGCATTGACCGTTGTGGATGAAGTGCTCCGGACGGTTCGCGGGAAGGCGAAAAAGCCGTTTATCGTCGGTTTCCGGCTTTCTCCGGAGGAGCCGGAGACGCCGGGCGTCACGATGGCGGATACGCTTGCTTTCATCGACGCGCTTTCGGCTGCGGGGCTCGATTACCTTCACGTCTCCGTGAAAGACTTCCGGTCCGTCCCTAGACGCGGCGTCGAGGATCGCCGCTCCCGGCTCGCGATCATTCAGGAGCGCGTCGGCTCGCGTTTGGCCGTTATCGGCGTGGGAAGCATTCATACGCCGGAAGACGCCCTCGAAGCGTTGCGGTCCGGCATTCCCCTGATCGCCCTCGGCCGGGAACTGATCATGGAGCCGGATTGGAGCGAGCTGATCAGGCAAGGGCGGGAAGAAAAGATTCGAACGGCGCTGTCGCTGAAGAACAGGGAGGAGTTATGCATTCCCGATCCGCTGCTGGAATTGCTGACGAGCGTTCCGGGCTGGATCCCGCTGGATCCGGATCGGGTTCAGGCTTGAAGGGGCGGAGAGGACGAAACGATCGCAGCTGCGCGGGCGCCCGAGCTTCTTAAGGAGCGGCGTCCCGCGTCTCGGCCGCATGACCCTTCGCTCCCCATTTTTCCATCTCCTTCAGCGCCAGTTGAAAATCGCTTCCTTTCTCGGTCAGCGAATATTCGACGGTTACCGGGACGGTCGGAAATACTTGACGGCGCACCAGCCCGTTATGTTCCAAATGGCGCAGGGTGTCCGTCAACGACTGGGTTTTGACAATGGATATGTTCCGTTTCAACTGATTGAAGCGCTGCGGCCCTTCGAGCAGTTCGTCCAGCACCAAAAACGCCCATTTGGCTCCAAGGATGCGCAGGACTTCGCAAATGCTCGATTCCTCGCGTTCGTCAGGCCCTTCCGCGGTTTTTTCGTTTTTCATGCGGACACCTCGCTCGTGCGGCTTATTCGTTTGCCGATATCGCATCAAAAGATGCATGACCGAAACAATCGCCGGCCGGGCGATGCCGGCCAGACGGAAGCCATGCGTCCGCTGACGATTACTCCATCAATTGCTCCCAGACGGCATAGGCGGCCTCGAGTTCCTCGCGGAGCTTCTGGACGGCCGTCTGAATCTCTCTTAGCTTCACGTAATCGGTAAACACGGCTTCCGTGGCCATCTCTTCCTCGAAAGCGGCAATTTCCGTCTCCAGCCGCTCGATGTCGGCTTCCGCCTGCTCGCGCTTGCGCTGCCGCGAACGTTCCTCGCGTTTTGCCCGTTTGTCCGCTTCGTAGTCGCTCGCGGGAGTCGAGGCGGCGGCGCCGGACGGAGCCTTTTCCGCTTGTTTGTCCCATTCTTCCATTTCCTGCTGCTTGCCGAGCATGTCGTCGTAATTGCCCAGGAAATGTCGGACGCCGTCGGGATGCAGGTCGACAATCCGGTCGGCGAGGCGGTTGATGAAGTAGCGGTCGTGGGAGACGAACAGAAGCGTTCCCTCGTATTCTTCCAGGGCCGCTTCCAGCACCTCGCGGCTCCACAGGTCCAAGTGGTTCGTCGGTTCGTCCAATACGAGCACGTTCGCCTTGCGCAGCATCAGCTTGGAAAGCGCGACCCGGGCTTTTTCCCCGCCGCTGAGCGATCCTACCGATTTCTTTACGTCGTCGCCGCTGAACAGGAAGTTGCCGAGCACGGTCCGGATTTCCGCTTCCGGAAGCTGGGAGTAGGCGCTCCACACCTCCTCCAGCACCGTGTTGGCCGGGTTCAGCTGGCGCTGCTCCTGGTCGTAGTAGCCGAGCATGACGCCCGTCCCCCAACGGACGGTTCCGCCTCGCAGCTCCAGCTCCCCGACGAGCGCGCGCAGCAGCGTCGATTTGCCGACGCCGTTCGGGCCCAGCACGGCGATCCGCTCTCCGCGCTTGACTTCAAAGGAGACTTGGCGGAACAAAGGACCGAGCTCCGCGGCGGGAGCGGCCGAGACGTCGGATACTTGCAGCACGTCCTTGCCGGTCCGCCTCTCGGTCGTAAAGGAAAAGCTGGCCTGCTTCAGGTGGCCGGGCTTTTCGAGCCGTTCGATCCGCTCCATCGCGTTGCGCCGGCTTTGCGCGCGGCGGGTGGTCGACGCTCGGGCCAAATTTTTCTGAATGAATTCTTCCATCCGGGACAATTCCTTGCGCTGCTGTTCGTACAGCTTGACACGCTGCGCGAAGTCGGCTTCCTTAAGCTCCATGAAACGGGAATAATTGCCGGTATAACGGGTCGCCGAATGGCGTTCGATTTCGATAATGGACGTGACCGTCGCGTCCAGGAAGTAACGGTCGTGGGAGACGATGACCATCGCTCCGGCATAGGTGCGAAGATACTGCTCCAGCCAGCTCAGCGTTTTGATGTCGAGATGGTTCGTCGGTTCGTCCAGCAGCAGCAGATCCGGCTGCACGACGAGCAGCCTCGCAAGCGCGAGCCGCGTGCGCTGGCCGCCGCTCAGCGCGGAAACCGGCGTTTCCGGCGGGAAATCGCCGAAGCCCATGCCGTGCAGGACGCTGCGGATGCGGTTGTTCATCTCGAAGCCGCCCGCCTCGCGGAAACGGTCGCTCCGTTCCGCGTACTGGCCGAGCAGCGCTTCGTACCGGGCGGCGTCCCGCTGCTCGGCCGGATCCGAAATTCGCCGCTCCAATTCGCGCAGCTCCCGTTCCTGCTCGATCAGCGGCCCGAACGCGGCGTGCATGACCTGCTGGAGCGTCATCTGCTCGTCGAAGCGGCTGTTTTGCGCCAAATAGCCGATGCGCAGCTCGCGCGGTTTGGACACGGAGCCGGAATCCGCCGAATCCTCTCCCGCCAGAATGCGCAGGAAGGTCGATTTGCCGGCGCCGTTGACGCCGACGAGACCGATGCGGTCGCGCTCGTTGATTTGAATGCCGACTCCGTTCAGCACGGGAGTCGTGCCATAAAATTTCGTAATGCCCGATGCTTGCAAAAGCAAGAGGAATCCCTCCGACTCGTCTGTTGTTGCGGTAACTCAGGTTTTCTCAAGTGTATCGCAAATCGGCGGCAACGTCCAAGGGCGGAAGGCGGCTCCATAGGAAAACCGGTAACGAAACTTGATTGGACAAAATTCAACAAAGCTTTCCCGAGCGGCGAAAAATCTTGTCAAGATGCCCGCCATGTCTGCACGCAGTAGCTCGCTGAACGCGCCGGTTCTCCTTTCATCGCTTTGCGATCGCCGCGAAATCTATTTTATTGAAAGAAAAGTCCGATGCCGCGCGCGTTGTTTGGCGAAAATCAAGAAAAATGATAAACTGGAGCTAACTTTAAACGAAAAAGCAAATCGGTTGGCCGGCAGGAGATGAGACTTGCGCAGATGACGATCGACAAACGGCAATGGCGGGAGCGTTTCCGGGCGGCAAGGGACGCTCTCCCGCCGGAGGAACGCGCGCGCAGGTCGCGGCAATTGTGCGAGGCGGTCTTACGGGAAGCGCTTGAGCCGCTGGCAGCGAAGCTGGCGAGACCGCTTACCGTCTGCGCGTACGGAGCGTTTCGTTCCGAAGCGGACCCGGGAGGAATCGCCGCCTGGTGCGCCGAACGCGGCCACCGGATCGCGGCGACGCGCGTCCGGGATGACGGAGGCGGGCTCGAGCTGCGGGCCGTCGCCTCGCGGGCGGACTGGAAGACCGGGCGGTGGGGCGTGCCCGAGCCGGATCCGGAACGGTGTCCGGCGCTCGACCCCGGCGAGCCGGTCGATTCGGTGCTCGTTCCGGGCCTCGCGTTCGACCGGCAAGGCGGCCGGCTCGGCTATGGCGGCGGGTACTACGATCGCTTGTATGCCGCAAGAACGTCCGCCGGACAGGCTTCGCTCTGGATCGGCTTCGCATTCGAACTGCAGGTGGCGGACGATCCATTGCCGAAGGAACGCCACGATCTGGAGATGGACGGTCTGGCGACCGAGAACGGACTGATCTGGTTTGGAAGGAGGGAGACCGGATGAACGACGCGGAGGATCGGCTCACCCATTTCAACGAACAGGGCAGGGCCGTGATGGTCGACGTGTCCGACAAGCCCGTCACCGCGCGGACGGCGCGGGCGGAGACCCGGGTGACGATGGCCCCGGAAACGCTGAAGCGGATTCGCGAAGGATCCGTCGCCAAAGGAGACGTGCTCGCGGTCGCCCAGGTGGCCGGCATTCAGGCGGCCAAGCGGACATCCGACTGGATTCCGATGTGCCACCCGCTGCCGCTGACCGGCGTTAACGTAACGTTCGCGGATAACGGGACCGACACGCTCTACATAGCGGCCGAGGTCAAAACAACGGGCAAGACCGGCGTGGAAATGGAGGCGCTCACCGCCGTTTCCGCAGTCGCGCTTACCGTTTACGATATGTGCAAAGCGCTGCAAAAAGACATGGTCATCGGCCCGACGCGGCTCGTTTCCAAAACCGGCGGGAAAAACGGCGACTACGCCGCGGCGGACAAGGAAGACCAAGGTTCCTGACAGTTGGGCAAGAAGGCGGAGTGGGGAGCGGAGGGGAATGGACATGCGTTGGAAAGTGGCTTTGCTGACGGCCAGCGACAAGGGCTCGCGCGGAGAAAGAGAAGACACGAGCGCGCAGGTGATCCGCGAGCTGGTCGAAGAAGAACTCGGCGGGGAAATCGTCGATTACCGGATCGTGCCCGATGAGCACGACGAGATCCGCGCCGCCCTTATCGAAATGGCGGATTATTATCAGGCCGACCTGATCTTTACAATGGGAGGAGTGGGACTCGGCCTTCGCGATGTCACGCCCGAGGCGACGATGATGGTGACGGAGCGCGTCGTTCCCGGCATGGCCGAAGCGATGCGGGCTTCGGCCATGAGCTGGTCCCGCCGGGCGATGCTGTTTCGCGGGGTGTGCGCCATCCGCGGGCAAACGCTGATCGTCAATCTGCCCGGCGAGCCGAAAGCCCTTCATAAGCTGTTCATGGGCATTATCGATCAGCTCCCGTTCGCTCTGCTTCAGGTCAAAGGGCTGAGAAGGGAGCTGGAGGAATGACGAACCCGCCGAATAAGCCTGACGATTCGATTCGCCGGGCGGGCAACGCGTCGCTGCTTCGCGAAGTGAAGGTCGAGGACGCGGTCGGGATGCTGCTCGCTCACGATTTGACTCAAATCGTCCCGGGCCGGTTCAAGGGCCGCCTGTTCCGCAAAGGGCACAAAGTGACGACGGAAGATATCCCGAAGCTGAAGGATATCGGCAAGGAGCACCTGTACGTAATGGAAGTCGGACCGGGCGATTTGCATGAGGACGACGCGGCGCTCCGCATGGCGCAGGCGTTAAGCGGAAGCGAGACCCGGTTCGGGGAGCCGCACGAAGGCAAGGTGACGCTCAAATCGGCGATTACGGGTCTCGCCTCGATATCCAAAGAGGTCGTCGACGGGATCAACGCGCTGGGCGACATCGCCCTTGCGACGGTGACGACCCATTCGGTCGTGCGCGAAGGCGAGGCGGTGGCCGCTACCCGGGCGATACCGCTCATCGTTCCCGAAGCGAAGGTCACCGAAGTCGAGCGGATTGCCGAGCGGTACCGCGAGCTTCACGACGGCGAATCGCCGGTTCGCGTGCGCCCGCTGCGCAAGCTTAAAGCCGGGCTGCTGACGACGGGAAGCGAAGTGTATTCCGGCCGGATCGCCGACAAATTCGGTCCCGCCGTCGCCTCCAAGCTGGAGGCGCTCGGCTCCGAGGTTGCCGAACAGCGGTTCGCGCCGGACGACCGACAAACAATTGTCAACGAAATTCTCTACTTCCATCGCCAAGGCTATGATATGATACTCGTGACCGGCGGGATGTCCGTCGATCCCGACGACCGTACGCCGGGGGCGATCGCCGATGCGGGCGCGACTATCGTCAGCTACGGAACGCCGATGCTTCCGGGCTCGATGCTTCTGTTCGGCTACTTGCAGGGCGTGCCGATCTTCGGCTTGCCGGGGTGCGTCATGCACGACCCTTATACTTCGTTTGACGTCTTGCTGCCCCGCGTGCTCGCGGGAGATACGATCGGCAAGGAAGATATCGTCGGAATGGGATACGGCGGGCTGCATCGCGGCTAACGGCATGGACGCTTGGCGGCTTCCCGCGTTAGCCCAAACGATAACGGAAATTTTTACTTCGCGAAGGAGGCGTATCGATGTCAGGCATCGGCGCTACAGGAATTATTTTGCTCGTGGTGGTCGCGCTTCTGCTGTTCGGCCCCAACAAGCTTCCGGAGCTGGGCCGGGCTTTCGGCCGCACGCTGAAAGAATTCAAAAGAGGCGCCAACGATTTGATGGACGACGGTCAAGACCGCCAAAGCCAGGGGCGCAGGATCGAGGTAAGCCCGTCCGAAGCGGAACAGGCGAAGGCGGAACAGCCGAAGGCCGAAAGGCGTTTGCCGGAGTAACATGGCCAATCGGAACGACCGCGCCGGAGGACCGGGGGAGGCGGCTCCTCCCGAAGGCTGGATGCCCCTGCTGGAGCACATCGGAGAGCTCCGGAAACGCATCATCTACATTCTGATCGTTCTCGTGCTCGGTTTGGCCGGCGGCCTGTTTTGCGCAAAGCCGCTGTTCGAGTATCTCGTCGCCGCGGCGCCGGCGGACAACATCGAGCTGAACACCTTTTCGCCTTGGGATGCGATCGGTCTGTATATGAAATTCGCCTTCGTCGTCTCCTTTGTCGTCGTGATCCCCTTTACCATGCTTCAGCTTTGGCTGTTCGTCCGTCCCGGCCTCCATGAAAAGGAGCAAAAAGCGACGCTCCGGTACGTGCCGGCAGCTCTTGTTATGCTAGTAGCCGGCATTGCGTTCGGTTATTACGTCGTGTTTCCGATGGCTTATTCGTTCACGGAAAATATGACCGAGACGCTCGGACTTAAGCAAACGTACGGAGCCGCGCAGTATTTCTCTTTTTTGTTCAATATTGTGCTGCCTCTCGCCGTTTTGTTCGAGCTTCCGCTCGTGATCCTGTTTCTGACCCAGTTGGGCATTCTGAATCCGGGCTTTCTCAAGAAGTTTCGCCGCTTCGCGTGGTTTCTCATGGTGCTGATCGGAACGGTGATTACGCCTCCGGACGTCATTTCCGACCTTCTCGTCGCCGTGCCGCTCATCGTGCTTTACGAACTGAGCATTATGCTGTCCGCCGCGGCTTACCGGAAGCGGCTGGCCAAGCAGCGGGAATGGGAGCGGGAGTGGGAGAACGAGGCGCCGAGCGGCGCGGCCGGAAGCGGATCGTGATTGCGAAGGACGGCCGCACGGGGAAATTTTATTTCGGTTGGGAGCCGCTCTCGGCGTCGCTGAGAGAGCGGCTCCTTTTTTGTAGGTTCTAAACGATGCTGCAATGACATTCCTCGAACAACCGTTCACGGTTACGGCGCTTTCCGGCGACAATTGCGCGGCTCCGGAGCCGCAGACGCTGAAGGCGAGCGAGCTGGGCGAACCGAACGAAGGCGAGCTGGTCGGAGCGGCGGAACAGCCGAATCGAAAAAAGCAAGGGCGAAAAGCGACAAAAATTTGCGCTGCCCCGATGTTTTTATCCGGGCGCATATGGTAAACTTGAACTATAAGGAATGGAAGCGATTACATAAGCGAAAAGACCCGAACCCATCCTTATTTCGACAAGTTGCCTATGAGGAAGGAGCCATGTCTATGGGGAATGCGGGGAACACATTGGGGAAAAAGCTCGGACTGTTCGGCGGCGGGGGAGCGGCATTGTTGCAAGCGTTCGCGCTTGTCCTGATGCTGATCGGCATGGATTGGGCCGAGCATAAGCTTCTGATCGTCGGGGTGATTGCGATCGAAATCGTCTTTTTCATCGCCTTGGGCTACGGGATCGCCTATTTGAACCGAACCGTCATCGAGCCGATCGGGCGCGTGACCTCGACCTTGAAGGATATCGCCGGATCCGGCGGCGATTTGACCCGGCGAATCGATTTTCGTTCGCAGGATGAAGTGGGGGATTTGGCTCGGGCGGCTAACGATATGCTGGACGGCTTGCAAAACATGATGCGCGAGCTGCGGGACAGCACGGCGGAGCTTGCGGCCGCGGCGATCCTGCTGCAGCAGGGGGCGGACGAAAACGCGAAGGTGAGCACGGAGGTTACCCGGGCCGTCGAACGCGTCGCCGTCGGTTCCGAAACGCAGGTGAACCAATCGCAGCATATTTCCTCGGTCATGCAGGAAACGATGAACGGCTTGAGCCAGGTGGCCGGGACGACGACCGGCGTATCGGAGTCGGCCTTGTCGACCCGAACGCGCGCCGAAGGCGGCTCCGAGCTGCTGCGCAAAGCGGCGACCGACGTCGTGCAGGTCGAATCGGCTTTTCGCTCCTTGCAGGAAACGGTGAGAGGCTTGAATCACAAATCCTCGCAAGTGCTGGAAGTCATCGGTTATATTTCGGAAGTGTCGAATCAAACCCATCTGCTCGCCCTGAACGCGGCCATCGAAGCGGCGAGGGCGGGCGAGCACGGGCGCGGCTTCGCGGTCGTCGCCCAGGAAATCCGCAAGCTGGCGGACCAGACGCAGCAATCCGCCGTGCAAATCGGCAATACGCTGGAGACGATGTCGGGCGACATCGGCGCCGTCGCCGCCATGTTCGAACAAAGCGCGGAGCAAGTGTACGGCGCCGTTTCGGGCATGCGCACCGCCGAGGAAGCGTTCCGCGAAATCGTCGCGGAAGTGGGCGAATTCAGCGGAAACATTACGGAAGCGGCGGCGGCGGTCGAACAGATGACGGCGGGAGGCCAGACCGTGCTGCAATCGATTCGGGACATCGCGCAAATTACGGAGGAAACGGCCTCGTTCTCGCAGCAGATGTCGGCGATGACGGAGCAGCAGCTTTCCTCGACGGAGGAGATGGCCCGGACGGCCCACAAGCTGAGCTCCATGGCTTCCCGGCTCAAAGGGATGACCGCCAATTACCGCGCTTGAAAGGACGCTTTTTCTATTCGCGCGAGCCCGAATGGAGCGCGCGGGAATGATCTTGGCCGCAGTCGGAAATCCTGTATGGCATGCTTTCGCGCCGTTCCGGCAACCGGAACGGCTTCGTTTTTTTTCTCGCCTTCGACACAAAGGGATTCGCTATTTTTAACGCAAAAGGACTTGAAAAGCAGGGGTAAAATCAGTATCATAATAATTGGCTGTTAGCACTATAGACAATTGAGTGCTAACAACAAACAAAACTATGCTACGTTTTAAGAAGGAGGCTATTTTCATGATCAAACCTTTGGGCGATCGCGTACTTGTCGAGGCGAGTGCCAAGGAAGAAAAAACCGCAAGCGGCATCGTGCTGCCGGACACGGCCAAGGAGAAGCCGCAAGAGGGAACGATCATCGCAATCGGAAGCGGCTCTCTGACGAAAGACGGCGAGCGTATCGCGCTTGAAGTCAAGGTCGGCGACCGGGTGCTGTTCTCCAAATACGCGGGCACCGAGATTAAGTATGAAGGCAAAGAGTATTTGATTATGAAAGAAAGCGACATCCACGCCATCGTCGGCTGATTCGGACGGCGAACGCGAGATATATCGACATAAGCAAGGGAACGAAGGATACGTAAAACTCGAGGAGGGTATTAAAGAATGGCTAAAGAGATCAAATTTAGCGAAGACGCTCGCCGCTCCATGCTGCGCGGCGTAGACGCGCTGGCTAACGCCGTAAAAGTAACGCTCGGCCCGAAAGGACGCAACGTCGTACTGGAGAAAAAATTCGGCTCTCCGCTGATCACGAACGACGGCGTGACGATCGCGAAGGAAATCGAGCTGGAAGACGCGTTCGAAAACATGGGCGCCCAACTGGTTAAAGAAGTCGCCACGAAAACGAACGACGTTGCCGGCGACGGCACGACGACGGCTACCGTTCTTGCCCAAGCGATGATCCGCGAAGGCCTGAAAAACGTTACCGCCGGCGCAAACCCGATGGTCGTTCGCAAAGGCATCGACAAAGCGGTTCGCGCCGCCGTCGAAGAGCTGAAAAAGATCTCCAAGCAAGTCGGCAGCAGCACCGACATCGCACAAGTCGCTGCGATTTCCGCCGCTGACGACGAAGTCGGCCAACTGATCGCGGACGCGATGGACAAAGTCGGCAAAGACGGCGTCATCACCGTCGAAGAATCCAAAGGCTTCCAAACGGAACTGGAAGTCGTCGAAGGGATGCAATTCGACCGCGGTTACGTTTCTCCGTACATGATTACCGATACGGACAAAATGGAAGCCGTGCTTGACAATCCGTACATCCTCATCACCGACAAGAAAATTTCCAACATCCAAGAAATTTTGCCGGTGCTGGAAAAAGTCGTTCAATCCGGCAAGCAGCTGCTCATCATCGCCGAGGACGTCGAAGGCGAAGCGCAAGCGACGCTGGTCGTCAACCGTCTGCGCGGCACGTTCACTTGCGTAGCCGTTAAAGCTCCGGGCTTCGGCGACCGCCGCAAGGCCATGCTGCAAGACATCGCGGCGCTGACGGGCGGCCAAGTCATTACCGAAGAGCTGGGTCTCGAGCTGAAATCGACGACGCTGCAACAACTCGGTACGGCTCGCCAAGTGCGCGTCAACAAGGAAAACACGATCATCGTGGACGGCGCCGGCGATTCCGAGGACATCAAAGCGCGCGTTAACCAAATCAAGGCGCAAATCGAAGAAACGACTTCCGATTTCGACCGCGAAAAGCTGCAAGAGCGCCTGGCCAAGCTGGCCGGCGGCGTAGCGGTGATCAAAGTCGGCGCCGCAACCGAAACCGAACTGAAAGAACGCAAGCTGCGCATCGAAGACGCCCTGAACGCAACCCGCGCCGCGGTTGAAGAAGGCATCGTTTCCGGCGGCGGCACCGCGCTCGTGAACGTATACAACGCCGTTGCCTCCATCCAAACGGAAGGCGACGAAAAGACCGGCGTCAACATCGTTCTTCGCTCGCTCGAAGAGCCGATCCGCACGATCGCGGCAAACGCCGGCCAAGAAGGCTCCGTCATCGTCGAGCGCCTGAAGAAAGAAAAAGTAGGCGTAGGCTACAACGCGGCTTCCGGCGAATGGGTAGACATGTTCGACGCCGGCATCATCGATCCGGTTAAAGTGACCCGCACCGCGCTGCAAAACGCCGCTTCCGTCGCTTCGATGTTCCTGACGACCGAAGCCGTTATCGCCGACAAACCGGAGAAGGAAAAAGCAGCTCCGGCAATGCCGGGCGGCATGGGCGGCATGGACATGATGTAAGACTCGGCTTCAAACCGAAAGGCTCCCGCAAGGGAGCCTTTCTCGCGTTTCGGAATTACCATTTGAACGAGCCGACCGAACGATTGAGCCGGGCGACGATTTCCTGCAGGCGATCCGAAGCGGTCGCGATATTCTCGGCCAGGGCAAGCTGCTCTTCCGTCGAAGCCGCGACCGTTTGCGCTTTGCCCGATACTTCGCGGGCCGTGCCGGCGGCCTGCTCCATGCTGGCCGATATTTCCTCGGAGCTGGCGGACATTTGCTCGGTGACGGCCGAAGTTTCGTGAATTTGGGAAACGACCTGTTTCACCGACCGCAAAATCGCGGCGAACGCGAGGTCGACCTCCTCCATGAGCCGCATGCCTTGCTGCGATTGGGCGAGCGTCGATTGCATATTTTCCGAAACGTTTCCGATTTCGCTGCGCGTTTCCGCGACGAGCCGATTGATGACGTCGGCCGATTCGAGCGAGCTTTCGGCAAGCTTTCGGATCTCTTGGGCGACGACGGCGAAGCCCTTCCCGTGTTCCCCGGCCCGCACGGCCTCGATCGAGGCATTGAAGGACAAAATGTTCGTCTGGTTGGCGAACGCCGTAATGTTTTCGGTAATGGCGCCGATTTTTTCCGATTTGTCCGTCAGCGATTTTACGATCTCGGACAGCATGCCGACCGCTTCCCCTATATTGCCGAGCTGCTCTTTGAGCGACTGAACCCGGTCGCTTCCATGGTCGATCTGCCCGGAGGCAATGGACGATTGTTCCGATATCGCCGTCGTGTTGTCCGCGATTTTGCCGACTCCGATTGCCATCTCGTCCATCGCGGTGCTCGATTGCTCCACGATCGCCGTCTGCTGCTCGATCTGGAACGTGACGTCCTGAATATTTTCCGCTACATGGTTCGTCGCCGCGGCGGATTCTTTTGCCCCGATCGACAGTTCCTGCGCCGAGCCCGCCACCGCTTTGGAAGACGACGCGATCTCCTCGACCAATCCCCGGATTTTCATCGTCATCAGATCGACGGCGTGAACGATTTGTCCCAGCTCGTCCTTCGAATATTTCGATTCCGGCGTATGTTTCAAATCGCCCTCCGAAATCCGCGTCGTCTTCTCCAGCACTTTGCGGGCGGTCGAGCTGATTCTCCGGATCATGAAAGAACCGAACGCGATCAGCGCGATCCATTCGATAACGAAAACGATTCCCAGCGCCCAGTTCGTTTGCGTTCTTTCTGCCAGAATGGCTTCGATTTCGCGTTCCGCGTACTGGCTGACGATTTGACCGATCAAATCGATTTCATCTCGGCTCGCGTTGAACTGGTCCAACAGCACTTTCGTTTGCTCGGACGTCGATTGTCCGGCTTGAATCCGGCTCTCCGCCAGCTGCACCCATTTGTCGAAATCGTTCTGGTATCCCTGGATGTATTGCGAAACGGGCGTCCCGGATTCCGCGTGCGTCAAATTGTCCGTATGTTCCGCGTTCAAAATGCCGCCGGCGCTCTGGATTCGTTCGACGGCCTGCTGAACGTTTTCCTGGAACTCGGCATAAATCGCGCTCCGTTCCTCTTCCGAAAGCGCCTCCGCTTGCAAACGGTTGTAGGCGTCGAGCGCCTGGTACATATCCCGGTCCGCGTTCAAAACGTGGGAAGTCACTTGATATGAAGTTTCATATAGAGTCGTCTTTAATTTTTCGATGTTGGACGAGTTCATGTTGATCAGAAAAATAACGGACAAAGCAAAAAACAGAATCGGCAACACGATAATCAAGAGCAATTTCGCGCGAAGCGAGAGACTGAACATGCGGGGGACCCACTCTCCTCGAATGATGTAAGCGAACGCAGGCATGAAGCTACGCTATATATCGGAAGCCGGAGCTCTTTCCAACAGGGAGGTTCCGCCTATTTTTCCAATTTCGAACGGAATTCGTTTTTTGGACGATTCCGCTGGCGCATCTCCCGAAGGTGTCGTATTTTTATAGTAAGGTTGGCGCGTAAATGCATTCATGCATGTTAAAATAGTATGGTATCTTCAATTTGTGTCGTATATTCAAAGTGAGGAGCGAAGCAGATGATTCGGGTTGGCATGTTAAGCTACTGGCATGTGCACGCGGAGGATTACACGAAACAGGTGCTCGAGCATCCCGGTACGGAAATCGCCGCGATTTGGGACGAACAGCCGGAACGGGGACGGGAGAAGGCGGCCAAGTACGGCGTTCCGTTTTACGAATCTTTGGACGACCTGCTGGCCCGGGGAGATCTCGACGCGGTCGTCGTCGACGCTCCGACGAATCTTCACCGGGACGTGATGGTGAAGGCCGCCAAAGCCGGCAAACACATCTTTACGGAAAAAGTCGTCGCTCCCACGCTTAAGGAAGCGAATGAAATATTGCGCGCGGTCCGGGAAGCGGGCGTCAAGCTGACCGTCTCGCTGCCGCGATTGTATGACAGCTACACGCAAGCGATTCGCGGCGTGATGGCCGAAGGAACGCTGGGCAAGCTGACGCTCGCCCGGGTGCGGCTTTCGCACGGAGGGGCGATCGCGGGGTGGCTCCCGGATCATTTTTATTCGAAGGAGCAATGCGCCGGCGGCGCGCTTATCGATCTCGGCTGCCATCCGATGTATTTGACGAGGCTGTTCCTGGGGCTTCCGGAGGCGGTAACCGTCAGCTTCGGGTTCGTAACGGGCCGCGAGGTGGAAGACAACGCGGTCAGCGTGCTCCAGTATGAAAACGGAGCGATCGGCGTCGTCGAGGCTGGCTTCGTCAATCCGCATTCGCCGTTTTCCATCGAATTGCACGGCACGGAAGGTTCTCTTCTGTTCGGCTTCCCGGAGGAAAAGCTGCTTGTCCGCAGCAGCCGGAAGGGCGACGGCTGGTACGAGGTCGAGCGGAACGAAACGCTGCCTTCCGCTTACAGTCAGTGGGTCGGCCATATCGCAAACGGCACGGAAGCCGAAGAAAACGTCGCCCTTGCCCTCGATTTGACGAAGCTGATGGAGGCTTCGAATCGTTCCTGGGAGGAAAGGCGGCAGGTCCGGATCGAGGAGCTGGAAGCCTGACGGGCGATCGTCGGAATGGAACGGAATTCGAAAACGGGGGGAGGGCAAGCGGCATGCAGGCGGAAGAGCGCCCGAACGCGCACGAACGGAAAGCGACGGTTCCGTTCCCCTACGCGCGGATGGAAGAAAAACGCTACGGAATGGACCGGTTGGACTTGCAATTCCGGTGGGGGCGGTTCGGCGTCCGGGTGCTGCGCTGCCACCTGGCTTCCTTTCCCCCGGGAAATTTGATTCCGATGCACAAGCATTCCGAATTCGAGTTTCACTTTATTCCGAAAGGGAAAGGCACGGTCAAAATCGGGGACGCCGTCTATCCGCTGCGCGAAGGCATGTTCTATCTGACCGGTCCGGACGTCATGCACGAGCAGCGGTCGGACGAGGAGGAACCGATGCACGAGCTGTGCCTTCATTGCGAAATCGTCGAGCTGACCGGGGAAACGCGGGAAGGCTGGGGCGATGAGCTCGAGGCGCGGGAGGCGGAAGAATGCGTGCGTTTGCTGCGTTCGATGCCGAGCGTTCCGGTGCCGGACCGGTACGATGCGATGCCCCGTTTTTTGGAGGCGTACCGGATGTTCGAAGAGCAGTCTACCGGGTTTTACACGACGATGAAGCAGATCGTCATTCAAATCCTGCTCCGTTCGTCGCGCGTGTTCGCCTCGTCCGACGCGAACGGGGGCATCCCGGAGCGGGATATGAACGATCACCGGTTCCGGCTCGCCACGCAATATATCGACGACAACTGCGCCCGGACGATTACGCTGGAAGAGGTGGCAGATCGGCTTCACGTAAGCCCGAGACAGCTGCAGCGCATTTTCAGGAGCGAAGGGCGGACGACGTTTCGCCATTGGGTCGAGCATGCCCGCCTTTCGCGCATCAGCGCGGAGCTGCTGCAGAGCGACCGGCCGGTGGAGGAAATCGCACTGAGCTACGGCTTCGGCAATCCGAACTATTTGTATCCCGTGTTTAAGCATAAATTCGGCATGACGCCCTCGGCCTACCGCCGCAAGCATAAGCGCGCGGTTCCTTAAGCAAGGCCCGCCGAAAGGGCTCCAATCGGGGAGGAAGACGCATTATGGATAAAAGAATTAAAGTCGGCATTATCGGAACCGGCGGCATCGCCCGCGCTCACGTTTCCGCTTACCGGAAGCTGCCTTTCGTCGACATCGTCGCCGTAGCCGACGTCATTCCCGGCAAGGCGCGCGAATTCGCGGAAGCGAACGATTTGGCGGGCGCGGCTCCGTTCGACAGCCACACGGACCTGCTCGCCTACGATCTGGACGCGGTCAGCATCTGCACGCCGAACGTCTCCCATCATCGGACGAGCGTCGACTCGCTGCGCGCCGGCAAGCAGGTGCTGCTCGAAAAGCCGATGTCGGTCACCCTTGCGGAAGCGATCGAAATGGCGCAGACGTCACGCGAAACGGGCGCCATGCTGAGCATCGGCTTCCAGCCGCGCTACGACCCGAACATGAAGCGGCTGCAGGAAATCGTCCAGTCCGGCCGGCTGGGCAAAGTGTATTACGCCGAAACGGGCGGCGGCCGCCGCCGCGGCATGCCCGGAGGCACCTTCATCCGCAAGGAGCTGGCCGGGGCGGGCGCGATGGCGGACATCGGCTGCTACTCCCTCGATCTGGCGCTGAACGCGCTCGGCTATCCGCGTCCGCTGACGGTTTCGGCGTTCACGTCGAATCATTTCGGCACCAATCCGCTGTATCATCCGGAGGCGAGCCGCTTCGAGGTCGAAGATGTCGGCGTGGCGATGGTCCGCTTCGAAAACGACATCGTCCTGCAGTTCAAAATTTCCTGGGCAATGCACATGGATACGCTGGGCGCGACGATGTTCCTCGGCACGGATGCCGGCCTCAAGGTCACGCCGGCGGGAACCGGGCCTTGGTCCGGCGTGTGGGACGGCTCGATCGGCAGCATGACGCTTTACCATGACGATTTCGGCGGCCAAACGCACACGCCCGTCCCGCTGATCGGCCATTCGCTCAACCTGTTCGACGAAAAGGTCCGCGATTTCGCGGAAGCGGTGCGCGACGGGCGCCCGGCGCCGATTCCCGGCGAGCAGATTTTGATTCAGCAGGCGGTCATCGACGGCGTGCTGCGCTCGGCCGAGCATCGGCGCGAGGTGTCGGTGGAACTGCCCGAATGAAAAGGATTGACAGAACCGTCTGCCATCCGCAATAATGGCAGTATCTTTCGATAATGCCGGTCGTGAGGCACACCCGGAAGCGTCTTGGGGACGCGAGGGTGTGCTTTTTCGCGTTCGGCGAGTTTCTAATCAACAGGGGGTAAATGAATGAGCCATATTTCAGAAATCTTCGAGAGAGCCCACTTTCCGTCGCCATCGATGTGCTCCAAATTGTAAGATTCGGCAGCGAGCGTTCAGGACTCGGGCAGCTTCTTCAATCCGGCCGCATACAACGGACCGTGCACCAGAATGGTTGTCAGGATGCGCGCCATTTCCTCGGGCGACTCTTGCCTGCCGCTCTCCAGCCATTGTTGAATCACGCCGAGGTGCGCCGATCCCACGTACGTAGCAAAATACTTTGCCGGAACGAGGCTTTTTTCTTCATTGATCAGCACGTCCGGGCTTTTCCCCAGCATCGTCTCTTGCATGAACGCTTTGATCCTGATCTGGAAAGACATGTCTCCCTTTGGTCCCAACGCCGCTTTCATGAATCGGCTGTGCCCGTTCATGAAAGCGAAGATGGCTGCAACGAACGGATAAATCGCCAATCGGGACGGTGACTGCTGCAGTTCCGTTTTCAACGATGGAAAAATCTTCTTCGCTATATTGGACATCCCGACCATGATCTCTTCTTCGCATTTGGCCATCAGGTCGTATTTGTCCTGGTAATGGGCGTAGAACGTGCCGCGGTTGATTCTGGCCCGCGTCGTAATGTCTTTGACTGTAACCGCTTCAAAACCCTTCTCTTCGATCAATTCCACCAGCGCATCCCGAATCGCCTGTTTGCTGCGGACCACCCGCAGATCGGCCGTGTTCCCGATCATCCGAATCCCCCTCGATTTTCCCGGAAAATTTTACCCGACACCTTGACCAAACGTGTTCGTTAACCGACACATTCGCCATTATTGCTCGTTGAAGCCTTGCTTGTCCCGCATAATAATAATCTACTAGATACTCATTAAATTATATTGGGGGGGAGCCAAGATGGTCAAACACCCGGACCAGGACTTCGTGGAAGTCAACCGAATGCGAAGCCCCATATAATGGAGCAATATGGACAAACCCGAGGCTATGGACGGAATGATGGACAATACTACTGCCGCGGAACAACGAAAACCGTTTTGGTATATTCGCTCCATCGGCACGCCCGCACATGTTGTCCGCTCCTTGTGGCGGAAAAGGAACGGGACCTAATCCGACGGATCGCGGCAAGCAGTAAGTTCTGTGCGTGTAGACCAGATGGCACGGCGCGCTCTATTTTTGCGATTTTAGGTTGTTCTACGTCCGAAAGTAGCATGTTCACCTTCGGTCGGATCCCGTGTAATGGAATGGTTGTTGAACATACAGTTATTGTGACGCGTTACAAGAACGGAGGAGAATGGTGAGAAGAGCCCATGTGCAATTACGGAAGGGACGAGCAGCCAAGCTGCTCCTTATCGCGTTGGCGATCATGTTGCTGAACGTGGTCCCCCTGCTGCCGGCCGACTGGGGGAGCCGCGCCTATGCGGCGGAGAACTATACGATCGACACGATCGTCGGAACCGGCACAGCGGGCTTCTCCGGAGACGGAGGGCCGGCAGCTTCGGCCCAAATCAACATCGTTTACCATATTGCCGTAGACGCCGACGGAAATCTGTACATTCCGGATCAGTATAATCATGTGATTCGGAAAGTGGATACGTCCGGCATCATTACGACGGTAGCCGGAAGGCCCGGAGTCGCCGCGAACATTTCCATCCCTTCGGGGGATGGCGGCCCGGCGACTTCGGCCACATTGCGACTACCTTCGTCCGTGGCCTTCGACAGCGAAGGGAATATGTACATAACGGAACTCGGCTACGAGCGCGTACGCAAGGTGGATACGTCCGGCATCATCACCACGGTGGCCGGCTCGAGCACGGGCCAACTGGGCTATTCCGGCGACGGCGGCCCGGCGACTTCGGCCCTGCTGAACCGTCCGGTGGATGTTGCCGTGGACAGCGCCGGCAATTTATATATCGCGGAAATTTTTAATCATGTCGTTCGGAAAGTGGATGCAACGACCGGCATCATCAGCACGGTAGCCGGGACGGGAGCTGCCGGTTTCTCGGGCGACGGCGGCCCGGCGACTTCGGCGCAGTTAAATACTCCGTATTCCATTGACTTTGACGGCAGCGGGAATCTGTACATCGCGGACCGAAATAACAATCGGGTGCGGAAAATAGATACATCCGGGAATATCAGTACGGTGGCCGGCACGGGAGTTTCCGGCTATTCCTGCGACGGCGAGCCTGCGACTTCGGCCGTTATGTGGCAACCGATCGGACTCACCGTAGACGACAACGGAACGCTGTACGTCGCGGAGAACAGCAATCACATCGTTCGGAAAATCAGTTCGACCGGCATCATCACGACCATTGCCGGGACCGGCGACTTCGGAGATTCCGGCGACGGCGGCCCGGCGACATCGGCGGAACTGAGAGGCCCTATCGGGATCGATCTGGACCCTAACGGGAATCTGTATGTATCGGACAACGGCAACTACAAGATCAAAAAGCTTGAAACGGTTTCCCACACGGTCACGTTCGATAAGAACGGCGGGGATACGGAGGCGACCCCCTCGACCTTGATCGTGACGGACGGCGAGACGGCGGCTGCCCTCCCCGCCCCGCCGACCCGTCCCGGCTATGCGTTCGCGGGATGGAATACGCTGCCGGACGGCAGCGGAACCGTCTTCGACGCGACGACCGTCGTGAGCGGCGATGTGACCGTCTATGCCCAGTGGAGTCTGAGTCCTCCTGCCCATCTCAGGGCGTCCCCCGGCAACGGTCAAGTGTCACTGGCCTGGGACACGGTCACGTCAGCCGTCTATTACAGCTTGTATATCGGCACCGCATCAGGTGCATACGATCCAATGCCGCTCGCCACGGTGACAGAGGTTGCCTACACGGCAACAGGTCTTGTCAACGATACGACCTATTATTTCGCCGTGAAGGCGCACAACGCCGCGGACGTCAGCGAATACTCGAACGAGGCGAGCGCGACGCCGCGCGCCCCGAATTCGTCGACGCCGTCAACGCCGGACTCCGATTCTGACTCCGGACGGTCTACGATTCAAGTCGTTGACGGCAACGGCGGGTCCCTCGTATCGAATGCCTATATCGTCCGTTCGTCTGCCAACGCCGGACGCCGGCAAGCGGCGGTCGAACTGACGGAAGAGCAGGCGGCCCGAGCGATCGACAAGCTCAGGGCGCTCGGTTCCGATTTCGCGAAGATGCTCATCCCGGACGAAGATAACGGGGACGTCGAGCTGGTCGTGACGTTCCCGAAGGCTTCGGTCGATTTGCTGTCCGAAAGCAAGATCCGGATGGAGATTTCCGCGACGCGGGCGCGTGTCGTCATCCCGGACGCAACGCTCGAAGGGGGAACGGACGGGCTTCGTTTTCGCATCGAACCGGCCAGGGAAAAAGACCTCGAATCGATCGAATCGCTGGCAACGACGGATCCGCTCGTACTCGAAGCCGCGAGAGGCGGCACGGTCGAAACCGTCGGCCGTCCGATGACGATCGGATCGAACGCGACCGTCGGCGGATACGAGGCGATTCTGCCGCTGACCGGTGCGCCGCTCAACGACGAACAGCTGAAGAGAGTCGCGGTCTTCGCGTTGTATGACGACGGCACGAAGGAGCTGGCAAGAGGAAGCATCGTCCCCTATGACGGCGAAGATCGGCTGGGGATCCGTTTTCCCGTCTCCGCCGGCAAGACGGGCACGTTTACCGTCGTCTTTTGGATGAATCCGGAGCATCAAGCGTTTCTGTTCGGTTATGCCGACGGGACGTTCGCTCCGGACCGAAACGTAACCCGCGCGGAAGTCGCCGCGATGCTGGTCAGGGTGTTCGACCGGGATGAGGACGCGGCGCCTGGAGATTTCCCGGACGTCGAGGATGAGCATTGGGCGAAGGGGTACATTGACCGCGCCTCCGGCATGAGCCTCATGATCGGTTATCCCGACGGCAGCTTCAAGCCGGACGCGATGATCACGCGGGCGGAGATGGCGAGCGCGATCTCCCCGTTGCTGCCCGATGCAACGGGCGCAAGCGCGGGATTTGCCGATATAGACGGAAGCTGGGCGAAAGCCGTCATCGAGCAAACGAATGCGGCAGGTATCGTATACGGGTATGAGGACGGCACGTTCCGCCCGAGTTCGACGCTGACCCGCGCCGAGGCGGTCACGATGATCGATAGACTGCTGGGCCGCGGACCGCTGATCGGATCGCCGCAGCAATGGCCGGACGTCACGCAAGCCCACTGGGCGTACGGCTATATCCAGGAAGCATCCATGGACCATTCCTACGAGAAGCAGCAGGACGGCACGGAGAAGTTCATTCCGGTACCGTAAGCCGGTTCCATCGGACGGCGGGGCTGACGCCCCGTCTCCGGCTGAACGGGCTTGCTCTGTGATTAGGCTGAGAGGATCGCTTTACAGCGATTTGCATGCCAGCGGGAAAGACGACTTCGAATTTTCTAACCATACGTCGGAAACCAAACAGCCGAAAGGGCCACCTCGGAACGGCCGTCGCGGTAAACATATTGTACGTGTCGAACGGGATGACGCGGCGGCCCGTGGTCGCAGCATGGACCGCACAGCGGCAAGGCGGGGAACTTACGGAGAGAACGGAACTCACCATATTAAAACCGCCTTTATAGGCCGCAATTCGATGAATGACGAGAAATTGGATAATATAGGTAAACTAGTTCATAGAATGTGGGAGTGTCTATCATGTTCTTTCCAAAAAGCCGAAAGCTCATTCCTCTTATTCTGTCTTTCGTATTGCTGCTGACTGCGGCGGTTCCTTACGGTTCCGGGGAGGCCAATGCGGCGCAGACGGAAGTGGGGAGCGGAATTGTGAATATTGCCGCGGGAGCCTATCATTCGCTGGCGCTGAAGTCGGACGGCACCGTCGTCGTTTGGGGAAGCAATAGCGCTGGTCAAACGGACGTGCCGGCCGAGCTTGCCGGGCCGGGGAAAGTGATCGATATCGCAGCGGCAGCGAATTATTCGCTGGCGCTGAAATCGGACGGCACCGTCGTTGCCTGGGGTGATAATCATAATGGGGTAACGGACGTGCCGGCCGGACTTACCGGGGTTGTGGCGATCGCAGCGGGAGGCGCTCATGTGCTAGCGCTGAAATCGGACGGCACCGTCGTCGCCTGGGGAAAAAATAGTCAACATCAAACGGACGTGCCGGCCGGACTTACCGGGGTCGTGGCGATCGCGGCGGGAGCGTTGCATTCGCTGGCGCTGAAATCGGACGGCACCGTTGTCGCCTGGGGAAATAATCTTTATGGTCAATTGAACTTGCCGGCCGGACTTACCGGGGTGGCGGGGATCGTGGCAGGAGAGAATCATTCGCTGGCGCTGAAATCGGACGGCACCGTCGTCGCCTGGGGAAATAATAGTAGTGGTCAATCGACCGTGCCGGCCGGGCTTTCCGGTGGCGTGGCGGTCGCGGCGAAATTGAATCATTCGCTGGCGCTTAAAGCCGACGGCACCGTCGTCGCCTGGGGAAGTAATACGTTTGGTCAATCGACCGTGCCGGCCGGACTTACCGGGATCGTGGCGGTCGCGGCGGGAGAGATTCATTCGATGGCGCTGAAGTCGGACGGCACCGTCGTCGCCTGGGGAAATAATGATGAGGGTCAAACGAACGTGCCGGACGGGCTTGCCAAGCCGGTCAAGGGTGGCGCTGTCGCGGCGGGATCGATTCATTCGCTGGCGCTGAAGTCGGACGGCATCGTCGAAGCCTGGGGAGGCAGCCCGGGAGATGTCTGGGGAGACGACGACCCGGAACTTGGTCAATTGACCGTGCCGGACGGGCTTACCGAGGTGACGGCAATTGCAGCGGGATCGTATCATTCGCTGGCACTGAAAGCGAACGGCACCGTTGTCGCCTGGGGAGATAACCGTTACGGTCAAACGGACGTGCCCGGGCTCTCCGGCGTGAAGGCCGTCTCGGGGGGAACGCAACATTCGCTGGCGCTGAGATCGAACGGCACCGTCGTCGCTTGGGGAGATAACTATTATGGTCAAACGACCGTGCCGGCCGGACTCTCCGGGGTGGTGGCGATCGCGGCGGGAGGTTTTCATTCGCTGGCGCTGAAATCGGACGGCACCGTCGTCGCCTGGGGAAGTAATACTGGTGGCCAAACGACCGTGCCTGCCGGACTCTCCGGGGTGGTGGCGATCGCGGCGGGAGGGCTTCATTCGCTGGCGCTGAAAGCGAACGGTACCGTCGTCGCCTGGGGTGGTGATTTTCATGGTCAATCGTACGTTCCGGCCGAGCTTACCGGGGTGGTGGCGATCGCGGCGGGAGGGCTTCATTCGGTGGCGCTGAAAGCGGACGGCACCGTTGTCGCCTGGGGTGATGATTTTTATGGTCAATCGGACGTGCCTGCCGGACTCTCCGGGGTGGTGGCGATCGCGGCGGGAGGGACTCTTTCGCTGGCACTGAAGGCGGACGGCACCGTCGTCGCTTGGGGAGCCGGCCCGGGAGATAGTGATTATTACGGTCAAACGGACGTGCCGGGCAATGACCGTCTGAGCGGCCTGACGGTGCAGGAGGGCGATATGGATCCCGCGTTTTCCCCTTCGGTCACCGCTTATACCTTCGTCGGCCTGTCGGAATCGAGCGTGCATATCAAGGCAACGCTGGCGGACACGGCTAACGCCCAGCTGTATGTCGACAACCAGCCGCAAGCCAGCGGCAGCACGGCGACCGTAAGCGTCTCGGGAGCATCGACGGTCATCCCTGTTCGGGTTGAACCGTATTTGAAGCCGCCTCGAACGTACACGATTACCGTGCTGCGAGACGGTACGCCTCCCGACGTTCAGTTCGCCGCGAACGGCCAAGCGACGCCTTCGCGAACGGCGGAAAGCACCGTGACTGTGACGGATGCGGAAAGCGGCGTCGACGCAGCCTCGCTGCAATACGCCTGGACGCAAAGCGTGGAAACGCCCGCCGACGGCTGGACGGCTTACGCCAGCGGCGACCCATTGCGGCAGACAAGCGGAGACGGCAACTGGTATTTGCATATCCGCGCGCGGGATGGGGCCGGGAATGTCGCCGACGCGGTATCGAACGCGTTCGTTCTGGACAACACGGCGCCGGAGCTTGCGCTGAACGGCAGCAATCCGATGAATATCCCGCAAGGCGGGACGTATACGGAACCGGGGGCGGTTGCGACCGATGCGATCGACGGCGCGATTCCGGCTTCGTCCATCACGATTTCGGGCGCCGTGGACACGTCGCGCCTCGGAAATTACCCGATTCAATATGCGGTCACGGACCGCGCCGGCAATGCCGCTTCGGTCATCCGCGATGTGAACGTGTATGACGGGGACGCGCCGGCGATTTATTTGAACGGATCGAATCCCATGACAGTGGAAGCAGACAGCGTCTTTACCGATCCCGGCGCAGGATGCGCAGGACGGCGACCTTTCCGCTTCGATTATAGTGACCGGAACGGTGGATACGTCGACACTCGGCACGTATACGCTGACCTATAACGTTTCCGATGCCGCAGGCAATGCGGCTGCGACCGTGACGCGCACGGTCCATGTGCAAGATACGCAGCCTCCCGTTCTCACGCTGCTCGGCGATCCCGCGATGAGCGTGCCGGTTGGCGCAGCGTTTGCCGATCCCGGAGCGCAAGCGACCGATGCCTATTACGGCGACATCTCCGATCGCATTGTCGTGACCGGAACGGTAGATACAAGCCAAGCGGGCGAGTATACGCTGCGGTACAGTGTGGAAGATCCATCCGGCAATGCCGCCTCGGTCATCCGCGATGTTTACGTGTACGACGGGGACGCGCCGGCGATTTATTTGAACGGACCGAATCCCATGACGGTGGAAGCGAACAGTCCGTTTGCCGATCCCGGCGCAACGGCTCAGGATTTGCAGGACGGAGACCTTTCCGCCTCGATCGCGGTGACCGGAACGGTGGATACGTCGACACTCGGCACGTATACGCTGACCTATAACGTTTCCGATGCCGCAGGCAATGCGGCTGCGACCGTGACGCGCGCGGTCCATGTGCAAGATACGCAGCCTCCCGTTCTCACGCTGCTCGGCGATCCCGTGATGAGTGTGCCGCTTGGCGCAGCGTTTGCCGATCCCGGAGCGCAAGCGACCGATGCCTATTACGGCGACATCTCCGATCGCATTGTCGTGACCGGAACGGTAGATACAAGCCAAGCGGGCGAGTATACGCTGCGGTACAGAGTGGAGGATCCATCCGGCAATGCCGCCGCGGTCATCCGCGATGTTTACGTGTATGACGGGGACGCGCCGGCGATTTATTTGAACGGACCGAATCCCATGACGGTGGAAGCGAACAGTCCGTTTGCCGATCCCGGCGCAACGGCTCAGGATTTGCAGGACGGCGACCTTTCCGCCTCGATCGCGGTGACCGGAATGGTGGATACGTCGACACTCGGCACGTATACGCTGACCTATAACGTTTCCGATGCCGTAGGCAATGCGGCTGCGACTGTGACGCGCACGGTCTATGTGCAAGATACGCAGCCTCCCGTTCTCACGCTGCTCGGCGATCCCGTGATGAGCGTGCCGCTTGGCGCAGCGTTTGCCGATCCCGGAGCGCAAGCGACCGATGCCTATTACGGCGACATCTCCGATCGCATTGTCGTGACCGGAACGGTAGATACAAGCCAAGCGGGCGAGTATATGCTTCGGTACAATGTGAAGGATCCATCCGGCAATGCCGCCGCGGAAGCGACGCGCACGGTGACGGTCACGGCTCCTGACGGCTCTGACGGCTCCGATGGCTCCAACGGCTCTGACGGCTCCGATGGCTCCGATGGCTCCGATGGCTCCGATGGCTCCGAAAATACGGGGAACTCGGGAACGAACGAATCCTCAGGCAGCGACGAGCCTGCTGCCATCCACCAGGTAATCGTCAAATTCAACGGGGTGGTCAAGTGGGTGGACGCATCGTACGAAGCGTCCGACGGGCAACGCATAACCCGGATTTTCCCGACGGCGGAGCAATTGTCCGAAGCATTGGCAACCGAGCCGGGTGGCATTAAGATCGAAGCGCAAGACATCGGAGATTCAGTCCAGATGGACCTTCCGGCCACTTTGCTGCTTCACGCGCTGGAAGTTCGTCCCGACGCCCTGTTGGAATGGCGCGTTAATGGAAACGGCCTGCGCATTCCGCTCCGCGTCCTCCAAGGCGTTCCGGGGGAAGCGGCCGTTACCTTCAAGATCGCTGTGGCTGCGGGTTCCGTCAGCGACGCCGTGAACGGAGCGATCGCGAGAGCGGGGGGAGAGCCGCTGCTCCCTCATCCGGTCGTGTATTCGCTTCAGGCCAACGACGGCAGCAGCATTGATTGGGGCCGAACGTACGCGACTCTAACGACCGCTCTGCCCGAACCGGCCAATCCGGATCAAGCGACAGCCGTACGCATCGACGAAAACGGGCGGATGCGGTTCACGCCGGCTGTCTTCTCGAACGAGGGCTCACCCCTGGTGACGATTCGTTCGCCTTATAACGGTGTTTATTCGGTCATCCGATCGGATCATTCGTTTGCGGATTTGAACGGGCACTGGGCGCAAAAGGATATCGTCCTGATGGCGAACAAGCTGCTTGTCGAAGGAAGAACGCAAGACCGATTTGTGCCGGACGATCACATCAGCCGCGCCGAATTTGCCGCCATGCTCGTGCGAGCTCTCGGCCTGGACGATGAACCAGACGGTTCGACGCCTTTCCGGGACGTGGCGCCGGGAGCGTGGTATGCGGGGGCCGTTCGGGCCGCTCAACAACATCAGCTCATTGACGGTTTTGAGGACGGGACGTTCCGGCCGGAGGCTCCCGTTACCCGCGAACAAATGGCGGTCATGATCGTCAGGGCGATGGAGTACGCCGGACATGCGCCGGATGCGAACGGGGCGATGGCGAGAACGTTCGCCGACGAAGCGGACATCGCGCCATGGGCGGACGCCGCGGTGGGGCGGCTGACCGGAGCCTCCATCATTCACGGTTTGACCGAAACGAAGTTCGGTCCCCGGGAATATGCGTCCCGCGCGCAAGGCGCCGTTCTGTTGAAGCGGATGCTGCAGGCGATGCAATTTATCAATCCGTAAGCTTTAAGGATTCGAGTGGAAATGCGGGTCCCGTACGTATTTGCAAATGCTCGTGTGCTTTCAGCGCCAGCAGGGCAGCGGTGATTTCATGGATCGTGCGAGGATTCGTTCTTATGGCATTGGGTGGAGATCGGCTATTGTAACTCAAACATTAAAAGATTGCTGTCAAAGCCCCGTTTTTAGCGGGGCTTTCGGTAATACCGTGTCCGTTTATACCATGGGCGACTTGAAGCAACGTTATTTGAACATGGAAATTAAGAGGACTTTTCCCGGCTGGCAAAAACGGTCGCTGCAGCCGCGCCGCCTGTCATCGGCATCAAAGTTACGAATATTCGCATGTCGCACCGACCGTATGTTAACGGTCATCTTTTATATTCACGATCAAAGCGAATTTTTGCAGCGGACGTCGCACGAATTGAAGACGCCGCTGCACGGCATTCGCAATCTGGCGAAGCATGTGCTGCACAAGGAGACAGAGATACGTAAAGACGCGCGTCGTCATCTGGGCGAGCCGGAATTGACCTGCAACATTGCAACGTTCGGGTTGTCCTTCACGGTCCAGCTTCACGATCCAGCGCCTCCGGCGTCCCTTAAGGGCGTCGGGGGCGTTTGTTACAAGCGGCCTCCGGAAGGCAGCTTTTTTTGCATAAGCTCCCCAACACCCGATACAATTTTCTTGAAAATCTTGCAGTTATCCGTTTTATAACGGTAAAATTGTAAGGCAACGAACCATGCTATGGCGGCTAGATGAGGAATGCCGTTGGGAACAACGCTTCCAACAGGTGTCTCTAACGTTCGCTGCGTTCGGTTTGACGAGATAAAGAAAAGAGGAACCTAAGTGGGAGCAGTATCTAGACAAGCTGTAATCAGAAAAAAGATCATGAAGGCAGTTACGGTAATTGCCGGCGGTTTTATTACGGCCTATGGCTTGGAAGCGGTACTCATCCCCAACAACGTATCGGATGGCGGCGTGACCGGCCTGAGCATCGTCGGCTCGCATTGGACCGGCCTGCCCTTGGCCGTTCTGCTTGCATTGATCAACATCCCTTTTATTTTCTTGGGTTATAAGCAGATTGGCAGAAGCTTTGCGATTTATTCGGTGCTCGGCATTGCGTCGCTGGCGATCGGTACGACGGTGATGCACCATATCCCGACGATTATTAAGGGCGATACGTTATTGATCACCGTTGTCGGCGGCATTATTATCGGTTTTGGCATGGGGCTGGCGCTGCGCAACGGCGGCGCTCTGGACGGGATTGACATGTTGGCCGTGCTGCTATCCCGCAGGATGCCGTTCGGAACGAGCGACCTGATTTTATTCCTGAACCTGTTCGTCTTCGTAATCGTCTCGACGGTCTTTGGGCTTCAAGGCGCCATTTTGTCGGCGATTGCCTACTTTATCGCTTCCAAGGTTATTCATATCGTAGAGGAAGGATTCAGCGGCTCCAAAACGTATAAAATCATTACCAATAAGGCGGAAGAAATGATTCAGACGATTCGCGACCGGTTGGGGCGCAGCTCGACCTACACGTTTGTACACGGCGGTTATTCCAATGAGCAGTTTACAGAAATTACATGCGTAATCAACCGCCTGGAAGAAAGCAAGATGAGGGAAATCATTAACGAGGTCGACGATAAAGCCTTTATTATTGTGTACGACATAGCGGAAGTGAAGGGCGGAAACTTCCGTAAGCACAATATTCATTAGACGCTATCGCGCTATCATCCCCTAAAATTAATCCACCTATCCAATAGGAATGACCTTTACAATCACCCTACTTTCCATTCGATTCGGAAAACCCGGTGGCCGCTGCGCTGTTGGCGAAGATGAGATATAATGAAAAAGAAAAACGGGAAGTTCGATTTGCGTATTTGCGAATGCTTCTGCCCTTGAGGAATAAGCTTGACGATGCAAAGTTAGCTTGGATCAATTGAATGGGATGCGGGCTTGAATAAACTCGCGAAATCAAAGAAAAAAGAGCGGTGACAACGTGGAAGTCAATTATTGCTCGTCCTGCGGCAGCGCCATGGAAACCCGGGAGATCGGGGGCGCGCCGCGAAGGGCATGCACGAAATGCAGCTTCGTTTATTGGGGGAATTACAGCATCGGAGTAGGGGCGTTAGTCGTAAAGGACGACAAGGTGCTGCTCGTGCGCCGGGCGCAAGAGCCCGGCAAGGGGTATTGGACGAACCCCGGCGGCTACATCGAGCAGTTGGAGCCGATCGAAGAGACGATCGTCAGGGAAGTGGCGGAGGAGTGCGGCGTCGAAGCCAGGGTGAAGGGGATCGTCGCGCTGCGCGATCAGCCGAGAAGCATCCATAACGTATACATCGCCTTCGAGATGGAATACGCGGGCGGAGAACCGACCCCCGACGAAGACGAAGTGGACGCCGCCGGATTCTACAGCTTGCGGGAGATGGAGACGATGAACGTTGCGCCGTTCACGAAATGGCTGGTCGACGTCGCTTTGCGCGGCGCCACGGACGGGCTTGCCGTCGACCGGAATCCGGTCGTTCCGCTCGAGGGGTACGGCTTGTTCCGGGTATAGCCCGGCCGGGCGAGGCCGGCCGACCGATGGCCGACCGATGGAAAGGGCTTGTCCGTTATCGGAGAAAGCCCGGCACGTGTTCGGCCAGATAGCTTCTGAACTCTCCTAAACTCGCGAACACCCGCTCGGGAGGGATCGGATATTCCTTCGCCTGCACGGTCGGCATCCATTGGGCCGCGAACGTGCGGACGCCGGCGTCGCGGCCCGCCCGCATATCGTCGTTGCTGTCGCCGACAAAGACGGTATCCTCGCGGTTCCAGCCAAGCGCGTCGAGGATTTGGAGGATCCCTTCCGGAGACGGCTTGGACTTCGCGACGTCGTCCCCGGTGACGATTCGATCGAACGGCAGCGCAAGTCCGAGCTTGGCGAGGGAAATGTCGAGCGTCCGGCGCGATTTGCCCGTGAACAGCGCAAGGCCTGCTCCCGCGTCATGCAAATCCCGAAGCAGCGACGCGATCTCCTCGTTTTTTTCGACCATTTCTTCGTGGTAAAGCTCGTATTCGGCGACAAATTCCTCGATGGCCGCGTCCGCGAACTCTTGACGCTGCAGATGGAGGCGAATGATGCCGAGCTCCGAAGGCCCGCTCATCCGGTTGAAATCGCCGAAATCCAGCTCCCGGCCGTCATGCTTGCGGAAGGCGTTGCCGAGCGCGCGAATCATGACCGGCAGCGTGTCGGCGAGCGTTCCGTCAAAGTCGAAAATCAAGTGCTTGATGGATCCCATGTTGAATTTCCTCCTGTTCAAAACGTTAAAGTTCGCCCGAATCCGCCAGCTTGCGCACGTCCGGAAGCGAAATCCGTTCGCCCGTTTGCTCGTGGTACAAATAAGCCCCCTTGACGTGATCGATAAACAAAATGCCGTCCAGATGGTCCACCTCGTGTTGAATGCAGCGCGCAAGATACCCCTCCGCTTCCAGCTCGAACGGTTGGCCGGCGCGATTCAGGCTTCTCACCTTCACATATTGGGCGCGCTTTACTTCGCCCGCATATCCGGGAAAGGAAAGACAGGCTTCGGCTCCGAGCTGTTCTCCGCGCCGCTCCACGATTTCCGGATTCACCAATTCGATCAAGCCGTCCCCGCAGTCCATCGCGACCGCCCTGCGCAAAATGCCGATTTGCGGCGCCGCGAGTCCGGCGCGCCCTTCCGCGGCGTACAACGTATCCTTCAGATCGTCGAGCAGCTTGACGATTCTTGGCGTCACTTCCTCGACGGGTTTTGCCTTTTTCCTCAAAACGGATTCTCCGAACGGCAATATGGCTCGAACGGTCATGCTGCGCGGCTCCTTTTTTCGTCTTTTTTCTTTGCGTCGTCCCTCAACATTTTAATACGCATGTCGCCTTCGCGTGAAGAAAAAAATAAAATCGGCGATTTATGCGGTTTGCCTATAAAAAAGGGATGATTAATTTTGGAAATTTGATAGAATAGAAGTAGGGCTATTAACCTATACTTACCGGAGGCACCAAAGGGAATGAAATTTGTCGGCTTCATCTTTTTCTCTTCCCTGGAGTACATCGCATTTATCTACTTGATTCTAGTCCTCTTCCGGTTTAACGTTCGGGAGAACATATACAAATTCGTTCTGTATGCGATCGTGCTAAGCTTTGCCTCCAACTCGTTGCAAGCGGAATCTTTGCAGGTGTATTCGCCGCTCGTTCACGTGGTCGTTCATATCGCGTTCATTACGATCTTTTTGGGATTGCACGTGTTTAATTCGGCGGTTATGGTCATTACCGGCTATGTCGTCAACTCCATCGTTCAGTGGATGATCGTCGGCGTTATATCGCATGTTAACGGAGCCCAGCTGAAAATCGAATCGTACACGTTCGAAGCCTTTGCGATCCAGGCCGCCACCGCCGCGATAATGGCATTGTGCGGAATGGCGACCAAGCTTCAAAACGGCGGCTTCAGCTTTATCGGGGAAGCGAGCCGGTTTTCGCGAAGCCGGATTTTCGTTCGCAAAAACGTTCCCTTTTTGATATTCCTGCTGCTTTCGATCATTTTGGTCGTGGCGGCGAACATGCTTTATATCGCAGCGTCCAATCCGCCCTATTTGCTGATTTCGATCTTGTTCTTCCTGGCGTTAATCGCTTTGATTGTCATCTCGGTAAAAAAGGATCGTGAAGACGATGATTGAATCGATGGCTTTGCGGCTCGCCCAGCGTCTCAAGAACGCGGAGCCGGAGGGAACGGCCAGCGTCGAAGTGATGAAATACTCTCTCGTCATTTTGCTTAATCTCTTTTTTACGATATTGGTTATTGGCCTTGCGGGAGCGATAACCGGAAAATTCGGCCAAACCATGCTTGGATTGGCCGCGTTCATGGTCCTCAAATTCGTTTCCGGCGGGGCGCATCTGCGCACCGCGCTGCAGTGCTCGGTTCTGTCCGTCGTCTGCGTCGTCGCCGTCCCGCATATTCCGTTGACGGATACGTGGACGCAAGCGGTCATTGCCGTCAGTGCCGTCCTGCTTCTCCTTTTCGCGCCTTCCAATCTGAAAGGCCACACGCGCATCCCGGACCGATATTTTCCACTGCTCAAGCTGGCATCGGTCTTCATCGTATCGCTTAATTTCTTTTGGCTCAGTTCCACTGTTGCAGTGGCTCATTTTATTCAGGCGGCTTCAACCATCCGAATAAATAGGAGGAGATTGAAAAATGAAGCGTAATGCCGTAACTGTCGTTTCCCGCGTATTGGCGCTTGTCGCCGTAGCTTTCGCGTCGACTGCGTGCCAATTTTTGTTCCATCGGCCGGAGGTTCCCGACGAGTTGAAACGGTAATAGCCGAAAAGGAGTGGCCGAATGTCGCAACAGATTTTTTTGCTTGATCGCAAGGGGAAACCATGTGCCGTCAGCGTAGAGAATCTTGTTGCAGTTCGCCCTACGGCCAAAGGTCCGGAGTTTTATACGAAGGATGACGTCTATTACTACCCGACCCGGATGGACGAGCTTCACCTTTTGTTGAGCGACTTCGGCTTCGAACGGCTGGACCGTACGAATCTGGTCAATCTGAATCAGGTGAAAGCATTCGATCCGAAGGACCGCAAAGTGTACTTCGACTATCCGTGGAACAGGGAAAGCCTTTTTTTCACGGTATCGGAAGCGAACTTGAAAAAGGTCGAGCATCTGGCGGAGGAGAATGCAGCTAAACCTAGTGCCTTTCGCGAACTTCTTCATGATAATGGGTGAATGCAATGGTTGGAACTGAGACACTCTCGGGATAATGGCGTAACGCCATTATCCCGTTTGTGTGTTTAAAGCCGATTATTTCTTGCGCTGCGTTTCAATTTTCTCGGCCAGCTCGTTCAGCTCGGTCCACCGGTCCAGCAGCGCTTCCAGCTTCTCCTCGGTCCGCTGCTGCTCCGCCGCAAGCTCCTGCAGCATCATCGAATCGCTCGCGAACTCTTCCATCCGGGTCGCGATTTGCGCCAGTTCGGCTTCCGTTTCCGCGATCCAGCCGTCGATCTGCTCGAAGTCCTTTTGATCCTTGTACGACATTTTCAGCGGCTTCTCCCGGTGCTCCTGGGCTTGGGGCCTGCTCTCCTCCCGCCCGGCGGAGGGCAAAGGACGGCCGCGGCCGCGCGAATCGTCGCTGTCCGCACCGGCAGCCGCTGCGCCGCGAGCTCTCGCATGCGCTTCGTAATCCGAATAATTGCCGACATGGCGAACGATTTCGCCGTCTCCTTCAAAGGCGAAAATGCGGTCGACGGTCCGATCGAGAAAGTAGCGGTCGTGCGAAACGACGAAGACGACGCCGGGGAAATCGTCGAGATAATCCTCCAGCACGGAAAGCGTCGATACATCCAAATCGTTCGTCGGCTCGTCGAGCAGGAGCACGTTCGGCGCGTCCATCAGCACGCGCAGCAATTGCAGCCTTCGCTTCTCGCCGCCGGACAGCCGGGCGATCGGCGTCCACTGGGCGGCCGGAGGAAAGAGGAACCGCTCCAGCATCTGCGAAGCCGAGATCGTCGTGCCATCCGCCGTCCGGACTTGCTCCGATCCTTCGCGAATATATTCGATCACGCGGACGTTTCCGTCCATCTCTTCGTGCTCTTGCGAAAACCAGCCGATTTTGACCGTTTCGCCGAGCGTGACGGTGCCGGAATCCGGCTTCAGCCTGCCGGCAATGAGCTTCAGCAGCGTCGACTTGCCGCTTCCGTTGCGCCCGACGATGCCGACGCGATCCTCCGGAACGGCGATATAGCTGAAATCGCGAATGACCGTCCGTTCGCCGAAACGTTTGCTTACCGAGTCCAGCTCGACGATTTTGCGGCCGAGGCGGGAGGAGACGGCGGACATGTCCAGCTTGGCCGCTCCGGCCTTTGGCGCCTGCTTCTTCAACGCTTCGTAGCGGTCGATCCGGGCCTTTTGCTTTGTCGACCGGGCTTGAGCGCCGCGCCGGATCCAGGCCAGCTCGTTTCGCAGCAGGTTTTGCCGCTTCGCCTCGGAGGCGGCTTCGCGCTCTTCTCTTTCCAGCTTCAGCTCCAGAAACCGGCTGTAGTTCGCTTCGTAAAAGTAGGCCCGTCCCTTGTCCAGCTCGATGACGCGATTGCTGACGCGATCGAGAAAATACCGGTCGTGCGTGATCATGATCAGCGCGCCTTTGCGCTTCTGCAGGGCGGCTTCGAGCCATGCGACCGATTCGTTGTCGATATGGTTCGTCGGCTCGTCGAGAATGAGCACGTCCGAAGGCTGCAGCAGCGCCGCCGCCATCGCCACGCGCTTGCGCTGGCCGCCGGACAGCGTCTCGACCTTCGCTTCGTAATCGCGAATGCCGAGCTTCGAGAGCGTCGTTTTCGCGTCGCTTTCGAGCTGCCACGCATCGAGCTCGTCCATCCGCTGGTTAGCGGCGATGAGCCGCTTTTGCAGCGCGCCGTCCCCGGGATTGCGTTCGAGCCCGGCGATCGCTTCTTCGTACTCGCGAACGGCGGCCAGTTGGGGCGCATCCCCGCCGAGCACATGTTCAAGCGTCGTCTCCCCGGGCTTGAAAACGGGCTCCTGGGCCAGCATCCGCACCCGAATCCGGCTGCCCGTCACGACCGTTCCGGAGTCGGCCGGCTCGAGTCCGGCAATCACGCGAAGCAGCGTCGATTTGCCGGTTCCGTTGACGCCGATGATGCCGATCCGGTCTCCTTCCGCCACGCCGAACGAAACGTCCTCGAACAGCATGCGGTCTCCGAAACTTTTGGATAGATGTTCAACCGACAATAAATGCATAAAATCCAACTCGCTTTATGTTGAAATGCGGCTAATACCGTTTAGCGCTGCAGAAAAGCGCGAACCTGCCGGGCTAGCGCTTTTTGATTTTGTTGTAGTTGTTCAGGCCGATCGCGCCCAGCGCGAGGCCGAGCGCCGTCAGGGCGATGCCTACCCACAGATCCAGGATCAGCATGTCCACGACGCCGAATACGATAAGCATTACGCCCAAAACGGACAGCAGGAGGGGGTTTTGCGGTTTGGCATCCGGTTTGGCGTTCGGATTGGCCTGCGGCTTCGGATTGCGTTTTTGATATTGTTTTTTGTTCACGGCGCACCTCGGGCTCTGCAGCGATTTTGATATTTTTGCTTGATTCGCTTCATTATAGCATAAACCGCGGGCCGTTCTTGCGCAGAAAAAGCGCCCGATGCGAAAGGAATCGGAAATCCCAAATATTTCATTTGCACGACCAGCTTTTCTGTGATATTATATTCAACGTTGCAGGTCCTTAGCTCAGCTGGCAGAGCAGTTGACTCTTAATCAACGGGTCGTGGGTTCGATCCCCACAGGGCCTACCACTATCGACTATGCAAGAGCAGGCAGGGCGCAGGGGCCCTCGACCTGCTCTTTTTGCTGAACGGAAATAAATCGTTCATAAAAGGAGCAAAATATGATTCAGAAATGGAGGCAAACCTGGTTTTCGAACGTCAGGCCGGACATTATTGCGGGGATCACGACGGTTCTGGCGCTCATCCCCGACTCGCTCGCGTTTGCGTTTATCGCGGGCGTCAATCCGATGGTAAGCATTTACTCGACCATTTGCATTCTGATCCTCATTTCCTTTTTCGGCGGACGGCCGGGGATGGTATCGTCCTCCGCGGGCTCGATGGCGGTATTGATGACCGCGCTGGTGGCGAGCGAAGGGATCGAGTATTTGTTCGCCGCGACGATTTTAACGGGAATTTTGCAGTATTTGATGGGCGTGTTTCGCATGGGCAAGCTGATGAGGCTCGTCCCGCACTCGGTCATCACCGGCTTCGTCAATTCTCTTGCCATTCTTATTTTTATTTCGCAGCTGCGCTACTTCGACGGAGAATCGTGGCCGATGTACGCGATGGCGGCGGGGACGCTGATCCTGATTTACCTGATTCCGAAATTCACGAAAGCTTTGCCGTCCCCGCTGATCGCCATTGCGCTGATGGCGGTCGTTTCCCTGCTGCTGCCCGGCAATATGCAGACCGTCGGGGATTTGGCGACGATTACGGCTTCGATTCCGATTCCTTCGTTCCCGGACGTTCCGTTCTCGCTGGATACGCTGTGGAAAATCCTTCCCGTCTCGTTGTCGCTCGCGATCGTCGGCTATGCGGAAACGCTGCTGACCCAGACGATGATCGACGATTTGACCGAAGAGAAGACGAGCAAGGACAAGGAAATGCGCGGCCAAGGCATCGCCAATACCGTCACCGGCTTTATGGGCGGCATGGCGGGGTGCGCCCTGGTTGCGGAATCGGTCATCAACGTCAAAAACGGGGGCCGTTCCAGGCTGTCCACGCTCGTAGCGGGCGTCGTGCTGTTCGTGCTCGTATTCGCGCTGAGCGGCGTCGTTTCGGCGATTCCGATCGCGGCCCTGGTCGGGTTTATGATATACGTGTGCATGGAAATTTTCGATTGGAACTATTTCCGGACGATACGCCGCGTTCCCGTTTCCGAGGCGCTGGTCATGGCGGCTACCGTCGCGATCGTCGTCGTCACGCATAATTTGGCCATCGGCGTTCTCGTCGGGGTCGCGCTCAGCATTATCGTGCATGCGCTGAAGTCCGCCAGACTCGAGGTCACGGAGGAAATGCGGGGGGATGAGAAAGTGTACCGCGTGCGCGGGCAGCTGTTTTTCATCTCCAGCGAAACGCTGCTCGAACGGATCGATTTTGCCGACGAAACGGACAAAGTGTGCATCGATCTGACGGGCGCGCAGGTATGGGACCATACCGCAAGGCTTGCCTTGGATAAAATCGAGGGGCGCTTGTCCGACAAGGGCAAGAAAGTCCGGTTTGTCGGCCATCCGGCCGTTTCGTAAAAAAGGATGGACAAGCTTAACCGGCGGGGCGATGTTCGCCCCGCCGGTTTTTTCGTAGTACGCCCAGCATGGGCGTCATCTCTAGGGTGAAAGTCCCGAACGGGGGCTGGCGAACGCCTACCGTTAGCCAAGAGCAAGGGTGTCAGCCGCGAGGCGGAATCTGAAGGAAGCTGGAGGCAAATGCACGAGCCAAGGTACACGAACTCAATTTGAGGCAGGGTTAGTCGGATGAGTCACCTACACATGACGAAATCCAAAGTCGCCAAGGGCTTTCCCTGTAAACTTGGGTGGTTGCGGGCAGAAAGATGACGTTCTTATCTGGGGAGACCTGCGGAAAATGCGAAGTTACTTCGTAACCACAGTCGGAAGGCTGTGCTGAATCCGCAGGAGTCAGCAGAGGCCATAGTACGGGAGTACGGGACGCCGGAAACCGGAAGGGCTGAACCGAAAGGAGAGAGGAAACCGATGCGTTCGCACGAGGAGCAAAGACAGCAGAATATCTCGCAAGAGAGCTTGCGGCAAAGAGAAGCGGTGAAGCCGTCAGGGTATGCCGAAGCGCCGAGTTCTACGACGGCACAAGTCGCCCCTTCCTCTCGCGAAGCGAATAACGACTTGTTAGAACGAATGCTCAAAGGAGATAACCTTAGGCTCGCCTACAAGCGAGTGGTGCAGAACGGAGGGGCGCCCGGTGTGGACAGTGTAACGGTAGCGAATCTACAAGCTTACCTGAAAACACACTGGGAAACGGTGAAAACCGAACTCCTCGCGGGAACCTACAGACCCATGCCCGTCAAACGAGTGGAAATCCCCAAGCCCGGAGGCGGCGTGAGGCTGCTTGGCATCCCGACCGTGATGGACCGCTTTCTTCAACAAGCCCTTCTACAAGTGATGAATCCGATCTTCGATGCGGACTTCTCGAGGCGTAGCTACGGCTTTCGCCCCGGAAAGCGAGCGCATGACGCGGTAAAGCAAGCTCAGCACTACATCCAGGAAGGTTTTCGATGGGTGGTAGACATGGACTTAGCGAAGTTCTTTGACCGAATCAACCACGACATGCTCATGGCAAGAGTAGCAAGGAAAGTGACGGACAAGCGTGTCCTAAAGCTCATTCGCGCCTATCTTAATGCTGGGGTTATGGCGAATGGGGTGTTCGAAAAGACGGGAGAGGGAACGCCGCAAGGGGGACCTCTGAGCCCGCTTTTAGCGAACATTCTACTGGACGACTTGGACAAAGAGCTGACAAAACGAGGATTGCGATTTGTCCGCTATGCGGACGACTGCAATATTTTCGTTGCCAGTAAACGTGCAGGCGAACGCGTCATGGAGTCGGTAACGCGCTTCGTAGAAGGAAAGCTGAAACTGAAAGTGAATCGAGAGAAAAGCGCAGTAGATCGTCCTTGGAACCGTAAGTTCCTCGGATTCAGTTTCCTGTGGGATAAAAAGGCGACGATTCGGTTAGCCCCACAGACCATTTCGCGGTTTAAAGAGAAGGTACGAGAGCTGACGAACCGTTCGCGGTCGATGTCTATGGAAAACCGGATTATGCAATTAAACCGCTATCTCATCGGCTGGATTGGCTATTTCCGACTAGCATCGGCAAAGGGACACTGCGAGAAACTCGACCAGTGGACTCGCCGCAGACTGCGTATGTGCTTATGGAAGCAATGGAAACGTGTACGTACTCGAATCCGTGAGCTTCGAGCACTCGGCGTCCCAGAATGGGCGTGTTTTGTCATGGCTAACTCCAGACGCGGTGCTTGGGAAATGTCTCGAAACACAAATAATGCCCTCCCGACTTCCTACTGGGAAGCGAAAGGGCTGAAAAGTTTGCTTACTCGTTATTTAGCACTTTGTTAACCTTTTGGAACCGCCGTATGCGGACCCGCATGTACGGTGGTGTGAGAGGACGGAGGCTAGGCGCCTCCTCCTACTCGATTCGTTCGCTTGCCGGGCAGCTTAGATGTCGGCTTCGGCTAACGTGCGTTGCTGCTCCGCCATTTTGCGGCGATAGGCGTCCGGCGTGCAGCCGACGGCCGCTTTGAAGACGCGGCTGAAATGCGCCGCGTGCGGGAAGCCGACGGACTTGCCCACTTCGGCCACGGAATGCCCGGGATCGAGCCGGAATAGAATTTTGGCCTGATTGATCCGCCGATTGTACAAGTACTGAAACACCGTCGTCCCGGTGACGTCCTTGAACAGGTTCGAGAGATACGTTTTGGTCAAATGGAGTTCGTCGGCGATGGAGGCCAGCGTAACGGGCTCGTGGTAGGTCTTCTCCAGATAGGAGATGACGTTCTGAACGTGGCGCTCCCGTTCCGAGCGGTGGGCTTGCTCTTCGACCGGCTGCAGGCAGCATTCCTTGATGACGTAGAGCAGCTCGAAAAAGCGCAGGGCGAACCGTTCGTAAGCGAAGGGCCGGGCCGTCTCGGGCTGAACGGCGGCTTGCTTCAGAATGTGCAAATCCGCAAGCAGCCGCTCGGTTTCTTCGCGCCGCTCCCCGGTCAGGGAAATCCGGTAATTCCGGAGCTCGTCGAATGGCAAAAGCAGGCTTTCCGCCGTCTCGGGGGGCAGGGCGCGGCGCAGGTAAGCCGGATCGAAATGAGCCAGCGAGCGAACGTACGGGACGTCGGCCTGCGGATGCGGCCGGTGCAGCGTCATGCCGTGCATGAGGATGAGATCGCCCGGCGAGAGCGTCATGATGCGGTCTCCGATCAAATACGTGCACTGGCCTTCATGGAAGTAGTAAATCTCGTAAAAGGCATGGGAGTGGAACGTCGGGTTGACATAAGGCGCAGAGCTTCGGTAAGCGAAATCGATCGGATGACTCCACTGAACAATCGGAAAGACGGCCATCTCGGTACCCCCGCCTTCAAACGTTCGATGAACCCCGCCGGCTGTTCGCGCCGACAGGGTTCATCGCTCTTTTGATCGATTGTATCATGTTTTGAAGGCGATTTCATCCGAGCCGGTCTTGCTTGCATTGGTCTTGCTTTCGGTCAACCGACCCGAACCGCATCCCGCTGGGCGATCAGGCAAAGCTCGGCGGCTTTGAACGCGTGCTCCTGCGTCATCGCGTTCTCGGTGCCGTTCAGGCAGTCGAGGATCAGCTCGCCGAAAAACGGGTAGCCGATTTTGCCCGACACGTCGAAATGCGCCTCTCCTTCGTGGTTGACCAGATAGACGTGGTTGCCGCTGCCGGAACGGGCGATGTCGATGTACTTGCGCAGCTCGATATACCCGTCGGTGCCGAGAATAAACGTCCGGCCGTCACCCCAGGTGCCGAGTCCGTCCGGCGTCAGCCAGTCGACGCGGAAATAGTTCGTCGCCCCGTTGTCCCCGACAAGCGTCGCATCGCCGAAATCCTCAAGCTCGGGATGGCCCGGGTTGCGGTAGTTGGCGACTTTGCTGTGCAGCACGCGCGCGTCCTTGCACCCGGCAAAAAACAAAAACTGCTCGATCTGATGGCTGCCGATGTCGCACAGAATGCCCCCGTACCGGCTTTTTTGGAAAAACCAGTCCGGCCTTCCGGTACCCAGCCGGTGCGGTCCGGTGCCCAACACCTGGACGACGCGGCCGATCGCGCCGTCGCGGACGAGCTTGCCCGCGTACACGGCGCTTTCCACGTGCAGCCGTTCGCTGTAGTACACCATGTATTTGTTGCCGGTTTCCGCAGCCGCCCGGCGGGCCTCCTCCAGCTGGGCGAGATCCGTGAACGGCGCCTTGTCGGTAAAATAATGCTTCCCCGCCCTCATCGCGCGAACGCCGAGCGGCCCCCGATCGCTCGGGATCGCGGCCGCCGCCACGAGACGGACCTCGTCGTCCGCAAAAACCGTCTCTTCGGAGGGGGCCGCCTGCGCGCCGGGGAATACCTTTCGGAACGCTTCGACCTTCGCCGGGTCGGGATCGTAAACCCATTTGATCGTCGCTCCCGCTTCGACGAGGCCCTGGCATTGGCCGTAAATATGGCCGTGTTCGAGCGCGACGGCGGCGATCGCGAATTCCCCGGGGCCGCAAACCTTCTCGGGCTTTTCGGCGGAGGGCGCGTACGTTTGGCCGTTGCTGCTGCCGAACAGGGCGTTGCTGCGATTGTTGCCGGTCATGGAATGAACTCCTTTCGTGTTTCGGACGAGGCGGCCGCTTTTATTTGCCGGCGGCGACGCCGTCGCGTTTATAAACGGAATTGTCGATTCGGGCCTGGAGCTGGCGTTCGAATTCGTTTTCGTCCAGCGGCAGCTCCACCCAGCGGTCTTGCCAGGAAGACAAATGCATCGCGTTGGAAATGGAAAGGCCCAGCATGCCTTCCTCGCCCGGGGCGACAAGCGGCGTTCCGCGCAGGATCGCATCGGCGAAGTTTTGCATCAGGCCGACGTGCTCGGGGCTCGGCCCGAAATCGCCGACGTCGACCCGCCAGACTTCGGGCGCCGCAAAAGAAACGGTATTTCGCGCGTTGAATTCCGGCTCGGACTCGCGCAGCCGCCAATAGTGCAATTTCCCGTCTTCGATGACCAGCTTTCCGCGGTCTCCGATCACCTCGTAGCGGTTCGTTCCCGGCGTTTCGCCGGTCGTCGTGATGAACACGCCGGTCGCTCCGTTGGCATATTCCACATAGGCGGTGACTTCGTCTTCCACCTCGATATTCCGGTACTTGCCGAAATGGCAGAACGCTCGGACCCGGGCAGGCATCAGGCCGGTCGTCCATTGCCACAGGTCCAGCTGGTGCGGACATTGGTTAAGCAGGACGCCGCCGCCTTCGCCGGCCCACGTCGCGCGCCAGGTGCCCGAATCGTAATAAGCTTGCGGGCGGTACCAGTTCGTAATGATCCAGTTCGTGCGGCGGATTTCGCCGAGCTCGCCCGAGACGACCAGATCGCGGACTTTGGCGTAAAGGGGGTTCATGCGCTGATTGTACATAATGCCGAACGTTTTGCCGCTCGCCGCGGCCGCTTCGTTCATCGGACGCACGCGCGCCACGGAAACGCCCGCCGGCTTTTCGATCAATACGTGCAGCCCATGGTCGAAAGCGGCGATGGCGTTCGTCGGGTGATCGAAGTGGGGCGTCGCGATCAGAACGGCGTCGACCAAGCCGGATTCGAACAGCTGCCGGGACGTTTCGAAGACGGCAAGCTCGGGCCAGGTTTCGCGAATCGACTGCCTGCGGGCCTCGCTGGCTTCGCAAACCGCCGCGAGCGCGACTCCCTTGATTTTCCCCGCCATCAGGCTTGCGGCATGGCCGCTTCCCATATTCCCCATTCCGATGATGCCGAAACGGACCTGTTCCATTTTTCATCCTACCTTCCCTGTTCAACATGAAGTTAAATTGAGCCGGATTGTCGGCATAAGCTGTTGTATGGTACCGCTTGCAACCCGGATTCAAGCAGGCTGTCGATGCTTAAGAACGGCCCCATTGTAGCACATTCGGCCGCGAACGGGAGGCCGCAAAGGGAAGGGCGTAACCACAGTCAACGAAACCGCGAAACTGCGGATTCACGATTAACGAAAGAAAGGCGGCCTCTCAGCTTGCCTCGCTTATCGAAAAGGGGTACTCTAAAATGAGAACGGAGGAAATGCGTGAACGAAAGTGAAACGCCGGATCCTTTTACCCGTAAAAAGGATTTAGACGAATGTAAACGAGGGAAGTCGATGGAAGCGCTGCGAACGTTTTTTGCCCAGACCGGGGTTCGAAGGATTTTATTTCTTTTGCTTGTCGTGTTGCTGCTGTTCAGTCTTCGCCATATGCTTAACCTGCTCCTGCTTCTGTTCCTCGTGACGTTCGTCATGGGCCGTTTGCAAAGCCTGGTTACGAAAGGCCTCAACCGCTTCTTTCCGGTATCGTCCACCGTGGTCGTCGTCCTGCTGTACGTGCTGATCGCCGGAGGGCTTGTCTACGGAATCACGAATTACGTCCCGAAAATCATCAGCCAGGTCAGCGATTTGATTCTGAGCATCGAACGGTTTTTGACGACGCCGAACAGCAACGAGATCGTTCAGAAGATGATCGACGCCCTGGAAAAGGGAGACGTGGACTATCAGGCATACTTTGGAAGCGCCATCCACTACATCGGGAAGCTCGGCAAGTGGCTGGAAATCATTCTGATCGTCCTGATTTTAAGCTTTTTTTATTTGCTGCAGCGGGGCAAGATCGTCAAATTTACGGAAAAGTTCCGCACGAGCAAAATCAGCTGGGTGTACAGCGAATTCGAATATTTCAGCCGGAAGTTCACCTCGTCCTTCGGCAAAGTGATCGAAGTGCAGCTCCTCATCGCCGTTTTCAACACCGCGTTTACGATGATCGGCTTATGGATTATGGGATTCCCTTATTTGTTCGCGCTGACGATCATGGTGTTTCTGCTCAGCCTCATTCCGGTCGCCGGAGTCGTCATTTCCTTCATCCCGATCGGCATCATCGGTTACCAGGTCGGCGGCTTTTCGCTGGTGCTGTGGACCGTCGTCATGATTTTGGCCATCCACGCGGTGGAAACGTACTTTCTTAACCCCAGGCTCTACGCCCACAAAACGAAGCTTCCGATGTTCTACACGTTCATCATCCTCATATTCTCCCAGCATTATATGGGCATTTGGGGACTGATCATCGGCATTCCGATTTTCATGTTTTTGCTCGATCTGCTCGAAGTGGACCAATCGGAAACGAAAGCTTGAATGCGAGTTGGCGAATTACGGCGGTCAAAGCAAAACGGTCGTGCAAGCCAAAAGCGGTCTATTATCGACGCACCTGCAAAGGCGCGTTTTTTTTTCTACGACGGCACAATTAACTAACTCACATAATTTGATCCCATTGTGCCTCCAGTTTCTCTAGAAAAGCGATGGGCTGGCGGTTAAATCTTCTACGCTGAACGCTTTCGGATAGCCGCCGGTCCCATCGTGCTTTGCGCGTTGCATATTTTTCATAGCCCACCGTTCTTAAACGGGCGATGATGTGTTTTTGTCGAAGTGCATCGTCTACAAGTACAATCATTTCTCCATTACGCACAATGTAGCTGTTCCAATTGCGTAGCCCAGTAATTCGGCGATGAACAGCCTTCATTCGGCGGAAAAACTGTTCCAGATCGTTGTTCGTACGAGGGATGTGGTAGTGATCGTAACTAGTGAACAGTCCCTTCCAGAAGCCGCGAGAGTAGTTCAGTACAGTGGTCACCATAGGGGCATCCTGTTCATCGATGTAAGTCTGTTTCAGCCACCCGAGCAATTGGGTCATTTCCCACTCAACCGTTTCGCTCGTCTTGTCTTCGTCTGGCGCCAAGGTAGCCGCGATATGGGCTAGCGGTGTAGCCCAGCGAACGACAGACGCATATCTGGTGGCCTGCTCATCAAGTTTGCTGAAAATTCTGACCAGACCTTGGAGGAGATGAGGCTCTTTTTTTAGTCAAGCACCGCACAAGCGACGCCTGTATGGCTTGAGCTCGTTCATAAATAAGCATCCCGGGCAATTTGAGCGGCGGTTCCCCGTCCTCCAGAAGCAGAGCGCGAACCGCAGCGACATAACCTTTTGCAACCTGCGCTTCGCTTGCAATGGTTTCCGTCCTAACACATGAAGTGTCTGTGGCTACGCCTTCGTTTGCTTGAGCAGCTTCCACGGCATTCTTCTCAACTTGCTCGATCTTCCTTTCGACTTCCCGCAAGCCGCGCATGCTCTTCTTTAGCTCCATCTTGAGTTTGCGATCCGCATCTACAACAGGTTTGGCAATATCTTTAAGGTAGTGGTACTGGGATACGGCACAACCGGCAGAAGAGTTTCGAATGCATGACGAATGGAAACTTGTCCGTCACTGACGATTCCGAAGACGGGGAAGCCCAACTCAATAATTGGCTCGATGAGGCTGCGTAATTCGCCAGCGGCTCCGCTTTTCATGTTCTGAGCCGCCAAAACTGTGCCACTGAACACCTCTCGAATGACATAGAGCATCTCATTTCCTTTTTCCGGCTGGACGCCGTCCATGGAGAGAATGATGCCGCCATTTTGTGCCGTGGTTTCCGCCAAGCTTTGTCTTACATGCTCGTCAAGACTGGCCGCCAGCAGGGTTTGATAGCGTTCATAGAGTGTTTGCGCATATCGCTCACTAGCTACAATCCCGCGCTCGTTTAGCAACTCTGCAATCTCTTTACACGTGCGGTGCTGCTTAAAACGCAACTCCCCAACGAGGCCGAGCACATCGTAGCCATAAGAAGAATACTTCATGCTCAGCATTTCGGCTTCCGCTGATTTATAGGCTACGCCTGTGTGAACGCAGCTTGCATTAGGACACATGTAGGCCATGCTCCAGGCATGAATAACACCAGTTAGTGTAGTGATTTTTTTGTTCCAGGCGGTATGGGATCGCTTAAGCTTGACCCCGCAATGCGGGCAGTTAGTCAACTCGGGTCGGAAATTGATTTTCGGCGCGGCGCCGAGGCGATTTTTCGAAAGCATAAGGGCACACTCCAACTTATTTTGTGTCCCTTATGTATTCGACATCCTCCAGGAAAATCCTGTTAGTTGATTATGCTGTCGTAGTTTTTTTTGCACTTTTATACTTAATTTGAGGAGGGAATCAGAAGGAAGAATGCGGGCGAAAGGAGGAATTTTCATTAGGTCGGGCGAATTGGCCTAACGATATTTGCGGCGGAAATAAACTCACATTTTGTTTACATAACATTGGGGGAATTGGTTTCATAATGAACATGTTATGTAAAATTAACAACCAAATACTAGAAATATATAGGTAAAAATAACATTAAATGCTGAAAATAGGTTGAATTATTGTTAGCGTTTCTGATTTTAGTTTCGCTTTTTTGTGCTTAATTCTAATTATTTTATTTTCCGTTACATTTGCGTGGTTTATATGTTATGAATACTTACATAATCGTTCCCGAATAATCCGAAGTTCAGGATCGATTTCGAGATAATGGAAAAGAGGAGTGAGCAGAGTGGGAAACAGGCTTTTTATTTGTATGATTTCGCTTGTGCTTGTCGGCGCTTTGACTGCCTGCGGAGGGAACCGAAGCGGAGGAGTCTCGCAGGCTTCGTCGAGCGCTTCGGGAGAAGCGGAATCGCCGGCCGCCCCAAGCGAAATTCCGTCGGAATTGACGAAGGTCGCGCAGGTGACGAACTGGTATGCGGAAGCGGAGCACGGGGGACAGTACGCCGCCATGAAAATGAACTATTACAAGGAAGCGGGACTGGATATGACGCTGGATCCCGGAGGCCCGCAAATTTCCGGCGTCCAGTTGGTGGCCTCGGGCAAGTACCAATTTGCGATGGCAAGCGCGGACCAGGTTCTTCTCGCCAGACAGGAGGGGCTGCCCATCGTGGCGGTGGCATCAATTTTCCAAAAAAGCCCGATGGTGTTCTTCAGCCATAAAGGCGATTCGATCGCCGATCCCGAGGATTTGAACGGCCGGACAATCTACCTGACGCCGGGCATCGGGTACTGGGAGTATATCAAGAAAAAATTCGCCCCCCGGGACGTGAAGGAAATCGCTTATACCGGCTCGATGGCGACATTTATGACCGATAAAGGTTCGGCGAACCAGGGCTTTGTTACAAGCGAGGGCTACAGCCTGCTATCGTCGGGGTTCGAATTCGAAGCCGTTCCGATATCCGATTTATCCGGCTTTAATCCGTACTCGATGCTGCTTGTGACGTCGGAGCAATATATCGCGGAAAATCCGGAGATCGTCAAAGCCTTCGTGGAGGCGTCGAAAAAAGGCTGGGATTACTACAAGGACAATTACAAGGAAATGAACGAGTACATCCGGACCTTCAACGAGGAGTCGCCGATCGAGATGTTCGACTACAGCGCCGAAGCTTCACGGGATTATATTTACGGGGGCGACGCGGCGGAGCATGGCGTCTTGTACATGAGCGACGAACGCTGGAGCACGCTGAAAGACCAAATGGCGGAAGCCGGGCTGATCGATACGTCTCTGGACGTGAGCAAGGCCTATACGACGGAATTTTTACCCCAAAACTAAAGAGGTGCAAGCATGAAAAAAGACTATTTGATTACGGGAGGAACCGTGCTTACCGTAAACTCCGCGAACGATATCTGGCATGACGGCGCGGTTCTGGTAAGCGGCGGACGCATTGCGGATATCGGTCCTTCGGCAGAGCTTTCAGTCAAATACGCGGGAGCGGACGTTATCGACGCCGCAGGCAAGGCTGTTCTTCCGGGTCTCGTTAATCTGCACCTGCACTCCGGGCTGATCCGGGGAACGGCGGAGGACATGCCGGTATTCGAATGGCTGGCCAAGCACGTCGACCCGAAGCATCGGGCGCTGACGGAGCCGGAAGCGCACGCCGCCTCCATGTTGTGTTACGCGGAATCGCTCCTTGCCGGAACGACGACGGTGCTGGATATGTACCGGTACATGCACCGGAGCGCGGACGCCGCGGAGACGCTCGGCATGCGGGCGGTACTGTCTCCCTACGTGGCCGACAATCCCCCCTACCTCTACTTTGAATCGATGGACAAAAACGTCCGACTGATCGAAGAGCGGCACGAAACGGCGGACGGGCGCGTGCATGTCTGGATCGGACTGGAGCACCTGGCCTATTGCACCGAAGACGCATATAAGCAAGCGGCAAAGCTGGCCGAAAAGTACGGCGTCGGCATCCATACCCACGGAGAAGAATCAAAGCGGATGGCGCGGGATCTGCACGACAAGTTCGGCGTTTGGCCGGTCGAACTGTTTCATCGCAGAGGCATTCTCGGACCGCGCACCGTGCTTGCGCACTGCGTCTGGATGGAGGAAGCCGAGCTCGATCTTTTGCAAAAAACGGGCACGTCCGTGGCGCATTGCCCCGTAAGCAATCTGAAGCTCGCTTCCGGCATTTCGCCTGTCGCGGCCATGCTCGAGCGCGGCATCAACGTAGGCATCGGCACCGACGGCGTCAAGGAAAACAACAACCTGGACATGCTGGAGGAAATGAAGTTTGTTCCCTTGCTGCAAAAGGTCAGCCGCCTGGACGCCCGAGTGATGAAGGCCGGGGAGGTGCTGCGGATGGCCACGATGGGCGGAGCGAAGGCATTGGGGCTGGACAGGGAGATCGGGTCGCTGGAAATCGGCAAAAAGGCGGACATCATCGTCGTCGACTTCAAAAAGCCGCATCTGGCCCCGTTTCTGACCGGCAAGTACGACAATATCGTCAGCAATCTGGTTTACTCCGCAAGCGGCCAGGACGTGGACACGGTCATGGTGGACGGCAAGCTGCTCGTCGAGGGAAAGCGCCTGCTCACCGGCAATGTGGAGGCGATTATGGCGGACGCCCAACAAGCGGTCGAAGAACTGCTTGCCAGAAGGGAAGCTTTCGTGCCGAAAGAGTTTGTTTTTCCGAGTTCGCGCTTGTAATTCCGTTTTTCGAAGGATGTCGGATGTCAGACGTCCGACATTCGCGAAAACGCCGAAGGAGACAAAGATGAAAAACCATACGGCCCCTTCCAGAGTAGCCGAGACGCGAAGATCGATCATTGCCATCATCCGGGAGGAGCGGTTCGAAGACGGTGGAAGATTGCCCTCCGAGGGCCGGATCGCCGGCATGCTCGGCGTCAGCCGCGCGACGGTGAGGGCAGCCTTGGGCGATCTCGAAGCGGGAGGGCTGATCCATCGCCGTCATGGGCTCGGAACGTTCGTCAATCCTGTCGCGGCCCGTATTCACGCCCGGCTTGATGCCTGGGTGGAATTCAAATCGTTGATCGAGAATTCCGGGTTCGCGGCGGACATCGAGGTGCTGGAGCTGGAAAAGGGCCCGCTGCCGCCCGACCTTGCCCGAACGTTGAACGCGAAGCCGGGAGAAGCGTCGGTAACGGTTCGCAAGCTGTTTACGGCGGACGGCAAGCCGGCCATCTTATGCCGCGACATTGTGCCGCTGTCCATCCTTCCGGGGGAAGGCGACATTTCCAAGCTGAAATCAGTCGATACGTTCCGCTTTTTGACGGAGTACGGCCTCGGCCCGGTTGCCTACGGAGTCGCCAGCCTTGTCGCCAAGAGCGCGGACGGCGAGCTGTCCAGTCTGCTCGGATTGCCGGAAGGCACGCCCCTGCTTTCGTTCGAGAACATCGGCTATGCCCAATCCGACGTTCCCCTGTTCGCTTCGAGCGAACTTTACTGCCCGGGCCTCATCGATTTCGGCATTTTGCGCCGCCATTTATATTGACAGGAGCTGACTTCCAAGATGAAACGATTGCTGATCGACACGGACACGGCGGGAGACGATGTCACTTCCTTGTTGTTCGCCTTGCGCTGGCCGGGCGCCAAGCTCGAAAGCATTACTACCGTGCACGGCAACATACCGGTGGACATGTGTACTCGCAATGCTCTGACGACAGTCGAAATGTGGGCGGGAGAACGGCAAGTGCCCGTTTATGAGGGCTGCGCCCGTCCTTTGCTGCGTCCCCGTATTGCGGCATCGTTCGTCCACGGGTCGGATGGAATGGGCGAAAGCCATTTCCCCCCACCGGGCATCAAGCCGCAGTCCGGGCATGCGGCTCAAGCGATCGTCGAAATAGTCAACCGCTATCCGGGGGAATTGGAAATCATCGCCCATGGGCCGTTAACCAACCTTGCGGTTGCCTATATGCTCGACCCTTCGATCGCCGGCAAAGTGAAGCACTTGTGGATTATGGGAGGCGCCCGGCATTTTCAGGGGAATATTACGCCCTCCGCGGAGTTTAACTTTTACGCCGACCCCGAAGCTGCGCAAATGGTTCTGCAGGCGGGCTTTGCGGCGACGACGGTCGGCTGGGACATCACATGCATACACAGCGTTGCCGGCGGAGAGCATCTGCGGGAGCTGCAAGCGATCGATACGCCGCTCGCCCGTTTTTACCAGCAGATCAACCGCTCCGCCCTCCGGTTCAACCGGGAACTGGGCGGAATCGACGGCATTACCCACCCGGACTCGATCACAACCGCCATTTGCCTAGTCAACGAAGTGATGACGAAGTCGGCTCGCTATTACGCGGAGGTGGAGTGCCAGAGCGGACAAAATCGCGGCTACTATGCGATCGACACGCGTCCCCATCCGGAGCCGAATCCGTTCTGGAAGGGCGGGGAACCGAACGTCGAGGTGTGTCTCGAAGCGGATTTCGACCTGTTTTTCCGGATGTTGAAAGCGATGCTGTCCGGCGATTACCGCGGGTTTGAAGCCGTTTAACCGATCGCGTCCGACAAGGAGGAGCTTAAGATGACAAACAGCGGTCTGCTGGTAGAGCTTGACGATGTAGGAAAAGTGTATCCGGGCGGAAACGTCGCGATCCAGAACGCATCCCTGCATGCCAAGGAGGGAGAATTCCTGAGCTTTGTCGGTCCTTCCGGCTGCGGCAAATCAACGATTTTCAATATGATCGCAGGCTTGACTGGCCAAACTTCGGGACAATTGTCCGTCCTGGGCACGGACCCGAGGGAAGCTCGGAAAAAAAACGAGGTGGCCTTTGTGTTCCAGGAGCATTCCCTGCTGCCTTGGGCGACGCTGGTCGACAATGTGGCGATGCCGCTCAAGCTTCGGGGCGTCTCCCGCAGGGAGCGGACGGAGTACTCCGTGCGTGTGCTTGAGCTGGTAGGGTTGAAGGATTATGTCAGAGCCCTCCCGGGTCACCTGTCGGGCGGCATGAAGATGAGGGTTTCCATTGCCAGAGCCCTCGTCGCCCGGCCGCGCCTGTTATTGATGGACGAGCCGTTCGGAGCGCTCGACGAAATTACACGCCAGACGCTCCAGAACGAGTTGCTCCGCATTTGGCGGCAGAGCGATCGCATGTCGGTGCTGTTTATTACGCATAACGTGTTCGAGGCGGTCTACCTCTCGACGAGGGTAATCGTCATGACGCCCCGTCCGGGCAAAATCTCGCAGGTCATCGACATCGACGCGCCGTTTCCGCGGGAAGAGGCGTTTCGCACGACGCCTGAATTCGGCGAATACGTGCGCAGGGTGTCCGAAGCGCTGCAACATTGAAAAGGAGGAGCTGACTCATGGAAAATGCCGCAATCGCCGTACGAAGGGAAAAGAACCGCCGTTTGCGCGGATTGGGCGCAGCTTTACTGGAAAAGATCGTTCCGCCCCTCCTCGTGCTGGTAACGGTCGTCGGCTTGTGGGAACTGCTCGTTTCCTTGACGGGAACGCCCAAATACTTGCTGCCCAGGCCGTCGGATATTTGGCAGGCCGCTCTGGCGAAGCGGGGAGCGCTGCTGGAATCGGTCGGCACGACGATTGTCGAGTCGCTTTTCGGCTTCGCGATCAGCCTCGCGCTCGGCATCAGCCTCGCAATGCTGCTCGCCTGCTCCAAGTGGGTAGAACGCAGCGTCTATCCCTACGCGATCGTGCTACAGACGGTGCCAATCGTGGCCGTCGCGCCGATTATCGTGATCTGGTTCGGGGCGGGGATGAATGCGATCGTTGCGATTTCGTTCCTGCTTAGCTTTTTCCCGATATTCTCCAATACGCTGATCGGGCTGAATTCGACGGACAAAAACCTGAAAAATCTATTTTTCCTTTACAATGCCTCGAAGCTTCAAACACTGTTTCAGCTGAGGCTTCCGGCCGCGCTTCCGTATATTTTGGGCGGACTGAAAATCTCCTGTTCGATGTCGATCATGGGCGCGATCGTCGGGGAGTATATCGCGGGAATCGGCGGCGGCAAAGGCGGGCTTGGCTATTCGATTACGGTCGCGGCCTCGCGTCTGGAGACGTCGTATCTGTTCGCGTGCGGCTTGTCTTCTTCGCTACTCGGCATCGGATTTTTCCTCGCGATCAACGCCGCGAGCAATCGTTTGCTTCGATCGTGGCACGAGTCGGAAATGAAATCGTAAACCGGAAAGGCAAAGGAGGCGACCGAGACATGCTGCATCATGATACGTCCCTGCCGCGGGCGAAACCGGAAGAGGCAGACGTGGCGCCTTCCGGCGTGCTGTCATTCGTCCGCGCGGCAAACGAGCGGAAGATCGGCCTTCACGGTTTTATGCTGCTCAGGCACGGCCGCGTGGCCGCGGAAGGGTGGTGGCGGCCTTACGGGCCGGACCGGCCCCACATCGCAAATTCATTGACGAAAAGCTTTGTATCGATCGCGGCCGGAATCGCCGCGGACGAAGGCATGCTGTCCGTGAGCGATCCCGTCGCCAGGTTTTTTCCGGAATACGCCATTGCGTTCCGGGAATCCGGCATGGAAGGCCTGACAGTCGAGCATCTGCTGACGATGACGACCGGGCACGACCGCAATTTAACGACGTCAAAGCTAAAACGCGCTTTTTTGGAAGACGAGCTGATCCGGAGCATTGGCAACCGCGAGGACGGGGACTTCGTCCGCGCTTTTTGCGAAACACCGGCCGCGGCCAGGCCGGGCAGGTGTTTTTTCTACAACAGCGGGGCGAGCCATATGCTTGCTGCTGTCATCGAGAAGGCGACGGGCCGCCTTCTGGAGGATTATGCCGTTGAGCGGCTGTTTCGGCCGCTAGGCATCGGCAGCCCGTCCTGGGAGCGGTGCCCCCTTGGCGGCACGATCGGAGGCTGGGGCCTGCGGCTTCGGCTTGAAGATGTCGCCAAGCTCGGCCAGCTTCTTCTTGGCGAGGGCATGTGGGACGGCAAGCGCATCGTTTCGGCGGAATGGATTCGGGCGGCGACGGCGCCGCAGACGGATTCCGCGACGAACGATCTTCCCCCGGACCGGTTTCCGGACTGGATGGAGGGGTACGGTTACCAGTTCTGGCAGTGCCGGCATAACGCTTTCCGCGGGGACGGTACGATGGGACAGTTCTGCGTCGTCCTGCCCGACCGCGACGCTGTCGTCGCCATCAACGGAGGGACTGCGGACATGCAGGGAGTGCTCGACCTCGTGTGGGAGCACCTTCTGCCAAGCCTGGACGGCGTTCCCGCCGACTCCGGCGCGGCGTCCGCGGAACTCGAACGGGAGCTTGAGGGGCTGTCGATCGCCGAGCCGCGCCCGGAGCGGTCAGCAGCCTATGCCGGAAGCTTCCGCTGCCTGGCGCGGAACAAGGAAGACGAGGTTACGGAGGTAGCACTGCAGCTCGGCGAAGCATCGGGGTCGTTTGTCTGGCGGACCGAAGGCAGGGAGCGGCGTCTTTCGTTCGGCTTCGACGGGTGGCGAGGGGAGAACGTGCTTGCCGGCGAACTCTCTTATGCTCTCGGAACGTGGCTTTCGGATCGCGAGCTGGTCATCGACGTATGCCGGGTGGAGACGCCGGTTCGCAACCGGCTGACGTGCAGGTTCGACGGCAGCCGGCTGTATCTTGAGTACGTGCATTTCGATCACGTTCAAGTACGCCGGGAGTGGGTCGGGGAGTTCGTGTGAGCCGGTTCCCCTACCGCGGCCGGCGATGTCGAAAAGGCCGTCCGAAGCAAGGGATACGTCGTCGCCAAGGTCGACGCGAGCAGGACGAAACCGGCGCCGACAAGGCCGTCCCAGCCATACTGGCGCAGAACGATGCCGCCCGTCCAGCCGACGATGCTCGAACCCGCGTAGTAAAAAAGCAGGTAAACCGCCGGGGCGGATTCCTTGGCTTGGCCGGGGGCAAGCAGGCCGACCCAGCCGCTTGCCACTGCATGCCCGGCGAAGAAACCGAACGCGACCGCGCCGCAGCCGACCACTTTTGCCGCCAGAGAATCCAGCCCGGCAAGCGCGATGCCGCCGAGCGCGATCAGCGTCGCCAGTACAAGCGCAAAGCGGCGCGAACGGCGGGCTGCCAGCCTGCCAAACAGCACGGAGCTCCACGTCCCGACTAGATTGACGACGAACAGCAGGCCTAGCGCCGTTTGCCCGATGGAGTAAGGGGTGACGTTCAGGGCATAACCGATATAATTAAATATGGCGACGTAAACGCCCATCAGCGAAAAGCCCATCGCATACAAGGCCAGCAGCCGGCGTGAGGAAAAGCTTGTCCGTAGGCCGATCAGCCAGCTTCCGAAGAAGGGGCGGCTTCGCGGGCGGCCGTTCGAAGATTCCGGCAGCCTGAGCCAGAACGCGATGCTGCAGCCAAGGCTAGCGGCGCCCAGCGCGAGCACGCCGGCCCGCCAGCCGAACAGGTCGGCCCCCGCGCCGACCAGCATTCTTCCGGCAAAGCCTCCGACAGCCGTTCCGGCGACGTAAAGACCGATTTGCCGCATAGCGTCCTTCGAATAAAATTCGGCGGTCAAATGGGCCATCGCCGCGGCGGGAAACCCGGCGGCGGATAGACCAATCAGCAGCCTGAAAACGAGGAATTGCTGAACGTTCGCTGCGAATGCCGACAGGATGGCGAAAACGGAGGCGAATACGAGCGACCAACGCATGATCGCCACTCTTCCCCATATCGAGGAGAGCGCGGGGACAAGAAGCGCCGCGAACGCGAGCGGGAATGTGGCGACCGATATCGAGGCTCCAGCGGCGGCGGGAGAGACGTTCCATTCCGCAGAGAGAAGGTGAGCGACGGGCTGTGGACTGTACAGAACGGCAAACGTCACGATGCTGCCCAGCCCGACGCTTTGCGAAATGCGCCGACCGTTTCGGCTTTTTTTTACTAGATGCGGCATGTTTTTCGCTCCAATTCGGTTTCGGTTACGAATTCAGTATAGGGGCCGATATTCGGGCGGGTCCAATGCATTCTGCTTATGTCTACGATAACTCGCGGGCATGAGGACGACGGGGGTAAAAACACGGTGGAGTGGCAGCAGCTGGAATATTTTTATGTGGTAGGGCATATGGAGCATATGACCGCAGCTGCGCAGCGGTTATCCGTCACCCAGCCGGCCATGAGCCGGGCCATTTCGAGATTGGAAAAGGAGCTCGGCGTCCCGCTTTTCGAACGTCAAGGCCGCTCGATCGTGCTGAATCGGTATGGACGTCGGTTTCTGAAGCGCGTAGACAACATGATGAGGGAGTACGAGGAAGGGAGGGAGGAGCTCCAAAGGATGCTGGATCCGGAGGCCGGGGAGGTATCCCTCGGTTTTTTGCATACGATGGGCATGTCCGTCATCCCCGATTTGTTAAGGGGCTTCCGCGAGCGCCATCCGCAAATTCGCGTTAAATTGTCCCAAAACACGACGACGTCGTTGCTGGAACAACTGGCGGAAGGGGGCATCGATATCTGCATGATCGCGTCCCCCGGAGCGGCCGAACAATTCCGTTGGGCTCATCTGTGGACCGAGGAACTGTTCGTCGCCGTCCCCGCCGGCCATGGGCTGGCGGACAGGAATAGCATCCGGCTTGAAGAAATTCGGGACGAACCGTTGATTACGTTCAAAAAAGGATACGGCCTGAGAACGATTGCCGACAATCTGCTTAAAGAAGCAGGGATAACCCCGTCGATTGTATTCGAAGGGGACGAGGTGCATACGGTAGCCGGTTTGACCGCTTCGGGGCTCGGGGTATCGCTGATCCCTGGGGTGCAAGGATTGGACGAAAACCGGCTGAGGTTGTTGCCGGTTGACCATCCCCCTTGCCGAAGGCAGATGGGCGTCGCATGGGTCGAGGACCGGTACATGCCGCCCACGGCCGGTCTTTTTTTAAGGTTCGTATTAGAAATGTTCGATAAAACAGGGTCTGTTGGAAGTATTTAGACGGATCGCGCAGGCCAAGAAGGGAAATTCGGCCTTTACCGGACTTCCCGGGTGACCGCCGTTTTGAAATCGGCCGCCTTGATCGCCTTGGCCAGCCGGGCCAGCAGCTTTTTGTCGCTGACGATCCAGGTGTGGCCCTTCGAACCGGGCTGGCGGACGGCGGCGAAGTTATATCGGCTGCCGGCATAGATTTTAAAGCCTTTGGCCGCGCTGTCCGCGCAAAACCGGACGCACTCGCCGCGGGTGCGGTCCGGGAACGTCACTTTGGCGAATACGCGCCGTCTCGCGAGCAGCGTCGCGCCCTGCACGAGACGGACAAAGCGATTCTCCATGCGGGAGTAGCGCAGCAGCAGCGTCTTTTTGCCGTTCAAATACATGAAGTGGGCCCGTTTTCCGACGATGTCCGCTTTCGTCCGTTCCATGATCCGCATCGATTCCGCCAAATAATGCGGCGAATAGTAATCGTCGTCGTCAAATTTGGCGATATACGGCGAATCGGACATCCGCACGCCGTAATTCAGGCAGCTTCCGAGCGTGGCCTTCTCGGGAAGCCGGTAAATTCTCGCGTTGCCGTACAAGGCCGCCGCCGCTTCGTAATCGCTCCTCCTCAGATCGCGATGATTGAGGATGACGATCAACTCCTTGTTCTTGTAGCTAAGATTCCGCAGCTGGCCCGGCCTCTTCGTGCATGTGATAACCGTTACCTTACGCATGTCCGTTACCCCTTCCGGCCTTGCGCGAACCGTCTGTAGTCCTTCACGTTCGGAATCGTCCGATGATGGGAAATCAGCTCTTTGTCGCTGACGATCCAGGTGTGTCCCGACGAATTTTTCCTGCGGATGGCGACGAAGTGGCGCTTGCCCGCGGAATAAATCTTGTATCCCTTCTTTTTGCTTCGAAGGCAGAAACGGTCGTCCTCCCCGACGTTGAGATGAGGAAACCGAACGTTGCGGAAAACGGCGCGCTTGAAAAAGAGAGTCGCTCCCGGAAGCCTGGAAACGAACCGGTTTTCGTCGCCCGGGAACCGGTGAATGAGCGTTCGCGTTCCGTTCAAGTACATATAGTGAGATCGTTTGCCGACGATGTCGGCGCCCGTTTTTTCCATCGCCCGCACTGCGTCGCTTACGTACAGGGGGGCGTAATAGTCGTCGTCGTCGAACTTGGCGATATAATCGTATTTCGCTTGCCGGACGGCAAAATTCAGGCAGGCGCCGAGCGAAACGTGCTCCGGCAGGCGGTAGATGCGGACGCGCTTCGCTTTTTTGGCCAGCTCGAGATAGGGCGCAAGAGGGATCGTATCGGCGTTGACGACGACGATCAGCTCCTTTTTGGCCCAGCGCTGCCTGGCGTAATTTTGCAGCAGGTTCCCCAAATAGTTCCGGCGCTTCGTGCACGTAATGATGGAAACGCCCTTGCGGGCGTTCGCGGAGCCTTGGCGGGCCTCCATGCGATCAGCCCCTCCGTGTCGGATAAAAGAAAGTCATATTACGATATGAAAATAACGGAAGGGGGGAACGGCGGGCGGCGCGTCAAATCGGCAAAAAAAGGATGAACGGCAATTCGTCCATCCTTTTTCCAAAGGCGCTTGACCCGCCCCGGCGGGAGAGGGGGCTTGCGCATGCATGTGGGCATACGGTCAAAAAACGGCTTCTTGCGCCGCCTTGCGGAAGTAGTTGACGAGCGTCAGCAGCCCTTTATCGAAATTGTCCAGGTTGAGATGCTCGTCCGGCGCGTGCAGGTTCTCGTCCGGAAGGCCGAAGCCCATCATGACGACCGGGGCGCCCAGGACGCTGGCGAACGTCGCCACGACCGGGATCGAGCCGCCGTCCTTCGTGAATACGGCGCGCGCGCCGTACACTTCCTCATAGGCGTCGGCTGCCAGCTGCAGCAAAGGGTGGGTCGGATCGCAGCTGAAGGCGAGCGCTTTCTCGCCCGGTTTGAAATGAAGCTTCGCGCCGGGCTGGATGTACGCTTTCATATGCCGTTCGATCCGGTCAAGCGTCCGCTGCGGATCCATGCCGCCCACGAGCCGGCACGTGATTTTGGCGTGGGCTTCCTTCGGGATGACCGTCTTGTTGCCTTCTCCCTGGAACCCTCCGTACATGCCGTTCACTTCCAGGGTGGGCCTTGCCCCGATCCGCTCGGCGAACGAAAAGCCCTCCTCTCCGTACAGCGCGTCCAGGCCCAGCTTTTCCGCGAGCTTCCGCTCGTCCGGATTGTAGCTGGCCATATCGGCCTTCTCCATTTCGCTCAGCTCGGGAACGCCTTCGTAGAAGCCTTCCACGGCGACGCGGCCCTTTTCGTCGTGAAGCGAGGCGAGCAGCGACGCCATCGCGTGCAGCGCATTCGGCACTCCGCCGCCGTAGGATCCGGAATGGAGGTCGGTATTGGCGGTCGATACGGTCACTTCCATCGAGCAGAGGCCCCTGAGTCCGGTGCAAATGGATGGCTTGCCGCGCTCGAGCAGCGAGGAATCCGAAACGACGACCGCATCGGCCGAAAGCTTGTCCTTATAGGCCGTCAAAAATTGGGGCAGGCTTTTGCCCGAAATTTCCTCTTCGCCTTCGATGCAGAACTTGATATTGACCGGGAGCTTTCCTTCCTGCCGCAAAATCGCCTCTACGGCTTTGATATGCAAGAACAGCTGCCCCTTGTCGTCCGTGGCTCCCCGCGCATACAGCTTGCCGTCGCGGATTTCCGGTTCGAAGGGGGGGCTTGTCCACAGATGCAGCGGATCGACCGGCTGTACGTCGTAATGGCCATAAATGAGCAGCGTGGGCTTTCCGGGCGCGTGCATATGCTCGGCATACACGATCGGATGCCCGTCCGTTTGATGGATTTCCACCTGCTCCATACCCGCCCTCGTCAAGGCGTCGGCGAGCCAGCTTGCGGCCGCCTGGATGTCCTTCTTATGCTCCGACAAGGCGGAGATGCTCGGAATGGCCAGCCATTGCTTCAATTCGTCCAAATGCCGCTCGCGCTGACCGGCGAAATAATCCGCGTAACTCATGGGAACACGATCCTTTCGGAAATGGATGGGGTTCCCTTGATTTTACCATTCCTTGCGCGGCATAGAAAATGCTCCGTTCGCAAAGCAGCGCGCGCTGCAACCCTCCGGGTCACTCCCGGATCTCCTCCCGCATCGGCAGCACGTCCGCCGGAATGCCGCCCGGCCCCACCTCGCGCAGCTGCGCCTGAAAACGGCCGTAGTAGCGAAACACGGTCCCGATCAGCGGATTGACGACCTGAACCGATATTTTGAACGTTTCCTGGCGGTCGTCGTACCATTCGCAAACGTCGGCAACGCCGGTAAACGGCGCGGGAAAACGAAAGGCGAGCCGCCCTTCGTAAAACCGCTGGTCGCCCGAGCGGATGCGGATGCCGCCGTTTTCGGCCACGGATACATCGAGGTCGACCGCCAAATGCTGCTTCGTCCCCAGATAATCGACGATTTTGCCGCGCTTGCGGCTGTAAATCATCGTGGCGTCGAACCGGCGCACGGCATCAGGGAACCGGAAGGAGCGGCACCAGGTGACCGTTTCCCGGCCGAAGCCGTCCTTATAAGCGTAGTTGTCGATGGAAAAAGGTACGCGCACCCCGCCCTGCGGAAACAGGATGCGGCGGTACGTTCCGATATGAAGCGGCAGCGCGGCCATTTTGGAATACCAGATCCGGTCCATGACCCCGAAGCCGACCGAAGCGACGCCATCCTCGCTGCCGAAGCCGAAGCGCTCCCGGATGCGGGGGTGAAGCCGATCGAAATCAGTTCCCAATGCTTGCCGATAAATGGATGTCATCGCGCGTTCCTCCGTTCGAGGGGGTGTTGGACAAGGCTGGGGCCTCGGGCTTTCGCTTGCAGCGTCCGGCGTCCGGCAAGTCCCGAAGCGTAAGGGCGGCGAGCGAGCCGAGCCCGAGCATGGATAGGGTGAGGGGGACGGGGCCGAACGGAGCCGCCGCCGTTTCGGGCGCCGTCGCGAGGGCGACGGCGCAAAGAATGGCGAGCGCCGCGCCATGAAGCGCGAACAGCCAGCGGCGGCGGTGCAGGACCGCGATCAGCAGCGCGGCGCACATCTCGGCGGCGCCGAGAACGTAGGCGGCTTCCGTTTCGAAGCCGGCGAACAAGCCGGCCGTCCGCAGCAGCTCCGCCTCTCCGGTTTCGGCGAACAGCAGCTTGGGCACGAGGCCTTGATACAGCCAGAGCAGCGAAAGCGCGGCGACGCATCCGTAATGAACGAGAGCCTGGCGAATGAGGGACGCGGGCGAAATCCCGCGCTCCAGCCAAAGGCGAAGCAGGTCGAAGCTCCACGCCGTCGCGAAGCCGAACAGCGGGCGGAACAGCAGCTTGTCGAACAGGCGTCCGGCCGCGCCGAACCGCGTCTCGTAATCGAACCGGGTGGAAAAGACGACGCCCTCGCCCGCAGGCTTGTAGCGCCAGTAGCCGCCGCCGCTCCGGATGAGCGAAATGGTTTGCTCCGAGCCGAACCGCAGCGTCGACAGCCGTCCGCCGTCCGGCAAATCCGTCCGCGCTTTCGTTTCTCCCGTTCCCTCGATGTCGAGGCTGAATCCGATCCGCGTCCGATATCGAAACCGCTGCGGGGAACCGTCGTTCGGCCGGGGCAAATACGTTATCGAGGAAAAGCGCAAATCCCAACGCTCGTGCAGCTCCGGGGTCTGGGTATGCCGCCACAGCGCGTCCATGTCGGCGCGGATGGGCAGCTCCACGTAAATGGGTTCTTTTTTCATCACGCTTCTCCTTTACTCTTCGTCTTCGAGAAACCGGCTCTTCAGCCGTTCGTCAGGCACCAGGCACGCCTCGCTTCTTCCGAACCAGCGGTACCGGTTTCGCGCCACCCAATCGTAAACCGCGTTGCGCAAGCCGGAGGGGACGATTCGCAAACCGTACAGCAGCGGCCACGGCCAGGGCAGCCCGCGGAATACCCGAAGCGCGGCGTCCGCCTTCGTATAATGCCGTCCGCGTTCGATCAGGACGAACGTATCGAGGCGGTCGGCGGCCATGCCGCTTTCGGCCAGCCATCGCTTTCCGAGCCGGGACTGGAGCGAGGCGAACCGGAAGCGGGCGCGCGGATCGTGCCTGGCGACGAAACGGGTTATGCCCTGGCACAGGATGCAGTGCCCGTCCACGAGCAGGATGGCGGGCTCGCCGTTCCGGGGCGTTCGGAGCTCCCGGCGTGATGCGGGGCGCTCAGGGCGCCCGCCGTCGTCATGATGCATGTCCATGCCGGGTTCCCCCTTTGCAGCTTTTTCAGAATAAAAGAACCGGTTAGACGCATGCGGCTGAAGCCGGTTGGGTAAATAGGACTCACCTGAACCAGACAGACGCATGCGGCCGGAGTCAGTTGGGTAAATAGGACTCATCTGAATCGGCTAGACACATGCGGCCGCACACAGTTGGGTAAATATGACTCATCTGAGTCGGCTAGACACATGCGGCCGCACTCAGTTGGGTAAATATGACTCATCTGAATCGGCTAGACGTATGCGGCAGCACTCAGTCGGGTAAATAGGACTCATTACGCATGCCGCGCGCACGCTTCGACCTTCCGCCCGAATTCTCCACCCTTCACCATCCCCGGGAGTTCTGTTTTTCCAAGGACGCCGTCAGGCTTTTTTTTATGGAACCCGCCGCGGCGCCATGCATGCTTGATGGTTTTATTTTAGACCGTTGCCGACTTTGCGTGCAGTTCCAACTTGCATAGATCGAAAGAAAACGAGGGTTCTACGGAATGTAGTACCCCGGGGCGGCGTTTTTCCGCCGCAATCGTTACATTTGTAACTATAAACTTTTCCGTCCTTCCCGTCATAATGAAAGAAGACAATCGTCTCGAACGGAGGGATCGGATGCAAGTCGCGAAGCTGCGCAATATCGTTAAACGGTACGGAAACGCTCTGGCGCTCGATCATGTCGATCTGGATATTCACGAAGGCGAAATTCTCGGACTGCTCGGCCCGAACGGCGCAGGCAAAACGACGCTGATTCACGCCCTGGCGGGTCTGGTCGGCATCGATTCCGGAAGCATCGAAGTTTTCGGCAAAAACCAGCGCCGCCACCTTCTCGACATCAAGCGGGACATCGGCCTGGTCACGCAGGATATCGCCATTTTTGAAGATATGGTTCCTGGGGAAAATCTTGCTTTTTTCGGCGGCATCTACGGGTTAAAGGGGAACGCGCTGAAGACGCGGATAGCGGAAACGCTGGCGTTCGTCGGGCTGTCGGAGCACGCCAAAAAGACGCCGGCCAAGTTTTCGGGCGGCATGAAGCGGCGCCTGAATATCGCCTGCGCGCTTGTCCACCGCCCGAAGCTGCTCATCATGGACGAGCCGACCGTCGGCATCGATCCGCAGTCCCGCAATCATATTCTCGAATCCGTCCGGGAGCTTCGGCGCAGGGGGACGACGATATTGTATACGACGCATTACATGGAAGAGGTCGAGGCGCTCGCCTCCCGCGTCGTCATTCTGGATCAAGGCCACGTCATCGCCCAGGGCACGGTCGACGACCTCGTCCGCCATATCCAGCACGAAGAAAAAATGACGCTGGAAGTGGCGGAGCCCGGCGAGCCGCTGCTCGCCAAGCTGCGGGCGATCCACGGCGTCAAGACGGTCGCGCGGGACGGCTCCAGGCTGCTGATCGTTTCCCGGGCGGGAACGGATACGCTCGACCGGGTACTGGCGATCGCGAGGGAGGCCGGCGGGGTTCGCTCGGTTAACGCGGAAAAGCCGAACCTGGAGGACGTGTTTCTGACGCTGACCGGCAAGCAGCTGCGCGACGGCGGGAGGGAATAGCGATGTTTTGGCATCTTTTCCGGTACTCGCTGCTGCGGCTTTCGCGCTCCTATTTGGCGATGGCGCTGCTCGTTCTTACCCCGCTTGGCCTCATTTCCGTCATCGGACTCGTCAGCGGACAAATCGGCGCAAGCGGGGAAGGCCGCACGGGGATGGACTGGATCGCGGCCAGCTTCGTGATCGGTTTCCAGACGATCGGAGGCTCGTATACGCTGCATTATTTTCATGAAGACTTGTTCCGTCCGTTTAAATGGCGGATGCGTTCGCTCCCGCTGCGCATCGACGCGTACGGCTATTCGCTGCTTCTGGCCAGCACGCTGTTCAGCGCGTTTCAGGGGCTCGTTCTTATCCTGTTTACCGACTGGGTTTACGGCGCGAACTGGGGCCCTTTGCCCTGGGTCATGCTCGTCGTTCTGACGGTTTCGTTTCTGTCGCAACTGGTATGCCTCCTTCTTGTGTTGACGGTCCGCCGTTTCAAAACGGCCGAACGGCTGTCCGAGGTCTACGGCCTCGGTTCGATGCTGCTTGCGGGCATCATGTTTCCTTTGCCGAATACGCCGTTTTTCGATTTTCTGTCTACGTACGGCAACCCGATTTCGCTCGGGATGAACGCGATTTTCGCGATGGCTCACGAGACGGATAAAGCCCCGGCTTACGTCTTTTTGGGACTGCTGCTGGCCGCGACGGCGATATGCGCCGGGGCTGCCGCGCTGCTGGGGAGAAAGAGGCTGATATGACCATCTTCGTTTTCGCGCTCAAGCGAAGCTTGCGGAATGTTTACAACCTCGGCCTGCTGCTGGTCGCCCCGCTGCTCGTCATGTTTTGGCCGCCGAACGAGGGGTCGCCGCTGCCCGTCGGCTACCGGTACTTCGGCATCGTTCAGCTGTTCGCCGCGGCCAAACTGGTGCATATCATCCTCGAAGACCGGATGAGCCGGGTCGTCGTGCGCATCGGAGCCGCGCCGGTCACCCATTTCCGGTATTTGCTGCAAAATCTGCTGGCCTATGCGCTGCTGCTGATCGCGCAGGCCGCCGTTGCCGTCGCCGGCGGAATTCTCGCGCACGGGGAGGTGTTTCCCGCTCCGTTCGCGCTGTTTTTGCTATTTGCCTGCTTTGCGATGACGGCGATCGGCTTTTCGCTCGCGTGGTGCTCTCTGTTCCGCAACAAGGAAGCGTCGCTCAGCGTCATGAGCGGTGTCATTATGCTACTATGTCTGGTAGGCGGATTATTTTGGCCCGTGGAAATCATGCCGCCGTTCATGCGGCGCGCGGCGATGATTTTGCCCACGTACTGGCTGGCCGAAGGCATAACGCTGGCTTCGTTCGAAGCGGCTTGGACGAAGCTGATCGTCCCGGTCGGCATGCTGCTGATGTTTACCCTGCTGTTCGTGTTGACCGGCAGCAAAAGGAGGATGGCCTGACACGACCATGACGAACGGACCCGGCGGGTTTGGCGCGGCGTCCGGATCGGACGCCTGGACGCCCGGAACCGGCATCGCGCTCTGGCGTTTCGCGGGATTGCTCCTGCTCGCCGCGCTTTGGCTGTCCGGCCGAAGCGGCGTCGCGGGAGTCGTCCTGCTGCTGTTTCTTGCGATCATGGCGGCGGCCCGTTGGCGGTTGGCGCTGCCCGGATGGACGGTGCTGCTCGACCAGGCGGCTTGTCTCGCTTGCACCGCGGCCTGGCCCGAGGCGTGGTACGCCCTGGCGCTGCCGGCGTTCGAAGCGGCGCTCGCCGGCAGGCTGTGGCTGGCGCTTCCGGCCGCAAGCGTTCTGCTGCTGTCCGATCGGCCCGCCCTGATCTCGCTTGCCGTGCTCGCGCAGGGGGCGTTGGGCGGCTGGGCGATGCGGGCGTGGTCGGTGCAATTGACCGCCAGCCGGCGGGAAGCCGACCGCGCGCGACGCGATCGTTACGAGCTGGAGCATCTGAAAACCGAGCTGCTGCAGGCGAACGTCGATGCGGCGCGGCTTGCGGCGCTGACCGAGCGCGGCCGGATTGCCGCCGAGCTGCACGACCACGCGGGGCACGAGCTGACCGCGGCTGCGCTGGCGCTTCAGGCGTTCGACCAGCTGCGGAAGGAGGGCGATCCGCGGGCGGACGACCTGTTCGGTCAAGCCGAGCGAAGGCTGGCGAGCGGCACGGCATATATGCGCGAGACGGTGCGCGCCATGATTCCGGCGACGCCGGTCGGCGCGGATCTTCTCGAAGAGGTATGCCGCGACTTTGCCGCCTGTCCGATCCGGTTTCACCGCTTCGGAGATACGGCGCGCATTCCCGCCTACCAGTGGACGATACTGGAGGCGTGCCTGAAAGAGGCGCTGACCAACGTTGCGCGCCATGCCGATGCCGACAGGGTCGACGTATCGTTGGACGTCGGTCCGCATATCGTGCGGCTTGACGTGCACGATGACGGCGCCGCGGGCCCGATCGGGCGGAGCGAAGGCGAAGCCGCGAACGAAGGCGGCGGCATCGGCCTGCGAAATTTGCGTCGGCGGGCGCGCGCCGTCGGCGGCAGCCTTTCCGTCGACAGGAGCGAGGGCTTCAAGCTGGTGTGCGTGCTGCCGCTGGAGCCGGAGGAAACGGAGCGCGAAGGCCTGTAAGCCGCTTCGACGTCAAGGACGCCGCAGCATGTGCGGCAATGGCGGCTCTGGCGATTAGGCAAGACGGTTAATAAAGAGCGAACGTCTCCGGCCAGCCGGCGAGGGGCTTCAAGCTTGCGACGGGGAGCTTTTGCCGGCGGAATCGTCTTTTCGTTATCTGACCGGCGAATCATCGGAACCTGCAAATCTGCATCCTTTTAAGCCGAAACGGCCGACAGAGGGTGAAATTCATACGAATGTGCAGGTTTTGCCGGAGCGAAGGTTCTGTTTTGAGCCCGTTCGTTCAGAAAAACTGCACTATTGTATTTCTGCTTCCGCAAGCATCGCGGTTTGCAGGAAAAGCCTGCGTAATTGCAGGTTTCATCCGGGAGGGTGCTCGGCCAAATCCGGCCAAGCAAGGAGCGAGAAAGGAGATGCGGCGATGAAAATCGTCATCGTGGACGACGATCCGCTCGTCTGCCAAAGCCTGGAGCTGCTGCTCGGGCGCGAGCGGGACATCGAGGTGGCCGGCACGGCAAGCGACGGCGCCGCCGCGATCGCGCTTTGCGCGAAGACGCAGCCTGACGTCGCGCTGATGGATATCCGCATGCCCGGCGCCGACGGCATCCAGGCGACGCGCCAGATCAAAGCGCAATGGCCGCGAATCCGGATCATGATGCTGACGACGTTCCAGGACGAACAAAGCATTCGTCTCGCGCTGCTGGCCGGAGCCGAAGGCTATTTGATCAAGTCGGGCAAGGCAAGCGGCATGGCCCAGCAGCTGCGGCTGCTCATGTCCGGCACGTCGGTGCTGGACGGCGATGCGCTCAAACGGCTCGTGCAGCCGGACCGGGAACGGACGGAGGAGCTGACGCCGCGCGAGAAAGAGATCGCGGAGCTCGTCGCGCACGGCTGCTCCAACCGCGAAATCGCCGCCCAGCTTTTGATCGGCGAAGGAACCGTTCGCAATACGCTGTCCGTCGTTCTCGACAAGCTGCAGCTGCGCGACCGCACGCAGCTGGCCATTTATTATTGGCGGAAACCGACATAGCCGTCCCCCCTTTGCCTTCACTCCCCCTTTATCTCCTTGCATAATCCGCTTTGCGCCGGTCGGCCCGTTTTCGCTCTCTTCGGCGAGACGAAACCGGGCTTCGCATCCAAGCCGATTCCCGCCCTCGTCTTCCATTCGAATCTCGGGCCGAATGCGATCGTACGGTTGCCGCGCGAATTCCGCCACTCCCCTCTTCCGCCGGGCTGCGGCAAGGGCCGTCCCGACCGGGGCGGCCCTTGCTGCGCCTGCTTTTTCAGAATAAGTCAAATCCCGCAACAAAGTGCAAACCGGAATTTGCGACGGGCAATAAAGTCCAATTGCAGGAAAAACACGCGAGTCTTACGATAAGGGGCATCAACAGATCAGTCGATGGAGAGGTCGTGATGCGCTTGGAAAAACCGGTTTCGATGCAAGGGGTGCGGCCGGCGGCGTCGAAAGCCGCTTCCCCCGGCTTATGGCGGAGCATCGTCAAAGACAAATATTTATATATGCTCGCCTTGCCGGGGCTTTTGTATTTCCTGATTTTTAAATATTTGCCGATGTGGGGCATCCTGATCGCGTTCCAGGACTACTCTCCGTTCCTTGGAATGGGAAAGAGCGAGTGGGTCGGCCTGGAGCACTTTCAGCGATTTTTCTCGAACCCCGATTTTTTCATGCTATTTCGCAATACGATGGGCATCAGCCTGATGAACCTGTTTCTCTTCTTCCCGCTGCCGATCGTGCTGTCGCTCCTGCTCAACGAGGTGCGCAGCGAGCTTTACAAACGGACGGTGCAATCGATCATTTATTTGCCGCACTTTCTCTCGTGGGTCATCATCGCCAGTCTCAGCTTCATGCTGCTCTCTCGGGCGGACGGCGTCATCAATCAGCTGCTGGCGGCATTCGGCTTCGAACGGGTGGACTTCCTGACCAATCCCGACGGATTCTGGCTCCTGTTGACGATCCAATCTATCTGGAAGGAAGCGGGCTGGGGCACGATCGTCTTTCTTGCCGCGATGGCGGGGGTCAATCCGCAGCTGTACGAAGCGGCTCGCATGGACGGCGCCAATCGCCTGCGCCAGATGTGGCACATTACGCTGCCGGCGATCCGGAACGTGATCGTCATCCTGCTGATCCTGCGTCTGGGAGACATCATGGAGGTCGGCTTCGAGCAAGTGTTCCTTATGTATAACGGAGCGGTGTCCGAAGTCGGCGAGGTGTTCGATACGTATGTCTATCGCGTCGGCGTTCAGCAGGGAGAATTCAGTTACAGCACCGCCGTGGGCCTCTTCAAATCGCTCGTCGGCCTTGCGCTCGTCCTGCTCGCCAACTCGCTCGCGAAGCGCTTCGGCGAAGAAGGCGTCTATTGAAGAAAAGGAGGGTCATTCCCATGCCGTCGAAAAGGCTTGGGGATCGCGGGTTTCAAATGGCGAATGCCGCCGTGCTCGGGCTTCTGTCGATCGTGACCGCGTTCCCCCTGTATTACGTGTTCGTCGTTTCCTTCACGGATCCGATCGAATATCTTCAGAAACCTCTTGTCCTGTTTCCGGAGCGGTGGTCGCTCGCATCGTACAGCTACCTGCTGTCGACGCCCGCCTTCCCGAAAGCGCTCGGCGTCAGCGCCTTCCTGGCGACGGTCGGCACGGCATGCAGCCTGATTGTCACGTCTGCGCTCGCCTTCACGCTGTCCCGGCGGCGGATGAGAGGACGTCGTTTAATCCAGCTGTGCATCTTGTTCACGATTCTGTTCGGCCCCGGCATCATCCCGAACTACTTGCTGATTAAAGAGCTGTCGCTCATCAACAGCATCTGGTCGGTCATCCTGGTCTCGCTTACGAGCGGATGGTACGTCATTCTGATGCGGGGCTTCTACGACGGCATACCGGAGGAGCTCGACGAGGCCGCCGCGATCGACGGCTGCAACGACATCGCTTCGTTTTTCCGGATCATTTTGCCGCTCTCGCTGCCGGCGCTGGCGGCTTTCGGGTTGTTTTTCGCCGTGTCCTTCTGGAACCAGTATTTTAACGCCCTGTTGTATCTGAACGACTCCGATAAATGGCCGATTCAGGTGCTGCTGCAGAACATGCTGATCGATGCGTCAAGCAGCAGCCTCGGAGAAGTGGATCCGCTCATGAAGCCTCCGCCAAGCGAAACGTTGAAGATGGCCGCCGTCGTCATCGCCATCGCCCCGATCGTCGCGGTCTATCCGTTCTTGCAGAAGCATTTCGCGAAAGGCGCCATGGTCGGTTCGATCAAGGGATGATAAGGGTTTCTCTATGAAACCGTATCATATATTATGAAATGGACAAGGGAGGATCTTCGATGATTCGTCTATGGAAAAACAGGAAGAAGCCGGCGGCATGGCTGCTTGCCGGACTGATGGCCATGTCCGCCGCGCTGTCGGCGTGCGGCAACGGAGGCGGAGCCGGCGAAACGCAAGGAGGGGCGTCATCCGGGCCGTCGTCGCAGGCGGCAACGCCCGAGAGCATTCGAATCATGAGCCAGTTTTTCGGCGCGGCGCCGCCTGCCGCCGACAATCCGGTCGAGCTCAAGATCGAAGAGGCCACCAACACGAAATTGGACATCGAGTGGGTATCCGCAAATAACTATAAAGACAAGTTTAACGTCACGCTTGCCTCGGGCGATATTCCGGATTTGATTCTCGTTGCGAATCCGTCCGATCCGGTTTTCCGGAAAGCGGCGGAGCAAGGGGCTTTCTGGGATGTGGCGCCCTACATCGATCAGTACCCGAATTTGAAGGACAAAATCGCTCCGATCGCGTGGGAGATGACTTCGATCAAGGGCGCCAACTACGGCGTACCGCGCCCGCGGCCTGTCGAAGGAGAGGCGTTCTACATCATCCGCAAGGATTGGCTTGAGAACGTAGGGCTGCCGGAGCCGACGACGCCGGAACAATTGTACGAGGTTATGAAGGCGTTCACAACGCAGGATCCCGACGGCAACGGCCAAAACGACACGATCGGACTCGCCGGGCAAGCGGATCCGGACGGCATGGGCTTGTTGGCCGAGGTAGAGCGCATGTTCAATCGGGCATACGGCGAGTGGAAGCTTCAAGAAGACGGAACGCTGGTGAATTTGACGGTGACCCCGGAAACGCGCGAATCGCTTGTCTATTTGACGAATGCGTATCGCGAAGGGTTGATCCCGCTTGACTTCGCGTCGCTGAAGCTCTCGCAGGTCAAGGATATGTTCAAGGCGGGGAAAGCCGGCATTCTGGTCGAGAAGGCGGGCGCGATGCAGGAATATTACGAAGCCTTGAAAGCGACCGTGCCGGATTTGGCATTTACCGATCTGTATCCGCTTACGAATGTAAACGAATACAATCCGAAAGGCTCGGGTTACTCCGGTTTGAACGCGATTCCGAAAACGGTATCCGAGGACAAGATGAAGAGAATTCTGGCCATGCTCGACAGCTGGAGCGCGGACGGCGTCTTCAAGCTTCATCAGCAAGGCATCGAAGGCATCCACCATACGTTGCAGAACGGAGAAGCGGTGCTGAACGCCGAGAAGATCACCGCCGACGCGATCGGAGAATACAGCCAAATCGTATACGTCGCAGACCCTTATGCGAGCTCGGTGAAGGTGACGTTCCCCGACGAAGCGAAGGAGCTCTACAAGAAAATCCAGGACGAGCGGGAAAAGACGAGCGTCGAAAACGTCGGGGCCCCCTTGGTTTCGGAAACGGGTCAGTCGTATTTGCCGGAATTCCGCAAAACGGTGCAGGATTTGAAGACGAAGGTCATTCTCGGCCAGAAGACGATCGAAGACTGGGATGCTTTCGTCGCTTCGCTCGCATCGAACGAAACCTTCAAGAAGATGACGGAAGAAATAAACGAAGCCTATAAAAACAAGTAACGAACGGCACGCCCTCCCTTCGAACGCGACGAGGAGGGCGTTGGCCCGGGGGGACGGTCTGCCCATGCTCCGAGGACACTATCGCAAAAGCCTGCTCACGTTTCTTATTTTCGCCAGCCTGCCCGGCCTGATCGTGGGCGGGGTGCTGTATATCGTGAGCAAAAACCAAATCGAAACCGAGCTGCAGCAGGTGCATGACGAGCAGTTCGTCCAAACCGTGGAGACGATGGACGAACAGTTTTCGTATTTGGAACAGTCCATGGCGCATTGGGCGTTCGACCCTCAGTTTACCGAAAACCTGAAAAACCTCGATTTTGCGAATAACTACCAGGAAATTCACGAGATTTACCGGACGCTGCTCGTAATGGAAGGATCGAACCCGCTGATCGGCCGGGTCGAGTTGTATTTGCGGGAGCCCGCATCGGTCGTATTTACGCCGGATCGGTACGATCGTCTGACGCCGGAGCGAAGCGAGCCGTATCAAGCGCTCCTGTCCGCGGAGAAGTCGTTGTATTGGTCGGGCGGCAACGGGACGGTCATGCTGGTTCATAAGATCCACAGTCTAGGCGGGGCCGATCCCTTCGGCGCGCTCGTTTTGTATCTGGAAAAAGAAAAGGTTCTGCAGCTCGTCCAAACGCTTACGCCGTACAACCAGGGAACGTCCTTTCTGTATGACGCCTCCAAGGGCCAGTGGCTGTACACGATTTCGGAGGGAAACGCGCCGTCGAAGCTTGATGCCGTCATCATGGAAGAGATTTTACGAACCGAAAAAAGCGCCGAGACATTTTTGTTGGACTGGGAATCGAATCGGTACTCCGTCACGCACGGCAGCTTTGCGCGCATGGGCGTCGAATGGCATTACGCGTCGGCCGCGCCGCTTACGAGCATTACCGCGCCGGTCATTTTCCTTTCGAAAATGATTTTGTACACGAGCGGCGGCTTGCTGCTTTTGGCGGCCGTCGGCTCGTGGTTCGTCTCGCGGCGGCTGTACTCGCCGATCGACAGGCTGATGAAGCTGGCAGGCGTCGTCAAGCCCGAGGCCGGGGCGGAGCGGGCAGCGAGGAACGAGTTCGAGCTCATTGAAACCCACTGGAACCATCTGTCCCGCGAAAGCCAAATCCTGCAGCGGCGACTGGACGAACAGCTGCCGCAGCTGCGGGAAGGTTTTCTTATGCAGCTGCTTCACGGCTATATGTACGCGTATACGGACGATGAACTGATCAACCGGATCGAATCGTTCGGCGGCGAGGCTCGGGACCGTCGGTTCTGCATCGTGCTTATCCAGCTGCTCGGCTTCTCGAAGCTTGAGGGCCGATTCTCCGACGGCGATGAGGGACTCGTGACGTTCGCCGCCGCCAATATGGTGGAGGAGATCGTCGCCACGTTCCCGATCCGGGCGGACGTCGTCAACTTTCAAGACCTGTCGCTGGGGCTGCTGGTGGCGATTCCGAGCCGCATGTCGAGGGAGCAGTTCGAGGAAGCGGTCTACCGGGCGAGCGAGGAATTGCTCGCGTCGATCGAGCGGTACTTGAAGCTGCAGGCCGTCATCTGCATCGGCCGCACGACGGCCTCGATAAAGTCGGTGCCGGTTCTGTTCGAGGAGGCGAAGCTGGCGGCCGGCTTCCGTCACGCGGGGGAAGGGAATCTGATCATCGACATCGAGAAGATGGACGACGCCGGGCGCGACCATGCGCCGGATTACCCCTTCGATCTTGAGCGGCAGACGCTGCGCGCCGTGCGAGTCGGCAACGCCGACGAGGCGGTTGCCGGCGTGCGCGCGTTTGTGCAGGCGTTCGCGGAGGCGGGGGTCAAGGAGGGGGCGTTGAAGCAGGGCATGCTGCATCTTCTCGGGAGCTTGCTGCGCGTCGTGCTGCAATCGGGCCTCAACGCCCAGCAGGTATACGAAGGCGCGAATCTGTACGAGCAGCTGCTGCACGTTCGCGAATCCGACGCGCTGCCCGATTGGTTCGACCGCAAGGTGATTCGCCCGTTCATTCGCGAGCTGTCGCAAAAGCAGAATGCGCAAATGCGGCAAACGATCGAGAAGGCGGCGGAGCTGCTGCGCGAATCGTATCGTTCGGATATTTCGCTCGATTCGTGCGCCGATCGATTGAAAATCAGCCCGTTTATTTTGAGCAAGATGTTTAAAGAAATCGTCGGCGTCAATTTCATCGATTACTTGACCGATATCCGGCTCGAAAAGGCGCGCGAGCTGCTGCGGGATACGGACCTAAAAATAAGCGAGGTGGCCGAAAGCGTCGGCTATCAGCACAGTTATTTCAACCGGCTGTTCAAAAAGAAGGAAGGCGTCACGCCGACCCATTATCGGGAAATAAGCCGAACCGGCGGCTGACGCCTTCGCCGAAAGGCGGTAGGATGATGAGAACAAGATCGGATGGCAAAGCCGCGGCGACGCGAGCGTTTGAAATGGAGGCGTTCCGGTCGCCGGCTTCGGCTTACGGCATTCATCCGTTCTGGTTTTGGAACGGAGCGATGGAAGACGGCGAGATCGTTCGTCAGATCGAAGAGATGGCGTCCGGCCGGCTCGGAGGGTTCTTCATTTGCCCGCGGCAAGGCTTGCAAATCCCGTATTTATCGGATCTATGGTTCGCCAAGGTTCGGCTGGCGGTCGCGACGGCGGCCCGGTACGGGCTGGAGGTATGGCTGTATGACGAGTACCCGTACCCAAGCGGGATCGCGGGTGGAGAAGTGACGCTTGCGCATCCGGAGGCGAAGCAATATACGCTTCAGCATCGCACGGTGCCGGTTCCCGGCGGCGGCACGTGCGACGCGATGCTGCCATGGGCGCGGCTGCTTTCCGCGCGGGCGGTGCCGATCGACGCGGCGACGGGGCGGCGGGATTGGCCGCGGGCCGTGGACGTTTCCCGCCATGTCGGCAATCATCAGGCGGAGCCGGTGTTTCAGAAAGCCGGGCTGACCGCGTACAATCGAAAACGGTTTTTTACGTACGACACGGTCAAGCGGTTGGCATGGACGGCCCCGAAGGGAGCGGAGTCCTGGGAAGTCCATTGCTTCCTCGAGGAGGAAGTTAAGGATTTCAAGTATTACGGCACGTTCGTCGATCCTTGCAACGAAGAGGCGATGGCCGCCTTCATCGCGTTGACGCACGACCGGTACGCGGAAGAATTGGGCGAATTTTTCGGCTCGACGATTCAGGGCATGTTCACCGACGAGATCGGCCTGCTCGGACCGATGCCGTGGTCTCCGAGGCTGCCGGATGCGTTCCTTGCGCGAAACGGGTATGACCTTCTGGAGCATATTCATGCGCTCTACGATTCGGCGGCCGAGGGCGCTGCGCGGGTACGCTACGATTATTATCAAACCGTGCACGAGCTGCTGCGAAGCTCGTACCATAAGCAGGTTTGCGATTGGTGCGAGAAGCACGGCTTGCGTTACGCCGCCGAGGTGCCTTCGGTGCGCATGACGACGCAACGATTCAGCCATGTGCCGGGCGGAGACAGCGGCCACGAGAAGCTGGGGCGCTCGCTCGACTGGATTTTGGGCCACGGGCGCTGCGCGTACAGTCTGCGCTACAACCCGAAGATGATCAGTTCGCTCGCGAACCAGCTGTCCCGCGAGCGGGTGCTGATCGAATGCTTCCACAGCGTCGGCTGGTCGATGACGCTGCAGGACGCGCGGTGGATGATCGACCGATTGGCCGCGCTCGGAACGAACTTTTTCAATTTTCATGCCTTTTTTTATTCGATCGACGGACTCGCGAAGCACGACGCGCCGCCTTCCCAGTTTTATCAAAATCCGTATTGGTCGCATTTTGCGAAGCTGGGGGACTACGTGAGACGGATTTCTTACGTCATGAGCCGCGGGCGGCCGGACCGCCCGATCGCCGTCGTCGATCCGACCACGACCTTTTGGACGCATCTCGGCAATCCGTTTCACGAGTTTCAATACGGCGGAAACGACGAAGCGGAACGAGCCGAGCTCGAGCGGCTGAAAGAGGCATGGGCCGGCGTCTGCAAAACGCTGACGATCGCCCAGCGGGACTTCGACCATCTGGACCCGGAGCTGCTCGGGGAGGCCTCGATTGAAGAAGGGACTCTGCGTCTCGGGGACGCGAGATACGAAGCGGTCGTGCTGCCCCCGATGACGAATTTGGAGGAGCCGGCTTGGCGGAAGCTGGTCGCGTTTCGCGAGGCGGGCGGACTCGTCATCGCGGTCGGCGAGCTGCCGACCGAATCGTTGCGGCCCGGCGACGCCGTGCCTGCCGGGATGCGGGCGGCGCTGACGCCGGTTTCGCCGTCTTCGTTGGTGCCTTTGCTGGAGAAGCGGCTGCCGTCTGCCGTTCGCGCGGATTCGGAGAGAAAGACGCTTCTGCTGCATCGCCGTTTGTTGAAGGACGGCGCTTCGCTCATCTTTCTGACGCATCAGGAAGACGGATGGATCGCGCCTGTTTTGCGCGTGGCAGGCGAGCCGGGCGCCCGGGGGATGCGGTTCGAGCTGCTCGATCCCGAGACAGGCGAGTCGTCCCCGCTCGCCGCGGAGCGAAGGCCCGACGGGTCGTGGGACGTGCGGCTGGAATTGGCGCCGTATGCATCGGCCCTGGTGCACGCGACCCCGGTGCATGCGGCTCCGGTACATGTGGCCCCGGTGCATGAGGACCCCGTGCATGCGGCTCCGGCCGCGGGCGCAAGTTCGGCTGAGGCTTCGCCGCCGTGGCCGTGGCGGATCGAAAGCGCCGGACCGTGGCGCGTCTCCGCGGACCGAGCCAACGCCGTGCGGTTCGACAAGTTCGTCTTGTCGGTCGAGGGAGCGGAGGGCTTTGTCCGCGCGGGTCTCGTCGAGGCAAAGACGTTTATCGACCAATGCGAGGACATCGCTTCCGAAGAGGCGTTCGCTTTGCCGCTGCGGTTCCGCCAACTGTTCGGCACGCCGATGCGGCTGGGCATCGCCTATCCGGTCCGCTGCAGATACGAGGCAACGTTCGACGTCGAACGGCTGCCGGAAGCCTGCTTCGCGCTCCGGGACGCGGGCGCGATTTCCGGGGCGCATACGCTTTGGGTGAACGATACGCCGTTCGCTCCGGATCAATTCGCGCCTCGGTTCGTGTACGATCATGCCAACAGGGTCCGCGATGTTCGGAACGCGTTGCGGCTCGGGCGGAATACGATCGCCGTGGATGTCACGGTCGAACGGGACTGGGACGGGGTCGCGGACGCGATCTACCTGTTCGGCGACTTTGGCGTTCGCGGCGGAGAGCAGGGCGTCGCGTTGACGGTACTTCCGGAAGCGGCAGAGCTGCGGGGCGGCGTTACGGACGGGTTTCCGTTTTTCGCGGGCAGCCTGATTTTCGAGCGGACGGCGGCGATCGACAGCCTGCCGGTCGCCGCCGATCGCTTCGAGTTGCGGTTCGAAGACTGGGACGAAGCCATCCACGACGTCGTCGAAATACGGGTGAACGGCGTCTCGCTCGGCGTTCGTCCATGGACGCCGTACGTCTGGTTCGGACCGGTCGAGCTTCTTCGAACGGGCGACAACAAGGTCGAGGTGATCGTGACGAATACGCTGATCGGCCTGTTGGAAGGAAGGACGTTCGACGATCGGACGCATACGCTTCAGCCTGCGTTGCGCTAACGCGGGGAGCGGGGATCGCTTTCTGGAGGCGATCCCCGCGCTTTTTCAACTGGGGTATTTCTAACCATGCATGGAGTTTGGCAGGTTGGGGATGCCGCTTGCCGTTCAAACGATAAGCATGCGTCCGACAGTGCCGTCCTTCGGAAGACGCGCTTTCATTTCCGCAAATGGTGTACCCGAAAATTTCGCCTTCATGCCGCCGACCGCGAGCCAAACTCCGAATGTGCCCGAAAATTCACTTTTATCCCGCCAGCCGCACGCCTTCATAGCCGTATCCAACAGCCAAACGTGTCCGCCGTCCAAGGATGTCGAAACCCGTTCCTACCCCGTTCAAAGGAATGTTCAAATTCAGCCACCGGGAAGGCCGGGTCGACCCTCGCGGATCCGGTTGAGTAGCGGATTCTCTCTGAACCGCAAGACGCACATGGCCGAGTCAGTTGGGTAAATATTACCCATCTGAACCGCAAGACGCACGTGGGCCGAGTCAGTTGGGTAAATATTACCCATCTGAACCGGCTAGACGCACGTGGGCCGAGTCAGTTGGGTAAATATTACCCATCTGAACCGGCTAGACGCACGTGGGCCGAGTCAGTTGGGTAAATATTACCCATCTGAACCGGCTAGGGTGACGCTTATTTCCTATCTTCTTCGCAAAGCCCTTTGCGCCGCACTTTCTCGACCGCCTGCTTGCTCGTTTTCGCGCCGAGCTTTTTCAATATTTTGTTGACCTGGTTTTTCAGCGTGCTTTCGGCCTTGTACAGTTTTTGCTCGATTTGGGGCTGCGTGTAGCCTTCTTCGATCAGCTCGAACACTTCCCGCTCGGCGGGCGTCAACGCCTTGAGCTGCTCCTCCCGCTTGAGCCGGGCGAATTCCTTCAGCAGCGCGTCCATCGCGGCCGGATGGCGGCAAGCGGTGCGGATGGCGTGCGGGATATCCTTGAACCGGCTTTTTTCCACGTAATCGACCGCTCCCGCCGTAAAAGCCTGCGTGATGACGCGCTCGTCCGACAGCGAGGTGAGCATGATGATTTTGGCCGGCCGGATGTCGTGGATTTCCATGGCGGCGTAAATGCCGTCGAGCCCGCCTTCCCCGAGCTGAATGTCCATAAGCACGACGTCGAACTCCAGCGTCCGGGCCATCCGCACGGCCTCTTCTTTCCGCATGGCCGCCCCGACGACGAGAATGTCTTCTTCATGGTTGAGATAGCTCGTCAGCGCCTTGATCCATTCGGGATCGTCCTCGACCAGAAGCACTTTGATATGTTCCATGTCAAAGATCTCCTCCGTTTAAGGAATTCAGCACGGCCGAAGCGGGAAAATGCAGCGTGACGCGGGTCCCTTCGTTGACCCGGCTGGACAATTCGACCGACCCTTTGCTATCGCGCATCACGTTGTACGCGTAAGACAGCCCGAGACCGAAATTGCCATCCCTGCTTTTGGAGCTGTAAAACGGTTCGAACACCCTGCCAAGAAGGTCTTTGGGAATGCCGATTCCGTTGTCCTCGACGGACAGCGATACGCCGTTGCGGTTTTGCGCGAGCCCGATGACGATCGTTCCTCCGCCGGGGAGCGCCTCGATCGCGTTGGAAAGCACGTTCTCCAGCGCTTCCGCGACATGGAGGGGATCGCACAGCAGCGTCGGCCGAACCGAGAAGTCGCAAACGAGATCGATTCGATTCCGGTCCGCCCGCTCCCGGTTGCGCGCCGCCGCCGCTTCCGCCAAAAGATCGAGCCGGCACGGCTCCGGACGCAGCTCGATCCGCTTCGTCCGGCCGTGAACGCGCTCCGCCATCGCGAGCAGGTGGGCCGATGCGCTCTCGATCAGCGCCAAATGCTCTCTTGCCGCTTCGTCCGCGCCGGACAGGGAGCGCTTTGCGTTTTCCGCGCCGATGGCGATTTTGCCGATTTCGTTTTTGATCGAATGGGCGAGCAGATGCGTGCCGGAGCTGGCCGCCTGCATCGCGCTTTCCATCGGGTCCCGTTCCACGCGCAGCTTGATGCCCAGCACGCCGTACACGAACAGGCTTAATGCGGCCACCGCGAAGGAGTAGACGAAAAACAGCGAGACGTACCGAAAAAAATCGAAATCCGGCGCGATCAGCTTGGCCGCGTAAATCAAAAATAGAACGGCCAGCAGGCTGGGCACCATGATAAGCGTCGTCATGAGGCGGTTGCGCCGCTTGACGCGGTTATTTTCTTTCAAAAGCGCGGCGACGAGCAGGAAGCAGGCGCCGGCGTAACAGGGCGCGGCCCAAGCGAGCAGCCAGCCGTAATCGATGCCCTGGCCGAAAGCGAGCGTCGCCCCCAGCATCGACGCGGGCGGAATGAGCAGCAGCCATTTCCATAGCCGAATCCGGGCGGGGCTTGCCGCCGGCAGCGAATAGACGAGAGCGAAGACGGCGACCGCGTACGGCGTCAGAACGAGGTTGGCGTATTGCACCGCCCGCGCGGCCTGCGTCCAGCCGGCGTCCCGCAAAACATCGGTCAACCCTCCGATCGCCGCGAGCGCGAGAAACGCCGCCGCCCACCGGTTGACTTCGCCGCGCGGGTTGCCCGCCAGAAGCACGATCGCCGCGCCCGTCAGCGCGAAAAAATAAAGGAGCATCGCAACCATCCCATTCGAAAGCCTTTAAAACCAATCTACCATACTCGGGCGGCGAGGGCGACCGATAGCGCCGGACGACAGCTTTCGATTCGTCTCGGTTTTAAATCGGATGACCGTTTTTATCCGGCGCGGTTCTCCGGGAGCGAACGATCCCAGCGCAAGGCGATGGCCGTCCCCCGGCCGGGTGCCGTGTCGACTTCGATCGTCCCGCCGAGGCCTTCGACCAGCGCCTTGGTCACCGCCATGCCGAGGCCGGTGCCTTCCGCGCAACTTTCGGTATCGGTCCCGCGGTAATAACGCTCGAACAGCCGCTCGGCCGTCCGCTCGTCCATGCCGTCCCCGTCGTCCTCGAACCGGATCGACAGCCCGCCGTCCGGCTCCGCCCGGACCGAGACGGTCAGCATCGTTCCTTCCCGGTTATGCAGCAGGGCGTTCGCGACGAGATTGTCCACGATTCGCTGGAACCACGGCCTGTAAATGTCGAGCCATGCGGCCCGGCTGTCCGGCGCGAAGCGAACGCCGTTCTCCGGATATTGCGGATGGCTGGACGCATCCCGCACGGCTTCGGCCAGGTAGTCGTTCATATCGACGGTCTCCAGGGACGGAGGCCGGCCGCCGTGCCGCAAATGATACGTGAGCGTCAGATCGTTGATCAGCTCGTCCAGGTGGGACGATTTGTCCAGAATCACCTTGGCGAACGACCGCACCTCCTCGGCCGTCCACTCGTAAGCGTCGGCGTTCAGCATATGCGCATAGCCTTTGATCGAAGAGAGCGGCGTTTTCAAATCGTGGGAAACGCCGGCGATCCATTCGTCCTTCAGCCGCTCGTTCTCCGCCCGCAGCCGCTCGTTGCGGCGGAGCGTCTCGGACAGGGAGTCCAGCGAACGGACGACGTCTCCGAACACGCGGTAGCCGCCTTTCGTCCGGCCTCTGCGGTTGCGGCTGCGCGACGGGCCGGAGCGGCCCGCGGGCTCGGCGTACTTGCCCTCGTCCAGCGCGCGGATCCAGTTCAGCATATGGACGATCGGAGCGCCGAACCGGTGGCCGAACCCATAGGCGACGAGCGCGAAGATGGCCATCGCCGCGGCGAACACGCCGCCGACCGCGGCGACGATCACGCCGGCCTCCGGCGGGAAAAGGGGCCCCTCGCCGGGCGCAAAGCCGGACAGCGGCTCGCTCAGCACCCAGGTACGTCCGGTCGCCTCCTCGTAAAACGAAGTCAGCTTCGCCCCGTAACGGTCGGCATATACCGAGCGGAGCGCCAGCTCCTGCAACGAGTAGCGGCCGAGCGCGCCGGGCGGCTTGTTGCTCGAGGCCAGCTCCGCGCCCGACGAATCGAGCACCTGCAGCCAGGCGCCCGACCGCCGCAGCCGGTTCGCCAGTTCCTCCGGCAGCGCGATCGATCCTTCGCCGATTTCGCCCCGTTCCGCGAACTGCTCCAGCAGCCGATCGTCCTCGTTCGAGAGCCCGTAAACGAGCGTGTGGGTGACGCCGTCCTTTTCCTGAATCCATAAATACAATGGATACGGAAACTCCGTCTTGCCCATCCAGTACGCGACGAGCTCTCCCGGACCGTAGGCGTCCGGCACGTCGGGCGGGGTGAAATAGGCGTCCGTCACCCGGCCGTTTTCGTCGATGCGCTGCAGCCAGCCGCCGCTGTCGCGGATAATGGACAGCAGCTCGGGATCGAAGGTCAGATCGCCTCCCTCGTTCCGCAGCGTCTGCACGAGCCGGTAAAGTCCGGCATTCTCGAAATCTCTCGCCGTTTCGATCCGCATCAGCTGCTGGTAGCTCCAGTATACGGCGCCTCCCGCGAGCGCGAGCAGCGCGATGCCGGCCAGCGTCAGCCAGACGATCAGGCGGAACGCTAGCCGCCATTTAACGTTCATCTCCCGCCTCCTGTTTGATCAGCTTGTAGCCGAGGCCGCGGACGTTGATCAAATATTTCGGACGGGACGGGTCGGGCTCGATCCGCTCCCGGATCCGGTGAATATGCACCATGACCGTGTTGTCGTCGTTGACGCTGTTTTCGCCCCATACCCGCTCGTACAGCTCGCTTTTCGTAAATACCCGGTTCGGGTGCTTGCACAAAAACAGCAGCAGCTGGAACACGAGCGTCGGGCACGACACGATCCCGCCTTTCACGCGAAGCTCGGCGGCGGCCTCGTCGACCTGGAACCTGCCGAAATCGTATACGGGACCGCTCGGCGAGGGGAGGGACGCGGAATTCGCGGCTGGCGCGGCCGGCATTCCGGAGCGGCGAAGCAGCGACTTGATGCGGGCGACCACTTCCAGCGGATTGAACGGCTTGGTGACGTAATCGTCGCCGCCGACGGCAAATCCGGTCAGCTTGTCCAGGTCCGTCGTCCGCGCGCTCAAGAACAAAATCGGAGCGTTCGTGATCCGGCGGATCAGGGGGGCGGCTTCGACGCCGCTCATTCCCGGAAGCATGACGTCGAGCACGATCGCGCGATACTCCCTCCGCGTGCAGCATTCGATCGCCTGCTCGGCAGACGCGGCTTTATCGATGTTCGCGAATCCTTCCTTGCGCAGCACGGTCTCCAGCAGCGTCACGATCGACTGTTCGTCGTCGACAAGGAGAATTAAAGCCTCGTTCACGTTTGGAAAGCTCCTTTTTCATCCGATGTTCCCTCTATTGTACCATTGCCGCCTTTCCGGATAAGCGAAGCGAATCTTAACGGAACCTTAATTTTCGGGAAGCGAATTAAGCCAAATATAAGGCTCGGTTTGTTTTTCCGCAATATTCGTTCGTTAAGATGAAAGAGACCAAACGAAGGAAAGGCGTGGAGAGAGATGAGAGTGCAAGGTTTGGCATTGGTGCTGGCGATGGTCGTCTTGACGGGGTGCGGCGGCGGAGGAGGAGAGGAACCGGCGGGAACCAAGGCCGAAGGAACGCAGGAGGCAAGCGCTTCCCCGGAACAGGCCTCCCCCTCGTCCGGGACGGAGGCGCCCCCCGCGACGCGCTACGAAGCCGAACAAATCGGACAAGCGCTGCTGGACGGGGACTACGCGAACGTTTACGGGCAATTTACCGAGGACTTTCAAAAGGAGATTTCGCTTTCCGACTTCAGCGAGACGGTGCAGGGGTTCAGCGAGGGACTTGGCGAATGGGAGCCGCAGTCCGTCCTGAAGCTTAACGGCAGCCAATACGCGGCCTGGAAAGAGAGGGACGGCGACAGGGGGCTTACCGTCATTATGGACGGGGAAGGCCGCATTTCGGGTTTAAGGCTCCTCGACGCCAAAACCTTCCCGGAAACCGACAAGGCGGAAACGAAGCTCGAATACGGGTTGCCGGTCAAAGAGGACTGGTTCGTGTTTTGGGGCGGCGACAACGTCCTGCTGAATTACCACTACGAGTTCGAAAGCCAGCGCTACGCGTACGATCTCATCCGGGTCAAGGACGGGTTTTCGTACGAAGGCGATCCGGCGCGCAACGAAAGCTATTACGCGTTCGGACGGGAAATCGTCGCGCCCCGGGACGGCACGGTCGTTCAAGTCGTGAACGATATCGCGGACAACGAGCCGGTCGGGACCGTGAACGAAGACCAGCCCGCCGGCAATATGGTCGTCATCGATCACGGAAACGGGGAATACAGCTATTTGGCGCATTTGAAAAAAGGATCCGCGACGGTGAAGGTCGGCGATGCCGTGACCAAAGGAGAAACGATCGGCCTCGGCGGCAATTCCGGCAATTCGACCGAGCCGCATTTGCATTTTCAACTATCGGACGGCCCGGACCTGTTTGCCGGCAAAGCGCTGCGGGTTCGCTGGGAGGACGGCCTCCGTCCCGTCCAGGGCGAGACGGTCCGGCCTTCGTAACGATTCGGCGGGATCCGCGGTTCCCGGCTGCAAGCTCGTCTTTCGAACAAGCCGGAACTCGTCTGCATATTAGGTCAAGTCCCCTCATAAGAATGAACCATGGATTAACCAACTGTGCAGAGGGGTGGATTGCATGCGTCGTCGGATCCCGTTGATCGTCGTCGTTGCTCTGTTGGCCGGATTGCTGGCCGCTTGCGGGAGCAAAAACGCGGACACGGTCGTAAAGGATTTGGACAAGGTCATCGGAAAAATGGAAAGCTACGAAGGAAGCGGCACCATGATTTTGCATACCGGCCAGCAGCCGCAGGAGTACAAGGTCGAAGTTTGGTACCAGAAGCCGTCCTACTATCGCATCGCGCTGACCAACGCCAAAAAGGACATTACCCAAATCGTGCTCCGCAACGACGATGGCGTATTCGTGCTGACGCCGAGCCTGAACAAAAGCTACCGGTTCCAGAGCGACTGGCCGGAAAATCAAGGCCAGGTCTACTTGTACCAGACGCTCGTTCAGAGCATCGTTCTCGACAATTCGCGGCAGTTCGCGTCCGACAAAGACGCCTACGTGTTCGACGTCATGGCGAGCAACTATAACAACGGCTCGTTCGCGCGGCAAAAAATTTGGCTGTCCAAATCCGATTACGCCCCGCGCCATGTGGAAGTGACGGATACGAACGCCAATTTGATGGTCGAAGTGAAGTTCGACAGCTTCACGTTCGGCAAAAAATTCGAAAGCTCCGCATTCGATATGCAGCAAAATATGGCGGCGCCGAACGCCGGTCAGCCTGGCGGCGAAACGGGAGCGCAAGAAGACGGCGACGCCGTAAACGGGGCTGACGACGGCCAAGGCGCGGAAGGCGAACCGTCGGCGGAGCCGGGCACGGCGCCCGACGAGCCGACCGGCGGGGCGATCGAGGGCGGCGAAGAGACGGCCGGGGAGCCGGGAGCGGGCCTTCCCGAGGAGGCTCCGGTGACGGTCGAGCCGGATCCGGACTATTTGCCCGAGGGCGTGGAGCAGAAGGACGTCTTCGAGGTCGATCTCGCGGACGGAAGCATCGGCGTCGTGCTCCGCTATACCGGAACTTACGATTTTACCATCATGGAGACGGTAGCGAAAGAGACGGCCGCGACGACGAGCGAAGGCATCGCGCTCGATATGGGCTTTACGATGGGGCATCTGACGACGGGCGACACGAAGACGCTGACATGGACATACGACGGAATGGATTACCGGCTGACGACGGCGGATCTTCCGGAAGAAAACATGGTCCAAATCGCGCAATCGATGGTCGATTCGTCGGGAAAATAAGGAAAACGAAGAGCCGGCATAACGCGTCCGGCTCTTCGCGTATCCGCCGGCCCTCCGGGATCGGCACCAGGTAAACGTTGGAAGCCGTTCATTCGTTGACAGTACTGCGGTCTCCCGGTAACATTACTTTATTAGGTTTAAAGCTGGCTTTGACAGAATAAAGTAGGTGACGGGCTTTCGTGGATACTTTTTTTCGGCCGACGGCGGCGGAAATTTCTTTGGATGCGCTGGAGCATAACGTGAAGGCGTTCCGAAGCCGGCTGCCGTCCCGCACAAGGCTGCTCGCCTCGGTGAAGGCGAATGCCTACGGACACGGAGCGGTCGAGACGGCCAGGGGAGCCCTGGCGGCGGGCGCGGATTATCTCGGCGTCGCCTTTCTGGACGAAGCGCTGCAGCTCCGAAGGGCGGGAATAACGGCCCCGGTGCTGGTGCTCGGGTATACGCCGCCGGAAGGACTCGCGCTTGCGAGGGAACAAGGAATTACGGTTACATTGTATCGGGACGACAGCTTATCCGCGATCGAGAAGCTGCCGGCGCAAGGCCCCAAGCTGAAGGCGCACGTGAAGATCGACTCCGGCATGGGGCGTCTCGGCGTGCTTCCGGGACGGGCGGCCGAGCGTTTCCTGGAGCGGGCGTGCGCGCTTCCGCAGCTGGAAGTCGAGGGCATGTTCACCCACTTCGCGAAGGCGGACGAGAGCGACAAATCCCATTCGCTCATGCAAGCCGAACGGTTCGCGACCGTCGTCGATTACGTCCGGCGCAGCGGGCTGCCGCTGAGCATCATTCACGCGGGCAACACCGCCGCCGGCATCGATTTGCCGGATCATATCGGAGGCATGCTGCGGCTCGGAATCGGCATGTACGGCTTGTATCCGAGCGCGGAGGTCCGGCAGGAGCGGGTTCGGCTGGAACCGGTCATGACGCTCAAAACGCAGCTCGTGCACGTGAAGACCGTTTCCGCCGGCGAAGGCATCAGCTACGGGGCCCGCTACGTGACGACCGGCACGGAAACGATCGGAACGCTGCCGATCGGGTATGCGGACGGCTACAGCCGGATGCTGTCGGGCAAAGCCGAGGCGCTGCTTCGCGGAAGAAGGGTGCCGGTGCTCGGCACGATCTGCATGGATCAGTGCATGATCCGGCTGGACGACGCCGCGCGGGACGGATCGGCCGGGTTCGAGCCGGGAGAAGAGGTCGTGCTCATCGGGCGGCAGGGCGGCGAGACGATCACGGCCGAAGAAGTCGCCTCTCTGCTCGGCACGATCAACTATGAAATCACTTGCATGATCGCCGCCCGCGTTCCCCGCGTCTACGTGCGCGGCGGAAGGATCGCGGAAGTCGTCAACCCGCTGGCGTAGCCCGGGAGCAAAATATTCGTTTTATGCTCCTCGCCGGCAGGAAAAGCGCGCCGGAAAGCGAATGATACAATGTTGGCTTCGACCCGTATATTTCTTACCTGGGACCGACATACTGGAAATTATTGAGGGCTGGAAAATCTTTGGAGGTGCTTGTTCGGTGGCCAATGCGCATAATACGAAGAGAATCATGATCAGTTTGCCGGATCATCTTCTAAGAGAAGTGGACTTTGTGGTGGCAAAGGAAAATTCCAACCGCAGCGAAGTGATTCGGCAGGCGATGAAGCAATATCTGGTGGAGCGGAAGAAACGTTTGATTCGCGACTCCATGCAGCGCGGTTACCTGGAAATGGCCAAAATCAACCTGAACATAGCATCGGAAGCTTTCCAAGCGGAAGAAGACGCCGAAAGCACGCTCGAACGTCTCGTAAGCGGGGTGTAGCCCATTGATCGTCAAGCGCGGGGATGTATTCTATGCGGATTTGTCTCCGGTTGTCGGTTCGGAGCAGGGCGGCGTGCGCCCCGTGCTCGTCATTCAGAACGATATCGGCAACCGTTTCAGTCCGACCGTAATCGTAGCGGCCATCACGGCCCAAATCCAGAAGGCGAAGCTCCCGACGCATGTCGAGATCGATTCGAAATTGCACGGTATGGAACGGGATTCCGTCGTTCTGCTTGAGCAGATCCGCACGATCGACAAGCAGCGGCTCACCGATAAAATTACGCACTTGGACGAAGAAATGATGCGCAAAGTGGACGACGCCCTGCAAATCAGCGTCGGACTGATCGATTTTTAAACCAGGCGGCAACCGGAGAAAGCGGTTATCGCCTTGTTTTTTCACGGCAAAGGTTGACAGGCGGGCTGTTTGTGCCGTATGTTAAACAAACGATTAAAACAAGTGATTAGAACAAGTGATTAGAACTAGAGAGACAGGTGGAGGAGAAATGAAAACGATAAAGCTATTTATGAAACGGCCGACAACGTGGGTTGGCATCGCGACCGCCCTTATGTTTCAGTTGATTTTTTCGATCGTCTGGATGACGGGATACGAAGGCGTAACCGACCGGATGGACCGGCTGCATGTCGGCATCGTCAACGAAGACGCGTTAATGGGAGACGCCGTTTCGCAATTGCGGGCCGGGTTGCCGGTTCAGACCGAACTGCTCGAAAGCATGGACGCGGCGATGGATCGCCTGGACAAGCGCGAGCTGCAAATGATCGTCCGTATCCCGGCGACGTTTTCCGCCGACGCGGCGGCAGCGGACCGGCAGGCGGAAATCGAATACGTGGTCAACGAATCCAATCCCGCCCTGATCAAAAGCATGATGACTTCGATTTCCGCGCAGGTGACGGCCCAAGCGAACAAGGCGGCCGTCGGGAAAGGCGTGGAGCAAATGCTTTTGCAGGCGCGGCAGCCGGCCGAGCAAGCTTCGGCGGCATCCGGCGCTTTGGCCGAGCGGGTCGTCGGAAACGTCCGGTCGGTCAATCCGGTTGCGGGCATGAACAACCAGATGGTGCCGATGATGATGGTGCTGGCGTCCTTTGTCGGCTCGATGATCATGAGCATGAACCTGGAGCAGTCGTCGATGGCGTTGGCCGCTTCCGCCGGACGCTGGCGGCGTTTCGGCGCCCGCTCCCTGTTGAACCTCGCGGCCGCGATCGTCGTGTCGCTGGTCGGGGCGGCGCTTATCCTGTCGCTCGGCGGCCAGGCGGAGCAAGGATTCTTCGCGTTATGGGGGCTGCTGTTCGTCATTTTGCTGTCGTTTTTGTTCGTTACCCAAATGTTCCTGCTTTTGTTCGGACCGGCGGGCATGCTGTTCAACATCCTGCTTCTGTCGATTCAGCTCGTCTCGTCCGGAGCGATGGTGCCGAGAGAGCTGCTGGGCGACTTCTATGTGGAGCTGGGCAAATTTTTGCCGGCGACCTATGCGGTGGAAAGCGGCATGGACGTGCTGTTCGGAGGCGCGGGAGCCGGTCGGGCGATCGGCATTCTGCTGCTGATCGCCGCGATCGGGGCCGGCGTCGGCGCCGGGGCCGTCGCGCTCAAGAAGGGGCGGATCCCCGCCCAAGCTCCGGTCGCGCCGCGCTCGTAATTTCGGGAGCGCTTGATTCCCGCACATGCTCTGGTTCATAATAGAGTTTAATCCTGATCGAAGCGGGAGGGACTCATGGATTCGGCGGAACAGGACGTAAAGCTGCGTTTGCTGCTTGCTGCAAAGAAGCTGTTCGCGCAGCAGGGCTTCGACCGGACGACAACCCGGCAAGTCGCCGAGGAGGCCGGAGCGAACGTTGCCTTGATTTCGTATTACTTTGGCGGCAAAGAGAAAATTTTCGAAGCAATCTTCGAGTTTTTTTTGCCGAAGGAATTGATTCTGGAGAGCCTGAACCGGTCGTTTCATCCGGTGGAAGGAATATGCTTCATCATCGAGCAGGTGACCCATTTCCGCTACCGAGAACCGGAGCTTATGCTCATCGTCCAGCAGGAGATTTCGCTCGGCACGCCGCGAAGGGAACTCGTTCGCAAGCATATGTTCCCGATTTGGGGCAAGCTGCGTGATTTGCTGGAGGAAGGGCGGCGTTGCGGCGTTTTTCGGTTCCGTTCGCTTGACCATGCGTTTCTGTCCGTTCTCGGCACGATTCTGTTTCACAAAAAGAGCGACTATTTCCAGCCGCTGATGACCGAAGCCCCGCAGTCGGCCCAGGAGCTTGTCGATCATTTGACCGACTACGTGTTGGGCGGACTTCATTTTAACGGAGACGGGGATACGCAACGATGACGATGACGCAGGCGCTTCCGGCCGGAAGCGCTTGTTTTTCGTATTTTTCAAGGAGGCCTGTTTGGAGATGAGCGAACTGACGAAAAGTCCGGAAAAAGGCGCGGAGGAGCGAATGATCGCCCTGATCGCCGGAGAGCTCGGGTTGAAGCCGGCTCAGGTGCGGACGGTGGCGGGATTGCTGGACGAAGGCAACACGATTCCGTTTATCGCCCGTTACCGCAAGGAAATGACCGGCGAGCTGGATGAAAACCAGCTGCGGGCGGTCGAGGAGCGCAGGGCGTATTTGAAGCAGCTCGAGGAACGCAAGGGCGAGGTGCTTCGGCTGATCGACGAGCAGGGAAAGCTTACGCCGGAGCTGCAAGCCGCGATCGCAAAAGCGGTCAAGCTGCAGGAGATCGAGGATTTGTACCGGCCGTACCGGCAAAAGCGCAAGACGCGGGCCAGCGTCGCCAAGGAGCGCGGGCTGGAGCCGCTGGCCCAATGGCTGCTTGCGCAGCATCGGCAGGGCGACGCGAAGGCGGAAGCGGCCCGTTACGTCGATGAAGAGAAGGGCGTCGCGACCCCGGAGGAAGCGCTTCAGGGCGCGATGGACATTATCGCCGAAGGCATCGCCGACGACGCGGACATTCGCAAATGGGTGCGCCGGTTCACCTGGGACCACGGGGTGCTGCACAGCAAGGCCAAGGACGCGGAGGCGGAATCGGTATACGAGATGTACTATCGATATTCGGAGCCGGTCAAGCGGCTGCCGCCGCACCGCGTGCTCGCGATGAATCGCGGAGAGCGCGAGTCGGTGCTGGCCATTTCCGTCGAGGTGCCCGCCGAGCGCGTCGTGGCGGAGCTGGAGCGCCGCGTCGTGCGGGGGCCGTCCGTCTCCCGGGACTATCTGGCCGCGGCCGCGGAAGACGCCTACAAGCGGCTCGTCGCGCCTTCCATCGAGCGGGAGCTGCGCGGCGAGCTGACGGAAAAGGCGGAAGAGCACGCGATCGGCATCTTTTCCGAAAATCTGCGCAATCTGCTGCTCCAGGCGCCGGTCAAAGGGCGGGTCGTCCTGGGCGTCGACCCCGCATACCGGACGGGCTGCAAGCTCGCGGTCGTCGACGATACGGGCAAGCTGCTGGAAGTCGCGGTGGCGTACCCGACGCCTCCCCACAACAAGAAGGCGGAGGCCGAGGCGCTGTTCCGCAGGCTGATCAAGCAATACGGGGTGAACTTGATCGTCATCGGAAACGGGACCGCCTCGCGGGAGACGGAGCAATTCGTCGTTTCGGTCATGAAGGGGATGCCGGAGCAGGGGCTGCAATACTTGATCGTCAGCGAGGCGGGGGCGAGCGTGTACTCGGCGTCCAAGCTCGCGCAGGACGAATTCCCGGATCTCGACGTGGCGGAGAGAAGCGCCGTCTCGATCGCCCGCAGGCTGCAGGATCCGCTCGCCGAGCTGGTCAAGATCGAGCCGAAGGCGATCGGCGTCGGCCAGTACCAGCACGACGTGACGCAGAAGCGGCTGGAGCAAAGTCTCGGCAGCGTCGTCGAATCCGCGGTCAACCACGTGGGCGTGGACGTCAACACGGCCTCGCCGTCGCTGCTCGCCTACGTGTCCGGCATCAACGCGACTCTCGCCAAAAACATCGTCAAGGTTCGGGAAGAGAAGGGCAAGTTCGCAAACCGCGCCGAGCTTCAGAAAGTGCCGCGCCTGGGCGCCAAAACGTATGAGCAGTGCGTCGGCTTTCTGCGAATCATGGACGGCGCCAACCCGCTCGACCGGACGCCGATCCACCCCGAGTCGTATCCCGTCGTGGACCGGCTGCTTGCGATGATGGAATCGCCGCCGTCCGCGATCGGCTCGGAGGAACTGCGCGCCAAGCTGCAGCGGCTCGATCTGGCGGATATGGCGCGGCGCCTCGAAGTCGGGGCACCGACGCTGAAAGACATCGTGGACAGCCTGCTGCGGCCGGGGCGGGACCCGCGGGACGAGCTGCCGCCGCCGATCTTCCACACCGACGTTCTCGACATCGAGGATTTGCGGCCTGGCATGCAGCTGCAGGGAACGGTGCGGAACGTCGTCGATTTCGGGGCGTTCGTCGATATCGGCATCAAAAACGACGGGCTCGTCCATATTTCCCAGATCAGCAACCGCTTCGTCAAGCACCCGACCGAGGTTGTCGCCGTAGGCGATACGGTCACCGTTTGGGTGCTCGGCGTCGACCTGAAAAAGGGGAGGGTCAGCTTGACGATGAAAGGACCGCTGGACGGTTAGGAGAGCGGGAACTTCGCTCACTCGGGTTCTCCCGACAACGGTCAAAAGGCCGCCCGCATCCCGCGAGTTATCGCTCAAGGGATGCGGGCGGCCTTTATCGTCGGGGCCCGCGCCGGGCGGCGGACCTTGCCGCTGCTAGGCTTCCGAGCGGGTTCCGTTCGCAGAAGACGCTACGCTCAGTGCTGGGAACGCGTGGCCGTCGTCTGTTGCGACGGCGTTTGCCGCTGGTAGAAAAACCAGCAGTCGTTCAGCATTTTAATTTGCCTGCGGTCCTTTTTCAGGTACGCTCGCATGAGCTGATTGCACAGCCATTGCGGCATCGCTGCCGACCTCCTCCCGTCATGCTGTGTTAATAGCATATGGGAGCGGGGCAAATGTCGTGCAGGTCCGATGCGGCGAGCCGGGCGAAACGGGTCGCAAGGCAGAGGCTCGGGGCTGCCGGCAACGGGCTGCCGGCTTCGGGGGCGCTTAAGCCGCTTTCATCAAAGCAGCTCTTCCTCCTCGTACCATTGCTCGAGTTGAGCCTGAAGGGCGCGAATTTCGGTCAGCAGCGAAACGAGCGGGTACGCCGATTCGCGAATCGCGGCGAACGTTCGCTCCAATTCGTCGATATAGCGCAAGCCGCTTACGGGGGCCGTTTGTTCGTCCAGCAGCTCGAGACCGGAGCATTCGGCCACGGCTGCGGGCAGCTCGGGAACGTTGTCGGCGGTCAGCTTGGACAGCTCCTTGTGCAACCGCAAATTCAATGCGCTCAATTGATAGGCGTGAGAAGCCGGCATCTCGACAAAAAGCAGGCTCCCGTCTTTCCGCTGCAGCAGGACGTAGGACATCTTGGACATGGCGTTTGCGGTTCTCCCCTCGGGCAATTTCTACTTGACAGTGTAGCCCAAGAAGAGGCTACAATTCAAGTAGTTTGGGCAGGACGGGCGGGTCGCGACGCGCCTCGATCGCGCGGGCCCGAGACGATACGGAAACGAGGAGAACGCATGACCGACGCGGAACTGCAAGCTTGGGTGGAGAGCGTGTCGCTAAGCGCGTTCGGGCTTCCCTTCAAGCATAAAGCGACATTTAACGGGAGGCTGCGGACGACCGGTGGACGTTACTTTTTGAAAAGCCATAACATCGAGATCAGCCCCCGCCAGCTCGCGGTGCACGGAAGCGAGGAAACCGAACGCATCATCAAGCATGAGCTTTGCCATTACCATTTGCATTTGGCGGGGCGGGGATACCGGCATCGGGATCCGGAATTTAAAGCGCTGCTCGCCAAAGTCGGCGCGACGCTATATTGCAAAACGCTGCCGGGGGCGCGAAGAACCCTGCCGATCAAATATTTGCTTGTTTGCCGTTCGTGCGGCATGACCTATCCGCGCAAGCGCAAAACCGACCCGCGCAAATACGCGTGCGGGCGGTGCCGGGGAAAGCTGAAGCTGGTGGAAGCCGAGCAAAAAAATTCATTCGAAAAACCGCTTGACTTCCTCCTCGAACCATGATAAATTAATTCATGTCGCTTCGAGAGCTTCGCTCTAAATCAAATCATATTCCCTGATAGCTCAGTCGGTAGAGCACTCGACTGTTAATCGAGTTGTCACAGGTTCGAGTCCTGTTCGGGGAGCCATACGGAGAGGTACCCAAGAGGCCGAAGGGGGCGCTTTGCTAAAGCGTTAGGGTGTAACAGCCGCGAGGGTTCGAATCCCTCTCTCTCCGCCATCGTAATTTTGATTGGCGACACGTACATAAAGGTCTGGCCGGATGTCCGGTCGGGCTTTTTTTCGTTTTGCGAAGGAGAGAGCCATGAAGCCTGTGTTGGATTTTATCCAACGGACGGAGCTAAAAACGGGGGGAAGCGGAGCTAGAGTGGATTTTATCCAACGAGAAACGGCCATTTCGGCTGAAAAGGGCGAAAGCGGTCTCGCTCGATTGGACAAAATCCAACGGAGCCAGCGAACTTTGCGTTAAAGCCGTTTTTTGATTGGACAAAATCCAACGAAGCCCCGCCGAGCCTCGAATGCCCTCGCCAGATGTCCCAAGCCCTCGCCGCCTGCACCTTACCGCAGCCTGCGCTCGCCTCGCAGTTCAACCCCCGTCTAAACCGTTTTACTTGCCGGCGGCTTAAAGCCACTTTTTCTTTTTGTAATAAAACCACAGCGAACCTGCAATAATGATCATGATGACGAGCAGCAGCGGATACGCGTAAGGCCAGTCCAACTCCGGCATATACCGGAAGTTCATCCCGTACAGCCCGACGACGAACGTAAGCGGCAAAAAAATCGAGCTGACGATCGTGAGCGTTTTGATGATTTCGTTCATCCGGTCGGATTTCATATTCACCTGCAAATCGAGCAGCCCGGTCAGCGAATCCCGGAACGAATCGATGGAGTCGAGCACCTGCGAAATATGATCGTGGATGTCGGTAAAATAAACGTCCGCCTCCTTGCGGCTGTAGGGGAAACGCTGATGGCTGAGCTCGCCGATCGCGTTTCTTTCGTCGAAAAGGATGCGTCTTAACGTGTGCAGCCGGCGCTTTAACCGGAATACCTCGCCCGAGATTTTGACATGGGGATTGACGATGATGGCCTGCTCGTATTTTTCGATCTTATCGTCGATCTTGTCCGATACGATGATGTAATCGTCCACGCACTTGTCGAGCAGCCGGTACAGGATGGCGCCGCTGAATTCCATGTGCCTCAGTTCGTTCCGTTTAAAATCGGCCGCGGCTTCCGCGATCGAGTCCACCTCGTCGGCGCAGACGGTAATGACGTAGTTAGGACCGATGACGTGTTCCATCTCGACAAGGGACAAATCGCGACGGATATGAAAAAAGGTAAGCAGCAGGTGATTTTCGTACCGATCGAGCTTCGGACGCTGGTTTTTGGCGACGCAATCCTCGACGAGCAGCGGGTGGCAGCGGAAAACGTCGGTCAATATCCGTTCCGTTTCCCCGTGCGCTTTTCCGATCAGCGGGATCCATGCCACCTCGCCTTCTTCCGGCATGCGTATCTGCGTCTCCCGGGCGGATTGGGACCGGGTATCGTATAAGATCATCTTCGCCATTTCGACCCCTCCTTTTGACATCAGGTAGCATATTAATAACCAAAAAAAAGTTTGGCTAAAAGGCTTGCTATCCACGCGGGATTCGGATATAATCATTTTTGTCGTCTGAAAGGGCTGCTGGTAAGCGGACGCTTCGAGTGATATCCGGCCCGTTGGTCAAGGGGTTAAGACACCTCCCTTTCACGGAGGTAACAGGGGTTCGAATCCCCTACGGGTCACCATGCGAGCCATTAGCTCAGTTGGTAGAGCACCTGACTTTTAATCAGGGTGTCGAAGGTTCGAGTCCTTCATGGCTCACCAGTTCGATATGATTCGAATCGCGGAAAGCATGCGCTTCGGACGACAACAACTTTATAACGTGCGGTCGTGGTGGAACTGGCAGACACACTATCTTGAGGGGGTAGCGCCCACAAAGCGTGCGGGTTCGAATCCCGCCGACCGCACCATACTTAAATCGATGAAATCCCTCGATACATAAGGGATTTTTATTTTTGTCATTTTACTGGAGCGGAAGGAGGAATGCTTTTCGGAGGCCGTTACACGCCAATTTTTAGTCACATACTTGTCTAAAGTTTCACTCCCTCTTCATCTGATTTTATTGATCCCCAAATCCCACTGTATGACTAATACATTTTTGACTCCCGGGTATGCTTTTATCGTCCACCTTTCCAACTTTTGAACACCTTGGTTAATGCATCGTTACACGTATCGGTCATCCCTTGCAATCAAGTGGGGGGCGGGCGAGATCGACTCGCGGCTGCAAAAGATCAATAACTGCCCCAAATATGCGTAGCCAACCGTGCAAGAGAAACCGGGGGAATTATCGAATGGATCGATTGGCGTACGCTCGGAACTCGGCTTACAAACTATATTTGAGTTGTCGTACGAATGCCATGTTAAAGTGGAGGATAAAAAGTTAGAATTGAACGGATAATTTCTGATTTTATCTTTTACTTGATGAACTGATTCAATTCAGAAAAAATGAGTGCGCGTTATGATGAAATAAACTGATTCAAAATTGTTGAAAATGGGGATAATTTAATTAACGAAAAGAGAAGTTAAAACCGGAACATCTCGAGTTACGTTGAATATGAATAAATATAATGAATTGTGAAATTTTTTTTACCACTATGCGAACCGATAAGTTTAGGGTAAGATATTGGTGTTGGCGTTGATCAGGAATTGACGACGAAAGGTGGCAACATTTATGGCTACCAAAAGCTTTACTTCAGAGTTCAAATTTAATCAGAAGTCCAGTTCGAAATTGGCCGATGCGATTGAAAAATCCAAAAGAGTGGATCATGAAATCAAGCTGACGGTTAATGATGTCGTGCGGACTGAAAAAATACAAAGAATTATGGAAGGCTTTTTGAAAGGGAAATAATGTCCTTAAATGTCATTTCCCTTAATGATATGATTAGATCAATACCAACAGAGGAGGATATTAAAAAACTCCTCTTTTCGTTCAGCACTTATAAAGCTCAAGATAGTTCTGGTGCCGAAGATGTAGAATATTTTTTGCATAATAAAGCCATTCAATTCGAAAAAATGGATTTGGCTAGGACTTATTTAGTTATGTCTACTTACAAATCTAATCCAGTTCTCGTCGGATATTTTTCTATTTCTAATAAACCTCTTTCAATTCCTAACAAACAATTTCGCAAACTAACAAATAGTATGCAAAAACGTTTAATGGGAATTGGGCATAAAACTGAGCAAAGTACCTTTATTATTAAAGGTTACCTTTTGGGGCAATTAGGAAAGAATTTTAGTGATGAAGCTCGCTCAGCTAATTGTTGTAGTGGTAATGATCTTCTCCAACTTGCTTATAGAAAGATTGCTGAGGCCCACCGTATTGTGGGCGGTCGTATATTATATCTAGAATGTGAGAACGTAGAAAAAATTATTAATTTTTATAAAGCAAATGGATTTAATCTGATTGATGCGTTTGAAACAGAAAATGGATATTGCATGATGGTAAAACAATTAAAGGATATTTTATAAAAGCACGAGAGAGTAAGCCTCGTTGCTTTTTTTGCTTTACGTGTAAAAGGACGGTATCTGGTATGTAATGAACTATTCGATCGCACGGCGTCAAAAATGAAATCTAGTTCAGTCGTATTCAACAACAAACTGAGCAAATTTGGCAAGCGCAGATTTCCGCGTTCAATTCTTGAACGGACGACTGCTTGTATGCTAGATTGCAGATATATATAATCCTGATCTTCCCATATGAAGATCATTTTTTCGATCCCGTAGACGTCTGCACAGCTAGTCCAATTGACGAAGACAGGCGAGTCCTTATGTTTGAAATATGATCCAAAATACCGGACAAAGACCGCAGCGGCAAGTTTATTTATATTACGAATTTGGCGATTATCACGCAAATGCAATCCGCGCAAGAGCGCCATTCAATCGGGAGGGGGCGGGAGGCAATGGACATGACCGGGAAGATCTGTCTCGTAACGGGAGCGAATTCGGGAATCGGCAAGGCAACCGCTCTCGGACTCGCGAAATCCGGGGCGCATGTCGTCATGACGGCAAGGGACCGAAAGCGCGGGGAGGAAGCCAGAGAGGAGGTCATTCGGCTCAGCGGGAACCGGAAGGTCGAATTGCTGCTGGCGGATCTGACGGCCGGCGATGGCATCCGGTCTTTGGCAAGCCAGTATTTAAGCCGGCATGACAACCTGCACGTGCTGATCAATAATGCCGGCGGCGTTTTCAAAGATTATCGGAAAAACGCGGAGGGAATGGAGCTGACCTTTGCGTTGAACTATTATGCGCCGTTTCTTTTGACGCAGCTTTTGCTTGAAACGCTGAAGAAAAGTTCGCCCGCCCGCATTATAAACGTGGCTTCGGAAATGCAGGCCGTAAGCCTGGATTTCGAGAAATTGATCGATCCCGGCGACTATCGCGCAATGAACGTTTATCGCGCTGCCAAGCTGGCCGTCGTCATGTTCACTTACGCGCTTGCCCGCAAGCTGTCAGGCACGGCCGTAACGGTCAACGCGGTTCATCCCGGGGTGATCTATACGCCTCAATCTGCGCGAATGGTGCCGTCCTTTCTTCGGCCGCTCTTAAAGCTGTTTATGTCCGCTCCGGAAAAAGGGGCGCGGCCATCGCTGAGACTGGCTATGGATCCCTCCCTTGAAGGCGCGACGGGGCACTATTACAACAGAGAAACGAAAAAGCAAACGGGACCGTTTTCCTATGATATACAGCAGCAGGAGATGCTGTACGAACGCAGTTTGGCGTTGTGCGGACTCGGCTAGCCTTGTTCTCGATAGCAGCATCCTCGCCAAAAGTTTAAGAAAACTTTGGCGTTTTTTTGTGCGGAGACGCAGAAAAAAAGTTTCCGCGCATGGTAGAATAAACCGCATAGAGCTTAGACGGGTTAAGGAAACAGGTGAACGCATGCTGGATACGCTTCAGATCATGACGCTGCTGGAGCTGCCGAGGGTCGGAAAGGCCACGGTGCGTCAAATGCTGGGGCTGCTCGACGGTCCCGTGAACGATTTGCGCGATCTGTACGAAGCGATGCTTGCGTGCAAAAGCTGTCTGAAAAGACTGCCGGCGCCGGACTACGGCAGTCTCGCGTCGGCCCGCGAGCGGGCGGTCCGTCAATTGGAGCAATGCGCCGCTCTCGGAATACGGGCGCTCGGTTTTTTTGACGAGCCGTTTCCGGCAAGGCTCAAAACGATTCCCAAGCCCCCGGTTCTGCTGTACGCCAAGGGGAACATCGACTGCCTTCAGGCTCCAGCCTCGGCGGCGGTGGCGGGGACTCGCTCGCCGTCCGAGTACGGCGCCCGGATCGCGTTCAAATACGGCGAATACTTGGCTCGCAGCGGCTTGGCCGTCGTTAGCGGCCTGGCGCTTGGGTGCGATGAGCATGCGCATAGAGGCTGCCTTGCTGCCGGCGGCAGGACGGTGGCGGTGCTGGCTCACGGGCTCGACATGGTGTATCCGTTCCGAAATCGGGAACTGGCGCGCCAAATCGAGACCGGCAGCGGCTGCCTGCTTAGCGAGTACAAGCTCGGATCGGTTCCGGAGAGCAACATGTACGTCGAACGGGACCGGTTGCAGGTCGGTCTTGCGGACGGGCTGATCGTCATCGAAACCGGCATAACCGGAGGAACGATGCATACCGTCGGCTTCTGTCTGGAACAGGGAAAAGGGCTGGGCTGCTTCGACCATCCGCGAAAGTTTTTAAAATCCAACGAAAAGGCTGCCGGCAACCGATACCTGATCGGGCAGGGCAAAGCGGTGCCTCTGTTTGATCGCGGCAGTCTGGATTCGTTCGTTGCGCATATTACTTCTAGGTGAAGACATGGAGGCGCTGCAATGCTCGGCAAATTGATCGGCGGGGCGATCGGAACGATATTCGGACCCGCAGGAACCGCGGCCGGGGTGGCGGTCGGCCATGCGCTGGACGCGTTGAACGGCAAGAGGAAAGAACGGACGTTGACGCCTTCTCCGCCCGAGGACATCGAGAAGCTGATCCGGGGGCCGTATTTTGCAAAAGGAGAAGCGTTTGCCCTATCTTATTATTTTCCGTTGACGGCCGATCGGGAACTCCATCATAACGATACGTTGACCAAGGCGATAATCGAAATGAAATACCATTATCGTCACGCCAATGCCGCTTTGTTCGCGGGAGCGGTTCAATGGTTCATCCTGAAAACGGGGATCCGCCGCGAAATCGACGGTATCGTCACATGCCCCGCCAGCCAAATCCGGGCGACGCAGCCGCTCGAGCTTATTGCGGAGAAGGTTTCCCAAAGCTTGTCGATTCCGTATTTCAAAGTGCTCGAAAAAAACGGGCAGGCGTCCAAAACTTCGGGTTCCGGGGAACGCAAGGCCTCGGCGGGCTCGATCCGTCTGACGGATTCGTCCGCAATCGTAAATAAACGGATCTTGCTTCTCGACGACATCATTACGACCGGCTATACGATGTCGGCTTCCAAGAAGCGTTTGCTGGAGGGCGGGGCCGCGGACGTTTTGCCGCTCGCCATTCTGTCGACCGCGGGGGAACATCCGCCTCAATTGCTGGAGCTCGGAGCGATAACCGCCGAAAGCGCGGGCATGCCCCTGACCCAAAGGGTCAAAGCCGGCGCGGTCGAACAATTTTATCTGTTCGATAACGGCAAGCTGAGAAAAGCGTATGCCCCGGAATACGGCGAGTATGTGAAGCAAAAGGCCAAAGAAGCGGAAGCGCGCGCCGAAAAGAGAAAGCAGGAAGAGGCGAAAAGAAAGGCCGAGGAGAAGCTGGAAACGCAGCGTCGCGCGGAACGGGAGCTCGACCGGCAAAGCCGCCTTGCGACGGCAGTGAGAACGGGAGACGAGCAGTCGTTTCGGCGGCTGATGGGCGAAGGAACCCGCCTTGCGGATTTCGAGCCTCTGATTCAGGCTCTCATGGCGAAGCACGATCGAATTGTGAAAGATTACATAAACGCGTGTCCGGAATCGTTGACGAACGAGGTTTTGTTCGCGGCGCTTGAGTCCGATTTCCCGGGAGAAATGCTTGAGAACAAGGTGAAGGCGTTCCATTCGAATAAGCGAAGAGAAGCGATCATTGAAGCCGTTCGCGAAGGAAGAAGCAAGGCGGTTCGCAAAATGGCGGGCATGGGATTCAACTTGAACGTCCGCGACCCTATGGGCGACAGCCTGCTCGATATCGCAAGGAAAAAAGGATATGCGGAAATCGTCGAAATCCTGAAATCAAAGAAATGACAACCTTGCGCCGTACGCGCGAAAAAAACCGCCCGCACCCGGATTCAATACCGGATGCAGGCGGTTTGCGGGCGTCCGTCAGGAAACCAGCTTCAGCTCGCGCAGGCTTTTGATCGATAAGTACGCTTTCCCGTCGGCGTATTTAATGGTAATTTTTCCGCCGTCCGTCAACGAATGAACGGCTACGCCCGGAGAGGTGTCCAGCCGGAATTGCGGCACTTCGACGGTAATCCCGTTGCCGGACAAGGTGAGCCCGTTGTAAATGCTGTTTCCGCTGAGCTCGCCGACCTCCGCTTTTATCCCCAAAGCCTCCGTGTCGTCCAGCGCCACCCAATCCTGCGAGTCGATGCCTTCTTCCGTGCCGCCGCCCGCGGATGCGTCTCTGTCTTTCAGCGTAATCGTACCGTTCGCGTAGCCGACATCATAACCGAACAACTCCCCGGCTTCGCGGAGCGGAATATATGTCGTCCCGTCATAGGTCAAAGGATCGTTGGACAAGTCCGCCGTTTTTCCGTTTATTTTCACGACGAAATCGGGCCGCAGCAGCGCGGTTACTTCTTTCCATGCGGAGGCGCCGAACGCGGAGCCTGCCGTGGCGAGCAAAATGCCGGCAAGAACGCCGACAACGAGCATGCGTGCGGATTTCAACAAAATCAGCTCCTTTTTGCGGTGTGTTGTCCATTATACCACGACAGGCCATCGTTCGCCCTCCTACGTTCGTATGGAATCCGGCGGTTCGGGACGGGGGTTACGGCCTAAAAAAGATAAAAGCATCGCGCCCTGTCGGCGCGATGCCCGATAAACCGTTTAAAACGAAAACTCAGTAGCCGCCGTAGCCTGCTTTGAGGATGATGACAAGCAGAACGAAGAGAACAAGAGCGAACGCGGCTGCGCCCATGCCGCCGTACTTGGGACCTTCGCAAGCAGCGCCTCCAACGGGATAACTCATGGCAATCACCACCGTTTGATTATTGTGAATGAATATCACCCTGTTAATCTATGTGCGGGGAAGCAGATCGACAGTACAGGCGCCCGGATCGGCAAATATCCGCGAGCGCACAAGCATTTTGGCCGAAAGAAGACAAGCGGGCGACGGAAAAAGATCCGATGAGAAAAATGTAAAAATAATGAAGGATCGTTCATATTCGCCTTTTTTTAAGGAAGCGCTAAGGTTTCGCGGGTACCGTTATCGTAGCGGGAGGGAGGCGATAGCTCAACCGGAGACTGCGGGAGCAACTCGCGACAATACATGCAAAAATTTCAAGGAGGTCATATCGGATGAAATTCAACAGATGGTCCATCATGTTGGCGTTGGCGGCTTTTCTGGCATTCGCCGCCGGCTGCTCGTCGAACGGCGATAACGGGAACGGCGGCAGCGTAACCGATACGGGCACGATACAAGAAGAAGCTCCGACGGATACGGGATTGGATGAGGAAACGGATATGGAGACGGAAGGCAGCCTGGATGACGGGGCTTCCGGCGAAGCGACGGACGGCGCGGCTGAAGGGACGGCCGGCGAAGGGGCAGCCGAACAAGACGCGGAAGCCGATGCCGGAGCGATCGGCGAAAGCGAGACGCCGGCGGAAGCGGGCGACCTGCCGGTTCAGGGCACGGATTCCGGCGTGACGGACGGCGTCACCTTGCCGGCCGCCGAATAAGCGTAAAGCCGCGAAGGCCGAAAAACGGAGAAGCCCGAAGGCGTCACATCGCCTTCGGGCTTCTGTTATTGCGCCGCGAAATACGCGATAAACGCTTCGGCGTTTTGCCGATGTTCGGCGGTCGCGCGAATCGCCGCGATAAATTCGTTTCCGGTAATGCCGAGCGTTTCGCCGATCGGGGTATCGCTCAGATCGATGCCGTAGACATGCTCTTCCGGTTGTTCATCTTCCTCGTTTAGGCCCGGCTCCAGCGTCTCCGCAACGGCGGCATCGGTATCCAGCAGCGGCCGGATCGCCTCGCCGGCGGCTTCCTCGAGCGGCAGGAACGCTTCCTGCTTGGCCAGCTTCGAAAAGTTGTCCCTGTCCAGAATGAATAAATCCGATTTATCGTCGATCATGGTGATCATGCTTTTTTGAATGAGGGCCATATCCTGCTCGCTGCGGATTTCGGAAGGCACGTAGGTCAGTCCGGCGATGACGCGCTGCCAATCGGGGAAAAGGGCGACGATATCTTCCGCGAGCGGCTCGGTATCGCTGCCGAAGCCCTCGCCGTAAAAATATTCGCCGAAAAACATGACCGACAGGCTCGCGGGAGGAAGGCTGGCGAGCCTCCGCTGCTCCTCGCGGTGATCGATATAGCTGTTTATGCCGTAACCGATAAGAGCGAGCACGAGAATGGCGCCCAGGATATGAAACTTATAGTATTGGAAAAAGTGCTCCCGCTTCAGCTTTCGTTCGGCTTTCGCCTTGTTTTTGCCGTAGTGCTGCTCGATGTACGCCTGGCTCTCCTGCTCCTTCTCGTAATCGAGGATAAAGCGGTAGGCTCGGGTTATGGCATCCTCGTCGAGCCGTTCGCCATCGGGAATTTCCGAGGCTTCTCGCATTTTCTGCGCCCGCAGCCGCCGCATCAGCAAGTAATAGCGGTGTTCAAGCTCTTCCTTCGTCGCATCCTCCGAAAGTCCCAGTACTTCGTAAGCCTGTTTCAAGCTTTCCATCGGGTCACCCTCTATTTTTCATGTTAAAAATAAGTATACAATCTATAAAGCGGTTCCACAAATTCGCCGCCGAGGTTTGCGGAGCGGGCGGACGGACGGGGGCGCAACCATCGGGAGGTCGGGAAAACGATGGGAACGACCGGATTGTTTCATGCCGAATGGCTGCAAGGGGAAATCCGGCCCCGGATTCAAGCTTGCGATGGCCGATCATCGCCAAGATTCGACGGAAATGCATTGCCCTGCCCCGGGACCGGGCCGGGGCGGGCGCCGAAAGTTAGGCGGCGGTTTTTCTTCTTCAACGAGGCGTGAAATCGGTCCAGGAAGCGCCGCCGTCCTTCGTTCCGAGAAGGAGCGTCGACCCGGGCCGGTCGGGGTTCATGGCGACGATCCAACCGGTCTGCGGATCGAGAAAGTCGGCATCCTCGACGCTGACGAGACGAGGATCCTCCAGCTTGACCAAGGTCGAGCCGCCGTCTGTCGTTTTCATCAAACCGCCTTCTACCGGGCCTGCGCCTGTCCGCAAAGGCACGTATCCGACGCGGGGCGAGACGAACGCAAGCTTGGCCGGATAGGGGCGAATGCCCGGCAGCTTGTCGCTGCGCAGCTTCCAGCGAACGCCGCCGTTGTCCGTCGCATACAGGAGCGAGCCGCGCGTCTCGGGATTGACGAACAAGGCGAAGCCTTTGCCAGCGTCGACAAACTGCACGGCCGCGGGCGTCCATTCGCCGCCGAGCTTCGGGGCTCGGCGCTGAAGCGTCCAGCTCCGGCCGCCGTCCTTCGTTTTCCAGACGGCGGCGCGGCAATCCGCGTCGCGATCGGACGGAACGAGGCCGGGATCCGGGCATTCGGTTCCGAGCCGGCCGACGGCGTAGCCGGTGGCGGCGTCCGCGAATGAAATATGATAGGGCGCGGCTTCTTCGGCATTTTCGATCGAGGCGTCCAGCCAGGTTTTGCCGCCGTCGGTCGTTTTGCCGATCGCCGAGCGAACCCGAACGAACGCCGTGTCGCGGTCGACCGCCTGGATTTCGGCGTCGCCTCCGGCTCTCGGGTCCGCGACCGTCCACTGGCCGCGCCAGGACCGGCCGCCGTCTTCGGTGCGCAGGATCGTCATCCGGCCGCACAGAACGTCGCCGCCGGCTTGGTTGCATTCGCTCGGGCCGATTGCCCAGCCGTTTTTCTCGTCCGCGAACGAAAAGGTTGCCTCGCGCATTCCTTCTTCGATCGGAAAGGACGCCCACGTCCTCCCTCCGTCGGCGGTTCGCCACAGGCGGCTCGTCGCGTCTTCTTCGGCGGTTCCGGCAGCGAAGCCATGCCCGGAATCGACGAATTGGACGCGCGTCAGCCGCGGGGGCGTGGCCGTTTCGGCGCCCGAGGGGGCGTTGGAAGCGGAAACGGAAGCGGAGGAAGCGGCTTTTGCCGCGTCCGCCGGGGTTGAAGCGGAAGGGGCGCAAACGAAAGCGAGCGCGGCCAGCAAGCAGCCGGCGATCGGGATTGCGGCATGTTTAAGCATGTTCATTTTCCTTTCCGCGCGGGGGCGCTCTGGGAATGGGGGATCGGGGGATCGCATTCGTTCCGCTATGTAGCTTTCCCAATAGGGAGTAAATTTTCCGTATTTTGTTCGTGGAAGCATTGACCGTCAACGGAAGCCGTGGTAAAGTGGAAATACGTTGAATACGCTTGGCGGAAGCACCGCAATTTCCGATGATCTCGCATCGGGGGTTGCGGTTTTTTGCGTTTTCCGCAAGACGAAGGGAGGGACTTGTTTGCTGCGATTGGTGTTGGCCGCGCCCGAGCTGCAGTATGTCGACAAGCTTTCTCGCTATTTGCGCGAGAGCGAGCCGAGGTGGCGGATCGCGACGTTTACGCAAGAAATCGCGCTGCTTCGCCATCTGGAAGAACGTCCGGAACCGGAGCTGCTGCTGCTTCATTCTTCGTTTATCCGGGAGCTCCGGGCGAAGGCCGATATGGGGAGATGGGGCGACCGGATCGTTGCCCTGGCGGAGGCCGAAGGGGAGGGCGAAGGGGCTCCCGAAATCGCGGCCTACCAGCCTTTGTCCCGCATTCGCGCCGAGCTGACGGCGTTCGCGCGCGGCGGAAAAGAGAAAGGGGGCGGGTCAATCGAAGGCGCGTCGTTGCTCACGGTGTTTTCGGCTTCCGGCGGCTGCGGGAAAACGGCGCTGGCGCTCAACATCGCGAGATTGGCGGGCGAGCGGGGGAAGCGGGTTTTTTATTTGAATCTGGAAGCTCTGAACGCATCGGACGTTTTATGGCGCGGCGGAGAGCCCGACAGCTTGTCGAGGCTGCTGTACGCGATGCGCGCCCGGCCGGACCGGGGGGCGGAGGAGTGGGGCCGCCTCAGAAGAAACGACGAGCGTTTGCGGTTCGATTACCTGGACGCTCCGGATCATCCGGGCGAGCGGATTGCGATGTCCGCGGAGCAGCTTCGCGAGCTGGTCGCCGCCATCCGGTCGCACGGCAAATACGACCTGATCGTGGCCGATCCCGACTGCGGGTGCGGAGACTGGCATCTGGAGCTGCTTAACGCCAGCGACCGCGTGGCATGGATCGTGCTGGACGACGTCCTCAGCATGCGGAAGACGGAGAAGCTGGTCCGGCATTGGCGGGACAAGCTCCCGGCGGATCGCGGGCATACGGCTTTCGTGGTGAACAAATATTCCGGAGCGATGAGGAACGGTTGGCGGTTGCCGGGAGGAGAGCCGGCCGGCCGGCTCCCCTATATCCCGCAGTGGAAGACGGTGAACGATCCGGAACAATGGCTGGCTTCTCCGGTTTTCGGCGGAGCGGTCGACAAGCTTCTCGACGAGTGGGGATTTGCGAATTCCGGAGCGGGCAGCGTCGGCGGTGCGGGAAGGTGGTGACTTCGGGGCTGTCTTCCGCCGAGCTCGGCGAACTCCGCGAAGCGGTCCGCGCGCAGCTCGCCTGGGACGCCTCTTTGTCGGACGACGATCTGCGGGATTTGATCGAAAGGGAGCTGTTTCGGCACGAGAAGGCGAAAAGGATGACGGCCGCGGAACGGGCGGCGGCGGTAAGCCGGCTCTACCATTCGTTTCGGGGGCTGGACGCCCTTCAGCCGCTGCTCGACGATCCGGACGTTACGGAAATTATGATCAACGGGCACGGGGATATTTTCGTCGAGCGATTCGGGGAGCTGGCGCCCGCGGGCATCCAGTTCGAAAGCCGGGAGCGGCTGGAGGATTTGATTCAGGCGATGGTCGGCAGCGTCAATCGGATCGTGAACGAGTCGTCGCCGATCGTGGACGCGCGGTTGGACGACGGATCCCGGGTGCACGTCGTTCTCCCTCCGATTTCGCTTAAAGGTCCGATCGTGACCATCCGCCGGTTTCCCCGGCAGCCTCCCGCCATGGCCGATCTGGTCGCCCGCGGCTCCGTCAGCGAGGAGGCGGCCGATTTGCTCCGGCGCCTGGTGCGGGCGAAGTACAACATCTTTATCAGCGGCGGGACCGGCTCCGGGAAAACGACGTTCCTGAACGCCCTTGCGCAATGGATTCCGGAGGACGAGCGCATCATTACGATCGAGGACGCCGCCGAGCTGCAAATTCGCGGCGTGCCCAATCTGGTGTCGCTCGAAACCCGTAACGCCAATACCGAGGGCAAGGGCCGCATCGGGATGCGCGAGCTGATCCGGGCTTCGCTGCGGATGCGGCCGAACCGGATCATTGTCGGCGAAGTTCGCGGGGAGGAGGCGCTCGATATGCTGCAGGCGATGAATACGGGGCATGAGGGAAGCTTGAGCACCGGTCATAGCAACGGCGCCCGCGACATGCTGTCGAGGCTCGAAACGATGGTGCTCAGCGGCGCGGATTTGCCCGTCCCGGTCGTTCGGCAGCAAATCGCTTCCGCGATCGATATCGTCGTTCATTTGAGCCGGTTTCGGGACCGTTCCCGGAGGGTGGCCGAAATATGCGAAATGGAGGGCATGAAGGACGGGGAGGTGAAGCTGCGCACGCTGTTTCGGTTCGAGGAAGGAACGGAAGGAGGAGGCCCGAAGGAGGGGATGCTTGCGCGAATCGCCCCGTTGGCGAACGTGCGGAAGCTGAGGTTTGCCGGAATCGAGGAAGGAGAGTGAGCTTTTGACCGATTACCGGATCTACGTTTTAAGCCGCAAGCAGCGGCTCGCGGCCATTGGCGCCGGGAGCCTGTTTGGCTTTGGAGCCGCATGGATGCTTTACGGCAATCCGTATGTCGCGCTGGCGGCGGCCTTGTGCGGAATGGGGGGGCCTCGCTTGCTGCGGGAGCAGCTTCGCAGGCAGCGACTGGACAAGCTTCGCCGCCATTTCAAAGAAGCGCTCGGCGCTTTGTCGGCGCTGCTGTCGGCAGGAAGGTCGGTGGAGAACGCCTTTTCGGTGCTGGAGCAGGATGTCGCCATGCTGATCGGGGATCCGAACGCCGATTTGCTTCGGGAAATCAGGGCGATCGACATCCGCTTTCGAAACGGCGAGCCGTTCGAAGCGGGACTTGCCGATTTTGCCGAGCGAAGCGGGCTGGAAGAGGTGCGGAACTTCGCGGAAGCTTTCCAGATCTGCAAGCGGGCAGGGGGCAATCTCGTCGAAGTCGTCCGGAGAACGGCCGGTCTTATCGGCGAAAAGATGGAGGTGGAGCAGGAAGTGACGGTGCTGATCGCGCAGAAAAAACTCGAGTCGAAGCTGATGATGGCGATGCCGTTTGGGTTTGTTTTTCTGCTGCAGGTTATCGCCAGCGATTATATGTCCGCCCTGCGGCAGGGCATCGGTTGGGTGGTGCTGACGGCCTGCTTGTCGCTGCTGGGGCTGATCAGCTGGTGGATGGCGCGTTTGATGGATATCCGGATATGATGGCGGCCGCAATCTCAGTTTGGAGCCTCTTCGGTCTTGTCTATTTGCTGCTGCACCTGCAAGCTTTGAAAACCGCCCGCGGGGGCGGGAAGCGGAACCTTCTCGCGGCTCCGATGGCGCGGCTTTTGAACCGTCCCCCCATCTACAGGCATCTGCTTGGCTTGCTGCAGCGTCCGCAAGCGGCGCTGGCGGCGCTCCATGGCGGGGCGTGCACAAGAGAACGATTAATCGGCTGGGCGGCGGAAGCTCTTGGGTTGTCCTATGCGGTTTTTCTTTCCGTCGGCTTGCTCGGCATTGCGGCCGAGAGCCCGGAGCTCGTTCCGTTCGGCGCGGTCGTTGCCGCGCTGATGCCGCTGCTGCGATGGCGGGAATTGAAAGACAAGGTGAACCGGCATCGCCAGTCGATCGTGCTGGAGCTCCCCGAGCTGCTGAATCGGCTGCTGTTGATGGTCAATGCCGGCGAAAACGTCATGCGGGCGCTGGAACGCTGCGTCCAGAGGAAGGCGGCTGACGGGCATCCGCTATACGCGGAGCTGAGATCGGCGCTCGAAGCGATGAAGCGCGGCGAGACGATGGCGATCGCGATGGAAGAGTTCGGTCGGCGCTGCGCCGTGCCGGAAGCGAAAATGTTCGCCTCGACGCTGCTGACGAACGCGAAGCGGGGCGGCGAGACGTTCGTTTCCTCGTTGAGGGAGTTGTCCCAGACGCTTTGGGAGAGACGGAAAGCCGTCGCACGCACGCTGGGCGAACAGGCGTCCTCCAAAATGGCGTTCCCGCTCGTGCTGATTTTTTTGATCGTGATGGTGCTCGTCGGCACGCCGGCTATGTTTATGATGTCGATCTGAAAACGATGGAGGAGGAATTTCGAAATGAGCTTGACAAGAGGAATGCAGCGCGCCGGCGCCAAGTGGCTAACGGCATTTTGGAGAAACAAAGAGGGCCTGGGAACCCTGGAAATCGTGCTGATCGCCGCCGTGATCATCGTCATCGTGGTGTTGTTCAGGGAAAGAATTACGGAATTCCTGAATTCGCTCTTTGACAAAGTGGAGACGAAATCGGAAGATGTCTTCTCTTAAAAAACGACGCCTTCCGTTCCACCGCCGCCTTCTGGACAGCTCCGGCAGCTTTGCGCTGGAAGCTTCCATGGTCGTCCCGATCATCATGATGCTTACGTTCGTCGCGCTATTTTTCGCCATTTTCATCGCCCAGGGCGCGATATTGTACTATAACGTTTCGACAGCGGGGGAGAGGGCCGCTTTCAATTGGTCGAATTCGAACAAGGAGTTCCGAACCGGCGCTTACCCGAACGGAGTTCACGACGGTTTGTATTGGCGCCTGACGGACGATCGTCTGTTGGCCGGACTGTTCGGACAGGCCGTCGCGGAATCGGACTTCGGCGTACCGCTTCCCGCCGAAGCAGGGGCGGACGAAGGAAACCTCGCGCTCCGCAAGCTTTCCGCTTCCGCGGAGACGATCGATTCGGCCGCCACGGGCGAGATGAGCTACCGAAACTCGGTGATATGGCGGGAAATCGCGACCGCCGCGCAAAGCGAGCTGGCCCCGGAACCGCTTCGCCGTTTTAACGGCACGACGGTTTTCGGCATGAAGGCATCCGCGGCGATCGTGGAGCCGGCGGAATTTTTGCGGACAATCGATCTTCTCCGCTATTACTCGGTGAAAATCCGGAACGCGGCGGGCGGAGCGGCCGCCTACCGCAAACAGGCCGCCGGCGTCCTGGAAGAGCGAAAGAGCCAATAAGAGAGGAGGGGGAACCCTTGCCGTGGGAACGAAAGGAACAAGACGCCGGCCGAAGAAAACGCGCGGAAGGAGCCGTTTCCGTTTATTTTATCGCGGCGACGGCGGCTTTCGTTTTGCTGAACGGCCTGCTGATCGATTTCGCCCGGGTAGCCGCTTTTCGCAAGCAGGCCGAGCTCGCGGCGAAATCGGGCGCCCGCTCGGTCCTGTCCTCCTTCGATCCGGGAGTATATGCCCGGTACGGCTTGTTTATCCGGGGAGGCGAGCCGGCAAACGATGTGTTTCGCCGAACGCTGGAAGGCAATCTGGAGCAGGACGGCCCGCGGACGTTCCGGTTTCTGGATGCGAGGTGGGACGGCTCGGAAGTGACGGAAAGCCGTCCGCTCGCTTCGCACGACGTATTTCGCCGACAGGTGCTGGAGGACATGAAGTACAAGGCTCCGATCGATTTGACGATCGAGCTGCTGTCGCGATTTCGCGGCGTGGACGAAGCGATGAAGGAGACGAAGCGGACGGTCGACGTGCTGGAGAAGATGCGGAAGGCTTACGACCGCCGGCAAGCCGCTCTGGAGGAAGTTCTGAAGCGCCAGAAGGAAGCGGGAGAAAAGCTGGAGAAAGCGATGGCGGGCTACGTTCCCGATCCGGCCGTCTCCATGTCGGGGACAAGGCCGGCGAGAGATGTCGCCGACATCGCGGACGCGGCGCTGATGTATCCGGATTACTGGACGAAACGTATGGAGGACGAGGAACGCAGCCGGGCGCACGGCGAAGCGGTCGCGCAATGGAACAGCCGCCGCGAGGCGGCGGCAGCGGAAGGAAAGCCGTTTCGCGAGCCTTATCCTGCCGGCGGGGCGATGCATACGGCGGCGACGAACGCATACGCTTCCGGGATGGCGGAAATCGCGTCCGATTTGCCGGACAAGCTGCGCAAGGCGGAACGAGAGGCATGGGAAGCGCTCGAAGCGGCGAAAGAGGCTTTGCGCGCTGCGGAAGAGGCGAACGAGGAAATGCGCGAAATCGCGGCGAACGCCTCGGATTCGGCGGAAGAAGCTTCGGGTTCGGTCGGCGCGGGTGCCGGAGCCGGCGGAATCGGGAAGGAGGCGAGCGAGACGCTGAGGGAGCTTCGGCAATCGGCGGACGAGTTGGTTATGGACAACGGCTTTTTTGCCGATTACGCGGGCGAATTGAACGGGCAGCAAGCGGATGCCTCGGAAATCGCGGCGGCGGCGGAAGCTTTCGGGGAGACGGCAGCTTCCGCGCCGGACGCATCCGGACTTGGCGTAACGTTGAGAAGCCGGGCGGAGCGTCTTCAGTCTTCGGGCGCGCATTACCGTTCCCGATACGGGTCTTCGGGCTCCGTCTTGAAGGCGAGGCGGGATCGGCTGGATCAATTGAATTCCGCGGACAAGGAGCGAAAGCGGATGGAATCGGAAGCCGCCGTCCAGTGGGAGTCCGCCCGCTCTCTCCTTGGCGGCTTGGCCGCCATCGGGGGCACTTCCGCGGATCGGGAAGCGTTCGCCGAGCTGACGGAGCTTTACGAAAGCAACCTGGCGTGGAACGAAGCGGAGGACAGCCGGACGGAACCCGTCCCTTCGCGAGATCCTTCGCAGGGGAGGGACGAAGCCGTCGGCGCCGCGGAAGGGTGGCTTAGCGCCTTGACCGAAGCGGCATTGAACGCCAGGGACACGTTATATTTTGCCGAGTATGCCATATCCCGTTTTTCCATCTCCGATCATGCGGAGGTCATGGCCCTGCTCGCCGGAACGGGGGAGGGGGCGACGAGCCCGGAGCGGCAGGAGGCCGAGTTTATTTTGTACGGGCTGAACCATCCCGGCGGCAATATCGCGGCGGCTTACGGCGAAATATTCTCGCTCCGGCTGGCGATCCGGACGATGGAGGGATTGATCGAAAGCCGGACGCTCGGACATCCTCTGCTCGTGCTTGCGGGCGCGCTGCTGTACGCGGTCGCGAATGCCGTGGCGGATATCCGGCAGCTATTGGATTCGGGAACGGTCCTGTTGTCCAAATTTTTGAAGGCGGAGACGGCATACTCCGATTACTTGCGTTTGTTTTACTTGCTTCAAGGCGGGTCCGCCGGGCAAATCGCCCGAATGATCGCCGTTATCGAACGAAATACGGGACTAACGCTCCAAAAAGCTTACACCTATGTTAGCGGCACGGGAAGGGCAACTCTGCGGCTTTGGTTTTTTCCCGGCGTGGCCGGCGCGTTGGGGAAAATAGGGCAGATGGGCGGAGAGGTGGCAGGGAACCGTTATGAAGCCGAGTTTACGGCAGACGACGCTTACCAGTAACGGCCGAGCAAAACGGAGATCGGCAGGGAGCGTCACGCTCGAGGCCGCGCTTGTCATGCCGATGTTTTTGCTGACGGTCTTGTTTCTCATTTTTCTGATTCAAACTTCGATCATTGCGATGTCGCTTCACGGAGCGTTATCGCAGACCGTCAGGCAAGTCGCGTCCGCCTGGTATCCGATAGCGCTCGCTGTCGATGAAGTCAGGTCGACCCCCATTTATCAAAAAACGGAAGAATGGTCCGCGAAGCTGCAAGGGATCGGCGAGACGCTGGCCGAGTACGGGGAGCGGCTTCCTTCCCCTTTGCCGGAATGGGCCAGGGAAGCCGCAGACGGCTCATGGTCGCTCGAACAAAACGCGGCCAGAGCGGCGTTCGGACAAATGCTCAAGCGGCAGCTGGAAGGGACGGGACTTGCGGAAGATCGTTTGGACGTCGTGAATGTCGAGCTGCCGGACGACGATGATGCGGCGGAAGCGTTTTTGACGATCGAGGCGGAATACCGGCTGCCGTTCAAGGTGCCGTTCGTCGGCCGAACGCTGCTGCTTCGCGAGTCGGCAAGGGAGCGGGTATGGTACGGCGGCTCGCCATCTGCCGCCCGGCGCTCCGAAGCGGGGGCCGAAACGGGAACGCTGACCTTTGTGTCCATTTCGCCCGATCCGGTCACGCGGGGCCGAAAGGTGACGCTGCGGCTGCGAACCGAGCCGGGACAGCAGGTCGATCTTACCGTCGTTTACAAGAGCGGGGAGAGCCAGGCGAAAAATCTCGGGACCGCGACGGCGGACGAATCGGGCGTCGTGACCTGGACGTGGCACGTTTCGGGAAACACGACGCCAGGGCAGTGGTCCTGGGAGGCGCGGTCCGCAAGCGGCGCTCTTTTGACGCAAACCTTTGAAGTCAGAGCCAAAGCTTGACCGCCGAATTACGAGGCGGCAGCTCCGTTTGGCTATCGTACGGAATTTTCGCAAACGGTTGGAGGCCGGGTATGGACTTAGTTGAAGCGGTCGCGCTCGCCGCGGTATCGACGCTTACTTTCATTGCTTGCTGGACGGATTTGCGGAAAATGGAAATTCCGAACGTCCTGACCGTTCCGTTCGCCTTGGCCGGGCTTGTTTATCACGGCGCGACGCAAGGCTGGGACGGATTGGGGAGCTCCGTTTCGGGATTGCTGTGCGGCATGGCGCCGCTGCTTGTTTTGTATCTGCTTCGGGGAATCGGCGGGGGGGATGTCAAGTGGTTTGCCGCTTACGGGGCTTGGACCGGCGTCGCGCAGGCGCTTGCGCTCGCCGTTTGGTCGATCCTCTTTGCGGGAGGGATTGCGGCTCTGCTGCTGCTGATGCGCGCTCCGGGCTTAAGAAAAATCGGCAAAGCCGTAGCCTGGCCATGGGGACGGCACCCGTTGGAGGCGGCCAAGGGAGCGGCCAAATTTCCGTTTATGCTGGCGGTGGTTCCCGCGTTCGCCGTATTGGCGTGGGGACAATTCGCCTAGCTCTGCCAAGGAGGGGGAGAAATGGACGGTTACAAAATCAGATTCGAACGGGGAAGGGGCCATAAAATGATCGTCGAAGGGGAACCTCCGATCGGGATTTCGGAGCTGGATTCGCTCCAACTCTCGATGCTGCGGGCCTGTAAAGCGCCCGGCCTTCTCGAGCTCGAAACGGAAGAACTGAACGGCAGGATCGCGTTGCGGTATGCTTTGTCGGGACGCCGGATGCTGTCGCAGGCGCTGCGCGGGGGACGTTGGACGATGGAAGAAGCGATGTCCGCCTTCTGTTCTTTGGCGGATATGCTGGAAAATGCCGAGGATATGATGCTGGATCGCGAGCGTTTCGCGTTGACCGACGATTTTATTTTTATCGGAGAGCAGGGGCACGATCTATCGTTTACTTATTTGCCGGTCCTCAGGGGCGCGCCCGGGGGCGATTTTTCCGCGACGCTCGAGCGTCTGGTCGTTCGCTGGCTCATGCATGTGGACCGTCCCGACGGCCTCGCCATGAAAAAGTTGCTGCAAATCGCGGGATCGGCCGATTTTTCCCCGGCGGCGCTTCGCCGTTGTTCCAGGGAGATCGCGGCGGAGGGTTCGATCGCTTGGCCGGAGCCGCAAAGCGTTTCGAGCATGGGGCAGGAGCGGCCGGCTCGCCCGGCGGCGGCAAGCCCGCACCGGGAAAACATCGGGGATGCGTCCAATCGGGGCCCTTACGCCGATTCGGTTGCCCGCCCGAACGGAAGAACGGTTGCCGCTTCGGAGCCCGCGTCCGTTCCCGGCGGTTTGCTGAAGCGGCTTAAGCCCGAACTGCAGGATCCGCAAAGTTTATCCGGGTTGCTGGGCGCGGAGAACGGACCCGAAAAGCGCAACGAGGAAAAAGAAGCGATGCCCGTCGGACGGATTCGAACGTATGCCGCCGCTTGCGCGGCGCTCGCGTCCGCCTTGGCGTGGCGTTTCTTGTATTTGCCTTCGCCGGAAACGCGAAATATGGCGTTATCCGCGGGTCTTACGCTGCTGGCTTTCGGCGCTTGCGCTTTCCTCTGGAACGGCTTGCCCTTTTGGAAAAAAGAGCGCCGTGCCGCTGTGGAAACGGCATCCTCGTTCGATGAGCCGTTTTCGGAAAGAGAAAGCGAAAGGGAGATGGAGGAGGGATTTCGTCCAGCCGCGAGGGAAGCCGGAGGATCAAGGTTTGCGCCTTTCGCCGCACCTTCGCATCGGGATGCCGAAGGGGCGGGCGGCCTGGCGCCAAAGCGGCAAACCGGGGCGGCCGGCGCGTTCTCCTTCGGCCTGATCGACAGAGAGACCGAAGAACGTCCCGATTCGGAGCACCGGACGAGCTGGCTGTCCGGCAACGGCGCGGAGACCGCGATGCTTGCCGAGTTAACTGCGGAGGCCAAAGCTTACTTATGCAAAGAAACCGACGGAAAGCAAGTGAAATTCGAGCTTTGCGGTCCCTCCGTGGTTCTCGGGAGATCCGGCGAGGCCGCCCAACTGATCGATAACACGCAGGGCGTCTCCCGGGCCCACCTGGAATTAATCCGTCAGGATCGACTCTGGCAGGCGAAGGATCTCGGTTCCCGCAACGGAAGCTGGATTAACGGCATGCCGATGACGCCGTACGAGCCGTACCCGCTGAAAAACGGCGACAGCCTGCAAGTCGCGTCGTCCGTTTATCGATACGACGAAAGTTGATCCGGCTCAGCGGGCGGTCAAATCCCGCAACGCATCCTCGAGCCTGGGGAAGGCGAATTCAAAACCGTGTTCCAGCGCTTTGAGCGGGAATGCCATCTGACCCGCGAGCACAAGCTCCGCCCTTTCCCCCAGCGCGGCCTCCAGCAGGGTGGAAGGGATCGGAAGCCAATGGGGCCGACGCGTAATTTCACCCAGGATGCGGCCGAAGTCGTCGTTCGTAACCGGATCCGGAGCGACCGCGTTGACCGGGCCTTCGATATCGGGATTGTCGAGGCAAAATAAAATAAGCGACACGACGTCATTCAGATGAATCCATGGCATTCCCTGATTTCCCGCGCCCATTCTTCCGCCGGCGAAGAGCCGGTAAGGCAATCTTAACAGCGGAAACGAACCGTTTTTGCGACCGAGCACGAGTCCCAGGCGCAGCTTGACGAGCCGTTCGACCGGAATTTGATCCGCCGCCTCTTCCCAGGCGACGACGACGCGTCCGAGATAATCGGCCGGTTCGGGGGGCGAGTTTTCGTCGAACAACTCTTCGATGAACGATTGCGCGAAGTCGGCGGGCTGCGCCGGTTCTTCCGCCGCCGAAAGAGCGTCCGGAGCGAATGCGGAAGCGTCGTTCGGGGCGCCGCTCTCGATATGCCCCTCGGCCGGACCGGGATGTTCCCGGGCTTCGGCCGGGCTCGCTTCTTTTCGCTTCTCCGCGGAGGAGGGCAACCCGGGCCAGGCATCGGCGGCTTCGTTTGCGTCGATCCGGGACGGACGGACCCGCGAAAACCCTTTTATCCCGTTTGCATAAACGCTTTGCGCCGGCTGCTCTTCCGGCAACGGTTCGGCGGAGGGGAGGTTCTTCTCGGATTCCGGTGCTTTACTTGCGCCGAAAGCGGCTTTAAGCGGCTCGTCGCCCGTTTCCGGATACGGCTCCGCGGACATCGAAACGGCCTCGGATGCCTTTGCTGCAAGGCCGTTTGTCGTTTCGGCAACGGGTTCCGGGCGTGAAGGGGGGTTCGGGGATGGTTCGTCGTCCGAAACCGGTGCGTAGGCCGCCTTCGCCCGGCTGGTCGCGCTGTACGAATGCCCGTATATCGCGACGGCCGAAGCGTTTACGACGACTTTGGGCGGGACGGGCATCCGTTTGACGATGTCGGCGACATGCATCGCCGCCTGCGTTCGGGAAATGAGGATTCGCCGTTTTGAATCCTCGCTCCAGCGCTGGTTGATTGTTTCGCCGGCCAAATTTACGATGCCGTCGATTCCGTTCCAGCGGGCGGGGTTTTTGGACAACTCTTCCCAGGTAACATAGAGAAAGCCCGCGGCCGGGGCCGCAGGCAGCTTTCGGGTCACGATCCACACTTCGTCTCCGCGGTCGAGCATGGCCTCGGCTAGCGCCCGGCCGATAAACCCCGTACCGCCGCAAATCAAAAATCGCATGACTTGCGCTCCTTTTTGGCTTTATTGCTTCTCAATGGTAAGAATCGTATTTTGCTTGACTTGCTCGCCGTCTACATCCAGCGTATCTTGACGGTATTCGAAGCGTACGGGCGTGCCTTGTTCCCAATCGGAAACTTTCTCCGCCGTCGCTTCGTCGATTTGGAAGCCGGTCGGGCCGTCCTCGGTTTCGATTTCGATCGAATGGCTGTCCATCAGCCCGATATATTCGCCGGTCGCTTCCAGCAATTCCGGAGCTTCGTCCGAAGGACTCGCACTCGGCGATTCGGGAGCCGAAGACGGGCTGGCGGAAGGACTGGCGGAAGGACTGGCGGAAGGACTTGCCGTCGGCGTTCCGCTTGCGTTCGTTGCGTTATTTTCATTGCTGCATGCCGCCGCTACCATAAGCAGAGACAGGATTGCGACGTACCAGGCGAATTGTTTGCCGTAATGTTTGCCGGATCTTTTCATAGGATCTAGCACCTCCAGGAGTTAGTCGATGATCTGAGCTGTCGAAACAGGCCCTCATGAGGTTAGACGGCTCGCAAGCGCAAAGGTTTCGTTATTTCTATTATTCAACCGCTTGCCGCGATTCCGAAACGTCGCCGATCAGATGCCGGTATTTCGAATAGTCGATTCCGTTCTTCTCCAAAAAACTGACCAAAAACGAGTGGTCCCGCTTCGGCGTCGCGAGGATGTAGCCTTCGATGCAATGCTCCTCCGTGACGCTCTTGGCGCCGCTTTCGACGGCGAGCTGCCCGATTCGGGCAGCGATGGAATGCTTCGCGATATCGCGGAACGCGGACGGCACCGGCGAAGCCAGCTTGTCCAGCATCGCTTTCGATTCCTCCGTCCATAGCGGCCGGCTTTTTTCCACCCAATAGTTCTGCCAATCCAGCTTCGACTTGCCGTCCTGCTTGGGCAGAACTTTAAGAAATTTGCGGAACATGAAAAAGCCGCCGACGCACATAAAGCCGACCATCACGATCGTCCAAAACCCGATGAAATACATGAACCATTCGGGCGTGTTTCTCATAGCCGTACCACCTCGTATTCAGCGCGCATGAATTCTTCATCGTTAAATTATATCTCATTTCTAGATTTATTTCGACGTTCGCGCTACAATAGGGGATGATCCAAACGGACGCCCGGACCGGTCCGGATACGGCACCGCGCTTGGCGTCGATACGGAGAGGAGCAGCTCAATGCTTAAAATCGGATCTCATGTATCTTTTTCGGACAAGGGTTTGCTGACGGCGGCCAAAGAAGCGGTATCCTACGGTTCCAGCACGTTCATGATTTATACCGGAGCCCCGCAGAACACGCGCCGCAAGCCGATCGAGAGCTTGTACATTCCCGAGGGTAGGGAACTGATGGCGGAAGCCGACATCGGCGAGATCGTCGTTCATGCCCCCTACATTATCAACCTCGGTTCTTATAAGAACGACACCTTCGAGCTGGCGGTCAATTTCCTTCAGGAGGAAATCCGCCGCACGCATCATATCGGGGTCCGAAATATCGTTCTTCATCCGGGAGCGTACACGGACAAGGATCCCGAATACGGCATCGACCGCATCGCCGAAGGTTTGAACGAAGTGCTCGGCGGAACGAAGGAGACGGACGTCAATATCGCGCTCGAAACGATGGCCGGCAAAGGCTCGGAAATCGGGCGAACCTTCGAGGAGATCGCCGCCATTATCGAGCGCGTCGAAGACAATCATCGCCTCGCCGTCTGCATGGACACCTGCCACATGCACGACGCCGATTACGATATCGTGAACGATTTCGACGGCGTCATCCGCAAATTCGACGAAATCGTCGGTCTCGACCGCGTAGCCGTCGTCCATATCAACGACAGCAAAAATCCGCAAGGAGCGGCCAAAGACCGCCACGCGCCGGTCGGGTCGGGCTGGATCGGTTTCGACGCGATCGACCGGATCGTGCATCACGAAGCGCTGCAAGGCAAGCCGTTTATTTTGGAAACCCCGTGGATCGGAAAGGTCGCGGGGAAGGAGCGCCCAATGTACGAAACCGAAATCGCCATGCTCCGCGGCAATGCCCAGGAGCGCTTCGGCGGCGAGTTTTTGGAGGATGTCGAGCGCCTGCACCATTTTTTCGAACGGGAAGAGATCGTGCCCCGGCTGTATGTGCTGCAGACGTGGGAATTGCTCAAATCCGACGCCAAAGCCCGCAAAGCCGATCCGCGCGAACCGATGGAGCGCCTGTACGACCTTGCGGTCGAAAACCGGGTGCTGTCCGCCGACTACACGGAAGAAGAAATCAACCATCGCTTGACCGCAAGCCTTGCGGGCAAGGAATGGCTCGCCAAGGTTTGATCCGGCAGACGGAACGATAGAAAGGAAGCGTAATCGATGAGTCTCAACGTTTACAAGGCGCAGGAGGCCCGGCAAAGGGAAGAAAACAAAAATCGCGCCCGCATGCTGATCTCCTGCCCGGATCGCCCGGGGATCGTGGCGACGGTTTCGCAATTTTTGTACGAGCAGGGCGCCAACATTATCCAATCCGACCAATACACGATGAACCCCGAGGGCGGCATGTTTTTCATGCGGATCGAATTCGACCTGAGCGAGCTGGAGCGGAAGCTGCCGTCGCTGCAGGAGGATTTCACGCGCGTCGCCGACCGGTTCGACATGCGATGGAGCGTGTATCGGGCAAGCCGGAACAAGCGAATCGCCGTGATGGTGTCCAAAGAGGATCATTGCCTGCTCGAGCTGCTTTGGCAATGGCAGTCCGGCGATCTGAACGCCGACATCGCCATGGTCATCAGCAACCACGACGATATGCGCGGGCTGGTCGAATCCTACGGGATTCCTTATCATCATATCCCCGTCACTCCGGATACGAAGGCGGAAGCCGAGCGCAAGCAATTGGAACTGACGGCTACCGGAAAAATCGATCTGGTCGTGCTTGCGCGCTATATGCAAATCGTGACGCCCAAGTTTATCGAGCAATTTCCGAACCGCATCATCAATATTCACCACTCGTTCCTCCCCGCTTTCGTCGGCGGCAAGCCATACCATCAGGCATACGACCGCGGCGTCAAGCTGATCGGGGCGACCGCGCACTACGTGACTGCGGAACTCGATGCGGGACCGATCATCGAGCAGGACGTTCAGCGGGTCAGCCATCGCAACGACGTCGACGAATTGAAACGAATCGGCCGCCATATCGAGCGTATCGTACTGGCTCGCGCCGTCAAGTGGCATGCGGAGGACCGTCTGGTCGTGTACCAGAACAAGACGGTCGCTTTCGTTTGACGTTCGCTATGGCGACGCGCGAGGAGCAAACGGTCATCGAAGGCCGGGTAGCCTACGACGTGGAGAATGACGAATGGGTCATGTACATCGACGACCGCTTCGTCGACATGGCGGATTTGTATGCGGCCGTCAATCGCCGGCTTGCGGAGCGGAATTTGCCGCCGCTTAAGGCCGGCGACGAGTTGGAAGTGAAGCTTAGGCGGTAGCGGCTTTCGCTTTCGCCCGCATGCCGCTGCCGCTTGAAGCGCAGTTTCCTTGCCCTTGGGGCGCAGTCGCGCGCCCTTGAGCGCAGTCTCGGGCCGTTTCCGGACGCGGAGCCGATGCTCAGCTTGTACGTACAAGTTGTGGTAAAACCAGACGCCCCGTGGTACAATAGGTGGGATAAACCGGCAGCCGTGCCTGGTTTCGGTTTGTGATTTATCGCAGGCGTTCAACGTCTATGCGACATATAGAAGGAGGTTTTTTACGAAATGACCGCAAGTGCGAAATCCATTGAACAATTGTCGGTTACGACGGTTCGTACGCTGGCGATCGACGCCATCGAGAAAGCTAAATCCGGCCACCCGGGCATGCCGATGGGCGCTGCGCCGATGGGCTATCAACTGTTTGCCAAAACGATGACCCACAACCCGTCCAATCCGACCTGGATCAACCGCGACCGTTTCGTTCTGTCCGCGGGCCACGGCTCGATGCTGCTTTACTCGCTGCTCCATTTGAGCGGCTACGACCTGCCGATCGAAGAACTGAAAAACTTCCGCCAATGGGGCTCCTTGACTCCGGGGCATCCGGAAGTCGGGCACACGGCCGGCGTCGACGCTACGACGGGTCCGCTTGGCCAAGGGATCGCGATGGCCGTCGGCATGGCGATGGCCGAAGCTCAGCTTGGGGCCACCTATAACCGCGAAGGCTTCGACCTGATCAACCACTACACCTACTCCATTTGCGGCGACGGCGACCTGATGGAGGGCATTTCCTCCGAAGCCGCATCGCTTGCGGGACACCTGAAGCTGGGCAAGCTGATCGTGCTTTACGATTCGAACGACATCTCGCTCGACGGCGAACTGAACCTTTCGTTCTCGGAAAACGTCGCCAAGCGTTTTGAAGGATATAACTGGCAAGTGCTGCGGGTGGAAGACGGCAACGACCTCGGCGCGCTGTCCGAAGCGATCGCCGCCGCCCAGGCCGAAACGGGCAAGCCGACGCTGATCGAAGTCAAAACGGTCATCGGCTACGGCTCGCCGAACAAGGGCGGCAAAGGCGGACACGCCGGACCGCACGGTTCCCCGCTCGGCTCCGAGGAAGCGAAGCTTACCAAGGCGTTTTACGAATGGGAGCATGAAGAATTCCATGTGCCGGACGAAGTCCGCGCTCACTTTGCCGAAGTGAAAGCGAAAGGCGAGAAGGCGAATGCCGCATGGGACGAGCTGTATGCCAAGTACAAATCGGCGCACGCGGAGCTCGCAGCCCAATTCGAAAACGCCGTTTCCGGCGGTTTGCCGCAAGGTTGGGATGCGGATCTCCCGGTTTATTCGACGGAAGACAAGCCTCTGTCGACCCGCGTCGCTTCGGGCAACGCGCTCAACGGACTGGCGAAAAACGTTCCGCACCTCGTCGGCGGTTCCGCCGACCTGGAAAGCTCGACGATGACCCATCTGAAAGGTTTGCCCGTATACAAGGCCGGCCAATACGACGGCCGCAACATTTATTTCGGCGTTCGCGAGTTCGGGATGGCCGCGGCGATGAACGGCATCTCGCTGCACGGAGGCCTGAAGGTTTACGGCGGCACGTTCTTCGTCTTCACCGACTATTTGCGTCCGGCCGTTCGTCTCGCCGCGATCATGAAACAACCGGTCGTCTACGTGCTGACCCACGACTCGATCGCCGTCGGCGAAGACGGCCCTACCCATGAGCCGATCGAGCAGCTGGCATCGATTCGCGTCATCCCGGGATTGACGGTCATCCGTCCGGCTGACGGCAACGAAACGTCCGCCGCTTGGGCGTACGCCGTCCAAAACAACGCCAATCCGGTTGCGCTCGTTCTCACCCGCCAAAACCTGCCGATCTTGGCCGGCACGGCGGAAAAAGCGCGCGAAGGCATCGCCAAGGGCGGATACGTCATTTCCGAAGCCGCAAACGGCAATCCGCAAGGCATTCTGATCGCGACGGGGTCGGAAGTTCAGCTCGCGATCGCTTCGCAAAAGGCGCTTGCCGAACAAGGCGTTCACGTCCGCGTCGTCAGCCTGCCGAGCTGGGACCTGTTCGAGAAGCAATCGACGGAATACAAGGAAAGCGTGCTGCCGAAATCGGTCAAAGCCCGCCTTGCGATCGAAATGGCTTCCCCGTTCGGCTGGGAACGGTATGTCGGGGATAGCGGCGCGATTCTCGGCATTTCCACCTTCGGCGCTTCCGCTCCGGGCGACCGCGTCATCAAGGAATACGGCTTTACCGTCGAAAACGTCATCGCACAGTTCAATAAATTGCTGTAATTCAACGGGCGCCCGGGGCGAAAGCCGCCGGGCGCTTCATAAGGCCGTTGCCATCACACAGGAGGCTTTCCAACATGTCCCAATTCGATAACGTCAGCGTCGTCAAGCAAGCGAACATTTATTTCGAAGGAAAAGTCACGAGCCGTACCGTCAAATTTCCGGACGGAACCCATAAGACGCTTGGCATCATGCTGCCGGGCGATTACGAGTTCGGCACTTCGCAAACCGAAATTATGAAAATTATGGCCGGAGAGCTGACCGTGCAGCTTCCCGGAAGCGAGGAGTGGATTTCGATTTCCGGTACGGGCGAGTTCACCGTTCCGGCCAACTCGAAGTTCAAATTAAAAGTTACGCAAACGACCGATTATCTTTGTTCCTACCTGTAATCGAATGCGAAAGCCAAAAACCTTCCCTTGCGAACGCGTCGTTCATCGGGGAAGGTTTTTTAAGTTTCTTCGGGCATGTGCAGCGCGTCTTCGCACTTTATGGCGGTATCCCGTTGGGTCAGTACGGGTTTTTGTCGCACTTTATGGCGGTATCCCGTTGGGTCAGTGATAGGCAAACTAAACGCTTCTGGTTTCGGTATCCGGACAAAAAGCGCAGCACTGAGCGAACGGGATATCGCAACCAGGCAGCGCAAAACGGATTACCGAGTACGGGGGCACGCCGACCTCACTCCCCGATGCGCCGGCCGATCCACGATTCGTAAATGCGGGCGAGCGCGGCCAGATCCTCGTCGCCGTAGCCGGCCGACTGGCCGGCCTGGAACAGGCTTTTGGCCGCTTCCAGCATCGGCGTCGGCACGCCGAGCCCGTCCGTCAACGCGGACGACAGCTTCAGATCCTTCAGCATGAGCGCCAGCGAAAACTGAACGCTGAACTCATGCTCGATTACTTTGCGCCCTTTCAGCTCGGCCTGTTTGCTCGCGGCGCCGCCGCCCTGTACGACGCGGAGGAACGATTCGGCGTCGATCCCCGCTTTGGCCGCGATCGCCATGCCTTCGAACAGCCCGGCGGCGTTGATGCCGACGATCGTATTGTGGGCAAGCTTCGCCGAGGCCCCGCTTCCGTTTTCCCCCATGTGAAGCACTTCGCGCCCCATCGCCAGCAGCAGCTCGCGGCACGCGTCCACGGTCGCCTTAGGGCCGCCAACCATAAACAGCAGCGTGCCGTCGATGGCGGCCGGCTTGCTTCCCGTTACCGGCGCGTCCAGGAAGCCGGCCGACTTCGCGCCTAGCTCGGCGGCAAGCCGCTTCGCGAGGCTCGGCGAAATCGTGCTGCTGTCAATGACGGTCGATCCTGCCCGAATTCCCTCCATAATGCCTTCGTGCCCGAAATAGACGTCCTCGATCGCCCGGTCGTTGCTGATCATCGTCATGACGACTTCCGAGGTTTCCGCAAGCTCTGCCGGGGATGACGCCGCGACGGCGCCAAGCTTTTCGAGCTCCGCCGTTTTTCCCGGCGTGCGATTGTAGACGGCCAGTTCGTATCCCTTGCGAACCAGGTTGGCCGCCATGGGCTGGCCCATGACGCCAAGTCCGACAAATCCGATTTTTTTCACGGGTGAAACCTCCATTCTTTTCATCATAACCTTTGTATCATATTTTCCTAATGATGGGAACTTATAAGATGAAGACTTAATGAAACTCATTCGTACAAGCTTGTGCCGCGTCTTTTTTTTGAGTATCCTTAAGCTACGTAAATCAAAGAAGCGACGCGCGCCTTTATGCGTGCCGATAGGAATTGAAGGGAGAAGTGTAAAGTGTCCGCTAACATTCGTTTGGATTATTCCAAAGCGCTGCAATTCATCGGGCAAAACGAGATCGACAATCTGGCTCCGGCCATCCGCCTCGCGCATGAGCAGCTGCATAACGGTACCGGCACCGGATCCGACTATCTCGGCTGGATCAACCTGCCGTTCGATTACGACAAAGAGGAATTCGCCCGCATTCAGGCGGCCGCGAAGCAAATTCAGTCCGATTCGGAAGCGCTCGTCGTCATCGGCATCGGCGGCTCCTATCTCGGCGCCCGCGCCGCGATCGAGATGCTGTCGCACTCGTTTTACAATACGCTCGGCAAAGAACAGCGCAAAACGCCGCAAATTTTCTTCGCCGGCAACAACATCAGCTCCACCTACGTAACCCACCTGCTTCAGGCGCTCGAAGGCAAGGACTGGTCGATCAACGTCATTTCCAAATCCGGCACGACGACCGAGCCGGCGATCGCTTTCCGCATTTTCCGCGACGCGCTGGAGAAGAAGTACGGCAAGGAAGCCGCCAAGAAGCGCATCTACGCCACGACCGACAAGGCGCGCGGAGCTCTCAAGAAGCTGGCGACCGAAGAAGGCTACGAAACGTTCGTCATTCCGGACGACGTGGGCGGACGCTATTCGGTTCTGACGGCCGTCGGCCTGCTGCCGATCGCCACGGCGGGCATCGATATCGAAGCGATCATGAAGGGCGCGCAGGAAGCGGCCAAGCTGTATAACAATCCGAACGTGAGCGAGAATCCGGCTTACCAATACGCGGCGATCCGCAACGCGCTGTATCGCAAAGGCAAGACGGTGGAAATTCTCGTCAACTACGAGCCGGGCCTGCACTTCGTGTCCGAATGGTGGAAGCAGCTGTACGGGGAAAGCGAAGGCAAGGATTACAAGGGCATTTATCCCGCATCGGTTGACTTTTCCACGGATTTGCACTCGATGGGGCAATTTATTCAAGAGGGCAACCGGATTATTTTCGAAACGGTGCTGCAGGTCGGCGAGGTGCCGGAGCAGATTACGATCGAGAGCGACCCGGCCGATCTGGACGGCCTGAACTTCCTGGCGGGCAAAACGCTCGACTTCGTCAACAAAAAGGCGTTCGAGGGCACGCTCCTCGCGCACACGGACGGCCAAGTGCCGAATCTGGTCGTTCACCTGCCGGATATGACTCCGCATACGTTCGGCCAGCTCGTCTACTTCTTCGAAATCGCGTGCGGCGTGAGCGGCTACTTGCTCGGCGTCAACCCGTTCGATCAGCCGGGGGTCGAGGCATACAAGAAAAACATGTTCGCGCTGCTTGGCAAACCGGGCTTCGAAGCGGAGAAAAAAGCGCTGGAAGCTCGCCTGTAAGTACGACAGCGCCAAAAAACGGCCTCATCCCGAAACGGGGGATGCGGCCGTTTTTTTGTCCGCGTTATTGGCTTCGCGGCGATCTCCTCGCGGCGATCTTATCGAAGAGATCTCAGCGCCTTGCCGGGGCGGCGGGCGGCGCGGTCGACGTCCGCACGACGAGTTCGGGCTCGAGCAGGACGGCGGACCCTTCGGCGCCATTCCCTCGTGCTCCGGTCTCCTCGATCATGGCGATCAGCCTGCGGGCCAACGTAGCGGCGATGGTCGCGATGTCGACGCCGACGGAGGTGACCGGGACTTCCAAGTTGTCCATCTGCGGAATGTGGTCGTAACCGACGATCGAGACGTCGTCGGGGACGCGGATGCCCGATTCCGCCGCCGCGCGCATCATGCCGCGGGTGAGATCGTAGCTGCCGCCGAACAGCGCCGTCGGCCGGTCGCGCCGCTTGAGCAGCTCCTTGGCGGCAACGTAGCCGTCGTGGAACTCCATGCCGGAAATGGCGGCGACCGCCTTTTCCGCCGGCTCCCGCTTTCCGAGCCGCCGCAGCTCGTCGAGAAACGCCGACGCCTTTTCTTCTTGGAGGGGGTCGCCCCCCTCCGGCCGGCCGATGTAGGCGATATCCCGGTGACCCAGCTCGTACAGGTGCCGGACGGCGAGGCGCACCGCCTTTTGCCGGTTGACGTCGAGCGACGGGAACCCGGAACGGACGGCGTTCCCGTAGCACAGAATCGGGATGCCGGACGGGCTCGGGACGCCGAGCAGCGGCTCGTCCTTTTCCGAAAACAGCAAGATCGCGTCCACCTGGAAGCGGCGGAACGTCTCGATGGCGGCGTCGGCCCGGTTGATCGACAGCAGCGTAGCGTAGCCGCTGTCCTCAAGCTCCGCATTGATCAGCGTGATCAGGGCGGACAGCGTCGTGCGCTCGACGGACGGCCAGACGACGCCGACGACCCCGCTGCGCTTGGAGACGAGGCTCCGGGCGGCGATGTTCGGCCGGTAGCCCATCTCCTCGGCGATGGCGAGTATTTTCGCCTTTGTCTTCTCCTGAACGAGCGGACTGTTGCGAAGCGCCTTCGAGACGGTCGAAAAACTCACGCCGGCACGCTCGGCGATGTCTTTAATCGTTACGGACATAGGACGCGACAACCTCCGCACAGTTTTCTAACAACGTTGTTATTTTCTTTAATCTTAATCGATCGCGGAATGAAAAGAAAGCCTCATTTTCATTTTCGGGATGTATGGACATCGGGAATCGTTTCGGCTATGATGGCAATAACAACGTTGTTATTAAGCGCGTTCCAGTTGGCGCAATTGGGGGATGGACATGAATTTGTTTGATTTGTCGGGCACCGTTTCCGTCGTCATCGGCGGCAACGGCGTGCTGGGCGGAGCGATGTCGGAAGCGCTTGCGGGCGCGGGCTCCAAGGTTGCCGTCGTCGGCAGGGATATGGAAAAGGCGGAAGCCGTTCGCTTGCGCATCGCCGAAGCGGGAGGAGAGGCGGCGACGTTCGCGGCCGACGCCACCCGCGAGGAAGATTTGCGCGAAGTGCTTCGCCGGGTACTCGAATGGGGCGGACGCGTAGATACGGTCGTCCACTGTGCGGGCATGAACAGCCCGACTCCGTTTTTCGAGCTGAAGATGGAAGAATGGGACCGCATTATGGACGTCAACCTGAAGAGCGCGGTCGTCACGGCGCAAATTTTCGGCAAGCATTTGATCGACCAGGGCGAGGGAGGCTCGATCGTCAACATTTCCTCCGTGTCGTCCGATCCGCCTTTGTCCAAGGTGTTCACGTATTCCGCTTCGAAAGCGGGCATCAACAGCATCACCAAATTTCTCGCGCGCGAATTCGCCCCGCATAACGTGCGGGTGAACGCCATTATTCCGGGCTTTTTCCCGGCTGAGCAAAACCGCAAAATCCTGTCCCCAGAGCGGGTGCAGTCGATTATGGGCCACACCCCGATGGGGCGTTTCGGCAATCCGGAGGAGCTGCAGGGCGCGATCGTTTATCTCGCGTCGGCCAAGGCTTCTTCGTTCGTGACCGGAACGACGCTGCGGGTCGACGGCGGATTCGGGGCGATGACGATATGAGCGACATTTTGACGAAGCTGCTGGAAGGAATCCCGATTCCGAAAATGGTCCGCATTCGCCAAAAGTTCGCCGACGACAAGCTGGCGGACCCGATCGGCGAACTGGCCGCGAAGCTGCGCGCCGCCCCCGCGGCGGCCGTCAAGCCGGGGCAGAAGGTGGCGGTGGCCGTCGGCAGCCGCGGCGTCTCGCGCATCGACGAGCTGACGAAGGCGGTCATCGACGATTTGAAGCGCCAGGGGGCCGAGCCGTTCATCGTGCCTTGCATGGGCAGCCATGGCGGGGCGACGGCCGAAGGGCAGAAGGACGTGCTCGCGCATCTGGGCGTTTCCGAGGAGCGGATGGGCGCTCCGGTCCGTTCCTCGATGGAAGTCGTTTTGCTGGATCGCCTGCCGAACGGACTTCCGGTATACTGCGACGCCATCGCCGCCAAAGAGGCCGACGTCATTGTCGTCATCAACCGGATCAAGCCGCACACGGCGTTCCGCGGCAAGGTCGAAAGCGGCCTGCTGAAAATGATCGCGATCGGGCTCGGCAAGCAAAAAGGCGCGGAAGCGTGCCACCAGCTCGGCTTCAAGTATATGGCGGAAAACGTGCCCGCGATGGCCGAGGTGATGCTTCAGAAGCTGCCGATCATCTACGGCGTGGCCGTCGTGGAAAACGCCTACGACCAGATTTGCCGGGTCGAAGTAGTGGCCGCGTCCGAGATGCTGGAGAAGGAGCCACCTTTGCTGGAGGAAGCGAAATCCCGTCTTCCGCAAATTCTTTTTCCGCAAATCGACGTGCTCGTCATCGACTACATCGGGAAAAACATCAGCGGAGACGGCGCCGACCCGAACATTACCGGGCGCTATCCGACGCCTTACGCGTTCGGCGGCCCCGAAGTGACGAAGATGGTCGTGCTCGATCTTACGCCCGAATCCAAAGGCAACGCGAACGGCGTCGGCACGGCGGACTTTACGACGCAGCGGCTCGTGGACAAAACGGATTGGCCGGGCACGTACGCCAACGGCCTGACTTCGACCGTATGCGCGCCGACGAAGCAGGCGACGACGCTGCCGAACGACCGGGAAGCGATCAAAGCCGCGGTCAAGACGTGCAACATCCTCGATTACGAGCAATGCAGGCTCGTTCGTATCCGCGATACGCTGCATCTCGGCGAGATCGAGATTTCGGAGACGCTGCTGCCCGAGGCGCTGAAGCATCCGCAGATCGAAGTGCTGGAAGGGCCTTACGAGTTCGAATTCGACGAGGAAGGATATTTGCCGAAATGAGCGGAACGACTTCTTGCGTTTTGGCGGTCGACATCGGAACGACGAGCACGAAGACGCTGGCCATCGATTCGGACGGCAACGTCCTGGCGAGCCGCTCGCAGGGCTACCCGCTGCATACGCCGAAGCCGGGCTATGCGGAGCAGGACCCGGAGGAGATTTTCGAGGCGGTCGCGCGGACGATCCGGGACACGGCAGAGGCGGCGGGATTGCGGCCGGACCAGGTGCTGTGCGTTTCGTTCAGCGCCGCGATGCACAGCCTGATCGGGGTCGACGGCGCGGGAATTCCCCTCACGCCGAGCCTGACGTTCGCCGATCAGCGAAGCGCGGAGCAGGCGGACCGGCTCAACCGGGACGGCTCGGGGCTCGAGGTGTATTTGCGCACGGGAACGCCCGTGCATCCGATGTCGCCGCTCGTCAAGCTGATCTGGATGCGGGAGCGGCAGCCCGAGCTGTTCGCCTCCGTCCGCAAATGGATCGGCATCAAGGAATACGTGCTGATGCGGCTGTTCGGGCGCTATGTCGTCGACCATTCGATCGCCAGCGCGACCGGATTGTTTAACTTGCGGACGCTGGACTGGGACGAAGGCGCGCTCAAGCTGGCGGGCATCGCGCCGGAGCAATTGCCGGAGCCGAAGCCGACGACCTTCCGGCTGACCGGGCTCCCGGAAACGGCCGCGCGGCGGCTCGGCCTTGCGCCGGATACCCCGTTTGTCCTCGGCGCGTCGGACGGCGTGCTGGCCAATCTGGGCATCGGCGCGGCCGGGCCGGGGCTGTTCGCCGTCACGATCGGCACGAGCAGCGCCGTCCGCGCCATGGTCGGCGAACCGTCGCTCGATCCGCAAGGACGGCTGTTCTGTTACGCGCTCACCGAAGACCGCTGGGTCGTCGGAGGAGCCTCCAACAACGGCGGCATCGTGGCCCAATGGGCGGCCGAACGATTGTACCCGGGCCGGCCGATGGAAGAGGTTGTGCCGTTGACGGAATCGGTGCCGCCCGGCTCCAACGGCTTGCTCATGATGCCGCTGCTTTCCGGCGAGCGGGCGCCGTTCTGGGACGCTCACGCGCGGGGAACGTGGTTCGGCCTGACGCTCGCCCACAAGGAGGAGCATTTGCTCAAGGCCGGACTGGAAGGCGTCCTTTTTCAAATTCGCGCGATTCAAACGCTTCTGGAGGAACGCGCGGGATCTCCGGATCGGTTGCTCGCTTCGGGCGGATTTGCCCGTTCGGCGGCCTGGTGTCAAATGGCGGCCGACTTGCTCGGCGTTCCCGTCGCCGTGCCCGAAATCATCGAGAGCTCCGGGCTTGGAGCGGCGCAGCTCGGATTTTACGCCATGGAGGACGGCCAAGGGCCGCTGCTGCGCTGGCCCGGCACCGTTTCGCAAGTCTACGAGCCGAACCCGGAGCGCGCGAACGCCTACCGCGAACTTTTTCCGATTTATCTCGGATTGTATGATAAGCTAAAAGACAGCATGAAGGACCTTACCGGCTTTGAACAGCGGCAAGCGCTCCCGGGCTAAAAAGGAGGGACGGCTTCGATGGCGCAAGAGGCGGAGAAATATGAAAAGCTCCAGGCCATTTTGACCGAAATGGAGTCGGTGGTAATCGCTTTTTCCGGCGGGGTGGACAGCACGTTTTTGCTGAAGGCGGCATTGGATACGCTCGGTCCGCAGCGGGTGCTGGCCGTAACCGCCGACTCGGAAACGTATCCGTCCGAGGAACTGGAAGAAGCGCGCAGGCTGGCCAAGCAATTGGGAGCTTCCCACGAGGTCATCGAAACGTCGGAGCTTGCCATTCCCGGCTACAAAGAGAATAACGGCAATCGCTGCTATTTTTGCAAAAAAAGCTTGTTCGAGCATTTGACGCCATTCGTCAGCGGCGGGCGTTACCGGCACGTCGCGTACGGATTGATCGCCGACGACATGAACGAACACCGTCCCGGCATTCGCGCGGCCCGCGAGCACGGCGCGCGGGGACCGCTGCAGGAGGCGGGACTTTACAAGGAAGAAATTCGCGCCTTGTCCCGCCAGATGGGATTGCCCACTTGGGATAAGCCCTCCTTCGCCTGCCTTTCGTCGCGAATCGCCTACGGCGAAACGATCACGATGGAAAAGCTGACCCGAGTGGGGCAGGCGGAGCGTTTCGTCCGGTCGCTTGGCATTCGCCAGGTGCGGGTACGATCGCACGGCGACGTCGCCCGCATCGAGGTGGAGCCCCGGGATATGGCGCGCCTCGTCGAACGCGGCGCCGATATCGTCCGGGAGTTGAGAGAAATTGGGTATACGCATGTCGCAATGGATTTGGCGGGCTATGCGAGCGGAAGCATGAATCGGGCATTGGAGCGTGCGAAGGCGTGAACGGCGGATTCGAGGATATGGATTTTTGCAAGCTGGACGTAGCAAGAGAAGAACGAACCGGGCATCCCGAGGTCGTGTTCGGACCGGGAAAAACGGCGGAACAAGCGTCGGCCATATTCGCCAAGCTGGTGGAAAAGCACGGCCGGGCGCTGCTCACCCGATCGTCGTCGGAGATGGCAGCGGCGATTCTGTCCGCGTTCCCGGAAGCCAAGCATGACCCGAGGTCGGGGCTTGTCGTTTACGGAACGTCGCCCAGGCGGTTTCCCGGGAAGGTCTCCGTTCTTACCGGAGGAACCGGGGACATCCCGGTAGCCGAGGAAGCGGCCGGAACGGCCGAATGGATGGGCTGCGAAATCGAGCGCATCTATGACGTGGGCGTGGCGGGCATCGACCGGATTTTGGCCCAGCGGGACCGCATTCGGGAAGCGAACGTCGTCATCGTCGTCGCCGGCATGGAGGGAGCGCTGGCCAGCGTCGTGGGAGGCATGGTTCGCAGGCCCGTCATCGCGGTACCGACATCCGTCGGCTATGGCGCGCATTTTCAAGGCTTGACGCCGCTGCTCTCCATGCTGACCTCGTGCGCGGCGGGCGTATCCGTCGTCAATATCGACAACGGCTTCGGCGCCGGCTACAATGCGGCGATGATCCAACAACTGGCGGCGGAGGCGGCGCGATGAGCGACATGAAAACGACTCTTTATCTGGACTGTTTTTCCGGCATCGCGGGGGATATGACGCTGGCGGCGCTCGTCGACCTCGGGGCCGATCCGGCCTACATCGAATCGCATTTGCGCAAGCTGCCGCTAGATCCGTTCGCGATGGCGTTCGTGCCCGTCGTCCGCCGCGGCATTTCCGCCAAGCTGCTCAAGCTGACTTTTTCCGAGCCTGGCCATGAACCCGGTCACGACCATAGCCACGGACATGCGCACCATCACGGCCACGATCACGACCACAGCCACGGGCATGCGCACCATCACGGCCACGATCACGACCACAGCCACGGGCATGCGCATCACCACGGCCATGATCATGAACATAGCCATGATCACGACCATAGCCACGGACATGCGCACCATCACAGCCACGATCACGACCACAGCCACGGGCATGCGCATGCGCACTCGCACGACCATGAGCATCGCAAGGCGGCCGATATTCTCGCGATGATTTCGAACTCCGAGCTGCCGCCCCGCGTAAAAGAGCGCAGCCGAAGCGTATTTACGCTCATCGCAGCCGCGGAGGGTAAAATTCACGGCATCGATCCCGCCGAAGTGCATTTTCACGAAGTCGGCGCGATGGACTCGATCGTCGACATTATCGGCGTTTGTTTGGCGCTTGAGGATTTAGGGGTCGAAGACATCGTAGCCTCGCCGATTCCGACCGGCATGGGCAAAGTGCGGATCGCGCACGGACTGTATCCGGTACCGGCGCCGGCGACGGCCGAACTTCTTCGCGGCGTTCCGCTGGCCTCCTTTCCCGTCAGCGCCGAGCTGACGACTCCGACCGGAGCGGGCCTTGCGAAGGCGCTGGCTTCCGAGTTCGGTGCGATTCCCGAAGGGACGATGGACAGGATCGGGTACGGGGCGGGCAACAAGGACTTCGAGCATCCGAACGTGCTCCGGGCGATTTTGCTGAAGCGAACGAAGTCGTCTTCGCCAGGCGAGAAAGTCGTCGTCCTGGAAGCGCAAATCGACGACGCGACGGGTGAAACGATGGGCTATGCGATGGAGCGATTGTTTGCGTCCGGAGCGCTGGACGTGTTTTACGCGCCCGTATATATGAAAAAAAACCGCCCCGGCGTGCACGTCACCGTCATTTGTTTGCCGGTCGATGCCGATGCCTGTGAAACGACGCTGCTTAAGGAGACGACCACTTTCGGAGTCCGCAGAAGCGAGCGAACCCGGCGAATGCTGGAACGAAAGTGGCAGCAAGTCGAAACGCCTTTCGGCATCGTGCGGGTCAAGCTCGGCTACGAAAAAGATAAGCTGGTCCAGGCTTCGCCAGAGTTTGAGGACGCCGCGCAAGCGGCAAAAGCCTACGGGGTCTCCCTTCGTACGGTTTATCGGGAAACGCTGAAGCGATTCGGGGAGATCGACTCCTAAAAATAGATTTGTTGCAACTCCGGGGCAAAATGAGGGACGATAACGTCAATTAGGCATTTACCCCGGACTATTTTTCTAAATGAAAATAACAACGTTGTTATCATGAGAGGAGAAGGTTGGATATGGGAGCTCAATCGGTGATTGAACAAGTCGCGGCAGGAAATGCATATGTTTATCCTCGTTCCAAGCACGAACATGAAGGGACCAAGCTGCAAATCGTGAAGGCCGCCGATCGCAAATACATTTTGGCCGAAGGAAGCGGCAAGCTTTTCGACGAGCTTGAAGGCGAAACGGCAAACGGCGTCAAGCTGTGCGAGCTGTCGCATGCCAACCGTCTGGTCATTAACAAGTTTTTTCCGTTTACCGTTCCGCAAGCGTTCGGCAAGCAAAGCACGACGATCGGACTTGGAGACCGACTTGGCATTGCCGGACCGGGTCATTTGCAAACGGTAAAAGGCCGTGCGATCCATCCCATTCTGGCCCAGCAAAGCATTCGCGAGCTTGCCCTGACCGGCCGCGATTATAAGCAGGTCATCGACGCGGCTGCTTATGCGGCGCTTCAGGAAGGCTATACGGAAGGCTACGGCGCGGACGGGGACCATTTGAAAAAAGAAGAAGACATCCGCATGTCGCTCGATCTAGGGTTTACGATGCTGACGCTGGATTGCTCCGAACAAATCGACAACGCGGCCGCCCAAGCGGACGAAGCGGAAGTCAACCGCAAATACGAAGCTTTGCCGGAGGCCGTTCGCACCCATTATGAGTCCAACTATTTGAACAAAACGTTTACGGCAGGTTCGCAATCGATCCATTTCGACGCCGCTACGCTGAAACGCGATGTGCTCGTGTACCATGAAGCGATCGAGTTTATGGTTTTTATTTACGAAAAGTACATTAAAGCCGCCGACCGCGCCGTCGATTTCGAAATTTCGATCGATGAAACGCTGACGCCTACGGCTCCCGGATCGCACTTCCTCGTCGCTTCGGAACTGAACGCCAAAAACGTCGACATTTTCAGCATGGCTCCCCGGTTCATCGGCGAATTCCAAAAAGGAATCGACTATATCGGGGATCTCGCCCAATTTGAGCAGGAGCTGGCCGTTCACGCGGCGATTGCCGATCATTTCGGCTACAAGCTGAGCATTCACTCCGGCAGCGACAAATTCAGCGTGTTCGCGCTTGTCGGCAAATATACGAACGGCCGCTTCCACGTCAAGACGGCAGGCACGAACTGGCTGGAAGCCGTGCGGATCGTCGCTCGAACGAACCCGTCATTGTACCGCAAGATGCATCAATATGCTCTGGAGCATTTCGAAGAAGCGACGGCTTATTATCATGTCACGACAAATCTGGACAACATCCGGCCGCTGAAGGAAGTTACCGACGAAGAATTGCCGAAATACATGGAGGAAAACGACGCTCGCCAGCTTCTGCATATTACGTACGGCATCCTGTTGCAGGCCAAGCGGGAGGACGGATCCAGCCTGTTCCGCGACGAGTTTTTCCGAACGTTGAGCGAGCGGGAAGAAGACTATGCCCATGCGCTCAAAAAGCATATCGGCAAGCATTTGGATTTGCTCGGAGTCAAATAAACGGTTGAAACGGGTTAAAGCCTGAAGTTCCCCGAGCGGGGGCTTCGGGCTTTTTTTGGGGGGCCGGTCTCGGAGAGGTATGTTTCTCTTTTTTCCCCCTTACGACGGTATCCCGTTCACTCAGAAGTTCGCCAAAACGATTTTACCGCAAAAATTCGCTAGTCACGATCACCCTCACCAGAACGAATTGCCGCAAAAGATTCGCTAGTCACAAAATCATCACCCGGGACAAATTGCCGCAAAAGATTCGCTAGTCACAATCATCCCGCCAAGGACCAACTATTACAAGAATTCGCTAGTCGCGAAATTCCCGCCAGGACACATTGCCGAAAAAAACCGCTTGTTACGAAATCCCGTTCGCTCAGGAAATGAAACTGCGTTATTATTGTGCCTGAGGCAATCCCCCCACGGTAAGCAGAAACCCGATAATCGCAAAAGAAACGGAACAACCGTAGACGGTAATTAGCTGTAATATGGAATCGGAATAGCTTTTTGAAGGTAATTGGGTGTGAAACCGTTAAGGGCAACGGCAGCATGAGACCGTAATGGCTTATAGAAAATGATAATCCATGGCATGGAACTGAAAGGTCAATCGGCAGCGTGGAACCGTAGTGGCTTATAAAAGATAATCCACGGTATGAAAGCGGAATGGTTTATAGAAGATAATCGATAGCGTGGAATCGCAGTGGCTTGGCAGCAATTGGTGGCGTAAAACCGTAGCGGCATATAAAAGACATTCGGCGGCATGAAACCGGAACGGACATAAACGGTAATCGGCACCAGCATGAACATCGAACGTCGCATGGATGGAATCAAATCAGAATAAATCATTAGGAAGCTGACCCGTAAATAGGCCGAATCGTGGGCAAGAATCGTCAAATAGAGTTTCATTCAATTCAACTCAACTTGCAGATGGGAAGTAGGCGGGAGGAATAGCGGCAAGCGAGCGAACGTGCTTGCTCTTGCCGGGCGTCCCCGTCAAAGCCGGATAGGTGATGGTGGATCGCGTTGCGCAGTCGATTAACAGCTCGATGAAAATCATCCCCGCTTGCCGGTTCCACAAATAGCAAAAATGCTCCAGATACGCCTGCAGATGCTTGCTGCCGATGCCGCGAAATAAGTCCGCCAGCCAGTTTTCGGCGGTTTTGAAAATCCGCTTCAGCTTTCCGGAACGATAGCGCATGAGGCGCCAACGAAGATCGACATCGGCCTCCTCGTCTACCCATTCCTCCTCGAACCGATCCCGATCGGATATTTCGGGCGCCCGGCTGCGGGGCGTTTTGGGCTGCTTTTTGATTTTGATCCGGGACATCTCCTCGCAGAGGCCCACGCTGGCGCCGACGATCACGGGCTGTTCCTGCTTGTGCCCTTCTGCGGAGGCGCGGAATTTTTCGCTGTATATCGCGTTGATCATGCAGACGGTGCCGGTGAGCAGCTGTCCGTCCTCCGCTTGCCGCATGGCATGACGAATTTTGTGGCACATGAGCCAGCTTGTTTTATAGGTAACGCCGATCCGTTCGGACAATTGCACGGCATTGATATCGTCGGGCTGGGCATGCAGAAAAAGAGCCTGAAACCAGAGCCGAAGCGGCGTGCGGCTGCCCTCCATAATCGTGCCGACCGTAAGCGATGTTTGCTTGCCGCAAGCGCGGCAGTCGTATAAAGGAAGCCGGCGGGTGGAAGTGACGGAAGCGTGAGGATGCGCGCAGCGAGGACAGCGGAAGCCATGGGGCCATTTTGCCTGAAACAAGATCCGGATACAGTGGCTTTCATCGCGAACCAACTCGCAAAACTCCTCAAAGGACATCAGCTCGATCACGGCGCATTCCTCCGATTCGGCAACGGGATTGTTTTTTCTGATTCAATTTTACCAAACAAATGTTCTTATTTCAATAATAAATGCCAATAAAAGTCATTCAAAACTTCTCGAATTTCTCGCGCATGGACAAGAATCGGGCCGGTTACGAAGAGCAAAGGAGAAGCCGAATTATCTGAGCGAAGGGGATACCGTAAATAGGGAGTTAGAACGGGAGATTGGCTTTCGGAGCATCTGAGCCGACGGGATATCGTAATAAGGGAAAGAAATTTAAGATTAGACGACTCGAGGGTTCTAGAGGGCCAGGGAAGCTGAGGGAGCAGGAAAGCTGGGGAGCCCATCGCAGGGGGCTGGGAATCACAGGGAGCCGGGAATCGCAGGGAACCGGGGAAACGCGGGGGAGACGGTGAGACCGGGAACCGGGGAAACGCGGGGGAGGCGGTGAGGCTCGGAGCCGAGAAACCGTAGAGACGGGGAGCGAAGAAGCACAGAGGCAACGGGAACCCGCAGCCAAACGCCGCTACAGCGCTCGCCCGCCCCGGGATTCGCGGAACTGGCCGGGGGTAATGCCTTCCTGTTTGCGGAAGGAGCGAATGAAGTTTTGGGAATTGTTGTAGCGCAATTTGGCCGCGATGTCTTTGATCGGGATGTCGGTTTCGGCGAGCCATTTTTTGGCCGTTTGAAACCGGTAGGCGGTCAAATATTCGCTGAACGACCGTCCCGTTTCCTTGCGAAATACGCTGCTCAGGTAATTTGGATTGTAGTGGAGCCTCGCGGCGCATTCCTCCAGCGTCAAATCGGTATCGTAGTAGCGATGGACGAGATCGATGATTTTTTCGGAAATGTTGGCGTACTGCGCTTCCTGCCGGTCACGGAAAATGCGGAGCATCGGATGCACGACGCACGACCAAAACCATTCCTCGATTTCGGCGGACGTGTTCAGCTCCAGAAGATCCTCGTACAGCGTGCTCCGCTCCGGGTGAATGACGCTAACGGCAATGCCCGATTCCTGCATGACGACGAGCAGATTGTTCAATAGTCGGGTAAGCGGGATCTGGCACTCCCGAGGCGACGTTTCGGAGGCGAAAACGGGCACGAGAAACTGGTGCAGAAGCTCCTTCGCCCGGTCTTTGTCCGCCAGCTTGACGGCTTCGATCAGCTCGTTTTCGAGCTGGTGCGGGTAATGCAAGCTAAGGACGTGCTTGCCCGCGTTCAGGTGCTCGTATTGCACGATGATGCCGCCGCCCAGCTTGAGTCTTTGGCGAAGCGCCTCCAGTCCTTCGCGATACGCGTTGGACAGATCCTCGAGCCTCCGGAAAGGCAGGCTGATGCCAATGCTGACGGTCAGACGCAAGTAGTCGGCGATTTTTTTCTGCAATTCCTCGGTCAGCGCGATGATTTCCTCTTTAAATGAGGCCGAGTGGGCCGTTTTCGAAAATTCCGCCGCTCCCGCCGATGCCGGAGATGCCGAAGATGCCGCCGCTTCCACCGATTCCGCAGATTCAGCAGATGCCGAAGATGCTGCCGATTCCGGCGAACGCGAAGCTTCCGCCGATTCCGCGAGATACGTCCGGTCCCCCGCGCGGCCGCCGACGGTCAGCACGACCGTATGCTCGACGGTAACCGGGGCCAGGCGGCGTTCGGCGGGGATGATTTCCTCGATCATATTTTGGATGGCGAACAGGAGCAGCTCCGCGTCGCGCTTTTCGTAGCCGGTCGATTCGAGCGAATCGATCTGGAGAGTAAGCACCGCCTTCAGTTCCCAGTCGCGGATGCGCTCGCCGTAGCCGAAACGTTCGAGCTGATCCTCCAGTTCGCTCGGCTTGCCGCCGCCTTGGTACGCTTTCATTAAATAAAAGGCGGACACCTGGCGGATATGCCGGTGCACCTCTTGCTCCAGCCTCGATTTGGACTGGAACAAATGGCGCACCCGCTCGCCGATCACCTGGAATTCGTCGCTCCGGTTTTTCCGGCCGGTCGCCGCGCCCGCGTCCAACTGCAGCATAAGCTGTTGAACGGGAGAGTACATCCGGCGGGAGCCGATCCAGGCCAGCGAGAGCATGAACAGCAGCATGAATAAGCAGACCAGCAGCGTGTACATGCCGATTTTGTCCGATTCCTTGGTCAGGCTGCCGATCGACGTGAACGAGACATAAGTCCAATTGTTATATGGGGAGCGGTAATAAGTAACCGAGTAAGGCTGCTGATCGATATCCGCGCGGAACTGGCCGCTGTCTCCCGAGAATTTGTCCGTTTCGGCCAATCCGGCGGCTTCCAGCGGCTGCCCGATCAGCTCCGGATCCGGGTGCAGCAGCAGCCGGCCGTCCTCGCCGACGACCATGAGCCGGTCGTCCCGCTCCGCGTTTCCGCTCAAGAAATCCTGAAGAGCGCAGGCCGGAATGTTGGCGAGCGCGAGCCCGCTTTTATCCAATCCGTTGACCGGAAGCTTCTTCGCCAGACTGATGCTGTATCGGCATGGCGCGCTGCCCGCGTTTTCCTCGCTGTAAAACCAATCGGAAGGGTTCAGCATCCAGGCGCTGTCTCCGGAAGAGTCGACCAATTCGTCGATTTCGTCATAATGGGCATACTCGTCAAACCGGTAGAGCCCGGAATTTTTGACCATCCAGTTGTAATCCCGGTTGATGAGCACGACGTCCTCCAGCCGCGTATCGAAAGATTGCATGTGACGAAGTTCGTTTCTTAGGTTATCATAGAGCGTGAAATCGTTTACAGAAAGCGGGTTGCCCATCGCGCGTTTGAGCACGGTCGAGTTCAGCACCTGGTTCAGCGTGTGGTTGACAGTGACAAGAATTTGCTCTACATTGGCATTAATTTGAATTAATAGCTGTATTTTCCCTTTGTTGACGTGACTTTGAATTTCCCGGGACGAGGTGGCATACGAGAACAAGCCGATGAACAGCACGGGTAGCGTGCTCAGCAGAAACCCGAATACGGTAAGCTTGGTCAGAAAACTGGTAGAGCGCATCGGCAGCCAACACCTTATCTCGAATAAGTGATAGTTCCATTGTAGCCAGTCGGCCGGAACGGAACAACAATCATCTGATCAGGCGATAATCATTTCGTTGTTTTCGCGCGTTTTTCAAGGAATCGGGGGAGGAAACCTGGATGATCAAGCTACGGAAAATGGCGATTTTGCTGCCGATCGGCGCTTTGCTCGCGTCGTGCGCGATGGCGGCGCCGGCCGGGACGAAGCCGCTCGCGGAAGAACGGCCGGTGTTGACGGTGATGGCCCCGCTCCATTTTCCGCAAACGCCTTCCGAATCGCTGCTCGCCGAAATCGAGGACGGAACCGGAACGAAGCTGGAAATCGAATGGGTGCCGGACGGCATTTACACGGACAAAATGAATACGGCGCTGACGACGAATACGCTCAAAAAAGCGACGTTCGTCAAGCATACCGATTACATGTTCATGAAAACGGCGATCCGGTCGGGCGCGTTTTGGGAAATCGGGCCTTATCTCGACGAATATCCGAATCTACGGCGGCTGGACGAATCGATTTTGAAGCAGACCGCATTGGACGGGAAAATTTACGGCCTGTATACGGAACGGCCTTCCTCGCGGCAAGGCGTCATTCTCCGCGCCGACTGGCTGGAGAAGCTGGGGCTCAAGGAGCCGGGCACGATCGACGAGCTGTACGAGGTGATGCGCAGGTTTGCGCAGGACGATCCGGACGGCAACGGCATAAACGACACGTACGGTCTTACCGATCGCAACGATCTCGTATTCGGCGCGTTCAAGACGCTCAGCTCCTACTTCGGCGCGCCCAACAATTGGGGCGTGGAGAACCGTCGGCTTGTCCCGGAGTTCAAAACGCAAGCCTACATGGAAACGATGAATTTTATGAAAAGGCTTTATTCGGAAGGCATCGTCAATCCCGACTTCGCCGTGACCAGCAAAGAGAAGCAGCGCGACCTGCTCATTCGCGGCAAGGCGGGCGTTTACATCGGCAGCATGACCGACGTTCAGCGGCTGTCGGACGAAGCGGCGCTCGTCAATCCGGACGCCCGATTTACGGTCGTCAACCGGATCGAAGGGCCCCACGGTTATCGCATATGGTCGATTCCGAATTATAACGGCTTGTATTTGTTTTCCAAAAAGGCGATCAAAACGGAGGAGGAGCTGAAGCGGATTCTTGGCTTTTTCGACCGGACGATGGACGCGGATGTCGCGAACTTGATGAAGTACGGCCACGAGGGCCGCCACTATGTCAAAGACGGAGAGTTCGTGGTGCTGCCGCAGGAAAGCACGCGGCTTCGCGTCATGGAAGTGAATGCCCTGTATACGCTGATGATCGCGGATATGAGCAACCCGAATCTGATGAAAATCAAGGAGCAGGAGTCGCTGACGGAAATCGCGGAGCGGCTTACCTCGGACAACGAGAAGTTCATCGTTCGCGATCCGACGGTCAGCCTGGAGTCCGTCACGTACGACGAGCGAAATGCGGAGCTGAACAAAATCATATCAGACGCGACTTACAATTATATCTTGGGCCAGCTGGACGAGGCGGGGTTCAAAAAGGAAATCGAGCGCTGGAAGCAAAACGGAGGCGATCAAATTATTAAGGAGTTTACGCAAGGCTATTTCGGCTCGGCGAAATGAACGGCGAATCGCGGAAACGAATGGCGAGCGGGGCCAAACAACGGTGCGGCGAACCATCGGACGGTCATCCGGATGCATTCCGGGCGGCCGTCTTTTTCATTTCGTTGACGATTCGAGAGCGGTCCGGGTGTCATTTTGGCCGAGAATAATCATTTTTTCACGCGGGCCGGCCGGACGGCTCGACCTGAGCAAAGGATTGTATACGCAACCGTTCGCCGGGGTGTAGTGTTCAAGGTGCAGGACCGGAAATCCAATTTCAAAAAAAGATGGAGGTCTACGAAACATGAACAGAAAGCCTTTATCGCTCGCGCTTTGCACGGCGACCGCGCTTGCCATGCTGCTCGGGGCGTGCGCCACCGGGGGAAGCAATAACGCGTCGCCGTCCGCATCCGGCGGAGCGGCGCCTTCCGGCGCGAGCCCGAGCGCAAGCGCGGAAGCGCCGGCGGACGAAAAGCCGACCGAAATTACGATCATGCTGCCGCTCAACACGGCGGAGACGCCGCCCGACCGCATCAAAACCGAAGTCGAAAAGCTCACGAACACCAAGCTGACGTATCAATTTTTCCCGGCGGACACTTACGAAGAGAAATTGAACTCGTCGTTCGCCACCGGAACGCTGCCGCAGGTCACGTATTTGAAAAACTCCACGACGTTCCTGCTCATGAGGGAAGCGATCAAGGACGGCCAGTTCTGGGAAATCGGGCCTTACCTGTCGGAGTTTCCGAACCTGAGCAAGCTGAAGCCGGAAATTTTGGACAATACGAAGGTCGAAGGCAAGCTGTACTCGCTGTACATCGGCCGCCCGCTGGCGCGCCAGGGCATCATTTACCGCAAGGACTGGGCGGACAAACTCGGCATCCAGCCGCCGGCAAACGTCGACGAGCTGTTCGAAATGGCGAAAGCGTTTACGGAAAAAGATCCCGACGGCAACGGCCAGGCGGACACGATCGGCATCGTCGACCGCAACGAACTCGTCTACGGCGCGTTCAAGACGGTTTCGGCCTGGTTCGGCACGCCGAACTACTGGGGCGAGCAGGACGGCAAGCTGCTGCCGGAGTTCATGTTCCCGCAGTACGTCGAGACGATGGACTTCTTCAAAAAGCTGCGCGACGGCGGCTACATGAACCAGGACTTCGCGGCGACGAGCAAAACCGACGCGGTCAAAATGTTCACGAGCGGCAAAGCCGGCATCTATATCGGCGGCTCGATGCAGGATATCGACTCGCTGAACAAGGATCTTATCAAAAACGTGCCGGAAGCCGTCCTGGACGTGCACAGCATGGTGGCCGGTCCCGACGGCGAGCTTCGCCAATGGATGATTCCGGGCTACAACAACGTCATTTTGTTCCCGAAAACGGCCGTCAAGGACGAAGCGGAGCTGAAAAAGATTTTGGCCTTCTTCGACAAAATGATGACGCCGGAAGTGGCGAATCTCATGTACTGGGGCATCGAAGGCGTCCACTACACGGTCGTCGACGGCAAAGCGAAGGTTTCCGACGACAAGGAGCTCGTGGAACGCGAAGTCAAAGGCTACAAGGACAGCGTCATCGGCGAGGCCGCGACGAACGGCATGTACGAAAGCCTGAACGAGCTGCCGGGGCGGATTCATGCCGAACAGCTCATCGTCGAAAACGAGAAAATCGGCGTCAAGGACCCGACGGCCGCGCTCGATTCGGCCACCTATGCCGAGAAAGGCGTGGAGCTGCAGCAGATTATGACGGATGCGACGTATCAGTACATTTACGGGCAAATCGACAAGGCCGGCTTCGATAAAGCGATCGAAAGATGGAAAAAAGACGGCGGGGACAACATCATCGAGGAATTCAACGCCGCCAGGCAGTAACGGCGACCAGCACCCGATGATCCGACCCGGCATCTCCTTCGCGGAGCTTTCGAACGGGAAAGCTTTCCGCGAAGGAGATGCCTCTCGCGCTGACCGACCTCTTCTAAGGATGTGGAGTTATGGAGGAAATGGCTGTCCGCTCGCAGGCCGCTCTCAGGGAGCGCACCAAGAGCGAGCGGAAAAAACGCATGTGGAGAAACCGCTGGATTTACGTCATGATTTTGCCGGGCTTGCTTTATTTTCTGATTTTCAAATACGTCCCGATGTTCGGGCTCGTCATTTCGTTTCAGGATTACAAGCCGTTCAAAGGCATTTTGGGCAGCGAATGGGTAGGCTTCGAGCATTTCGAGCGCCTGTTCACGATGCCGGATTTCTGGCAGATTTTATCCAATACGCTTATTTTGTTCGGCATGAACCTCGTCTTTTATTTCCCGGTGCCGATCATTCTCGCGCTCATGCTGAACGAAGTGCGGACCGCGTTTTTCAAAAAGTTTTTCCAATCGCTCGTTTATTTGCCCCATTTCATGTCATGGGTCATTATCGTTTCGATCGGCTACGTCATGCTGACGATGGACGGCGGGATTATCAACGAGCTGCTTGTCATGCTGGGGCTGCCCAAAATCAACTTCCTGCTCAGCCCCGAATGGTTCCGGCCCACGTATATCGTCCAGGTTATCTGGCGCGAGGCGGGGTGGGGGACGATCATCTATTTGGCGGCCATCGCCTCGATCGATCCCCAGCTGTACGAGGCGGCCCGGATGGACGGCGCCGGACGGCTGCGGCAGATTTGGCATATTACGCTGCCGGCGATCCGGAGCGTCATTGTCGTCCTTTTGATCTTGAAAATTGGCGACGTGCTGGAGCTCGGGTTCGAACATGTGTACCTGCTGCTCAACTCGATGAACCGCAATGTCGCTGAAATTATCGATACGTACGTCTATACCGCCGGCTTGAGGCAAATGCAGTTCAGCTACAGCGCCGCGGTCGGATTTTTCAAATCGGCGGTCGGCCTCGTGCTGGTCATGGTCGCGAACCGCCTGGCCAAAAGATTCGGAGAAGAAGGCATTTACTAAAAGCGAAGGAGAGGCTGCTCATGGTAGAAGACCGAACGTTTGGCGGGCGCCTGTTCTCGATCGTGAATTTCGCGCTGCTTGCCGTCATCGCGCTCGTGACGGTGCTTCCGTTCGTCCATGTCGTGGCGGGCTCGTTTACGACGAACGCGGAAATCGCCGCGAAGAAGTTCATTCTCGTGCCGACCGTCTGGAGCACGGAAGCGTACCGCTTCATTTTCTCGACGCCGACGATTTTTCGCGCGATGGCCGTATCGATCGGCGTCACGCTGGTCGGAACGCTGTTCAGCATGCTGATCACGTCGCTCATGGCGTACGGCCTGTCGCGGCGGGACCTGGACGGCCGGGGAGGCCTGATGTTTCTCGTCGTCTTTACGATGCTGTTCAGCGGCGGGATGATTCCGACGTTTCTCGTCGTCAAGGAGCTGGGGCTGATCGATACGTACGCCGCGCTCATTTTGCCGTCGGCGATTACCGCGTTCAACATGATCATTCTCAAAAACTTTTTCCAGAACATTCCCGAGGGGCTGGAGGAATCGGCGAAAATCGACGGCTGCCACGATTTCGGCATTTTGTTCCGGATCGTGCTGCCGCTGTCCATGCCGGCGATCGCGACCATTTCGCTTTTTTACGCGGTCACGTACTGGAACACGTATATGAACGCCATTTTGTATTTGAACAAAAGCGAAATGTGGCCGATTCAGGTGCTGCTGCGCCAAATCGTCGTGCTGGCGAGCGGCATGGACTACAGCTCGAATCTCGATTCCGCGGTGCCGCCTCCGGAGCAATCGGTCAAAATGGCCGTCATCGTCGTCGCGACGCTGCCGATTTTGCTGGTATACCCGTTTTTGCAAAAGCATTTCGCCAAGGGAGCCATGCTCGGCTCGATCAAAGGATAGGACAGGCCGGCTGTCCCCGAACCGGCTTTCAAGCCGACGGGGACAGCTTCGTCGTTTGAGGGGGCGGTTTCGCCGTTGCAGCTGGAAGCCTACTGCAGCTCCCGAAGCAAAAAAGCGAGCCGAAGCCGCAGCGAATCGTTCGGATCCCGCAAGCTGCGCCCGGTCAGCTTCTCGAACTTGGCCATGCGGTAGGCGACCGTGTTCCGGTGAATGTACAGCCGCTTCGCGGTTTCGGCGATCTGGCCCTGCGTTTCGAGAAACGCCCGGGCGGTGTTCAGCAATTCCTCGCGCTCGCCCGGCTCCACGTTCGCAAGCGGCCGGAAAGATTCCGCCACAAAGTCGCGCCGCGCTTCTTTCGGGATCATGCCGAGCAGCCCGGCGACCTCTTTTGCCCGATAAATTTGCACGAATCTCGTTTGCCTCCCCCGGTAACCGAGCTCAAGCGCGTTTGCCGCTTCTTTGAAAGCGCCCGGAATTTGCGTCAGCTGCTCCGCCGGGTTGCCGATGCCGAACGACAGCGAAACGCGGTCCGCCGAAAACAGGCTTTCCTGAAGCTCGGCCAATTCGCGGGACAAAAGGGCGACCCCGGAAGCCGGCTGCCGCTCCCACTCCACCAGCAATACGTACCGTTCCTTTTTGTTGAACATGACGAACTTCCGCTTGCGCTCGGACAGCATCGTTTTCAATCGCTCGTAAATGTAGTCCCGTTTTTGGAACTGGCTGTCGTCGGCTTCCCCCGTGCCCGGGTCCGTTTGGGCGGCGACGCACAAATACGGGACCCGATCCTGCAGTCCGTAGCGCTTCCCCGAATGCAAAATTTCCGCGGCCGAACCGAATCGGCCTTCCACCAAATTATCGAAATATTCGTTTTTGAACCGGCGGGTGCGTTCGCGCACGGCCTGCTGCTTCATCAGCTCGAACCCGATCACGTTGGCGGCCTGTTCGACGGCGAGGCTGGGCAGCGGCGACCCGTCCATTCGCGCCGCATTGACCAAAACCATGAAATACGTTTGCTGCGGCAGCCGGATCCGGTAAAAAAAAGCTTCCGGCCCTTCTTCGGTTTCGTCTGCCGGCAAACGCAAGCCGACCGTTTCGGCGTCCGAGTCCGGCTGCCCGGCCAGCATGCGGCGCGATTGCTCCCGCAGCTGCCCGAATACGGCATCGGGAAGCGGCCCCGAGCCGAATATCGTCTCGCAGCGGTGATTCATCAGCAGGGCGGTGCCTTCGACGACGCGCGACAGCGCCTGGATGACGGCGGCGATTCCGTGACCTTGCATGATCATCCGGGAAAAATCGCGGTGCAGATCGATCGCGTAGTGCAGCTCTTCGTTGTGCTTTTCCATCATGCGGCTCAGCGAGGCTTGAAGCAGCTCGCCGAGGGAAGGCTCGAGCGCGAGCTCGATCAGCGGAAAGTCCAGCTCGTCGGCCAGGTCCAACGCGCTCTGCGGGATTTCGTGCAAAAACCGCTTGAGCTTGATGCCGAGGCCGGCGCAGCCGTTTTCGGCCATCTGCCGGATCAGTCCGGCCAGCTCCTCCGGCTTGTCGCGCATGGCGTACCCTGTCGTGAGCAGCAGATCATTCGGCTTGAGAAAGCCAATGATATCGGGCGCATCCATCATGTTGACCGATTTGACCTGCCGCGCCGCGCCGCCTTTGCCGGCGAGCAGGCGGGCGCCGCGATAAACCGGCAGCTTGAGCAGTTCTTGAAGCTGCATGCGATCCCCTCCGGAACGAATTTATGTTAAATAAAATTACATAAAAAAAGGTTTGTCTTTAGAGAATTATGCAACAAAATATGGGCTTGTGCAATTCAAACAATTAATTATGTTACCTTTGTGCACATTGTCTATTGTTTTGACTTCTATTTCTGCTAAGATGAAATCAACTGGCGTTCGAAATGTTACTATTCGTGACAAATAGGCGAACCGCTGTTTGACCGGAAGGATGGGAGGAAATCGGATGGCAGCCAAGTACGATTTGGTGATCAAGGGCGGCCGTGTCGTGCTGGACGACCGAGTCGAGCGTACGGATATCGGGATTCAGGGAGGCAAGATCGCGGTTTTGGGGACCGTTCCGGCGGAAGAGGCGGAGACGGCGCTCGAAGCGGAAGGGCTTGTCGTCGTGCCGGGCATGATCGACGTTCACGTTCATTTCAACGAGCCGGGCATGGCGCATTGGGAAGGGTTTCCGAGCGGCTCGGCGGCGCTCGCCGCGGGCGGCTGCACCGCTTACTTCGATATGCCGCTCAACGGCCTGCCTCCGACGACGACGCTGGCCGCGCTGGAGGAGAAGAAGCGGCTGGCGAAAGGACGTTCCCGCGTCGACTACGCGTTTTGGGGCGGCCTCGTTCCCGGCAACCTGGAGGAGCTCGCGCCGTTGGCGGAAGCGGGCGTCGTCGGCTTCAAAGCGTTTATGTCCGCGGCCGGCGGCAAGGAGGAAGGAGCTTTCCGCGAGGTGGACGACGCGACGCTGTACGCCGGCATGCGGGAAATCGCCCGGCTCGGCAAAATATTGGCGCTGCATGCCGAAAGCGAAGCCGTCATCCGGGCGCTCGCCGCGGACAAGGCGAGCCGCGGCCTCGCCGGGCCTGCCGATTATTTGCAGACCCGGCCGGTTTACGCCGAGGTCGAGGCGGTGCGGCGGGCGTTGTTTTTCGCGGAGCAGACGGGCTGCCCGCTTCATTTCGTGCATATCAGCAGTCCGGAGGCGGCGGAAGAGATCGCGCGGGCCAAGCGGTCGGGCCTGGACGTTACGCTGGAGACGTGCCCGCACTATTTGACGCTGACGGGCGATGCGCTCGAGCAGGCCGGACCGGTGGCGAAATGCGCGCCTCCGCTGCGCACGCAAGCGGAAGTCGAAGGGCTGTGGGCGGCGATCGCGCGGGGCGAAATCGACATGATCGCCTCCGACCATTCGCCTTGCCCGCCGGAGATGAAGACGTCCGCCGACTGGTTCGAAATCTGGGGCGGCATTTCCGGCGCGCAAAATTCGCTGGAGCTCGTGCTCGGCGAAGGCCATGCCGCGCGGGGGCTCGAGCTGCCGCTGCTTTGCCGGCTGCTCTCGGGCGGTCCGGCGCGGCGGTTCGGGCTCGGCCCCCGCAAGGGACAGATCGCCGTCGGCGCCGACGCGGACTTGGCGATCGTCGATTTTTCCCCGTATGTCCTGCGCAAGGAACACCTGCATGACCGGCACAAGCAGAACGTCTACATCGGCAAAACGATGCGCTGCCGCGTGCAAACGACCGTTCTGCGGGGCAGCGTCGTCTACGATCGGCATGGCGGCGTTGCGGACGCGGCGGCGGGCGAATGGTTCGGCCCTCTGGCGACCGGAAAGTGATCGACGACAACACGGACAAAGGGGGGCTTGGCGTGACCGACAATAGCGCTCGCGAACGCCTCGTGACGGACGCCGACCGCGTCCGGTTCAGGCGGGAAATAACGGAGGCCGTCGAATGGCTGGCCCGATACGGGGCGGACGAGGCGGGCGGCGTCACCCGGCTTTTGTACGACGCGGCGTGGAGCTCGGCGCAGCGGGCTCTGGCCGAAAAAATGGCGGCGGACGGCCTGCGGCCTTATTTCGATGACGTCGGCAATCTGTTCGGACGCCTGGAGGGCCGAAAGCCCGGGCTGCCGAAAATCGTGACCGGCTCCCACGTCGACACCGTCGTCAGCGGCGGCAAGCTGGACGGGGCGTACGGCGTGCTCGCGGGCATGATCGCGCTGAAGTTTTTGCGGGAAAAATTCGGCCCGCCGCTGCGAACGCTTGAGGCCGCGTCGCTGTGCGAGGAAGAGGGAAGCCGGTTCCCGCTGACCTATTGGGGCTCGGGCAACGTTTGCGGAAAATACGACATCGCCTCCGTGCCGAACCTGTGCGATGCGGACGGAGTTTCGTTGAAGGAAGCGATGGAAACGGCCGGCTTCGGCCTGGGCCTTCACGCCTCTCCGCGACGGAACGACATTGCCGCGTTTATCGAGCTTCACATCGAGCAAGGCTATGTGCTGGAGCGGGAGGGGCTCGCCCTCGGCATCGTGGACGGCATCGTCGGGCAAAGGCGGTTCGCCGTTCGCGTGGAAGGCGCGGCCAATCATGCGGGCACGACGCCGATGCCGGGCCGCCGGGACGCCGTTGCCGGAGCGTGCGAGATGATCGGCTGGCTGGAGCGGGCGGCGCTTGCTCGCGAGGACGGGCTCGTCGCGACGGCGGGACGCCTGGAGGTTCGCCCGAACGTGGCCAACGTCATTGCGGGCGAAGCCGTTTTTTCCGTCGACGTTCGGGATAAGGACGCCGGGGAGCTGGACCGTTTCTGCGGGGCGTTCCGGCAGTCGTTCGCGGAAATCGCGGCAAGGCGCGGCCTGTCGGTCGAGGTGTCGGAATGGATGAACGCGGAGCCGGTCCGGATGAGCGAGGAAATGAACCGCGCGATGATGTCCGTCTGCGAGGCGGCCGGGTATTCGTACCGCTCGATGTACAGCGGCGCCGGGCACGATTCGCAGGTGTTTCGGGGGGCGTTTCCGACGACGATGCTGTTCGTCCCGAGCCGGGACGGGATCAGCCATTCTCCGCTGGAGCACACCGAGCCGGAGCAACTGGCCGACGGAATCGCCGCGCTTGCAGAGTGGCTGTTTTTGCACGCCTACAAGGAGGAATTTATCCATGAAAAAATATAGAGACCTGGCCCCGTCGCAGCGCATCATCATGACCCCCGGCCCGGTGGAGGCGGATCCGCGCGTGCTGCGCGCGATGGCGACGCCGATTCTCGGCCAGTTCGATCCCGAGTTTACCGGGCTGATGAACGAAACGATGGAAATGGTCCGCGAGGTGTTTCAAACGGCGAATACCCAGGCGTTTCCGGTCGACGGCACGTCGCGCTCCGGGATCGAAGCGGTGATGGTCAGCCTGATCGCGCCCGGCGAAAAAGTGCTCGTGCCGATTTTCGGCCGCTTCGGCCATCTCCTCGTCGAAATCGCGGAACGGTGCGGCGCGGAGGTCGTCACGCTGGAACGGGAATGGGGAACCGTGTTCGATCCCGAGGAGGTCATCGCCGCCATCCAGCGGGAGCGCCCGGACGTCGTCGCGATCGTGCACGGGGAAACGTCGACGGGCCGGATGCAGCCGCTCGAGGAGATCGGCAAGGCCTGCCGGGAACTCGATATTCTGTTCATCGTCGACGTCGTGGCCACGATCGGCGGCACGGACGTCAAGACGGATGCTTGGCGGATCGACGCGGCGATGGGCGGCACGCAAAAAAACATTTCCGTTCCTTCGGGGCTCGCGCCGATTACGTTCAACGAACGGGCGGAGCGAAAAATCAATTCGCGCAAACGGGTCGAGCGGGGCATCCGCAATCCGGATACGGATGTCGAACTGTCGGGCCGCATGATCCAAAGCAACTACTTCGACTTGAGCCAGCTGATGGACTATTGGGGCCCGCGGCGGCTCAATCACCATACGGAAGCGACCTCGATGCTGTACGCGCTCCGGGAGGGGCTGCGCATCGTGCTGGAAGAGGGACTCGCGGAACGCTTCGCGCGTCACCGGCTGCACGAGCGGGCGCTGATGGCGGGCCTTGAGGCGATGGGCCTGACGCTGTTCGGCGATCCCGCCTGCAAGCTTCCGGTCGTCACCTGCGTGAACATTCCCGAAGGGATCGAAGGCGAGTCCGTCCGGCAAATGCTGCTGGAGCAGTTCGGCGTCGAAATCGCCAGCTCGTTCGGCCCGCTCGCCGGCAAAATCTGGCGCATCGGGACGATGGGCTACAGCTGCCGGCAGACGAACGTGCTGCACGCGCTCGGCGCTCTCGAGGCGGCGCTGCTTCGCCACGGCGCGGCGATCGACGCCGGCAAAGCCGTGCAAGCCGCGCTGGACGTTTATATGGCGCGGCGCCCGTAAACCCTGCGGCGCCGGACCGCATTTCCGGCGCCTCTCCAGCGGCTCCGCCGTCGCGGCCTCGACCTGGCCCTGCTTAAACTGGCCGTTCATTTGGGCACGGCGCAATCGAGCCGGGCTAGGAACCGCCGCAGCGGAACCTCTCTCTTGAATTTCAGGGCAGCGGTTCGGATACATTCTGATAAAGATAACCATTTGGTGACATACTCATACGGATAACGCAGGAGGTGATCGATGAAATGAGCACAAAAACCAAGCCCGACAAAAACAACCCGAAAAATAGTCCGTCGCGATCGAATGACCCGAACGATCAAGGAAGACCCAGGGTGCAAAATCATTCGAAGTAAAGCTGAAATACGTAGCTGAATATGACGAAAGCATAACCAAGCCCGGTATTCGTGACCGGGTTTTAATTTTGGGAAAGCCTAAACCACGCGTACGGAGCGCGCCCCGAAATTCCTGTATAATAGACGTTATACGATCTATTAGGTTCGCCTCACGACGAAAGGAAGATTGGAATGCTGTCCAGATACGCAACGGTACGGGATTACGGAAACAGCGAAATCGTCATCAAAAAATCGCGTTTTATCGGTCACGCGCGGCCGGTGGAGAGCGAGGAGGAAGCGGTCGCTTTTATCGAATCAATCAAAAAGCAGCACTGGAACGCCACGCACAACTGTTCCGCCTACGTCATCGGAGAGCGCGACGAATACCAGAAGGCGCTGGACGACGGGGAGCCGAGCGGCACGGCGGGCAAGCCGATTTTGGAAGTGATCAAGCACCGGGGATTGAAAAACACGGCGGTCGTCGTGACCCGGTATTTCGGAGGCATTCTGCTGGGAGCCGGCGGTCTGGTCCGGGCCTATACGGATGGAGCGGTCGCCGGCATCGACGCCGCAGAGCCGATCGTCAAGGTGCTGCACCGGGAAATCGCCGTCGACGTGGACTACACCTGGTACGGCAAGCTGGAAAACGAGCTCCGGCAAAAAGGCACCCGTCTCGGCGACATTTCGTTCACCGATCGGGTGCGCGTCGTTTGCCTGCCGGAAGCGCCCGAAGCCGAGCGCTTCGCCGCCTGGATGACCGACCTGACCCAAGGGCAAGCGCGGATCGAGACGGGGGAGGAAAAATATTTTATCGAAGGGGAGTAAGTCGGCCTTTAACTTTCAACCTTTTAACCCCTTCACGATGTACTCCCGCGATCTCGGCCCGTCGAATTCGCAGAAGTAAATGCCCTGCCAGCGGCCGAGCAGCAGCCGTCCGCCCGCCACGATAACGGTTTGGGACGTGCCGGTCGTAATCGCCTTCAAGTGCGAGGCGGTGTTGCCTTCGGCGTGCCGGTACTTCGGATGCTCCCACGGGTAAACTTCGTCGAGGCGCATCAGGACGTCCCGCTTCACGTCGGGATCGGCATTTTCGTTGATCGCGATCCCCGCCGTCGTATGCGGGCAATAGACGACGACCGCCCCGTCTTCGATTCCGAGCTTCGCGACGGCGGAGGCGACCTGTCTCGTAATCTCGATCATTTCGTCGCGCCTGGACGTTTGCAGCGTTTCGCGGTGCAGCATAACCCACCCGTCCTTTCCTTCCGTTTATCCCCATTATAGCGAACAACCCGCCCCCTGAAAAATAAAGAGTTCCGGTCACGCGAACGTGCCGTCGTTCGTATGATTTATAATGGAAAATTATCGTTTCCATCGATTGTGCTGATTTTTAGGAAATTTCGTCATTTTTCAATTGACGCGAGAAGCGGTGTTCTGCTACATTAACAATACCTACTGTTTTAATAGGAATTATGTTTTCGGCCCATATCCCGGGAGGTTCGCATACGTGACCAACATGCTGCGCAGCCGATGGTGGAGCTGGGGATTCCGCAGCGCCGTCATGCTCTATTTCGTTTTGTTGATCGTTTTTCCGATTCTCGGCATTTACGGCCAATCGCTTTCCGATGGCTGGGACGCTTTCGTCCGCAACCTGACCGAGCCGCTGGCCTGGAAGGCCGTCATGCTCACGGTGAAGCTGGCTCTGGTCGCCACCGTCGTCAACGTGCTCATCGGGACGATGGCGGCTTGGGTGCTGACCCGCTATCGCTTCCCCGGAAGAAGCTTGCTGAACAGTCTCGTCGACTTGCCGTTCGCGCTTCCGACGGCGGTCGTCGGCCTGATGATTCTGCTTCTGCTCGGACCGAACAGCTGGGTCGGCCAGGGCGCCGACAGGCTCGGCTTTACGATTTTGTTCCATGAGCCGGCCATCGTCGTGGCGATGGTATTCGTCACGTTTCCGTTCGTGATCCGCGCCATTCAACCGCTGCTGGAAGAACTCGACGCTTCGGAGGAGGAGGCGGCCTATACGCTCGGAGCGTCCAAAGCGAAAACGTTCTGGAGGGTCCTTTTTCCGAGCATGGTGCCGGGCATCCTGAGCGGGGCGATGCTGGCTTTCTCGCGGTCGCTGGCGGAATTCGGCGCCGTCGTGCTCGTCGCGGGCAACATCCCCGGCAAGACGCTGGTCGCGTCGGTTTATATTTTCGGGGAAATCGAAAGCGACAATCCGGCGGGCGCCGCCGCCGTTTCCGTCCTGCTGCTCACGTTTTCCTTCGTCATTCTCTGGGTCGTCAACTACGTGCAGACGAGGAGGATGAACGGATGAGGCGGCTTTGGATCGGACTTACGTACGCCGTTTTCGGCTTGCTGCTCATTATTCCCGTCTTCCGGATCGCGGTCGGCGCCTGGGAGGAAGGCTGGAGCGGCTTCGCCGCAGGAATCTCGAGGCCCGAGGCGCTGCACGCGCTCATGATGACCGGCATTATCGCCGTTGTCGTTACGCTGATCAATACGTTGTTCGGCGTCATGCTGGCGATGTATCTCGTGCGCGCCAAATGGCTGCGCCCGCAGCTCAAGCGGCTGCTGAACAGCATCGTCGACCTGCCGTTCGCGGTATCCCCGATTATCGGGGGCCTCATGATCGTGCTGCTGCTCGGTCCCGAAACGGCGCTCGGCGCGCTTCTCGGCCGGGCGGGAATCGATATCGTCTACGCGCTGCCCGGCATGCTGATCGCGACGCTGTTCGTCACGTTTCCGCTCGTCATCCGCGAGGTGATGCCCGTGCTTCAGGAGATCGGCTCGCAGCAGGAGGAGGCCGCGCAAATGCTCGGCGCCTATGCGTGGACGACGTTTTGGCGGGTGACCTGGCCTTCGATCCGATGGAGCGTCGTCTACGGCGTCGTGCTGACGGTCGCGCGTTGCTTGGGCGAATTCGGCGCTGTGCTTGTCGTATCCGGCAACATATTGTTCAAAACGCAAACGGCGACGACCTTGGTGTATCAGGACGTGGAAAACTTTAATTTGACGGAAGCCAATTCGGTCGCTCTCGTGCTTGCGGCCGCCTCCATCGGCTTGCTGCTCTTCATGGAATGGGCGAAATCGAGGAAAGCGGACTGAAGCGGGCGCGATCGAACGATAAATAGAAGAGAAAGCTGGAGGGGTGCAGCCATGCATGTGGAAGTTCGCGGATTGAATAAAAAGTTCGGGGAGTTTCAGGCCGTTTCCGACGTTCATTTCGATATCGAAAAAGGTCAGCTGATCGGTTTGCTCGGACCTTCCGGCGGCGGCAAAACGTCCATTCTTCGCATGCTGGCCGGGCTGGAGACGCCGGACTCCGGCGATATTCTTTTTCATGGCAAACGGGTTAACGACCTGCCGCCTCAAGAGCGCGGCATCGGCTTCGTTTTCCAAAACTACGCCTTGTTCAAGCATATGACGGTCGCGGAAAACATCGCCTTCGGACTCGAAGTCAAAAAGTGGACGAAAGCGAAAATCAAGGACCGCGTCGGCGAGCTGGTGGAATTGACCGGGCTCGTCGGCTTCGAGAAGCGCTATCCCCATCAATTGTCCGGGGGCCAGCGGCAGCGCGTGGCGTTCGCCCGAGCGCTGGCGCCGGAGCCGCAGCTGCTGCTGCTCGACGAGCCGTTCGCGGCGATCGACGCCAAAATCCGCCACGAGCTGCGCTCCTGGCTGCGGGAAATGATCGACCGTCTCGGCATCACCTCGATTTTCGTCACGCACGATCAGGACGAGGCGATCGAGGTCGCGGACGAAATCATGATTATCAGCAAGGGGCGGCTGGAGCAGAAAGGCACTCCTTGGGAAATTTATAAAGATCCGCAAACCCCGTTCGTGGCGGGCTTTATCGGGGAATCCACCGTCGTCGAAAATATTTCGGCCCTGAACGGCTTCGAGGATGTGGCCCTATGGCCGGGCACGCGGGCGCTAATCCGCCCCGAATACGTCGAGGTCGGGTTGCGGGACGATTTTACCCAGCTGCTGTCCGCGACGGTTCCGGGGCGCGTGAGCCACATTCATTTCCGGGGAAGCGAATGGCTCGTCGAGGTCGAGGTCGGGGACAACAAGCTGGTCACCTATCGCTCCCTGGAAAAGGAAGTGCTGCATGCCGGGGACGAGGTGCTCGTGCTCGTGCACCGGGCTTATCTGTTCAACGACAACGACAGCTGGGTGATGGAAAATAAATTGAAGGCAAGTCCGATTGCCTTCGAAATTTAAACGATCGACGGGCGGCGGGAGCCTTCGAAGGCACCGCAAGGAGGAAACGGAATGAGACGGGGAAGCCGCGCGCCATTCCGCCGACGGAAAGTCGGACTAGCCGGATGGGGCGCATTCATATTGCTGTTGGGCACGATTGCCGGATGCGGCGGCGGCGGGCCGTCCTCGGGGACGACCGGATCCGGCGGGGGCGAGCAAGGCGGCGTGACGCTTGTCGTCGGGGCGTACTCCGTCGCCAAGGACGCCCTGCAGGAAATTATGCCGCTTTTTCGCGAACAATGGAAAGCGAAGACGGGGCAGGACGTCAGGTTTCAGGAATCTTACGAAGCGTCGGGGACGCAGGCGCGCTCGATCGCCGGCGGCTTCGAGGCGGACGTCGCCGTGCTGTCGATGGAAGGCGACATGGACAAAGTCGCAAACGCCGGCTTCATGCGCGCGAACTGGAAGGACGATTCGGACAACGGCGGCATGATCACGCGTTCGATCGTGGTGATGGGAACGCGCCCGGGCAACCCGCTCGGCATTTCCGACTTCGACGATTTGACGCGCGACGACGTGAAGGTGCTCTATCCGAATCCGAAAACGTCAGGCGGTGCGCAATGGGATATCAACGCGCTGTACGGCTACGGGCTGAAGAAGTCGGAGGAGGAGACGGGCGCCAAAGACCCCGCTTACGCGAAGCGGTTTCTGGAAGACGTGCACCGCAACATCGAATCGATGGATAAAAGCGGGCGCGCGTCGATGGCGGCTTTCGAGTACGGCGTCGGCGACGTTATCGTCACTTACGAGAACGAGCTGCTCGCGCGTATGGCCCAGGGCGTCGATTACGACATCGTGACGCCGAGCCGGACGATTCTGATCGAGAATCCGGCCGCCGTCGTCGACGTCAATGCGGATCGCCACGGCGTGCGGGAGGTTGCCGACGCGTTCGTCGCCTTCCTTCACGGGGAGCAGGCCCAGCAAATTTTCGCCGAGCACGGGTTTCGCCCGGTGCACGAAGAAACGGCGGCCAACTGGAAGGACGAATTCCGGCAGCCGGACGATTTGTTCGACATCGGCTACCTGGGCGGCTGGGACGAAGTACGGGAAACGCTGTATTCGAGCCGCGGCGTCTGGTACCAGGTGCTCGCGGGAATTTAATCGCAAGGCTTCGGGAGCCGCCCTCAGGGGCGCTCTTTTTTATTTTTGCGTTGGCCGCCGGTGTCCGGAAAAACTTGACATTACGGCAATAGCGGTTAATATTATTGAAAATTCTTCATCTTTATTTGGACCCGGAACTAAATCTTTTATACTATTTTTAAAGGGGCGGTGCCGATGGCCGAAACGTTCGGAACCCGGCTCAAGCAAGCCCGCAACCGGAAACGGATGACCCAGAACGAAGTTGCGGACAAGCTGGGAATCGATTTTACGACGATTTCGAAGTACGAAAACAACAAGTCCCAGCCGGACAACGACATTTTGCGGGAAATGGCATCGCTATACGAAGTGTCGCTCGATTGGCTGCTCGCCGGCGGGAAGAAGGCCGAAAGCGGCGAGGAAGCCGGCAACCGAATTTGCGTGGGAGGCATCCGGGAAAACCTTACCGACGAAGAAGCCCGTTATCTTCTGGACAGCCTCGAAATGTTCCGGTTGTTGAAAGAAAAGCGGGAGCACGACCGAAAAAGGAAGAAAAGGGGCGAAAAGGACGGATGATCCGCCGTCGCTTCGCGGATACTGAAACGTAGCGCTTTCTCGCACGTATACTGTAGATTGGAAACATTCATTCGTCCAAAAATTTCAGGGGGTTTTCCATTGGCTAAACCGAATTCCATCCGCATCGTGCAGCTGCTTCTTTATTTCAAACTGGCTTTATTCGCCTTTATCCTTATTGTCGCCACGCTTTTGCTCGTCGTTCCGGACGGCGCCTGGAGCGGATGGAACGAATACAAGGCCAATACGATAACGACGATGTTCGGCTTTGATAATCCGGAAGAGTATAGACCCCAGCATCTCGGCGTCGTGGCGGTCAATCTGGCGCCTTCGATTTTGGGGATCATTCTGACGCTCGTCGCCATCGCCAGGAAAAAGAGAATGCTTGCGATCGTCTTGTCGCTCGTCGTGTTCTGGTTTTCGTCCAACAACCCGCTTCAGCTGCTGCTGTCGCTAATCATTGTCGTGCTGCTTCTGCTGCGCCCCGCTCGCCTTTATTTCGAAGGAGCGGCTTCGGCGCCCGGCGTTTCGCCCGGCAGGCAGGCGGCTCCGATCGACGTGACGGGAGAGGCCGCGGAAGACGAAGCGGACGCAGTGCCGGCAGCCTCGGCCGGAACGAGCGCGCGCGATAAGCTCCCGGATCCGCAGCCGGCCGCCAACTCCGAACCGAAGCCGAGAGCGAACCCGGATATCGAAATCCGGAATGCCGGTCCGGAAGACGCGGACGAGCTGTACGCGGTCACTCAAGCCGCTTTCGAGGAATACCGGGTGGCGGTGCCGCCTTCGAGCGCGCTCGAGGAAACGGCCGGCCAAATCCGCGCCCTGCTCGAAGAGGAGAAGGAATTCGCCGGCATTCTGTACGAGGACGAAACCGCCGTCGGAGCGGTCAGGTACCGGTTCGAGGGCAACGCGGTCGTATTTTCCCGGCTGTCGGTCGTTCCGTCCCGGCGCAAGCGCGGCTACGCCCGGAAGCTCATGGAATGGGGCGAACGCCAGGGCGTCGCCAAAGGCGCGGAAATCAGCCGCTGCAAAGTTCGGCAAACCGTACATAAGAACCTCGTCATGTACGAGAACATGGGCTATGAGGTCGCGGACCAGGAGCTTGTCGTGCGCCCGGCCGGCACGGTCAAGTTTCTGACGCTGGAGAAGCCTCTCGGACCGAAATAAAAAGATCAAGCCCCCGCGTGCCGCCGTATTCGGCGCCGCGGGGGCTTTTCGCTTGCGTTTCAGGCGTTCAAAATGAATTTCTCCAGCACGTGGCGGACGCCGTCCTCGTTGTTGCCGAGCGTAACGAAATCGGCCAGCTCCCGCAGCGCGGGCACGGCGTTGGCCATCGCGACGCCGAGACCGGCCGCTTCGATCATCTCGCGGTCGTTCCAGGCGTCCCCGATGGCGATCGTCTGCTCCATCGGGATTCCGTAATGCTCCGCGAGAAAGCGGAGCGCGTGGCCTTTGGTCGCTTCGCGGTGCACGAATTCCAGATAGTGCGGCTTCGAGGTCGTCACATGGACGTCTTCTCCGACGATCGGCCGGAGGACGGGGGCCAGCTCGAGCAGCCGCTCCGGCTCGTCGATGATCATCAGCTTGATATGATCTCCCGCCGGCAGCCGGTCGAAATCGGGCTCCACGGTATAGGGAATGCCGGATTGCCGGGCATAAGCGACAATCTTGTCGCCTTCGTCGAAGGCGTACAGCCGGTCGCGGATGTACGTTTGCAGGTGAAGCCCGCGTTCGCGCGTATAGTCGTACAGCTTGCGGGCGACTTCCCGAGGCACGAAACGCTCGTACAGCACCTGCGGATCGAGCAGGTTGCGAATGAGCGAGCCTTGATACGTAATGATGGGGACGTTGATGCCGACCTGCTCGGCTACCCGCTTGGCGGAAGCGAACATGCGGCCGGTCGCGATCGTCAGGTGCGCCCCTTTCGCAATCGCTGCGGCCATGGCCGCTTTCGTCTCGTCGCTGACGGTTAAATCGTCTCTCAGCAAGCTGTCGTCAAGGTCCATGGCCACCAATTTATACGTTGTCATCGGTTCCGGTTCTCTCCTTTTTCTCTTATCGTTCTCTCCATAGATTGTACCGGAACGGACGGGGATGGTACAGAGGGGGCTGACGGGCTTAGGACAAGCGTTCCGCGCCCATGCGTTCGTCCAGCCAATCCCTGATCGCGGCGAAAACCCGCTCCCGCCCGGTTTCGTTGTGCAGCTCGTGCTTGAAGCCCGGCCATTCCCGGAAGGAGCACAGCGGTCCGGCGGCGTTTGCGAATCGCGCGCTGGAAACGAAGGACGTGACTTTATCGTCGTCTCCGTGCATGAGCAGCAGCGGGACGGACAGATCCCCCGCATGCTGGAGCGCCCACAGCCCGGCCCGCTGCACGCCGAAGAAAAAAGCGGCGCTGATCAGGCCGTGTCCGAGCGGATCCTCCTTCAGCCGGCGAATCATGTCGGGATCGGAGCTCAATCGCTCGGGAATCATCGGCCGATTGTTGGAAAAGGTCGGCCGGATTCGTTCCAGCATTCGCCCGACGACGACCTGCAGCGGCGGGGGACTGAAGGAAAGCGTAAGCCAGGGGCTCGTGACGATGGCGCCCGCGATGGCCGGCTTGCGGCGCAGCACGTAGTTCAGCGTCACGTTTCCGCCCATGCTGTGCCCGTACAAAAACAAAGGGACCCCCGGACAGCTCCGCCTCGCGTCGTCCAGCATGCGGTCCACTCCTTCGAACAGGGCTTCGTAGGAAGGCGTATGCCCCCGTCTTCCGGCCGTGCGTCCGTGTCCGCGCTGGTCGAAGCCGAACACCGCGAACCCGGCTTCCGTAAGCGTCTCGGCGACATGCGCATAGCGCCCGATATGCTCCCCCATCCCGTGCACGATGGCGACGACGCCGCGGACGGAAGCGCGTTCGCCGGGTCTCCATTCGCACGCAAACATGCGGCTGCCGTCGGCCAATACCCACTCGTAGCTTCGGTTGTCCATTCGGTCCTCCCCTTCGTCTGTCCTGCTTGCCGCCGCCGGACGGCGTGCGCCGATTCTCTTTTCTTTTTAACGCATTTTTCCTTTCGTTGCAATTCAAAGGCGAATGAGGGCCGAACGCAATAGCTGCTGGAGGGGACGGGAGGCGCCGTGTACGAGCGGGGAGAAGACGCGCTGGAACGCGGCATTCCCGCCGTGCAGGAATTTCTCGACTCGATCGGGACGCTCGCCCGGGAGCTCCCCGAAAAAAGCGCCTAACCCGAATAAATAGTAAGCAAAATCGCACAGAAAAAAGCGGGCGTTCTTCCCGGGAACATGTTAAAATCGGGATAGAAAACGTTTTACATGCACGTATTTATTCTCTGTGCGGAGGTAGGATCGATGGCAAAATTAACGTTTCCGGCCGATTTCGTCTGGGGGACGGCAACGGCTTCCTATCAAATCGAAGGGGCATACCGGGAAGGCGGCAGAGGGCTTTCCATTTGGGATACGTTTTCCCATACGCCCGGCAAGGTGGCGAACGACGACAACGGCGACAGGGCATGCGACAGCTATCATCGCTACGAGGAGGACGTCGCCCTGCTCAAGGGGCTCGGCGTCAAAGCGTACCGGCTGTCTATCGCCTGGCCGCGCGTATATCCGACCGGGGACGGCGAGCTCAATCCGGAAGGACTGGATTATTACCGGCGCGTTCTTTACGCGCTGCTGGCGGCCGGAATCGAGCCTTGCGTCACGCTGTATCACTGGGATTTGCCGCAGGCGCTTCAGGACAAGGGCGGCTGGGCGAACCGGGATACGATCGACGCGTTCGTCCGCTATGCGGAAACGGTGTTCAAGGCATTCGACGGAAAGGTAAAGCAATGGATAACGTTTAACGAGACGTGGTGCGTTTCGTTTTTGTCCAACTACCTGGGAGCCCACGCTCCCGGCAACAAAGACCTGCAGCTGGCCGTAACGGTTGCGCATAACTGCATGGTGGCCCACGGGGAGGCGGTCAAAAAGTTCCGCTCTCTGGGCGTGAAGGGCGAAATCGGCACCACCCACAACCTGTACTGGTACGAACCGTACACGACGCGCGAGGAAGACGTCGAGGCGGCGCGGCGGCAGCGGGCGTGGAACAACGAGTGGTTTATGGAGCCGACGTTCAAGGGAACGTATCCGGCGTTCATGGTCGACTGGTTCCGCGAGAAGGGCGCCGAGGTGCCGATCGAGCCGGGGGATATGGAGACGATCGCGCAGCCGATCGATTTTATCGGCGTCAACTACTACAGCGGCGGTTTCGGCCGCTACAAGCAGGGCGAGGGCCTGTTCGACTGCGAGGAAGTGCAGCTCGGCTTCGACAAGACGTTCATGGACTGGAACGTGTATCCGGACGGACTGTACAAGGTGCTGTCGTGGGTGAAGGACGAGTACGGGGACACGCCGATCTACATTACCGAAAACGGCGCCTGCTACGAGGACGAGTTGACCGCCGACCATCGGGTGCACGACGAGCTGCGAACCGAGTACTATCGCAAGCACTTCATCCAGTGCCACCGGCTGATCGAATCGGGCGTTCCGCTCAAGGGTTATTTCGCCTGGTCGCTGCTGGACAATTTCGAGTGGGCGGAAGGCTACCGCAAACGCTTCGGCATCGTGTACACCGATTACGAGACGTTCGCGCGCTATCCGAAGGACAGCTATTATTTCATCCGGCAGGTCATCGCCGACGGCGGGCTGGACGTGTAAAAGCCATTTGACAAGGGACGGCTCCCGCGCTTCGGGAGCGGTCTTTTTTTAACTATTTGCAACGAAGATGACGTGTTTCGCGAAAACACCGGTTTTGATTGGACAAAATCCAACCAAGCTTCGCCTGCCCCGGCATCGACCGGCGGATCGATTTCTTTTGTTTTTTCGCTGCGATTTCCGGTACAATGAAGAGAATGCTTCGATTTGAAAAGAGGTTCTGCCATGAACGTCGTGCTGGCGACGCTGAACGCCAAATACATTCACACTTCCCTGGCTTTGCGCGTGCTCAAGGCTTATTGTCGGGACGAGTTCGATATCGAGCTCGCCGAATACACGATCAAAGATCCGGCGATGACGATCGCCTCCGATTTGTATCGCCGCAAGCCGGACGTGATCGGGTTCTCCTGCTACATCTGGAACATCGAAGAGACGATCGTCGTCATCGACATGCTGCGCAAGGTGATGCCCGACGTCAAAATCGTGCTCGGCGGCCCGGAGGTTTCCTACGATACGGAGTATTGGATGAACCGGCTGCCCGCGGTCGATTTCATCGTCATGGGCGAGGGGGAGGAGACGCTGCGGGATTTGCTGCGGGAGCTGGCGGGAGACCGCAAGTTCCACTTCGTGTTCGGGCTCGCCTACCGCAAAAACGGCGAAACGGTCATCAATCCGGGACGCCCGAAGCTCGACCTGAATGCCCTCCCTTCGCCTTACCGCTTCAAGGAGGATTTGCCGTCGCTCGGAAATCGCGTCGTTTATTTCGAGACGAGCCGGGGCTGCCCGTTTAGCTGCCAGTTCTGCCTGTCGAGCATCGAGGTGGGCGTCCGCTATTTCGATATGGACCGGGTCAAATCCGATCTGCTCTATTTGATCGACAGCGGGGCGAAGCTGATCAAATTCGTGGACCGGACGTTCAACATCAAGCGCGATTACGCGCTGGAAATTTTCCGGTTTTTGATCGACAACCACAAGGGCTGCGTGTTTCAATTCGAAATTACCGCCGACATCATGCGGCCGGAGGTGCTGGATTTTCTCGCGGAGCACGCGCCGCCCGGCATTTTCCGGTTCGAAATCGGCGTGCAGTCGACGAACGATCCGACCAATCTGGCGGTCAAGCGCCGGCAAAACTGGACGAAGCTTGTTCGCACGGTAACGAAAGTCAAGGAAAGCGGCAAAATCGACCAGCATCTCGACCTGATCGCCGGACTGCCGCACGAAGATTACGACACGTTCCGGAAAACGTTCAACGACGTGTTCGAGCTTCGGCCGGAGGAGCTGCAGCTCGGATTTCTCAAAATGCTGCGCGGAACGGGACTGCGGATCGACGCGGACAAGTACGGCTACGTCTATTCGGATCGCGCCCCGTACGAAATGCTGGGCAACGATCGGATGCCGTTTTCCGATATCGTCCGCATCAAGCGCGTGGAGGATGTGCTGGAAAAATACTGGAACGCGCACCGGATGGACCGCACGATCGAATATTTGGTCGGCCGGGCGTATCCGTCGCCGTTTGACTTTTTCCAGCGGTTCGGGGATTATTGGGAGGAACGCGGCTGGCAGCGGATCGGGCATCAACTGGAGGACTTGTTCGTCCGGATCTGGTCGTTCCTGAAAGAGGATGCCAACCCCGCCCTGGATCTTGACGTCACGCTCGGATTGCTCAAAATCGATTACTTCCTCCAGCATAAATACAAGCCCCGCAAAATCTGGTGGGAAGATCGAATGGACAAGGACGCCTGGTCCGGTCATTTGAAGGCGGCGGCGGAGCGGCTGGGTTTGGATCAAAGGGAACTCGCGAAAAAGGCGGTTCTCGAATACGTTCCGTTCGATTACGCCGCCTGGTCGGGGGAAGGCCGCATCGACCGGGAGAACGGCACGCTGCTCGCGGTGCTTTACGGCGGAGAGGAAACGCCGCCTCAATTGCTTGCGCTTCCTTCGCCCTTAGGCAAGGCACAGCTTTCGGAAGCGGGCAAACCTATCGAATAGCCGGAGAGGAGCAAGGAACATGGTTTATGTGGCAAGCGAGGAACGGTATCAAGGCATGAAGTACAATCGCTGCGGACGCACCGGATTGAAGCTGCCCGCGATTTCGCTCGGCCTGTGGCACAATTTCGGCGGCAACGACAAGTTCGAGAACGGCCGGGCCATCGTAAGAAGAGCGTTCGACCTTGGCATTACGCACTTCGATCTGGCGAACAATTACGGTCCGCCTCCGGGATCCGCCGAGGAAAACTTCGGCCGCCTGCTCGCGACCGACTTGAAGCCGTATCGCGACGAGCTGGTCATTTCGACGAAGGCGGGCTACTATATGTGGCCGGGACCTTACGGCGATTGGGGCTCCCGCAAATATCTCGTCTCCAGCCTCGATCAAAGCCTGAAGCGGATGGGGCTCGACTACGTGGACATCTTCTATCATCATCGCCCCGATCCCGAAACCCCGCTGGAGGAAACGATGGCGGCGCTGGACCATATCGTCCGTTCCGGCAAGGCGCTGTACGTGGGCATCTCGAATTACCGCGCGCCGGAGGCCGCCAAGGCGATCCGGATTTTGAAAGACCTGGGCACGCCGCTGCTGATCCATCAGCCCCGCTACAGCATGTTCGACCGCTGGGTCGAGGACGGACTGCTCGACGTCCTGGAGGAAAACGGCGTCGGCTCGATCGCCTTCTCGCCGCTCGAGCAAGGCTTGCTGACGAACAAATATTTGCAGGGGATCCCGGAAGACTCGCGGGCTGCCGGAGCCTCCGTGTTTTTAAGCGAATCCAACATAACGCCGGACAAGCTGGACAAAGTGCGGCGCTTGAACGAAGTCGCCGCGGAGCGGGGCCAGACGCTCGCCCAGATGGCGCTTGCCTGGGTGCTGCGCGGCGGCCGGGTGACGACTGTGCTGATCGGCGCGAGCCGCGTCCAGCAGGTGGACGACAACGCCGCGACCGTCAACCGCCTCGACTTCACGGCCGAGGAGCTTCAGCGCATCGAAGACATTTTAAAAGGCGAGCAGTAAAAGGAGAAGAGGCGGTCCCAAGAGGTCAAACCGACCCCCGGGGCCGCCCTTCCGTTTATAGACGGAACACCGACATGGATATCAGCGCGTAACCCGACCAACGCGCCAGCTTGCGGTCCGCGGCACCGGCGAAGGGGCTGAAGCCGTCCGGCGGATCCGAAGCAGGCCCGATCCCGCGAGCAGCGCCCACACGAAAAAAGCCGGCACGAAAGCGGAGCGTTCGGACATGCCGCAAATCCCCCTAACGGTCCTTATAAATTTCCCGCATCACGTGTCCGAGCTCCGGCACGATGAGCCGGGTCATGGCCAGCCTCACGGCTCCCGTCGAGCCCGGCATCGAAAAAACGGCGGTTCGCCCGATCGTGCCGGCGATGGCCCGCGACAATATGGCGGCCGAACCGATATCCTCGGCGAAGCTCAGGTAGCGAAAAATCTCCCCGAACCCGGGCATCTCCTTGTCGAGCAAGCTTTGCACCGCTTCGCAGGTCGTGTCGCGGGCGGCGATTCCCGTTCCCCCGTTGAGCAGGACGGCTTCGACGTCGGGCCTGTCCGCCGCTTGCTTCACTTCGCTTCGAATCCGTTCGAATTCGTCGGGAACGATGATCCGGTCGACGACCCGATAGCCGCCGTTCTCCAGCAGCTCGCGGATGAGCTGCCCGCTTTTGTCCGTTTCGGGCGTGCGGGTATCGGATACGGTAACGATCAGGCAAGAGACGGTTGCCGGCGCTTCGCTGCGATGCTGTTCGGTTGAAGTGCTCATTTCGCAACTCCTTCGTTCGATAAAAATAAGGCCGCCAATCCGTATCGGGTGACAGGGGTTGACGGCCGCGGGAAAATTTTTTCGACGTTCTTTCCGGCGTTCTTTTTACAGGCGGGTTTCGTCCCGGCCGGCATCGGCGTATTCATCCGACGGTTCGCTCGGCCGTTCGTCCGCCGGGGCCGCTTCTTCGCTTTTCGTCCGGACGAGCCGGTCCGTTGCGGCGGGCACGAGCAGCGTCATGGCGTAAGCCAGCGTCATCCAAATCGAAAAAGCGTGAAGCTGGCTTTCGTCCAAATCGGAGAAAACGCGGCTGCGGTTCCAGATGGCCAAGGCGCTCAGCAGCAGGCCGATCGAAGCGGCAATATAGCCGAAACGGGTAGCCGAGCCGCGCTGGCGAAACAGCCGCAGCCTTACGATCAGCGATAGGCCGATGAGCACGAGCAGCGTCAGCGCCTCGAGCAAAAACAAGGAAGAGCCGAAATGGGAATCGTCCGTGCCCACCAGAACCCAATCCCCGAAAAGAATGAAGAATAGCGTGGAGATGACCCACATGGCAAGGCCGAGTCCCGTTAATACCAACGTTTGGCGCAGCATTCGTTTCCTTCCTTTCGCGCGGCAGGCGCGGGAAATGGCGGAGGCCGACAGCTTGAACGATCGTGCCTCCGCATGACCGACGAAGTCGTGTTACTCGGGAAGACGGCTGCGCAGCACCGTCATTTTGCCGTCGAGCGCGTATGAGCCCAAATTGGCCGGAAGCAGGAAGCAGTCGCCGGCTTTGGCCTGCAGCGATTCGCCCGACCAGCGGATCGAGCCTTCTCCGTCCGCGACGATCAGCACGACGAAGCTGGACGGATCGGTGGACAGCTCCCAGGCGCCGTCGACGACGCCTTTGTCCGTCGTAAAGTACGGAGATTGCGCCAGGTTCAGCCATTGTCCCGGGGCGGCGCCGTCGGTTTCCATCCGGCTTGCCCCGGCTCCTTCGTAGGCGATGACGTTAAGCGAATCCTCGATATGGAGCTCCCGCGGTTTGCCGTCGAGTCCGGGCCGGTCGTAATCGTACAACCGGTAGGTCGTGTCGGAGTTTTGCTGAATTTCCGCGACCAGCACGCCGGAGCAGAGCGCGTGGACGGTTCCCGCGGGGATGTAGAACGTATCGCCCGCCTTGACGGGCACCTCCTGCAGCGTATCCATGATGCGGTTTTCGGAAATGGCTTTCGCCAGCTCTTCCCGATCGACGCCGGGCTTCAGCCCGTAAATGATTTTGGCGCCCGGTTTCGCGTCCAGCACGTACCACATTTCGGTTTTGCCGAGTTCGCCTTTCGGCAGTCCCTCGTAGCTGTCGTTCGGGTGAACCTGCACCGAAAGGTCGTCGTTGCAGTCGAGCAGCTTGATCAGCAGCGGAAAGCGTCCGTTGCCGGACAGCGCGCCCCGGTCGCCGAACCATTCCGCGCCGACGGTCTCGCGGATCCGGTCGAGCCCTTGGCCGGCCAGTTCGCCGTTCAGCACGTGGGATACGCCGTTCGGGTGGTCGGCGATCATCCAGCCTTCGCCGATATGGCCTTCCGGCACGTCGAAGCCGAAGCGCTCCAGCGCGCGTCCGCCCCAGACGCGTTCTTTGAATTCCGGTTTGAAATGCAAGGGATAAGGTTTGACGGTCATGCGGGTAATCCTCCTCTAATCGATTGCAAAAATTCAAGAGCTTCGTCGCAAGTTTCGCGAAAAATCAGCCCGGCAGCGGCGCCCGCTTCTCAAGCGCGAGCAGGTAGGGCGCCGCGGGCTTTTGCGGCATCCGGTACAGGGCCAGCTGCGCCTCGGCGGCCGGGAGCGACGTCATCCAGCGCTCCACTTCCTGCGCCTCCTCGCCGCCGCCCTCGTGACCGGGGTATACGACGGCGGTGAGCACGCCTCCCGGCGCCATCAGGCCGAGCGCCGCCTTCATGGCCGGAATCGTCGTATCCGGCCTCGTTATGACGGAGCGGTCGGCATCCGCCATCGGCAAAAAGCCGAGGTTGAACATCGCCGCCCGGACAAGCCCGCGATGCCGCGGATCGATCAGCTCGGCCATCCGTTCGTGCCCGGCCCGCAGCAGCCGGACGGGCGCGATTCCGCCGCCGGGGCCGTCCGCCGCGGCCAGCCGTTCCCGCGTCCGGTCGAGCGCGGCTTCCTGAATGTCAAAGGCGTAGACAAGCCCGCCCGGTCCGATCGTTCGGGCAAGAAACAGCGTGTCCACCCCGCCGCCGGCCGTCGCGTCGACGGCGACGGCGCCCGGACCCGCCCGCTCCGCCACCCAGCGCTGCGCCATGGCGAGCACCGAAAGGAACCCCATCGGTCAGCGCCCCTTCCAAAGCTTGCCCTGCCAGCTGGCGCGCCGGATCAGCTCGGCGTCGATCGCGTTCAGCACTTCCCATTTGCGCAGGCTCCACGTCGGCCCGATCAGCAGCTCCCGGGGAGCGTCTCCCGTCAGCCGGTGCACGATCATTTCCGGCGGGAGCATTTCGAGCGTGTCGACGACAAGCTCGACGTATTCGTCCCGCTCCAGAAACCGGAGCAGGCCGTCCCGCCACTGGCGGACCATCGGCGTTTTGCGCATCAGGTGGAGCAGGTGGATTTTGATGCCTTGGACGTCCATCTCCGCGACCTGCCGGCCGGTCTCCAGCATCATCTCGCGCGTCTCGCCGGGCAAGCCGTAGATGATGTGGGCGCAGACGCGAATGCCTCTTGAGCGCAGGCGCCGGACCGCGTCCAGGTAACAGGCGGTGTCGTGCGCCCGGTTGATCAGCGCGGACGTCGATTCGTGCACGGTTTGCAGGCCCATTTCGAGCCAAAGGTAGGTTCGCTCGTTCAATTCGGCCAAATAATCGACCACGTCGTCCGGCAAGCAGTCGGGCCGCGTGGCGATCGCCAGGCCGACGACGCCGGGCTGCCGCAAAATCGTTTCATAATATTCCTTCAGAACAGCGAGCGGAGCATAAGTGTTCGTATACGCCTGAAAATAGCCGATGTATTTCGCTTCCGGCCATTTCAAATGCTGGCGGTCGCGCACCGAATTGAATTGCGTGACGAGATCGTCGCGCCGGCTGCCCGCGAAATCGCCCGAGCCGCGCGCGCTGCAAAAGGTGCAGCCCCCCGCGGCGATGGAGCCGTCCCGGTTCGGACAGGTGAAGCCCGCGTCCAGCATCACTTTAAACGCCTTCGTGCCGAAGGTTTGCCGCATTTCGTAGCTCCAGGGGTGAAACCTTTTGTCGCCCCAACGCAAAGGGAGGCCGGAAGCTTCCGGCCGGATCGAGCGGGTCTGCTGCATGGCCTTTAGCCTCTCCTTGCCCTAAAATCGCTTCTTCCATTGTACCGGAAAATCAATCGGGTGGCGAGGACGGGGATTCCGATAAACGTTTTTTTGAGGTTCGGGGGAGAACGATAAATAGGTTTTCGCGGATTTCGCAAAAAATAAAGCGGTTTCATCTTGAAATACCTAACATGATCTGTTATATTAAAAGTGCGCCAAATCAACAAAAAAATCTGACATCACACTCCATTTCCAGCACTGTACGCATAGCTGTTGCCGCTGTTCCGTTCCGGGGGGCAGAAGCCCCCACAGTCATTTTGGAGAAAGCGAGAGGTGAGGATCGTGACGAACAACGTAAAAATCCCCCAAGGGGACGACACGATGAAGGTCGAGTTGACGGTCAAGGAAGTGATGGCGCTCGCGGGCATCAAGTTCCACAACAATCACGGAGTGGAAGTGTCCGCGAAAAGAAAGCTCCAGGACGCCCTCGACGTTCAGTACGACATAGACGACAAAAAGTATCTGAATTAAAGGAAAGCCGAACGCCGGCTTTCTGTGAATATCGCGAGGCCGCGTTCCGAAAGCGAAGGAGCGCGGTCTTTTTTCATGTCTGCCCGCGGCGCGGCAATCGCTTTCCCCTTTACAATCGGGGCCGGATTCGGCAAAATAAAGGTCGATGCCGGGGACCGGCGAGGTCCGGCCGGCGCAATCGGCGGGCTGCGGCCCAACATAGCGGAAGGACGAGGACGAGCGATGAGACTGCGTGGCAGAAAAAATATAAGGGAAAGCCTGGAGGCCCAGCCGGAACTGGTCGTGCTGGAGCCGAATAAATGGAAAGGAAAATGGCGCGAGTTTTTCGGCAACGACCGTCCGATCCATGTCGAGCTCGGGATGGGCAAGGGGCGCTTCATCAGCACGCAAAGCGTTCGGAATCCGGATATCAACTACATCGGCATGGACATGTACGACGAGCTGCTGCGCCGCGGAAGCGAAAAGGCGCGCGCGGCCTGGCGGGAAGCCGGAGCGGATCGCGTTCCGAATTTGGCGCTCGTCCGCGGCAACGTCGAGTTTCTGGAGGACATGTTCGAGCCGGGGGAACTGGAGCGGATTTATTTGAATTTCAGCGATCCGTGGCCGAAAAGCAAGCATGCCAGGCGCCGCCTGACCCATCCGCGAATGCTGGAGAAGTACAAGCTCGCGTTGAACGAGCGGGGGGAAATCCACTTCAAAACGGACTCGCTCACGCTGTTCGAGTTTTCGCTGAACAGCTTCTCGGACTGCGGCCTGCAGATGCGGAACATCTCGCTGCATTTGCACCGGGAAACGCTGCGCGAAGATTTGGTGCTGACCGAATACGAGGCGAAATTCGTCGGGCTCGGGCAGCCGATTTACCGGCTGGAGGCCGTCGTCGGCGAGCGGGCGATCGCCGACAACGCGGACCGCATCGCTTCGGAGCGCGCCGCCGAACGCAAGCGCGAGATGAGGGCGCAGGAGCGCCTCGAGAAAAACGAACCGTGACGATCGAGCGGATTCGGGTCGGCCGAAGGCGGCAAACGAACGTTTGCCTTCTTCGGCCGGCTTTTTTTGTTAAATTTTTTTGCCGTACGAACAGACAAGAGCCGGACAAGCCCGCCGGGGGACGGGGGCGCCGCTCGGGCCGCACGAAATGCCTCTCCGGCGACATCTCCCGCAGCCGCTCAGGAAATCGGCTCTGCCCTCCGGGAACCCGGTTGTCTCATGGTGACTCAACTCCCACCCGCCGTGCGCCCAGAACCGACTCAGTTGAGTAGAAAATACTCATCTGCCCGGCCATACGCCCAAGACCCGCGCGCAGTTGAGTAAAAAATACTCATCTCAACCCGCCATGCGCCTAGATCCGCACTCAGTTGAGTAAAAATTACTCATCTCAACCCGCCGTGCACACAGACCCGCGCGCAATCGAGTAACCATTACTCATCTCGACTATGGTCGCACTCTTGAGTGCCGCCAATTTCATGCCTTCCGAAAGCTCCGCCCTGCCGAAGACCGGCCAAGAGAATCGCCATCGAATCGTCGGTTGACTTTTGGGCATCATCCGGTACGATGAAGGAGACGGAATTATCAGACTTTTACAAGGAAGGAGCAAACGAAATAGGTATAAACCATCGGCTCTTATCCACACTAACGACATCGAATCCGGCATTCATTTTTTCTAAAAGGATGAGGAGGTCTGGAGCATGAAAGAGGCTTTGAACAAGGCGTTCTCCCTCGGGCTGGGGGTTGCCGCGGCCAGCAAGGAGCAGGTGGAAAAACTGGTCGACGAACTGGTCAAGAAGGGCGAGATGAGCCGCGCGGAGTCTTTCGGCTTCGTCGACGAGTGGCTGCAAAAAGGCGAGGAATCCCGCCGGAAGCTCGAATCCTACATCCAGGAGCGCATTCAGACCGCTTTAGGCGAAAGAAATCTGGCGACGAAAGCCGATATCGAGCGGCTGGAGCGGCGGCTGGACGAGCTCGTCGCGATCGCGGGCGGCGAAAAAAGCGGAACCGAAACGCCCGGGAACGACGAATCCGTTTAAAGGCCGCGCGCCTTCTGCGGGAAAACGCGCCGCGTTCGGGGGAGGGACGATATGAACGTCGGCAAAAGAATCCGCCATCTCAAACGCTACCGGGAAATCGTCTCCGCATTCGTGCGCTACGGTTTCGGATTTATCGTCAAGGACCTCGGGCTCGCCCAAGGGTTATCCTATAAAGCGATCTGGGACGAGGAACGGCGGGATTTGCAAAAGCATTCGATCGGGCTCCGGATTCGGCTGTTTCTCGAGGAAATGGGACCGACCTTCGTCAAGCTGGGCCAGCTTGCCAGCACCCGGGCGGATCTCCTTCCGGCCGAGGTGATCGCGGAGCTTGCGCGGCTGCAGGACGACGTTCCGGCCTTTCCTTTTTCGGAAGCGAGAACGATTTTGGAAAAAGAGCTCGGCTCGTCCGTCGAGGAGCTGTTCCTTGAAATCCAGGAGACGCCGATCGCGGCCGCTTCCATCGGACAGGTCCATTACGCCGTGCTGAAGGACGGAACCGACGTGGCGGTCAAAGTACAGCGTCCTTCCGTGCGTTCCCGTATCGAAACCGACCTGGAAATATTGGGGGAGCTGTCTCGCTTGGCCGAGAAAAGGCTGGACTGGGCGAGAAGGTACCGGGTCAGCGAGATGATGGAGGAGCTCGGAAGCGCTCTGCGCAACGAATTGAATTACGGCCGGGAGGCAAGCAATGCGGAGAAATTCGCCGTCTTTTCCGCCGAGCTGCCCTATGTTCGCATTCCGCGCGTGTTTCGGGAGCTTTCGTCGGGCAAGGTGCTGACGATGGAGTTTATCGACGGCATTCGCCTGAACGAGCGCGAGAAGCTCGAACGGGAAGGGATCTCCAGGGCGCAGGTCGCCGAGCGTTTCACGACCGCGATGCTTCAGCAAATTTTGATCGAAGGCTTCTTTCATGCCGACCCGCATCCCGGCAACGTGCTCGTGCTGCCCGGAGGGGAACTGGCATTTTTGGATTTCGGCATGGTCGGCCGGCTGTCGTCGGAAGCCAAGACGCATTTCGCGACGTTCGTGATCGCTTTGCGCAATCAGAGCACGGACGGAATCATCGCGGCGATCGAACGGCTCGGGCTCATTCCCGACGACGCCGATCGCGCCTCGCTTCGCTCGGACGTGGACGAATTGAGGGAAGACTATTACCAGGTGCCGTTAAGCCAAATCAGCATCGCCGACGCCGTCAAAAAGCTGATGTCCCTCGCCTACCGCCATCGCATCCGCATCCCCGCCGATTTGACGCTGCTGGGCAAGTCGCTGATGACGATGGAAGGCGTCGTATCCGGGCTCGATTCGGATTTCAGCATTATGGACGCGGCCGAACCGTTCGGCCGCCGGCTCGTCACCGACCGGCTCAATCCGTTCTCGATCCTGAAAATCTGGGCCCGTCATTTGCCCGAATACGCCGACCTGCTGACGGAAGCGCCGGGAAAGCTGCGGGAGCTGCTGACGCTCGCGAAGCAAGGGAAAATCAAGCTGGAGCTGTCGGTGCCGGAGAAGCAGATGAACCGGATGCTGAAGAAGCTGGACCGGGTCGGCAACCGGCTGGCGTTCAGCATCGTTTTGCTTGCCTTCAGCATTATGATGGCGGGGCTCATCGTCGGGTCGTCCATGGGGCACGAGTACATGCTGCCGTGGAAAGTCCCGGCGGTCGTCGTCGGCTTTATCGTGGCCGCGCTCATGTTCGTGTGGCTGATTTATTCCATTTTCCGCTCGGGCCGGTTTTGATCGGGCGGCATGCGCGGCGACGCCGATGAACGCGAAAAGGCAGACGGACCTTCTGCGAGGCCGTCTGCCTTTTCGCGTTTTCGTAGCGGATTTATCCGATCAGTTTGATCATCAGGAGCGCGGTCAGAAAACCGAGCATCGCCCCGACGGCGGTATCGCTCGGGTAGTGCAGGCCGAAATAGACGCGCGACAGGGCGACGCCGAGCCCGACGGCCAGCAGCAGGGGGAACATGCCTGGCATCGCGATCATCCACGGCGTCAACAACGCGAAAGCGGCGGTCGTGTGGCCGGACGGAAACGAAGGATCCTGAAGCGGCCGCCTGCCCGTTCTCGCTTGCGGAAAAACCTGGTAAGGCCTAAGGCGCGGCATGCTCCGTTTCGCCAGAACGACCGGAAGATGGCTCAGCGACACGGCCGCCAGCGACTGCCAGCCGACGACTCTCCACGGGTCCGGCATCATAAATCCGACCAACGCGGAAAAGCTGAGGCTGAACGTCGCCCCGCCGATGAGCGAAAGGATCGCAAACAGCAAATTGCACGTTCGGCGGTTCCATCGAATATTCACATGAAGGAACAAGGGACCTTCCCACTCATGGAGTCTGTTGTAAAATCTCATCATCATAGCGTCCCTCCCGTTTTCCCCGGTACCGGGTTGCGCGAGCCTCGCAAAACAGAATCCGGATCGCAGCGCTACTGTCATTTTAATCGATAAACATTAAGAAAATATAAATCCACTATATCATTTCTGTAAACCCGGCGGGCTTTCCTGCCGGGATTTTCATGTTCGGCTCGTTTTACTTTCGCGGCGGATGGGTAAGCTTTTATGGAGATATCTGCATGGATTGAAACCTTCCGGCCGCGCGGTTCGTCATATGATAGCGGGGAGGCCGGCGGCGGCCGCTGCCATGCCGTTGCGCTCGCGGTCATTCGAACGGCGTGTCGAAAGCGAACGAACGGGGTTCCGCGGCGATGGCGAAAGGTCGATCCGAAAGAACTGACTTGTGAAGGAATGGTGTCGGGAGATCGGGACTGCGGACACAAAACGGACGGAAAACGATGCTTGCGGATGCTTGGCGGAGGAAGTCGGTTGAAAACGGATGCCCGGCAAGCGAAGGGAACTTAAACGGAGCCTGGACACCGGAAATGACGGAAAATGCTTTTTGACGAAATGCACGCGTACGGATGAAAATCAGGTTTGTGTTTTCAAACAGAGAGAAAAACAACAAAAAGAGAAAAGCGGCGACGGCATCCGGACCACCGGATGGAAGTCGGACGCGCAAAAATGAAAAAGGGTTTTTAGGGGGTCTAACCGAATATGTGGAACCATTTGCTGCTGATCGCGCAAGGACTGTTTTTTGTGCTCGGGACGTACCAGGTTTTCCTGTCCGTGTTCGCTTGGAAACGGAAGCGGGAAAAAATCGAGCACGAGCCGACGAAGTCGTTCGCGGTTCTCGTCGCCGCCCATAATGAGGAAAAGGTCGTAGGCGCGCTGCTGGAAAACCTGCTCAAAATGGATTATCCGCGCGAGCTGTTCGACGTGTTCGTCATCTGCGACAACTGCACCGACGGAACGGCCGACATCGTCCGCGGCTATCCCGGCGTTTACGCCTGCGAGCGCGTCAATCCGAACGAGCGCGGCAAGGGCTACGCCATCGAATGGATGCTTCGCAAGCTGTGGAAGCATCCGCGCCAGTACGACGCCGTCGTCATGTTCGACGCCGACAACCTGGTCGCGACCGATTTCCTGAAGTACATGAACGAGGACTTGCTGAACGGCCACCGCGTCGTCCAAGGCTACCTCGACACCAAAAACCCGCACGATTCCTGGGTGAGCGCCGCCAACGGCATCAACTACTGGTTTTGCAACCGGTTGTGGCAGCTTCCGCGCTATAATCTGGGGCTGGCGAACTTCCTCGGCGGAACGGGCATGTGCTTCGAGACGAAGCTGCTCAAGGAGATGGGCTGGGGCGCGACGAGCCTGGTCGAGGACCTGGAATTCACGATTCGCTGCATTCAGCGCAACATTTATCCGAAGTTCAATTTCGATGCCCGGGTTTACGACGAAAAGCCGATTACGTTCCGCGCGTCGTCCCGCCAGCGGCTGCGGTGGATGCAAGGGCATTTTCACGTCGCCCGCCATTATATGCTGCCGACGCTGTGGCAGGGCATCAAGGAGCGCAAATGGGCGAAGATCGACGCCGCCCTTTATATTTTCAACGCGTATTACTTTTTGCTCGGATTTACGGTAACCGGCGTATTGTGGTTCGACCAGCTGCTGCCGGGCGATCCGAATTTCGATTCGATTTACGCGGTGGCGCCGGCCTGGCTTTCGATTCCGATCGCGCTGTACATGTACGCGCAGACGCCGCTGGCGATGCTGCTGGAGAAGGTGCCGTGGAAAATGTACCTCAGGCTCGTCACGTTCCCGATTTTCTCCATTTCGTGGTGGCCGATCACGGTGTACGCCTTTTTCACGCAAAACAACAAGACGTGGAGCCATACCGAGCACACGCGCGTGCTTCGGCTCGACGAGGTGCAGGGCAAGCAGATGTAAACGGGCAAAAGCGAAACGGCCTTCGGGCCGTTTTTTGCTTCTTCGGCACCCGGCGCATCCTCGCAAAGCTTCCCGCCTGCCGGAAGGTTGACAACGTCTGCGGGGGATGGTATAGTACTCGAGTGACGAAATGAATCAGCACGCTTAAGCAGAAGCGCCCGCTTCTCACCTGACCGATGCCGATCGGCTGGTACGCGTAGCGAGGTCCGGTTTGCGACGGATGGAAATCCGCCTTTGCCGGCACAACGTTTGCAGCGGAATGTGGGTCTTCTGGGCCCGCATTTTTTTGTTGTTGGCGCATGACAACCAGTCCAATCTGGAGGTGGAACATATCAGCAAAGATCATCAAATCAACGAGGAAATCCGGGCGAAGGAAGTTCGGCTCGTCGGGCCGGACGGAGAGCAAATCGGAATCAAGCCATTCCGCGAAGCCATGCAGCTCGCCATCGACGCCAATCTCGATCTCGTGAACATCGCTCCTCAGGCGAAGCCGCCGGTATGCCGGATCATGGATTACGGCAAATTCCGTTACGAGCAGCAGAAGAAAGAGAAGGAAGCCCGGAAGAATCAGAAGATTGTAGATCTGAAAGAGGTTTGGTTCCGCTCGAACATCGAGGAACACGACTACCAGACCAAATTCCGCAACGTAGTCAAGTTTTTGAAAGACGGCGACAAAGTCAAATGTTCCGTGCGGTTCCGCGGACGCGAAATCGCTCACGCCAACATCGGCCAGAAGATTCTGGAGCGGGTGGCGAGCGAAGTGGCCGACATTTGCGTCGTCGAACGCGTGCCGAAGCTCGAAGGGCGCAGCATGATTATGATTCTGGCTCCGAAGAGCCACTGATGACAGGAGGAACAAAAGATGCCTAAGATGAAAACGCACAGCAGTCTGAAAGACCGCTTCAAGATTACCGGTACGGGCAAAGTCAAACGCTACAAAGCGTACAAGAACCACTTGCTCGCTCACAAGTCCGGCCGTCAAAAACGCGTGCTCTCCACGCAGCCGCTCGTTGCCCAAGGCGACGTTCGCCGCATGCAGCAACAGCTGGCCAACCTGAAATAAGCCGCGCCGCGGCCCTAATTAGCGCATATTCATTCGTACCGGGAGGTAATGGCAAATGGCAAGAGTCAAAGGCGGATTCGTAACGCGCCGCCGTCGCAATAGAGTCCTGAAACTGGCAAAAGGTTACTGGGGCGCGAAACATCGCCTGTTCAAAAAAGCCAACGAGCAAGTTCTGAAGTCCCTGACGTACGCATACCGCGACCGTCGTCAAACGAAACGCAATTTCCGCAAGCTGTGGATCGTGCGGATCAACGCCGCCGCCCGCCAAAACGGCCTGTCCTACAGCAAGCTGATGCACGGCCTGAAGCTGGCCGGCATCGAAGTGAACCGCAAGATGCTGGCCGACCTGGCCGTCAACGACATCGGCGCGTTCAACTCGCTCGCAGGCGTCGCCAAATCGAAAATCAACGCGTAACGCGCGTTTAACGGAAAAGCCATCGCATCCCCGCCTGTCCGGCGGCCGGATGCGGCGGCTTTTTTGCGTTTGCAGGGAGAGGAGCCGCGCCGCCGCAAGGGAAGCGGCCGAAATGCGCTCGTTCGCCCTTTTTGGCCATGCGGGACAGGGGTGCAAGCCGAGACGGCTTCGCGCTCATACGCTGTAGGACAAAGGGGATGCAGACCGACTTGTGACGGTGCGGGGTTACCGCGGGTCTCATCTTCCCGGAAAGGAGGAGTCTTTCATGTCCCGCGTTACACGCGAGCAAGTCCTTAAGCTTGTCGGCCGCCGCATCTACGCCAAACGGAAAGACGGCACGGTAGTGAGCGGAAAGCTCGTTCGCATCAGCGGCAACGTCCTCGTTGTGGAGACGAAAGGCAAGAAGGTTCGGACGAAAGCATTCGTGCCGCTCGTGCTGTTCGATCTGCTGGCGATCGGCACGGCCCCGTTCTACGGCTTCGGTCCTTACGGGTACGGCGGCGGATTCGGCGGCTGGGGAGGATTCGACGGCGGCTGGTGGTGGTGACCCGTATCGGTTACAAAGGCTTTGCCAGCTCGATGGCGCGAAGTTCCGCGGCATGCCTTACGGTTTCGTAGCCGAGTCGAAGGTAAAAGCGCAGCCCTTTCGCGTTGCCCTCGTCCACGTACAGCCGAACCCGCGAGCAGCCGCGGCTTCGGCCGAAGCTTTCCGCGCGGCGCATAAGCTCGGTGCCCCAGCCCCGGCCTTGGGATGCGCCGTCGACCGCAAGCAGATCGATGAACAGCAATTCGCCGCGCACGATAAAATGAACGAAGGCGATCGGAGCGCCGCTTCTGACGCGCGAAACGACGAACGTATACCCGCCGCGGATTCGCCGGGCGATGATCCCGTCGAGGTTTTTGTCGCGTTCGTCGTACCAGGGAGAAATCGGAACGAGCTGGGCGCGGACAAGCCGAATGATGCCCGGGTTGTCTCCTTTACGCTTCCAACGAATCATGGGGCGCCTCCGTCAATCGGTTGCTTGCCGGTCGTCATCTTCCGCCGGTCGATACATCGTATGATCGGGGCTTCGCAAACGTGTCCCGCTAATTTTCCCGCGCGCCCGATTCGTGTATTGACGAACGCTTCCGTGAAGAATATAATTAGAGCTACATCGACCGAACATTTAATGGCCGTGAAGAGGAAGAAGCGCGAGGGCTCTTATGCTCAGAGAGCGTCGGGAATGCTGAGACCGATGCCTTAATCCCTGTACGCTGGGTCTCCTTGGAGCTGTTCGCCTGAACCGCCGCATGCCGGCGTTGTAGGGGGAATCGGGATGGCGCACGTTATCGCGCCCGAAGTATGAAGTTGTCCCTTGAGCGCTCAAGTCGGCAACCGTACTTTATGAGGCCTTCATCGCGAGATGAGCGGCAAATCCGGGTGGTACCGCGGAAGGAACAACCTTTCGTCCCTGAACATTTCATTTGAATGTTCGGGACGAGAGGTTTTTTGTTTTGACAGAGGATTTGAATCGATGAAAGGAGGATGACGGATGAGCGCGCAAAGTGCCACGCTGAAGTCCAAAGAAGAGCTGATTGAAAAATGGAGCAAACCGGAAGTCATTACCGGTTCGGAAATGCTCCTGAGAAGTTTGCTGCTGGAGGGTGTGGAGTGCGTCTTCGGATACCCCGGCGGCGCCGTGCTTTATATTTACGACGCCATGTACGGCTTCGACGATTTTAAACATTTGCTGACCCGTCACGAGCAGGGGGCGATTCACGCGGCCGACGGCTACGCGAGGAGCACCGGCAAGGTCGGCGTCTGCATCGCCACTTCGGGGCCGGGGGCGACGAACCTGGTTACCGGGATTGCGACGGCTTATATGGATTCGGTGCCGCTCGTCGTCATCACCGGCAACGTCGCGACGACCCTGATCGGCACGGACGCATTCCAGGAAGCCGATATCGTCGGCATCACGATGCCGATTACGAAGCACAGCTACCTGGTCCGCAAGGTCGAGGACCTGCCTCGCGTCATTCACGAGGCGTTCCACATCGCGAACACCGGCCGCAAAGGCCCGGTTTTGATCGACATCCCGAAAGACGTGTCCGCGCAAAAGGCGCTGTTCCAGCCCGTCGATTCCGTCCAGCTGCGCGGCTACAACCCGACGGTGCAGCCGAAGAAGATGCAAGTGGACAAAATGCTGCGCGCGATCGAGCAAGCCGAACGTCCGCTGCTGCTGGTCGGCGGCGGAGCGGTTTACTCCGGCGCCCACGAGGAGCTGTACGAATTCGTCACGAAGACGGAAATTCCGATTACGACGACGCTGCTCGGCCTGGGAGCTTTTCCGAGCGGGCATGAGCTGCACGTCGGCTTCCCGGGCATGCACGGCACGTGGACGGCCAACACCGCGATTCAGAACGCGGACCTGCTGATCAGCATCGGCGCGCGGTTCGACGATCGCGTGACGGGACGGCTCGACGGTTTCGCGCCGAAGGCCAGGATCGTTCATATCGATATCGATCCCGCCGAAATCGGCAAAAACGTGCCGACGGAAATTCCGATCGTCGGCGACGTCAAAGCCGTGCTCCAACTCGCGAACGAAAGCGCGAAGCGGGCGGCGAAGGCGGATGCCTGGCGCGCCCAGCTTCAGGAGTGGAAGGCGGCCAAGCCGTTCTCGTACTCCGATTCGGGCGCGGAATTGAAGCCGCAGTGGGTCGTTTCGATGATTCACGAAACGACGGGGGGCGACGCCATCGTCACGACCGACGTCGGCCAGCATCAAATGTGGGCGGCGCAATATTATCCGTTCAACAAGCCGCGCTCGTGGGTAACGTCCGGCGGCCTCGGCACGATGGGCTTCGGTTTCCCTTCGGCGATCGGCGCTCAAATGGGCAACCCGGACCGGACCGTCGTTTCGATCAACGGCGACGGCGGCATGCAGATGTGCGCCCAGGAGCTGGCGATTTGCGCGATCAACAACATTCCGGTCAAGGTCGCCATTTTGAACAACCAGGTGCTCGGCATGGTCCGCCAGTGGCAGGAGCTCATTTACGACAACCGCTACAGCCATATCGACCTGTCCGGAAGCCCGGACTTCGTGAAGCTGGCGGAGGCGTACGGCGTCAAGGGATTCCGCGCGACGAACAAGGAGGAGGCGCGCCGCGCCTGGGAGGAAGCGTTGAAGCACCCGGGCCCGGCGGTCGTCGAATTCGTCGTCCGCAAGGGAGAGAACGTTTATCCGATGGTGCCGCAGGGCAGTTCGATCGACCAAATGATCATGGGGGATGCGGAATGAACCGGAAGCATACGATCGCGATTCTCGTCAACGACCAGCCGGGCGTTCTGCAGCGGGTGTCCGGCCTGTTCGGCAGACGCGGCTTCAATATCGAAAGCATTACCGTAGGAAGTTCGGAAGAGCCGGGGCTGTCCCGCATGGTCATCGTGACGAGCGGCGACGAGCACACGCTCGAACAAATTCAAAAGCAGCTTTACAAAATTATCGACGTCATCAAAGTCATCGACGTCGGTTCCAATCCGATGGTCGGCCGGGAACTGGGATTGATCAAGGTTTCCGCCGAGCCGTCGGCCCGGCCGGAGATTTTGGGCGTCGTCGAGACGTTCCGCGCCGCCGTCGTCGACATCAGCCCGAACAGCCTGATCGTCCAGGTCGTCGGCGATCCGGAAAAGATCGAGGCGATGATCGAGCTGTTGAAGCCGTACGGCATTCGCGAAATTTCCCGCACCGGCGTTACCGCTTTGACGCGCGGCGCGAAGTAATCGGGGCCTTATCCCGCTTTTGACCGCTCCCCCAGGGAGCGGGAGTTCGAGGAGAGAACCGCCGACAAAGGCCGGTTCTCTCTTGGGACGCCCGTTCCATGAGGGTTGCCATAAAAAGGTTTTACAATTTAAGGAGGAACACATTCCATGGCAGTTAAGTTATTCCACGAAAAAGACGCCGACCTCGGCGCCCTGAAAGGCAAAACGATCGCCGTCATCGGCTACGGCAGCCAAGGCCACGCTCAAGCGCAAAACCTGCGCGACAGCGGCCTGTCCGTCATCATCGGTCTTCGCGAAGGCAAATCCGCGGAAGCGGCCCGCAACGACGGCTTCGAAGTGCTGTCCGTCGCCGACGCGACCCGCAAAGCGGACGTCGTGCAAATTTTGATGCCGGACGAAACGCAAGCCGCCGTCTACAAAAACGAAATCGAGCCGAACCTCAAAAAAGGCGCGGCCCTGATGTTCTCCCACGGCTTCAACGTGCACTTCGGCCAAATCGTCGCGCCGGCCGACGCCGACGTTCTGCTCGTCGCTCCGAAATCGCCGGGCCACCTGGTTCGCCGCACGTACGTCGAAGGCTTCGGCGTTCCCGGCCTGATCGCCATCCACCAAAACGGCACCGGCAAAGCGTTCGAAATCGGCATGGCCTATGCCAAAGGCATCGGCTGCACCCGCGCGGGCGTCATCGAAACGACGTTCCGCGAAGAGACGGAAACCGACCTGTTCGGCGAACAAGCCGTTCTGTGCGGCGGCGCGAGCGCCCTCGTCAAAGCCGGTTTCGAAACGCTCGTCGAAGCGGGCTACGCTCCGGAAATGGCCTACTTCGAATGTTTGCACGAGCTGAAGCTGATCGTCGACCTGATGTACGAAGGCGGACTTGCCGCAATGCGCAGCTCGATCTCCAATACGGCCGAGTACGGCGATTATGTAACCGGTCCTCGCATCGTGACCGACGAAACGAAAAAAGCGATGAAAGAAGTGCTCGCCGACATCCAAGCCGGCCGCTTCGCCCGCGACTTCATCCTGGAAAATCAATCCGGACGCGCGTTCCTGACGGCGACTCGCCGCAACGAAGCCGAGCATCCGATCGAAGTGGTCGGTTCCCAGCTTCGCGGCCTGATGCACTGGATCAACAAGTAATCCCCACAATAGCGCGATGGACAACCCCGGCTTCGGCCGGGGTTATTTATCAAGTTTATGATATAATCGATTCGTGGCCGGACGAAAAGCGAACGGTCCGAACCTAATCCCGGTTTCAGGAGGTGCGGGCAACCAGTTGCCATATGCGAAAAATATATATTTTTGACACGACGCTCCGCGACGGGGAGCAATCCCCGGGCGTCAACCTGAACACCCAAGAGAAATTGGAAATTGCTTACCAATTGGAGCGTCTCGGCGTCGACCGGATCGAAGCCGGCTTTCCGGCCGCTTCCCCCGGCGATCTGGCCGCGGTGAACGCGGTGGCGAAAGCCGTCAAAAACGCCAGCATCGTCGGACTTGCGCGTTCCCGCGAACAGGACATCGACGCCGTGCGCGACGCGCTGAAGGACGCGCAGGATCCCTGCATTCATATTTTTCTCGCCACGTCCCCGATTCACCGCAAGCACAAGCTCCGGATGGAAAAGGAACAGGTACTGGAAACGGCCGAGCGCGCCATTCAATATGCCAAAAAGTATTTCAGCAAAATCGAGTTTTCCGCCGAGGACGCGGGTCGGACGGAGCTGGACTTCCTCTGCGAGGTGACTGAGCTTGCCGTCAAGAACGGCGTTTCCGTCGTCAACATCCCCGATACGGTCGGCTATATGACGCCGCAAGAGTTCGGCAACATTTTCAAGACGCTGAAGGAAAAGGTGCCGGACATCGATCGCATCCAGCTTTCCGCGCACTGCCACGACGATCTCGGCATGGCGACGGCGAACGCGCTTGCGGCGATTTTGAACGGAGCCGATCAAATCGAGGGCACGATCAACGGCATCGGCGAGCGCGCCGGCAACACGGCGCTTGAGGAAGTCGCGCTTGCGCTGCATACGCGGGCCGAATTTTTCCAGGCGAGGACGACGCTGAACCTGCAGGAAATCGCCAAAACGAGCCGGCTCGTCAGCAAGCTGACGGGCATGGTCGTTCCCGGCAACAAAGCGATCGTCGGCGCGAACGCGTTCGCCCACGAGTCCGGCATTCACCAGGACGGCGTGCTGAAGGAGAAGACGACGTACGAGATCATCTCCCCGGCGACGATCGGCCTCAAGGACAGCAAGCTCGTGCTCGGCAAGCATTCCGGCCGCCATGCGTTCCGGGAGAAGCTGGTCGATCTCGGCTTCGAAAACCTGACCGGGGATCAGCTGAACGCCGCTTTCGGCAAGTTCAAGGATTTGGCCGACCGCAAGAAAGACGTCAGCAACGAAGACATCATCGCGCTGATGGAAGAGAAGATGGTCGATACGCCGGAAGTGTACGCGCTCGACCAACTGGTCATCGCCTTCGACAGCCGCAAAGGACCGGAGGCAACCGTCCGTCTCCAAACGGCCGGCGGCCCAATCGAGACGAAAGCGGTCGGCAACGGTTCGGTCGACGCGATTTACCGCGCGATCGACGAGCTGACGAAGGAAGAAGTCGTCCTCGACGATTACACGATCAAATCCGTCACCGACGGCACCGATGCGCTCGGCGACGTTCACGTCGTCCTGCGGCAGGGCGAAGTAAGCGCGCAGGGCCGCGGCGTCAGCACCGACATCCTCGAGGCGAGCGCCCGCGCCTACGTCGACGCGCTCAATCGCCTGATCGACAAGCGAAACGCGCCGACGCGCGCCCGCCGCGACAACGTGACGCTCATTTAAACGTTACCGTAAAGGCTGAATTTCACGTTTATCCTTTTCGGCTGCGAGGTCCCCGGCAAGCGGGGGCTTCGCCCATTTTGCCACGAAAAGAGGAACCCTTACATGAATTATCGGTTTTCCGCCAAGCTGGGGAGCTTCTCCTCTTCGGCGGTGCGCGAAATTTTGAAGCTGACGCAGGGCAATTCGATCATCTCGTTTGCCGGAGGCTTGCCCGCGGAGGAGCACTTTCCCGTCGCGGCGGTCAGCGAAGCGTTCGGTCGCGTCATGGAGCAGGGCAACAAAGCGCTGCAATACGGGCTGACCGAAGGGTATATGCCGCTCCGGGAAGCGCTGTGCGACCGGATGGCCCGCAAAGGCGTGAAGGCGAAGCCCGAAAACATGCTGCTGACGACCGGCTCCCAGCAGGCGATCGATTTGCTGACCCGGATTTACATCGACCCGGGCGATGTCATTCTCGTCGAGCGCCCGACCTACTTGTCGGCGCTGCAGGTGTTCCGCTCCTACGGCGCCGTGCCGATTTCGGTCGACGCGGACCTGGACGGCCCGGATTTGGACGATCTGGCGGCGAAAATCAAGCAGCACAAGCCGAAAATGTTTTACGTCATCCCGACCTTTTCGAATCCGACGGGAAAGGTATGGAGCGAGGAGCGCCGCCGCGCCGTGCTGGAGGCATGCCGGGCTTCGGACACGCTCATTCTCGAGGACGACCCGTACGGCGAGCTGAAATTCGGAGACGCATCCCGCACGTACCCGTCGATCCTGTCGCTGGACGAGCAAACGGATAACTCGTGCGTCGTGTACACGAGCACGTTCTCCAAGACGGTCGCGCCCGCGCTTCGCACCGGCTGGGTCATCGGCGATTCGAAGCTGATCCGCGCGATGTCGCAGGCCAAGCAAGCCGCCGATTTGCATTCGAGCTCGCTCGACCAGCAGACGCTGTACCAATTGCTTGCGCATTTCGATCTGGACGGCCATATCGAGTTTGTCCGGAAGGAGTACGAGGCGCGGATGCGGCAAATGGCCGACCTGCTGAAGAAGCACGATTGGCCCGGGGTGAAATGGCAGGAGCCGAAGGGCGGCATGTTTTTCTGGCTGGAATTCCCGGAATCGGTCAATACGACGGAGCTGCTTAAAACATGCGTCGAGCTGGGCGTCGCTTTCGTGCCGGGCGTAACCTTCTTCGCGGAAAACGCGCCGACGAACTGCATGCGGATGAATTTTACGCACAACGACTACGACGCCACGATTTCCGGCATGGAAAAAATGACGCGCGCGATCGAGAGCGTGCTCGTCTGATCGTGGGAATTCGTTAATGGGCGGCGGCAGGCCGCCTCGCCGGCCCTACAGCCGGGCGATAAGGGCCTGCTCCCCGTTTGGCCGGGTTTGGCACGCGCGCTGGATCGGTTATAGTTCCCGAATATGAAAACAATAGGATTTATCTATTTTGCCTCTCAGAGGAAATGTGCTACAAATGAATGGAGAGTCTCGGACACGTAAATCTTATGGAAAACGGGAGTGAATCGCAATTATGGCAGAAGTGAAAAAAATCGCCGTCATCCCCGGGGACGGAATCGGCCCCGAGGTCGTGGCGGAAGCGGTCAAAGTATTGAAAAAAACGGAAGAGCTGTTCGGCTACAAATTCGAACTGGAATACGGCCTGTTCGGCGGCATCGCGATCGACGAGAAAGGAACGCCGCTGCCGCAGGAGACGCTGGAAATTTGCCAAAAAGCGGACGCCGTGCTGCTCGGCGCCGTCGGCGGCCCGAAATGGGACAACAATCCGAAGGAGCTTCGTCCGGAAACCGGCTTGCTGGGCATCCGCAAAGCGCTCGGCCTGTTTTCCAACATCCGTCCGGCCGTCGTGTTCGACTGCCTGAAAGACGCTTCCACGCTGAAGCCCGAAGTGCTGGAAGGCACCGATCTGATCGTCGTGCGCGAGCTGACGGGCGGCATCTACTTCGGCGAGAAGTTCCGCCGCGAGGGCGCGGGCGGACAAGAAGCCGTCGATACGTGCGTTTATAACGTAGCGGAAGTGGAGCGGATCGTTCGCCAGGCGTTCGAAATCGCGCAAAAACGCAGCAAGCGTCTCGCCTCCGTCGACAAGGCGAACGTACTGGAGACGTCCCGTCTATGGCGGGAAACGGTGAACCGCATCGCGCCGGAATATCCGGACGTCGAGCTGGAGCACGTGCTGGTCGACAACTGCGCGATGCAATTGCTGCGCCGCCCGTCGAGCTTCGACGTCATCGTGACGGAGAACATGTTCGGAGACATCCTGAGCGACGAAGCCGCCATGCTGACCGGCTCCATCGGCATGCTGTCCTCCGCGTCGCTCGGCGAAGGCAGCTTCGGCCTGTACGAGCCGGTGCACGGCTCCGCTCCCGATATCGCGGGCCAAGGCATTTCCAACCCGATCGCGACGATTCTGTCGGTCGCGCTTATGTTCAAGCTCACCTTCGGTTTCGAGGAAGCGGGCAACGTCATCGAAAACGCCGTGAAGCAAGTGCTTGACGCCGGCCACCGCACGGGCGACATCGCGGTCGACAAGAGCAAAGCGATCGGCACGACGGCAATGGGCGACCTGATCGTCGCGGCCATGGCACGCTGATCACTTGTTTGTATTTATTCTAAATAAGTAATCGTTCCATATTGATTTTCTTTCTCAATGATGGTAGGATTGGAATAGACATAAGCCCGGCCACAAGGCCGGAAAAGTAGGAGGTAATCCATAATGGCAGAACGTTTGGTAGGTCGCCCGGCTCCGGATTTCAACCTTGAAACGGCTCTTGGCGACGGACAAGGCTTCGGCAAAGCGTCCCTTTCCGATTACAAAGGCAAATGGCTCGTATTTTTCTTCTACCCGCTGGACTTCACGTTCGTTTGCCCGACGGAAATTACCGCTCTTTCCGAAGCGGCCGACCAATTCAAAGCGCTGAACACCGAAATTCTCGGCGTCAGCGTGGACAGCATCCACAGCCACCGCGCCTGGATCAACACGCCGGTTAACGACAACGGTCTCGGCAAGCTGAACTTCCCGCTCGCTGCCGACATTACGAAGAAGACGGCGAAGGACTACGGCGTCCTGATCGAAGAAGAAGGCGTCGCTCTGCGCGGCCTGTTCATCATCGATCCGGAAGGCGAACTGAAATACCAGGTCGTCAACCATAACGACGTAGGCCGCAGCGTCGAAGAAACGCTCCGCGTGCTTCAAGCGCTTCAATCCGGCGGTCTGTGCCCGATGAACTGGAAACCGGGGGACAAGCACCTGGTTGCCAAATAATGAATGTTTAACTTTCATATCGGCAAAGGCGCATGCATGATGCATGCGCCTTTGCTTTTCCCGACAAAATACGTCAAAATGAAGAATAGCGGCATGCGATTTATCGGCAGGAATTCTATATTCGCAAAGAGAATATAGTGAATAAAATCATCCAAACGCGCGGAACGGGGAGGGGTATCGATGAGTTTTTGCTGCGGAGCCAGCATGATCGGCACGAAGGGGACGCTGAAGCATTACAGAACGCGAATCCATAATGTCCCCATTTTGTTTTGTCCGGTTTGCCACAGGGTCGAGGTTCATTATCTGGTCGAGAACGAATACGAAATTTTGGCCGAGTACGCGCACGGCGACGGAGCATCCGAAGTCGATTTTCAAGACTACGTGGACGAATCGGATAAAGCCCTCCACGAAAACTGTGTGAACAACGAGGATGAGGATCCGCTTTACGTCGTTCAGTATCAGATCGATATGGCCTTGGATTTGCTTACGTTTGCGAAGGAACTGGAAGACGCGGAATGGGAGCAGCAGCTCAAGCGCCGTCTCGGCATGCTGGCCCAGCGCCGCCATAAGCTGAGGCTCAAGCGAACGAGCGGCGGCGCTCATTAGCCGATGGAATACGGAAGTGTTGATCGCCCCCCACTGGTCGGCAGCGCCGCGGTGCGGGGCGATTTTTCTGCATGCATAAAGCGGGGTACCCGCTCATAAAAGGATCGACGTTCGAATTTTGTAGTTGTGGGGTGAGTTTTTGCTGCTCGCACTGTGGAGAAGATGGGTCGGACGCTCGCGCTTCAACGCGGACAGTGCGTCCGTCGGCCAATCGCCGGAAGAAGCCGTTGCATCCATTCAACTGGGAAACGAAGAACTCCGCAATGATTTGATCCAACAATACCGTCCTTTTATTTTGAAAACCGCCAGCGGCTTCAGCAAACGCTATATCGATCCTTCACGGGACGACGAATACAGCGTGGCGCTCACGGCTTTCGACGAAGCCATAAACGGGTACTCCCCCGAATCGGGCGGAAAATTTCTCAGCTTCGCCGCGCAGGTGATGACGAGGCGCTTGATCGATTTTGCGCGCAAGGAGGAGCGGCTTGCAGCGCTTGTCCCGTTCAGCGCGATGGAGAGCGCGGGAGAAGACGAGGGGCTGTCTCCGCTAACGAGGCTCGAGTCGAAAGAGGCGCTGGCGGCATACGATCTCGATCGGGAAAAAGCCGCGCGCCGGGAGGAAATCGAGGCGCTGGCCGAGGAACTGGCGGGCTTCGGCATCCGATTTGCGGAATTGAGCGATCATTCCCCGAAGCATTACGATTCGCGCAAGCTGCTGCTGGGCATCGGCCGGAGGCTGGCCGAAACGCCCGATTTATTTGCCGTGCTTAAAGAAAAGCGTCAGCTGCCCCTCAAGGAGCTGTGCGAAAAGGAACGCGTATCGAGAAAAACGCTGGAGCGCAACCGGAAGTATTTGATCGCGGTCGCCCTTATCGCGGGAGGGCCGTACGGATGGCTGAAGCCGTACATAGAGGAAGAGGAGCCGGAGGATAAAGGGGGAGCGTCGGAATGAAGCGGGCCGTCATTATGTCTTTGGAGAAAAAGGAAGCGATCGCGCTTGCGCCCGGCGGCCGTTTCGTTCGCATCAGACGCCGGCCTCATTTTCGAATCGGCGACGAAATCGAATGGGAATCCGAGCTTCAAGCGGCGGATCGGGGCTTTTTTGCGAATCGCAAGCGCGTGTTCGCTTCATGCGCCTCCGCGGCTGCGCTTGTTCTTCTGCTGGTCGGATTGTGGGCGTTCCGAACGCCGCCGGTCGTGGCTTACGTGACGATGGATGTCAATCCGAGCGTCGAGTTCGGTCTCGACAGCAACGAAAACGTTCGGGAGCTGCATGCGATCAACGGGGACGCGCGTCCGATCGTCGAAGCTGTCGCGGATTACAAGGGGAAGCCGGTGGCGGAAGTGACGGCGCGGCTCGCCGCGGAGCTCGCTTCCCGAAAGCTGCTAAGCGCGGACGGAGAAGTCGTGCTGGCCAGCGTAGCGGTCGGGAAAGTCGACGTCGATTGGGAAGCGGAAGTGATCGGCGAAATCGAGGAAGCGATCCGGCAGGCGGCCCGGCAAGCGTCCGAAGGGGCGGAGCAGCTTCCGGAAATTACGGTCGTGTCGGTCCCCGAGGAGGTAAGGGAAGAAGCGATCAAAAGCGGCGTGTCGGCCGGCAAGATGGCGTTCTGGCTGAAAGCGGAAAGCCAGGGGCACGAGGTACCGCTTGAGACGCTGAGGCGCGAATCGTTGAAAACGATCGCGAGCGACTGGGGCGGCGTCGATCGGGTGCTGGCGGGAACCGGAAACGAAAACGGGAGCGCAACCGGAAACGAAGCCGGAACCGAGAGCGAATCGGCCTCCGCGGACAAGGAAAAGGGCAAGGACGAATGGAAGGCGCTCGTCGAAGCGTCGAAGGCCAAAGTCGAAGAGGACAAGAAGCAGCGCGACGAGCGGCGGGCAACCGATCGGCAGCACCGTCAGGAGGAGCCGGAGCAGCGCGAGGATGGCGGGCAGACCGACGTCCAATCCGGGACTCCGAAGCCGGCCGGGCAAAAGGGCGAAGAGCGCGAGAATAGCCGGGACAAGGAAGAGAACCGGCAGCAGCCGGATAACCGCGGGCAACGGCCAAACGGACAGGGCGGGAACGGCGATCCGACCGAAAAACCGAACGGCGCCCCGACCGGGAAAGAGAATGGCAATCGCAACGATAACCAAAACGACAACCGAGACGACAACCGAGACGACAACCGAAACGAAAGTCCGAGCGGCAACCGCCGAAACGGCGTCGGCCATAACGAACAGGTCCGGCAGCCATCCGGGAGCGGGGGGACGAGCGGCGAGAACGCGAACGGGCAATGGAGTTCGTCAAACCGGGGCGGGAGCGGCTCCGGATCGGAGGGAGGCCGGAAGGCGGAAAACGAGGACGACCGCAAGGAATCCGGCGAGAACCGCGGCCGGAAGGAACACGGGAATTCGAACCGGAGCGAGCGCTAAGGAAGAAAACGGCGATCAGTCTTCATTCTACATCGAACGACACGATCTCTCATTGACAGGATGTTTCATCCATAGCTATGATTAATGTGATTTTTTGGCAATACGAACCTGTCGATAGACGAGAAATCGGGAGGAGTCGTTCATGAAGAGGTGGAAAACTCGCTATTTTCCGGCCTTGGCGGAATTCGCGCTGGGGAAAGCAGGCTCTTTTGCGGAAAAAGCGGAATTGCTGCAGCATCTGCAAGGAGTACCCACCGATGAACTCCTCAGCCATCATGAGGAGAGCTTGAAGTACTTGCTTTCCAACGCCGAAGCGGAAGATCGGGTTGCGCTCATGCACCGGTCCCTGCTTTTCCTGATGGAAATTCTGACTTCGATGAGGCTTCCCGAAGCCGCGGCCGGTCAGGAAGGGGCCGAAATGAGGCGTCTGAAGGAAGCCGCCATTCAGTCGCTTCCGATCGAAGAAGTTCGTCCGAGTAAATTCGAGACGATTTTGCAGCATATGGACAGCGGAATCGCTCTTTTCGATTCGGAGGGAAATCTACGTTTTTTGAACGTTCAGATGTCCCGTTTGATGCAGGCCCCGCGCAACGCGTTGATCGGCAATTCGCTGCGCCAGCTGATGTTCCATCCGGCATTGCGCAAGTCCGTTCGGGCGATTTTCGTGCGGATGTACAAAGATATGCTGTACTATCGCAGGAACTATGGGGAGTTTCAGGATTCGCAAGGCCGTTTTCTGCTGATCAGCATTACGCAAATCGACGAATTGGACGGGGATTACCTGGTCAGCGTCAAGGACGTGTCCGAATACAAGCAAATCGAGCAGTCCGCGTTTCAAAACGACAAGCTCGCCATGCTCGGCAAAATCGCCGCGTCCATCGCGCACGAAGTTCGCAATCCTTTAACCTCGATACGCGGTTTTATCCAATTGCTGAAGCCGTATTTGGAGACGATCGGCAAGCAGGAATACGTTCGCATCATTTTATCCGAAATCGACCGCGCCAACGACATCATTTTCGAGTTTCTGAATTCGTCGAAGCCTTCCGCTCCGATGAAGCAGCGGATTTCGGTCGGCATGCTGCTGAAGGAATCGATTTTGCTGTTCGAAAGCGAAGCCAATATGAAAGGCTGCGAGTTGAAGTGCGAAATCTTCGATCCGGCCATTCAGATCGCCATCGACGTCAAGCAGATCAAGCAAGTGCTGCTGAACATTATGAAAAACTCGATGGATGCGATCCAGGGAGCGGGCGACAACCGCAACGGACTGATTCAAATGTCCGCCAACCGGGAAAACCGCTACGCCGTCATTCGGATTCGCGATAACGGCAAAGGAATGGACCGGCTCACGATGACGAAGCTGTTCGATCCCTTTTTCACGACCAAACAGGAAGGAACCGGTCTCGGCATGTCGGTGAGCTATCGGATTATCCGCAATCATGGCGGCACGATCCAGGTCGACAGCGAACTGAATGAGGGCACGGAATTTATTATTTATTTGCCGCTTGTGGAGGATCAGGTTTAGATTCGTTGCGCGCCGCGGCTTTTTTCGGCAAATTCGGCGCAAACTAACATGATGTCGAAAATTTAAACGGATTGAGGCAAAGTCGAAGGAGGGGGCTTAAAATGAGCATGACGAACATGGAGTCGCGGGTTCCGCCGGGCCAGCGTTTGACGACCAGCTTTCCCGTTCTCCATCACGGAGAAGTGCCTTACTACCGGGATATGAGCAAATGGGATTTGCGCGTGTTCGGTCTCGTCGAGGAGGAAGTCGCGATCTCCTATGCCGAATTCATGAAGCTTCCGCGCCGAGAGTTCGTCAACGATATTCACTGCGTCACGACCTGGTCCAGGCTGGACAACGTCTGGGAAGGCGTCGCGGTGTCGACGCTGATGGAGCGGGTGAAGCCGAAGCCGGAGGCTCGTTTCGTGATGCTGCACGCCGAACAGGGATGGACGACGAATCTGCCGCTTGAAGATTTTTTGCGCGATACGTCCTTTTTCGGCTTGAAGCATAACGGAGAGCTGTTGACGCCCGAGCACGGGTATCCCGTTCGCATGGTCGTGCCGCATCTGTATTTCTGGAAAAGCGCCAAATGGCTGCGCGGCATCGAGTTCATGGCCAAGGATAAGCCGGGCTTCTGGGAGCGGAACGGGTACCACATGTACGGCGATCCCTTTAAGGAGCAGCGTTACGATTTCGATTGAAGGCGCTCCGCCGAAACTAGAAAACTCGTCCCTTGGCCGCTTGAAAGCGCGCCGGGAGACGAGTTTTTTGTTTTTCGGACCGTCGTTGCGAGAATCGCGTCACAGATGAATGGCCGGTGCCGCCTCGAAGCGTCCCTGGGCGCCGCTTCCGCTGCCCTTCAGCAAAAACTTTTTTCCCCTCCATCGGATCAGAGAAAGAATTCCCCGCACGTATTCGTCCGCGATCATGCAGCAGTAAATGCCGATCAGCCCCCAGCCCGCGTGAAGCCCGAGCCAGTACGAGCAGCCCGTCGCGATGACGGACATCGAGCCGATCGAAATATACATCGTAAAGCGCGTATCTCCGACGGCGTTCAGCGAGTTGCCGAGCGCCATGTTCAGCATTTTGCCGGGTTGAAGCAGCAGGTTCAGTCCGAGCAGCGAAACGCCCATGGCGACGATTTCGCCGTCTTTCGTGAACAGGCCGAGCATCGGACGGCCGAACAGGAAGAGCAGCAGCGCGCAGGCCGCGACGAACCCGAGGCCGATTGCAAGCGCGCGGTAAGCCGCCCGATAGGCTTCCCGGATCCGGCCCGCGCCGAAGAGATGGGCGATCTGAATCTGGACGGCAAGCGCGATGGCGCTGCCCAGCATGAAGCAGAACGATTCGAGCGTGTTCATGTACGTCCGGGCGGCGAGCTCCTTGTCGCCCAGATCGGCAAGGAACGCATAGATCGCGAGCTGCGAGAACACCCAGCACGACATATTGATGCCGAGCGGCCAGCCGATTTTCAGCACTTCCTTGAACAGGGGGGCGTCGAAAACGCGGAAGTCGCGGATTCGGATCGTCCGCTCGAAGGCGAACACGAACAGGTACAGCAAAATCGCCGCGGCAAAAAGCTTGGACAGGTTGCCGGACACCGTCACGCCGAGCAGCCCCCATTTCGGCAGGCCGAGCGCGCCGAAAATAAAGCCGTAGTTCAGGACGATATGGATGACGTTCATGGCGATGCTGATATACATCGGGCCTCTCGTATTGCCGGTATTGCGGATGACGGTGCCGAGCACGGCGATGAGCGCCGTCAGGAACATGCCTCCGCCGAGATGGGAAACATAGACGTTCCAAAGCGGGAGCAATTCGTCGGAAACGTTCAGCAGTCCGGCGATCGGACTTGCGAATGCGTACAGAACGACGCTTAGCGCCATGCCGACGAGCGCGCATGCCGACACGGCCATAATCGCGATCGTGCGGGCATCCTCCCCGCGCTTCATGCCGAGCCGCTGCGCGACGAGAATGCCGGCGCCGGTCGCGATCGTCATGAACAGCGTGTTGAGCGCATTGAACAGCTGGTTGGCGAAGCCGACGACGGCGACGGCCTCGTCCGAAATTCGGCTGACCATGATCGTATCGACGGTACCGAGCAGCGTCTGAAGGAGCAATTCGATAAAAACGGGCCAGGAAAGCGCCCAAAGCGAATATTTAGGATTCACAAATGAAACCCCCTGACTGGACTGGTTGCTTCCCTTCGGGAACGATGGATAGTCTCGTTATATCCCTAACAGATTATAGATGGTATACTGACGGCGATGGTTCATTTTCAAAACGTAAACGTTCAATTTTGAAACCTGATTGGAAAGGAAGCGCTCCCATGAGCCTGCTGGAGTTCACCGTCCCTCCGCTGCTGCATTATATCGCTTGCGGCCATACGATTTTCGTTCCCGGGGACCGTCATATGAGCCGCCGGAACATCCGGGTGTTCGATTTGCTGTTCGTGCGGAAAGGCTGCTTATTTATGGGGGAAGAGGATCGGCATTACGAAGTCGGACCGGGCTGCGCGCTCATCCTGCGCCCGGATTGCTTTCATTACGGACAGGAAGGGTGCCGGGAGCGAACCGAATATTACTGGCTTCACTTTCAAACGACGGGGGCTTGGGCCGTCGCGGACGGCCCGGCGGAACGAAGCGGGGAGTCCAATGACAGCGGCGCGGGGGATGAAAATTTCGCGGTGCGGACGTTTTCGATCCGGATGCCGCAGTTTATCCGATTGGCAAAGCCGGGAAAAGCGGAGGAGCTGTTCGAGCATTTGAGCCGGCTTCATCCGAATGCGCATCTTAGCGCCGCTCGCTTCAAGCAGCAGCTGCTGTTTCAGGAGCTCGTGCAGCTGCTCGCGGCCTCTCCGGAATCGCGCCGGGCTTTCCCGGGCAAGGAGTGCGCGGAGCGGGCGGCGGCCTTCCTGCGCAGCCGTTATCGCGAGGAGATTACCGTAAAGGAGCTAGGGGAGAGCCTGAACTTCCATCCGGTTTATATCGCCCGCTGCATGCAGCGGGAATACGGCTGCACGCCGATGGAATATTTGCTTCGTTTTCGAATCGAGCAGAGCAAGCTCCTCCTGATGCAGACCGACTGGACCGTCGCCCGCATCGCGGAGGAGGTCGGTTTCAACCAGGCTCCTTACTTCAGCTCCTGCTTTTCCAGGCTCGAAGGGATGTCTCCCCGCCAGTACCGGCAGCTTTTTCATTGAGGGATAAGATAATCAAGGATCAATCGCCTTCGAACTAAACAATTCATCACTAATTTAAAATTAATTTAGATTGTTAAGCTCAAATTTAGTCAAAATCGGCTTGACCTCGGTGAATTCTCGATGATATGATGAATAACAAGAAATGAAAGCGTTTACCTAAAAGTGATTTTTATTTAGTAACCGCTTTCGTTTAGTTAGATGATTTGTAATAATTTACTAAACAGAGACGATGCAAGGAATGAAATCGGAGAAAAGCGGGAGGCGCACATCAATGACAAAAAAAATGTGGTTTACGAGCCTGATTCTTTCGTTCGTTCTGGTATTGTCCGCATGCGGAGGAGGAGGTTCCGGTTCGTCCCCAAGCGGTTCGGCGCCAGCTTCTTCGCCGGCTTCCGAGGGAGGGGCGTCCGGAGAAACCTCGTCCGGCGAACCGGTCGAGCTGCGCATGATGTGGTGGGGATCCCAGGCGCGCCACGACGCGACGCTGAAAGTGCTGGAGCTGTTCCATCAGAAATATCCGAATATTACGATCAAAGGCGAGTACATGGGCAGCGACAGTTACTGGGACAAGCTGAACACGCTGATCGCGGGAGGGAGCGCCCCCGACCTGCTGCAATTCGGAAACAATTATCCGGACTATGCCGCGAGAGGCTCCCTGCTCGATCTGACGCCTTATATGGGCAAGGAAATCGACGTATCCCATTTCGATCCTTCCGTCGTCGAAGCGGGGGCGATGGACGGCAAGCAATACGGTATTTCTCTAGGCAGCAACGCGCTGGCGCTCATTTACAATAAAGCGCTCGTGGAAAAAGCCGGCATGGAGCCGCCGAAGGAAAGCATGACCTGGGAAGAATTCGAGGCTTACGGCACGCAATTGAAGGAAAAGCTCGGAGACGATTACTACGCCTTCACCGACCTGTCCAGCTCGGCTCCGTTTTTTGCCTATTATGCCCGCCAATCCGGCAAGCCGATGTACGACGTCGCCGCCGGGAAAACCGGCATCGGCGTCCAGGACGCCGCCGACTGGCTTTCGATCTGGGACCGCTACCGCGCGGCCGGGCTCATTCCGACCGCCGAAGAAGCCGCTTCCGCCTACACGGAAACGGGTCCCGACACGTCGGCCATCGTGCAGAGCAAAGCCGTGCTGTCCGTCGTCTGGTCCAACCAGATCAATGCGTACCAAAGCCTGATGCAGGATGAACTGGGCGCGGTTCTGCCTCCTTCCGGCGGCACGACGCAAGGCATGTGGATCCAGCCGAGCCAGTTCCTCACGGGCTATGCGAAGACCGAGCACCCGAAGGAAGTCGCCATGTTCATCAGCTTCATGGTGAACGATCCGGAGGCGACGGCCATTCTCGGCAGCGAGCGCGGCATTCCGGGTTCCTCCAAGGTGCGCGACGCTTTGAAGGACAGCGGTACGGCCACGAACAAGATGGTGTACGAATATTTGGATCTCGCCATCGCCAACTCCCGCACGATGGACCGCGAATTGCCGAACAGCGTCGAGTTCAATACCGCGATGACGCAGGCGGCCGAAACGGTATCGTTCAAGCAAGGCAGCGTGGAGCAGGCGGCGCAAATTATCGTGGACGGCGCGCAAGCCGCGATCGACAAATCCTTGAAATGATGAGGAGGGACCGGGAATGAACCGAACTTCCGATAGTTGGATTCGAAGATTATGGAGGAAAAACGCGGTTCCCTACGCGTTTCTCCTCCCCTGGCTACTCGGTTTTCTGGTGCTCACGCTCGGTCCGATGGTCAGTTCGCTGTATCTTTCGTTTACCTCGTACGACATGCTGACGCCGGCGAAATGGATCGGCTGGCAAAATTACGAGACGATGTTCGGGTCCGATCCGAAATATTTCGCTTCGCTGAAAGTCACCTTTATTTATGTGTTTGTGTCGGTCCCGCTCAAGCTCGGATTCGCGCTGCTGGTCGCGATTTTGATGAACAAGGGGCTCAAGGGACTCGGCTTGTACCGGACGATCTATTACATCCCGACGCTGCTTGGCGGCAGCGTCGCGATCGCCGTGTTGTGGCGGAAAATTTTCGGCGGCGAAGGCATCGTCAACCAGGCGCTGCTGTGGATGTTCGGCTTCGATGCGCCGGACTGGATCGCCAATCCGAAGTATGCGCTTTATTCGATCGTGGCGCTGACGGTTTGGCAGTTCGGCTCCTCGATGATCATTTTCCTGGCCGGCTTGAAGCAAATCCCGACCGAGTATTACGAAGCGGCGCAGGTGGACGGAGCCGGCAAGGTTCGCCAGTTTGTCCGGATCACGCTGCCGATGCTGTCGCCGGTCCTGCTCTTCAACCTGATCATTCAAATGATCGGCTCGTTTCAGGCGTTTACGCAGGCGTTCATTATAAGCGGCGGCAAGGGCGGCCCGCTCGATTCCACGTTATTTTACACGCTGTATCTGTATATGAAGGGATTTTCCTTCTTTGAAATGGGCTACGCGTCCGCAATGGCCTGGGTGCTGCTGATCATCATCGGCGTTTTGACCGGAATCGTGTTCACGACGTCCAAATACTGGGTCACTTACGGCGACGGGGGGAGATGACCGATATGCGCATTCGCACGCTGCTGGGACGCAACGCCTGGCTTCATCCGTTCATCATCGCGCTCGGCGTCGTCATGCTTTACCCGATTTTGTGGCTGATCATGAGCTCGTTCAAGCCGAGCCAGCTGATTTTTTCCGATCTCAGCCTGTGGCCGGCGGAGTTTACGCTCGACAACTACAAATTGGGCTGGCAGGGCGTATCGGGAACGCCGTTCTGGACCTTCATGGTCAACTCGCTGATCGTCTGCGCGCTCTGCCTGGTCGGCAATCTGATCTCCTGCTCGCTCGCCGCTTACGCGTTCGGGCGCATGGAATTCACGCTCAAAAGCTTCTGGTTCGCGATCATGCTCGTGACGATCATGCTTCCGCACCATGTGACGATTATCCCGCAATACATTCTGTTTCAGGAAATGGGCTGGGTCGACTCGTATTTGCCGCTTTTTATCCCGAAGTTTCTCGCGACGGAAGCGTTTTTCGTCTTCCTCATGGTGCAGTTCATCCGCGGCTTGCCCCGCGAGCTCGACGAATCGGCGACGATCGACGGCTGCGGCCGGTTCGGCATCTACTGGCGCATCGTGCTGCCGCTCGCTTTTCCGGCTCTCGTCACGACGGCCATTTTCACCTTCATTTGGACATGGGACGATTTTTTCAGCCAACTGCTGTATTTGAACACCTCCAGCCTGTATACGGTTCCGCTCGGCCTTCGCATGTTCATGGACTCGTCGGGGGAATCGGCCTGGGGGCCGCTGTTCGCGATGTCCGTGGTGGCGCTTGTTCCTTCGCTTATTTTGTTTTTCTCGCTGCAGCGGTATTTCGTCGAGGGGATTTCGACGACGGGGATCAAAGGCTGACAATACGAGTCGGAAAGAGGGATGGGTTTGAGCGGATCGGGTTCGGTTGAGCGCTGGGAACTATTCGAATGGTCGATCGAGGGGCCGGCCGGCGGCAATCCGTTTCGGGAAATCCGGCTGCATGGGGAATTCGCCTGCGGCAGCCGGAAAGTGACGGTCCCGGGCTTTTACGACGGGAACGGGGTTTACCGCATCCGGTTTATGCCCGACCGGGAAGGAACGTGGAGTTACGAAACGACGAGCTCCTGCGAAGCGCTCTCGGGCCATAAGGGGCGGTTCGAATGCGTCGCCCCGCGGTCCCCGGCGAATCGGGGACCCGTGCGGGTACGCGACGAGCTTCATTTTGAATACGCGGACGGGGGCGCATATCTTCCCTTCGGCACGACGTGCTACGCCTGGATTCACCAGGAGGAGGAGCTGCGGGAAGCGACGCTGCGAACGCTCGCCGCTTCGCCGTTCAACAAGCTGAGAATGTGCGTCTTTCCGAAAAATTACAGCTTTAACGCAACCGATCCGGAACGCTTCCCGTTTCCGGGCAGCCGGGCGGACGGCTTCGATTTTGACCGGTTCGATCCCGAATTTTTTGCCAGACTGGAAAAGAGCATCGAGGAGCTGGGACGGCTGGGCATCGAAGCCGATCTCATTTTGTTCCACCCGTACGACAACGGACGCTGGGGCTTCGACGAAATGACGGCCGAGCAGGATGCGTTCTATCTGCGCTACGTTCTGGCCCGCCTGTCCGCTTACCGGAACGTCTGGTGGTCGCTCGCCAACGAGTACGACTTGATGGACCGGAAGTCGGAGGGCGACTGGGACCGCTTGTTCCGCATCGTGCAGGAGGAGGATCCGTACGGGCACCCGAGGTCCATTCACAATTGGACCCGGATGTACGATCCCGACAGCATCCGCATGTACGATCACGGCAAAAGCTGGGTGACCCACTGCAGCGTGCAGCACTGGGACGTCACGCTCGTGCCCCATTGGCACAAGCAATACCGCAAGCCGATCGTCATCGACGAATGCGGCTACGAAGGCAACATTCCGCAGCGCTGGGGCAACCTGCCCGCCGAGGAAATGGCGCATCGCGTCTGGGACGGAACGTTCAGAGGCGGCTTTGTCGGCCACGGCGAAACGTACGTGCATCCCGCGGACGAGCTGTGGTGGGCGAAGGGCGGCAGGCTGTACGGCGAAAGCCCGGCCCGAATCGCGTTTTTGCGAAAGCTGCTGGAGGAAGCGCCGGCATGCCTGAAGCCGTTCGCCTCCATCCCCGACGTGCCGGCCATCGGCGTCGAATACAGCTATTATTTGCTTTACTTCGGCATCCACAGGCCCAAGTATCGGGAGTTCGAACTGCCGGAGGGACTGACGTTCCGGTTCGAGCTGATCGATACGCAGGCGATGACGATCGAAACGATCGCGCCGTCGCTCGCGGGCAAATGCCGGGTGGAGCTGCCGGGCAGGCCTTATCTGGCTTTGCGGGTTCGGGCGAATGAATAGTTGGTCGGATAGATGAAGGAAGCAAAATCCCTCTCATCCGCCGAATAACGGCGGGGAGGGATTTTTTTCTTGAGGAGTTCGTGTCGGCAGATCGGCAGGTGCGTAAGGGTCGAGATGAGTCATGACGACTCAACTGGATCGTTAGCGTGCACGAGAGGCGGTAAAATGAGTCATTTTTACTCAACTGCGGGCGGCTGTGCGCGCTTGGCGGGTCGAGATGAGTCATGACGACTCAACTGGATCGTTAGCGTGCACGAGAGGCGGTAAAATGAGTCATTTTTACTCAACTGCGGGCGGCTGCATGCATTTGGCGTTAAAGTGACGCGCAGGCTTGACGCTGACCACTGACGTACGGACGCAGCCGAGTTGACAATTGGAGCAATGAGCATTATGATCTATTAGTAATTATTACGTTAATAAGCTTCGGACATCCTGTACGAGGAAAAGAGGGGATTCCGTTGTCCGATCACGATCATAGCAGCGACCCGCAGCGTTCCGTCGGCGATCACGAGAAGGTTCAGGACATGGTCGCGATGATGTCCCGCAGCGGGTGGAGAATTACCGATCAGCGCAGGTCGCTGGCGAAAATTTTTTCGTCCACGGACGGCTATCTTTCTCCGAAAGACGTTTACGACCAGTTGTCGGTGAAGTATCCAAGCGTCAGCTTCGATACCGTTTACCGCAATTTGCGGATGCTGAGCGAGATGGGCGTGCTGGAGCAGTTCTATTTTATGGAAGGCGGCTTGAAATTCAAGGCGTCCTGCCTCAATCACCACCATCATCACTTGATTTGCATGAACTGCGAGAAGACGGAAACGTTCGATTACTGCCCGATGAAAGACGGGTTGCAGCTGCCGGGCAATTATAAAATTTTGAACCACCGGTTTGAAATATACGGCCTGTGCGAGCAGTGCAGGCTTGAATCGACGCCCTGAACGAGATCCGGATGCGGCGCACGCTAGCCGCATCCGTTTCGTTGCGCTTAAGCCGTAATTATTACATTTGTTGCCCAAGGCACGTAATTATTACAATTAGAACGAAAGAGAACGGAACGAGAGGAAGAGCGAACATGCAGCAAACATTGGCCTCGATGCGGGATGTCGTATTCGGCTACTCGGACGTCCCCAGTCTGGTGGATGTGAGCGTGGACATATTGCCCGGAGAGTTCGTCGCGGTAACCGGCCCGAACGGCGCGTCGAAGACGACGCTGCTAAAGCTGATGCTGGGCTTGCTTAAGCCGTGGTCCGGCCGGATCGAACTGGCCAAAAAAGGCGACGGCGGCCGGAAGCTGGCAGTCGGATACGTTCCCCAGCAGATCGCCGCGTTCAACAGCGGCTTTCCGAGCAAAGTTTGGGAATTTGTTCTGTCCGGACGCTACGGCAGCGGCTCCTGGTTTCGCAAGCTGCGAGCCGAAGATCGGGAGCGCGCCGAAGAAGCGCTGCGCCAGGTCGGCATGTGGGAATGGCGGCACCGCCGAATCGGCGAATTGTCGGGCGGACAGAAGCAGCGGATTTGCATCGCCCGGGCGCTCGCCATGGAGCCGGATTTGCTCGTGCTGGACGAACCGACGACGGGGATGGATCAAGAGAGCCGGATGGGCTTTTACGAGCTGATGCATCATCAGGTCCGGCAGCACGGGCGGACCGTCGTCATGGTTACGCACGGCTTGACGGAAGCAAGTCCCTATTTGGATCGGATCATCGAGCTTCAGCGAAAGGAGGATGGGGGCTGGAAATGCTGCACTACGACTTCATGCAAAGGGCATTTTTCGCCGGTGCACTAATCGCGGTAATCGCCTCGGTGCTGGGCGTGTACTTGCTGCTTCGCCGGCAGGCGCTGATGGCGGATATGCTGTCGCACGTATCGCTGGCCGGGATCGCCGCGGGCGCGCTGCTGCACCTGAATCCGACGGTATCGGGTTTCGTCGTCGCATTGGTCGGCGCGGTCGCCGTCGAATACGTCCGCAGAACGTATAAATCTTACAGCGAAATTTCGATCGCCATTATTATGGTCGGCGGCTTGTCGACGGCCGTCATTTTGATGAGCATGAACAGCGCCGTCAACAAAAGCTTCAGCTCCTATTTGTTCGGCTCCGTCGTCGCCGTCAACCGGACGGAACTGCTTCTGATGCTCGCCGTGACCGTTCTCGGGGCCGTCTTTTTCTATTTGCTGCGGCGCCCGCTGTATCAGATGACGTTCGACGAAGATACGGCGAAGACGAACGGTCTCCCGGTCAAATGGATTTCCATGGGCTTCAGCGTTCTGACCGGGATGATCGTGGCCGCGGCGATGCCGATCGTCGGCGTGCTGCTCGTGTCATCGCTGATCGTGCTGCCGGCCTCGCTTGCGATCCGGATCGCTCCGAGCTTTCGGGCGGCGCTTTGGATCGCGATGATCGCAGCGCTTTGCGGCGTGTTCTCGGGGTTGACTGCCTCCTACGAATTCAGCACGCCGCCGGGGGCGACGATCGCGCTGTCGCTGCTGCTTATGCTGCTGGCCGGCATAGCTTTGCAAAAAATCGTGGTCCGTTTCGGCAAAAGGACCAACCGGAAACGCGATTGGACGGAGAGTGAGAGCGAGGCTCGCATTCCCCGTTTATCGAATAAATACTCATACGTACAGTCTGGAGGAAAAGAAGAATGAGCAACAAGCTTTTGAAATCGTCTCTGCTGCTTGCGTCGGTTGCGCTCGCGCTCGCGGGCTGCGGAGGCGGCAATTCGAATACGTCGGCCAGTCCGTCCGGCTCGGCGAGCGCAGAAGCAACGGCATCGGCAACCGCGAGTGCGGAGGCGCCGCAGGATGGCAAGCTTAAAGTCGTTACGACTTTTTATCCGATGTATGAATTTACGCGTCAGGTGGCGGGGGAGCACGCCGACGTGACGGCGCTCGTGTCGGCAGGAACCGAGCCGCACGACTGGGAGCCGGCCCCGAAGGATATGGCCCAAATTAGCGAAGCCGATGTATTCGTCTATCACGGCATCGTCGAGGGATGGGTAGACAGCGCGCTCGAGAGCGCGGCGAACTCGGATCGCGTCGTCGTCCGGGCGAGCGAAGGCATTGAATTGCAGGAAGGCGAGGCCCATCATCACCACGGCGAAGGCGAGGAGCATGCGGCGGAGGAAGAGCACGCGCATGAAGACGAGCACGCGCATGAAGACGAGCATGCCGCCGAAGAGGCTCATGCAGGCGAAGAAGAGCACGGTCATGAAGAGGAATCGCTCGATCCGCACGTATGGCTGGACCCGGTGCTCGCCCAGCAGGAAGTACGAACCATCGAAGCGGCCTTGGCTCAAGCGGACCCGGAGCATAAGGACGATTACAAAGCGAATGCGGATGCCTATATCGCGAAGCTTCAGGAGCTGGACGCGGAGTTCGGCGAAGCTCTCCGGAACGCCAAGCGCAAGGAATTCGTCACGCAGCACGCCGCATTCGGTTATTTGGCCAAACGGTACGGCTTGACGCAAATTCCGATTTCCGGCTTGACCCCCGACCAGGAGCCTTCCCCCGAAGAAATGGCCGAAGTCGTAGAACTGGCGAAAGAGCATGACGTCAAAACGATTTTCTTCGAAACGCTGGTCGACCCGAAAGTCGCGCAAACGATCGCCGATGAAATCGGAGCCTCGACCGACGTGCTGAACCCGCTGGAAGGGCTGACGAAAGAAGAGCAGGACAGCAATCTCGACTATCTCGGCGTGATGCGGAACAATCTCGAAGCGCTGACGAAGGCGTTGAACGCGTAACTAGCGTATTTCGTTCGCGGATGAAGGGTCTTTGTATGAAATATTATACAAAAGCGTGTGCAGACCCGCCTGAAATGGCGGATTTGGATGAAAAATCGTACAAAAACATACACAGACCCGCCTGGCGTGGCGGATTTGGATGAAAAATCGTACAAATGCCATGGCGAAAGCGGAAAAAGAAGGGTTTTTGTATGAAATATCATACAAAAACGTGCGCAGACCCTCCTGAAATGGCGATTTTGTATGAAAAATCGTACAAATACCATGGCGAAGGCGGGGCGTCGGACAGATGCCTTAGTCTCGAAAGGCGCTAATCTTATCGACATAGGATTCCAGGCTGATGCTCGTCTAGTACCCGTAATAATTACACAATAATCCGGCGAATGAGCATCGTATGGCGCGAAAAAGACGATGGCGTGAGGAAGACCGCCAGAACCACGTCGTGAGACGATGGGTGATGCCGTACAGGCGAACGGGATAGCCGGACATCGTTTGGATGTCGGGGATGCGCAAGCGCAGCGACAGGCAAATGTTGTCCGGTTTATCCTTGATTCATAATCGTAAAAATTACATTTTTGGAGGGATCGACATGACAAATAACCCGAACCTGAACCCGAATCCGAACTCGAACAAGATCCCGGTCACCGTGCTGAGCGGATACCTGGGAGCCGGCAAGACGACGATTCTCAACCATGTGTTGAACAACCGCAACGGCTTGAAGGTCGCCGTCATCGTCAACGATTTGAGCGAAGTGAATATCGACGCGGACCTGATCCGCGACGGGGGAGGCTTGTCGCGCACGGAGGAGAAGCTGGTGGAAATGTCCAACGGCTGCATCTGCTGCACGCTGCGCGACGATTTGCTCCAAGAGGTCGAGCGGCTGGCGAAGGAGGGGAGGTTCGACTACATATTGATCGAGTCGACCGGCATTGCCGAGCCCGTTCCCGTGGCGCAAACGTTCAGCTATATCGACGAGGAGCTCGGCATCGATTTGACCCGCTTTTGCCGTCTCGATACGATGGTCACCGTCGTGGATGCCTACCGGTTCTGGCACGATTTTTCGTCCGGGGAGACGCTGCTCGACCGCAAGCAGGCGGCCGGAGAAGACGATACGCGGGAGGTCGTCGATCTGCTGATCGACCAGATCGAGTTCTGCGACGTGCTCGTCTTGAACAAGTGCGATAAAGTGGCGCCCGACAAGCTGGAAGAACTGGAGCGCCTGCTGCGCAGGCTGCAGCCGCGGGCCCGCATCATTCGGAGCGAGCAGGGCCGGGTAGATCCGGCGGAAATTTTGAACACCGGGCGGTTCGACTTCGAGGAAGCAAGCCGGTCGGCGGGCTGGATCAAGGAGCTGGAAGCGCCGGAGCATACGCCGGAAACGGAGGAATACGGCATCGGCTCGTTCGTGTACGAGCGCATTCGCCCGTTCCATCCGGAGCGTCTGATGCGGTGGATGTCGGAATGGCCGGAAGAGATCGTCCGCGCCAAAGGAGTGGTATGGCTGGCGACGCGCAACGAGATGGCGCAAAGCTTCAGCCAGGCGGGCCCGTCGATCCAGATGGGGCCTGCGGGCTATTGGCTGGCGGCGCTGCCGGAAGAGGAGCGGGAGCAGGTTCTGCGCGAGGAAGAGGAGCTCCGCGAGCGCTGGCACCCGGCATACGGAGACCGGATCAATAAAGTCGTGTTCATCGGCATCGGACTCGACCGGGGAACGATCGAGTCCGAACTCGACGGCTGCCTGCTGACCGAGGACGAGCTTGCGGGAAATTGGAGCGTTCTGAAGGACCCGTTCCCCGGAATGCAGGCAGAGCTGGCCGGGGGCTAAGGCGAGCCTCGTCCGGCTGATGCTTTCGCAATTGAGGCGATTGAGGCGAAGAGGAAGGCCCGACCTCCGCGTAACGCGGTAAATTAGGCTGGAAGGCGTCATGAAATTCGCTCAAAAGCGCTTGCTCTTAAAATTTCTTAAGTACAATGCAAAGGAGACCGAACGATGAGAGTCACGATTACATTGGCCTGTACCGAAACGGGCGACCGCAACTATACGACGACGAAAAACAAACGAACGCACCCGGAGCGGCTGGAGCGCATGAAATACTGCCCGCGGCTGAAGCGCCGCACGCTGCACCGGGAAACGCGCTAAAGCGTCAGCCGAGATCACCCGAAGGCTGGCGGGAAAAACCGAAAGGCCGCCGTGCGAGGAAGAAACGATTGTTCCCGCCTGGCGGCCTTTCGGTTTATTCCAGATTCGCGTGCCTGGCCATCATGGCGCGGGCGTCGACCGACCCGGCCTCCATCAGCTTCAGGACGACAGCATCGAGCGTGAGCAGCAGGCTCTGCTCGAACAGGGAGCCCATCGGCTGCACGCTTTTAGACGAGCCCCTTTGCTCCTTCGCCGCGGCGGGAATCGGCACGGTCACGTCCGCCAATTGCCCGATGTCGGAATCTGCGGCGGTCGTCAGCAGCGCGAGCCGGGCGCCGACTCCTTTCGCTTTCTCCGCCATGCGAAGCAGACTCCCGGTCGTTCCCGACCCGGATCCGATCACGAGCAGGTCGCCCTCCCCGATTCCCGGCGTCACCGTCTCTCCCGCCACGTGCGCTTCGAACCCCAGGTGCATGAGCCGCATGGCAAACGCCCGCATCATGAGGCCCGACCGCCCCGCGCCCGCTACGTAGACTCGACGGGCCCCGCCGATCTGCCCGGCGACCGCCTCCAAAGCCGCCCCGGGCACGGCCGCCACCGTGCGGATCAGCTCCTCCAGCACGCGTTCCGTCCAAGCGTCCGCGGCAACGGGCCGTTGCTGACCGGCCATCGGGTCAGGCCCGTCCGATCAGCCGCCGCATCTCCGCGGCGACCGAAGGCTTGTCGGCCTGGCCGGTAATCCCGCCGCCGACGATGACCAAATCCGGCCCCGCCGCCACGACCTCGGGCAGCGTGTCCAGCTTGATGCCGCCCGCGATCGCGGTTTTGGCGTTTTTGACGACGCGCTGGATCGCCGCCAAATCCGCAAACGAGTCGAGGCCCGCGGCCTGGTGGTCGTATCCGGAATGGACGCAAATATAATCCACGCCGAGCCCGTCGATCTCTTGCGCGCGTTCCTCCAGATTTTTGACGTTGATCATGTCGACCATAATTTTTTTGTTCCGTTTTTTCGCTTCTTCCACGGCTCCGACGATGGTCGAATTGTCCGAGACGCCGAGCACGGTCACGATATCCGCACCCGCTTCGGAAGCTTTCATTACTTCATAGCCGCCCGCGTCCATAATTTTCAGATCGGCCAGCACGTTAAGCTTCGGGAACGCGTCCTTGACCGCTTTGACCGCATGAAGTCCTTCGTTGATGACGACAGGGGTGCCGATTTCCACGATATCGATAAACGCTTCGACCTCCCGAACGAGTTCGATCGCTTCCGGGATGCCCACCAGATCCAGCGCCAATTGCAGTTGCATAATAACCGTTCCTCCAATCGTTTGTTGTGTTTGCTAGGGTACAGGGGTTATTCTAGACGTATGCCGTCTTTTTCGGAAGAACGCACTTTGCCGTAATGTAGTTACCGCAAGGATACTATTGGGCCCCGGCGGGGCTTTTGAAAGGGGAGGCTTCGAATATCATGGCCACCGAGTTGAAAGAACGAATCAACCTGAAAGAAATCAATTGCGAAAAAGAGCTGACGCTGGCGGTCATCGGCGGAAAATGGAAGCTTATCATTTTGTGGCATCTGGGTTTGGAAGGAACGAAACGGTTCAGCGAGCTGAAGCGGCTCATCCCTTCGATTACGCAGAAGATGCTGACAAACCAGCTCCGCGAGCTGGAGGACGACGGACTCGTTCGCCGCAAGGTGTACGCCGAGGTGCCGCCGAGAGTGGAATATTCCATGACGGAATACGGCGAGGGGCTGATGCCGATTTTGAAGCTGATGTACGAATGGGGCAAGGACTACGGCGAAAAAGTCGTATGGAAATAGCGAAATGCGAAAAGAGAAAACGCGGATCCGATGGAAAAGCGGATCGTTTGCGGAGCTGTCGGACGGGATCTTTCCGTCCGTTTGTTCCCCCGATGGCCCGGAAATACCTGATCTGTAGGCCCCGGTGGATGCGGAACGGTCTCGAAGGGCCGTTCTTTTACGGTCGAATAAATTCCGGTTTAAGTTTATTGTTTAATCGTAATAATTACGTATATTGCGACGATTTTTTGCATTCGAATTTGCGTTTTCCCGGGACATTCATGAAACGGCGGTTTTTGGCAACCCTAACGGAATCGAGGAAAAAATGAAACGGGCGGCCGCCGAAGCGAAACAGGGTGACGGTGATGCGAAAACGGTCTTTCAAACCAAACCAAGCTTCCGAAACGTTCGTGCCGGAAGAAAGCGCGGCTTTGTCCGCGTCGCTGGACCGGAACGTGGAAGCTCTCAAACGGATTTTCAGCCTCTCGGACGACGTCTCGTTCCGGACGTTCCTGATCGGCGGAACGGTGAAGGCCGAGCTCGTCTATATCCCCGGCATGTCGGACCGGCAGGAGATCGATGTCAGCGTGCTGAAGCCGCTGATGCGGTCGGAACCGGCGGAGAAGGCGGATTTGCAAGAGGTCAAAAACCGGGTGCTGTCCGTCGTGTCGGTCGAGGAGATCGGCACGATCGGCGAATGCGCCCGTCAATTGATCAAAGGGGACCCTTTGCTGCTGATCGACGATTGCGAGCGCGCCCTGCTGCTCAAAATCGCCAAGTGGGACAAACGCGCGGTGGAAGAGCCGAAAACCGAGCCGTCGCTTCGGGGGCCGCGCGAAGGCTTTACCGAATCGATCGCGACCAATCTGTCGCTCCTCCGCCGGAAAGTCCAGACCGTCAAGCTGAAGCTGCAATCGCTGCAGCTCGGCCGTTATACCGAGACGGACGTCTATATTGCCTTCATCGAAGGGCTGGCCAAGCCGTCTCTGGTCGAGGAGGTGCGGCGGCGGATCGAGCGAATCGACCTGGACAGCGTGCTGGAAACGGGGTATATCGAAGAGCTGACGGAGGACAGCCCGTACTCGCCGTTTCCGCAGCAGCAATTTACGGAGCGGGTCGATATCGCGGCGGCGAGCCTGCTCGAAGGCCGCGTCGTCATCCTCGTCGACGGCACCCCCAACGTGCTGATCGTCCCCGTGACGCTCGTTACGCTGCTGCAGGCGGCGGACGATTACTACAACCGCTCGTTGTACTCCAGCACGCTCCGTTTTTTGCGGTACTGCACGCTGTTCATTTCGCTCATCCTTCCGGCGGCGTACGTCGCGCTCCTGAATTTTCATCAGGAGATGGTGCCGGGCAAATTAATGATCAGCATCGCGTCGGCGCGGGAAGCCATTCCGTTCCCGACGATCGTGGAAGTGCTGATGATGCAGCTGGCGTTCGAGGTGCTGCGCGAAGCGGGCCTGCGTCTGCCGCGGCAGATCGGCTCGGCCGTCACGATCGTCGGCGCGCTCGTCGTAGGAGAGGCTGCCGTTTCCGCCGGCCTCGTCTCCGCGCCGATCGTCATCATTATCGCGTTTACCGGCATCGCGGGGTTTACGGCCCCTCACTATTCGATCGAGCTGTCCATCCGCCTGCTCCGGCTCCTGCTCATCGTGCTGGGAGGCATGCTCGGCATGCTGGGCGTCATGTTCGGCATTATCGCCATCGCCATTCACCTGTGCACGCTGCGATCGTTCGGCGTTCCCTACCTGACGCCGTTCGCGCCGTTCGTCGCCAGCGATACGAAGGATACGATGGTCCGGGTTCCCTGGTGGAAGATGACGAAGCGCCCGAGCTTCGCGAACGGGCGAAACCGGGACCGGCTTGCCCCCGGACAGCGGCCGGAGCCGGGACGGGGAGAGGAGGAATGAAGCGGCATGCCTGAACGGACGGTTGCCTATTGGCGGCTTTTGAGCGAGCGCTTGCCGCTTTTGTTCCTGGCGCTTGCAATCGCGCCGATTGCCGGCTGCTGGGACCGGGAGGAAGTGAACGGATTGGCGATCGTGACGAGCGTCGGCTTGGACCGGAAGGAGAGCGGAGCCGTCGAGATGACGCTGGAAATCATCGTTCCGAAGCAGGAGGACGGCAGCCGGGCGCAAAGCGGGAGCCAGCCGGGGGGCGGGGGGCAAACGATCGTTCGGTCTGCCGAGGGCGAAACCGCCGCCGATGCGGTGAGCAAGCTGCAAGCCAAGCTGCCCCGCACGATCTATTGGGGGCAGCTGGAAATGCTTGTCGTGGGGGAAAAGCTGGCGCGCGCCGGGTTTCGCGAGCAGCTGGATTACCTGGTCCGCGACAACGAAGTGCGCCTGCGGGTGCAGCCGTTCGTTTTCGGAGGAAGCGTCCGCGATTTTTTCGCTTCCGGGTATTCCCTCGAACAAACGAAAGCCGACTTTTTGGGGGGCGAAGCCGCTCGCCTGTTCCCCAAGCCAATGACGATGAACCGGCTCATTCAAAAGATGACCGATGAAACGGAAGACGCGGTCGTGCCCCTTATCAACCTTTCGCGCGACGGCAAGGAAACCGCCCCTTACATCAAAGGGTATGCCGTTCTTTCCGAAGGCCGCATGGCAGGCGAAATGGACGAAGAAGCGTTTTCGGGAACCAAGTGGGTGCTGGAGCAATTGCATCGCGATATCGAAACCGTCAAGCTGGAAGCTTCTCCTCCGCTCGTCTCGCTCATGGTGATGTCCGCGAAAACCCGGTTGATTCCCCATCTGAAAGGAGATCGCCCCGCTATGGAAATTCGCATCGAGACGGAGTTGAGCATCATTCAGAATACGACCCCTTACGCTTTGGCCGACCCGGAATATATTCGCAAAACGGAAAAGGCCGAGGCGGAGCATATCCGCCGAAAAGTCGAGCTTGCCGTCGAGCGGGCGCAAAAGATGAAATCCGATGTCTTCGGGTTCGGGGAAGCGATCAACCGCAGCCGCCCGCGGGAATGGAACCGGATGAAAGCCCGCTGGAAGCAGGTTTTTCCTTCGCTGGAAGTCGAGGTCGCGGTTCGGGTGAACGTCCGCCGCATCGGCATGAACAACGAGCCCGTCGGGCGAACGCCGAAAACGGGGGAGAGCCGATGATCTGGCTGAAGGTCGCGGGAGTGTCGCTCGTCGTCGCGGCGATCGTCGGAGCCGAATGGGGCAGCCTGGATCCCCGCCGCAAGAAGGAGAGGGCGGCGCTCGTAGCCGTGGCCGCCGCCGGCTGGCTTGCCGCGGTGCTCGTCCTGATGTTTCCGAATATGCCGGGACCGATGGAACTGATCGATTGGATCTGCAAGCCGCTGGCCGGCAAGCTGAGCTGAGGAGGGCGCTCCATGGAGAAAGGAAGAATTTCGGCGGCGCAATTCGGGATTCTTTTTTATTCCATCCTGGCCTATGACGGCTTGCTTCTGATTCCCAAAATCACGGGCAAGGAAGCGGGCCGCGATTTATGGCTGTCGCCCGTCTGGGCCCATCTGGTCGGCCTGATCTACGTGATAGCGATGCTTCGCATGGCCCGCATGTTTCCGAAGGAGACGGTCGTCCAATACGGCAAGCGGCTGCTGGGCACGGTCGGGGGAAAGGCGGCGGGGGCGGCCGTCATTTTTTACTGTGTCTACCTGACTTCCGTCATTTTGCGGATATACGGCGATTTCATTTCCGCCGTTTTTCTGGATCGAACGCCTCCGCTCGTCCCGGCGGGCGGGATCATGCTTCTTGCGGCTTATGCGGTCAGAGGGGGAGTGGAGGCGCTGGGGAGGCTCGCGCAGCTGTTTCTGCCGGTCACGGTGCTCGTGTTCGGCTTCCTGATCGTGCTGACCATTCCCGAGTGGGAGGTGACGAACGTTTTGCCGATCATGGGGCAAGGACCTCTTCCTTCCGTCAAGGGCGCGCTCGTTCCGACGAGCTGGTTCGCCGGATACATCATGCTGGGGCTGTACTACCCGCTGATTTCGAATCAGCGGCAGGCGAAAACCTATACTTTGCTGACCTGGTTTTCGCTGATGCTTACGCTCGTCGTCTCCGGCCTCGTGTCGGTTTTTCTGTTCGGAAAGCATGCGGGCACGCTGAATTACCCGTTCATCGAGGTCGTCCGCTATATCGCGATCGGCGAATTTTTCCAGCATGTCGACGCCCTGCTGCTGGCCGTTTGGCTTCCGGGAACGTTCCTGCAGTTGGCCACCTATCAGTACGCCGCGGTGCTGGGGACGGCGCAGTGGCTGGGGATCGAAGATTACAAGGCGATCGCCTTCCCGATCGGGTTTTTCACCCTCGTTTTGAGCGTTTGGGGGCCGTCCAGCGAAATCGATTTCGACCGCTATTTGGGGTCGAGCCACATCGTATTCGATTTCGCGTTTATCGCAATCGGCCTGCTTCTTTGCCTGGCCGCCTGGATTCGGGGCAGCGTCGCGCGAAGGCCGCAGGGTTGAGGGAAGCCTCCATTCTCTTTATTGTTTTGCATCGCCGCAGGGGTTATCCTAGACGTATGCTGCACCATGCGGAAAAAGGCACTTGGCGAGATGCAAAAACAGGAGGTTGATTTATGCAACGGCGCGTAAGCCTGCCATGGACGGAGCAGCCCGACGGCGTGTTTCCGTCCGTCTGTTCTCTCGACTGTCCGGATCAATGCGGATTGCTCGTTCACAAAAAGGACGGCCGCATCGTCAAAATCGAAGGCGATCCGTCCCATCCGGTCACGTTGGGCGCGATTTGCAACAAAGTCCGCCATTTGACGGAGCGGATTTACGATCCGAAGCGGCTTGCCTATCCGCTTAAGCGGACGGGACCGAAGGGCGAGGGGAAATTCGAGCGAATCGGTTGGGACGAAGCGCTGAAGACGATCGCCGGGCGCTGGAAGGAGCTGATCGCGGAGTCCGGGCCGGAGGCCATTTTGCCCTACAGCTTCTACGGCAATATGGGGCGGATCGGAACCGAAGGGATGGACCGGCGGTTTTTCCACCGGCTCGGGTCGTCGGAGCTGGAGCGGACGATTTGCGAATCGGCCGGCACGGAAGGCTACCGCCACACGATGGGCGGAAGCTACGGCACGGACCCGGAGGATACCGTTCACGCGAAGCTCATCGTCATGTGGGGCATCAATGCGGTCTCGACGAACATGCACCAGGTAACGATCGCGGAAAAAGCCCGCAAAAACGGCGCGACCGTCGTCGCCATCGACGTTCATCGCAACCGCACCGCGCGCTGGGCCGACTGGTTCGTTCCGATCCGGCCCGGCACCGACGCCGCGCTCGCCCTCGGCATGATGCACGTGCTGTTCGCGGAAGGGCTTGCGAACGAAGCCTTTTTGCGCGAATATACCGTCGGGCACGAAGAGCTGCGCGAGCACGTACGGCAGTACGATCCGCTTGCGGTTTCGGCCATTACCGGCGTCCCCCCGGAAGACATCGTGCGGCTGGCGAGGCTTTACGGCGGGACGAAGCCGGCCTTCATCCGCATCGGCAACGGCCCGCAGCACCACGACAACGGCGGCATGTGCGTCCGGACGATCGCCTGCCTGCCCGCGGTTACCGGCTCCTGGCTCGACCTGGGCGGAGGAGCGATCAAAGGCAACGGCGGGCACGTCGCCCACAACGACAAGGCGCTGACGCGCCCGGATTTGCGCCGGACGAAGCCGCGCTCGGTCAACATGAACCGGATCGGCAGCGCGCTGCTCGAGCTCGACCCGCCGATTCGCTCGCTGTACGTGTACAATTCGAATCCGGCGATCGTCGCCCCGGACACGAACAAGGTGCGCGAGGGGCTCAGGCGGGAGGACCTCTTCACCGTCGTGCACGATCTGTTTTTGACGGAGACGGCCGCGTACGCGGACATCGTGCTGCCGGCGACGTCGTCGCTGGAAAATACCGATTTTTATCATTCCTATTGGCATCATTATGTGCAAATTCAGGAGCCGGTAATCGCGCCGTACGGCGAAAGCAAATCGAACGTCGAGACGTTCCGCCTGCTGGCCGAAGCGATGGGGTTCGAGGACGAAGCCTTCCGGGATACGGAGGACGATCTGATCCGACAGGCGCTGAACGCGCCGTTCAACCCCGCCTATGACGGCATTACGCTGGAGCTGCTGCGGGAGAAGCCGTTCGTCAAGGTCAAGGCGAAACCGCCCCTTCCCGGCAAGCTGCGGACGCCGAGCGGCAAAATCGAGCTGTATTCGAAGGCGATGGAGCGCAAAGGGCTGCCGCCGCTGCCTACGTTCGTTCCGCTCGCGGACGACGGAGAGCTGCCGTTCCTGTTTATTCCGGGACCGAACCACAACTTTTTGAACTCGACGTTTTCCAATAACGCGAAGCACGCGCAAATGGAGAAATCGCCGAAGCTCGTTTTGAACGAACTGGACGCGGCCGAGCTCGGCATTGCCGACGGGGATGCGGTGCGCGTATGGAACGCCCGGGGCGAATGCGAGCTGACGGCTTCGGTCGGGCGCGACGTTTTGCGGGGTGTGGCCGTAAGCCTCGGCTTGTGGGCGGACGGCCCGGACGGCAAGCGCGCCGTCAATGCGCTGACGCCGGACCGGCTGGCGGACATGGGCGGGGGCGCGGCGTTTTTTTCCGGCAGAGTCGGGGTCGCCAAGATCGGGGCCGGAAGCAGACGTGACGGAGCGTGAGCGTAAAATGGAAAATCCGCCTAAACGTTTGACAAACCCCCTTTTTTGATATAATTTTAGACTAAGTATAATTATCAAAGGAGGGGCAGTCCATGACGAGAAAAGGATTGACTGCGCCGCGCAAGCTTGTGCTCGATATCATCAACGACTCGCACGACCATCCGACGGCCGCGGACATTATCGACCGGCTCAAAGCGGACGGCCGAAGCGTCGCCTATGCCACCGTATACAATTCGCTCCGCTTTTTGACCGACGAAGGGCTCATTCGCGAACTGAAGCTTCAGGGCGACGCGAGCCGTTACGATGCCCGGACGGAAGACCACCATCATATCGTGTGCACGTCCTGCGGGCGGGTGGACGAGGTGATGACGGAAACGCCCGCGGAATGGCTGAAGCGAATCGAGGCCGAGACGGGCTACGACATAACCGAGGAGCAATTTTTGTTCAAGGGAGTGTGCGCGGAATGCAAAACCTCGAAACCGAACAAGTAAACGGGCCCTATGGAGCATACTGCGAAACGACGCGGCGGATCGTCATCATCAGTCCGTTTCCCGGAAGGCTGCAGGGGCTCGTTTCGGAACTGACGGAAAAATGCTACGACGTGCTCGTGTTTCACCATGAGCGGGAGCCGCTGCTTGCGAGCCTTCATCCCGACCTGATGATCGTCGACCGCACGGTGGCACCGCTCGAGACGGACGGAAACGAGGCGCCGCCGGCCGGATCGGTCCTGTACTTGGTCGGGGACCGGTCGGAGGCTCCCCCGAACGCCGCGTATGTCCACCCGTGGCCCGGTCCGCTCGAGACGGCGGTCGAACGCATTCAAATTTTGGTCGAAAGCCGCGAGCCGGTGTCCAGCACGGAGCTGGCGGATATGCTCGCGTTTCGGGACATCCGGATGGACCTGAAAAAAATGACCGTGCACAAAGGCAGCCAAAAAATCGAACTCACGCGCATGGAGTACGATTTGCTCAAGGCGCTTCTTTCGGCCGACGGCGTCATGTCGCGGCAGGAGCTGATGGAATCGATCTGGGGCGAAACCTATTTCGGGGGCAGCAATTCGATCGACGTCCATATTAAAAGCTTGCGCAAAAAGCTCGGCGACGATCCCCGCAATCCCGGCTACATTTTGACGGTCAGGGGCATCGGATACCGCATCGCCGATTGAAAACAGAAGGCATATCGCCGCCCGGCGCCGTTTCATGAAACCTTCATGATGTCTTCATTCCATCTTCATGAAAGGTCGACCGGCGGATGATATGCTATTTTTGTAGACATCGCTTATACTTAATCTAAATATAATAAGGAGTGGAGTTCATGCGGAAAACGATTATTATCGGCACGGGCCCTGCGGGGCTGACGGCGGCAATCTACTTGGCAAGAGCGAATTTGAACCCGCTCGTCATCGAAGGGCCCGAGCCTGGCGGCCAGCTGACGACGACGACGGAGGTTGAAAACTTCCCCGGCTTCCCGGAAGGGATCATGGGGCCGGAGCTGATGGACAACATGCGCAAGCAGGCCGAACGGTTCGGCGCCGAGTTCATCCGCGGATGGGTGACGAAAACGGACCTGTCCAAACGTCCTTTCGCCGTAACCGTCGAAGGAATGGGCGAGCTGCAGGCGGAAAGCATCATCGTTTCCACCGGCGCGTCGGCCAAGTACCTGGGCATTCCCGGCGAGAAGGACAACGTCGGCCGCGGCGTCAGCACGTGCGCGACATGCGACGGATTTTTCTACCGGGGCAAAAAAATCATCGTCGTTGGCGGGGGAGACTCCGCGATGGAGGAAGCGAATTTCCTGACGCGCTTCGCTTCGGAAGTCGTGCTGGTGAACCGCCGCAACGAACTGCGCGCCTCGAAGATCATGCAGGACCGGGCGCGCCAAAACGAGAAGATCAGCTGGAGCTTGAACCGCACCCCGCTTGAGGTCGTGGCGAGCGAAACCGGCGTGAAAGGCCTGAGGGTTCGCAACAACGAGACGGGAGAGGAAGAGCTGATCGAAGCCGAAGGCGTCTTCGTCGCGATCGGCCACAACCCGAACACGAAATTTCTGGACGGTCAACTGGAAACCGACGAGGTCGGCTATCTGGTCGTCAAGCCGGGCTCGACGGAAACGAATATTCCGGGCGTGTTCGCTTGCGGCGACGTCCAGGACAACAAGTACCGCCAGGCGATCAGCGCCGCCGGAACCGGCTGCATGGCCGCCCTCGATTGCGAACGTTTTTTGGAAACCGCGGAAGCCGAGGCGCACGCCGCAGCCGTTAACTAAAAGGAGGAACCCGCCATGTCGAACCCGACCGTTATCATGTACACGAGCACGCACTGCGTCTATTGCAAAAAAGTAAAGTCGTTTTTGGCCGAGCAAAACGTCGCCTTCGAGGAGCGCAACATCGACCTCGACGAGAAGCATGCCGAAGAACTGTGGAATTCGGGCATGCGGTCGGTGCCGGTCACCGTCATCGGCGAGCGCAAAATTTTGGGCTTCAACCAAACCGAACTGACCCGCGCGCTGGAAGAACTGAAAGCCTGAGGACCAGTCGGCCTTGATTGCAACTATACACTTTCATCTTAGGAGGATGACATCATGACCTTGCATACCGTACAATATCCGTTCGCCAAAGTCGGCACGCCCGCCCCTTCGTTCAAGCTGCTTTCGACCAAAAACATGGAGACGCTCGAAGAAACGGTCTCCCTGGAAGATTACCGCGGCAAATGGCTCGTCTTCTTCTTCTGGCCGTATGACTTCACGTTCGTTTGCCCGACCGAAATCGTCGGCTTCAGCGACGCTTACGACCAATTCAAAGAGCTGAACTGCGAAATCGTCGGCGCTTCGGTCGACAGCGTGCATACGCACCGCGCCTGGATCCAGACGCCGCGCGACGCCGGCGGCATCGGCGACATCCGCTTCCCGATCGCGTCCGACTTCACGAAGGAAGTCGCTCATGCCTACGGCATTCTCGACGACGCGTCCGGCGCCGCGCACCGCGGCCTGTTCATCGTCGATCCGGAAGGCGTGCTGCGCTACCAGGTCGTCACCGACATGAACGTCGGCCGCAGCGTCGACGAGACGCTGCGCATTTTGCAGGCGCTGCAATCCGGCGGCCTGTGCCCGGTCAACTGGAAGCCCGGTCAGAAGACGCTGTAAGAGCGGCGCGCTGCAACAGTCCGTCCCTAGCGGGCCCCATTTTCCGCAACGAAAGAACGCCCTTTGCCTGGCTAATCATGCCAAGCAGAGGGCGTTTTTTTGCGTATAGGCATTGAATGTTTGTTGACAGTTCCGATGACGCGTTATATCTTTGTTACTAAACATAACGCATATAACGAATCCAGAGGGTGGCAATCTTGATGACAGGAGCAAACCTAGTCCAGTCGCAGGCGATGAAGCTGTCTTTGAGCGCCGGGATGAGACAAAGCCTCCAAGTCCTTCAATGTTCGTCAGAAGAGTTGACATCGCTGATTTACGAACAACTTTGGAACAATCCGATGCTGGAAGAAGCGGCCGGCGGGAACGACCTTTCGGGCTTTGACGGCTATTTTGACCGCCGGGATCCGGGGGGGAGGACGCGAACCGCCGGCTTCGAGGAGTGGGGAGCGCAGTCGGGCCATGGCGACAGTCTGGAGGCCGTGCTGACGGAACAACTGAATTTTTCGGTCGATCGGCGTTCCGTCCTGTATCGGGCCGCCGCTTTTATTATCGGAAATTTGACGGATGCCGGCTATTTGACGATGACGGTGGCGGACATGGCGCATGCGCTCCGGATGCCGGAGACCGAAGTGGAGAAGGCGCTCGTCGCAGTGCGAAGCTTCGAGCCGGCGGGCGTCGGGGCGTACGGACTTCGCGACTGCCTGCTTCTTCAGCTCGGACGGCTGGAACAAAGGAATGAATTGGCCGAGCGGCTGGTCGAGAGCTGCCTGACGGATCTGAGCGAGGGAAATATCGGGAAAATCGCCGCGAAATTGAAGGCGCCGGCCGAACGGCTCCGGGATGCGATTCGCCTCGTCCGGGGGCTGGATCCCCGCCCCGGAGCCCGGTTTACGCGGGAGCGGACGTCTTATATCGTTCCCGACGCCGTCATTGTTCGGCGGCAGACGGGATATGCCGTTTATCTCCATGCCGGGGCTTATCCCCGGCTCGTCATCGCGGACGGCTACGCCTCCATGCTGCGGACGAACGGCGTTTCCCGTTCGGTACGAACCTATCTGCAGGAGTGCCGACGGGCCGCCGCGCAATTTATCGGGAGCATCGAACAGCGGGAACAAACCCTTCTTCGCGTCATCGGAGAGATTGTCGTGCGGCAGGAGGAATTTCTGGGCCGGGGCCCCGGTCATCTGAGGCCGCTGTCTCTTCAGGATATCGCGCGTTCGTTGGAGCTGCACGAGTCGACGGTGAGCCGGGCCGTTCAAAGCAAATACGTTTTGACCGACCGGGGGGTGCTGGCGCTTAAGAGCTTTTTCTCGTCCAGCCTGCGCAGCATCTCCGGCGAATCGTCGCAGGATGCGGTCAAAGGGAAAATCAAGCGGCTGATCGGCTGCGAAGACCGAAATAAGCCGTTGTCCGACCAGGCCCTGTCCGATCTTCTTGCCGCGGAGGGCATCGCGGTCGCGCGGAGGACGGTCGCCAAATACCGGGAGGAGCTTGGCATCGGCAAGACCTCCCAGAGGCAGCATTTGAGAGGAGGGTGAGAAGTTGGAAAACATCCGCATCGCGGTGATCGCGGGGACGCGGGAAACGGGGTCCATGCTTTGCAGGCAGCTGGACGAGCTGTTGGGCGCCTATATGACTTTTTATCCGTATCCGGTTACGGACTGGCACGAGGGCGAAGAGATGGATCTCGTCCTGTTCAGCTCGCATATCCTTTTTACCCGTCACCCTCCCTTGCACAGCGGCGCCAAGCTCACCGACGTGCTGATCATCAAGCGCACGCTGACCCGAGCGGGATGGGAATTGATCCGCAAGCTGCCGCCGGGCAACCGTTACTTGGTCGTCAACGACGAGCGCGACTCGGTCGTCGAAACGATCTCGCTGCTTTACGAGTCCGGTCTCAGGCAAGTGGACCTGCTGCCCTACTACCCTGGCGTGCCGGACATTTACGATGTCTCCGCTGCCATTACGCCGGGCGAAGCGCATCTTATCCCGGACTCGGTCAAGGAAACGATCGATATCGGGCCGCGCGTGGTGGACGTCAGCACGATTGTCGAAATTCTGACCCGCTTCAATCTGCTGAATCACGAGACCCGCAAGCTGCTGGACGAGTACGGAGAGCGGATCGTATCGCTCAGCCAAGGCTTGCAGCAAACGATGCACCGGCTGATCGACGCCAAAAATTTGTTCGAGGAAACGCTGAATATGGTGCAGGACGGGGTGGTGACGTACGACGAGGGAGGCTCGATCACGTTCGTCAACCGGACGGCGGAGGAAATCTTCGGGGAACCGGCACCGTCGTGGGCCGGCCGAACGATCGGCGAACTGTTTGGCGGCCACGGCCTTGACCGCGCGTTGCTGGATTCTCCCGAGGAACTGAAGGATCGGCTGCTCACGGTGGGCAAGCAGGCCGTCATTGTCAACAATATGCGCATTCTCGGACGAGGAGGCCATTCGGAGAGCGTCCTCATCTTCAAGATCGCCCAGAAGGTCGAGGAGCTGGAGCTCAAGCTGCGCACCCAGCTGCGGGACAAGGGACACGCGGCCAAATTTTCGTTCCGCGACATCGTGACTTCTTCCGAACAAATGCTCCGCATCATCGCAAGAGCCCGGAAGATGGCGGAAAGCGAGCTTAGCGTGCTGATTCTCGGCGAAAACGGAACGGGAAAGGAATTGTTCGCCCACTCGATTCACAATCATTCCCCGCGCGCCTCTTTTCCCTTTATCGCGGTCAATTGCAGCGCGCTCTCCGAGAATCTGCTGGAGTCGGAGCTGTTCGGCTATGAAGACGGCGCGTTCACGGGCGCGCGGCGGGGAGGCAAGCCGGGGCTGTTCGAGCAGGCGCACCGGGGAACGATTTTCCTCGACGAGATCGGAGACATCAGCCCCGCTCTCCAAACAAGGCTGCTTCGCGTGCTGCAGCAGAAGGAAATTATGAAGGTGGGCGGGACGAAGGTGCTTCCAGTCGACGTGCGGATTATCGCGGCCACCAATCGCGATTTATATCAGATGGTCAAGGAAGGCCGGTTTCGGGAGGATTTGTATTATCGTCTGAAAGTGCTTCATATCGAGATTCCGCCGCTCCGCGAGAGAAAGGCGGATATCCCGCCGCTCGTCCGCTTCTTTCTGGAAAGAAGGGGCGTCGACCGCGAGCCGGGCCCCGGCTTCATGGCGGCGCTGGCCTGTTACGAGTGGCCGGGGAATATTAGAGAACTGGAGAATACGATCGAATACATGATGATTATGAGCGAGGGGGAATTTTCCGTAGAGGAGCTTCCGTTCGCCATCGAACAGCCTGCCGGAGACGCTGCGCCCATCGGGACGGTCGCGCGTCCGGCCCCGGACGCGAGGGCGGTTCCGGCCGCTTACATGGAGGACGGCCGACTCGAACGCGCGATTCTCGAGTTGATCCTGAAGGCGCAATTGGCAGGCCGCCCTGCGGGAAGGCGGAACCTCATCAAGCTTGCGGAGAGCGAAGGCTTGCTGATTGCCGAAAGTCAAATGCGGCATTGGATCGGCGTTTTGAACCGGCAGGGGCTGGTGGAGGTTCGCATCGGCCGGGGGGGCTGCCGTTTGACCAGAAAAGGGTACGAGCTGCTGAACAGTCGATAATGGAGGCGGAAGCCAAAGATGCCTTTGAATCTTCAAAAGGCATTTTTTTGTTCTCTTAAAAAACGGGACAAACAGGATAAATGAGAGAAAACGGGATTAATGGGAGGAAGGCGAAGGGGCGAAGCGGGACAAAAAGAGCCCGTTATTTTGGAAGAAAGGCAGCGGGGCGGGAATGGAGCGCGATAATCCGCGTTTTTGACAAAAAAGATTGCGTTTCAACACGTTGGCACGATTCTTGCTTGAATAATGGTGCAGGCATTTTTAAAGACGAGAGGTGACATCAAGCTGAATATGACAATGCCACTCGGACTGGACGAAGAGCGAATCGCAGCTCTGGCCAGCCATCTGATCCGGTTCGAAACGACGACGCCCGAGCGGATCAACGCATGCGCCGATTATTGCGCGGACTGGTTGGAACAAGGGGGTGTGAACGTTAAAGTTTACGAGAATCAAGGCTTGAAAAGCGTAGTGGCCTCCGTCGGATCGGGGTTGCCCGTCATCGTGCTGAACGGCCATCTGGACGTCGTGCCCGGAGAGCCCGACGACTTCGCGCCTCGCGTGGAAAACGGCAGACTGTACGGCCGGGGCAGCTATGACATGCTGGGAGCCGTCGCCAGCATGATGGTGCTGATGACGGAACTGGCGAAGGACGTGCCGGATTGCACCGTCAAGCTTGCGCTCGTGCCCGACGAAGAGAGCGGGGGCGAGAGGGGGACGGGCTTTCTGGTCGAGCAGGGAGAGGTAGGAGATATCGCCATCTGCGGGGAGCCGACGGATCTGAACATCGCGCTGCAAGCCAAAGGCATTCTCCAGCTCGTCGTCGAGGCGACGGGCGTCGCCGCTCACGGAAGCCGGCCTTGGCTCGGCAAAAATGCGATACTCGAAGCGCTGCGGCACTACGAGAAAATCGCTTCGATGCGAATCTTCGAAGAGAGCACGCCTTACTTTGAACGTCCGTCGCTCAATCTCGCCAAAATTCAGGCAGGTACGGTGTTCAATCAGGTGCCGGACCGCTGTACGTTCGGCGTCGATATCCGTTATTTGCCCGGCCAGAAGGCGGACGACCTGCTTCGGATGATCCGGCAGGCGCTGCCTGACGCCGAGATCAAGGTTCATTTTCACGGCTACCCGGTCGACACGACGGCGGAACACAAGCTCGTCCGAAAACTGCAGGCTATCGCCGGAACTTCCTTTTTCGGACAAGACGGCTCTGCCGACACCCGGTTTTACGCTCTGCATGGCATTCCGGCCGTCGAGTTCGGACCGGCGGGCGCCCATCACCACGGCCCCGGCGAATATGCGGACATTCCGTCCCTTGGCCGCTACAAGCAAATTCTGAAGCAATTCATTAAACAAGCAAAGGATGATATGCATGAAATTCAAGGATAAGGTCGTCATTGTCACGGGAGCGGGATCCGGCAACGGACGTTCGATTGCGCTGCGTTTTCTGAAGGAAGGAGCGAAAGTCGTCATCGCGGATATCTCGGAAGAGGGCGCGCGGCAGACGGCGGAGCTTGCGCCCGAACCGGCGAATGCGGCGGTCGTCCTGGCCGACGTGACTCGCAAAGCCGATGTGGAGCGGATGATTCGGACGACGGTCGAAACGTTCGGCGGACTCGATATTTTGGTCAACAATGCCGGCATCGTCGCGTTTACGGAGTTTCTGGAACTCTCCGAGGAGGAGTGGGACAAGGTTCACAACGTCAATCTGAAGGCGCCGTTCCTCTGCTCCCAGGCGGCCGCCAAGGCGATGATCGAAGCGGGCGTCAAAGGCAGAATCGTCAATATCACCTCCGTTGAGGCCCATCGCATCGTTTCGAGCAGCGGACACTGCCAGCCGCACTACAATTCCTCCAAAGGCGGCCTGAACCTTTTGACAAAGGCGATGGCGCTCGAACTGGCCCGTTACGGAATTACGGTCAACGCCGTTGCGCCAGGCGTCGTCGAAACGCCGTTCACGGCGAAGGGACTGGAGAATCCGGACGTTAAGGCCTGGGTGCTTGAACGCATTCCGGCGGGGCGGATCGCGGTGCCCGACGATATCGCCAATGCCGTGCTGTTTCTGGCGCTGCCCGAATCCGAATATGTTACGGGCACGACCGTGTTTGTAGACGGCGGCTGGACGATTCATTAACCGCACACGCAACAGAAAAGAGGGAGAACCGACATGAGCAGATTGGATTTGGCGCAGCTGGCGCGAATGGCGGAAGGCGGGGAGATTCGCTCGGTTGTGATCGCGGCGGTCGATATGCAGGGGAAGCTGTTCGGCAAAAGAGTGCCCGTCTCTTATTTTCTCGAGGAGGCCAAAGACGGCATCCATACGTGCGCCTTGAATTTTGCCTGGGATGTGAGCCTCAACTTCGGCGCATTCGACTATTGCAACTGGGATACCGGGGTGCACGATATAAAGACGGTGCCGGATCTGAAGACGCTGCGGCCGTATCCGTGGTCGCCCAAAACGGCGTTCGTGCTTTCGGACACGTATGAAAAGGACGGTTCGGAGGTTGCCGTAGCGCCGCGCAATATGTTGAAAAAACAAATTTCCGAGGCGGCCTCGATGGGCATAAAAGCCTTTGCGGCATCGGAGATCGAATTTTACGTATTCAAGGAAACTTCGGAGACCGTCCGCGCCAAAAACTTTACGGACCTGAAGCCGTTGTTCGAATATCCGATCGACTATTCCATTTACCGGCTGACCGTCGATCACGGGTTTCTCGGCATGCTCGTCGAGAACCTGGAGGCGGCGGGCGTGCCGATCGAGGCGTTAAAGGGCGAATGGGGCAAGGGACAAATCGAGTTGAACGTCCGGTATGCGGAGGCGCTGGAGATGGCGGACCGGACGGCCATATACAAAAACGGAATCAAGGAGATGGCGGCGCTGAACGGGCTGATGGCGACGTTTATGGCGAAGCAGGACGCCGGGGATTCCGGCAGCAGCGGCCATACCCATATCAGCCTGTGGGATTCGGAAGGCGTAACCAACCTGCTTTCCGATCCCGAAGGGGAATACGGACTATCGGAAACGGGCCGTTATTTTCTGGGCGGCATGATGGCGCTCGCGCCGGAAATGATGCTGTTTTACGCCCCTTATATCAATTCGTACAAGCGTCTTGCGGACTTCGGTTCTGGCGCGCCCAACACGATAAGCTGGGGCATCGACAATCGCAGCACGTCCTTCCGCTTCGACGGCAAAGGCCGATCGGCCCGATTCGAGAACCGCGTGCCCGGAGCCGACGCGAATCATTATCTTGTGCTGACGGCCATGCTCGCCTCCGGCCTGTACGGCATCAAAAACCGGATCGACATCCCGGCGCCGGTCAAGGGCAACGCGGGAACCCAGGCGGTTCCGCTTCTCCCGTCCAGCCTGATGGAGGCCCGCGACAATCTCGAACGAAGCGAGGCGGCCAGGTCGCTGCTCGGCGACGCGGTCGTCAATCATTATCTGCAAGCCGCGAAGCTTGAGATCGACGATTTCTCCAAGGCGGTCACGGACTGGGAGCGCAAGAAGTATTTCGAATTCATTTAAACCGCAGAAGGACGCGGGCCGATCGCGCGCAGGCGCCGCGGCCGGCGAAGGAGGAGCACGAATGAAAACGCCAATAGAGCTGGATCGATACAGTTGCAACTGGATCGGCGGAGAACGGGTTCAAAGCATGGCGGCAATGGAAGTGGAAAATCCGGCAACCGGAAGGACGATCGCCCGGGTGCCCGATCTGGAGGACGAAGCCGTCGACCGCGCGATAGAAAGCGCCGGGCAGGCATTCGATTCATGGTCGCGGCTGCCGGCGGGCGTTCGAGCGGGCTATCTGAACGAATGGGCGCAGCGCCTGCTCGACCATTCGGAGGAGCTCGCCAGCTTGCTGACCCTCGAGCAAGGCAAGCCGCTCGTCGAGTCGCGCGGCGAGATCGCGGGCGCGGCGGCAATCATCCGCTGGTATGCGGAAGAAGGAAAGCGGGCTTACGGCGAAATTATCCCCGCCTCCAACGAGGGGCAGCAACTGCTCGTATACCGGGAGGCGGCCGGCGTCGTCGGCCTGATCACGCCGATGAATTTCCCGGCGGCGACCGTGGCTCGCAAGGTCGCTCCCGCTCTGGCGGCCGGCTGCACCCTCGTCTTAAAGCCGGCCGAGACGACGCCGCTTACCGCCATCGCCTTGTTCGACCATTTGATGGCGACCGGCATCCCGGCCGGAGCGGCCAATCTGGTCACGGGCGAAGCGGCCCGCATCGGCGCCCGTTTGATGGCCCATCCGGCGATCCGCAAAATTTCGTTTACCGGGTCGACCCGCATCGGGAAGCTGCTCATGGAGCAGGCTGCCCGGACGGTTAAAAAGGTGTCGCTGGAGCTGGGCGGCAACTCGCCGGTCATCGTCTTCCCGGATGCCGATCCGGAAAAAGCGGCTGCCGACATTGCCGCGAACAAGTTCGAAAACTGCGGTCAGGTATGCAACGGCATCAATCGGATTTATGTTCACGAGGACATCCGCGATGCCTTCGTCGCCGCCCTTCTCTCCCGCGTGCGCCGTCTTCGGACGGGCCCGGGCTTGTCCGAAGGCGCGGATGTAGGTCCGCTGATCAGCGGCGCTGCGCTCGCCAAGGTCGAGCGTCTTGTCGGCGACGCCGTCGCCAAGGGCGGCGAATTGCTGGCGGGCGGCCGCCGGCTGCAGGGGGAACCGTATGCGGACGGCTACTTCTATGCGCCTACGTTGATTGCCGGAGTCACGGGGGAGATGGACATCGCGCACGAGGAGATCTTCGGTCCGGTCGCGCCGGTGCTGACGTTTCGAACGGAGGAGGAGGTCGTGGCGGCCGCCAACGACACCGCCTACGGACTTGCTACTTATGTGTATACGCAAAATTTCGCGCGCATTCACCGCATGATTCGGGTATTGAAAACAGGCAACATCGGCGTTAACGGAACTTCGCTCGCCTACCCGCAAGCTCCGTTCGGCGGGGTGAAGGAGAGCGGCATCGGCAGGGAAGGCGGCCGTCAGGGGCTTGAAGAATACACGGTGCTGAAGTACGTTGCCCTGACGACGGAGTGAGCATATGACCGGATACCGTCTCCCGGATGAACAGGCGGCCGCCCGCACGCTCAGAGTGGTGTTCCGCAACTCCCCGGACGCCTTGCTGCGAATCGTCGGAGTGCTGAACCGCAGCGGCATCGCGCTCGTAAATATGGAACTTCAACCCGCGGCCGAACCGGGCGTCTTTAGACTGGAAATGGGCATGAAGCTGTCGGCGCGCGACTGCCGGCTGCTCCGCGAACGGCTGCGCAAGCTCATCTCGGTGCTCGGCGCGGAAGAAGGAGACGCCGGCGAACCCGAAGGCGGCGCGCCCGGCGACGGCGTGGGCCTGTCGGAGCGCAGCGGTTCCCGAAGCGGGTCCGATACAGGCTGCGGTTGAAAAAGGGCCGGGGCCTGCCGCCCGGTTCGATGTACAGGAGGGGATACACATGGCAACGCTCACGATTCGCGCGATCGTACGCAACCGGCCGGGGGCGTTGGCGGCCATCTCGCAAGTGATCGCTTCGTTCGGCTGCAACATCGAGCGCGTGATCGTCGTGCGCTCGCGCAATCCCGGTCATGCGCGCCTGAAGCTCGACGCCTGCTGCGGCGAGCAAGAACGGTTAGACTCGTTGCTTGCGGGGCTGGAAGGGCTGAAGGATGTCGTACGAATCCGGGCAAAGGCGGCACGAACCGGCTCCGCCGCTTACTGGATTGTCGCCTACAGCTTGTTCGTCGCGATTTTAGGAATTAATGTGGCTTCTCCGCTGTATGCGGTGTACAAGCAGATGTGGGCGCTGACGCCCGGGACGGTAACGCTCGTCTATGCGGCCTACGCCTTTGCGGTTATCCCCTCCATCGTGCTGTTCGGCCAGTTATCCGACCGGCTCGGATCGCGCGGCATTCTGATCGGCGGCCTGATCTCCGCGATGCTGGGCTCGCTCTTCCTGGCGCTGGCGGACGGTCTGGCGCCGTTGCTGTTCGCGCGGTTGTTTCAAGGGTTGTCGGCCGGCATGTTCAACGGCGTGGCGATTGCGGCGATGACGATTTTGCACCGGGAGCGAAGCCGCAGCAAGGCGGCTTATACGGCGGCGATCGCGGTCACGGCGGGCAACGCGCTCGGACCGGTCTTGGGCGGCGCTTTGGCGCAATACGGTCCTCTGCCGACGCAGCTGCCTTATTTCGTTCATATTCTGCTGACATTGCCCGGCTTTGCCGGTTTGCTGTTCGTCCGCATCGGCCCGGACGGTGCCGGGCAGAAAGCGAATCGCCTGCGCTGGCCCGCGGTTCCGGCGCAGGCGAAGCCCGCCTTCTATCCGGCGGCGCTGACGTCCTTCATCGCCTGGGGGGTGATCAGCTTGTACATGTCGGTGATTCCATCTTCGATGGAGGCATGGACGGGAAGGTCCAGCCTGTCGGCCGCAGGCGTTGCGGCCGCCCTGGCGATGGGCGTTTCGGCGGCGAGCCAGCCCCTGCTGCGGTTTCTGTCTCCTCTGCGAGGGGTCATGATCGGCTTCGCCTGCATCGCGGCCGGATTGGCGCTGCTCATCGTCGCGTTGGCGCATCCGACGCTTTGGATGCTGATGCTGTCCACCGTTTGCGTCGGTCTCGGTCACGGTCCGCTGTACGCCGCGAGTCTGGCGGCCGTCAATGCGGCGGCTCCCGACGGCATGAGGGGCGATCTCGTCTCCGTTTTTTACGCGATGACGTATCTCGGCGTCGCCGTTCCGGTTCTCGGTCTTGGCTATGCAACGTCTTGGATCGGGCTGACGGCCGCTACCGCGGCGTTCGCTTGCGCGATGACGGCGCTGGCCGCGCTGGCCGGGCGCGGTTGGTTCAACTTGTACAGGAGGGATTGAAAAATGATTTTCGAACGCATGGAGTTGGACGATTACGAGCAGGTGCTGTTTTGCCAGGACAGGCGTTCGGGACTGAAGGCGATCATCGCCATTCACGATACGACGCTGGGACCTGCGCTCGGCGGCACAAGGATGTGGAATTACGCGAGCGAGGACGAAGCGATTGAGGACGTGCTCCGCCTCGCGAAGGGGATGACGTACAAGCATGCCGTATCCGGACTCGATCTGGGGGGCGGAAAGGCGGTCATCATCGGGGATCCCCGCCGGGACAAAAGCGAGGCGATGTTCCGCGCTTTCGGTCGCTATATTCAAGGTTTGGGAGGGCGGTATATAACGGCCGAGGACGTCGGAACGACGGTTGAGGATATGGACACGATCCGTCTGGAAACGAGCTATGTCACCGGCGTCTCGCCGACCTTCGGCTCGTCCGGCAATCCTTCGCCGGCTACGGCGTTCGGCGTCTACCACGGGATGAAGGCCGCGGCGCACGAGGTTTTCGGCTCCGACCGGCTTGAGGGCAAGGTCGTCGCGGTTCAAGGCGTCGGGAATGTCGCCTACCATCTGTGCCGCTATTTGCACGAGGAGGGCGCGAGGCTCGTCGTCTGCGATATTTACGAGCATCAGGTTCGCCGGGCGGTCGAGGAATTCGGGGCGAAAGCGGTGGATACGGCCGATATTTACGATGCGGAATGCGATATCTACGCGCCTTGCGCGCTCGGAGCCACGATCAACGATGAGACGATTCCCCGGCTTAAAGCCAAAATCGTCGCGGGGTCTGCCAACAACCAATTGCAGGAAGAACGCCACGGCCGCATGCTGTACGAGCTTGGCATCGCCTATGCGCCGGATTACGTGCTCAATGCCGGCGGCGTCATCAACATCGCCGACGAGCTGAACGGTTACAATCGGGAGCGCGCTTTCCGGAAGATCGAGGAGATTCGATTCAGCATCGCCCGCATTTTTTCCATTTCGAAGGAGCTGGGAATCCCGACCGATCAGGCGGCCGCCAGGCTTGCCGAAGAACGGATCGCCGCGATTCGCAGCGCGAAAGGCATTTTCGTGCGGAAAGAACTGCACGCGCTCGGCAGACGGTAACCAGGCTTGCCCCCGGCGGGAACCGACCATGAACGGGAGACAGGCAACAAATAGAAGGAGAAGGAGAGGCGCTGTATATGTCCGAAGTGTCCAAATCGAGGGAAAACGCTCTTCCGATTCGTCCGATTTCCGATTCGTCCCGGCTTTCCGAAGGGGATCCGGCGACCGGGTACGCCCAGGAGTTGAAGCGAACGCTAACATTCAAGGATCTCGTCGTCTTCGGCCTGATCACGATGCTGCCGATCGCGCCGACGCAGGTATATGCCTCCGCCTCCATAGCCAGCGGCGGCATGGCTCCGCTCGTCTATCTGGTCGGCGTCGTCGCCATGATCTTTACCGCGATGAGCTACGCATCCATGAGCAAGGAATTTCCGATCGCGGGCTCGGCGTACTCGTTCGTGCAGCGGGGAATGAATCCGCATATCGGGTTTCTGACCGGCTGGATTATTATTATGGACTATCTGATTATCCCGGGAATGCTGATCGCTTTCTCCAATCTTTGGCTGTCTGCCGCATTTCCCGGCGTTCCGAACTGGTTGATGATCCTCGTCTTTACGCTCATTATCACGATCGTCAATGCCAGGGGCATCTCTCTGACCCGATGGGCGAGCTATCTGTTTCTGATCTGCCAGCTCGGTCTGATCGCCATCTTTGTCCTGTGCGCGCTCAAATACGTCCTGATCGACGGAAACGGCATGGGGCATTTCTCCATCGCGCCGTTTTATCAGCCGGGCAAAATCGACCTGCAGCTTATCGCGACGGCCGCTTCCATCGCGGTGCTCGGGTTTATCGGGTTCGACAGCATCAGCACCCTGTCCGAAGAAACCCGAAATCCGACCCGCACGGTCGGACGGTCCGTCGTCGCTTCGCTGGCGCTCATCGGCATGCTGTTTCTCATGCAATCCTATATGGCCTCGCTGGCGCATCCCGAATACGACGATCTCGACCCGGGAATGGGATATTTCGACATCATGCGCGAGGTAGGCGGCGACGGTCTGTATTACGCCTTTATCATCGTCGGCGTCGTCTCGGTCGGCATCGCCAACGCGCTGACCGTCCAATCCGCCATCTCCCGCGTCATTTTCTCGATGAGCCGGGACAAAATGCTTCCTTTTTCCGGTTTCCTGGCCAAGGTTCATCCGAAGTTCAAGACCCCGGCCAATGCCACCCTGTTCGTCGGGGCGGTGTCGATTCTCGTCGCCTTGTTTCTTTCGCTGGATTTCCTGGCCAGGCTCGTCAATTTCGGGGCCATGACGACTTACATGCTGCTGAATCTTGCCGTCGTGACGCACTTTTTCTTTCGCAAAAAGCAAAGAAGCGGCTTCGACGCCTTCCGGTATCTGATCTCGCCGCTGATCGGCTTCTCGGTCATCGCTTTCATCTGGAGCGGCTTCGATTCGAAGACTCTGTATATCGGCTTCGCCTGGCTGGCGATCGGAGTCGTCTACGGCTTTGTCAAGTCCAAAGGTTATAAAGAGGTGCCGCCCGTACTGGGCGACGTTTGATCGTCATCGTCCGTCACACGGTCAAGCGGAATCGGATTCGGGGAGAGGATGTCCGAAATGGCGAAGTCTATTCGTTTAACTTTTTTTGCAAAAAACCTGCTGATTTCCTTCCTGAGCATCGCGATCGTCGGCGCCGTGCTGACGGCGTCGGGGGTGGCGATGCAGAAGCGGATGACGACCGACTATTTGTACGAGCAAGCCTACGGGATTGCCGCCATGGCGCTGCTGCCGCTGAATGCGGAGGACGTTGCGAAGGCGATCGCGGAGCCCGGCTTGGACCGCGAGCCGGTACGCCGTCTGACAGAGCGCCTGACGACCATTTCGGCGGTCAATCCGAATGTCGCCCAGGCTTATCTTTTTTCCGCCGCGACCAACGCGAACGGAGAGGTTACAGTAATCGCCACGCCCGATCATATCGCGGAAGCGGGACTCGTTTCGGGGACGACCTACGAAAATCCGGAGGCGGTTCAACAGGCGATCGATACGGTGGTCGCGACGAAGAAAGCGTCGCAGACCCCGATTTACAAGGATCAATACGGGGACTGGATCAGCATCGTCGAGCCTGTGCTGGACGAGGAAGGCAACGTCGCGGCCGTACTGGGGGTCGATATGAGCGCCTCCCTCATCCGCGAGAACGCCCGCCGGATTCAGACGTTGTCGCTGCTTGTGATGGCGGCCGCGCTGCTCGGCATGATGATCGTCCAGTTCTTCCTCACGAGGCGCACGCTCGCCCCGGTCAGAGAGCTGTTCGCGGCGATCGGACAAGTGAGCGAGGGCCGGCTGGACGTGTCGCTGCGAACCGACCGGAAGGACGACTTCGGGGAACTGAACGTCAAGTTTTCGGAAATGGTCGGAGAAATGCGAAGCATCATAAAGGGCGTACAGGAAAAGGCGGTGCTGGCAGCGGACGCTTCCCGCGATCTGGCCGATCGGGTGCGCAGCGACAAAAACGACTACGAGCGGAATGCAGCGATTATCCGCGAGGTGCTGGGCGGAGCGCAGGCCCAAAACCAGGCGGCCGGCGAAAGCGCGCGGGTGATGGAGGAGATGGCGCAAGGCATCCAGGACATCGCGCGGCTTGCGGGCCAGGTTATGGAGGCTGCCGGCGGGATGAAGGAAAACGCGGGCGAAGGCCAAAATGCGATCGAGCGAGTCGTCCGGCAAATGACCGGCATCAGCCGGAGCGTCAACGAATCGTCCGATATCGTCCGGATGCTCGACGAGCGTTCGCGCCAGATCGGGAATATCGTAAAAGGGATTTCGGACATCGCGTCCCAGACCGAACTCCTCGCGCTGAATGCGGCCATCGAAGCCGCCCGCGCAGGCGAAGCCGGCAAGGGCTTTGCCGTCGTCTCGGGAGAAGTCCGCAAGCTGGCCGACCAGTCCGCCAGCGCCGCCGGGGACATCGCCAGCATCACGTCGCAGATTGCGCATGAAATCGGCGAAGCGGTTCATTTGATGCGGCAGGGCCTTGAGGAGGTAAACGGCGGCATGCAGGTGACGAGAGAGAGCAGCGAGGTGTTTGACGGCATCTTCGATGCGATCCGCGACGTATCCGCGCAGACCGAGGATATGTCCGCCATTACGGAACAGATGTCGGCGGGGTCCGAAGAGGTGGCGGCTTCCGTGCAGCAGTTGGCCGCAATCGCGAAAGTTTCCGCCGACGGAGCGGCCCGGATGGCGGCGGGGACGGAGGAGCAGATGCTCCGCCTGGGGGCTATGGCGGAGTCGGCGGACAAGCTTAACGAAATGTCCGCCGAGCTGACCCGGCTCGTATCCCGTTTTCAGGTTTGACTTTACCGCAGGTTAAGGCGATAGCGCAAAGGCAAAGACGATGAAGGCTCCCGACATGCGGGTGCCCCATCGTCTTTGCTGCGCTTTGCGGAGCTTTGCGGAGCGCTTGACCGGAAGACAAGTTCCCGAAAACGAGAAAACGGAGCTTCGGGAATAAAAATAAAAAATTCGGTCTTGCCAAGATTATATATAATATATAATATAGATTATAGAATATGGTGTAAGAGAATATGACATCCCAAAAGAGGCCGAACGGCAAACCAATACGGGAAGGTGATAAGGAGTGAAGCCTATCGTTACGAGGCCGCCCTTTATGGACAAGCAGAACATCAGCCACGATCTGGTCGAATATTTCAAGCAGCTGATTTTAAGCGGGGAGTTGAATCCGGGAGACCGAATCGTCGAAACGAAGTTTGCCCGCGAGCTCGGCATCAGCCAGACGCCGGTCCGGGAGGCGATGCACATCCTGGCCGGAGAAGGCGTCGTGACGATCGTGCCGAACAAAGGGCCGGTCGTGAACGAACTGCAGCGGAGCGACGTGTTCGAAATCTATTCGCTTCGGGCGGCCATCGAGGGGCTGGCCATCCGCATCGCGACCCAGATCGCGCCGCAGGCGGCGATCGACGACCTGGAGAGCTTTTACTCGGAAATGAAGGCGAAGCTGGACGACGATTCCGTCGAAACGCTGCTGCCCGACTCGCTGTTCATTCACCAGTCGATCATCAAGCTGTCCAATCACGCGCGGCTGATCCATACCTACGAATCGATCTCGTTCCAGATTTCGCTCGTGAACCGGATTCTCGGCTCGAATTCGACCAAAGAAAAAGAAGTCGAGCAGCATCTCGAGCTGATCGAGGCGCTCAAGGAGCGGAATCCCGACAACGCGGAAAAAATCATGCGCAAGCACATTTACCGCTCGTACCGCGAATTCATCGAGCTGGACGAGGACAAGCATTGGGAGGACGGAGAGACGCTCTGGTTTTGAGCGGGCGCGCTTCCGCCGATCCTCCGGGCGCCTGGCGGATCGGAAGGGAAGCCTGCCATTTCGTTGAAGAGGGAGGGGCATAAGTGGGAGACGCGGTTTTAAAAATGACGGGCATATCCAAAGCCTTTTTCGGCGTGAAGGCGTTAAACCGGGTATCCCTCGAAGTTCGCCGGGGCGAAGTGCATGCGTTAATGGGCGAGAACGGGGCGGGCAAGTCGACGTTGATGAAAATATTGACCGGCCTGGTGAAGCCCGACGAAGGCGAAATCGTCTTCGACGGGCACCCCGTCAAAATCGATTCGCCGCAGACGGCGCTCGGCCTCGGCATCGCGATGATTCATCAGGAGCTCAATCCGATTCCGGAAATGACGGTCGCGGAAAATATTTTTCTCGGGCGGGAGCCGGTGCGCGGCGGGATTTTTCTGAATCGCAAGGAGCTCTATCGCCAAACCCGGGAGCTGCTGGACGAGTTCGATTTTCCGCTGGAGCCGGGTCAATCGGTCGGGCGCCTGAGCGTCGCCGAAAAGCAGATGCTGGAAATCATCAAAGCGGTATCGTACCGGGCCAAGCTGATCATCATGGACGAGCCGACGTCGGCCCTGTCGGAGAGCGAAGTGAAAACGCTTTTTCGGACGATGGACAATCTGAAGCAAAAAGGCGTGCCGATCGTTTACATTTCCCACCGGATGGAGGAGATTTTCTCCAAGACCGACCGCGTAACCGTGCTTCGGGACGGCGAGTACGTCGGCTCGGAGGACATCGCGAACCTCGACGCCGACCGGCTCATTTCCATGATGGTCGGGCGTCCCCTGGACGCGATCTATCCGAAGGAGGCGGCAACCCGGGGCGACGTCGTGCTGGAGGCGGTGGGCTTAAGGCGGCATTCCGCGTTCGAGGACATTTCGTTCCAGGTCCGAGCGGGCGAAATTCTCGGCATCGCCGGCCTGATGGGAGCGGGTCGCAGCGAAGTGATGCGGGCGATGTTCGGCATCGACCGGCTGGACGGCGGAGAGGTGCGGCTGGAAGGGAAGCCGGTCGCGATCAAGCACCCGACCGACGCCATTCGCCAAGGTCTTGCGATGGTGACGGAGGACCGCAAGGAGCTCGGGCTCGTGCTCTGCCGGTCGATCCGCGAGAACATGACGCTGGCCAGCATGCCGATTTCCGGAGGAAGCCCGTTCCTGTCGGCCAAAAACGAAGTTCGCAACGTCGAGGAGATGACCGGCAAAATCCGCATCAAAATGCGCGACATCGACCAGGACGTGCAAAATTTGAGCGGCGGCAACCAACAGAAGGTCGTCATCGCCAAATGGCTGATGACGAGGCCCAAGGTGCTCATTCTCGACGAGCCGACGCGAGGCATCGATGTCGGAGCGAAAGCGGAAATTTACAAACTGATGTCAAGTCTGGCGAAAGAGGGGTTGGCCATCATTATGGTTTCATCGGAATTGCCCGAAGTGATCGGGATGAGCGACCGGATTTTGGTCATGGGGCAAGGCAGAATCAAGGGCGAGTTCCAGGGCGGACAAGCGACGCAGGAGCAAATTCTCGCCTGCGCCATCGGAGGTGAGCGGATTGCTTAACGGTCTTTCCTTAAAACGCCAGCCCCCGCCCGGCGGAGGCGGAATTCCGGCCGACATGCTCCGCAAATACGGCCTCATCGGCATTCTGCTGCTTGCCGTCATCGTCCTCAGCATCGTTTCCGACGCCTTCCTTACCTTTACGAACCTGATGAACGTGCTGAGGCAAGTCTCCATCAACGGCATATTGGCCGTCGGCATGACGTTCGTTATTTTGACGGCAGGCATCGACTTGTCCATCGGCTCGATGATGGCCGTATCGGCCGTCATCGCCGCTAGCATCGTAAGCTATAATCCCGATCTGGCGATCGTGGCTTTGCTCGCGGGCATGCTGGCAAGCGGCGCGCTCGGCGGGGTCAGCGGCACGATGAGCGCCAAGCTCAACGTCGCGCCCTTCGTCGCCACGCTCGCCATGATGACGATCGCCCGGGGCATTGCGCTCATTTATACGAACGGACGTCCCATCGTCATCGATTCTCCTTCCTTTAAATTTCTCGGCCAAGGCTATCTCGGACCCATCCCGTTCCCGGTCGTTTTGTTCATCCTCGTAACCGTCATCATGAGCATCATCCTCTACAAAACGAAGTTCGGGCGCTATATATTTGCCGTCGGCGGCAATGAAAACGCGGCCCACATTTCCGGAATCCGGGTCAGCCGGGTCAAAATCTGGGTGTACGTCATCAACGGCCTGCTGGCCGGCCTTGCCGGCGTACTGCTCGCTTCGCGGATCAGCTCCGGACAGCCGAACAGCGGCATGGGCTACGAGCTGGACGCGATCGCCGCCGTCGTCATCGGCGGGACGAGCCTGTTCGGCGGGCGGGGCTCGATGCTCGGCACGATCGTCGGCGTCCTCATTATCGGCGTCATCAACAACGGGTTGAATTTGCTCGACGTATCCTCCTATTGGCAGCAAATCATCAAGGGCGTCATCATCGCGGGAGCGGTCATTCTGGATCAACGGGCAAAGCGCGCTTAACCTCCAGAATCGGAGGCCGAGCCCGCCGCGGCAAGCGGCGCTCGCGTCTGATTTCATAAAACCGAATAGACGAGAGGAGAAACGAGAGATGGCAAAAATGAAAAGCTGGAAGTGGTTGGGGACTCTTGCGCTGGCATCGACGGTGCTGGCGGCATGCGGGGGGAACGAAGGAGGCAATACCGCCTCGCCGAGCGCGGAGGGCGGAGCTTCGGGGGAAGCCGCGGGCAAGGAGTACCGGATCGGCGTAGCCGCTCAGGGTCTGTCGCACGAATTCATCAAATCGCTCGTCGAATCGATGCAGGAAAAAGCCGACGAACTGAACGTCGAGCTGCTCGTCATGGACAGCCAGGACAAAATCGAGGAACAGCTGAACCAGGTCGACAACCTGATCTCGCAAAAGGTGGACGCGATCATTTTGAACGCCGTCGACATGGTCGGCTCGAGTCCGGCGGTCGACCGCGTGAAGGAAGCGGGCATTCCGCTCGTCGAAGCGATCACCTTCACCGAAAACGAAAATTACGACGTGTTCGTCGGCACCGATCCCGAGCAGTCCGGGGTAATGATGGGCGAAATTTTGGCCGAATTGCTGGACGGCAAAGGGAACGTCGCGCTGCTTCAAGGCCAGATCGGCCATTCCGCGGAAATTACTCGCGGCGCCGGGCTCCAGAAAGCGCTGTTCGACAAATATCCGGACGTCAAGCTCGTGACCGAGCAAACCGCCAACTGGAACCGCGACGAAGCGATGAGCATTACGGAAGACTGGCTGCAGCGGTTTCCGGAGCTGAACGCCATCGCCGCCCAAAACGACGAAATGGCGATGGGCGCGCTGCAAGCGGTTGAGGCGGCCGGCCGCACCGACATTCTCGTCGTCGGCATCGACGGCATCGCCGACGCGCTCAAGGCCGTCAAGGAAGGACGTATGGCCGCGACCGTGCTCGACAACGTGACGGAGGAAGGCAAGCGGGCGATCGAAGTCGCCGTCGGGCTGATCGAAGGCGAGAAGTTCGAAAAGAAGGAACTGGTCGACTACGTTCCGATCAATAAAGACAACGTGGACCAATACATCCAGTAAAGTTTGAATACTCGGTTTAAAAAAGGAGCGGACACGAATGCGGGTTACCTACGAACGGCAGCCGGCCGAGCTGCTGCCAACCCCAAAGCATGCGGTTTTCCGGAACGGGCGCTTTCCGCTCGTTCCCGGGCCGATCGCGCTGCATGCGGACCCTTCCTTGCGGGAAGCCGCCGACGTCGTCCGCTCCGAGCTGGTCAAGCTCGGAGCGGCGCCGGCCGCGGCGGAGGACGCGTCTTCCTCCCGCGCGATCCGATTCAAAGGTCCGGAAACGATGCCTTCGCAGGCGGAAGAAGAGCTGCGGGGGCAGGCTTTCCCCGAACAGTCTTACAAGCTCGAAGTCGACGCGTCCGGCGCGACGGTCTACGCGCTGCACCTCCAAGGGGCGCTGCACGGGGCGGCGACGCTGCTCGAGCTTGCCGAAAGCTCCGGGGACGGCAGCGTTCCGGAGCTTTCCATTGCCGACGGCCCCGATATCGGCCGCCGGATCATCTCGCCGACGCTGACGTGGTACGCGGGATTCGCCCGGGCGGGGTTCGGCACGCAGCTATGGGACGGAGAACGTTGGAAGACGTTCGTCGACTGGTGCTTCCGGCATAAAATCAACGCGCTGAACGTCGTCATGTACGGTTTTTGGCCGTTCGAATTCCCGGCGTATCCGGAGACGGAGCTTCGCGGCTTGCGAATGGAAACGTGGTCCGAGGAGATCGGCGATTGGGTCGAGGTTTCGTTCACCCACCCGAATTTGCGCAAGCCGTTCCTTCAGGAGCTGATCCGGTACGCGAACGACCGGGGCATCGAGATCTATGCGTATATCGGCATGAACTCGTACAGCGGCGGGTACCCCGTCGTTCACCCGGAAAGCCGGAGCGTGCTGTCGCCCGAACTGATCGCCGCGGGGCACGTGAACAATTACGATTCGATGTGCACGTCGCGGGTCGACGTACGCGATTATCTTCTCGCCAGCGTCAAGCGGATCGAGGAGCTCGGGTTTGACGGCCTCGTCTTCGAGGAGAGCGAAGAGGTGCAGTGGTTTTGCCAATGCGCGGAATGCAAACGCAAGTACGGCCATTTGCCGCCGAACGACGCGAAGCATACCGTAACGGCCGAGCTGCTTGCCGAATACCGCAAGGTTCTGAAGCCCGAGACGCTGATCGGCATTCGCTGGCTGCGGGAGCCGCCGATCGTCAAGGACGAAGCGTACCTCGCCGCCTGGCGGGACAAGCTGCCGGAGGACGTGAAGCTGTTTTGGGCGCCGGGACTGGAGGATGACGACCGGGAATTTTTGAAATGGACGCGGGTGTTCGGGCCGGATCGCATCTGGTCGCGCAACTGCGAGGGCAGCGGCTTCGCCGCCAGCCTCGGCCGAATTCCGTACCTGATTCCCGATACGTTCCCGGAATCGCTGCGCAACTATGCGTTCCAGCACTTGTGGAACGACATCGCCCAGTTTCAGGGGGCGGTCAACACAAACTGCTCGGCGATCAACGGCTACGGCTTCGAATGGTACGGGCACGAGCTGTTTTTTATGGCGACGGCCCAGTACGGCTGGGATTGCTGGAGGTTCGACCGCGACGCCTTTTTGGCGTTTGCCTCGCGCCACCTGCACGGCGAGGCGGACGGGGAGCGGTACGAGCGGGTCATTCGGACGCTTCCGTGCATCCACGAGACGCAAATTTGCCCGACGCTGCCGTCGTTTCCGTTCATGCCGAACAAGTACGTCGGCGACGAAGGCGCCGCTTATTTGGCGCAATGCGCGGAGGCGGCCGAACGGGCGATCGAAGAGCTTGCGGCGATCGCCGCGGCGGAGGGCTTGAGCCGGATCCGGCGGGAAAATGCCGAAGCGACGCTCGTGATGGCAAGGCGCATGCGCGAGGTTATCCGGGCCGGGCTGTTCTTTAACCGGTTTCTGGACGAGCGGGATTCGGGACAGGCGGACGCCGGCAGGCTGCGCGAGTACGCGACGCAAGCGCTCCGGCACGCTGAGGAAGATTACCGCCTGATCAAGCTGCACTATTTCGATACGAAGGCGCACGATTGGACGGGCGTGCCGATCGGCGAATATTACGTTCCGATGGTCATTAACGAATACAAAAAGACGTTCCACGCGGCGCTCGGAACCGACGAATTCGCCCCGGACGACGGCGTGCCGTATATGGTCGGCGGAGAAAGCCTGCCGTGGGAATGGCTGCTCGAGTGGGGACCGCGCATCGCCGCCGCAAGGCCTCTTGCGGCCTTGCGCGGGGAGGGCGGAAGCGGACGATGAAGCATCCGGTCATCGATATTTTGGAGGACCTCGTCCGCATTCAGAGCGTCAACCCGCACTACGGGGACGGGGCGAACGGCGAAATGGAGCTTTCCCGTTATATCGAGCGTTTTTTTCGGCGGATCGGCCTGCCGGTGCGAAGGCAGCCGGTCGCCGAAGGAAGGGACAACCTGATCGTCGAGCTGAGGACGGGACACCCCGATTCCGTGCTGTTGTACGAGGCCCATATGGACACCGTTTCGCTCGGCAGCATGGAGCGGCCGCTCGTGCCGGTCATCCGCGACGGGCGGCTGTTCGGCAGGGGAGCCTGCGATACGAAGGGTTCGCTTGCGGCGATGATGTACGCGATGGAGCAGTGCGCGCGCTATCCCGAGCTGCTGAGGTGCGACCTCGTCTTATGCGCGTCCGTCGACGAGGAGCATGCGTTTACCGGACTGCTTAAATTTCTGGAGCTGGACATGCCGATATCGGCCGCGGTCGTCGGCGAGCCGACCGAGCTGAAAATCGTCGCCTCGCACAAGGGCTGCGTTCGTTTCGCCGTGCGGACGTTCGGCAAATCGGCGCACAGCTCCGTTCCTCACGAGGGGGAAAACGCCATCGTGTCGATGGCGAAAATCGTTCAATATTTGCAGGAAAAAATGACGCCGGAGCTCGGGCGCCTCAGCGACGCCCTGTGCGGTCCGGCAACCTTGTCCATCGGGACGATCCGCGGCGGAAAGCAAATCAACATCGTGCCCGAAAGCTGCGTCATCGAGGTGGACCGCCGGATCGTCCCCGGCGAAAATCCGCATCGGGTGCTGGCGGATATCGAGGAGGAGCTGCAAGGATGGTGCGCGGCGCAAGGAATCAAATGCGCGATCGAGCCGCTGCTGCTCGATTGGGCGCTCCATACGCCGCCGGGCAACCCGCTCGTGCGGCGCGCGCGGGACGCGGCTTCGGCGCTCGGCCTGAATAGCGGCGTATTCGGAGAAACGTACGGCAGCAATGCAAGCAAGCTGCAGGGAATCAAAGGCATCCCCAGCATCGTCTACGGACCGGGCTCGATCGCCCAGGCCCACTCCCGCGAGGAATGGGTCGCCGTGTCCGACGTCGAGCGGGCGACCGAGTTTTACATGGAGCTGGCGCGAACGTTCCGCTAAAGCCCAAGAGCGGGAAACGGGAGGCCGTTTCCGAAATTTTTCGATGAAAAAGGAGCTTTTCGATGAACAAGGAAATCATCCGCACCGACAAAGCCCCGCAGCCGGCGGGCAGCTATTCGCAAGCGGTCAAATTCGGCAACACGGTGTACGTAGCGGGAACGTGTCCGTTCGAGCTCGGGTCCAAAACCGTCAAGCACCCCGGCGATATGGCCGCCCAAACGAAACTGGTGCTTGAATATATGGCGGAAATTTTGCGGGAAGCGGGCTCTTCCCTCGATCACGTGCTGAAAGTGACGGCTTTCCTGGACGACTTGGACGCGTTCGCGGAGTACGATCGGGTATACGCAAGCTTTTTCAAGCAGGACCCGCCGGCCCGCAGCACGGTCGAGATCGGCAAGTTTCCGCCCGGCATGCGCGTGGAGATCGAATGCGTAGCCTATATACCGGAATGAACGCGACGGCAAGGGGGGAGCGACGGTGAAAATCGCCGATCGGGTTTATTTGGTCGGGAGCGGAAAGTTCGGCATGGAGCTGAGCGACCCGACCGACTGCAACGTCTATTTGCTGGACGGCGGGGAGCAATGCGCCCTCATCGACGCCGGCGGAGGCGTCGATCCGGAACGGATCGAGGCCAACATCGCCGCCGCCGGCTTCGGCATGGACCGGATTAAAACGCTGATTTTGACCCATGCGCATGCGGACCACGCCGCCGGGGCGGCTTATTTCGAACGGACGTACGGGATGGAGGTCGTTGCCGCCGCGGATGCGGCCGCATGGCTGGAGAGCGGCGACATGGACAAGACGAGCCTCCGGCATGCGCAGCGGGGAGGCGTCTATCCGCCGGATTTTGCCTTTCCCGCTTGCCGGATCTCGCGCAAAGTCCGGGAGGGCGACCTCGTGGCCGTCGGCGATCTTGCGCTTCGCGTCCTCGACAGTCCGGGCCATTCCAGAGGCCACATCTGCCTGCTGTGGGACGAAGGGGAGCGGCGCAGCCTGTTTGCGGGCGACACCGTATTCGCCGGCGGCAAAGTCGTCATTCAGAACGTATGGGATTGCATCATCGACGAATACGCCGCTACGGTGGCGAAGCTTCACGGGCTTCGCGCCGACCGGCTGTTCCCCGGCCACGGGCCGTTTCTGCTCTCCCGGGCGTTTGCGCATATCGAGCGGGCGCACCTGTGCTTCGAGCGGCTGGATGTGCCGCCCAACCTATAACGGAGGGACAAACCCCGATGAAAGCATTGATCGACAAAAACGATTTTATCGGCCTGGAGCGCTGTTCCTGGTTTTACAGCGGAGCGGAAACGCCGACCCACCGCGAAGTGCTCAAGGCGGTGACGGAGTATATGACCGTCCGCAGTCTCGGGCCCGGCGGACGGGACCGCAACGCGGAGACGGAACGGAGCTGCAAGCGGAATCTGGCCGAGCTGCTCGGCAGCCGGCCGGAGCACATTGCGCTCATGTCCAGTTCCTCGGAGGCGATCTCCATGATTTCGCGGGCGCTGGCGCTCGCGCCGGGGGACAATGTCGTGCTTCACGTGCTCGAGTTTCCGTCCGGCGTGCTCCCCTGGCTTGCGCTTAAACGCGACGGCGTGGAGGTCAGAGTCGTGCAGCACCGCGACTGGGAAGTCGACGAGGCCGATATTTTAAGCCGGGTCGACGGCCGCACGAAGCTGGTCATGACGAGCCACGTCAGCTACTTGAACGGCTTTCGGTTCGATTACCGGAAGCTGTACGAGCGCATCGCGAAGACCGATGCCCTGCTGCTGCTCGACGCGACGCAGTCGCTCGGCGTCGTTCCCGTCGACGCGTCGATGGCGGATTTCGTCGTCGCCAGCTCCTACAAATGGCTGCTGTCGGTGCACGGAGGCGGCATTCTGGCCGTCAACCCGAAGCGGACGGCCCATATGATGCCGACCTACGTCGGCTGGCGCAGCGTGGCCGACAATCCGGACGGCTCCGACCGGTTCGAAACGTTCGCCTTCCAGCCGGACGCGCGGCGCTTCGAGCTGGGCTACCCGGCGTATCCGACGGTTTACGCGCTGGAGCGCTCGACCCGGCTGCTTCTCGACGTCGGCATCGGCAACGTCGAGCGGCATGTCGCCGCGCTCGGCGACGTGCTCATTCCGTTTCTCGCTTCGCTCAAGCTGGACGTGACGACGCCGCCGGACGCCGGGCGGCGCGCGGGCAATATCACCTTCCGCCACGACGAGGCCGAAGCGGTCGCCGCCAGGCTCAGGAAGCGGGGCATTTACGTCATGGGCGGAGACGGCAGGGTGCGCATTTCCGTGCACGCCTTCAACGATTCGGCCGACGTGGAAACGCTGATCGGCCAACTTCCGGACTGTCTGTAAAACTAGGAGGAGGCGCACGCGATGAAAGCTTTAGTATGGACCGAACCGGAAAAGATGGAATATGCGGAACTGCCGGAAACGGCGCCCAAGGAAGACGAAGTGCTGATCCAGGTGGAGGCGGTCGGCATCTGCGGCTCCGAGCTGGAAGGCTACCTCGGCCACAACAGCCTGCGCGTGCCCCCGCTCGTCATGGGGCACGAGTTTTGCGGGCGCGTCGTATCGTTCGGCGCCCGGGTGACGGGGCTCGCGGCGGGACAGAAGGTCGTCGTAAACCCGCTCTCCTCGTGCGGCGTCTGCGCGTCCTGCCGCAAAGGGCACACGCAGCTGTGCGCGTCCCGCAGCATCGTCGGCATTCACCGGCCGGGCGCCTTCGGCGAACGGGTCGTGGTGCCCGCTTCGGGCGTCGTGCCCGTGCCGGAGAAGCTTGACGCTTATCGGGCCGCGCTGGCCGAGCCGCTCGCCTGCTCGCTGCGGGCGACCCGCCGCGCCATGCAGCGGCACTTTGCTCCGAACGTGCTCGTCTTCGGCGCGGGCGGCATCGGGCTGCTGTGCGCCAAAGTCGCGAGGCAACTCGGCGCGGATCGCATCATCGTCGCGGACACGCAGGACGAGCGGCTTGCGATCGCGCTTGGCGTCGCGGCGGACGAAGTCGTCAATCCGGCGTCGTCCGACCTGGCCGCATCCGTCGCGAAGCTAGCGGGAGAGAAGGGGATCGACGTCGTCATCGACGCGGCCGGCTTCCAGCCGACGCGGGCGGCGGCGCTCGGCCTGGTCAACCCCGCGGGAACCGTCATGAACATCGGCCTCGGCATCGACGAGACGAATTTGAAAATCAATCATTTGATCCGCAGCGAAATCGAAGTGCTCGGTTCGTTCTGCTACACGGCCCAGGACTTCCGCGACGCGGTCGACCTGCTCGCGCAAGGTCGCGTGACCGAGGAGGGCTGGACCGAGGTGCGTCCTCTTTCGCAAGGGGACGAAGCGTTCCGGGATTTGACGTCCGGCAAAGTCCGAAACGGCAAAATTTTTCTGTCGGTGAACGGGGGCTGAGTCGGACATGGAAAAACTCAAAGTCGGCATCATCGGTTTCGGAGATTGGGGCGCTTGCCATTTGGAGGCTTATCGGGCGCTGCCTTTCGTCGAAGTGGTTGCCGTATGCGACGCCGATCCGCGGCGGCGGCGCGAGGCCGTCGAACGGCACGGCGTCCCGCAGGCGTACGAGCTTCCGGAGGAGCTGCTTCGGCATGAGGAGATCAAGCTCGTCAGCGTCGTCACGTTCGAGCGCAACCATTTGCGGCCGACGCTGCTGGCGCTGGAAGCCGGAAAGCACGTTCTCGTCGAAAAGCCGGTGACGACCGACCCGGACGAGGCGCAAACGATGCTCGAGGCGGCCGCGAAAGCCGGGACGTGGCTTGCGCCCGGCCACCTGCTGCGCTTCGAGCCGAAGTACGCGCAGGTTCGCCATATGATTCGCACGGGAGAATTGGGAGAAGTCGCTTCCTTATATATGAAGCGATCCCGCCGGAGCTCGCTCTTTTCCACCTATAAGCGCACGCACACCGTGTACGAGCTGACGGTGCACGACCTCGACCAGGCGATCTGGTACGCGGACAGCCGGGTCAAGCGGGTATACGCGTCCGGACGTTTTCTGTCCGGGGCGGAGGCGCCCGAGGTGCTGTGGGCGCAGCTGACGTTCGAAAACGGCATCGTGGCCGTGCTGCATAGCAATTGGCTGACGCCCGACGCCGCCGGCGTCCCGATCCACGATTATACCGAAGTGATCGGGGACAAGGGCATCGCCCGCTTCGATACGGATGCGGCGGGCGTTCATCTGCTCGGAGCGGCGGGGAGAACGACGACGGATCTGTCGGTGCATCAAAATCAGGGCGGCCGGGTGTTCGGGGCGCTGAAGGAGCAGCTGGACTACTTGTGCCAATGCGCGCTGCTCGGCCGGACGCCGGACATCGTCTCGTTCGAGGACGCGGCGCACGGCATCGAGGTGGCGAAAGCCATCGTGCGGTCGGCCGCGACCGGCGAACCGGTCGCATGGGGATGAAACGGAGGAAAAACGGATGAAATGGGTGCAATTCGTCAAACGCGGAGACGCGGAAGAGAACGTATGGCTCGGAGCTTTTACCGACGACGGCCGGGTTCGTCCGATCGCGGAAGGTACGAGCATGAAGCATTTGATCGCCCGCTGCGCGGAATCGCCGGATTACGCGCTGCATCTTGAAGCGCTCGCCGAGCGGGAGGAAACGCTGCCGCTTGACGAGGTGAGGCTAAAGGCGCCGCTTCACAATCCCGACAAAATGATTTTCATCGGGCTGAATTACCGCGATCACGCGGCCGAATCGAACATGGCGGTGCCGAAAGTGCCGGTCCTTTTCCCGAAATACGCCAACTCGATCGTCGGGCCGGAGGACGACGTCGTCATTCCCGCCGAAGTGGAGCAGTGCGATTACGAGGTCGAGCTCGCCGTCGTCATCGGACGCACGGCCAAAAACGTTGCCGCGGAGGACGCGATGGACTACGTTTTCGGCTATACCGTCATCAACGACGTCAGCGCCCGCGATCTGCAACTGACCGAAGGCCAATGGACGCGGGGCAAGGCGATCGACACGTTCGCGCCGATGGGGCCCTGCATCGCCACGCGCGACGAAATTCCCGATCCGCACAAGCTGCGGCTGTCGCTTGTGCTCAACGGCAAGACGATGCAGGATTCCGACACCGGTTTTCTGATTTTCGATATTCCGTATCTCGTCTCGTTCCTGTCGCGGACGATTACGCTTTCGCCCGGGGACGTGATCAGCACCGGCACGCCGCCCGGAGTCGGCATGGGGTTCGAGCCGCCCGTCTGGCTGAAGGACGGGGACGTGACCGAAGCGTACGTCGAGCATATCGGCACGCTGCGGAACCGGTACGTGAAGGAAAACCGCTAATCCGGCACCGTGACCGGAAAGGAAGGCAAACGGATGAAAAAATTCCGCTTCAAAATCGGCTACAAAATTACGATCGGTTACCTCGTGCTGCTGGTGTTTATCGCTTCGGCGCTCCTCGTCGTGTCCCGGACGATCGAAAGCCTGCAGATGGAAATCGATACGTTGATCCAACGCGACCTGAAAATCCAGGAGCTGAGCTATCAAATCGACAAAAACGCCTCCGACATGGAAGCGGGCTTGAGCGACTACGCGATCGCGGGCGAGGAGAGCAGCAAGGAGGCGGTCCGGGCCGCGATCGCAAGGTGGGAAGCGAACGGGCAGCAGCTGGCGGGACTGCTCGCGGGCGAAGACGCCCAGCTTAGCCGGATGAACAGCGTGACGGCGTCCATCGAGCAGTGGATCGCGATCGCGGAACGGGAACTGGAGGTGCCGGCGGGCACGCGAAGTCTGGAGGATATCCGGGCGTTCGCCTTGGAGTCGGCCGGACAAAAGCAGATGGACGGCATGCGCGAGCAGTTGTCCCGGCTTCGCCAGGCCGACAAGTACGCGATGGAGCAGCGGGTCGGTTCGCTTCATAAGCAAACGTCCGAGCTGCAAACGCTGCTGTTCGCGTTCGCCGGCGCGCTGACGGTGCTCACGATCGCCTTTTCGTGGATCGTTTCCCGCAGCGTCTCGGTCAACATCCGCCGGGTGACGGCGGCGGTGGCCGACATCGCCCGGTCCGGCGGCGATCTGACGAAGCGGATCCAGGTCCGCGCGACGGACGAGACGATGGAGCTGGGCCGGGAAACGAACGGCTTGCTGGCCTCCCTGCAAACGATGATGCGGGAAATCCGCGAGCAAGCGGGCAAGCTGGCCGACGTTTCGGAGACGATCCGGACGGGAACCGCCGGCGCGCTCGACATCAACGGCCAGGTGAACGAGGCGGTGCGGCGCGTGGCGGAGGGCGCGGAGAGCCAGGTGGCCCGGACGCAGGAAATCTCCGCCATTATGGCGGAGACGATGAAAGGGTTGGAGCAGGTCGCCGCCCGCACGCAGGACGTGTCGGAGCTTGCCCGCGCGACGCGCGAGGACGCCGACAGCGGCAGCGTCAGCCTCGACCGGTCTCAGCAGGAGATCGAGCGGATCGAAACGATTTTCGGCACGATCCAGGGCAGCGTCGGCGATCTGTCCCGGCGGGCCGGCCGGATCCAGGACATCGCGGTCTACATTTCCGAAGTGTCGAAGCAAACGAACCTGCTCGCGCTCAACGCGGCGATCGAGGCGGCGCGAGCGGGAGCGCACGGGCGCGGCTTTACGGTCGTGTCGGCGGAAATTCGCAAGCTATCCGACGAGACGGCGGAATCCGCGCGGCAAATCACCGCGACGCTCGACGAGCTGAACGAGGGCGTGGGGCAAATCGTGGAGTTGATGGCGGGCAGCGCGCAGGCCGTATACAACGGCACGTCGTCGCTCAAGGAAGCGGGCGGCAGCGTCAAATCGGTCGTGGAAAGCGTGGGCTCGCTGGCGGAGCGGGTGATCGAAGCGGCGTCGGCGATCGAGCAAATCGCGGCGGGCAGCCGGCACGTCGTCCGTTCGGCGGAGGAAATCAGCCGGGTGACCGAGGAAACGTCGGCGTTCGCGGAGCAGATGTCGGCGATGGTGGAGGAGCAGAATGCCTCCCTGCGCGAGTTCGCCGCTTCGTCGGACGGACTGAACGGGGTGTCCGGAACGCTTCGGGATATGACCGGGCATTTCAAGGTATAAAAAAAGAAGAAGGCTCGCGCGAGTCCCGAGGGGCTGCGGCTTGCGGGCCTTCTTTGCTTTGCTTTGCGCGCAGCGCTTTCCTGGAAAGATGCGCCGCAGGTTGGCAGCCGCTTCCGGCGCTCCCCGAGCTTCGCTCTATGCCCCCCGGACACCGGTTTCCACGCAATAACGGCGCGAGGAGGCCGTTAAATCGGTGGCGTGCCCACATTTTGCGAAATAACGGCCGGTGCGAGCCGTTATTCGCTCTTCCCGCCCCCGATTCCGGGCTTCGCACCCGAATAACGGCGCGAGGAGTCAGCCTCGACCCTGCGGGTTCGACGAAGCTTACTTCTCAACGCGCCCCTTGCAGGGCCGCCATGCTGCCTCTCGGCCCACGCGGCAAGGCCGGCGCGCCTTGCTTGCCCGGTCACGCCTTCGCCGGCCCGGCCCGATCACGCCTTCGCCGGCCCGGCCCGGTCCGACCTCAAGCGCTCCTTGCGCTGCAGCCGGCGCAAGTACCACCCGAGCAGCGGAGCAACGGCGAAAAAGATAAACAGCACGCGGAACAGCTGGTAACCGGCCACGATCGTCATGTCCGCCCCGATCTCGTGCGCGATCAGGCTCATTTGATCGAGTCCGCCGGGCACGAGGCTCAGGAAGCTCGTTTGCGGGCTGAGCGGATGGAGCTTGGCGAGCAGCCAGGCCAAACCTCCGGCTATGGCGATCAGCATGGCGCCGGTCGTGACGGCGAGGGCGAGCGTCCGCAGCGATTTGCGGGACAGGCTGTCCGGCCTCAGAAGCAAGCCCACGTAGCCCCCGATCATGAACTGGGCGGCGTTCAGCAAGACAGACGGCAAAGCCGGAGCTTCGAAGCCGGAAAGATGCAGGGCCGCCACGCCGATGACGGGACCGAGCATCATGGCGGTGGGCAGCTTGATTTTCTGCCCGCCCCAGGCGGAAATGACCGCTACGACGGCGAAAACGAAGATGTTCGGAAACATTCCGCTCCAGCTCGCGACGTCGGCTGCGGCCTCTTCAAGCGCGCCCGGGCCCGCGCTGCCCGCGCCGAAATGAAACAGCGGACTGAACGCCAGCAGGGGCACGCAAATGACGATCATCATGAGCCGGGTGACCTGCAGCAGCGACACGGCGGTCAAGTCCGCGTTGTCCATTTCCTCCGCGAGCACGATCATTTGCGACAGGCCCCCGGGGATGCATCCGGTCAGCGCGGTCGGAAACGTAAGCCCGCCCATGCGGGACAGAACGACGGCAAAAAGAACGGACACAAGCAGGGTCAGCACGGTCATGAGCAGCATGGCCGGCAGTTGGCGCGCCATTTCGGCGAGCAGCGGATACGTAAACGACATGCCGATCGAATAGCCGACGATGATCATGCCCGCGTTTCGCAGCGAGCCGGACCAGCGAAGCGGGATTCGTATGAACTTGGAGGCCGCAAGCAGCGCGAGCATTGGCCCGAGCAGCCACGGAACCGGCAGGCGGACCAGCGAGCAGATCAGCCCTCCGGCGAAGGCGACGAGGAGGGCGATGCCGAGCCGGAGGGCGGGCCCGGGACCCACGGCGGCAGAAGCGGACGGCGACGGCCTGGATCCGGGACGCCTCACGATCCGGAAGCAAGCTCCGCGATCCGGTCGTTCGCGTTGCCTTCGAACCAACCGCCGTGATAGCACAGGACGCGCTCGATGTCGAACGCCGCAAGCTTGCCCAGCGACCGGAGCGCCGAGTCCATGTCCGGCGTCATCGCCGGGACCGGTCCCATCAGCCGCCCTTCGCTCACGACCATCGCATCCCCGGCGATCAGCGTCTTCGTGCGGCGATGATACAGGGAAACATGCCCCGGCGTATGGCCGGGCGTATGAATGACGACAACGCCTCCGTCCACGTCCAGGGTGTCTCCGTCCGCCAGCGTCCGATTGACGTTGGGGGCGGTCGCCGGGGAAAACATTCGCTCGAACCTGGCGAGCTCCCCGTCCGTCAGCCCTTGCGTCAGGGCGGCGAGACGCTGGGCGTTCAGCTTGATCAGCGGCTTCGTCCCGTCGATATAAGGTTTATCCGCCGCGTGCGCCCTTACTTCGAGGGGCTTTTCCCGCCCGTGCGCAAGCTCGGGCAAACCGCCGATATGATCGATATCCTGATGCGTCAAAATAACTTGGCTCAAGCGGTCCAGCGGCACGCCGGCGAGCTCGACTTGCTCCCGCAGCTGGCCGAAGGTGCCCGGCAGGCCCGTATCCGCCAGAGCCGCCGCATTGTCGTCATAAATAAGCGCGGGGTGGAAGGTCGACGTAGTCCCCATAACGCTTTTCGTTAGTTCCAGTTTCCGGAGGGGCATAGCAACCACCCTTTCCTGCGATTTGTTTAGTGCTAAGATAATTATAGTCCAAACGGTCCGGCGTTTGAAGCCTCGCGGTCGAATCGCCGCCGGCGACGTCGGCGGAATCGGGCGAACGCGGGAAGAAGGAGCCGGACGAGAAACGGATGCAGCGAGGCCGAACGCCGCAGCGGCAATCGCAAAAAAAGAGAGCAAGCCCGCAAAGCCGCGCTTTCGCGGCCTTGCGGGCTTGCCTTTTGCGGCGTTACGCCTTGTTCCCGATCGCTTCGAGCGGCTTGTGGTTGCCGTACGTCGGATAGTCCCTTCCCGTCGGAGCGGCCCACTTGACGGCGTTGCGGATGACCGTCCGAACCTGCTCGTTGTAGTAGGTCGGGTACGTTTCGTGACCGGGGCGGAAGTAGAAAATTTTTCCCTGGCCGCGATGGAACGTGCACCCGCTGCGGAACACTTCGCCGCCCTCGAACCAGCTGACGAATACAAGCTCGTCCGGCTGCGGAATGTCGAAATGCTCGCCGTACATTTCCTCCTGCGGCAGCTCGATGTATTCGCCGATTCCTTCCGCGATCGGATGGCCCGGCGATACGACCCACAACCGCTCCTTCTCGTCCGCTTCGCGCCATTTCAAATCGCACGACGTTCCCATGAGCGTCTTGAAAATTTTCGAAAAATGCCCGGAGTGAAGCACGATCAGACCCATTCCCTGCAGGACGCGGCGCTTGACGCGCTCCACGATTTCGTCCTTGACGTCGCCGTGGGCCATATGGCCCCACCAGATCAGAACGTCGGTTTCGGCCAGACGGCTTTCCGACAAGCCGTGCTCCTCGTCCTGGTCCAGCGTGGCGTAGGCGACGTCGGCCGTCCCGGCGAGGCCTTCGCCGATCGCGGCGTGAATGCCGCCGGGGTAAACGCTCCGCACCTTTTCGTTGTGCTGCTCGTGTCTGAATTCGTTCCAGACGGTTACTTTAAGCTTGGCGGTCATATCGCTTCTCTCCTCGTCGGTTGTTCGTGTAAACGCTTATTTCCCAGTATAGGCAACCGGCCGCTTTTTCGATATGCCGAATTTCAACGCTTTTTTATTCAAAAGTGGTATACTTGCAAATGTACTTTTCAGCCGAAAGGTAGGGTCCGCATGTCGAACCGCCAGCCTTGGCCCGATACGGACGTACAGGCCGTCAACGAAAAAGTGGTCTATCAAAATCCGCTGCTGTTTTTAAAAGTATGGGAAATTCGCGACGCCGACGGAATTCGCCCGGTCCCGGAGACGTGGCCCTGGCATTACCACAAGGAAGTCGAGTTTTTGGCCATCTCGGAAGGCAGCCTGCGCGTGCAGACGCCCGCCGCCTCGCGTACGCTGGAGGCGGGCGATATGATGGTGATCGGCTCTTACGGGCTTCACCGCACCTGCAACGGGTCGGACGCTCCGCTGCGCTATACGGTGCTGCAGGTAGAGCTGGAACGCCATTTCGATCCGAGCATGCTTCCTTACTTGAACGGGTTCTCCGAGCGGTTCGCCGCCCTGGAAAAGATGAATTATATTTTCGACGAGCAGCCGGAGGCGAAGGAAGAAGCGTTCAAGCTTGTCTCGGATATTTTTTCGGAAACGGCGCGCAAGGAAATCGGCTACGAGCTCGCGATCGGATCGTCGCTGAAACGGCTGCTGCTCCTGCTGCTCCGCCGCGACAGCCGCGGGCTGCTTCAGCGCGCCAACGATCTGGAGCTCGAGCGCTTTCGTCCCGTTCTCGACTACGTGGACGGCCACCTCGGGGAAAAAATAACGGTGGACGACGTCCGCGCCCTGATGGGCATGAGCTACCACCATTTTATCAAATCGTTCAAAAAGGCCGTGGGCGTTCCGTTCGTCGATTACGTCAATTACAACCGGATCAAAAAAGCGGAAAGGCTGCTGGCGACGAGCGACCTCAGCATTTTGGAGATCGGTTTTGAGGTCGGAATCTGGAACATGGCCCAATTTTATAAATTGTTCCGCCGCTATAACTCTCATTCGCCGAAAGAGTTTCGCCGGCGCATGCGCGGCTAAGCCGCGCCGCGCCTTGGAAAAGCGTCCAAAGTACCGTTTTTGATGAAGGACGACATGACTATTTTCGGGACGGATTATTGACAAACACAATATATTGATTTAAATTTGATTAAGCGATCTAGATATGGGTTAAATGAAATACATAGTCTCTCATCGGCATTGCAGGAATAGGAACGCGGAAATAGAGTCTTGGTCCCGCGGCGCAGCGGGAAACGGGGGGTTCGCGCCCCGCAATATGTTGAGCGGCGTGTCCGGCAAGGAACAACCGGATGCGCCGTTCATTTTCGGAAAATGAAAGGAGCTCGAACTAGATGTTGATTGCCTACGATTCCAAGACGGGGAACGTCCGCCGGTTTATCGCCAAGCTCAATATGCCTTCCGTCCAGATCGACGAGAACATGAGCGTGGAAGAACCGTTTGTGCTCGTGACCTATACGACGGGATTCGGACAAGCTCCCGAGCGGGTCATGAAGTTTCTGAATCGCAACCATCGTCAGCTCAAAGGCGTTTCCGCCAGCGGCAACCGCAATTGGGGCGACGGATTTGCGAAGAGCGCGGATACGATTTCGTCGCTGTACGGAGTTCCGGTCATCACCAAGTTCGAGCTTTCGGGCACGACGCGAGACGTCGAGCATTTTGTGCGGGGAGTGAATGATATTGAAGCATATTGAGCTGAACAACCTATTGATGCAACGAGGCGCCGACGGATTTTTCCAACTGGACAAGGACCAGGAGGCTATCAAGGCGTTCATGGCCGAAGTCGAAACGAAATCCCTTCGCTTTGACGGCCATTTGGCCAAAGTAAGCTACATGATCGAGAACGACTACTACGAAGACGTTTTTCAACACTACTCCGAAAACGACGTCCTGCAAGTATACGAACTGACGCACAGCTATCATTTTCAATTTCCTTCATATATGGCCGCCTCCAAGTTTTATTCCGACTACGCGGTAAGAAGCAACGACAAGAAGACGTACCTGGAGCATTACCCGGATCGCGTCGCCATCGTGGCGCTTCACCTCGGCAGAGGCGATTTCGCGACCGCCCGCACGCTGGCCGCTTCGATGATGGAGCAGCGGCTGCAGCCGGCAACCCCGACGTTCCTGAACGCGGGCAAGAGCCGCCGCGGCGAAATGGTGTCCTGCTTCCTGCTGGAAATGGACGATGCGCTCAATTCGATCAATTACGTGCTGGCTACCTGCATGCAGCTGTCGAAGATCGGCGGCGGCGTTGCGGTCAACCTGTCGAAGCTGCGCGGCCGCGGCGAAGCGATCAAGGGCGTGGAAGGCGCCGCCAAAGGGATCATGCCCGTGCTGAAGCTGATGGAGGACGCCTTCTCCTACGCCGACCAGATGGGACAGCGCAAAGGCTCCGGCGCCGCGTACTATAACATTTTCGGCTGGGACGTCATGGAATTCCTCGATTCCAAAAAAATCAACGCCGACGAGAAAACGCGCCTGCAGACGCTGTCGATCGGCCTGATCGTGCCGAACAAGCTGTATGAGCTGGCGGAGCAAAACAAGCCGCTGCACGTGTTCGCTCCGTATTCGGTGTATCGCGCATACGGCCAGCATCTGGACGACATGGACCTCGACGAGATGTACGACAAGCTGCTGGCGGACGACCGCGTCATCAAAAAATCGCCGCTCAGCGCCCGCGACATGCTGACGAAGATCGCGTCCATTCAGCTCGAATCGGGCTACCCGTACATCATGAACAAGACGAACGCCAACAAAGCGCATGCGCTTAAAGATATCGGCTCGATCAAAATGTCCAACCTGTGCACGGAAATTTTCCAACTGCAGGAGACGTCGGAAATTACCGATTACGGCGAAGAGGACATTATCCGCCGGGACATCAGTTGCAACCTCGCTTCGCTCAATATCGTGAACGTGATGGAAAGCGGCAAAATCAAGGAATCGGTGCACGAAGGGATCGCGGGGCTTACGGCCGTCAGCGACATGACGACGGTCATGAACGCGCCGGGCGTGGCGAAAGCGAACGCCGAGCTTCACTCGGTCGGACTCGGCGCCATGAACCTGCACGGCTACCTGGCGAAAAACCTGATCGCCTACGAAAGCGAGGAAGCGAGGGATTTCGCCCGTACGTTCTTCATGATGATGAACTTCCATTCGATCGAGAAGAGCTGCGAAATCGCCGAAAAGACCGGCATCACGTTCGCCGGCTTCGAGAAGTCCGAATATGCGAAAGGCACCTACTTCGACAAGTATCTGGAAACGGACTACCGCCCGCGCACGGAAAGGGTGCGGCAGCTGTTCGCCGGCATCGACATTCCCGCGCCGGCCGACTGGGCCGTTTTGAAGGGGAACGTCATGAAGCACGGCCTGTATCACGCGTATCGCCTGGCGATCGCGCCGACGCAAAGCATTTCGTACATTCAGAACGCGACGTCGAGCGTCATGCCGATCGTCGAGCCGATCGAAACGCGCACGTACGCCAACTCGACGACGTATTATCCGATGCCTTACATGAACGCGTCGAATTTCTTCTATTATAAATCGGCCTATCAGATGAACCAGTTCAAAATCATCGACCTGATCGCGGAAATCGCCGAGCATGTCGACCAAGGCATCTCGACCGTGCTCCACGTCAACAGCGACGTGACGACGCGGCAGCTGGCCCGCTACTACATTTACGCCGCGCGCAAAGGGCTGAAGTCGCTCTACTATACGCGGACGAACCGTCTGAGCGTCGAAGAGTGCGTCAGCTGCGCCGTGTAAAATCCGCGCGATTCCGATTCATATCTGCGCCGCCGCCGGCCGGGGCTTCCCTTCCTCTTCAGCAGGGAGGGACAAGCTTCTGAACATGCGTCCCGGCGGCGTCAGAACCGTTAAGCCCGCGAAGCGGGCTTTTCTATCCCCGAAGGGGGCAGCGAGAGGAGAGTTTTCATGAAAGCCGTTAACTGGAATCGTCCCGACGACGATTATACGATTACGTTCTGGAAACAAAACATCATGCAATTTTGGACGGACGACGAAATTCCGCTGTCCGACGACAAGATGACGTGGATCAAGCTGAGCGAGGCGGAACAGGATACATACATCAAAGTGTTGGGCGGTTTGACGCTGCTCGACACGCTGCAAGGCGGCGTCGGCATGCCGGGCATCAACGACCACGTCGAAGGGCTTCAGCGCAAGGCGGTCCTGTCGTTCATGGGGATGATGGAGCAAATCCACGCCAAGTCGTACAGCAGCATTTTTACGACGCTTGCGACGAACGAAGAGATCGACGAAGTGTTCCGCTGGGTCGAGAACAACAAGCATTTGCAAACGAAGGCGGAAACGATCGCCCAGTACTATCAGAACATCCATACGCAGAAGGACTTGTTCCTGGCGATGGGCGCGTCGGTGCTGCTCGAAAGCTACCTGTTCTACAGCGGCTTTTTCTATCCGCTTTATTTGGCGGGCCAGGGTCAAATGACGAGCTGCGGCGAAATCATCGACCTGATTCTTCGCGACGAGAGCATTCACGGCCTGTACGTCGGCGTGCTCGCGCAAGAGGTGTACGCGAAGCTGGACGAGGACGAGCAGCAGGCGGCTTACGAGACGCTGATCGGCTTGTTCAAGTTCCTCCACCAGAACGAAGAGGCGTACACGGACGAGCTGTACGCGCAAATCGGGCTGCAGGAGGAAGTGAAGGCGTTCCTGCGGTACAACGCGAACAAGGCGTTCATGAACCTCGGCTTCGAGCCGCCGTTTCCGGAAGAGGACATCAACCCGATCGTCCAGAACGGCCTCAGCACGAAGACGAAGCAGCACGACTTTTTCTCCAAAAAAGGCAATGGCTATGTCCGCGCTACGAACGTCGAGCCGCTTTCGGACGAGGACTTTATTTTCGATTAAGACGGCAGGAGCGCTGCATCAACCTAAAACCTTCAGGCGAAAGGTTAAGGCCGCGCTTGCTTGATTCGGATTGTTGGCAAAGCCCCGTTTTTCGGGGCTTTTTTCTTTTTGCTTTTCGATTTTCAACAGGCCATAACCCGCCTTTAAGCGCCCGCGCCCTTCTCCCCCAGCACCTGCTCGACTTTGGCGATGTGCAGTTGCATGCGCAGCGTCGCCGCGCCCGCATCGCCTTCCGCGATCGCCTCATAAATCGCGCGGTGCTCCTCCAGCAGCCGCTCGGCGGTCGAACGCTCGGCGTAAAACCACAACGCCCGCGTATCCCGCATGCTGTCGTGAAGACGTGCCGCCATCGTCTCCATCAGCTGCATCAGCAGCGGATTATGGGTGGCGGCGGCGATCTGCTCGTGGAACCGAACGTCCGCTTGCTCGTTGAACGCTTCGTCGTCCATGTGCGCTTCCATTTCCGCCAGCGTCCCCGCCAGCCTGGCCAAATCGTCCGCCGACCGGCTCGCGGCGGCAAGCGCGGCGCAGCCGGTTTCCAGCACGCGCCGCACTTCGAGAATATGCCGCAGAGTGAGGGCCCGGTCGGCCCAGGCTTCGGGCTGCAGCATGCCGGGGTGCGGCGGCGCGGCGGCCGGCAACGTCGCTTTCACGAACGTGCCGCCGCCTTGCCGGATATCGAGCATCCCCATCGCCTTCAGGGCGCTCAGCGCTTCGCGGACGGTCGACCGGCCGACCCCGTATCGCTCCGCAAGCTCGACGACCGACGCGAGCCGGTCGCCGGGGGAGAGCGCTCCTTCCTCAAGCTGTTTTCGCAAATCGTTCATGACCCACTCGTGGCTTTTTAACGGTCGGTTTTCGTTCATGACGGCTCCTTTGCCCGGCAGTCGCGCGACCGGCAGGAAGCCGGTTCGCCGCAGGCCGAATTTCGCGCTTAAACGCTTTCCAATTCTTCTATTTTAGTGTATACTACAATCCGACAAAAGTCATCAGATGACCTGATCACCTGTCTGATTAGGGTCTAAGCTATGCATCGCCATTTTCATCCATCGAGAGGAAGTGTCCGGTTTGCTGCCCGAACAAGCGAGACGCGAATTAATCGCCGTTTTAGGCGCCGAGGATTTTAGAGACGACATGCAGACGCTCGTCACCCATTCGTATGACGGTACCCCGATGCAGCAGGCGCTGCCGGACGCGGTCGTGTATCCGCGCGACACCCGGCAGGTGTCAGAAACGATGAAGGTGCTGCACAGGCACCGCATTCCGGTCGTCAGCCGCGGGTCGGGCACGAATTTGTGCGGCGGCACCGTTCCGGTTCAGGGGGGCGTCGTCATGGTCATGCACCGGATGAACCGGATTTTGGAGGTCGATCTGGAAAATTTGGTTGCCGTCGTTCAGCCGGGATTGAATACGAAGCTGTTCAGCGCGCATGTCGAAAGCCTCGGCTTGTTTTACCCGCCGGATCCCAGCAGCATGGCGATTTCGACGATCGGCGGCAATATCGCGGAAAATTCGGGCGGCTTGCGCGGCCTCAAATACGGAACGACGAAGGATTACGTAATCGGACTCGAAGCGGTGCTGGCGAACGGGGACATCATCCGCACGGGCGGCAAGCTGATGAAGGACGTCGCCGGGTACGATTTGACGAAGCTGCTTGTCGGTTCGGAAGGGACGCTCGCGATCGTTACCGAAGCGACGCTGAAGCTGATTCCCCCGCCTAAAGCGAAAAAAACGATGCTGGCGATGTACAACGATCTGTACGACGCGGCCCGCACCGTATCCAAAATTATCGAAAGCCGCATCATCCCCGCGACGCTCGAATTTCTCGACAACCCGACGATTCGGGTCGTGGACGATTTCGCGGGGCTCGGCCTTCCGCTCGACATGGCGGCGATTTTGCTGATCGAGCAGGACGGCGAGCCGGAGCTGGTCGAACGGGATATCGCGACGATCGAAGCCATCTGCATCGGGGAAAAAGCGGCGAGAGTCAGCGTGGCCTCGTCGCCGGAGGAGGCGCTCAAGCTGCTGACCGCGCGGCGCAGCGCGTTTACGGCGCTTGCCCGCCTGCGGCCGACGACGATTCTCGAAGACGCCACCGTGCCGCGCTCCAAAATCGCCGACATGGTGCTTGAAATCAACCGCATCGCCCGCAAGTACGACGTCAACATCTGCACGTTCGGCCATGCCGGCGACGGCAATTTGCATCCGACGGCGACGACCGACGCCCGCGATCGCGACGAGGTTCACCGGGTCGAGGAGGCGTTCGCGGAAATTTTCGAAGCGGCGATCGCGCTGGGAGGCACGATTACCGGCGAGCACGGCGTCGGCATGGTCAAGGCGCCGTTTCTCGAATGGAAGGTAGGCGCTCCGGGGATCGAAGTGCTGAAGGGCATCAAGGCGGCTTTCGACCCTCTGGGCCTGCTCAATCCCGGCAAAATGTTCGCCAAGCCATCGCGGAAAAGGGTGGTGATCCAGCATGGCTGAGACCCGGACGGCGGTCAATCGCCCGGAAGCCAAGCCTCCGGCGAGTCCGCTCGCCGCCAAATTGAAAATCAGGCTGGACGAGGACCAATTGACCAATTGCATGAGATGCGGATTTTGTCTGCCGGCTTGCCCGACCTTCCGCGAAACGGGCATCGAAGCCGAGTCTCCTCGCGGCCGGATCGCGTTGATGAAGGCGGTCGCCGACGGCCTCATGGACCCGGACGAAGCGTTCGAGGAGCAAATGAACCATTGCCTTGGCTGCCGCGCCTGCGAACCGGCGTGTCCGGCCGACGTGAAGTACGGGCAGCTGATCGAGCAGGCGCGCGACGCGATCGAGGACCACACGAAAAGCCATCGCGTTTGGGTCAAAGGCGTACGGCGCCTCGTGTTCAAGGAGCTGTTTCCGAAGCAGGGCCGCATGAAGCTGCTCGGCGGCGCGCTGAAAGCCTATCAGAAGTCCGGGCTGCAGAAGCTTGCGCGCGGTACCGGGGCGTTGAAGCTGCTGCCGAAGCAGCTGTCCGATATGGAAAAAATATTGCCGAGCGCGTCCGGCCGCGGCGTCGTCGAGCTCATTGGGGATTTTCATCCGGCGAAGGGGACGAAAATCGCCACCGTCGGCATGTTCCGCGGCTGCCTGATGGATACGCTGTTCACGGAAACGAACGTGCATACGGTGGAGCTGCTGACGGAAGCGGGCTTCGAGGTCGTCATTCCGAAAACGCAAAACTGCTGCGGCGCCCTCCACGCCCACAGCGGCGAGGCGGAGGACGCGCGCGAGCTGGCCCGCCGCAACATCCGGGCGTTCAAGGAGGCGAACGTCGATTACATCGTGTCCAACGCGGGCGGGTGCGGCGCGATTTTGGTCGAATACGATCATCTGCTGCACGACGATCCCGCGTATCGCGAAGACGCGGAATGGTTTGCGAAACGGGTGAAGGACATCAGCGACATGCTCGTTTCGCACGGCCGGATTCCCGCGTTTGCGCAAGCGGAGGAACATGCGCGTTCGAACGCGCGGGCAGACGCGCAAACGTCCGTGGCCGGATCGCCTGCCAACGAACCAGAAGCTTGCTCGGTGCGCATTACGTACCAGGACTCGTGCCATTTGCGCAACGTCATGCGCTCGTCGGACGCGCCCCGGAAGCTGATGCGGCAGGTGCCGGGCGCGGAGTTCGTGGAAATGTTCGAATCGGACCGGTGCTGCGGCTCGGCCGGCATTTACAACTTGACGCAGCCGGAGATGGCCAATCGAATTTTGGAGCACAAAATGGAGCATGCCAACGCGACGCAAGCTCATTATTTGCTGACGAGCAACCCCGGGTGTCTGCTGCAAATGAAGCTCGGGGTGCAGCGGCACGGCGCCGGAACGGATATGAAGGTCGCGCACGTGGTCGACTTTTTGCATGAGCGGATGGCGAAGGATTGACCCGGGAAGACGTCACGGACGGAACAGACAACGCATACGGACTCGCGAAAAAAGGTTTTGCAGCGGGAGACCGTCGCTGCCGCCGGGCAGCGAGTGACCATCGCCGCCGCTTGGAGAGCGGGAGACCGTCGCTGCCGCTCGTGCAGCGGGAGACCGTCGCTGCCGCTCGTGCAGCGGGAAACCGTCGCTGCCGCTCGGCAGCGGATGAGCGGGCGGCGCCACCGCTGGGCAGCGCCACCGCTGGGCAGCGCCACCGCTGGGCAGCGGGAAAAACCGCGCGGAATTGTCCAAACCGGCCTCGCCCGATGGGACAAAAATTCCAACAGAGCGGGCGGATGCCGCTAAAAAGCCGTTTTTGAATGGATGGAATCCAACGAAGCTTCGCAACAGGCGCGCAAATCAAAAACCGTCAGGGCACTTGTCCCTGACGGTACGTTTTTCTGACCCTATTTCTCTCATCCACTCCGAAAGCCGGCTCGGCACGCATGCTGCGCCTCCGCACGTCAACTAACGATTCGGTTGAGTCGTGGCGACTCATTTTAACCTGCCAAACGGATACGGCCGCACGCAGTTGAGTCAAAATGACCCATTTCGCCGCCTCCGGCCGCCCGCTAACGATCCGGTTGAGTCGTGGCGACTCATTTTAACCCGCCAAACGGATACGGCCGCACGCAGTTGAGTCAAAATGACTCATCTCGCCGCCTCCGGCCGCCCGCTAACGATCCGGTTGAGTCGTGGCGACTCATTTTAACCCGCCAAACGGATACGGCCGCACGCAGTTGAGTAAAAATGACTCATCTCGCCGCCTCCGGACGCCAACTAACGAACCGGTTGAGTCGTGGCGACTCATTTTAACCCGCCAAACGGATAAGGCCGCACGCAGTTGAGTAAAAATGACTCATCTCGCCGCCTCCGGCCGCCCGCTAACGTACCTCTCAGCCTCCGCACGCCCGCTAACGAACCGTTTTCTTACTGCCCGGAGGCGGAAAAACCGGTTCAGCTCCGTTTCACCCCCATAGCTCCCGTCACTCCTGTTGCCCCCGCCCCCGTAGCCCCTGTAGCCCTGTCTCTTATACCTATCTCCGAGCCCCCGAGACAGGCCGCAACCTCGTATGCCGTCTTCTGCTTCCAAAAGTAGAATTGGACCTTTCAGATACCATAAATCTGTATATCGTCGGCAGAGTCATATGTGTATAGGTGACCTCCTGTAGCTCCCGTCGTTCCCGTAGCTCCCGTCCCTGTGGCCGCGACGGCCGGCGCGCTGGTGGAAAGCCGTTCGACGAACCGGGTGTCGACGCGGGTTTTAATCCGGGCATCGGAGCTCCACTCCGCCGAATCGGTCAGCAGATCGACGGCCAGCTGGGCCATTTTCTCCTTTTCGACGTGGATCGTCGTCAGCTCGGGCGTGACGATGACGGATTCGCTGATGTTGTCGAAGCCGATGACGGAAATATCCTCCGGAACGCGATAGCCGAGCTCGGCGAGAGTCTTCATCGCGCTGATCGCGATGTAATCGCACTCGCAAAACAAGGCCGTCGGCAGCTTGCCTTCCGAATGAAGGCAGGCCTCGAGCTGCTGGCGCATCGATTCCTGGGACGAGAGGATGGTTGGGGCCACCGAAAACATTCGGCCCGGCGCAATCTCGACGCCGCGTTCCCGCAAGGCGCCCATAAAGCCCGCTTTGCGCTCCTCGAAGTTGTGAATTCGCACGTTGGAGGCGACATAGCCGATATCCAGATGGCCGATGTCGCACAGGTGCGAGCCGGCTTGATAAGCGCCCATCGCATTGTTGATTTCGATAAAATGAACGGGCAGCGTGTCGAAGCAAGTGTCCAGTACGACGAGCTGCGGCAGCTTGGCGGAAATGACGGCGATCTGCTCGCGGCTTAAATTGGTGCCCAGCAAAATAACGGGACTGTGGCGGTAATCCTCGGCCGCGGCCCGAACGTCCCGCTCGAAATGCTCCATGTCCACGGAAGAGAAGATGACGGAGTAGCCTTTCGTACGACAGCGGTCTTCGACAAAATGGATCAATTCCCGGAAAAACGGCTGTTGGTAATACTCCTCGAGCACGATCCCCAAATTGGTGATCACCAGAAATACGAGCGTTTTCGACGTTTTGTCCGGCGCGGCCGTGCTGCGGGGCTTGGCGCTGTAGCCCATTTCCCGGGCAATACGCAAAATGCGTTCCCGCGTTTCGCTGCCGATGCCGGGCTTTCCGCTAAGCGCCAGCGAAACGGCGGACTTCGACACCTGCGCAATCTTGGCGATGTCTTCCATTTTCATTCTAATTTCTCCGATCTATGAGCTAAATGTTTGGATAGCTGGAATAAGTTTAGTTTACTATTAATCTTTCCGTTTGCGCAATCCAATAAACTAAATTGATTAAAATAAAACGCTTAAATTTACTAAACTAAACTAAATAATGATTGACGGAGCGGTTTTACGGTGTTAGGATGAGGGTGAAGCCGCCATTATTCAACTAAGTTTGGGCTGGTTTAGTTGTTTTGTTTAGGGATTTGGTTGAAAAGTGTGGTTTGTTTAGTTAATTTGTTTAGTTGAGCGAGACTTGAAAGCCGATACCAGGGGGGGACCGGGACATGAAAAAGCTGAAATTGGGTTACGCGCCGACGCGCCGGTTTACGTTCAGCGCGGAAGACGCCTTCAGGTACAAGGTGCAAATCCGCCAGAAGCTGGACTCATTCGGCATGGATATCGATATCGTCGACTTGGAGGGCTTGAATCCCGAAGGGCTGCTGTACGACGACCGGATCGGCGCGGAGCAAATCGCCGAGCACCTGCTTAAGGAAAAGGTCGACGCGGTGTTTTTCCCGCACTGCAACTTCGGCACCGAGGATACGGTGGCGCGGGTCGCCAAAACGCTCGGCAAGCCGGTGCTGCTGTGGGGGCCTCGCGACGAGGCGCCGCTCGAGGACGGCATGCGGCTGCGGGACACGCAATGCGGCCTGTTCGCGACGGGCAAGGTGCTGCGCCGCTTTCAGGTTCCGTTTACGTACGTCACCAATAGCCGGGTCGACGATCCGGTGTTCGAGCGCGGCTTCAAAAACTTCGTGGCGGCCGCCAACGTCGTCCGTCAATTCCGCAGCCTGCGGATTTTGCAAATCGGGCCGCGCCCGACGTCGTTCTGGACGATGATCTGCAACGAAGGCGAGCTGCTGGAGCGGTTCGGCATCGAACTGCATCCGATTACGCTGGTCGATATAACGAACGCGGCGAAAAAGATCGAGAAGTCCGGCGGCGCCGAACTTGCGGAAGCGATCCAATACATTCGCGACAAGCTGGACATTTCCGAGGTGACCGAAGACGACGTCAAGCGGGTGGCCGCGCTCAAAGTCGCGATGAAGAAGCTGGCGGTCGATTCCGGCAGCACCGCGATCGCCATCCAGTGCTGGTCCGCGCTGCAGGACGCGATCGGCATCATGCCGTGCCTCGCCAACGCGATTTTGACCGACGAGCAAATTCCGGTCACGTGCGAAACCGACATTCACGGGGCGATCACGTCCGTCATGGTGCAGGCGGCGGCGATGAACGAAGCGCCGACCTTTTTTGCCGACATTACGATTCGCCATCCGGAAAACGAAAACGGCGAGCTGCTGTTCCACTGCGGCAACTTCCCGGTTTCGCTCAGCGTCGAAAACAAGCCGAAAATGCGCCGGCACTTTCTGTTCGACGACCACGCTCCGGGCACGCACGAAGGCGAAATCCGCGGCGGCAGCATGACGATCGCCCGGTTCGACGGCGACAACGGCGAGTACCAGCTTTTCCTCGGCAAGGCGAAAGGCATTCAAGGTCCCTACACCCGCGGCTCTTACGTATGGGTCGAAGTGAACGATTGGCCGCTGTGGGAAGAAAAACTCGTCAAAGGCCCGTACGTCCACCACTCGGTCGGCATTCATGCCAACGTCATTCCGGCGCTTTACGAAGCTTGCCAATACATTCCGGGCCTCACGCCCGATCCGGTCGATCCGACGGAAGATCAAATCCGCGCTTGGCTGAGAGGAAGTGTGTAAGATGGCGACGGTACGGGAATTGAAGCGCAAATCGCTGCAAATCCGCAAGGACCTGCTGACGATCATCCATGCGGCCAAGGGCGGCCACACCGGGGGCTCGCTCAGCAACGCCGACATTTTGACCGCCCTTTATTACGAAGTGATGAACCATGACGCGACAAATCCGAAATGGCCCGAACGCGACCGCTTCGTGGCGAGCAAAGGGCACTGCGTCGAATCGCTCTGGTGCATTTTGGCCGATCTCGGCTATTTTCCGAAAGAAGAGCTGTCCACGTACAGCCAGTTCGGCACGAGGCTGATCGGGCATCCGAACAACAAGGTGCCGGGCGTCGAAATGAACACCGGCGCGCTCGGCCACGGCCTGGCCGTCTCCGTCGGGATGGCGCTCGCGGCCAAAAAGGACGGAAAGTCGTACCGCGTCTTTTGCCTGATGGGCGACGGCGAGCAGGCCGAGGGCTCGGTCTGGGAAGCCGCGATGGCGGGCGCGCACTACAAGCTGGACAATCTCGTCGGCATCATCGACCGCAACCGGCTGCAAATCAGCGGCAGCACGGAGGACGTCATGGCGCTGGAGCCGCTCGACCGGAAATGGGAAGCGTTCGGCTGGCACGTCGTCTCCGTGGACGGCCACGACTACGACGCGCTGCTGAAGGCGTTCGCGGGCGTGCCCGAGATCGCGGGGAAGCCGACGCTGCTGCTGGCGAATACGGTCAAGGGCAAAGGCGTATCATTTGCCGAAAATAAGCCGGAGTGGCATCACCATGTGCCGAGCGACGAGCAGCTGAAGCAGGCGCACGAGGAGCTCGACGCCGCGCTTGCGGCGCTCGCGGACGAAGAGGAGAGGAGCGAGACGCATGCCTAATACGATACCGAACCGCCAGGCGATGTGCGAAGCGCTGCTGGAAATCGCGGAGGACAACCGCGACATTATGGTGCTGACGAGCGACTCCCGCGGATCGGCCGCGATGGCCCCGTTCGCGAAGAAGTTTCCGGAGCAGTTCGTGGAGACGGGCATCGCGGAGCAAAATATCGTCGGCATCGCGGCGGGTCTCGCGCACAGCGGCAAGACGCCGTTCGTCACGTCTCCGGCCTGCTTCTTAAGCATGCGGAGCATCGAGCAGATCAAGGTGGACGTCGCCTATTCGGGAACGAACGTCAAGCTGGTCGGCATCAGCGGCGGCGTCTCGTACGGCGCGCTCGGCATGTCGCATCATTCGGTACAGGATATCGCCGTCACGCGGGCCATTCCCGGACTCGCCGTCCTGCTGCCGGCGGACCGCCACGAAACGAAGAAAATGACGCGGGCGCTCGCCAATTATCCCGGAGGCGCCTATATGCGGATCGGCCGCAATCCGGTCGAGGACGTATACGATGAAGACGACGGCCGCGAGCTCGTCATCGGCAAAGCCGTCCGCCTGAAAGACGGCGGCGACCTGACTTTGATCGCCTGCGGCGAAACGGTGCGCGTGGCGCTCGATGCGGCGGCGCTGCTGGCGCAGGACGGCATCTCGGCGCGGGTGCTGAACATGCACACGATCAAGCCGCTCGATACGGAAGCGATCGTCGCGGCGGCCGAGGAGACGGGCGCGATCATTACGCTGGAGGAGCACAGCGTTTACGGCGGGCTCGGCGCCGCCGTGGCCGAGGTGACGTCGCAGGCTTGCCCGGTTCCGCTGCGGATTTTGGGCATTCCGGACGAACCGGCGATCGCGGGCAAAACGGCCGAGGTGTTCCGTCATTACGGGATTTCCGCGGAAAACGTGAAGCAGCTCGCCGGCGAGCTGCTGCGGCAAACGGGCGTGAAGGCGAAATGAGCTACCTGCTCACCGTAGACCAGAGCACGACCGGAACGAAAGCCGTCCTGACCGACCGCAGCGGGCGGATCCGGCACCGCAGCTCGCTCGGCCACCGGCAAATCTATCCGCGGGACGGATGGGTGGAACACGATCCGCTCGAGTTGTATGATAACGTTAAAGCCGCCATCCGGAACGTCATGGCCGAAGCCGGCCTCGACGCGGACGCCGTCGAGGCGATGACGATCACGAACCAGCGCGAAACGGCGCTCGTCTGGGACCGGGAGACGGGCCTTCCGGTCGGAAACGCGATCGTCTGGCAGTGCCGGAGATCGAGCGACTGGTGCGAGCGGCTGAAGCGGGAAGGGCTGGAGCCGCTTGTCGCGGAGAAAACCGGGCTGCCGCTCGATCCGTATTTTTCGTCGGGCAAATGGCGCTGGCTGCTCGATCATGCGGCGGCCGGCATCCCGCCGGAGCGGCTGGCCGCGGGAACCGTCGACAGCTGGCTGCTGTGGAAGCTGACCGGCGGCAAGGTGCATGCAACCGATTACACGAATGCGAGCCGGACCCAGCTGTTCAATATCCGCACGCTGCGGTGGGACGAAGAACTGGCCGAGACATTCGGCATTCCGCTGTCGCTGCTGCCCGAGGTAAAGGACAGCGACGCCGTGTACGGCATGACCGACGAACCGGAGCTGTTTCCGAATCCGCTGCCGATCGCGGGCGTCATCGGCGATTCGCAATCGGCGCTGTTCGGCCAGCAGTGCGTGAAGCCGGGCATGGCCAAGGGCACGTACGGCACGGGCACGTCCGTGCTCATGTTCGCGGGCGACGAGCCGGTCCGCGCGGGCAGCGGGCTCGTGACGGCGATCGCCTGGGGCATCGGCGGCAAGGTGGAGTATGCGCTGGAAGGCGTCATCCATTCGACCGGCGATTGCCTGAATTGGGTGCGCAACCAGCTGGGATTGTTCGCCGATTATGCCGAATTGGAGGCGGCCGCCGCGGAAATCGAGGACACCGGCGGCGTTTACCTCGTCCCCGCATTCGTCGGCCTGGGCGCGCCGCACTGGAACGCCCGGGCCCGGGCGGCCGTCATCGGCCTGAACCGCGCCTCGGACCGCCGCCATGTGCTGCGGGCGGCGCTGGAAAGCATCGCCTTCCAGGTGGCGGATGCGGTTCGGCTCCTGTCCGCGGAGACCGGGCTGCCGCTGACCGAGCTGCGCGTCGACGGCGGCGCCACCGCGAACGAGCTGCTCATGCAGTTCCAGGCGGATTTGCTCGGAGCGGACGTCGTCCGCTCGGACGCGGCCGAGCTGTCCGCGCTCGGTTCCGCTTACATGGGAGGACTCGCCCTCGGATGGTGGGATCGGGATACGCTTTTTACCTTTTATCGCAAAGACAAAATGTATTCGCCCGGGATGGATCGAAAGACGCGGGACCGTCTCGACCGGGGCTGGCGGGCGGCGGTCAAGGCCGTGCTCGCGGCGGAGGAAGCGGCCCGGACCGGCTGACGGGGCCGACCGGGCTCCCGGGAAGCATCCGGGCCGTCTGGCGGGATGAAACGGATGCGGAGGCCGGCGGGTTGCCGGACGTGAACGGGAACGCAGCCGACTACGGAACGGAGGAGCGCGAAACCTATGGAATTTCCTTATCAAGTGCCGGAAGCGAAGCGCATTCGGCTGATCGTGAATACCGACGCGAAAAACGAGGCGGACGACCAATTCGCCATCGCGCACGCCATACTGACGCCGAGATTCAAGATCGAGGGCATCATCGCCGCGCATTTCGGGACGCTCCGGACGAACGAATCGATGGAGGAGTCGTACGCGGAAATCGAAAAAATGCTGGAGCTCACGCATTCGCAAGAGAAGATCCGCCTCGTCAGGGGCGCAACGAAAGCGCTTCCGGACGAAACGACGCCGGTGCCTTCGGAAGGGGCGGATCTGATTGTCGAGGAGGCGATGAAGGACGATCCGCTGCCGCTGTTCGTTATTTTTCTCGGACCGCTTACCGACCTGGCCGCGGCCTATTTGAAGGAGCCGGGCATCGCCTCGCGGCTGACGGCCGTCTGGATCGGAGGCGGCGCCTACCCGGCGGGAGAGCGGGAGTTCAACCTGCAAAACGACATTCCTGCGGCGAACGTCGTTTTCGGCTCGCCGATCCCGCTGTGGCAGGTGCCGCGCGACGTGTACTCGTCGGTCCGCGTCAGCCTCGCGGAGCTGGCGGCGAGAGTCCGGCCGCACGGCGAGCTCGGCCGCTATTTGTTCGAGCAGCTGGAAGCGTTCAACCGGCTGCCGACCCACCGCCAGGAGTGGCCGAAAGGCGAAATGTGGTCGCTCGGGGACTCGCCGGCGGTGTCGCTGCTGATCGACGATCAGCCGTACGACTTCGAATGGCGGGAAGCGCCGTACGTGCGCGGCGACATGACCTACGAGCAGCGGCCCGGAAGCCGCACAATCCGGGTTTACAAGCGGGTGGATGCCCGGTTCATCCTCGAGGACATGTACGCCAAGCTGGCCTTGTTCGCGGGGCAGGCTTGAATCCTGCCGCTGCCCGGCCGGACGCGAAGCCGACAAGCCGGTTTTTCGGTCCGGCGGGTGCCGGGATTTGACTCAATATAACGAAAACGGAGGAAACGCCGATGTCTTTTCGCGTCGTCCATTTGAAAACGGAGTACGTCGTCAATCCGCTGGGGCTCGATGAATCGAAGCCCCGGCTGTTTTGGCGTCTGGAGTCGGAAAAGCGGGGAACGGTGCAGAGCGCCTACCGCGTGCTCGTCTCCTCGAGCCGGGAAGCGCTCGATCGCGACGAGGGCGATCAGTGGGATTCGGGCAAGGTGGAATCCGCCAGCTCCATCCAGGTCGTATACGGCGGCAAGCCGCTTCAGTCCGAGGGGCAATATTTCTGGAAAGTGCAGGCTTGGGACGGCGAAGGAAATCCGTCCGGCTGGAGCGAAACGGCCTATTGGACGATGGGGCTGCTGGATCGCGGCGAATGGAAGGCGGGCTGGATCGGCCGCAAAACGGAAGCGAACGTCGTCATGCAGCCTTCTCCCCATGTACGCAAGTCGTTCGGAATCGCCGGAAAAGTGAAGCGGGCGACCGCCTACGCGACGGCGCTCGGCTTGTACGAGCTGCGCGTGAACGGAGAGAAGGTCGGCGATCTGTTCGCGCCGGGCTTTACCGATTACGACAAGCGCGTGCAGGTGCAAACCTATGACGTCACTCCTCTCGTCCGGGAAGGCGAAAATGCGGTCGGAGCCGTGCTCGGGGACGGCTGGTACTGCGGAACCGTCGGCTTCCTCGGCAGCAAAGTGTACGGCGAGCGGCCTTTTTTCCTGCTGCAGCTGCACATCGAGCTTGAGGACGGCACGAAGCAAATCGTGAAAACGGACTCGACCTGGCGCACGGCCTGCGGGCCGATCCTGTACTCGGACATGATCAAGGGCGAAGCGTACGACGCGCGCCTCGAGCTTGCGGGATGGGATCGTCCCGGCTTCGACGATTCCGGCTGGGAGCAGCCGGACGTTCGGCCGGGCTACAACGGCCTGCTGACCGCTTCGATCGAGCCGCCCGTCCGGATTACCGAGACGCGCCGCCCGATTTCCGTCCGCCGCACGGATGCGGGCACGTTCATTTACGATATGGGGCAGAACATGGTCGGCTGGACGGAAGTGAAGGTGCGGGGAGCGCGCGGCGCCAAAATCACGCTCAGCCACGCCGAAATGCTGAATCCGGACGGCTCGCTGTATTTGGACAACTTGCGGGTCGCCGTTCAGCAGGATCACTATATTTTGAAAGGCGAGGGCGAAGAGCGCTACGAGCCGCGCTTCACGTTCCACGGCTTCCGCTACGTGGAGCTGATCGGCTACCCCGGCGAAGCGGATCTCGACACGATCGTCGGCAAAGTCGTTCATTCCGACACGCCGCGCACGGGCCGGCTGGAAACGAACGACGCGATGGTCAACCGGCTTTACTCGAACATCGTCTGGGGCCAGCGCGGCAACTTTCTGTCGGTGCCGACGGACTGCCCGCAGCGGGACGAGCGGCTCGGCTGGACCGGAGACGCGCAGATTTTCGCGAGAACCGCTTCCTATAATATGGACGTTTCGCGGTTTTTCACCAAATTCATGTGGGATATGATCGACGCGCAGCAGCCTTCCGGGGCGTTCACCGACGTTGCGCCGGATGCCGGCTGGATCCGCCACAAAATGTGGAACACGCGCCTCAACTGGTTCGCGCCGGACAATGCGGGTTGGGGCGACGCGGGCGTCGTCATTCCGTGGACGCTGTACCTGATGTACGGGGATACCCGCATTCTCGAAACGCACTACGGCGCGATGGTCCGCTGGGTCGAGTATTTGAAGGCGAACAGCGACGAACTCGTGCGTCCGAGCTACGCCAACTACGGCGACTGGCTGTCGATCGACGCCGACACGCCGAACGAAGTGCTGGCGACCGCCTATTTCGCCTACAGCGCGAAGCTGCTGTCGCGCATTGCGGGCGTCCTGGGCGAAAAGCGCGACGAAGCGCATTACGACGGGCTGTTCCGCGATATCGCCGCCGCGTTCCGCCGCGCCTTCGTCGACGCCGAAGGGCGCATTCACGGCGCGACGCAGACGGTGTACGTGCTGGCGCTGCAGTTCGGCTTGCTGGAGGGCGAACAGCGCGACGCGGCGATCCGCCACCTCGTCGACGACATTCGCGGAAGAGGCGACCGGCTGTCGACGGGCTTCCTCGGCGTCGGCTATTTGCTCCCGGCGCTTACGGACAGCGGCCGGCTCGACGTCGCCTACGCCCTGCTCACCCAGGAGGCGTTCCCGTCGTGGATGTATTCGATCAAGCACGGCGCGACGACGATCTGGGAACGCTGGGACGGCTGGACCGAGCATAACGGCTTCCAGACGCCGTCGATGAACTCGTTCAACCACTACTCGCTCGGCTCCGTCGGCGAATGGATGTTCCGGTACATGGCCGGCATCGAAACCGATCCGGACCGGCCGGGCTTCCGCCACGCGATCGTCCGCCCGCAGCCGGGAGGCCGGCTGACGGAGGCGAAGGCCGAGTACGAATCGCTGCACGGCGTCGTTTCGACGGACTGGAAGCTGTCGCCGGACGGAGCGTTCCGGCTCGCCGTTCGCGTGCCGGCCGGCGCGACCGCGACGGTCGTCGTGCCGGGCAGCGGAGCGCGCGTCGACGGCGAGCCGGCGGACGCCGCGGCTTCGCCGACAGGCTGGACGCTCGCCGGGCAGACCGAAGCGGCGGCGACGTTCGAGATCGGTTCGGGCGAATACGTATTCGAAAGCGTCATCGGGGCGGCCGCGTTCGCGCGCTAACGTCGCGGGCGGAAGGACAATTGGCAGCAACACGGACTGGTTAGGCGGCTTCAAGCGGTTTATAATTCGAAGAAACGGACAGGCAGGATCGCAGCGGGGAGGGGAAAGAAGATGAAAACAGGCGGCAAGCCGATCGCCGGCAAAATTCGCGACTTCTTTTCCCGTATCCGCACGGTCCTGCTTTTCAGTTATTCCGTCACCATTTTGCTCTCGATCGCGATTGTTGGAACCGTTTCCTTTTCCATTTCCTCTTCCACGATCAAAGACCGGGTCGAGTCGGCCAACCTGCAAATCGTCCGGCAAATCGAAAACAACCTGAACAACGACTTTCGAAGCAAGCGCAATCTGCTGCTCGCTCCGTATTACGATCAGGAGTATATCGACGGCATCAACGCCTATCCGGAAATGACCGATCAAGAAAAATTCCGGTACCAGCAAAAGCTGGAAAACCTGTTTCTGAAAAGCTTCAACGCCACGCCGATTCGCGGCTTCATTCGGTTTCAAATCTACTACCGCACGGGAGAGCTTTTGGCCGCTTCCGACGATTACAAGCCTTGGACGCCGGTCCAGGTGCGCAATTCGGACTGGTTTCTGCGCACGGCGGCGAAGGACGGGGAAGTGTACTTCAACGGACCGAGCTCGGGCGACGGCACGACGGACGCCGCCGACACGGCGTATTCGTCTTCGATTCTCATTCGGGACTTTTCCAGTCCGGAGCGCTTTATCGTCGTTCGCGTCGAGTACGGCGACGATCTGTTCCGCGCGATCGGCCAAAACGACGACCTGTCCGCCGGCAGCCGGATTCTCGTGCTGGACGAGCGGAACGCGCTCGTGTACGACTCGTCGGGCGCGGCGGTCAGGATGCCGGACGAAAGGCTGCTCAACCGTCTCGACGGCGCCGAAGGAAAGTTCTGGACGGAAGGCGAAACCGACGAGCAATTCGTTTCGTATATCGCGTCCGCCTCCACCGGCTGGAAAGTGGTGCTCGTCACGCCGCGCCGGGATATCGTCGGACCGCTCGACAACATCAAAACGACCGTAATCGCGACGGCGCTGCTTGCCTTCGCGCTGACTTTTATGATCTCCGTGCTGTTCGGCCGCCGGATTACGCAGCCGATCCTCGCCCTTTACAAAAACGTGAACCGGATTAAACGGGGCGATTTTTCCGAACGGGCTCCCGTGAAGCGCAACGACGAAATCGGGCTCATCGCCGCGAACTTCAACGCGATGCAGGACGAACTGCAGCAGTTGATCGAGCACAAATACGTCAACCAGATCAAGCTGCGCGAGGTGGAGCTGGCGATGCTGTACTCGCAGATCAATCCGCACTTTTTGTACAACACGCTCGACATCATCCGCGCGATGGCCGACTACCACAAGGTAGAGGAAATCGGGGAGATGGCGCAGGCGCTTGCCGACATGTTCCGCTACAATACGCGGGGCAGGGACGAGGTGGTCACGCTGCAGGAGGAGCTGGATCAAATCGAGGCTTACATGAAAATCCAAAGCATCCGTTTCGAGGATAAAATCGCCTGGGAAGTGGATGTCGAAGAGAGGCTGTACAATTTTCCGATTTTGAAAATGACGCTGCAGCCGCTGGTCGAAAACGCCGTCTTCCACGGTCTGGAGCGAAAGCGGGGAAAGGGCACGATCCGCATCTCCGCCGCGGCGGAAGGGGACCGGTTCGTTCTTTCCGTATCCGACGACGGCGTCGGCATGTCCGAGGGCCGGCTCGCCGAGCTTCGGGCGAAGCTGAAGCAGTCGCTGCACCGGGAGGAGGAGGTCGTCTCCGTAGCCGAAGGCGGCATCGGCATCCGCAACGTCTATTCCCGCTACGCCATCAGGTTCGGCGACCGGCTGGCGTTTGCGGTCGACAGCCGCAAAGGGACGGGAACGCTCGTGACGATCGGGCTCCCGGCGGAAGACGCCGGCTTCGCCGTCCGGACGGGCATCGAGAAGAAAAGTCGGAATGTTCAACAAATCGGGTCAAAATCGTGAATGGGGCAACGGAAAGCGCTTCCCTTATAATGAAAGCGTCACCAGAAAGCGATTACCAAAGGGAGGTTCCACCGAATGAAAAAGATGAAAACGGTATCGATTGTGCTCGTTCTCGGCCTGCTCACGACTCTGCTTGCCGCCTGCGGAGGCGGAAACAACGAGGGCAGCGGCGGCGCGTCCCCGTCCGGATCGGCCGGGGCGTCCGAAGGCGCCAAAAACGGCGACCCGGTCACGCTGACGTTCGTCATTTCCAACACCGAGGATACGACGGCGTTCACGAAAGTGTTCGAGGCGTACGAGCAGCAAACGGGCAACAAGGTCGAGCTGCAGGCGCTGCCCGGCGGCGACTACGACAACCTGATCAAAACGCGGTTTTCCACGGGCGATTTTCCGGATTTGTTCCTGATGCAGCCGGGCACGAAGCAGTACGTCAAGCTGAGAGCCGAAGAGACGCTGCACGAATGGTCCGGCGAGTCCGGCGTTTGGGACAACGTCATCGATTCGATCAAGCAGGCGCAGGTGGAAAACGACAAAATTTACGGCGTTCCGTACGGCTCCACCGGCATGATGGGCGTGTTTTACAACAAGGAAGTGTTCAAGCAGGCGGGCGTGGACGTTCCGAAAAACTACGCGGACCTGATCGAAATCGCGAAAAAAATCAAGGCCGCGGGCTTCACGCCGTTCTACGAGGGCGTCAAGGACGCATGGCCGCCGCAAGTGTTCTACTATACGGGCTGGGTGACGCAAGTCGATCCGGCGATCGGCGAAGAAGGCGTCGCGAAGCTGAACCGGAACGAACTGAAGTTTACGGACATTCCGGAGCTGAAGGATCTGTTCGCGAAGCAGAAAGAGCTGAAGGAGCTGGACCTGTATCAGAAAAACGTGATGGCCGGCACGTACGACGAAATGCAAAACGAGATGGGCGACGGCAAAGTCGCGATGGCGTTCATGCTGGACGGGATCATTTCGCAAATGGAGCAAAAGTTCGGCAAGGACTGGGTCGCGAACAACCTCGGCTTCTTCCCGTTCCCTTCCGAAACGGACCAAGGCACGGCGATGATTACGCCTCCCAACCAGCTGATGGTGCCGGAAAAGGCGAAAAACCGCGACGCGGCGATCGAGCTCGTGAAATTCATGCTGCAGCCGGAAAACGTCGATCTGTTCTATGCGAACAAACCGGGCATTCCGATTTTCGAAGGCGCGACCAGCGAGCTGTATCCGGTGCAGGAGGACGTCAAGGCGTTTATCGACGCCGGCAAATCCCAGGTCAATATCCAGAACCGTCTCACCGCGTCGTTCGTCGACTTCTCGAAGACGCTGCAAAACTTCTTCCTGGACGGCGACATCGACAAGGCGATCGGGGAGTTCAGCGCCAACTATCAGAAAGACGGCAAGGCGAAGCTGCTTGAAGGCTTCTGATCCGACGGCCTTAGATAAAAAACGGGTTGCCCCCGTTCGAAGGCGATTCGCGCGTTCGAACGGGACGGCCCGTCCACCATGGGAGAAGGAGGGGGAGACGTGGAAAGGCGAAAATATCCGCTTTATTTTTCTTTCCCCGCAGTTGCCGTTTTTCTGCTGTTTTTCATCGCCCCGACATTGATCGGCGTGTATTACAGCTTTACGGACTGGAACATTAATGCCGATTCGGTTACCTTCATTGGCTTCGATAATTACGCGGCTCTTTTCCAGGAACCGAGACTGGGAAAAGCGCTGAGCAATACATTGATTTTCGCGGCGGCCGTCACCGTCCTGCAAAACGCAATCGGCCTCGCGCTCGCGCTCGTCATGAACGAGTCGATCAAAATGCGGAACTTTTTTCGCATGGTGTTTTTCATGCCGTACGTCATCGCGCCGATCGTCATCGGCTACGTGTTCCGCGCCATTTATCACCCCGAGCACGGCATCGTCAATACGATTCTAAACGGCATCGGCCTCGACTTTATGGCCCAGGACTGGCTGAACGATCCGAAGTGGGCGCTGTTCTCCATTATCGTCACCGATCTGTGGCGCGTATCGGGCTTCACGATGGTCATCTATTTGGCCGGGCTGCAATTCATTCCGAAAGACCTGCTCGAGAGCGCGTCCATCGACGGGGCGAGCTATTGGCATCGCCTTAAAAACATCGTGCTGCCGCTGATCGCGTCTTCGACGACGGTCAACATCCTGCTGTCGCTGATCGGCTCGATGAAGGTGTTCGAGATGGTCATGGTGCTGACGGACGGCGGGCCGGGGTATACGACGGAAGTGTTCTACACGTACATCCGCAGCACGTTCAGCATGGGGCAGATGGGCTATTCGACGGCGATCAACCTGGTGCTCTTCGCGCTCGTCACCCTCGTCGGCATTCCGGTGCTGACGGCGCTCAAGAAACGGGAGGTGGAGATGTGATGCGGCAAGGAGGAAAAAAGCTCGCGCTTCACCTCGTCGTCGTTTTGGGCGCTCTCGTCATTCTCGTTCCGTTCTACATGATTTTGGTCAATTCGTTCAAGGGCATCCGCGAGTCGGCGTTGTTCGGGATGGGGCTGCCGTCCGAGTGGCTGTTCGAAAACTACGAAAAAGTGTTCGAGCAGGGGAACATTTTGCGCGGGTTCAAAAACAGCTTCCTGCTCGCGGGGCTCACGGTCGTCTGCGTCAACCTGTTCGCCTCGATGGCCGCCTTCGTCATCCAGCGCCGCGACGACCGGCTCATGCGCGGCCTGTACATGATGTTCATCCTCGGGCTGATCGTGCCGGTATCGATCGTGCCGACGATCCGGCTCATGGACATGTTGGGCATCAAGGGCACCTACTTCAGCATGATTATGTACTATACGGCGGTGCTGCTGCCGTTCTCCGTCTTTTTGCTCGTCGGCTTCATGAAGCAGATCCCGCGCGAGCTGGACGAGGCGGCGCAAATCGAGGGAGCGGGGTTTTTCCGGCTTTACTTCCGGATCATTCTGCCGCTGCTCGTCACCGTGCTCGTGACGGTCACGATCGTCGTCATCGTTTCGGTGTGGAACGACTTTTTCGGACCGTTTTATCTCGTGACGGACAGCACGAAATGGACGATCGTGCTCCAGATTTTCAATTTCGTCTCGCTGTACAACACGAACTGGGGCGTCGTTTTCGCGTTCATGGTCATCGTCGTGCTGCCGGTGCTGATCGTGTACCTGCTGCTGCAGCGCTACATCATCGACGGGTTGACGGCCGGCTCGGTCAAAGGCTGAGGCGGGCGATAACTGCCGACCCGGACGGCGGCAGGCGAGACGCGGACGGCGGCGGCAGGCGAGGAGGCGCGGACAGGCGGCGGGCATGGGGCGCGGAAGGTCGGCATGGCGAAAACCGGCGGATGCGGCAAACGGAGCGGAGGTGCGGATATGCGCAAAGTGATGGTGGTCGACGATGAAAAATGGGTGCGGCGCGGGCTCGTTCAATCGATCCCGTGGGATCGGCTCGGCCTGCGGCTTGCCGGCGAAGCGGCCGACGGCCAGGACGCCTTTGAAATGGCGCTCGAGCTAAAGCCCGATCTGATGTTCCTCGACATGCGGATGCCGGGGCTGGACGGCAAGCAGCTGCTCGCCATGCTGGGCGGCGCCATGCCGGGCCTCGTCACGATCGTCGTCAGCGGTTATTCGGATTTCGAATACACGAAGCAGGCGATCCGTCACCACGCCTTCGATTATTTGCTCAAGCCCGTCAAAAAGGAGGAGCTTGCGAGCGTGCTGGAAAAGGCGCTGGAGGAGCTGGACCGCCGGGACGGCGAGCGTCTTGCGGCCGAGGAGGGCCGGCGGGGCGACGGCTGGTTCCGCGATTTGCTGCTGGCGCGGGAGCCGGAGCATCCGGCGTTTTCGCCCCGTGTCGGACGTGCGGAGGCCGAGGCGCGTTCGAAAGAGGGCGGGCGTCCCGAAAATGCGGAACGGTCCGGAGGGGAGGGCCGCCCGGAACGGACGGAGCCCGCAAGGCGGGAAAGCACCGCTTCGGATGAAGAGGGGGAGGTGCCGTCCTCCTGGGCGGGCAAGGAAGCGGTCGTCTTCGCGGCGCAGGCCGACCGCTACCCGGCGGACGGCGGGGGGGCCGCCTGGCTGCGGGCGCTGCGGGAGAAGTTCGGCCGGGAGCGGGCGTTCTACTTCGGCGGCGACTGGCAGCTCGCGCTGTCGCCCGCGCCGGACGGCCGCCCCGAAGCGGTCGGCGCCGTTGCCGCGGGCAAGCTGCCGGCCCCCGAGCTGAAGCGGCTGCTCGCGGACATCCAGGCCGAGCTGAAGCGGCAGGGCGGCTCCGGCTGCAGCATCGGCGCAAGCGAGGTCGGGCCGGCCGAGGCGAGCCGCCTGCGCCGGGCTTACGCGCAGGCGCAAGCCGCCCTTGCCGGGCGACAGCTTGGCGAAAGGGAGAAAATCCTGTTCGCGGCGGCCGCCGATCCGCCGGGTTCGTCTTTGCAGCCCTACCCGCAGAAGCGGGAACAAGCGTTTCTGCTCGCGCTGCAGCTGGGAAACAAGGAGGAGGCCGAGCGCGAATTCGACATGCTGTTCGCTTCGATCAGCGGCGAAACGGCGACGGTCGACCAGCTGCAGCGGGGGGCGATTTTGCTCGTTCACGCGCTGGAGCGGCAGCTTCGCGCCGCCGAGACGAGCCTGGAGAGCGTCTGCGGCAAACACCCGCTGGCGCTTGCGGAAGCGCTGCGGCTGCGGGTCGACCCCGAATCGGTGCGGGCGGTGTTCTCGGGCGAGATCATTCCCGCCGTGCTGAAGGCGGCGGGGCGGCGGGGCGAGACGCAAGGCGAGCAGATCGTCCGCGAGGTGCTGAAGCTGATCGAGACGCATTACGACCAGCCGCTTTCGCTGCAGCATATCGCGGAGAGCCGGTTCGTCAATCCGGACTATTTGAGCCGGCTGTTCAAAAAGACGACCGGCAGCACCTTCGTCGATTATTTGGCGGATATCCGCATCCGGAAATCGATGGAGCTCATGAAGGTGCCGACCTACAAAAACTATGAAATCGCCCATAAGGTCGGGTACGAGGACTACCGGTATTTCAGCCAGATTTTCAAAAAGAAAACCGGCAAGACGATCGGAGAGTTCCGAAGCGCCGCCGGTTGCGGCAAAACGTAGACGCAAAGCAGGGCCCGGCGGCCTTAACGCCATTTGGCGGCCTTTTGCGAAACGGATGCGGCCCGCGCCGGAACTTTTTCGCCGTAACATCAGGAAGCAAGGCAAGCGATGCAAATCCACTACGGAAGAGGAGAGATGGAAAATGGCCAAAAGGCTTATTCCCGATACGCTGATGCTGGAGGAACGGGCGGGACACGCGCTGAACGCGATGGCAGGCATGTCCGATCCGGATTTTCACGGTTATCCTTTTTTTGCGGCCAACCTGATGTCGAGTCCCGCGAACATGACGCACGGAGATTGGGACTTCGGCTCGTCCCACGGCCGGATGATCGACGGCATGATTTTGGCCCGGCATATGTCGGGCGAAACGCTCGGCGAGGATATCGAGGCCAAATATCGCGAAAATCTGCTTTCGTTTTTCAAGGAAGACGGCCTCAGCTACCGTCAGCACAATCCGAACCACGACTGGGAGCAAAACGCCAACCTGATCGACCAGCGCGCCGTCATCCTGTCGCTGACGACCTGGTACATGGCGAGCGGGGACCCGAAGGTCAAGGAGGCGGCCGACCGCCACGTCGCCGCGCTGAAGCGGATCGCGATCAAGGAGCGCGAAGTGTGGTACTACCCGGCGTCCGAATACAAGGAGGACGGCTGGCCGTCCAAAAACGCGGTGCTGCTCAGGCTTGCGCCCGATCCGGCCGCTTTTTGCGGGCGCCTCATCATGCCGCTGCTCAAATATCACGAGGTGACGGGCAATCCGGACGCTTTCGAACTGTGCCGGTTCTTTACGGCGCTCATCGTCGAGCGCAGCGGCGTGTTCAACGAGGACGGCAGCTTCAACGACGCGCTGGCGTACCGGAGCGGCCACTTCCATACGCGCCTCGGCACGCTGGACGCGATCGCGCGCTTCGGCGCGTTTACGGGCGACGCGAAGCTGATCGCCTGGGTCGAGAAAAGCTACGCCTGGGCGCTGACCAAGTGCACCGCGTTCGGGTGGACGCCGGGCGACTTGAAGGAGCAGGCGTACGAGCACGAAACGTGCTCGCTCGTCGACCTCATCGCGACGGGCATTACGCTGGCGAAGAGCGGCTACTCGAAATATTGGGGAACGGTCGAGCGGTTTCTGCGCAACCATCTGGCCGAGTCGCAGCTGCTCGATCTCGATTGGGTGCAGGAGACGGACGACAAGTCCGGCAACATCCCGGGCAAAATCAGCTATACCGACGTGGCGAAGCGCACGCGCGGCGCCTTTGCGGGCTATTCCGCGCCGAACGATTTTTGCTGCGACGTCAATCACGGCCGGGGCCACACGAACGATTTGCAAATTTGCTGTCTCGGCTCGGGCACCCGCGGCCTGTACATGGGCTGGAGCAACACGGTGACGGAATCGAAGGGGACGGTCAGCGTCAATTTTCTGCTGAACCGCGGCTCCGTCTGGCTCGACGTCGACAGCTATTTGCCGCATGAAGGAAAAGTCGTGCTGCACGTTCATCGGGACATTCCCGAGCTGCAAATCCGTATTCCCGAATGGGCCGGCTATGCGAAGGTACGGATCGTTCGCGAACGGGGAGGCAGCGTGACGGAAGGCCGCGGCATGGATCCGAGCAGCTGGGTGAAGGAACACTTCCTGCTGCTGGGCCGGGCCTGCGCGGGAGAAACGATTACCGTCACGTTCCCGCTGGACGAGCGGACGACCGTCGAAACGGCGATCGGCCAAACGTTTTTGACGCAATGGCGCGGCGACGACGTCGTCGGCATTTCTCCGGAAGGGCGGCACCATCCGTTTTACAGCGGACGCAAGGTGTACGACACGGCGCCGATGCGCGAAGGCGACTACCGGCGGCTGGAAAACGAAATCGTATGGTAATGCCGGGCGGCGGGCTTAGGCCCGCTGCTTTTGGGCTGTCTTGACGCGGTATCGTGCATTTCAGGCGGATGCATCAGCGGATATATCGGCGGGTACTTCAGGCGGATGCATCAGCGGATATATCGGCGGGTACTTCAGGCGGATACATCAGCGGATATATTGGCGGGACGTCGCCCGGCCGGTTGCGGATTAGACGCAAAATGGGCGGAACAGGCTCGAATGAGACGTTTGCGCAGGCAATGCCTGCACATTCGCAGGAATTTCACCCTCCGCCGGTCGTTTCCGCTTAAAAGAATGCAGATTTGCAGGTTTTCATACGAGTTGCCGTACGGATAACGAAAAGACGATTCGGCTCAATCGCCAGAGAATCGCGGAAAGATCCACAGAAGGAGGAGTTTTGCGATGAAAACCGTTGTTGCCGTCTATACGGGCCAGGGGTTGGCCGATCCGTTGAAGGCCGTTTTCAAAGAGGTGCTGCCGGACGTGCGGCTGGTCAACATTATCGACGATTCCCTCATCGGGGACGTCGTCAAGGCAGGGAGCGTTCCCCCTGGGGTTGCGCGCAGGCTGGTGCAATATTTTCATCACGGCGAGGAGCTGGGCGCCGACGTGATCTTGAATACGTGCTCGTCGGTCGGCGAAGCGGCCGACGACGCGCGCAAGCTGATCGGCATCCCGATCGTCAAAATCGACGACGCGATGGCCGCCAAAGCGGCCTCGGCGTACGGCCGAGTCGCCGTTTTGGCCACGCTGCCGTCGACGCTTCGGCCGACGATGCGCCTGATCGAGAGGAAAGCGGCCGAAGCGGGGCGCGAGGTCGCGCTCGTGAACGGGCTTGCGGCGGGAGCGTTCGAAGCGCTGACCGGCGGGAACCCGGAGGAGCACGACCGCATTTTGCTCGAGACCGCGCTGCGCGTCGCGCAGGATGCGGATGCGATCGTGCTCGCGCAAGGCTCGATGGCGCGGATGGAGAAGGCGCTGGCCGAGGCGACGGGCAAGCCGGTGCTGTCCAGTCCGCGGCTCGGCGTCGAGCAGGTGAAAGAGACGCTGGAACGGCTGAGCCGGGGGGAGCCTGCCGGGCAAGGCGGCACGGAAGGGGGCGGCGGACAGGAGGAGCGGCAAGCGACGTCCGACAGCGCCGCCCCGCGCTTCGGCGCCGAACTCGGCGGCGGGCAGGCGCCGGTTTGCTGATCGGTTCGGTGCGGAGCAACCGGATCGCGGGTCAGGCGCCTTGCGACCGAGTTAACGCAAGAAGGGGAGCCAGTCCCCTGTATGGCGTGACGGCGATACGGGAATAGGCCGATGTGGCGCACCCGGTGCGCTACATGGCGGGCTGCGGCGAGAAACGAGCCGATGTGGCGCACCCCGTGCGCTACATGGGCGGCCAGCTGTGCGGAATGAGCCGATGTGGTGCACCTAGTGCGCTACATGGGCGGGCTGCGGCGAGAAACGAGCCGATGTGGCGCACCTAGTGCGCTACATGGGCGGCCAGCTGTGCGGAATGAGCCGATGTGGCGCACCCCGTGCGCTACATGGGCGGCCAGCTGTGCGGAATGAGCCGATGTGATGCACCCCGTGCGCTATATGGGCGGCGAGCTGTGCGAAATGAGCCGATGTGGCGCACCTAGTGCGCTACATGGGCAAGCAGCGGCGGGGAATGAGCCGATGTGGTGCACCCCGTGCGCTACATGGGCAAGCAGCGGCGGGGAATGAGCCGATGTGGTGCACCCCGTGCGCTACATGGGCGGGCAGCGGCGGGGAATGAGCCGATGTGGCGCACCCCGTGCGCTACATGGGCAAGCAGCGGCGGGGAATAGGCCGATGTGGCGCACCCGGTGCGCTACATGGCGGGGTGCGGCGAGAAACGAGCCGATGTGGCGCACCCCGTGCGCTACATGGGCGGGCAGCGGCGGGGAATGAGCCGATGTGGCGCACCCCGTGCGCTACATGGGCAAGCAGCGGCGGGGAATGAGCCGATGTGGCGCACCCCGTGCGCTACATGGGCAAGCAGCGGCGGGGAATGAGCCGATGTGGCGCACCTAGTGCGCTACATGGGCAGGGTGCGGCGGGAAATGAGCCGATGTAATGCACCCGGTGCACGTTCAGGATAAAAGTTGATGCGTCAAAGGGGGAGCGAAAAAATGAGCGAGGAGCGCGTAAAGGCGGTTTATTTGGCGGAGACGCCTTTTTCGCTGGAAAAGGCGGCGGAAATTATCGCCGGGGAGCAGTCGACCGGGACGTTTACGGCGGTGCCCGGCGAAACGGAGGCGCTGAAGGAGAAGCATGCCGCCCGAGTGGAAGCGGTGGAGACGCTGGAGGAGACGGACGCGCCTTCGCTGCCCGGCGCCAAGCTGCCGAAGGCGCACGACGGGAAGTACCGGCGGGGAAAAATCACGGTCTCGTTCCCGCTGCGCAATTTCGGCCCGTCGATTCCGAACCTGATGTCGGCGGTAGCGGGCAATTTGTACGAGCTGCAGGAGCTGTCCGGCCTTCGCCTCGTCGATTTGGAGCTGCCCGCGGCGTTCGCGTCCCGTTATCCGGGACCGAAATTCGGCATCGAAGGCACGCGGCGGCTGACGGGCGTTTACGATCGTCCGATTCTCGGAACGATCGTAAAGCCGAGCGTCGGCTTGTCGCCGGAGGAGTTGGGCAAGCTCGTCTACGATTTGGCGCTCGCCGGCATGGATTTTATCAAGGATGACGAGCTGAACGCCAATCCGCCGTATTTTCCGCTGGAACAAAAGGTCAAAACGGTGATGGAGGCGGTGGAGCGCGCGGCCGACGCCACCGGACGGAAGCTGATGTACGCGTTCAACATTACGGGGGACATCGACGAGCTGCGGGCGAATCACGATTTGGTCGTAAGCTCCGGCGGAACGTGCGTCATGGTGAGCATTTTGAGCGTCGGGCTGGCCGGGCTGGCCCATTTGAACGGCTATAGCGAGGTTCCGATTCACGGCCACCGCAATCAATGGGGGATGATGACGCGTGCGCCTTTGCTCGGCTTCGAGTTTACCGCGTATCAAAAGCTGTGCCGGCTCGCCGGCGCGGACCAGCTGCACGTCAACGGCCTGAACAGCAAGTTTTACGAAAGCAACGAATCGGTGCTTCGTTCGATCGCGGCGTGCACGACTCCGCTGTTCGGCGATTATCTCGCGATGCCCGTCGTCTCTTCCGCCCAGTGGGCGGGCACGGCCCCGGCGACCTACGAGGCGACCGGCAGCGTCGACGTCATGCACCTCGCCGGCGGCGGCATGCTGGCGCATCCGGACGGGCCGGCCGCCGGCTTCGAGAGCATGAAGCTCGGCTGGGAGGCGGCGGTCAAGGGCATCCCGCTGGACGAATACGCGCGCAGCCATCCAAGCCTGCGGCGGGCGATTGAAAAATACGGAAAGGGCTGATCGCGCCATGGAAGAAAACGAAGCGATACGCCCGGGGCCGGGTGCGGAAAGCAAGCGTCGCCGGCGGCCGATTTGCTATTACGGCGACGATTTTACCGGGTCGACGGACGTGCTGGAGGCGCTGTTCCGGTCCGGGCTGAAATCGGTGTTGTTTTTGGAGCCGCCGACCGAGGAACAGCTTGCCGGGCCGTTTGCCGATGCCGAAGCCTTCGGCGTGGCCGGCGTCGGCCGGTCGATGTCGACGGACGAGATGGAGCGCGAATTGCGGCCGATTTTCGAAACGCTGAAGCGCTCGGGCGCGGCGATCGTGCATTACAAAATCTGCTCCACGTTCGATTCGTCGCCCGGCACGGGCAGCATCGGCAAGGCGGCGGAGATCGGGCGCGATATTTTCGGCGGCCGTTATGTTCCGCTGCTTGCGGGCGTCCCGTACTTGGGCCGATATACGCTGTTCGGCCACCATTTCGCGGCGGCGGGCGAGGCCGTGTACCGGCTTGACCGCCATCCGACGATGTCCCGCCACCCGGTGACGCCGATGGCGGAGTCGGATTTGCGCCTTCATCTGTCCGGGCAGACGAAGCTGAGGACGGCGCTGATGGACATTTTGGCGTTGGACGGGGCCGTCGAAGACGTGCGCGCCCGCCTCGAAGCGCGGCTTAAAGCCGAATCGCCGGACATCGTCCTGTTCGACGCCTTCGACGAGGAGCGCCTGCGGACGGCGGGACGCCTGATCCTGGAGGAGGCCGAACGTTCGGACGCCTTGTTCGTCGTCGGTTCTTCCGGCGTCGAGTATGCGCTCGGCGCCTGCTGGCGGGAAGACGGGGGCCCTGGCGGGCCCGCAGCTCTCGCGGCGGATGCGAAGAACGGCGGAGTTCAGGCCGGAAACCGGGAGCGACAAGCCGTCGGCTCCGTCGACCGGCTCCTTGTCGTCTCCGGCAGCTGCTCCCCGGTAACGGAGAAGCAGATCGCTCAAGCCCTGGACGCCGGCTTTGTCGGCATTCGGGTGCCGGCGCACGAGCTGATCCGTCCGGACAGCGCCGAAGCGGCGAGGCTGAGGCTGCTGGAGGAGGCGAAGTCTCGCCTGCTCGCGGGCCGCAGCGTCGTGCTGTACTCCGCCTCCGGCCCCGGCGACCCGAGCATCGCCGAGCTTCGTCGGGCGCTCGAGGGCCAGGGCATGCGAGCCGAGGACAGCAGCCGCGTGCTCGGGGCGGTGCTGGGCTCGCTGACCCGGACGCTTGCGGCGGAAACGGGACTGAAGCGCGTGCTCATCGCAGGCGGAGACACGTCCGGCTACGTCACCCGGGAGCTTGGCATCTACGCGCTCGAATGCGTGTCCGCGCTTGCCCCGGGCGCTCCGCTGTGCCGGGCTTTTTCGAACGACTCTGCGTTCGACGGCCTGGAGCTGGTGCTGAAGGGCGGGCAGGTCGGCGGAGACCGTTTTTTCGAAAAGGTGCGGCGAGGGGAATAGAACCTGACCCGGGCCGCAAACCCGGACGGAATACACGGAAGCCGCGCCCCAGAAGGAGGAAAATGCCATGCAGGAAGCGCCGACGGCGCAAGCGAGCAAGCCCGATTGGATGAACCTGGACGTCCTCGCGCGAAACGCGGAGGCCCCCCATGCCTATATGATTCCTTACGCCGGCCGCGAGTCGGCCCTGAAGGAGCCGCGCGAGGCGTCTCCTTTTTTCCGTTTGTTGAACGGCGATTGGAAGTTTCGGTACTGCGAGTCTCCCGAAGAGGCTCCCGCGCGGTTCGAAGCGCCGGATTACGCGGACGACGAGTGGGCGACGCTGCCCGTGCCGGGCAATTGGCAGCTGCACGGGTACGGACGTCCGCACTACAGCAGCTGTCCGTATCCGTTCCCGGTCGACCCGCCGCATGTGCCGGCGGACAACCCGACGGGCTGCTACCGGACCGCGTTCCGCCTCGGCGAAGCCTGGGAAGGCCGCAGCGTCCTGCTCGTGTTCGAAGGGGTCGATTCCGCTTTTCACGTTTGGGTGAACGGCGAGCTTGCCGGCTATAGCCAGGGCAGCCATATGGCCGCCGAATTCGAGATTACGGACCGGCTCGTTTCCGGGGACAACGTTCTCGCGGTCAAAGTGTATCAATGGTCGGACGGCAGTTACCTGGAAAGCCAGGACAAATGGCGGCTGAGCGGCATTTTCCGGGATGTGTACTTGCTGGCGCCGGCCCCGGTTACGATTCGGGACGCGAAGGTGAGGACGGACGCGAACGAGAAGGGAGGCGACGCGGAGCTGAGCGTGTCGCTGGCCGTCGCCAATCTTTCGCGGCATGAGCAGCCTTCCTGCCGTTTGCGGATCGAACTGCTGGATGCGGACGACCGCCCGGTGCTGGACCGGACGCTAAGCGTATCTCCGGCTCCGCTTCCGGGAGAGGAACGGACCGTGACGCTCGGCGAAAAGCTCTCGGCACCGAACCTCTGGACGGCGGAAACGCCTTATTTGTACGCGCTTTTGCTGACGTTGACGGATCCGGACGGACGCATAATGGAAGTCAAACGAATCGCCGTCGGCTTCCGAACGGTCCGGATCGCGGACGGAAAGCTGCTCGTCAACGGCCGGCCGATCGTCGTCAAGGGCGTGAATCGCAACGAATTCGATCCCTGGCGCGGCTTTGCGGTATCCGTCGAGCAGATGGAGCGGGACGTCGTGCTCATGAAAAGGCATCATATCAACACGGTCCGGCTGTCCCACTACCCGAACGATCCCCGCTTTCTGGAGCTGTGCGACCGGCACGGGCTCTACGTCATCGACGAGGCGGATTTGGAAACGCACGGCTTCGCGTTTACCGGCGAGCGCGTCAACCAGGAGACGCCGGGGTTTGCGAAAGGGGCGGCGGAAAGCTATCTGTCCAAGCATCCGGCCTGGACGGCCGCCTATATCGACAGAGCCAGACGAATGGTGGAGCGGGATCGCAATTTTCCGTCGGTCATCGTCTGGTCGCTCGGCAACGAGTCGGGCTACGGCCCGAATCACGACGCTATGGCGGCATGGGTGCGCGAGGCCGATCCGACCCGGCCGATCCATTACGAGCGGGCGTACGACGCGCCGATCGTCGATATCGTCAGCACGATGTACCCGTCCGTCGACATGCTGATCGCCGAAGCGAACAAGCCGGACAGCCGTCCTTATTTAATGGTCGAATACGGACATGCGATGGGAAATTCCACCGGCAATTTGCGGGAGTACTGGGATGCCGTCTACGCGTATCCGCGCCTGCTCGGCGGGCTGATCTGGGAATGGACGGACCTCGCGATCGGCCGAAAAACGGAAACCGGGGAACCGTACTACGCGTACGGGGGCGATTTCGGGGAAGAGCCGCACAGCGGAAATTTCTGCCTGGACGGCCTGCTGTTTCCGGACGGCGCGCCGAAAGCCTCCCTTCTGGAATATAAAAAAGTTCTCGAACCCGTCAAAACGGAAGCCTGGAACGCGGAAACCGGCGAATGGACGGTCCGCAACCGTTACGATACGCTGACGCTCTCCCATTTGCGGGGAGCTTGGGAGCTGAAGCGGGACGGAGAAACGATCGCGAACGGCGAGCTTCCGGCTCTTTCCGCGGGTCCGGGCGGGACGGAGACGGTGCGTATTCCGCTGCCGGAGCGGCTTCCCGCCGAAGCGGGCGAATACTGGGTTCACGCGAGCTTCGTTCTGCGCGAAGGGACGTCGTGGGCGGAGGCGGGCCATGAAACGGCGTGGGCGGATTTGCCGCTGTTCGTCATCGCGAAGGAGCGGGAGGAGGCGCGTTCCGGCGGAAAAACGGCGACCGTCGCCGGAGAAGCGTCCGGCAAGCGGGAGGCGCTTCGCGTCGAAGAAGACGGCCGGCACGTTCGCGTGCTTGGCGGCGATTTTTCGGTAACGTTCGACAAGCGCACGGGACAGCTTTGCGAATGGCGCGTTCAGGGAGTTCCGGTGCTCGCCTCGGGGCCGAAGCCGAACTTCTGGCGGGCCCCGGTCGACAATGACGTGCGAATGGCCAAGGAATGGGCGAAGGCGGGCTACGATCGCCTTATCACCAACGTACGGAATGTAGCGGTGAAAAAAACGGGCGATTCCGAGCTGGTCGTCACGGCCGATTCCGTCATCGGCGCAAGGGGCGAAAGCGTCGCGTTCCGGGCGCGGACGACCGCTGCCGTGCGGGCGGGCGGAGAGCTGCTGCTCGAGGCGCTCGTCGAGCCGAGAGAAGGACTTCCGCCGCTGCCCCGCTTCGGCTTCGAGCTGTCGATGCCGGCCGGCTTCGAGCGGCTCGACTGGTTCGGCCGGGGGCCGCACGAATGCTATGCCGACCGCAAGGAAAGCGGGAAGCTCGGCGTTTACGGAGGAACGGTGCAGGAGCAGTTCGTGCCGTACGTCAAGCCGCAGGAAAACGGCAACAAGGCCGACGTCCGCTGGGCTGCGGTGACGAACGCCGCGGGAATCGGCCTGCGCTTCGCGGAATCCGGCGGCAGGCCCTTCAACGTCAGCGCGCACCACTATTCGACCGAGGACCTGATGCGGACAAGTCACGTTCATTTGCTGACGAGGCTGGGCGAGACGATCGTCAAGCTCGACGCCGCCCAAAGCGGCCTCGGCAACCACAGCTGCGGCTACGCGCCGACGCTCGAACAATACTTGCTGCGGCCGGACAAGACGCTGTCTTTTTCGCTGAACGTTCGTCCTTGCCGGGCCGAAATCCGCAGCTAGAAAAAGACCGGGCCAGGAGCGCGCCCAATCGCTCCTCCCGGTCCTTTCGGTTCAACGGGGAAACAAAGGAAGCTTCTCCAGAAAAACGATATCGTCCCGGCCGGCCGCATCGCCTTCGGCCAAAATGGCCGCCTTCGCCTCGACGATGCCGCCGGCCAGCCCGACAAGCTCCTCCAGGGCGCGCAGCGATTCTCCCGTGCTGATCACGTCGTCGACGATCGCGACGCGTTTGCCCCGCAAAAACTCGGCGTCCGCCCGGTCCAAAGCCAGTACCTGCTCCTTCTGCGTCGTAATCGAAACGACTTTGTGCAGCAGGGGGGCGGCCATGTAAGGCTTGACGCTTTTTCTGGCGACGACGTAGCGTCCGAGGCCGAGCCTTCTCGAAAGCTCGTAGGCGAGCGGAATGCCTTTCGCTTCGGCGGTCACGATGACATCGACCGGCGGGAGCTTCCCGGCCAGCGCCTCGGCTGCCTTTTCGACCAGCTCCGCATCTCCCAAAATGACGAAGCTGGCGATGCAAAGCTTATCCGTGATCGGAATTACGGGAAGTTCCCGCGCAAGTCCCGCGACTTTCAGCGTATATGAATTCATGTTGATGTTCCTCTCGCAGCGAATGGGGTTCCAAATCCGTCGGCCGGCTTCCCGGCGACTCCTAAATCATACAGGACTTGTCTCATGCTCATCAAGCGTCGAAAGGGACGAAACGGCATGCATCCCGACACCGCGTGGCAGAAATATTTGCATTATCGAAATGTTTTTGATAACTTGAGCTTGAAGACAGAATATTTGCACGTTATAATTCAATATAATCCTAGAGGTTATATCGGAATTGACGTCTCGCGAGAAAAGGAACGTGATCAAAGTGGCCAAAATTGTCATTATCGTCGGAAGTCCGGTTCAAAAGTCCAGATTGCACGCCGTCGTCGATCGGGTTCGCAGCCAAACGGAAGCGTCGGGCAACGAGGTGTCCGTCCTTTACGTCCGCGATCTTCCCGCGGAAGATCTGCTCCACGCGCGCTTCGACAGCGAGGCGATTATCTCCGCCAACAAGCAAGTGGAGGAAGCCGACGCCGTGATTATCGCCACGCCGGTCTACAAAGCTTCGTTTACGGGCATTCTTAAAGCTTTCCTCGACCTGCTGCCGCAAAAGGGCCTGGACAACAAGCTCGTGCTGCCGATCGCCGTCGGCGGGACGATCGCCCATCTTCTGTCCATCGATTTCGCGATGAAGCCGGTTTTTTCCGTGCTCGGCGCGCGCAACATTTTGACGGGCGTCTTCGTTCTCGATACCCAGGTCGTTTGGAACGACCAAGGCGGCGCGGACATCGCCGAAGAAGCGACGACCCGTCTGGATCGTTCGGTCGCCCAGCTCGTCCAGGAAGCGGAATGGCTGTCCGGCAAGGCGCAGGCGTAACGCTTCGTTTTGCTTGACGCTTATGTGGCCCCCCCGATCGGATACCCGGCCGGCAGGGGCCTTTTTAATGCACGGACGGAAAGCGTCGTACGGCTCGCGGCGGTTCGGCGCGCTTGCGCGGATTTTTCCCGGGCTGTCGGACAAAGCCCTTGTTAATTGGTCGCGTTTCGTTATAAACTAGGTACCAAGTTCCTTTCGGACTCAAGTCAAGCACGAAGCAAAGGAGATTTTGTCAATATGGCCGCACACCGCAAGACGGATCATTGCCAGATCGTCGACTGCACGATACGCGACGGCGGGCTGGTCAACAATTGGGATTTCAGTGTCGAATTCGTTCAGGATTTGTACAACTCGCTGAACGAGGCCGGCGTGGAATACATGGAGATCGGCTACAAAAATTCCCCCAAGCTGCTCAAAGGCGCGGAAAATGCCGGTCCGTGGCGCTTTTTGGACGACGACTTTTTGCGCAAGGTCATCCCCGAGAAAAAGAACACCAAGCTTTCCGCGCTGGTCGATGTCGGCCGCGTCGACGAAAACGACGTGCTGCCCCGCAGCGAGTCGCTGCTCGACCTGATTCGCGTCGCCTGCTATGCGCGCGATACGGCGAAGGCGATCGAGCTGGCCACCTTGTTCCATAATCGGGGATATGAAACGACGATCAACATTATGGCCTTGTCCAACGTGATGGACAACGAGCTGACGGAATCGCTGGCGATGATCGCCGACAGCCCGATCGACGTCGTTTACATCGTCGACTCTTACGGCAGCCTCGATCCGGACGACTTCCGCTATTTGGTGGAAAAGTTCCGCCGCAACCTGAAAACGAAACGCCTCGGCGTCCATACGCACAACAATATGCAGCTTGCGTTCGCCAACACGCTTGTCGCCGCGGAGATGGGCGTCGAGCTGCTGGACGCTTCCGTGTACGGCATGGGCCGCGCGGCGGGCAACTGTCCGACCGAGCTGCTGCTGGCGAAGCTGAACAACCCCCAGTACAGCCTTCGTCCCGTGCTCGGCATGATCGAGCGCCACATGGTCAAGCTTCGCGAGAAGGAAGAATGGGGCTACCTCATTCCGTACATGGTGACGGGCGCGCTGGACGAGCATCCCCGTTCCGCCATGGCGTGCCGGGCTTCGGCCGAACGCGACGAATACGTCAATTTCTACGATAAAATGACGACGCCGGAAGTGTATTCCAAGTAATCCGGCCGTCGCGGCAGGCGAAAACGGCTCTCCGGAAGGAGGGCCGTTTTCGCTATGGAGTGCCCCATGTTCGGTTGGGGCGTCGGATCGGGGAGTTGCCGGCTCAGCGCGCGGCGCTCATTATAGCCGGGCAGGGGCAAGCCCGGCTTAGCGCGCGGCGCTCGGGTTATAGCCGGAAAGTTCGCCTTGACCGCGGATCGCGGCCGCTTTGTTTTGCGGATTCGGATGGAAATAGGCGTCGCCCTTCAACACGCGTCCCCCGATCGTCGTCGCCTCGACCCGAACGCCGATATCCTCGGTTTGGGCGAAATGCGCAAGCAGCCGTTCGTCGGAAACGCCTTCCGCATCGATGTACCAAAGAAAGGTGCCGTATTCCTGAATGACGAACAGCTTGGCCTGGGAAAAAGCAAGCTCCCAGCTTCCGGTCGAATGCGCGACGGACAATGACGCCAAATCGTAACTTTCCATAGGTCCCATCCTTTGTCGGTTTTGTCGGTCAATTTGAATCGAATCTCCATTTGAATCCAATAGCAGGCATACCGAAATTGTAGCCGTTGCAAGGTTCGTTTGGCAAACGAGAGATTGGATTCGGACAACGTCCCCTTTATAACGAACTATCGGTAAAATACGGCGGAAATAGGGAAGGAGGCGTGCGCTTGGAAAAACGAATCGAACGGTCCGGCCTGGATGAGCAGGAGCCGCTCGTCCGCTTGTTCGTATACGGAACGCTGCTGCCGGGCTTCGCGGGTTATCGGCTTCTCGAGCCTTATTTGCGCGGGACTCCCCTCCCGGGACGCGTGCGCGGACGGCTGGTCGATGCGGGGGCGTATCCGGCGTTGGTGCCGGTGACCGGCGGGGAAGACCGCTTCGTGCGCGGATTGTGGTGCGAGCTGAGCGGGGCCGCCTTGGCCGAGATCGACGCGTACGAGGAATTTTACGGGATCGAGGAAACGAACGACTACGAGCGGGTATGGGTGCGCGACGCGGACCGCCCGGATTGCGCGGGCTGGACTTACATCTGGCCCGATTCGCGCGGGCTGGCGTTCGCGGATTTCGACGCTTGGGCGGACAAATACCAGGACGGGAGTGGCGTCTGACAGCCGCAGGGTACAAACCGCCCATGCCGACTCGAACGGGAGGCGGCCCCAGGAGGCCAGAGGCGAACGCATGATGCTGTCGGCAAATGCCGCGGCATCGCCTACGCTGGATTTCATCCAATCAGCAGAGCGAAACTCGGGGATTGGGCTGTCTAGGTTGGATATTGTCCAACGAGGAACGGGGATTTTGAGCAATTTTTGCAAAGGGGCGTCGCTTGATTGGACAAAATCCATCGAAGACGGCGCGGGTCGTGAAAATGGGGCTCTCGGTTGGACAAAATCCAACGGAGACGGGCATCGGTGGGGAGGACTTCGTCCCGAACGTACGGGTGGCCCCGAAAAGAACGAAAAGACCCCGATTCCGCATCCAGGCGGAAATGGGGTCCTTTTCGTCGCGGCATTGCTGCACGCTACCATCGCCGGCTGCCGCAAGGGCAGCATGGGTGCCGGGGCAGCTCCCATCGGGCCGAGGCGTCCGGCAGCTGAAAGCTTCAGGCGGGACAACTGGTCCGGCAGCTTGCGTCGCGGGCAGCTCCCGGCCAGCCAAGATGGCTGGCAATTTAAGTACGTCGAGGGAAGCTCCCGGCGGGCCAAGACGGCTGGCAGCTGGCGTCACGAGCGGCTCCGGCGGGCCAACCCGGCCGGCGCTTACGTCGCGGTCAGCTCCCGGCGAGCCTGCTCGGCCGCGGCCGTCATTTCGCGAAGCGCCTTGAGCGTTTCGCTTTCGCTGCGCGTCTTGAGGCCGCAGTCCGGGTTGATCCACAGCCGGTCGGCCGGCACGACCTCCAGGGCGGCGCGGATGACGGCCAGCATGTCGCCGCTGCCCGGCACGACCGGGCTGTGGATGTCGTATACGCCAAGCCCGATGCCGTTGCCGTAAGGCTCGCCGCGGAGCGCCTCGATCAGGGCGCCGTGGCTGCGCGACGTTTCGAGCGAAATGACGTCCGCATCCATCGCCTGGATCGCGTCGATAATTTCATGGAAATCGCAGTAGCACATATGCGTATGAATTTGGGTGTCGTCGGCCACGCCGGCTACGCTGCGGCGGAAAGCCCGGACCGCCCATTCGAAGTAGGCCGTCCATTCGCGGCGCTTCAGCGGGGCGATTTCCCGCAGCGCCGGCTCGTCCACCTGGATCATGCCGATGCCGGCGGCTTCGAGACGGAGCACTTCCGCGTTCAGCGCCCTGGCGATCTGGTCGGCGATCCGGCTTTGCGGCAGGTCTTCGCGGCTGAACGACCAGGCGAGCATCGTGATCGGGCCGGTCAGCATGCCTTTCACCGGACGGGAAGAAAGCGATTGGGCGTAGACGGTGTCTTCCAGCGTCATCGGGCCTTTGTCCGTCACGTCCCCGAAAATAACGGGCGGCTTGACGCAGCGGGAGCCGTACGATTGCACCCAGCCGTTGTCGGTAAAATGATACCCGTCCAGCAGCATGGCAAAGTGCTCGACCATGTCCGTCCGCTCGAATTCGCCGTGCACGAGGACATCGAGGCCAAGCTCCTCCTGGCGGCGAATCCACAGCCCGGTTTTTTCCTTCAGCAGGCGGCGATAATCGCCTTCCGCCAGCTTTCCTTTCCGCCATTCCAGCCGGGCGCGGCGAATATCGTCCGTCTGCGGCAGGCTGCCGATCGTCGTCGTCGGCAGCGGAGGCAGCCCGAACCGCGCCTGCTGCCGCTCGCGGCGCCGCTCGTACGGCGCCCGCTCGGGCGCCGAATCCGCCCGCGCGCCGGCCGCTTCCCGGCCGCGCGCCGGATGAGCGCGCAGCGCGGCCAAAGCCGCGCGGCTCTCCTCAAGCCGCGCCAGCAGCGCGGCGCTGCCGCTGTCGGCGCCGGCGGCCGGGCGCGAGCCGAGCGCGTCGGCAAGATCGACGAGCTCGCGCAGCTTCTCGTCGGCAAAGGCGAAGGCGGCGCGCACAACCGGGTCGCCGCTGCGTTCCGCGGAGGCGGTCACGGGCGCGTGCAGCAGGCTGCACGACGTCTGCACGACGAGCCGCTCCGGGGACACGATCGCCGCCAGCTCGCCGAGCAGGGCGAGAGCGCGGTCGGGATCGGCGCGCCAAATGCCGCGTCCGTCGACGATGCCGGCTCCGAGCGTTTTGTCCGCGGGCCAGCCTTCCTGCCGGAGCGCCTCCAGATTCGCGCCTCCGTCCCGCGCGAAATCGAGCCCGATGCCGCCGACGGGCAGCGCGAGCAGCCGCTTCGGAAACTCCGCCGCGGCGAAATACGTCTGCAGCATCAGTTTCAAATTCGGCCGGACGGACGAAAGCGCCGCATAAACCTCGTCGATCAGCGGCAGATGCTCTTCCGGCACGTCCGTGACGAGCGAAGGTTCGTCCATTTGCACCCAGACGGCCCCGGCGTCCGCCAGCTGGGCGAGAACTTCCGAGTAGACCGGCACGAGGCGGCGAACCCGATCCGCGAATTCCCCGGCGGCCACCCCTTTGGCCAGCCGGACATAGGTGTAGGGGCCGACGATAACCGGACGGGTCAGAAGGCCGGCTTTTTCCTTCGCTTCGTTGAAAGCGTCGAGCCAGGGATTGAACGCGAGCCGGGGCTCGCGGCGGTCGCCCAGCTCGGGCACGATATAGTGATAGTTGGTGTCGAACCACTTCGTCATTTCGGAAGCGGGCTTTCCTTCCGCGCCGCGGGCGACGGCGAAGTAGACTTCAAGCGAGCCGGGAGCGCCGAGATCCCGGAATCGTTCCGGGACGAGATCGAAGGCGACCGTATGATCGAGAATGCCGTCGTACAGGGAATAGTCCCCGGACGGCAGAACGGCGACGCCCGACCGTTTCATCCGCAGCAGCCGGCGGATTCTAAGCTCCGCCTGCTCCTCCCTGAATTCGTTTTCGCCCGACTTTCCGCTCCAGAAGCGCTCCAGGCTTTTTTTCCATTCCCGGTTTTCCCCGATTCGGGGATACCCGAGCGCGGCGGTTGCCACGATAGACATACGCAAACCACACCTCTCGCAAAATGTTGATCAACCGACATCCGGGCGCCGCAAGCAAAAAAGGCATGCCCGCCTCCCAGCTTCGGAAGGACGGGCATGCCGAAATAGACGTCCAGAACGTCAAATCAGATGTGCCGGATCATCCCTATCGACCGTAGGTTCCTTGGCTTGAGAAAAGACGGCAGGTATCCCTGGCTTCGGGTTCCAAAGGCCGCGCGCATATCGCGCCTTTGCCCCCGTTACAGTGGCGGGACCGCGCCGGACTCTCACCGGCTTCCCTTTTCATCCGCTCACCGCTTCAAGCGCTCTTCACGAGCGCCGGAAGCTGCGTCGCCATCTTTTCCGGTATGCGGTTGTCGTCAATAACTATACATTCGAAAGAATATTTATGCAACAATTCTTTTCCGGCAGTTGAACGAAGGGACGCGTTCGGGTACGATGGACGGTGACAGGGTCCAAGGATTGCGGAAATTTTTGGATTTTTCGAAAGAGGGGTTTCGTTCGTGTCGACTGCATCAGCTTACGGGCGCAAGCATGCGGCCGCTTTGCCGGCGCTGCGGCGCTTTGTCGCGTTCATCGTTTTTTTGGCCGGGGCCATCGGGCTGTCGGCTCCTTCCGCCTTCGCGCATGCGACGCTGGAACAGGCTTCGCCCGCGCAAGACGCGAAACTCGCGTCCGCACCCGAGGCCGTCGAGCTGCTCTTCAACGAGCGGCTGGACGGCACCGGATACTCGCTTCGCGTGCTGGATGACGCTTCGAAGTCCGTTACGGACGCGGAGCCGGAGCGTTTCGAACAGGGAAGAGGCTTGAGGCTCAGCCTTCCGAAGCTTGAAGAGGGCCATTATACGGTGTCGTACAGCGTCATTTCCGCCGACGGCCATCCGGTTTCCGGGGCCTACGTGTTCACCGTCGGCAATCCGCCGGCCGCGACGACGTCCGACCGGCTGGATCCTCACGCCCAGGTCGGACATGACGGGCACGGCGAGCACATGCTGGGCGACCGGGCATTCGTTCTTTACGCGACGAGAATCGCCTATTACGCGGGCCTGCTCCTGACGGCCGGGCTGGCGCTGTGGAGCCTTTCGCGCGGAGCTTCGCCGGTCGTGCGGGAGCGGCGCGAAGCGGCTCTCGGCTTCATGGGGAAATTCGCGCTTTGCGCGACGCTCGCTTACGTCGTTCTGCATGTAAGCGAACTTGCGCAGGGCGAGCCGATGTCCGAATGGGGCCGCATCCTGATTCAGACGACGATCGGCCGGCTGTACCTGGCCGAGCTGCTGCTCGCGATCGCGGCGACGCTGCTTCGGTCGCTCGGGGCGTACGCCCGCCTCTTCTGGGCGGCCGCTGCGCTGTTCGCCGAGGCCTGGAGCGGCCACGCGGCGGCTTTTTCGCCGATCGGGTATTCGGTCGGGCTCGATTTCGTCCACCTGCTCGGAGCCGCATTGTGGGGCGGAGGACTTGCGCTGCTTATTCTCGTATGGAGCAAGGAGCGGACGGAGGCGGGACGGTTTGCCCTGCTGTTTTCCAAGTGGGCGCTCCTTTCGTTTGTCGCGCTTTGGATCACGGGGACGCTTAGCGTTTTGAAATATTTGCCTACGCTTTCTTATTTGCTCTACACGTCCTGGGGCAAATGGCTGATCGCCAAAACGGCGCTGTCCGCGCTTGTTGTCATCGCCGCCTTTTTGATCCGGCTCAGGCTGCGCAAAGGGAATCTTCCCGGCGGCGGGCTGCTGAAGCTCGACATCGGCCTGTTCGGAGCGATCGTGCTGTGCGTCGGCATTCTGACGTATCAAAATCCGCTGCCCTCGAACGCCCCGCTGCATTATCACGAGATGGGCGAAGAGATGCACCTGACGCTGCGAATCGCGCCGAACGCCCCTGGGGAAAACGCGTTTACGTTGAAAATATGGCTGCCGGAGGAGCTGGGACTGCCCAAGCAAGCGCTGCTGCGCCTGATGCCCGAAGGGCGGGACGACGTCGGCGCGATCGACGTTCCGCTCGAAGCGTACGAGGATGAGGAGCTGGACGATTTTGCCGGCTATGAAAAAGCGACCTACCGCGCGCAAGGCTCGTATTTGCCCTTTGCGGGAAAATGGAAGGCGCAGGTGCGGGTGACGGATTCGGAAAGCAACGAGCTCGTGCGCGAAACGGAGTTTCGGATTTATTGAACCGGCCGGAAGGCGGAGGCAGCCGGCCGGATGCGAAAGAGGGAGCCGTCATGCGCGACAAGCGGATCAAATGGCTGATCATCGGGATTCCCACGCTGACAATCGGGCTGTGGGAGTACGTGCGGCATGCGTTTTTGCTGCCCTATTTGTCGATGGAGCTCGGCAACTTGCTGGCTCCGTTCATCGTGCTTGCGGTGACGCTGGCGCTCGTGCCGGGGCTGTTCCGGCGCATGGAGCAGTCGCAGAGCGAGCTGCAGCGGGAGAAAGCGACCAAGGCGGCGCTCGAAGAGCGGGAACAGCTGGCGCGGCAGTTGCACGACGGCATCGCCCAGTCGCTGTTTCTGCTCGCGGTCAAGCTCGACCAGCTGGATCGAGCCGCGTGCGAGCCGCCCGTGCGCGAGCTTACCGGACAGATTCGCGAGACGGTCCGGGTCATGCACGAGGACGTGCGGCAGGCGATCGCCAATTTGCGGCTGCCGCCGTCGGCGGCGGACGCCGCCTGGGTGCTCCCCTTGCGCGAGCTGCTCGGAGAGACGGCGGGCGTTCTCGACGCCGAGGCGGATTTTCGCTGGACGATTCCGGACGAAAGCTTGTCCGGCAAGGAAAAGGTCGAGCTGCACGCCTGCCTGCGGGAAGCGCTGCTGAACGTCCGCAAGCATGCGCGGGCGCAAAACGTGACGGTCGTCGGCGAACCGGTCGAAGGCGGAGGCTTTCGCTGCCGCGTCGAGGACGACGGCATCGGGTTCGGGGGCGACCCGTTCGCGGCTCCGGGGCGGTTCGGCCTGCGCATGGTGCGCGATCGCGCGGGGAAGATGGGCTGGACGCTGGCGGCGGAGCGGCGTGGAGACCGTACGGTAATCGAATTGACGAAGAAAGGGAGAAGAGGCGATGAATCAGCCGTTTCGCGTGCTGCTCGTCGATGACCACCCTCACGCGCGGCAAGGGATGCGGGAAATCGTGGCGTCCGACCGCGACTTTGTCGTCGTCGGGGAAGCGGCCAGCGGCGAGGAGGCGCTCGAGCTGATGGACGAGACGACGCCGGAGCTCGTGCTGATGGACATTTCCATGCCCGGGATGGGAGGGCTCGAGGCGGCGAAAGCGATCAAGGGCGCCTATCCCGACGTCAAAATCATCATGGTGACGGTGTCCGACGAGCCGGCCCACCTGTTCGAAGCGCTGAAAAAGGGCGCCCAAGGCTACTTGCTCAAAAACCTGGAGCCTTCGTCCTGGCGCGAATATTTGCGTGCGGTGGCCCTGGACGAAGCGCCGCTGAACCCCGATCTGGCGATGTCGATTTTGCGGGAGTTCGCCGCAAGGCCCCAGCCGCCGGTTTCGCCGGCGCGGGGGAGAGCGGGCGCGGACGGCGAAACCGCCATGCGCGAGGGGCTGACGCCGCGAGAGAAGGAAATTTTGCTGGAGGTGGCCAGGGGCCGGACGAATCGCGAAATCGCCGCCGGTCTCGGCCTGTCCGAAAATACGGTCAAAAACCATCTCAAAAATATTTTGCAAAAGCTGCATTTGGACAACCGGGTGCAGCTGACCCGTTATGCGTACGAACGGGGGCTGGTGGACGGGTAGAGCGGCGGGCCGCCTTCGGATCGCCATCTTTTTTTCGCCGGAGTAGCCCTTTGGGGTCATGCCGTCGGGTTGCGGACGATTTATACTTGGTCTCATCCGCAATCAACGGAAAGGATTGGTCCTGTCATGAAAAAAAGGTTGTCTCTCGTTTTTGCGCTGTTTCTCGCCTTCGGGTTCGCCCAGGCGGCAAGCGCGCATGTGACGGTATCGCCGGGCGAAGTGGCGCAAGGCGCGTACCAGGTGTTTACGATTCGCGTCCCGTCCGAGAAGGACGCGGCTACGACCGAAGTGAAGCTGGACGTTCCGGACGGCGTCGAAGTGCTGCGGTTCGAGCCGAAGCCCGAATGGAGCTACGAGACGGAGACGAACGCGGACGGCAAAATCGTTTCCGTCGTCTGGACGACGTCCGGCAGCGGCCTGGGCGCGACGGAGTTTGGCGAGTTCCGCTTCCAGGGCCGGGTCGCGGCAGACGCCACGGAGCTCGTCTGGAAAGCTTACCAGACGTACTCCGACGGCAGCGTCGTCGAATGGACCGGCGCCGAGGACGCCGACACGCCGGCTTCCGTGACGGCGGTGACGCCGTCGACCGGCGAGTCCGACGGCCACGGCCACGGCGCCGCTTCTTCCGGCGCCGCCGATGAGGCGTCCGACGGCGCGGGGCGGGATCCGCTGACGCTCGGCCTTGCGATCGCCGGCCTCGCCGCGGGCTTGCTGGCGCTTGTCGTCTCGCTCGTTCGCCGGAAGGCGTAGGGCGAGCCTTGCCCTCTTCGCGGCAAATGCTTGCTTGCCGCGATATGCGCTTGGCGGGGAGGCGCTTCCGTTTGGGGCGCTCCGTTGGAAGAGGCCGACCGGCCATCCGGCCGGCCTCTTTCCTTGCCGCCGAATCGTTGTCGCGGCGCGTCTTGCCGTCAGACGCTTATCATCATCGTGAGCGCGAGGAACAACCCCATGGCAATGACCGATGCCGTCGCCTTTTTCCGGCTTGTTTTTCCCGTCCCTTTCATGGCGTAACGCACATACATCGCGAATCCGATCGCAAGGATCGCCGTTTCCAGGATCATGCTGATCCCCGCATATTTCCACAGTCCGAAGCCAAGCAGCGGCAATTCGCCCGCATTTCCCGGCAAAATCGGCATGTCCGCCCGATGGACGATCAAATCGAGCAGCCAGTGGCTGAAGACGACGGACGCAATGGCGTAGCCGCCTTTTGCGCCCCAGGCGCGACGCGCGGCAAAGCCGGCGACGACGGCGATCAGCAGAGCGCCGACGAGAGAATGCGTATAATCGGCATGGAAGATCGTTTCGCCGTATCCGGTACCGATCGACGTGTCGGTCCGCTCGACGCCGGCCAAGTTCAGCGGAATGAAAAGAATGTCCAGCAATTGGGTCGCGACGATAAGAGACCAAAGCGGAAGCCTGGGCTGCGTTGCTTTGACGGCGGCTGCGATTCCGAAATGTCCTGCGAACATTGAATCTCTCCCTTTCGGCAATGGAATGATACCCGCTGCAGTAAAACTAATACTATTAGTTTTCGTGATTTCAATATAACTAATGTGATTAGTTTTGTCAAGGGCCAGATTGACTTCCATCTTATCCCCGTACTCGCGCCGAACTTCCGCCAATAGCGTCCCTCGGTTCCGTCAATCAAGGCGGAAAACGGCCCCCAACGGAAATAACGGCTGAGCCGGACCGTTATCGACGACGCGCCTGGTGCAACGGGACCAGCCAATCGATCGGCGGCAACCCGCGGCCCAATATTGAAAGCCCTTTCAATCATCTGGACTTTAATGCTAAGATGAATCTGCCCGTTCGAAGACCGCGATCGACGCCTGCAAACTTGCATACTCGCACCGCACTTTCACTTGCACATCTTAGGGGGAGCTTATAGTGAAACTGAACATCTTCAGCAAAATTTTCCTGCTTGTCATTTCGCTTCTCCTTCCCACGGTCGCCTTGTACGGTTACTCCTATCAAGTCAGCGTCGACGTCGTCCGGCAGACGGTCGAGGACAACAATTTGAACCGCCTCTCCTTTTTTATGAGCCAGATGGACATGATGGTCGACCAGCTGACGAAATATTCGGCGTCGGCAGGACGGGATTTCACCTTGCGGGAGTATTTGGACGGGCGGGGGAAAAGCGACCCGATTTTGCAGCTTCAGCGGCAGTTGCGGATTTTCGAGATGTTGAACATGCAAACCGCGACGAACGCCTGGAACAACCAGCTCATTTTGCACTTGACCGATTCGAAGGAAGTCATCTCGACCGATTATTCCGTCAAGTACGACGAACGGACGATCCGCGAAACGCCCCCCGGGGAATGGACGTACCGAAGCGCCGTCAGCTTCAGCATGAAGCAAATGCTGTTTTCGCAAATCAGGCCCGCGGGCATTCCGAACGTCTTCGTCGAAGTCCGGTTTACCGAGGACAACATCCGGAACATGCTCAGTCTCTACAAGCAGGGGGAGCTGACGGAGCCGTTTCTGTACCGGAAAGGCGAAGCGCCGATCGTCAGCTACACGGCTGACCGCACGACGATCGACCCGGCGGTCGGCATCCTCGAATCCATGAACCTCGAGGAAAGCGGCAACGCGGTCGTGACGCTGAACGGGAAAAAATACATGATCAACCATGCCCATTCCGGCAGCCTGGACTGGGCGATGGTCGATCTCGTGCCGCTCGAAACGATTTTTTCGCCGATCGTGACGAGCCGGAATCTGTTTTATTCCTCCATCGTGCTGCTGCTGGCGCTCAGCCTGTTGGCGACGCTGCTGCTGTACCGGAACGTGCAAAGGCCGATTCAATTGCTCGTCAAAGGCGTGCAGCGCGTCCGGGACGGCCGTTACTCGATCCGGCTTCACCCCCGGACGAACAACGAATTCGATTTTTTGTTCCGAAGCTTTAACGAAATGGCCGAAAAAATCGGGGACCTGATCGACAAGGTATACAAGGAAACGCTGCGGTCGAAGGAAGCGACCTTAAAGCATTTGCAATCGCAAATCAATCCCCACTTCCTGTACAACTGCCTGTTTTACATCAAGGGGATGGCAAGCCTCGGCGAAAAGGACGCGGTCGTGGCGATGGCGCTGAATCTCGGCGAGTATTACCGCTACACGACGCGGACCGAAAAAACGACGGCCACGGTGCGCGAAGAAGCGAAGCTTGTCCGCAACTATTTGGAAATCCAACTGCTGCGCATCCAGAGATTCCGGTACGAAATCGACATCCCGGAGGAGATGCTGGAGCTGGAAATTCCGAAGCTGCTGATCCAGCCGCTCGTCGAAAACGCGGTCATTCACGGCATCGAACCGAGCGAACGGTTCGGGGTCGTTACGATCAAGGGGGAAACGGGCCCGGACGGAAACCGCATCGTCGTGGAGGACAACGGCCCCGGAATGACGGAGGAGCGGATGATCGAGCTGAAGAAGCGGATTTCCGCCCCGCTCGAAGCGGAGACCGGCTGCGGGCTGTGGAACATCCACCAGCGGCTTCTTCACTTGTACGAGGAAGGCTCGGGCCTGTATTTTTCGAAATCGTCGAAAAACGGATTTCGCGCAGAACTTGTTTGGAGGGCCGAATAGATGAACGATACCGAACTTTACCGGCTGCTCATCGTCGATGACGAGGACACCGTCGTGGACAGCCTGGCCGATACGATCGATTGGACGAAGGCGGGCGTTTCGAACGTGTACAAGGCTTATTCCGGCAGCGAGGCATTGGAGATATTGAAAACGAACGCGATCGACATCGTCATGACCGATATTCGCATGCCCGGCATCAGCGGGCTCGAGCTGATCGCCAAAATCCGCGCCGGCTGGAAGCGAATCAAATGCATCCTGCTCTCGGGACATGCCGAGTTCGCCTACGCGCAAAAAGCGATCGCCCAGGACACGTTCGAATATTTGCTGAAGCCGGCGAGCGACGAGGATGTCGTCCGGACGGTCGGAAAAGCGGTGGACGCCTTGCGGCGGGAAAGGGACGAAAGCCGGTCGCACGAACGGTTCGCCAAGACGTTTCGGGAGCATCTGCCGCTGCTGCGGGGAGAACTGCTGAACGGGCTGCTGCAGGGAAGGGAATATTTGCACGGCCAGCTCGCCGAGAAGACGAAATCGCTGCGGCTCGACGTTCGCCCGGACGAACCGTTCGCGCTGATGGTCGTGCGTTTGGAGGGAAAGCTGGCGGAGCTGGATTTCTATCATTCGTCCCTGATGGAATATGCGATCCAGAACATGGCGGAGGAAGTTTGCGACGGCTGGTTCCGGCTTTGGAGCTGCAAGGACGTACACGGCTATTTGACGTTCATGGCCACGCTGAGCGACGAGCGGCGGCTGGAAGCGGCAGCGGAATCCGGGGCGGAGGAAGCGTTCCGACAGCTGCAATTCGCCGCTTCGCAGCTGCAGCTGAACGTAAACCGATACTTGAAAGGCACCGTCTCGGTCATCATCAGCGGTTGGGGCCGGTTTCCCCAGGACGTCAAGCGGTTGTACGACGAAAATCTGCTGGCGCTGCGCAAGCGGATCGGCAATCAGGCGGAATTGTTCATCTACGCGTCAGAAGAGACGGAGCCGGCTCCGGTCCGCTCCCTGCAAAGGCTGTACGAGCCCCCGCTGCTTCAGCATTTGATGGAGTCGGGCAACTGGGATCAGGCCGAAGCGAAGCTGTTGTCCGTTTGCGACGAGCTGAGGGCGAACTGGTCCCAATCGTTCGAGCATTTTACCGAAGCTTATTTTTACGTGTACGCTTCGTTCAGCTCGCTCGCGCACAAGCAGGGGCGCAGCCTGGCGGAGCTGATCGGCCCGGATTTGTCCGGCACCGCGGGCCTCGCGCCGATCCGTTCCCTGTCCTCGCTTCGGGACTGGATGCTGCGGGCGTTCGGCCGGCTCAAAATGTGCATCGAAAGCGAGCCGCGGCACGAGCGGGAAGACACGGTAGGGAAAATCAAACAGTTTATCCAGGAGCGGCTCGTGGAGGACGTCACCCTGCAAACGATCGCCGACCATTTGGGCGTTCATCCGGTTCACGTGTCCCGCTTGTTCAAGCTGGAAACCGGCGAAAACGTCAGCGATTTCGTGCTGCGGCTCAAGATGGAAAAGGCCGTTTCGCTGCTGGCCGATCCGGCCTTGAAAAATTACGAGATCGCGCTTCTGCTCGGCTACCAGAATCCGAATTATTTCATCAAGGTGTTTAAAAAGTACTATTCGGTCACGCCGCAGGATTACCGCAACGCTAATTTTATGCCATCGGATTAAAACCTCGCCATTTTCTCCCGACGGCTCGGCGCCTATGATGGAAGTGTAAAGGACGCCGCGGGCGCCAGCGTTCTTGCGGCGGAACTTATCGGCTTGAGACATAAGGGAGGATGGTTGCATCATGAAAAAGTGGGTTTCGGGTCTCATCGCGTTCGCCTTGGTCTTCTCGCTTGCGGCATGCAGCTCCGGCGGCGAAAGCGGCGGAGCGGAGACGGGGCAGGACGGCAAAAAGCAGACGCTGACGTTTTGGATGAAAAAGCAGCTGTTCGACGACCAGAACGAGCTGGTTCAGGAACGGGCGAAGCAATTCGGGGAAGAGAACAACGTCGACGTGAACGTCGAGCTGATCGCATACGAAGATTTTTACCCGAAGTGGAGCGCGGCGATCGAATCGAAAACCGTGCCGGACGTTTCCTTTTTCGGGTATCAGGAAATCGGGCAGTTTTACGGAAAAGGCGTGCTCGAAGATGTAAGCGGACTCATTACGGAAATCGAAGCCGCGAACGGCGAAATCCAGCCGAGCATGAAAAAGGCCATCACGTTCGACGGCAAGCAGTACGGGGTGCCGTTCTGGACGGAAAGCCAGGTGCTGTACTACCGCAAGGATATGCTGGAAGCGGCCGGCTTCGACGGTCCTCCGGAAACGTGGGACGAATTCCGCTCGATGGCCAAGGCGCTGACCGATCCGGGCAAGGGCGTGTACGGCGCGGGCATTGGGTACGGCAAAGGCAACTCCGACGCCGAATTTTTGACGCGGGGCATCATCTGGTCCTACGGCGGTTCGGTGGACACGAAGGACGGCGGCGCGATCGTCAACTCGCCGGAGACGGTTCAGGCGACGCAGTTCATCCGCGATATTTTCCTGACGGACGGAAGCACGCCGCCGAGCGCGGTCGGCTGGGACGACAGCGGCAACAACAAAGCGTATTTGAGCGGTCAGGCCGCGATGATTTTCAACGTCGGAAGCACGCTGGCCACGATCAAGAACGAAAACCCGGACCTGTACGAGAAGACGGGCATCGCCATGTATCCGGCCGGTCCGAAGGGGCGGTTCATTCCCGGCATCAGCAACAATCTCGGCATTTTCAAAGATTCCGCGAACAAGGATTTGGCGAAAAAGTTCATCGCGTTCATGCTGGAGCCCGACTGGTACAAGACGTGGGTGGAAAAGGGCGCGCCGCTTACGGGCCCCGTGCTCACCGCCTTGAAATCGGAGCCGGTATGGCAGGAGGAAAAGAACAAGGCGTTCGTCGAATCCGTGGACGAATTTTATTTCCTCGGATATCCGGACGAGTACAGCCCGCAGGCCGGCGAAGTGTTTAACCTGCGAATCGTCAACGATACGTTCCAGAAGCTGCTGCTCGAAGCGAATTACACGCCGGAAATCGCGGTGCAGGACCTTCACCAGAAAATCGCGGAAATTTACGAAAAGCAATAATTCATTCCTGCGGCTAAGGAGTCGGAATTACGGCTCCTTAGCCGTAAAAGTCAGGCGGTGAATCATCATGAGAAGGTTGGACGACAACAAGCTCGCATACGCGCTCATGAGCCCGGTGCTCATCTATTTGACGGCGATCATGGTCGTTCCGTTCGGCTGGGCGGTGTACTTGAGCTTCACGAACAAAATGGTCGGAAGCCCCGCCGTCTTTAACGGTCTCGACAATTATATCGAACTGTTCAAGGATCCCTTGTTCTGGAAAGCGGTCCGCAACACGGTCGTGTTCACGCTCGTCGCCGTCGTCGCGAAGACGGCGTTCGGCATGATCATGGCGCTCGTGCTGAACGAAAAAATCGTCTTCCGCAACCTGTTCCGCGTCCTGCTGTTCCTGCCGTGGACGATCCCGACGATCGTTTCGGTCTTTACGTGGCAGTGGATCTATTCCGACGTCGGCGGCGTGCTCAATTTCCTGCTCATGAAAATCGGCGCGATCGGCCGGCCGGTCGGCTGGCTCGCAAGCCCCGATCTGGCGATGCTTTCGGTCATCGCCGTGAACGTGTGGCGGGGGATTCCGTTTATCGGCATCGCGATTTTGGCGGGCCTGCAGACGGTATCCAAGGAAATGTACGAGGCGGCGATGCTCGACGGGGCGGGGCCGGTCAAGCGTTTCTTCTCGATGACGCTCCCTTCCATCAGGGAAGTGACCGTCATGGCCGCCGTCATCACGACGATCTGGACGCTGAACGATTTCGAAATCGTCTGGCTCCTGACGCGGGGAGGCCCGTCGAACGGCACGCAGCTGCTTTCTACGCTCAGCTATACGATCGGATTTTTGAACATGGATTTGGGGAAGGCGATCGCGATTTCGATTTTGACGCTGCCTCCGCTCGTTCTGCTCATTCATTTCATCACGAAGCGTTCGCTGTCCGAGCGCTGAAAGGGGGATACGCATGGAACGCAAATCGCGGATCCAGCTTGTCGTCACCTATGTCGCACTGGCGATGCTTCTCGTCATCGCCCTGTTCCCCCTGTACTGGATGCTCAACACCTCGTTCAAATCGCAGGGCGAAATTTACAACATGGTTCCGTCGTTCTGGCCGAAGGAGTTTACGTGGTCGGCTTACGAAAAGCTGATTACGGAAAAGAATTTCCTGGTCAACATCAAAAACAGCCTGATCGTCGCGCTCGTCGTTTCCTTCTTCTCGATCGTCGTCAGCGTGCTGGCAGCCTACGCGATCGCCAAGCTTCGCTTTCGCGGAAAACGGCTCATCTCGAACGGCATTCTTTACGCCTACCTCATGCCCCGCGCCGTGCTGTTCATTCCGCTGTACATGCTCATTTCGTCGATCGGCGCGAACGACTCCCTGTTCGGGCTGCTGCTGATCTACCCGACGATCACGATTCCTTACGCGACCTGGATGCTCATTTCGTACTTCAAGTCGATTCCCGACGAAATCGAGGAGGCGGCGATGATCGACGGGTGCAGCCGGACGCGGACGCTGCTCAACATCATTTTTCCGTTATCCGCGCCCGGCATCGCCGCCACGTTCATTTTCGCGTTTACGCTTTGCTGGAGCGAGTATTTGTACGCGCTCGTCGTCATTACGGACAGCGCGGACAAGACGATCACGCTCGGCCTGTCCGACATGATCGTCGGCGACGTCTTCGCGTGGGGACCGCTGATGGGCGGCTCGATGATCGCCTCGATTCCCGTCGTCATCATGTATTTGATGACCTCGAAATATATGGTCAGCGGAATGACCGTCGGAGGAGTGAAGTAGCATGGACGGCCGGAAAAAAGTATTGGTGACGGCGACGAATTTTTCGCTGCTGTGTCCGGAAGGGAAAAAGCTGCTGGAGGAAGCCGGTTGCGACATCGTCGAAAACCGGGTGGGCCGGCCGCATACGTTCGAGGAGCTCGTCCCGCTCGTCGGCGATGTCGACGGCGTCATCGCGGGCGTCGATACGTGGAACGAGGCGGTGTTCAAGCTCGCGCCGAGACTTGCGGCAATCGCCCGCTTCGGCGTGGGCGTCGACAACATCGACCTGGACCAGGCGAAGCGGTACGGCATCCGGGTCAGCAACGTGCCCGGCGGCAACGCGAACGCGGTCGCGGAACTGACCGTCGGGCTGATCCTGTCCGCCATGCGCGGCATTCCCGCGCTGCATCAGTCTGCGCGCCGGGGATATTGGGACCGCCGCGTCGGCGAAGAGCTGGAAGGCAAGACGGTCGGCCTGCTCGGCTTCGGCAATATCGCCCGCCTGACGGCGAAAAAGCTGAGCGGGTTCGACGTCCGGCTGATCGCTTACGATAAATACCCGGATGCGGCGAAAGCGGCGGAGCTTGGGGTCCGCATGGTCGAGGGGGACGAGGTGCTCGCCGCAAGCGACGTCGTCAGCATGCATCTGCCGAGCCTGCCCGAAACGCGGCACATGATGAGCCATGCCCAATTCAAGCGGATGAAGCCGACCGCTTACTTCGTCAACACCGCCCGCGGGGCGCTCGTGGACGAGGCGGCGCTGCTTCATGCGCTTCGGACGCGATCGATCGCGGGAGCGGCGATCGACGTCTACGAACAGGAGCCGGTTTCGGCCGACAATCCTTTGCTTGCGCTTGACAATCTGATTGCGACGCCGCATACGGCGGCGGAAACCGCGGAAACGTACCGGCGCGTCGGCATCGCCGTTTCGGAAGCGCTGCTGTGCGTATTCGCGGGCAAGGAGCCGCCCCATCGGCTGGCGTAATCCCTATTTCAAACTGCGAGGAGCGACCCGGATGAAACGATTATACGGAGTGACGACGGCGATGGTGACCCCCTTTACGAAGGAAGGGGAAGTCGATTTGGACGCCGTCGCGAGACTGACGGAATTTTTGATCGGAAAGGGCGTGCATTGCCTGTACCCGCTCGGCACGACCGGCGAGATGATCCGTTTGTCGGTCGAGGAGCGCAAGCAGGTCGCCGAAACGGTCGTCCGAACGGCAGCCGGACGAACGACGGCTTTCATTCACGTCGGAGCGGCGACGCAGCCGGATGCGATCGAATTGGCCAGGCATGCGCACGAGATCGGAGCCGACGGCATCGGCGTCGTGACGCCGATTTTCCTCGGCGCGAGCGAGCGCGAGCTGGAGCATTACTTCGTAACCGTCGCGAGCAGCGTGCCGGCGGATTTCCCCGTTTATCTGTACAACATTCCCCAGTGCGCGGCAAACGACCTGCCGGCCGGCGTCGCGCAGCGCGTCGCGGACCGCTGCCCGAACGTCGTCGGCATCAAGTACAGCTATCCCGATTTTCTCCGGACGAGCGAGTATTTGAACGTTAACGGCGGGAACTTCTCGGTTATGCAGGGCGCGGACCGGTTATTTCTGGCGGCGCTCGCTCTCGGCTGCGACGGGGTCGTCTCCGGCGTCTCCTGCGTATATCCGGAACCGTTCGTCGCGGTGTACGAGGCGTACGAGCGCGGCGATCTGGCCGAGGCGAGAAAATGGCAGCGGATTGCCGTCCGGTATTGCGAAGCGCTCAAAAGCGGCAGCAACATGGCCTACTTCAAGGAAGGGTTGCGCCTGAGGGGCGTCGACGCCGGGGCGATGCGCGCTCCCCAACTGGACCTGCTCCCCGAGGAGGCGGAAGCGCTCGGACGAATGCTGCGGCAGTTGAACGAAGAAACGTCTTATGCGTAACGGTTTGCCGGCGGCAAGCCGGGAAAGGATGGCAGAACGAATGGATAAGCTTTATGCCATCGGCGTCGATTACGGCACCGAATCGGGAAGGGCGCTGCTCGTCGATGTCTCCAACGGGGAAGAAGTCGCCGTTCACGTGACGGCATACCCTCACGGGGTCATCGACGAGGCGCTTCCCGGATCGGGAATCCGGCTCGGGCGCGACTGGGCGCTCCAGCATCCGGGCGATTACCTCGAGGTGCTGCGCCGTTCAGTCCCGGAAGTGCTGCGCTTGTCCGGGGTAAGCCCGGACCGGGTCATCGGCGTCGGCATCGATTTTACGGCTTGCACGATGATGCCTTTGGACGAAGCGGGAGTGCCGCTATGCTTGCGAACCGAGTGGAAGGACCACCCCCACGCCTGGGTCAAGTTGTGGAAGCACCACGCGGCGCAGGAGGAAGCCAGCCGGATCAACGACATCGCCCGCGAGCGGGGAGAGCTTTTTTTGTCGAGATACGGCGGCAAGCTCTCGTCGGAATGGATGCTGCCCAAGGTTTGGCAGATTTTAAACGAAGCTCCCGAAATTTACGAACGGGCCGACCTGTTCATGGAAGCGGCGGACTGGGTGGTCATGCAGCTGACCGGCCGGCTTGTCCGCAGCGCCTGCGCGGCCGGTTACAAAGCCTTGTGGCATAAGCGGGACGGCTATCCGTCTTCGGCTTTCATGCGGGCGCTGGATCCCCGCCTGGAGCGTCTCGCCGCAACCAAACTGAGAGGCCCGGTCGCGCCGCTGGGCGGAAGAGCCGGCGAACTCGGCGAGCTGGCCGCCGAATGGACGGGGCTGCTTCCCGGCACGGCCGTCGCCGTCGGAATCGTCGACGCGCACGCCATGGTGCCGGCCTGCGGCGTCGTCGCGCCCGGCAAGCTGGTCATGACGATGGGCACTTCGACCTGCCATTTGCTTCTAAGCGACAAGGAAGTGCCGGCGAAAGGAATTTGCGGGGTTGCCGAGGACGGCATCGTTCCCGGGCTGTACGGATACGAAGCGGGACAGTCGGCGGTGGGCGACATTTTTGCCTGGTTCGTGGGGGAAGCGGTACCCGAATACGCGAAGCGGGAGGCGGCTCGGGAGGGCGTTGGCGTTCATGCGTGGCTGGAGCGGAAAGCTTCCCTTCTGAGACCGGGGGAAAGCGGGCTGCTGGCGCTCGACTGGTGGAACGGAAACCGCTCCGTGCTGATGGACGCGGATCTGACGGGGCTGATGATCGGCTATACGCTTCAAACGAAGCCGGAGGAGACGTATCGCGCCTTGCTCGAGGCGACCGCTTTCGGGACGCGCGCCATCATCGAAGCTTTCGCGGCAGCCGGGATCGGCGCGGACGAGCTGTACGCCTGCGGCGGGCTCCCGCAGCGGAACCGCCTGCTGATGCAAATTTACGCGGACGTGACCGGCCGCCCGATCAAAATCGCCGACTCGGTGCAGACGGCGGCGCTCGGCGCCGCGATGCACGGCGCGGCGGCGGCCGGAACGGAAGCGGGCGGTCACGCTTCGATCGCGGAGGCGGCGCGGCATATGGCCCGCGTCCGGGAGGAAACGTTCAAGCCGTCCGAGGAGCATGCGCGAATTTACGACCGGCTGTATGCGGAGTACGTCAAGCTTCAGGAATATTTCGGGCAAGGCGGCAATGCGGTCATGAAGCGTCTGAAGGCGATGAAGGAGGTTTGATCGAATAAGGCCATCGTTCGGGTTTCGTCTCCTCCCGCGCCGGAATAAAGTGGTTTATGCCTGTGCGTTCGGCGTGACCGAAATGGAGGGGATGAACCTTGAGCCAAAGAGCTCCCGCGACGAAAAACGAAATTACTTATGCCCTGTTCGAATTGGACCCGGCCGTCTACTACGAGGAAAGATACGCTTACAGCAACGTGGTCGGAATCGTGGAGAAAGAAGGACCGGTAGCGAAAAACTCGCTCGTTTACCAAAAGTCGTCCTGCCTGATGGAGGCGCTTGGGCGCTGCGTTGCCGCCGCCGGAACCGAGGAAATCAAGGTGCTGGAGGTCGGATGCGGGTCCGGGACGTTCGGGGCGCGGGTGAAGCGCGACTTTCCGAACGTAAGGCTTTACGGAGTCGACATGAGCTCGAGCTGCATCGAAATCGCAAAGCAGAACGGGTTCGACCGCGCCGTCGCGTACGACGTCGTCCAAGGGCTGCCGTACGCGGACGGCGAGTTCGATTTTATATATACGATGGACTTTTTCGGCCATGTCGAGTTCCGGAGCAAGGACCGCATCATTTCCGAAATGCATCGGGTGACGAAGCCCGGCGGCTACGGCTTTCACGGCATCGAAACGGGCTTTATCGACTATTTGAACTGCGATCCGAAAAATCCGGACGACGTCGTGCGCAAATACGTCTACATGGAAGGCCACATCGGCGTCGAGACGCTGGAGGACATTTTGGACCGGTTCGAGCCCCGGTTCGAGGTCGTTCAGACGTTTCCGTTCCCGATCCGTCCCTTGCTCAACATCGGCAATATTATGAACAGCAAGTTCTGGGGAGAGGAATTTTGCGCCGCGTTCGCGCAGGTCGACACGCCGGCGACCCGGGCGGCCGCGGATCTCGTGCTGGGCTGGTTCAACAAGCATTTGACCGGGCAGCTGTTCGAAGCGTTCGGCAGCCGGCTCGTTCGCTCCCGCATTCCGGATACCGGCAATCCGGCGCTGAACCGGTTTATCGATACGATGCTGCAGGGATGCGGCTTTTCCATGACGACGCTGCGCAAACCGCAATAAGCAATTCTCCGATGCTTGCTTCTTGCCCCCGCTTGCCCTATAATCTAGGATATTAAAACGAACATCGCGTCGATGGAGACAAGTACGTCAGAGACATCCTCCCAGGGAGGGAACGCCGGCAGACTGAGAGCGTTCCCGAGGATCAGGCCGGCGGAATTCACTCCGGAGCGTCGACTTGAACCCGGCCGTCCGCGCCGGCAGTAGAGCGACCGGCAGCGGCCCGTTACGCCGCTCCAAGCGGGAATGTCCCGGCGAATCGCCATGAAAGGCGAAGCGCCGCCGGAGGAGCGCTCGCGAAGCCATGACGATCGGGAATCCGGCGGCTTCGCGCAACGGTTCATGCCGGACGAGGATATTCCAATAAGGGTGGTACCGCGGCTCTTTCGTCCCTTTTCTTTCAAGGGGAGAAAGGGCCTTTTTTATTTTCCGAACAAGGAGAGATCAGGATGAAGGAACGATTGGAAGCGCTGCGTCGGGAAGCGCTCGAGAAGCTGTCGAAAGCGGACGGCGCCGGCGAGCTGAACGACCTGCGCGTGCACTATTTGGGCAAAAAGGGGCAGCTGACGGAAGTGCTGCGGGGAATGGGCGCCTTGAGCGCCGAAGAACGTCCCGCGATCGGTCAGGTCGCCAACGAGGTCCGGGCGGCGCTGGAAGCCGTCATCGCGGAGAAGCAGGAGCAGTTCGACCGGGAGGAGACGGCTCGCCGCCTGCAGGCCGAGACGATCGACGTCACGCTGCCGGGCCGCGCGCCTTCCGTCGGCTCCGTGCATCCGCTCACGAAGGTGACGCAGGAGATCGAGGATATTTTTATCGGCATGGGGTATCAAATCGCGGAAGGTCCCGAGGTGGAAACCGACTTTTTCAACTTCGAAGCGCTGAATTTGCCGAAAGACCATCCGGCGCGCGACATGCAGGATTCGTTTTATATCACCGACGAGATCCTGCTCCGCACGCAGACGTCCCCGATCCAAATCCGGGCGATGCAGGCGGCCGAAGGCAAGACGCCGCTCAAAATCATTTGCCCGGGCAAGGTGTACCGCCGCGACGACGACGACGCGACCCATTCGTTCATGTTCCACCAGATCGAAGGCCTGGTCGTCGGCCCGAACATCCGCATGAGCGATCTCAAGGGCACGCTGCTGCAATTCGTGCAAAAGATGTACGGCTCGCAGGTTCAAATCCGGCTGCGGCCGAGCTTTTTCCCGTTCACCGAACCGAGCGCCGAAGTGGACGTGACCTGCGCGCAATGCGGCGGCAGCGGCTGCCGGATGTGCAAGCAAACCGGCTGGGTCGAAATTCTCGGCTGCGGCATGGTGCATCCGAAAGTGCTGGAATACGGCGGCTACGATTCGAAAGAGGTTTCCGGCTTCGCGTTCGGCATGGGCGTGGAGCGGGTTGCGCTGCTCAAGTACGAGATCGACGACATTCGCCATTTCTACTACAGCGATCAGCGGTTTTTGAGCCAGTTCAACCGAATTTGACGGAGGTGACCCGACATGAACGTTTCTTATAATTGGTTAAACGACTATATCGATCTGGAAGGCATCGAGCCGTCGCGGCTCGCGGAGCTGATGACGAGCGGCGGCATCGAAATCGATTCGGTTCCGGCGCGCAACCTGGGCGTCTCGGGCGTCGTGGTCGGCTATGTGAAAGCGCGGGAAAAGCATCCGGACGCCGACAAGCTCGGCGTCTGCACGGTCGACGCGGGGACCGGCGAAGACTTGCAAATCGTTTGCGGAGCGTCGAACGTCGCGGCCGGGCAGAAGGTGCCGGTCGCGCTGATCGGGGCGAAGCTGCCGGGAGGCCTGCAGATTAAGCGGGCCAAGCTGCGCGGCGTCGAATCGCAAGGGATGATCTGCTCGGCGCGCGAGCTGGGCATCAACGACAAGCTGCTGCCGAAGGAGCAGCAGGAAGGCATTCTCGTCCTGCCCGGCGACCTTGAGGTAGGCCAGGACGTCGTGAAGGCGCTCGGACTGGACGATTACGTCCTGGAGCTGGATTTGACGCCGAACCGCTCCGATTGCCTCAGCATGCTGGGCGTCGCCTACGAAGCCTCGGCGCTGACCGGCCGGCCTCTGCGGCTGCCCGATCCTTCGGGCGATCTGTACGCCGCGGCGGAGAAAACGTCCGACTACGTAAAAGTAACGATCGCCGCCAAGGAGCAATGCCCGCATTATGCGGCTCGCTATATCAAGGGCGTCAAGATCGGCCCGTCTCCGCTCTGGCTGCAAAACCGGCTCATCGCCGCCGGCGTCCGCCCGATCAGCAACATCGTCGACATTACGAACTATGTCATGCTGGAGTACGGGCAGCCGCTGCACGCGTTCGACGCGGCCAAGGTAGCCGGGGGCCGCATCGAAGTCCGCATGGCCCGCGAGGGCGAAACGCTGGTGACGCTCGACGGCCAGGAGCGCAAGCTCGAGCCGCGCATGCTCGTCATCGCCGACGCGGAGAAGCCGATCGCGCTCGCCGGCGTCATGGGCGGCCTCGACTCCGAGGTGACAAGCGACACGGTCGACATCGTCCTGGAATCGGCGCGGTTCGACGGCGGCGCCGTCCGGGCCGCTTCGCGTCAGCTCGGGCTTCGTTCCGAAGCGTCCGCGCGGTTCGAGAAGGGAGTCGATCCCGCCCGCGTCGTCGCGGCGCTCGACCGCGCCGCCGGGCTGATCGGCAAATACGGCGAAGGCCTGGTCACGGAAGGGGTCGCGGAAGCCGGGGAAGCTTCGGCCGAGCCGGTCGAAATCGAAGTTTCGCTTGACCGCATCAACCGGTACTTGGGCACTTCGCTGTCCTCGCTGGAAGTGAAGACGATCTGGTCGCGCCTCGGATTCGAAGCGGCCGACAAAGGGAACGACGTATGGGTCGTGACCGTGCCTTCGCGGCGCCCGGGCATTTCGCGGGACGTCGACCTCATCGAGGAAGCAGCCAGACTGCACGGGTACGACAACATTGCGGCGACGCCGATCGAAGGTCCGACGACGACGGGAGGGCTGACGAAACCGCAGGCGATCCGCCGCGAGCTGAGGCTGGCGCTGACGCGCGCCGGCCTTCACGAGGCGATTTCCTATTCGATTACGTCGCCGCAGCGGGCGGCATTGTTCCCGCAATTGAACGGTTCCGCCGACGGCGTGCGCCCGATCGCCCTGGCGATGCCGATGAGCGAGGAACGCAGCCTGCTCCGGACGTCGATCGTTCCGAGCCTGCTCGACGCCGCCCAGTACAACAAGGCGCGCAAAAGCCCGGACGTCGGCCTGTTCGAAATCGCGAACGTCTACCATTCGGCGGAAGAGACGCTGACGACGCTTCCGAAGGAAAAGCCGCGCCTGGCGATCGCGCTGTCGGGCAACCGGCGCGTCGCGTCGTGGAACGGGGCGGCCGAGAAGTACGATTTTTACGATGCGAAGGGGCTGCTCGACGCCGCGTTCGAGCGTTTCGGCCTCGCGGATTCGATTCGTTACGAGGCGGCGGGCCCCGAGCATTTCCACCCGGGCCGCACCGCCGAGGTGAAGCTTGAAACGACGGGCGGAAGCTTGTCGCTCGGGTTTGTCGGCCAGCTGCATCCGGATCTGCAGCGGGAGCTGGATCTTGACGATACGTTCGTCGCGGAAATCGAGCTGGCGCCGATTTACGACGCGCCGGAAAACCGGATCGAATACCGGACGCTTCCGCGCTTCCCGGCGGTCGAGCGTGATTTGGCGGTCGTCGTCGACCGCTCGGTCGCGGCCGGCGCGCTCGTGTCCGGCGTTCGCGAGGCGGCCGGCGAGCTGCTCGAGTCCGTTCGCGTGTTCGACGTGTACACGGGCGAGCGGCTCGGCCAGGACAAGAAGAGCGTCGCCCTGGCGCTCGTGTACCGGCACCCGGACCGCACGCTGACGGATGAAGAAGTGACGGCGGCCCACGGCAGGGCGCTGTCAAAATTGGAACAATCTTTCGCGGCCGAACTGCGGAAATAAGCAGGAAACGGGCCAAAGCGCAGCGAATACATCAGGACGCCCGTCAGAGGGGTTTTGTTCCGCAGGTTGCGGATTTGACGGAAGCGAAGCGATGGATTCGCTGCTATTTTTCTTATGGGACTGGGAGGACTAGACCGTGAATGCTGACGATCGTACGCGGGTAACGGTTGAAATATACGGAACGCAGTATACTTTGGCGGGCCATTCCAGCCCGGGCCACATGAAGCGGGTCGCCGCCCTGGTCAGCGAGCAAATGTTCAAAATCGCCGGCACGAAGCCGTTTATGGATTTGTCCAAGCTGGGCGTTCTTGCGGCCGTCAACGTGGCGGACGAGCGGCTTCGGCTGCAGCAGGAGAGCGAACGGTTCCAGCAGGAAATCGAAAAGCTCAGACAGGAGAACGAAAAGCTGCTTCAGGAAGAGAAGGAGCGGCAACGGCTCGCGGAGGAACTGGCCAAAACGCGGGCGGAGGCGGATGAAGTCCGGCAAACGCTCGACGGGGAGCGGAGCCGGTACGAGGCGGATTTGGAAGCGCTGCGCAAGAGCAAGGACGGCGAGCTGGAGGCCGCCCGCAGGTCGAAGGAGGCCGAGCTGGAGGCTTTGCGCGAGTCCAGGGAAGCCGAACTCGAAGCCATGCGCAGGTCCAAGGAAGCCGAATTGAACGCGCTGCGGCAGGAGCACGAGGAGGCGGCGGCCCGTCTGGTCGCGGCCGGCCAGGCGGAAGAGTCCGAGGTTCGGGAACGGCTGGAGGCGGAGCTGGCCGAGCTGCGCGCCGCGTTGGAAACGGCAGAAGCGAATCATAAGGACGAATCGGGGAAGCTTCGAGCGGCCTATTCCGGTCAGCTTCAGGAGCTGAAGGCGTCGCACCGCGCGGAGCTTGCGCGCGTTCAGGAAGCGCATGCGGCCGAGCTTCAACAGACGAAAGCCCAGCACGCGGCCGAACTGGAGAAGCTGAAAAACGACTTCCGGGCCATGGCGGGGCGCACCAGGCAGGAGCACGCGGCCGAGACGGAGCGGCTTAAACAGGGGCATGCCGAGGAAGTCGAGCGATTGAAGCAGGAGCATGCCGAGGAAGTCGAATCGCTGCTGCGGGAGCATGAAGCGGAAGTCGAACGGCAGAAGCAAGAGCATGCCGCGGAACTTGAGCGGTCGAAGCGGGAACAAGCCGAAGCGATCGACCGGGTCAAGCGGGAGCAAGCCCACGCGATCGCGCGGTTCAAGCAGGATCAAGCCGCGGAAATCGAACGGCAGAAGCAGGAACACGAGGCGGTTGCGGAGCGGCTCAAGCAGGATCACGCCCTGGCTCTGGAAACGCTCGAACTCGAACATGCCGAAACGCGGCAAAAGCTGGCCGACGACCATGCGGCCGAGCTGGAGAAGGTGCGCGGCGAGCTCTCCGGCGAGCTGGAGCGGCTTCGTTCGGATCAGGACGAAGTGCTGGAGCTTTTTCACGCCGAGCAAGCGGGGGAACTGGAGCAGCTTCGTTCCGGTCACGCGGCCGAACTCGAGCGGCTTCGTTCGCAGCATGCCGGCGAAACGGAACGGCTTCGCGCCGAGCTCGGCCAAATTCAGGACGAGCTGCATGCCGTCAAAGAGCTCCATTCGACCGAGCTGGACACGCTGCGGGCTTCGAGGACCGAAGAGCTCGAAAAATGGGCGGAGGCCAAAAACGAGGAGCTCGAGCTTCTCAAGCTGATGCATGCCGAAGAGTTGGAAGAGCGCGCGGCCGCGCACGACGAGCAATTGAAAAAAGCGATCCAGTCGCACAAAGAGGAAATGGCCAAACTGGCTGCGGAGCACTCCGTCCGCGTAAGCGAGCTGAAAGCCGGTTTCGAATCCGAGCTGGACGCCTGGAAATCGCAAACCGAGGCATGGAAGGTTCAGACGGAGGAATTGCAAGCGCAGCTCGATGCTTTGCAGTCGCAGTTTGACGGACTGCGGAATGCGCATGCCGCCGAGCTCGAGTCGATGCGCGGCGAACGGGAACGCTGGCATGCCGAGCGAAGCGAATGGCAAGCTTCGGAAAAAGAGTGGCAAGCCTCCAGGCAGCAGTTGGAGAACGAGGCGGCCCGACTCGGCCGCCTCGTGGAGGAGCTGCGGCTTGCGGCGGAGGAAAGGGAGCAGGCGCTGATCTCGCTGGAAGCGAAAGCCGCGGAACGGCTGGAGGCCGAAAAGGCTGCCCGCGAGCATGCGGAAAACGAGCTGGAGCGGCTGGCCCGAAGCGAACGGGAACTCTTGTCCCGGGAAGAAGCGGCGGAGGAAGCGCTCGGCAAGCTGAAGGCGCAGCAGGAAGAGGCCGAGCAAAGCGTCCGCGAAGCGCTCGATTGGGCGCAGGAGCTGGAAACCCGCGTGGCCGAGCTGGAGCAGGAAGCCGAGCGGCAAAACGAGACGGCGCAGCTTGCGCTGCGGGAGCTGGACGCGGCCCGCGCGCAGGCGGCGGCAATGGAAGCGCTCGAAGCCGAGCTTGCGTCGGAGCGGGACGAGCTGGAACGGAAAGCCCGGGAATACGGCGAACGGGCAACCCGCGTCGAAGAGGAGCTCGCTTCGGTGCGGGGACAATTCGAGGCTCTGCAGGAAGAGTACGCCAAGCTGCAGAGCGAGTTCAACGAGTGGATCGACATGTTGGAGGAACAATGAGGATTACGCGGAAGGCCCGATGCGAAGTTCGTTCGCGGAGGGTCTTCCGCTTTTTTCCGGGGCGGCGCCGGGCCGCGGCCGACCGGGGAGCCTGGGTTGGATTTTGTCCAATCGACGGACCGAGAAAAGAGAAAAATTCGATCTACAGTGGATTTTTTCCAATGAGAATGGGCGATTCCGGCCGAAATGGACGAAACGAACTCGCCCGATTGGACAAAATCCAATCAAGCCCGATGGATTTGCGAAAAAACCGGTTTTGATTGGACAAAATCCACTGAAGCCTCACCGCTCCCTAAACGTCACATTATTTTACAATTAATTAACATCATATTTACAAATTTTGCTTTACAATCGAATGACGATGTTGTACTCTGAAGTAATTTATAATTGCCATTTCCTGATCCGAATTCCAGCCGGGGGTGCTGTATGGCTCATTTCGATCAAAAGCGCAGTCCGCAAAAACGGGATTCCGACGCTGCGGGTTCCAGGCAGCCGATCCCGTCTCCCTTGAGGAACGCCGGCCATTCCGAAGCAACCGTTCCGTTGGCCGAGGGGCGTTCGTTTTCGACGGAGCGCGAAACGGAAATCATGCAAATGCAGCGGGCCATCGGCAACCAGGCCGTGCGCCAACTGCAGCGCAATGAGGCGAATGCGACGGGAATGCCCGAACGGCTGAAAGCCGGGGTGGAAAGCTTGTCGGGCCTGAGCTTGGATGGCGTAAAGGTGCATTATAATTCCCCTTCCCCGGCGCAAATCGGAGCGTTGGCCTATACCCAAGGGACGGATATCCATATCGGTCCCGGCCAGGAGGAGCATTTGCCGCACGAGGCGTGGCATGTGGTCCAGCAGGCGCAAGGAAGAGTCCGTCCGACGCTTCAGTTGAAGGGAGCGGCGATCAACGATGACGCCCGGTTGGAGAAGGAAGCCGACGAGATGGGAAGCAGGGCCGCGCGTTCCGGCGCAGAAGGGGCCGTGCAGCTTAAAGCGGCGGAGGGCAATCGTTCCCAGGTGAAACAGCTTGTCCGGAATAAAAACGCAAGCCCCGTATTGGCAAACGGAAGAGACCTGCTGAAGGATGCGGATGCGATTCTGGCGGGCGGGCAGAGAGAGGCGTTGGAGGAACCGAGTTCCAACCCCAAATTTCTGGATACGACTTACGACGATATCGGAGACAATCTGATTTTGGATATTGATATGCTGTATGAAGAAAACCTTCAGAGGGCCATCGAGCACGATTCTTTTTTTACGGCCAGCATCAAGAGGATCGTCGATATTATCCACGGAAATCTTGAGATCGGCTCGATCGATCCGGAGAGCGCGAATTTAAAAGCGGATCGAATCGACGGGATTTTAAAACAAATCAATCAAACGCTAGGCGCCTCTGACGACGACAAAGTCACCCTGGAAAAATTAATCAAGAGCAATTGGACGCTGGACACGAGTTCCATCCAGGGGGAGGACGGCAAAGAGAAGCAACGGATGACGACCGGTTACGTCAAATTGCTGAAAATGTTGGAAACGCAGCTGCCATATTTCGGCGGATCGGAAGAATACGACCATAACGAGACGGGCGATTTCGAATACTGGATTTATCATATGAGCTCGCTGACCAAAGACCCGGACAGGCAGTACAAGGCAAGCACGCCGGAAGCCGGCCTGACGAAGCCTCTTCTCGACTACCGAACGCATAAAGACGGTCTGGTTCCCCATCGGAATCAACGGAATTTGGGAACCGGAATCGTCGAGCTGCCGTGGGACGAACTGCCGAAAAACTTTCAAAGCATGATATCAGGGAATTTTTCCGAAAGGCTGGAGCTGTTCAAGGCCGAGATGTTTTCAACTCCATTTCAGGAGTTTTTCGGAGATGGCCAAGACAAGCAGGCGGGCGAATTTTGGGACAACGCCGGAAAGCCGGAAAGACGGGATTATACGACGAGGCTGCCGTGGTCGAAGGCGCCCGAGTTGATTCCCGACGTTCAGGAATCGCTGGAAAAATCGTCGTCAGCCCGCAAGGAAGAGGAGGGTCCGCTGGTAAGACAGGAAACGGAGCTGCTGCAAAAGCAGAGGGACCTGTCTGAAGAGGAATCCGATTTATATCGACAAAATGATCGCGAAAAGTATCGCGAAAATCTGGACAAGCAGATTCAAACGATCGAGGAGCTGCATCAAGTCAAAACCAGGCTGCGTCAAAATCGAAGGGAACGGCATGAAAATGAAGAAACCGGCCAGGAGCTGGATCGGCTGAAGGCTCTCAGGGAGAAAAAAAGCGCGCTGAAGCTCCGGCTGGAGCAGTTGGATCCGAGCGATTCGCTGCAAAAAATCGATTACGATTCCGACAAGTTTTGGCTCGGGCAAACAGAGAAGGAGCTTCAGCACACGGAGAATCTTTTGAAATCGTCGGAGCCGATGCGAAAATATGCGGCAAATAAAGATTGGGAGGAGCTTCCCGACGTTTTCAAGCGTCCGATTGCGGAAGAGATGGCCGGGAAATCGCAAAAGTGGAAAAGTCTCCTGAAAATCGAGGAAAATTTCAAGAATAAGGATATAAAAGCGTTATGGAACGCTTCCGACGAAGAGGCGAGAAAGATCATCTACGGAGATATTATGAGGCTGCCCTGGTCGGACGCTCACAAGGATCAATATCAATACAACCAGCAGTTTCCGGAGGATCACGATAAGCAATTGTCGTATGAACTGCTCAGTTATTTGGCCCCGTTGAACGTCGCGGGCGTAATGGGGAATATTCTGGAGACCCCGGAACAGGCGAGAAAACGTTATGATGATGAACTTGGAAAAAAATTCAAGGGAAACAACTACAACGTATTCAACCATGTTTCCGGGGAGGAAGAATTGAACAAGGATAAAATTCTGGACGAATTTCAGAAAAAGCACCAGGACTGGTACGATTCCGCGAAAAAGAACCACAAGCCGATCATCGGGGGGATCAGCGGGCATACGCTCGGCTATTTGAATCTTTACGAGGATGCGCTGACGAAAGCGGAAGGCGGCCGGGTGGAAAATATCGTGGACAAGGAACCGGACAAGTATCCGACGATGGAGGTTTTAAGGGCTGCCATGCTCGGAGCGCTCGTAGGGGACAAGCGGCATCACAGCTACGACGAAGTCATGACGGCCAGCCATATGATGCCGACCCATGACAGGCAGCAAACTTTAAAATACAAGCATCCGGACTCTTATGAAGATGTGCTGCTTTCCGAACAAAGCAACATAAAGCAAGCGGCCGAATACGCAACCCGGGCAACCGCGGGATCGGTCAAAGATCCGGAAGAAAACACGGTGCTGTCCAGACTGATGAAAAAAGAAGAAAAGGATGACAAGCCGCTCAAGGATGCCGTCCTTAAATATTTGCAAAATGGCTTGAAGCAGGATTCCGCCTCCGATTTGAAAGAGGAGTTAAAGAAGCGGGCCGAATCCGGCGTCGAAAAAGCATTTCAATAATGGGTGTCGTTCAAGGCTTTGCATGAGAGCGGCCCGGCAAACGAAAGGGCCGACCCGTTTCGCCGCAAAAGGCGGATTGCGAAACGAGGTCGACCCCTGCGCGGGCCTTCCGGGTTCTTTTTACTGAACGACGAGCTTGGCGGTCATATTCAAATGACCGGTGCCGCACATAATGTTGCACTTGATCGTATAAGTGCCGGCTTCCAGCGTGACCACTTTGGACTTTTTGGAGCCGTCCAGCTTGACGTCCGCGCCTTCGATTTCGATTCCGTGCGCGCCCTCCTCGTTGACGAGTTCGATTTCCACCGGCGTATCTTTCGGAATGGCGTATTCGGATTGGTCGAACGCCCAGTTCGACGCCTTGATCGTCAACGTTTCCGAGGCGCTGGCCGCCGCTTCCTCCGCGGCGTTCGAATCGCTCTCGTTTCCGCCTCCGCCGCACGCCGACAAGGCGAGGGCAAGAGCGGCGGAAGTCAGCAACGCAGCCCATTTCTTTTGCATTGATTTCCCCTCCGGTATGGTCTCATTGTCCAGGGCGGGAGCTGTCCCGCCTCCTGCAATATCATACCATATCGGAAAGCCCCAATAAAAAGCGACGGCCCCCGCCGCCGCAGCCGATAAGGCGCAGTCGAGGGGGAGCCGATCGCATACCGCAACTTTCTTCAGGAATGGTTCTTCCCGGCGCGAAACGGATTGCCGACCGGGATGAACAGATCGATGATGCCGATCACCAGCGCGGCCAGCAAGGCGCCAAGCAGCGTTACGTCCACATTTCCCACGACGAACTGCGCCAGCCAGATCACGATCGCGCTCGTCAAAAACCCGACGATGCCCCTGCCGAACGGGGTTACGCGCTTGCCGAAAATCCCCTCGATAATCCATCCGAGGACGGCGATGACAAGGGCCAGCAGCAGCGCGCTCCAAAATCCGCCAACCGAAAATTGGGGAACGAGAAAGCCGACGATCATGAGGACGAGCGCGGACACGATAAAGCGAACGACATGCCCGAGAAATTTCATGTCTTTGCCTCCTTAAGCCAAGTGAATGGCCGGATTAACCGGTCGTGCGCTTAGTGTTTCCTCTTCTGGGGGCGTCTATGTTGGAAGGTTTCGCAAGCGGCGCCGCTTTCGGCTATAATAAGGGCTGAGAGGAGTTGGACCTCGCCGTGAACGACAAGGCGTTATATACATTGGAATACGATAAAATTTTGCAAAAGCTGACCGAATTCGCGGCAACGTCGATCGGCAAGGAGGAAGCGGCAAAGCTGCGTCCGTCCGCGGATTTGGCGGAAGTGAACCGTCGCCTCGCCGTGACGAACGAAGCGTTCCGTTTGGCCGCGCTCAAGGGAGCTCCGCCTTTCGGCGGCGTGACCGACGTGCGGCCGCAGCTGCAGCGCGCCAAGCTGGGGGGCGCACTGGGACCGTCCGAGCTGATGGAGATCGCGTTGCTCATTCGGGGAATTCGCCGCGTCCGCAAATACGTATCCGCGGGCGCGGAAGAAATCGAAATCCCGCTGCTGGAGGACTTGGTCGAGCCGCTTATCGACGCGAAGCCGCTGGAGGACGAAATTCGCCGCTGCATCGACGACCAGGGCGACGTTTTGGATTCCGCGAGCCCGGAGCTTGCGGCCGCGCGCCGGGACATCCGGACGGGAGAGAGCCGCATCCGGGAAAAGCTGGACAGCCTCATTCGCTCGGCATCCGTTCAGAAGATGCTCCAGGAAGCGCTGGTGACGATCCGGGGCGACCGCTACGTCATTCCGGTCAAGCAGGAATATCGCGCGCATTTCGGAGGCATCGTGCACGATCAGTCCGGCAGCGGAGCGACGCTGTTTATCGAACCGGAAGCGGTGCTGCAGCTCGGCAACAAGCTTCGGGAGCACAAGCTGCAGGAACAGAAGGAAATCGAGCGGATTCTTCGCCGGCTGAGCGCCCTCGTCGGAGAAAAGGCGGAGCTGCTCGCCTCCGACAACGAATCGCTCGGCTACGTCGATTTTATTTTTGCCAAAGCGGCGCTCGCCGAGTCGCAGTTTGCGGTCCTTCCCGCCATGAACGGAGAAGGAAAGCTGAGCCTCAGGCGGGCCCGGCATCCGCTGATCCCCGAGAAAGCCGTCGTACCGATCGACGTCGAGCTCGGGGGGGACTATTCCGCGATCATCGTGACCGGGCCCAATACCGGCGGCAAAACGGTTTCGCTCAAAACGGTCGGACTGTTGAGCCTGATGGCGATGTCCGGACTGTTCGTCCCGGCCGATGAAGGAAGCGTTTTATGCGTCTTTGACGGCATTTTCGCCGACATCGGCGACGAGCAGAGCATCGAGCAAAATTTGAGCACGTTTTCCAGCCACATGACGAACCTGATCGGCATGCTGGATCGGGTGACGCCGCGCAGCCTCGTGCTGCTGGACGAACTGGGAGCCGGCACGGACCCGGCCGAGGGCTCGGCGCTCGCGATCGCGATTCTGGAGCATCTGCACGGCATCGGCTGCCGGATTATCGCGACGACCCACTACAGCGAATTGAAGGCTTACGCCTACAACCGCGAAGGCGTGATCAATGCGAGCATGGAGTTCGACGTGGCGACGCTTGCGCCGACATACCGTCTGCTCGTCGGGGTACCCGGCCGAAGCAACGCGCTCGCGATCGCCAGCCGGCTCGGGTTGCCTCGGGCGATCATCGATTTCGCCCGCGGCGAAGTGGGCGACAACGAGCTCAAGGTCGACACGATGATCGCTTCGCTGGAACAGGACCGCAGGCGGGCGGAGTCGGAGCGTCAGGCCGCGGAACGGTTGCGGCGGGAAGTGGAGACGCTGCGCAGGCAGATCGAGGACGAGCGGTTCAAGTTCCAGGAGCAGAAAGCGAAGCTGCTGGAAGAAGCGCGGGAAGAGGCGAGACAGTCCGTCGCCAAGGCGAAGCGCGAAGCGGAGGAAATCATCGCCGATTTGCGCAAGATGGCGATGGAGGAAGCCGCGTCCGTGAAGGAGCACAAGCTGATCGAAGCCCGCCGCAGGCTGGAGGAGGCGGTTCCCGAGCAGGTGCAGAAGCCGCGGCGCGCGGCCGGCGGCAAAGCGGCGGCGATCGGGCCGGGCGATGAAGTAAAGGTGTTCAGCCTCGGAGGGCAAAAAGGCCACGTCGTGGAGCTGACGGGCTCGGGCGAGGCGATCGTGCAGCTCGGCATCATGAAAATGAAGGTGCCCGTCGGAGATCTGGAGCTCGCGCAAACGAAGCAGCCGACCTCCCCGGCTCACACGGTCAAGACGAACGCGGCGACCGTCAAGCGGACGAAGAGCGACGATGTCCGGCACGAGCTGGATCTGAGAGGGACGACGCTCGACGAAGCGATCCTCATGACGGACCGGTATCTCGACGAGGCGTTTTTGTCGAACTTGGGCCAGGTCTATTTGATTCATGGGAAGGGCACCGGCGCCTTGCGCGCCGGCATCCAGGAATTTTTGCGCAAGCACAAGCATGTCAAAGCCTATCGGCTGGGAGCTTACGGAGAAGGCGGAGCGGGAGTGACCGTCGCCGAACTGAAATGACGGCGGGTTAGGGGAGGATATGCATGGAAGACACGACGAGCACGGTGGATGCGTTATTGTCCCATCCGATACTGGCGATGCTGGCTTATTTTTCGGTCGGCATCCTGATGCTTCTCGTTTGCCTCTATTGCTTCGAGCTGGTGACGAAATACAACTGTTGGAATGAAATCGCGAGGGGCAACGTATCCGCCGCGCTGGCCACCGGCGGAAAAATTTTCGGCATCTGCAACGTGTTTCGTTTCTCGATCCAGAACAACGACACGATTTACGAAAGCATGCTGTGGGCGGGCGCCGGTTTCGTGCTGCTGCTGGCCGCCTACTTTTTGTTCGAGTTTCTGACTCCGGTGTTTCGGATCGACGACGAGATCGCCAAGGACAACCGCGCGGTCGGTTTGATCTCGCTGTTGCTGTCGGTTTCGCTGTCTTATATTATCGGGGCGGTCGTCGCTTACGGCTGACGAAAACGGGAGGTTTCGCGGAATGAAATATTTATGGGGTTCGCTGTTTGCCTGCGCGCTCGTTTTTTTCGCGCTCGGCATCGTCTATATGGTGATGGAGGGATAACATGTCGGTCGTGATTTGTCCGTGGTGTCAAAGCGAAATTTTGACGGAAGAAGGCCAGGAGCCGGAAAAATACTGTCCGGTTTGCGATAACGAGCTGGGCGGTTACCGGACGCTCAGGGTCGCTTTGGGCGAGGAGGACGAACCGGAGGAAGCGATGCCGGAATCGCAAATCGGCATTTCCTACGACGAGGAACCGGACTGGGATCAAGACGAGGAGCTGAAGCGGTACGAAGGCAAGGCCGAAAATTTGCTCGATTACGAGGAAGCGGTCGAAAAGCTGCTGGACGGCCAGGAAACGGTGCCCGAATGTCCCCAGTGCCAGGAGTATATGCTCCATGCCGGGGAAATGACGGTCGGTTCCGAATCGTTCCGCCCGCGGACGTTCCCGGCAGCTTCCGGAAGCGAAGCGGTATTGAGCGCGCCGTTCGCGGTGCAGGCTTATGTCTGCCCGTCCTGCTTTACGATGCATTACGCTCTGGCGGAGGAAGATCGGATGGCGTTCGCCCGGCGGCTCAGCGATGCGAAACGCCGAAAGGAACGCTCCCGATGACCCGGGTTTTCCGATCCGTTACCGAATTGATCGGGAATACGCCCGCCGTTCGGCTCCATCGGCTGATCGGCCCGGAAGAGGCCGAAGTGCTGGTCAAGCTGGAAAAAATGAACCCGAGCGGCAGCGTCAAAGACCGCGCCGCGTCTTCCCTTATCGCCGATGCGGAAGCGCGCGGGCGGATCGGGCCGGGCTCCGTCGTGATCGAGCCGACGAGCGGCAACACGGGCATCGGTTTGGCGATGAACGCCGCGGCCAAGGGGTATCGCCTCATTCTCGTCATGCCGGACAATATGTCGCGGGAGCGAATCGCCTTGCTGCGCGGATACGGCGCGGAAGTCGTGCTCACGCCGGCAAGCCTGCGGATGCCGGGGGCGATCGCGAAGGCGAAAGAGCTGCTGGAGTCCATCCCCGGAAGCTACATGCCCAATCAATTCGAAAATCCGGCCAATCCGGACATCCATCGGACGACGACCGCCGTCGAAATTTTCGAACAGACGGAAGGCAAGCTGGACGCGTTCGTCGCGACGGCGGGAACGGGAGGCACCGTTACCGGAACGGGAGAGACGCTTAAAGCCCGCATCCCCGGCCTGCATATCGCCGTCGTCGAGCCGGCGGGATCTCCGGTGCTGTCGGGAGGACAGCCGGGTCCGCACAAGCTGGTGGGGACGAGCCCCGGTTTCGTGCCCGCCATTCTGAATACGTCGGTCTACGACGAGATCGTTCGAGTGACCGACGACGACGCGCTGGAAACGATGCGCCTGCTGGCTCGCCGCGAAGGCCTGCTGCTCGGGCCGTCCTCGGGAGCTTCCGTGTATGCCGCCCTGCAAATCGCCCGCCGGCTCGGGGCGGGCAAGCGGGTGCTGTGCATTGCGCCGGATACCGGGGAGCGTTATTTAAGCATGGGCGTTTTCGAGTAGAGAGATGCCGCATATTTCCGGTTTCGTCCGCGCAAAATACTTCGCTGATTGTGCATGGTCCCGCGGACCGAGCCCGGATATTTTTGTCCGATGGCAAGCCTATGTTGGATTTTATCCAATGGACGCAGCGGGAAACGGGAAAACCTCGGCCTACAATGGATTTTATCCAACGAGAAACGGTTATATCGGCCCGAATGGACGAAATGGCCCAGCTGGATTGGACAAAATCCAATAAAGCCCGGGAATGTTACGAAAAATCCGGTTTTGATTGGATAAAATCCACCGAAGCTCCGCCGCGCCCTGTTTTTCCATCAAGCCCTCTCCGTTCAGATGACAATTGTCCGCCAAACCGCCAAGCCGAGCAAAAAATCGGACTTGCAAAGCGGCATAGCCGTTTTCTTTAACCCCCTTTCGATCCCGATCGAGGGGGAGTTTTATTTGGGAAACGCATCGAATTGCTCCTTTCCATCAAGCCTGTATTTGATGTAATATGTAAGGTATTCAGGAGGGATCCCAATGAACGAATTAAAACTGAAAATTCTGGATCTGCTCAAGGAAGACGCGCGCTTGTCCGCATCCGTCATCGCCACGATGCTGGGTGCGGACGAATCCGAAGTGTCCAAAGCCATCGCGGAGATGGAGAGCGATCATGTCATCGTCAAATATGCGACCGTCGTCAATTGGAGCAAGGTCGACGACGAAAAAGTAACCGCCTTGATCGAGGTGGAGTGCTCGCCGGAACGGGGGCGCGGCTTTGAAAGCATCGCGGAACGGATTTATTTGTATCCCGAGGTCAAATCCGTCTACCTCATGTCCGGAGCGTACGACCTGCTCGTCGAAATCGAAGGCAAAAACCTGAAGGAAGTCGCGGCGTTCGTATCCAACAAGCTGTCCACGATCGAATCGGTCATCTCGACGAAAACCTTTTTTATTTTGAAAAAATACAAGCAGGACGGCATCATCTTCGAAGAATTCGAGGACGATCACCGATTGCCGATTTCACCGTAACTTATAACCGAAAGAGGGAAAGAAGGTCCCATGATCAAAGACGAGGAAATGCCCACAACCCGGACCAAACGAATGGAAGAGTATTTGTCGGCCGGCGCCCGCGCCATTCAGCCGTCGGGTATTCGCCGATTTTTCGACCTGGTGAGCGCCAGCAAGGACAGCAGCATCATTTCGCTCGGCGTCGGCGAACCGGACTTCGTAACGCCTTGGCGGTTTCGGGATGCGGCGGTGTATTCGCTTGAGAAGGGAAAAACGCAATATACGTCCAACGCCGGCATGCCGGAGCTGCGGGAAGCGATCGGCGGCTATTTGCACGGAAGGTTCCAGATGGACTATGATCCCGCGAACGAAATTCTCGTGACCGTGGGCGGCAGCGAAGCGATCGATCTGGCCATCCGGGCGCTGATCGAGCCCGGCGACGAAATGCTCGTGCCCGAGCCCTGCTACATTTCCTACAATCCGATCACCGAGCTCGGAGGCGGCGTGGCCGTCGGCATCGAGACGTTCGCCAAAGACGGGTTCAAGCTGACCGCGGAGAACTTGCGGGCCGCCATTACGCCGCGCTCCAAGCTGCTTATTTTGTGCTATCCGAGCAATCCGACCGGCGCCATCATGACGTACGAGGATATGCTGCCGATCGCCAAAGTGGTCGAAGAGCACGATCTGATCGTCGTCTCGGACGAAATTTATGCGGAATTGACGTACGGCGACCGGCACGTCAGCTTCTCGAAGCTGCCGGGCATGCGGGATCGGACGATCGTCGTCAGCGGATTTTCCAAAGCGTTCGCGATGACCGGCTGGCGGCTCGGCTATGCGTGCGGGCACCCGGACATTATCGGCGCCATGCTCAAGATTCATCAGTATACCGTCATGTGCGCCCCGATCATGAGCCAGGTGGCGGCGCTCGAAGCGCTGAAAAACGGCATCGAAGAAATGCAGCGCATGATCGAGTCCTACAATCAGCGCAGGAGGCTGGTCGTGAACGGCTTCCGCGAAATCGGACTGGAATGCCATGAGCCGCAGGGCGCGTTTTACGCGTTTCCGTCCATTCAGTCGTCGGGCCTGAGCTCCAACGAGTTTGCGGAACGTCTTCTGAAGGAAGCGAAAGTCGCCGTCGTGCCCGGGCACGTGTTCGGCAAAGGCGGGGAAGGCTTTATCCGCTGCTCTTACGCGACCTCGGTCGCGCAGTTGACGGAATCGGTGGAGAGAATTGGCGAGTTTTTGAACAAAATGTGATTTTTGATCAATTTCTCTAATTTAGATATGAATTTTCCCCATGTTCTGCTATAATTACCCTTGTTTTTCAAGCCGCTGGATGATGACTCGTCAAGTGAAAGGGGAGAGAGCATGGAGACGGCGGAGTATGTTTACGATTCCTACGCGAATTCCGGCAATTTGGCTGACGAAATCGACATTTTGAGGCGGAGCATGACCGAGGTGTTTTTGCGGGAAATGTCGTTTACCTCGGAACCTGTCATCGAAATCAGCCGCTTGCTGGATATGAAAATAAATGAATATATGAAACAGGCCTTGATTGCCCGCTAAGCCCGGAGGTGCGTTTCCGGGCTTTTTCTTTTTGTGCTATAGTGAAACAAGAACGGTCGCGACAGGAGGGGAGCGGGATGCTGTGGATCGTCACCGGGGGAGTCGGCAGCGGGAAAACGGCGTTCGCCCGGCGTCTCGCCGAAGCGCTGGGCCGGGAAGCGATATGGCTGACTTGTCCCGCCTTTCCCGACGACCCGGCGATCGTGCCGGCGCGGCTAGGCGATTCGCCGAAACCGGACTCCTCTTTGCGCCTTGCGACGCTTGATGCGGACGCGGATTTGGCCCGCAAATTGCAGGAAATCAATCTGAGCTCGAATCCGTTCCGGATCGACCAGCGAGTCGTCGTCTTCGACGGGCTGGCCGGCTGGCTGCGCCGCAGATTGGCTTTCGGGGCGGAGGAGGCGGCGATGGATCCGGGCCACCTGGCCGCGCAGCTGGATGCGGCGCTGGATGAAATCGTCGAGGCGATTTTGGCTTTTGCCGGGAGACGCATCGTCGTAACGGAGGAACCGGCCGCGGGACTTGCCGGCGGTCTGTGGGAGCGCTGGTATGCGACCCGGCTCTCGGCGGCGAACATGCGCCTGGCAAGCGCCTGCGACGGCATGCACCGGCTGACGGCCGGCGTGGCCGCGGAATTGAAAGGATTGCGCACGAAGCGGGGGATTTTTCAAAAGTGAACCTATATACCCGAACGGGAGACAAAGGAACGACGTCCGTTATCGGCTCGCGCGTCTTAAAGGACGATGCGCGGGTGGAGGCTTTCGGGACGATCGACGAGCTGAACGCGCTGGTCGGTCTGGCGGCCGCGGCGCTCGCGGCCCTGCCTGACGGCAAGGGCGCGGAGATGCTGAACGAGCTGGCCGTCATCCAGCACGAGCTGTTCGACTGCGGCTCCGACCTGTCGTATGCGCAGCCGAAGCCGGAGCAGCTGAAAGTATCGGCCGCGATGACGGAGCGGCTGGAGACGTGGATCGACCGGCACGCGGCCGCGGCGCCGGCGATCGAGCGGTTTATATTGCCCGGCGGCAGCCCGCCGGCCGCGACGCTGCATGCGTGCCGGACCGTGTGCCGGCGCGCGGAGCGCCGGGCGGTGACGCTGTCGGCGTCGGGGCAAAGCTGCCCGGAAGAGGTGCTGCGCTACTTGAACCGGCTTTCCGATTATTTTTTCGCCGCGGCTCGCGCGGCGAACGCGCTGCTCGGCGTCCGGGACACGGAATACGAACGCGGAGCCCGCGTGTTCGGACGGAGGCCGCCGGCCGATGCATGAATCGGCGGACCGGTATTACCCGCCGATCGTTCACGTCGCGCTTCCGGCCGACGAGGGCAGGACGCTGCGCGACGTGCTGAAGCTGCGGCTCGGCATTTCCCGGAAGCTGTACGTCCGGCTGAAGACGTCCGAGGACGGATTGAAGATCAACGGGCAACCGGCGCGCCCGCACGATAAAATCGCGGCCGGGGACAAAATCGAGGTGCGGATGGCGGAGGAGACGTCGGAAGATATTTTGCCGCAGCCGATGGAGCTCGATATCGTGTTCGAGGACGAGCATTTGCTCGTGCTGAACAAGCCGGCCGGCGTAATCGTTCATCCGACGACCGGACATTACATGAACACGCTGGCCAACGGGGTCATGCATTATTGGCGAGAGCGCGGCGAGCGGTGCCGGTTTCGCCCGGTGCATCGCCTGGACGAGCACACGTCGGGACTGGTGATCGTCGCCAAACATCCGTACGCGCACCAGCAGCTATCGGAACAGATGATCGAAGGAACGGTGGAAAAAGAATACCTGGCTTTCGTTTACGGAAAGCCGCCGCTGGAGGCGGGGGAAGTGCGCGGGCCGATCGGTCGCGTCCCGGAAGACCCGCATCGGCGGGCGATTCGCGACGACGGCGCGCCGTCGTTGACGTACTACGCGCTGGCCCGCCATTTCGCCTGCGGAGCCTCGGAGCTGGCGATCCGGCTCGGAACGGGGCGAACGCACCAGATCCGGGTCCATATGACCTCGATCGGCTGCCCGCTCATCGGCGACGGCTATTATACCGACCCGGCCTGGGAACGGTCGGCGCTGTCTCGTCTGCTGGACGGCGCGGCGCAGCGGCAGGCGCTGCACGCGCGGCTGCTCGGCTTTCGCCATCCGGTCACGAAGGAAGCGATGACGCTCGAAGCCGCGCTGCCGCGGGACCTGGAGGCGCTGGCGGCGCGGCTCGCGGAATTGCCGGAGCTTCCGTGGCCGGGATCTTCGCAAGCTTCCGGCGAAAACGGCGGCCGGCATCGTTAAGCGCCGAAAGCGCCTTTGGCGCGGAGCCGCAACCAACGGCCGGAAATGCCCGTTATGGGGCTGAACCTGAAACATTCGGCGGATGAACGGTCGACGAGACCGTTCATCCGTCCGGACTCCCGGATGAGGAAACGAGACACAAGGAGCATCGCGATGAGCAAAAAATTGCACGTTTACCACTACCCGAAGTGCGGCACGTGCCGCAAAGCGGTCAATTGGCTGAAGGAAAACGGCTATGAGCTGGAGCTTACGGACATTTTCGAACAGCCGCCGTCCGAAGACGAATTGCGGAAGCTGATCGCGCAAAGCGGACTGCCCGTCGCCAAATGGTTCAACACGTCGGGCGAAGTATATAAGGAGCAGAAGCTGAAGGACAAGCTGCCGAACCTGACCGACGATGAGAAAATCAGTCTCCTGTCCGGAAACGGCAGGCTGATCAAGCGGCCGGTCATGACCGACGGCCGCAAGGCGACGGTCGGCTTTCGCGAGCAGGACATCTTCCCCGTCTGGGGGCGGTAAAGGAGAGGAGCATCGCGTTGGCACAAGCGGAAGAGGGGCAAAGCAAGAAACGCGCTCCCGCGAAAGGATCGTGGGCATGGGCGGCCGGATTGCTCCTGCTGCTCTCCAAAGGCAAAGGAGTGCTGCTGGCGCTGCTGAAGTTCGGCAAGCCTCTGCTCTCGATGGCCGTCACGGTCGGGGCTTACGCGCTCATCTACCCGTGGACGTTCGCGCTCGGCTTCGTCGCGCTTATTTTCGTGCATGAGATGGGCCACGTGTGGGCGGCGAAGCGCCGCGGTTTGCCGGTCAGCGCCCCGGTTTTCATTCCGTTCGTCGGGGCGCTGATCATGATGAAACGAAACCCGAAGGATGCGGAAACGGAAGCGGCCATCGCCATCGGCGGTCCGGCGCTCGGGACGGTCGGGGCGTTCGTTTGCTACGGCATCGGGTACGTCACCGGCGCGGAAGTGTGGTATGCGCTCGCCTACGTCGGTTTCTTTTTGAACCTTCTCAATCTGCTGCCGATTCATCCGCTCGACGGGGGCCGGATCGCATCCGCGGTAAGCCGGTGGCTTTGGGTCGTCGGGGCGGTATTGGGTCCGTTCGTCGTCTGGTATACGGGCAGTTTCCTTTTTGCGCTCGTGTGGTTCTGGTTTCTATGGGAAATGTACAGACGATTCAAACGCGACCGCAACGGAGGGGAACCGCATTTCGCGGAAGGCGTTTACGAGGCGGAAGTCGCCCCGGCGCTGCCTGCGTGGTATTTTTCGGGCGAAACGCACCGGCGGGACCTTCCCTTTACCGCGTATTGCCGCTTGGACGGCCAGCACGTCGTGGAGTTCTGGTGGGAGCCGGTGTCGTTTCGCGGGCAGCTGGAAGTGAACGTGCCGTGCATTGTGAAAAACGTTCATATCCGTCAAATCAAGCCGCCCGACGAACACGGCAAGCTGACGCTGACGGTTCGCGTGGAAGGAACGAGACACGAGCCCGGCAATTATTACGACGTGCCGAGCCGCGTGCGCTGGCGGTACGGGCTCATGTACGGAGGACTCGCGCTCGTGCTGCTTTATATGATGTGGATGGTTCAGGAGACCGGACTGCCTCACCCGGGTTAACTTCGAAAGGAAGATGGACATGACGAACAAATGGAGGTCGGATCGGCTGGACAGGCTCGGTTCGGCGATTTTCGCCGAGGTGGCGGAGTGGAAGGCGGAGGCGCTCCGGCAAGGGACGGACGTGATCGCGCTCGACATCGGCAGTCCGGACCGTCCTCCTTCCCCGGAGATCATGGAGGCGCTGTCGAAGGCGGCCCTGCGGTCCGAGCTGTACCGGTACCCGGGCACGCAAGGCTCGGCGAAATTCCGCGAGACGGCGGCCGCGTGGTTCGAGCGCCGGTTCGGCGTCTCGCTGGATCCTCGCGGGGAATTGCTGTCGCTGATGGGGACGCAGGACGGCCTTGCCCACCTTGCGCTGGCGGTGACGAACCCCGGCGATTGCGTCCTGCTGCCCGATCCCGGATACCCCGTCTACCAGGCCGGGCTCGCCGTGGCCGGCGTGGAGGCGATCCGCCTGCCGTTAACCGAGGAAAACGGCTACTTGCCGGACTTTGACGCGGTGCCCGAAGCCGCATGGGACAAAATCAAGTTCATGCTGCTCAACTATCCGAGCAACCCGCTTTCGGCTACGGCCGATCTGGCGTTTTTCGAGCGGGCGGTTGAAGTCGCCCGGCGGCGCGGCGTGCTGCTCGTTCACGACAACGCGTACAGCGAAATGGCCTTCGACGGCTTCCGCCCGCCGAGCGTGCTGGAAGTGCCGGGCGCGAAGGAGGTAGCGGTCGAATTCCATTCGCTCTCGAAATCGTTTCATCTGGCAGGAGGCCGCATCGGCTTTGCCGTCGGCAATCGGGATGCGCTCGAATCGCTGCGGGCGCTGAAGGACAATATCGATTTCGGCGTTTTTCTCGCCGTGCAGGAGGCCGCCGTCGCCGCGATGGAGCGGGACATGGCGGCTCCCGAGCCGGTGGCCGCCCTCTACGAGCGGAGGAGGGACCGGTTCGTCGAGGCGCTTCGGGAAGAAGGGTGGGCCATTCCTCTTCCGAAAGCGACGATGTTCGTCTGGGCGCCGCTTCCCTCCGGGTGGACGTCCAGGACGTTCTCCCGGGAGCTGCTCGCGGCCGCGGGCGTAGCTTCGGTGCCGGGCCATGCGTTCGGCGCGCGGGGAGAAGGGTATGCGAGGCTGGCGCTGGTCGAGGAAGAAGAGCGGCTTGTTTGCGCCGCCCGCCGGATCGGCCGCTTTTTGCGGGAACATGAACCAAGGTAAAACTTAGAACGGGAAGGATGAAACCGATGGCGCTGATCAGGGAGACGGAGCCGGACGAGACGAGGCGCGTGCTGCTTATCGACGGCATGGCCGTGCTGTTTCGCGCCTTTTACGCCACCGCTTACGGAGGATCGGTCAAAAGGACGCAAAACGGCACGCCGGTCAATGCGATTCACGGGTATTTGCGGTATTTCGGCGATGCGGTGCAGCGTTTTTCGCCCACCCATATCGTCTGCTGCTGGGATATGGGCAGCACGACGTTTCGGACGGGCCAATACGCGGGCTACAAGGGAAATCGCCCGGAGGCCCCGGAAGATTTGGTTCCCCAGTTCGGCCTGATCCGGGACGTGATGGAGAGCTTCGGCGTCGTGAACGTCGGCGTCCGGGATTTCGAAGCCGACGATTGCATCGGGACGCTGGCCAGGCGGTTCAGCGGCGAGGCGCTGGTGACGATCATGACCGGCGACCACGACCTGCTGCAATTGACGGACGAACGCATCCGGGTCGCGATCATGAAAAAAGGACACGGCAATTATATCGTTTATACGCCCGAGGTTTTGATGGAAGAACGGCAAATGACGCCCGCCCAGATCGTCGATTTGAAAGGGCTGATGGGCGATGCGAGCGACAACTATCCCGGGGTGCGCGGCATCGGGGAAAAGACGGCGATGAAGCTGATCCGCGAGTACGCGTCCATTGACGGCATTTTGGAAAATTTGCCGCATATTTCGGCCTCGCTCCGGCGCAAAATCGAGGACGATCTGGAGATGCTTCATCTGTCCCGGGAGCTTGCCACGATCCGCTGCGACGCGCCCGTCGACTTGCCGCTAGAGCAATGCGTCTGGAACCTCGACCGGGTACGCGCGCTGGCGATGTGCGAGGAGCTGGAGTTCCGGGATCGCCTTCGCTGGATCGGGTGACGCGGTTCGCCTCTTCAAAACGACCCCGCTTTTTCCGAAAACGGAATCTCGGAAAAAGCAGGGTCGTTTTGTTTGCTCGTTATTCGGATTCGGGCTCGGGACGCTCGGCGTGCGTCGGATGGTCCCCGGGGTAGTCCCGCTCCATCCCGGCATGAAGCTCCCGGTTTTCATACGTATAGCTGTTCGGCGGACGCTGCTCCTCCCGCCACGGCGTGCTTTTGCCAAGCTTGACGGAAACCGGGCTGCCGTACGGGCCTTCCGGAAATTCTTCGGCGGTCAGGTCGTTGCGCTGCGATTCCACGGTCGCCAGGTCCGGGACCTGGTGCCGGGTTTCGGGGCGGGAACGCGGCATCGGTAACGTCTCCTTTTCGAAGGGGTTTCCGTTAGCTTCTCCCCGAACATAGGATCCATGCGCCGCTTTTTGTCGCTGTTCTCCCGCTGCATAACAAGCAACCGTAAGGAAACAATTAGGGGACAACGGTGTTCGAGGGGGACAGCATGGAACAAAAACTGTGGAAAAACCCGGTGTTCGCGGTGTCGGTCGCCGTCATCCTGTTGTTCGTTGCGTTCGGAGCGTTCGCGCCGACGGCGTTCGGCGATATCGCGAACCGGCTGTTTCTGTTTACGACGGACAACTTCGGCTGGTTTTATTTGCTGGCCGTCTTTTTGATTATCGTTTTTTTGATCGGACTGGCGATCAGCAAATACGGGTCGATTCGTCTAGGCGGAGACAAGGAAAAGCCCGAGTTTCCCTTTTTTACCTGGATCGGGATGCTGTTTTCCGCGGGCTTCGGGGCGGGGCTCGTCTTTTACGGCGTCGCCGAACCGATGAGCCACTTTTTTACGACGCCGTTCGCGGGCGTTCCGCCGTTGACGGAGGAAGCGGCGCGAATCGCGATGGGCTATTCCTTTTTTCACTGGGGAATCAGCCAATGGTCGGTGTCCGCCATCGTCGGTCTCGCCATCGCTTTCATGCAGTTCAAAAAGCAAAAAAACGGTCTGATTTCGACCGCGACCGAACCGGTTACGGGCTCCAGGCCGATCGTGAAAAACGCGATCGACAGCTTGGCCGTCATTGCCACCGTCATGGGAATCGCCACTTCCGTCGGCCTCGGCGTCCTGCAAATGAACGGAGGCCTGAAAGCCGTATGGGGCATCGGGGATTCCGTCGGCATACAGCTGCTCATGATCGCGGCGCTTTTCGTTCTCTATATGCTTTCGTCGACGACGGGGCTGGATAAGGGCATTCGCGTGCTCAGCAATTTGAATCTGGCAGCGGCATTGGCTCTCGTGCTGTTTATTTTCGTTGCCGGCCCTACCGTCTTTATTCTGGAGACGTTCACGCTGGCGCTCGGGGATTATATCGCCAACTTCATCCAGTACAGCCTGCGGTTGCAGCCTTATGCCGGAGGCACCTGGATTCGGGATTGGACGATTTTCTACTGGGCTTGGGCGATCGCCTGGTCGCCGTTCGTGGGCGGATTCGTGGCCCGGGTATCGAAAGGAAGGACGATCCGCGAATTCATTATCGGCGTCATGGTCGTCCCGCCGCTGATCGCCTGCCTGTGGATGGCGGCGTTCGGGGGGACCGCCTTGTGGCACGACTTGAATCGCGGCGCCGGCATTGCGGCGGCCGTAAATGCGGATCTGACCTCGGCTTTGTTCGAGCTCTACAGGCATATGCCGTTTACGGCGATTTTGTCTTTTCTGTCGATTTTGCTCATCGCGACTTTCCTGGTCACGTCGGCGGATTCCGCGACGTTTATTTTGGCGAGCATGACGACCCGCGGCAGCCTGAATCCGCCGCTCGCCGCCAAAATCGTCTGCGGCGCGCTGATGGCGGGAATCGCGGCGACGCTGTTGTACGCGGGCGGGCTCGAAGCGCTGCAAACCGCCTCCTTGATCGCGGCGCTGCCTTTTACCGTGCTGCTCTTGCTTTTGATCTGGTCGATCGTCAAATTGCTGCGCAAAGAGCCGCTGCCGATCCGGAAGGCCGACTTGCGGCGCTTTCAGCGGCTGGAGGAAGCGGCTCACAAGCAAAAAAACAAAGCGAGATAACGCGGGATCGGCAAAAAGCTTTTCAATCGGTAAAGTGTGGCTCGCCCAGCACGAGGCTTAAAAATTGGGACAGCTCGGCCGCCTGCTCGTCATCGAGCTTGAAGACGGAGTTCAGAACGCCCTCTTCCTCCAAATCGTCCGCGCCGAGCACGGCGCTGCGTCCCGATTGCATGTCGACAACCAGCTTTTTGCCGTAGAACCGGTTCGTCGTCGTAATGGCCAGGTCGAACCGGTGCATGCCCGGCGTAATGAAGGTTACGAATCTCGTCGAAGTCTGCTCGGTGCTGTCGGACATAAAGTCGAAATCGTTCGGTTTCAAAAAACAAGCCTCCTTTCTTTATTGCCCGTATGGCCGGTCCTGATAAACAAACCCCGGGAAAACCGTGCGGTCCTCATAGCTGCCGTGAAAAATGTCGGTCGTCGCCGGAGACATCGGCGGAATGAGCCACGACCAGCGGCCGGTCACTTCGCGGCCGGCCCGGGCCTCGTTTTTCTCGAACATTTTGAATTGCTGCGCGGCCGTATGATGGTCGACGATGCTGACGCCGCTTTTTCGAAACGAATGAAGCACGGCCGCATTCAGCTCGACGAGGGCGCGATCCTTCCAAAGGGATGAATGGGTGCTCGTATCCAGCCCCATATTGCGTGCGACCGCAGGCAGCATATCGTAGCGGAACTCGTCGGCCAAATTGCGGGCCCCGATTTCCGTTCCCATGTACCAGCCGTTGAACGGGGCCGCGGGATAGCGAACGCCTCCGATTTCAAGCGCCATATCCGATATGATCGGAACGGCGTACCATTTGACTGCGGTTTCGCCGAAAAGGTCGAGTTCGGGATGGGACAGGGGGACTTCCAGCACAAGCCGCTCGGGAATCGGATACAGCCGCGGCTCCTGTTCGTCCGTCTGGATGACGAGAGGCAGCACGTCGAACGGAGTGCCTGCGCCCTGCCAGCCCAGCTTGCGGCAAACATCCGTAAAGCTTGCCGAAGCGGGGTCGCCGATGATGCCGTCCTCCGTCCGGTAGCCCGCGTAGCGGATGAGCTGGTGGTTCCAGATGCGCACCGGTTCCCTTCCGCCGGTTGCCGGCGCGAACACGGTGATCGCCGGACGGATTTCGCCGCCGTTGGTGGCGAATTCGATATGCCGCAGCAACGCGGCGTATACGTCGTCGGAAGTCTCGCAATCCCTGGCGTCGAGGACGTGCATCCGGTTCCAGAACAGCCTGCCGATGCAGCGGTTGGCGTTGCGCCACGCCATTTTCGCTCCGTGCGACAGTTCCTCGAACGTGTGGCTGTAGCGGCCTTCCGTTTCGAGCTGCCGTCCGATTTCCCGAATGCGCCTTTCCGCTTCCGCGGGCGACTTGTCCAGTTCCCCGTAAGCCTGTCTGATGAAAGTTTCCGCTTCCGCGTATCGTTTGTCCGTCCCCGTCGCGGACGTTCTCGCGCTGTTCATAAGGGCGTACCTGCCTTCCTGCCATAACCGGTCTAAAATATCCGAAGATGACTTAACCTTAACATAATTTCGGAGATCGCGGCAAAAGGAGAACCTGTGACAGGACGGGGCAGCGGCGGACAAAAAAAGTTAACTTGCCAATTCGATCCATATTCAGTATAATAGCCATACATAGTTCAGGCATTCGAGAGGAAGCACCTCTTTCGTCCATGCGGCGGGAGGTGCTTTTTTGTGTCTCCGCATGGCGTTCGTGCCGGAACATGCCAATATGCCGCGGAAGCGGGCAAGGAGGAATCTCGAATGGAAGTCGTATTTCTGAATCGGTTTGAACGGACGGCCGGACTGTCGGACGTCGAGCGGGGGCAAGTGTTTATCGGCGAAGAGCAGGGAATGTGGACGGCCGGATGGCAGGAGCTCCGGGACGCGGAGACGGCGGAACGGGAGCTTTGGTATGAAGGCGCGAGCTGGGAAGAGCTGCTGGCCTCGTTCCGGTACGGAATCGCCAAGCGGATGAAGGACGGATTCCGCCCGCTGCTGGACAGCATGCTGGAGGATGCTCCTTATTGGGAGCGCACGCCCGCGTTGCCGGGGCTGCTGGCTTGCTACGCCGATTTGAATGACAGGGAGAAGGAGCTGGAGCCGCTGCGCCAGTGGAGACGCGCCAAGTCGGCGGAAGAGCGCCGGGCGGCTTATTTGGTGGCGACGAATCGCGAATTGCAAATGCTGGCCGTTTACGTGCCGCGGACGATGGAGGAGCTCGGGCAAATTCCGGGATTCGGCCCGAGAAAGACCGAGCGCTACGGAGCGGAGCTGCTCGAATTGCTGAAGCCGCTGCCGCGGGAGCATTCGTTTCCGCTGAATTGGGTCGAGCGGAAAATCGATTTGAACACGTGGAGCGAGTGGACGTTCCGCCAGAAGGAGGAGAAATACGGGAAAAGCCTGTCGCTCGTCCGGGAAAAGCGCAAGCTGCTGGCCGGCATTCGCCAGGGGCACACGTTGGACGAGCTGGAGCGGGAGTTGAATGTGCCGCGAAGGCAGCTGATCGAGCGGATCGAGAAGCTGGACGAGGAAGGCTACGACGTGTCGATGCTGGTCGATAAGGAGCTGGCCGGCATGCCCCAGACGGAAATCGACGGCGCGCTCAAGGCGATGAAGGATTTGGGCGATCGCTTTTTGAAGCCGCTCGTCAAGCGGATTTACGGCGTCACGGAAGAAGGCGGCGGGGAAGCCGAACGCTGCTACGAAAAGGTTCGCTTCGTCCGGATCCGTTATCGCCGGGACGCGCAAGCGGTCTAGACGGTAACGGCAGACCCCGGCGCTTCCGCTTCTGAGGCGGGAAGCCCGGGGTCCGTTTGCGCCGTTACAGCCAATCTCTTTTTCGAAAATAATAAAACATGCCGAACCCGATCAAAACCATGATGACGAGCAAAACGATCGAGCCGTATTCCTCGTGCATGCCCGGAATATAATCGAAATTCATCCCGTAAACGCCCGTAATGAAGGTCAGCGGCATGAAGATCGTCGTAAGAGCGGTAAAAACGCGCATGATTTCGTTGGCCCTCGTGTTGATGCTCGACTGGTAGGCTTCTCGCAAGTTCCCCATCAAATCGCGGTACGTCTCGAACGTTTCGTAAATTTTAATCGCGTTTTCGTGAATGTCCACGAAATACTTCTGCAGCTCGTCGTCGATGAGCCGGAGATCGCGCTTGTTCAGCGCTCCGATGACGTCGCGCTGCGGTCCGAGCACCTTTTTCAGCCATAAAATTTCGCTTCGCAGACCGACGATTTCGGTCAGGTGCGATTTCTTCGAGTGCATCAGAATGTCCTCTTCGAGACTGTCGATGCGGGCTTCGATCCGGTCGCCGACGAGAAAGTAATTGTCTACGACGATGTCGACGAGATGATAAAGCAGCCGGTCGGCCTTGTTGACTTCCTGCTCCCACAGAATCGGCTTGATCGAACGAAGCTCGTTGATTTTTTGCCGCGTTACGGTGATGAGATAGTGCCGTCCGAGAAACATGTTGAGCGCCCGGAGGAAAATTTCCTCGTCGTCGAAACGTATGCTGTTGATGACGATGAAATAATGATTTTCGTAAACCTCCAGCTTGGGCCGCTGCTCTTCCTCGGTCATGCAGTCCTCCACGGCCAGATCGTGCAGCCCGAACAGCGGCTGAAGGTCGACAAGGTCTTCGATGTTCGCGTCGATCCAGTAAAAGCCGTCCTCCGGCGGGGTCAGCGCCGCGCGTACGTCTTCCACCGGCGTAAAGACGCCTTTGTTTACCAATCGGATTTTCATCGGTATCCGCTCCTTTGCATGAAAATCATGCAGGAGGCCGTAATGCCGATCGTTCAAAAGAAGGAAGGGCCGGCCGCGGCGAAATCGGGCGGCGGAACCTTCGCGACGGCTTGCGGTCCTGCTCTGTGCGGGTTGACGAACGAATGCTGCTGGGTCCCGGCTGATCGCCTTCCACGGCCGACTCCCCCCTTCGAAAAGTGTCGAAATAAAGCCTGCAATCCGTCCTAAGTATAATCTCCCGCAAAGCCCCTTTCAAGAAACATTTGCGGACGGGCGGCAAACGATGCCGATGATGAGATAGTGTAAAATCTCTGTGGGTGTAGGAATTGGAAAAAGCGGATATAGAAAAAGAGCTTCTCCCTTGGTAAAGTGATGTTTGCGCACAACACACCAAGAAGGAGGAAGCTCCTGTGAGCCACTTTACCACAACAATGCCGACGATGAAAGAGATTGAGCAATGGATTTTCCGGAAAATGCAGGAGGAATTCGCTCGTGCGATGAAGCAGGTACTGGAGGCGCTGGATCAGCAGATCCTGGAGCAACGGGACCGAGAGCGTTATCGAGTAAAGGACGAGCGTGAAACAAGCGTCAACACAGTGTTCGGGAATGTGCGCTTTAAGCGGAGATTGTACTGTGACCGTAGAAGCGGCAAACACGTGTATCTGCTGGATCAGCTGTTGCAATTCGAAGGGCGCGGGAAAGTCAGTCCGCATTTGGAAGAGACAGCAATCGCATTCGCAAGCCAAGGACCGTCGTACCGGGACAGCGCAAAGAGGCTGGAGCAGCTTTTGGGCTACAATGTGCTGAGCCACCAAGCGATCAGGGAAAAACTGATGGAGCGTGCGCAACAGCCGATGCCAGCGGTGAAACGGCGCGCTGCCCGCGTGCTGTTCGTGGAAGTGGATGGGCTGTACACGAAGCTGCAGCGGAGCAAAAAGCGCGGGATGGAGAACGCAATTGCAGTCGTACACGAAGGCTGGGAGAAGAACGGCAAGCGGGTACAGCTGAAGAACAAACAGCATTACCTGCATACGAGCGGCGGCGACTTCTGGGAAGGGTTCGGGGACTTTCTGGTGGAGCGTTACGAAATCGACGAGAACACGTGGCTTGTGGTGAACGGAGACGGCGCGGCGTGGATCGGGGAATGTACATCCTACTTTCACCAATGTCTGTACATGCTGGACCGCTTTCATGTGGCGCGTGATTTGAAACGCTTTGTTGGTCATTTGCCGCAGGTGTGGGAGACCGTGAGACGGTCTTTGGCCAAACAGGATGCAGCCGCGCTTATGGCGGTCCTGGAAGGCGTGTCGGAGCAAGAGATAGCGGAAGAGAACCGGAAGGATTGGAAGCCGTATAAAAGATTTCTAAAGCGGCATGAGAAGCATTTGGACGACTACCGAAAAACACTCCAGGCGAAGGGGATCGACACAAGCGGTATGCGCCCGATGGGAAGCGCGGAATCGCAGATGCGTATATTCGCCAAGCGGACGAAGCGTGGCGGGTACAGTTGGAGTGAGCGAGGCGTCAGGGCGATGCTGAGGACGATGATGAGGATTCAAGAAGCGGGCACGGTGGTAAGAACGGTTGAAGGACAAGCGAGTAAGCAGGCAACGCCGCAGCAGTCGATAAACATGCGGCAATTGCTCAAGAACGTGACGCAACCGGTCAAGGGTTGTATCGCTGGAATGATTCGCATGCTGCAAGGACCGAAGCAAAGCAGCACAACGGGTATGGCACTCAAAGCACTTCGCGGATAACGGCAAAAAATTCTGACAAATCACTTGTGTTTGATGAAAGAACGAAGCAAAGCGCTTACAAGGAAGAGGTTCCTTCGGGGTTCGCGTTCCAGGCATCTTAAATGACTGCCCACGCTAGCTTGACACTGACCGATGATGAATTCGGCTTGACGATGGTATCGTTTTCGGGTAAATTAGGATTAGTTTGATTACAACCGAATAGGTTTTGCCATCTTATCAAGAGCAGGCGGAGGGACTAGCCCTATGAAGCCCGGCAACCGGCGTCGACGACGCACGGTGCTAATTCTTGCGGAAACGGACGCGGACGCGGCGTTTCTGACAGATGAGAGAGGCGCACGGTCCTTTACCGACGACGGCCCTTTCTCCGGAAAGGGCCTTTCTTCTGTTCGATGATGCGCAAACGACGACAAAGGAGGCTGACAGCTATGCCGATTAAAGTGCCCGACCATTTGCCGGCCAAGGAAATTCTCGCCGGAGAGAATATATTCGTCATGGATGAGAGCGTAGCCTACAAGCAGGATATTCGGCCGCTGCGAATCGCGATCCTGAATTTGATGCCGACCAAGGAGACGACCGAAACGCAGCTGCTGCGGCTGATCGGCAATACGCCGCTGCAGGTAGAGGTCGTTCTGCTTCACCCGAAAACCCATACGTCCAAAAACACGTCGGCGGAGCATTTGGAAACATTTTACAAAACGTTCGACGATATCAGCCATCAGCGGTATGACGGCATGATCATTACCGGGGCTCCCGTCGAGCAGCTTCCGTTCGAGGACGTTACGTACTGGGAAGAGCTGAAGGACATTATGGACTGGAGCGCCCGCAACGTAACCTCGACGTTCCACATTTGCTGGGCGGCGCAAGCGGGGCTTTATCACCATTTCGGCGTACCGAAGCACGATTTGCCGCAAAAGCTGTTCGGCGTGTTCCCGCACACGATCGCCAAACGCAACGTCCGCTTGCTCAGAGGGTTCGACGAGATGTTTTACGTGCCGCAATCGCGCCATACCGAAGTGCGGCGCGAGGATATCGAGAAGGTGCCGGGCCTCGAGATCCTGTCCGAATCCGAAGATTCGGGCGTATACATCGCCGCCACGGAAAACGGCAGGCAAATTTTCGTGACCGGCCATTCGGAGTACGACCCGCTGACGCTGAAGTGGGAGTACGACCGCGACAAGGCGAAGGGGCTGCGGATCGACGTGCCGCAAAATTATTTTCCGAACAACGACCCGTCCCGGTTGCCGCTGTCGACGTGGCGGGCGCACGCGAATCTGCTGTTTTCCAATTGGCTGAACTATTATGTCTACCAGGAAACGCCTTACGATCTCGGAGCAGGAATCTAAATATTGCGCGAAGGAGCAGCCACCATTCATGAACATTGAAAGCCGCTTGGCCCAAATCGGTTCCCAAAACGACCCCCAGACCGGGGCGGTAAGCTATCCGATCTACAACGCTACCGCTTTCCGCCACCCGAAGCTCGGACAGAGCACCGGGTTCGACTATTCCCGCACGAAAAGCCCGACGAGATCGGTGCTTGAGGCCGCCGCGGCCGATTTGGAAAGCGGCGATGCAGGCTTCGCCTGCAGCTCGGGAATGGCTGCGCTGCAAACGATTTTCGCCTTGTTCGGGCAGGGCGACCACTTGATTGTGTCGCTCGATTTGTACGGCGGAACCTACCGCTTGCTGGAAAAAATCATGTCCCGCTTCGGCGTCTCCGCCTCTTACGTCGACACCGACGACATGGACGCGCTGGAAGCTCATTGGACGCCCGCGACCAAGGCGGTGCTCATCGAAACGCCGACGAATCCGCTCATGATGATCACCGATCTTGCGAAGGTATCCGCATGGGCCAAGCGCAAGGGCATGCTGACGATCGTTGACAACACGCTGCTGACGCCGTATTTGCAGCGCCCGATCGAGCTCGGCGCCGATATCGTCATCCACAGCGCCACCAAATATTTGGGCGGGCATAACGACGTGCTGGCGGGCCTGATCGTCACCAAGGGCAAGGAGCTGTCGGAGCAGATGGCGTTTTTGCACAATTCGATCGGCGCCGTGCTCGGCCCGCAGGATTCGTGGCTGCTGATGAGAGGAATGAAGACGCTGGCGCTGCGGATGGAGCGGCACGAATCCAATTCCGTCCGGCTCGCGCAATGGCTGAAGGAGCATCCGGCCGTCGAGGAAGTGTACCATCCGGCGCTGCCCCACCATCCCGGCCATGAGATCCAGAAGCGCCAGGCATCGGGCAATACCGGCATTTTCTCGTTCCGGATGAAGGACGCGAGAACGGTCGAGCCGATTTTGCGCCATTTGAAGCTGATCGCCTTCGCGGAAAGCCTGGGCGGCGTCGAATCGCTGCTCACCTATCCGGCGGTTCAGACGCACGCGGACATTCCGGAGGAAATCCGCCGCAAGGTCGGCGTCGACGATCGGCTGCTGCGCTTCTCGGTCGGCATCGAGCATATCGACGATCTCATCGCCGACCTGGACAACGCGATCGGCGAGGCGCTTCGCGAAATCGGAAAGGAGTAACGCGAACATGAGCAGACAATCCGAATCCGACTTCGAACGGAACGAGACGCGCTTTGCGACCAAGCTGATTCATTTCGGCAAGGAGATCGACGAAACGACGGGGGCGTCCAGCGTTCCGATTTTCCAGGCTTCGACCTTTCATCATTTCGATTTGGACAACCCTCCGAAGCACGATTACAGCCGCTCGGGCAATCCGACGCGGGAAGCGCTCGAGGAATATATCGCCCTGCTCGAAGGAGGCGCGAACGGCTTCGCGTTCGCGTCCGGGATGGCCGCCATCTCGACGGCCTTTCTGCTGCTGTCCGCGGGCGACCACGTCATTGTGACGGAGGACGTTTACGGCGGCACCTACCGATTGCTGACGACCGTGCTGAACCGTCTGCAAATCGACTCGACGTTCGTCGACATGACCGACTTCGAGCAGGTTAAGGCGGCGCTCCGGCCGAACACGAAAGCGGTGTTCATCGAGACGCCGTCCAATCCGACGCTGAAAATTACCGACATCGCCGAAGTCGCCGGTTGGGCCAAAGAGAACGGACTGCTGTCGATGCTCGACAACACGTTCATGACGCCTTATCATCAGCGTCCGATCGAGCTCGGGGTTGACGTCGTCATCCACAGCGCGACCAAATTTTTGGGCGGGCACAGCGACGTGCTGGCCGGGTTGATCGTCACGAGAGACGAGTCGCTCGGCCGCCGCGTCAAGCAGCTGCAAAACGGGCTGGGCACCGTCCTGGGCGCCCAGGAAAGCTGGCTGCTGATGCGGGGGATGAAGACGCTGCGGGTGCGGATGGCGGAGAGCGAGCGCGGGGCGGCCAAGCTGGCCCGGTGGCTGCAAGCCCATCCGGCCGTCGGGCGCGTGTACTACCCGGGACTTGAAGGCCATCCGGGCCGCGAGGTTCACGAGCGTCAATCGCTCGGGTACGGCGCCGTCGTGTCGTTTGACGTTGGCGACGGAGAACGGGCCCGCCGGCTGCTGGGGCGCGTTCGCTTGCCGCTCGTCGCGGTCAGCCTCGGCGCGGTCGAAAGCATTTTGTCTTACCCGGCGATGATGTCCCATGCGGCGATGCCGAAGGAGGTCCGGCTGGCCCGGGGAATTACGGACGGGCTCGTGCGGTACTCGGTCGGTCTCGAAGACGCGGACGACCTGATCGCGGATTTGCAGCAAGCTCTGGAATCGACGGAATAATTGCGTTTATCAAGCCGCGGCGCCGCCCCTTACTTTTAGAAAGTGGTGGCTGCTGCGGTTTATTTGTGCTACGATGAACAAGACGAGTTAATCGGTTAACGTTTTTTCGGCCAGAGAGAAGCGCAAGAGGGAGGAGAAACCGAAATGAGTACGATAGATCCCATTTTGAAACGGGCCGCAAGCGGGGAACGACTGCAGCTCGATGACGTTATCGCGCTGTTCGAATCGGATGAAATCGAGAAAATGGGGCACGCGGCCAACCAGATCATGCTGAAGCACCATCCCGAACCGATCACGACGTTCGTCGTCGGCCGGAACGTCAACTATACGAATATTTGCGACGTTTATTGCCGGTTTTGTGCGTTTTACCGCGCTCCGGGCTCGAAGGAAGGCTACGTTCTGCCGGACGAAGCGATCCTGCAAAAAATCCAGGAAACCGTCGACGTCGGCGGCACCGAAATTTTGATGCAGGGCGGAACGAACCCGAACTTGCCGTTTACTTACTATCTCGATCTTCTCCGCAAGATCAAAGCGAGATTCCCGCAAATTACGATGCACTCGTTCTCGCCTGCGGAAATCCACAAAATGAAAGAAGTGTCGAACGGCCTCTCGCTGGACGAAGTCGTGCGCCAAATTCACGAAGCCGGGCTTGACTCGCTGCCGGGCGGGGGAGCGGAAATTTTGGACGACCGCACCCGGAAGAAGATCAGCCGCCTGAAAGGCAGCTGGCGCGACTGGATGGACGTGATGACCGCCGCGCACAAGGTCGGAATGACGACAACGGGCACGATGGTCATCGGCTTCGGGGAATCGATGGAGGAGCGGGCGCTGCATTTGCTTCGCATCCGCGACGCGCAGGACGAATGCGTGAACAACGGCTATCCGTCGAAAGGGTTCCTCGCGTTTATCCCGTGGACGTTCCAGCCGGACAACACGAACATGAAGCGGGAGAAAGCGACGCCCGAAGAATACTTGAAGACGCTCGCGATCAGCCGGATCGCGCTGGACAACATCCCGAATTTCCAATCGTCCTGGGTGACGATGGGGCCGGAAATCGGCAAGCTGTCGCTTACGTACGGCGCGAACGACTTCGGCAGCACGATGATGGAGGAGAACGTCGTGTCCGCGGCCGGAACGACGCACAAAGTCAATATCGAAGCCTGTCTGCGGATCATCCGCGAAGCCGGCAAAATTCCGGCGCAGCGGAACACGCAGTATGAAATCTTGAAGGTATACGAAGAGAACGAACACGCGACGAAAGACTTCGTCATGCAAAATTGAATTCCCTCGGCTTGAGCGAAGCCTTCCCGTCCCTGCGAATCAGCCGGCTGGGAAGGCTTTTTTGCTGTTTCCAAGGTGCAGGATCAAGCGGTCCCGCTATCCGGTGCTCTCCCCGTGCAAACGCCGATAGCCTTCGCTGGATTTTATCCGTTCCCTCACGTTCTGGCTTTCGCCATCACCGTCCGGTTTTTTCCCGATCGCTTCGCTTCGTACAAGGCTTCGTCCGCTTTGCGGAAAAAAGCCTCCTTGCTCATCCCGGCAGCATGGGAAGCGATGCCGATGCTTACGGTCGCCGCTTGGCCGTTCAACTCCGGATGCTTCATTTCGGCCGCCGCGCCCCGGATGTTCTCCATCAGCTCGTACGCTTCCAGAATGGACCGCTCGGTGATGAGCACGGCCAGCTCCTCTCCGCCGTAACGGGCCGCGATATCGTTGGGGCCGATCAAGGATTTGACCGTGCCGGAAATCGCTCGAAGCACGTCGTCGCCGGCGCTGTGGCCGAACGTATCGTTCACTTGCTTGAAATTGTCGATGTCCACTAGCGCCAAGTGAAGACGCAAATTTCCCGAGTCGCTTTGTTCGGTCAGCCTGGAGAAATACTCCTGGAACGCCCCGTGATTGTAAGTGTCGGTCAGGGCGTCGGTTTTGGCGCGCTTGTCCATGACGATCGAACGGACGAGCAGCTGCTGCTGGGCATCGTAAGCTTTGGCGAGTTTGCGGTACAGATCGCGGCCGCGCAGCAGCACGCCGATGCCGACGGCGCTGTATATGCAGAGAATGGCCGAAATTCCGATGATTTCATCCAACGTGACGGACTTTTGGATTTCGGGATGGATACAGGCCAGAGCAATGAAAGAGCCTACCGCAAGGCCGAAACCGAAAAGCGACAGGCCGACTCGAAAGTAAAAAACGCTGACCAACACCGGGAAGAAAAGGGCAAGAAGCAAAAATTGGGCGTCGACGTGCAGCACCGCGACGCTTACGGCCAAAGTTGCGGAAACGGCTACGATAACGTATTCATGAATCTTGGGAAAAAAACGAACGGCCGCTTCGGCTGCGAAGACGGCTGCCAAATTCAGCGAACCGTATCGGAGATGCCGGGCCATTGACGATGGCGTCATCCCGCCGTCCGGTTGGGCGATCAGATAAAACAGCTCGATCGCGACGGCCATCGCAAAAAGGAACCATAGGCAATTAAGCAGCCGACGGTTCCATTTGGCGCGATAATTTTTCAATTCTTCCGAACCGATCATTTCGATACCTCACGTTTTGTCGAACCCAACAAAATTCCATTCGCGTTGTCATTTTATAAAATATACCATACCCGATCGCCGATCGTATATCCCCAATTCGGCCACCATATAGTTAGGATAATGGGATCGCGGGAGGCGGAGATGATGAGAATGGACAGCTGGACGATTGCGGCAGGCAAATCGGCTTCGCACGAACTGGCGACGATGTTGAACCGCTCTTTTGCCGGATTGAGCGGAAATGACGGGGAAGGGCCGTGGGCGGTCGAAGAGGGCGGAAATATCCGCTGCTGCTTGAAGATCGGGCAGGGGCGGGACGAGTTTTGCTCCCGAACAGGTCAGGTTTTGGCGGAGTACACGGTGGAAGAACGGGAATTGAAAATGCTTCGGCGCTTTTTGGAAACGGGCCAAGGTTTGCGCAATGGTTTCGAAATCGACTTGATCGTGGCCGAAACGATCGCGCTGCTGGATGGCGAGCCGGAACCGGACGTCCGGGAGAACGGGAGAGGGCGGGAACGCCGAATTCGCAGGCTGGGTCAGCATTACGCCGCCTATTTGAAGGAAAATGACTATTTGAATTTGGACGGATTTATTCGCTTCCGTCTTCGCGAGTACCGGGAGGAGGTGAAGGAAGCGGCCGAGACGGCGCTGGAAGATCGGCTCATGGAAAGGCAATACCAGGAGTTCGTGTCGCTTCTGCAAACGATGGTGGAATGGCAGGAGGTAAAGATGGCCGAAGTTCACGTTCTTCATGGCGGAGGACATGCCTTCAAGCTGCTTGACGATCGCTTGCGGCCCCTGGAGAGGGACGCGGAGGGAAATGGCGCGGAAGGAAGCGACCTCGCGGAATCGGGCGACGGGGACGAGGAGGAGAGCATGCTGGTCAGCCGTCTGCTCGCCGCTTCTCCCCGGCGGCTTTACATTCATACCGACGACCCGGAAGCGCAGGTCATCCGGACGCTGATGGGCATATTCGGCGAACGGGCCGCCTTGTGCCCGGAACATCTCACTTGACGCGGAAGGCTTGCCGGTTGTATAATTCCGTTCAACAGCCTTGCGCGATTCGCAAGCCACATCATATCGGCGATGAGAAAGACACCGATGTCCGAAACGGACGGCCCAGAGAGAGGAACCGATGGCTGAAAGTTCCTTCCGCAACCGGCTGACATCGACCCCTTTCGAGCCGCAGCGCGGAACACGTAACGACGGCAAGTATGCGCTGCCGGGTCATGACCGTTAATCATGCCTGAGAACCGAAGCTTCCCCTGCGGACGGCATCGGTTGAACAAGGGTGGAACCACGAGCTGACAACGCGCTCGTCCCTATCGGGACGGGCGCTTTTTGTCGTTTGCGGCCCTTTCTCGGGGGATAAGGCGCGTCAAGGTGTCAAATTTGAAGGAGGACACGTTTTATGGCTTTACAAATTAAGCTGCCGGACGGCGCCGTCCGGGAATACGCGGAAGGATCGACGATCGACGACGTTGCCGCCTCGATCAGCGCGGGACTTCGAAAAAATGCCGCCGCCGGCAAAATCAACGGAAAAACCGTCGATCTCAAGACGCAATTGGAAGATCAGGCGACGATCGAAATCGTGACGCTCGACTCCGCGGACGGCGTCGAGGTGATGCGCCACAGCACGGCGCATCTGATGGCCCAGGCGATCAAGCGCCTCTACGGCAATAAAGCCGTGAAGCTGGGCATCGGCCCGGTCATCGAGGACGGCTTTTATTACGATATCGACATGGACCAATCGATCACGCCCGAGGATCTCGAAAAGATCGAGCGCGAAATGGAAAAGATCGTCAAGGAAGATTTGCCGATCGTCCGCCGCGTCGTGTCGCGCGACGAAGCGGTCGCGATCTACAAGGAGCTCGAAGATCCGCTCAAGCTGGAGCTGATCGAGGGATTGCCGGCCGATTCGGTCATTACGATTTACGATCAGGGCGAATTTTTCGACCTTTGCCGCGGGCCTCACCTGCCGTCGACAGGACGCATCAAGTCGTTCAAGCTGCTCAGCGTGGCCGGCGCCTACTGGCGCGGCGACAGCAAAAACAAGATGCTGCAGCGGATTTACGGAACGGCTTTCGCCAAGAAAAGCCAACTGGATGAGCATTTGCACTTCCTGGAAGAAGCGAAAAAGCGGGATCACCGCAAGCTCGGCAAGGAATTAAAAATGTTCGCGTTTTCCCCGCAAGTCGGGCAGGGCCTGCCCTTGTGGCTGCCGAACGGAGCCAAGGTGCGGAGAACGCTGGAGCGCTACATCGTCGATCTGGAAGAAAAGCTCGGCTACCAGCACGTCTATACGCCGGTGCTCGCCAACGTGGAGCTGTACAAAACGTCGGGCCACTGGGGCCACTACCAGGAGGACATGTTCCCGCCGATGGAGCTGGACAACGAGGAGCTGGTGCTTCGGCCGATGAACTGTCCGCACCATATGATGGTGTACAAGAGCGACATGCGCAGCTACCGCGACCTTCCGATCCGGATCGCCGAGCTCGGGACGATGCATCGCTACGAGATGTCGGGAGCGCTGACGGGTTTGCACCGCGTGCGCGCGATGACGCTGAACGACGCTCACATTTTTTGCCGCATGGATCAGATCAAGGACGAGTTCGCTCGCGTCGTCGACCTGATCAAGCGCGTTTACGAGGATTTCGGCATCAAGGATTACCGGTTCCGCCTGTCGTACCGCGATCCGAAGGACACCGAGAAATACTGGCCGGACGACGAGATGTGGGAAACGACGCAGCGCATGCTTCGCGAAGTCGTGGAAGAGATGAACCTGCCGTTTTTCGAGGCGGAAGGGGAAGCGGCCTTCTACGGACCGAAGCTGGACGTGCAGATCAAAACCGCGACCGGCAAGGAAGAAACGCTGTCGACCGCGCAAATCGACGTGCTGCTGCCGGAGCGCTTCCAGCTCGAATACGTCGGCGAAGACGGCAAAAAGCACCGCCCGGTCGTCATTCACCGCGGCATTATCAGCACGATGGAGCGCATGACCGCCTTTTTGCTGGAAAATTTCGTCGGCGCGCTGCCGCTCTGGCTGTCGCCGGTTCAGGCCAAAATCATCCCGGTCAGCCAGGCGTTCAACGATTACGCCCGGGAAACCGCGGAGAAGCTGCAGGAAGCCGGAATTCGGGCCGAAACCGACTTGCGCAACGAGAAGCTTGGCTATAAAATCCGCGAGGGCCAATTGGAGAAAGTGCCGTACATGCTGATCGTCGGCCAAAGCGAGGCCGACAGCGGCTCGGTATCGGTGCGGCGCCGCGGGGAAGGCGACCTCGGGGCGCAGCCGGTTGCGGACTTTATCGCGCGCGCGGCCGGGGAGATCGCTGCCAAGCGGATCGACTAGACGGCGCTTTCGGGATCCCGGCGCGAGGATCATCGCATAACGCTTGCCGGCATTGGGCAGTCTACCCCTTAGAGGTGTGAGCCGAATGCCAGCAAGCTTTTTTGTTTTCATCAAACGTTGGGCCCGCAATGGGGCCGCCTTGGCGATCTGTTTCGTCCTGCTCGCCTATTCCGGCGTTTCCTTCCGGCAAGCCGCGGGAAAAGTTGCGGACCGCTTGCCGTCCGCGGAGCGCCACGAACCGGCGCTTGCAACGCCGCTCCCCGCGTCGGCCGGCGATGCCGGAAGGCGGGAGCCGAAGCCCGACGCCGTGCGTCCGGCCTCCGCGGGGGCCGGACCGACGACGATACGGGTAATCGCGACCGGATATACGGCAGGCGAGGAGTCGACGGGAAAACGTCCCGGCCATCCGCAATACGGCATTACGTTTTCCGGCGTGAAAGTCCGCAGGGGAAGCGTGTCCACCATCGCCGCCGACCCGAAGCTGTTTCCGCTCGGAACGCTTCTATATATTCCCGGTTACGGATACGGAGTCGTCGCCGATACCGGTTCCCGCATCAAAGGCTACAAAATCGATCTTTACTTTCCGTCGACCCGCCAGGTTTACCGGGAGTGGGGCAAGCGGACGGTGGACGTTCAGGTGATTGCCAGAGGCGGCGGCAAAGTGACGGAAGCGATGCTGGATGCCTGGGCGGAAGCCGTCGGGTCCGACCGTTCGAAACGGGGCGGCATTCGGGGAGCCGTTCCGGTCAACGGATGAAAATTGTCGTTTTTTGGGTCGTCGCAACATGTAAAATATTCTCCTCGGGACGCGAATGTGATACAATGGGGATAAGTGGAAACGACGTATTCTCTCAAGGAGTGACCGCTCGATATGACGAACTTCCTGCGAGATTCATCATTGCCGGGCAAGGCCGGAATGGAAGAAGAAATGCTTGCGGAGCTGTATCGTCAAATGCTTAAAACCGCTCGAAGCCGCCTGTACGACAAGAACGATGCGGGAGACGTCGTCCAGGAAGCGTGGGTTCGAATTTTGGAAAAGCTTGACACTCTGCGGGAGAGCGGCAAGATCATTCCATGGGCGAAAACGATCGCCTCGAATTTGGCGTCCAACGCCAACCGGGCGCGAAGATCGGAACGGCTGGCCGACAGCTATGAGGAGTACGAGCCCGCCGCGCGTTCCGACAACGGTCCGGAATTGCTTGCGGAGCTTTCCGACGTGTTGGGACGGCTGGATCCCGCAACGCGCACGCTGCTTCTTTACAAATTTTATTACGGTTTCAAGGACGACGAGATCGCGGCGGCCCTGGACGTGCCCGTCGGCACCGTCAAAGCCCGAATCCATCGCGGGAAAGCGAAAGTCAAAGCCCAGGACAGGGAACAGCCCGGAAGTACATACACGACCCCTCATGGGCCGGATCGCGGCAATTGATCGCTCTTATTCTTCATTCGGCAGCGGAAGACCTTCCGTATACGGCGGGTCTTCGCTGCCGTTTTCATTTTTCGCAGCGTCCCGGCGTTGCCTTCGGCTGCGGGCTGTCTCCGTCCCGAGACCGAGTCCGATTTCCGACCCGCGCAGCTTATGGAGGCGCGGCATCGCCGCTATAATAAAGTAGCGAGAACGGATAAGAGACGTTTCAGATAAAGGCCTATGGAGGTAGACGGAATGAAGCAATCGGTGATCCAACGCCTATTTTGGGGAATCATCCTGGTCGGGATCGGGTTCGTTTTTTTGCTGGACCAGACGGGAGTCGTGGATGCGGATATCGGCGAGCTGTTCGGCGTATTCTGGCCGGTGCTGCTCGTTCTGGTCGGCGTTTACGGCCTGCTGATGCAGGCGAAAGGCGGCGGCTACTGGTGGAATTTTATCATTATCTTTTTCGGGATCTTTTTCCTCGGGAAAAATCTGGACTGGTTCGATTGGGATTTCGGCGACATGGTGCGCATCGTCGGTCCGGTCGCGCTCATTTTGTTCGGCATCTCCGTTATTTTCAACGGCAATAAATCCGAGTCCAAAAAACGGCATCGCCACGGCGACGATCCCGGCTCATGGAATCCGGTGACGCCGCCCGCTCCGGGTCCCATGATGCCTCCGCCGGCGCCCCCGGGCCCGATGATGGGGCCTCCGCCGGCTCCTCCGGAATACGATCGGTTCGACGACAAGGAGCTTGGCGGTCGCGACAATCCGGAAGCGCGGGAGGAACGCCGCAATCCGGGCGAGTTTGGAACCTCGCAGCCGTGGGGATCCGACCCGAAGTGGAAGGGCCATGCCTACCAGGGTCACCGGCATCACGGAAATCAAGGCCCCTTCGGTCAAAATCACAGCCGGTTTATCGGGGATTTTCATATCGGAAAAGACTATTTCGAGCTGAAGCCGATGAATATTTCGATGTTTATCGGCGACACGAAAATCGACATGACCCGAGCCCATATTCCGTTCGGAGAAACGAGAATCAACGTGTCCACGTTCATCGGCGACGTTAAAATATTCGTCCCGAACGATTTGTCCGTCGCGGTCAGGGTCGAATCGAACTGCTTGATCGGCGACGTTAAATTGCTCGACCAGAAGCGCGAAGGCTTTTTTAACCATATGTCGGTCGAGACGCCCGGTTTCGGAGATTACGACAAACAAATCGTGCTGGTCGTCAGCACGTTCATCGGCGATGTTCGCGTCTCGAAGGTAGGCTGAGCGGACATGCGATGGAGACGCGGAAGCAAGTGGGAATGGGTATTGTTCGCGGTCGTATCGGGAGCGGCGATGCTCGCGCTTGTTTGCCTGACGCTGAACCGCAACGGCGCGGGCGCGGCCGATTTCGAACGATGGATCGGGTGGGCGGCCGGGCTGCTCGCGGCGATGATCGTCGTCGCCTATATGCTCGGCATGAGGGTGCAGCGGCGGATCGATCAGCTGCAGCTCGCGATGAAGCAGGCTTCCGCCGGCAATTGGCAGGTTCGCCTGCCGGATCTCTCGGGAGATGCGTTCTCCGAAGCTTACGGCGAATTCAACGTCATGCTCGGCAAGCTGGAGGATCGGCTGAAGCTGCTGCAGCGGCTGGGCGAGCAGCAGGTCCGGGAAGAGGGCGCTCAGGCGGAGGCGGCGGTCCAGGAAGAGCGGCGGAGATTGGCAAGGGACCTGCACGACACGGTCAGCCAGCAGCTGTTCGCCTTGCACATGTCCGCTTCCTCGCTGCCCAAGCTGCTGGAGAAAAACCCGGAGCAAGCAAGCTCCGTCATGGGCCAGTTGATCGACATGTCCGCGATGGCCCAGCGGCAAATGAGGGGGCTGATCGCCCAGCTGCGCCCGCTCGAATTGCAAGGGAAGACGCTGTCCGACGCGCTGTCGCGCTGGTTTCCCGACTACTGCCGGCAAAATCGCCTTCAGGGCGTTTTGGATGTGCAGCTTGTCGAGCGTTTGCCGGAGGCGATCGAGCACCAGCTTTTTTTGATCGTCCAGGAAGCGATGGCGAACGTGGTCAAGCACGCGGATGCGCAGGAGGTCCGTCTTCTGCTCGGAAAAACCGGCAACCAGGTGACGCTTTCGGTCGAAGACGACGGGGCCGGGTTCCGGCACGAACAAGTGAGAACGGGAGCGCACGGGTTGTCCACGATGCGGGAGCGCGCCCAAAAGCTCGGAGGAGAGGCGGAAATCGTGACGAAGGCCGGCTACGGCACTTGCGTCCGCGTCTCGTTTCCGATTTTTGACACGTCGGCGTCGGAGCCTACAGAGACAAAGGAGAACGGAACGACATGACAGGGGAAACGAAAAGCTATTCGGTGCTCATCGTAGACGATCACGAGATGGTCCGTGCCGGCCTTAAAACCTACCTCTCGCTCGATTCCCGTTTCGAGGTGATCGGCGAGGCGGGAAGCGGCGCGGAAGCCGTCGGCTTGATCGCCAAGGGAGGCTGCGACGGACGCATGCCGGAGCTGGTGCTTATGGACCTGATGATGCCGCAAATGGACGGAGTCGAAGCGACGCGCCGGCTTCTCGAGCTTGCTCCCTCTTTGAGGATCATTATTTTAACCAGCTTTCTCGAAGACGACAAAGTCGTGGAAGCGATCGAAGCCGGAGCCGTAAGCTACGTGCTGAAAACGGTCTCCGCCGACGAGCTGATCTATGCGATGCAAGGCGCGGTCCGCAGCATGCCGGTCATGAGCGGGGAAGTGTCCCAGGCGCTGACCCGGGGACTCAGGCAGCGAACGGTGGAGAGCGACGGGGAAGGGCTGACCGAACGGGAGCGGGAAGTGCTGCTGCTGATCGCCGAAGGAAAATCGAACAAAGAGATCTCGGACGAGCTGCACATCAGCATCAAAACGGTCAAAACCCATGTCAGCAATCTGCTGATGAAATGCGAAGTCGAGGATCGTACCCAGCTGGCCATTTACGCCCATCGCAAAGGTTGGGCTCAATGAAGGCGGAACCCGGCTCGGGGCGATGCGGAGAGAATCAATCGCGGCCAAGGCACAAAAAGGGATAAAACGGAACGAACGAGGATAGGCTATACTATAAAAAGGGGATGTCCCTATGTATGCCATCTCTTCGTCCTTGACCGGCCGGGAGCGGGAATTCGCTTCGGCCAGACGGGCGCTCGGCGAAAAGGGCTTTTCGCTTGGCGGGAACTGGGATTACCGGCGCGGATCGTTCGATTGCGCGCTGGACGAAGCGCAAAAGGTTTATCTCCGTTTGCCTTTCGTCGTCACGAGAGGCAGCCTGGACAGCGAAACGGACGACATCAAGGCGGATATCCGCTTCGAGGAGCCTTACGTGCTGAAGCATGTCTATAATGAAGGGTTGGATCCGGAAGCCCAGCCGAGAACGCTCGGGGCGACGTTCGACCAATTTTCCGACCCGCTGGACAGCGATGCGGATATCGAACCGCGCTGGATCGAAACGGCGCGAGGGCGGTTGAGCGAAGCCGAACAACTGCTTCGGGAATGACGATCGCAGGGCTGCATGCGCTAATTCGAACAATTTGCTTCGGGAATGACGATCGTTAGGGCTGCATGCGCGAATTCGAACATCGACCGGCCGGATCTCCGGCCTTACGTTTTGCCAACCCTCCGGCTGCCCGGAGGGCTTCGGTTTTTTGCCGGAAAAGCGCGGGTACCTGACGGCTGCCGGTCGTTCGTTCCTCTAGCAACGTTTGTGCTCGGCTAGCCCGGTACGATCCCGCAGACGGGTTTGTACGAAATATCATACAAAAGCGTGTACAGAACCGCCTGCCGGGCCGAGTTTGTATGAAAAATCATACAAATATCCCCGAGAAAGCGGTTTATAGTGGTTTTTTGTATGAAATATCATACAAAAGCGTGTGCAGAACCGCTTGATGGGCAGAATTTGTATGAAAAATCATACAAATGTCCCCGTGAAAGCGGTTTGTAGTGGTTCTTTGTATGAAGTATCATACAAAAGCATGTGCAGAACCGCTTGACGGTCCGACTTTGCGATGTGTGCGTGATGATTTTATTCCGCATGATGAGTTAAGATAGAATTTCCGCGATATCGAATCGGAGCCGGCGCCCATCTCGGTAAGCGATGATTGAGAGAAAGGGAGAACCGGATATGAAAATGAATTTGACTTTTTCGGGGGAATAGGCGATAAAGGGCGAATGGAAGATTTAATTCACATTTATTTCGTTTTAATATAGCTTTAAGGTAAATAGCCGAATATAGAATCATGAACGATATGGCAACCGCGAACGCGACCGCGGCGGCCTTCCAGGAGGAATGACCCTATGGACGACCAAAACAAAAGAAACGACGATCTGTTCGGATTCCGATACGGCCGCGACGACGCGTCCGAAAAGATGAACGAAACGCAAGGGGAAACGAAGGCGGCGGAATCCGCTTCTTCCGACGAGGAGACGATTTTCCGGCCTCATAGGCCCGGGAGCTACGGAACGTCCTCCGCAACTACCAAATATAACGGCTACAGCGGATACGGAGCGAGCGACGGAAGCCCGAATCACCGCGATGCGAACGAATCGTCTTCGCCAAGCTCGAACGTATATACGTACGGTCCTTTCGCCGGGTCGTCGCAGTCGGGCGGAGGAGACGGAGGCGATAAGCCCGAGCTTGTGCCCGTGACCCGGGATTACCGTCCGTTTACCGTCTCGGGAGGCCGCAATTGGGAAGCGCCCCCGCAAAAGCGCCGCCGCTCCCCGTTCCTGGCGATTTTCGCTTCCTTCATGGTCGGCGTGCTTGTCGTCGGCGGCCTGATGTTTTCGGCAGACCGTTACAACTGGTTCGGCGGCGATCAGGCGTTGACCGCCGCAACCGGCACGACTTCCAGTCCGTCCCCGTCGGCGCAGAGCGGAAGCACGGTCAGCAACGTTGCCGATACGACCCGGCCGGACAACATTTCGGCGATTTTCGAGCAAGCGAGCCCGGCCGTCGTCAAAATCGAAACGTACGCATCGTCCCGGTCCGGTTCCAATAACTTCTGGATGGACGATCCGTTCTTCCGGCAGTTTTTCGGGGATGAGCAGGACAGCCAAGGCGGCCAGGGAAGCGATTCGCTGCAGCAAACGGGAACGGGTTCCGGCTTCTTCTTCGATTCGACCGGTTATATTTTGACGAACGAGCACGTGATCGAAGGCGCGACCGAAATCAAGGTCACCGTGCAAGGGTTCGAAGAGCCGTTCACGGCGGAATTGCTCGGCTCCAGCTACGATCTCGACCTGGCCGTCCTGAAAATCGAAGGCAGCAACTTCCCGACGCTGAAGCTCGGCGATTCCAACGCGCTCAACATGGGCGATTGGGTCGTCGCCATCGGCAACCCGTATGGCTTCGACCATACCGTCACTGTCGGAGTTCTCAGCTCCAACGAGCGCGAAATCAGCATCCAGGACACTAACGGCACCCGCAATTACGAGCATCTGCTGCAAACGGACGCTTCGATCAACCCCGGCAACTCCGGCGGCCCGCTCATTAACATGAACGGCGAAGTAATCGGCATCAATACGGCCGTCAGCTCGGAAGCGCAAGGCATCGGCTTCGCCATTCCGACGAGCACGATCAGCGAAGTGCTGGAAAACCTGAAGACGAACACGGAAATTCCGAAGGAACCGATTCCGTATATCGGCGCGAACTTGCAGGCGCTGACCGAATCGACGGCCCGCCAGTTGGGCCTGAGCAGCACGGACGGATCGCTCGTCTACAACGTGCTGTACAACACGCCCGCCTACAACGGGGACCTTCGCCAATACGACGTCATTGTCGGCATCGACGGAACGAAATACAATACGCCGGATGAACTGACCGACGCGATCCGCGCCAAAAACGTCGGCGACAAGGTGACGCTGAATGTCATCCGGGGCGGCAAGGAAATCGATTTGACGGTCACGATCGGCGACAAAAACGAGTACGACGCATCGCAGCAAACCGAAGAGTAAGCGGCAATCGTACGAAAAGGGCAGTCTACCAGGGCTGTCCTTTTCGTTTAAAATCGGGTTATGATAAAGAGAAAGAATGCCATGAAAGCGAGTATCGAGAGGAGTCCGCGATGAGACCGCATATCGTTGTAATCGATGATGATGAAAAAATAACGTCCCTTTTGCGCCGAAGCCTCGCGTTCGAGGGATACGAAGTGACGACCGCCCCCAACGGCCAGGAAGGCCTCAGAGTGTTGATCGGCCGCCATGCCGATCTCGTCATTCTCGACGTCATGATGCCGCTGCTGGACGGCTGGGAAGTGTGCCGGCGTTTGCGGGCGGCCGGCATCCAGTCGCCGGTGCTCATGTTGACGGCGAAGGACGACGTGCAGGATCGGGTAAAAGGACTCGATCTGGGCGCGGACGATTACCTGGTGAAGCCGTTCGCCCTGGAGGAGCTGACGGCCCGGGTTCGCGCGCTGCTGCGGCGCAATCCCGAGCAGATGGAGGAGAACCATTCCCTCCGATTTGCCGATCTGCTGCTCGATGTCGACTCCCGCGAGGTCATCCGGGGAGAGAAGCGGATCGAGCTGACCGCCAAGGAATTCGATTTGCTGCATTTTTTCATGCAAAATCCGAAGCGGGTGCTGTCCCGGGATCAAATTATGGAACGCATATGGGGATACGATTACAGCGGCGAATCGAACGTGCTGGAGGTTTACGTGGCCATGCTCCGGCAAAAGCTGGAGGAGCACGGGGGAAGCCGTCTCATCCAGACGGTCCGGGGGGCGGGCTACGTCCTGAAAGGAGACAATTAAGCGATGTCTATCCGACTTCGCCTGACATTATGGTTTTCCGGGCTGCTGGCCTTGATGATGATCGCGTTCGGGTTTCTGGTGTATTACGTGGTGAGTTTAAATACGATGCAGGAATTGAAGGGCCGGCTTCAGGATGAAGCCAAGGCGCTCGAACCCTATATATCCCCCAACCGCAATGGGATCGGATTCGATTTGGGAATCTCCGTTCCGAGAGATTTCGATTATAATATGATCGGCATTCAGGTGGTCAGTTATCTTCAAGATCGGGAAGGAACGGTAAGCCGGAAAAGCTTCGCCTACGGGACGGACCTGGCTTATCCGGCCAAGAAGGACGCGAAGAGCAGGTATACGAAAGTGCATATGGACGGATCGCCGTTTTACGTCTTTGAAACGCCCATAACATTAACGGGCAGCACCGAAATCGTCGGCCTGCTGCAAGTCGCCGGATATATCGGTAAAGAAGAAAGCATGCTCCTGCTGCTGCGCACGATTTTGGTGCTGACCGGGGTCGCGGCGCTGCTGGTGGCGTTCATGCTCGGCATGTTCCTTTCCCGCAAGGCGCTGCAGCCGATCGAGCAGGTGACGGCGGCCGCCGAGCGAATTCAGAGCGGATCCGACCTCAGCACCCGGATTCCGGGGGACAGCCAGGACGAGATCGGGAGGCTGCGCAGCACGCTGAACCATATGCTCGAGCGCCTGGAGACGGCCTACAAAGGGCTGGAGGAGTCGAACATCGCCCAACGGCGGTTCGTGTCGGACGCGTCTCACGAGCTGCGCACTCCGCTTACGACGATCCGCGGCAACGTCGATTTCCTCGCCAAAGTGTGGGAAGGCGCGCACGGAGAGAAATCGCAGGCGCTGACGACGGAGGAGCGGGAACAGCTATCGAAAGAGGCGATTCACGATATCGCGGACGAGGCGCGGCGGATGAGCCGGCTCGTCAACGATTTGCTGGCGCTGGCGAGAGCCGACGCGGGCTCCGACGTTCCGATGGAAAGATTGTCGCTGCGGCCTCTTGCCGAGGAAGCGGCTCGGCGCGCGGCGTTTTTGCCGCGGAATGCCGAATGGATCGTCGGTCCGCTCGAGGCGCTTGACGGCGTCTGGGTGAAGGGCAACCGGGACTATTTGCTGCAGCTGCTGTTTATTTTTATCGAAAACGGATTCAAGTACACGCCTTCGGGCGAAGTCCGGCTGGAGGCGGTCCGTTCGGAAGACCGGGTCGGGCTGGTCGTGGCGGATACGGGAATCGGCATGAGCAAGGAGGAAGTGCCGCACATTTTCGACCGGTTTTACCGGGCCGACGAGTCGCGGGGCAAGACGTCCGGCACGGGACTCGGCCTCTCCATTGCGAAATGGATAGCGGACATGCACAACGCGTCGCTTGAGGTGCGGACGAAGCTGGGCGAAGGCAGCCGCTTTTTCGTCTGGTTTCCCGTCGACTTTTCCGAGCCGGCGGAATACGATATAATAGAGCCTACGGAACGCCCTCGACTCCCGGAAAGGGAGGAAAGCTAGAGAGAACGTCAACCTACTATCAGGGCGGGAAAGCAGGCGTTGAATATGGAAGTCGTTAAAATTTCCCCTCGAGGATATTGCTACGGCGTAGTGGATGCCATGGTGCTCGCGCTGCAAACGGCGAAGAACCGGGACCTGCCGCGCCCCATTTATATTTTGGGCATGATCGTTCACAATACGCATGTGACGGAAGCGTTCGAGAACGAAGGCATCATAACGCTGGACGGCGCCAACCGGCTCGACATTTTGGATAAAATCGACAGCGGCACGGTCATTTTCACCGCGCACGGCGTTTCGCCCGAGGTCCGCCGCAAAGCGAAAGAGAAGGGACTGACGACCGTTGACGCGACTTGTCCGGACGTCACGAAGACGCACGATCTGATCCGGGAAAAAGTCGCCGAAGGCTACGACGTCATCTACATCGGGAAGAAAGGCCATCCCGAGCCCGAAGGCGCGATCGGCATTGCGCCGGACCGGGTTCACCTGATCGAGCGCGAGGAAGACATCCGGAACCTGGTTTTGGCCTCGGAGCGGATTATCGTGACGAACCAGACGACGATGTCGCAATGGGACATCAAGCATCTGATTTCGAAGCTGCTGGAGGTCTATCCGGGCGCTGAAGTCCATAACGAGATTTGCCTCGCGACCCAGGTTCGGCAGGAGGCCGTCGCGGCGCAGGCGAAGGAAGCGGACCTGTGCATCGTAGTCGGCGACCCGCGCAGCAACAACTCCAACCGGCTCGCCCAGGTATCCGAAGAAATCGCCGGCGTCCCCGCTTACCGGGTGGCGGACGTCACCGAAATCAAGCGGGAATGGCTCGAAGGAGTCAACCGGGTTTCGGTCACTTCCGGCGCTTCGACGCCGACGCCCCTTACGAAGGAAGTGATCGCTTATTTGGAGCAGTACGATCACGGCAACCCGGATACGTGGGAAATCCGGCGAACGGTCAACATGAAGAAGCTGTTGCCGACGATTCGCGAGAAATCGGTGTAAACGCCGATGCGATGCCATGTCCCGTGCCGCCTCCATTTTGGGCGTTGACACGGGGCATTTTTTCGGCTATATTTGCTTTATCACTTAAAAGCGTATAAGCGTCAAAGCAAACAAGCGTTGAAGCAAGTGGGCATATTTTATTCGGGAGCGTGGACTTGAATGATCGTTATTACTTCCCCTACCATTTCGGAAGAACGAATTGCGGAAATCGTCGGCACGATTGAAAAGAGCGGCGTGCAAGCGCACGTGTCGCGCGGAACGGACCGTACCGTCATCGGCATTATCGGCAAAGCCGACCCGCACCTGGCCGAGCATCTTCGCTCGATGAAGGGCGTGGAAAATGTCATAAAAATTTCGAAATCCTACAAGCTGGCAAGCCGCGACTTCCATCCGGACGACACGATCATCGAGATCAAAGGCGTGAAGATCGGCGGCGACAACCTGGTCGTCATGGGCGGACCTTGCGCGGTCGAGACGCCCGAGCAAATCGACGAAATCGCCCGCCTCGTCAAGGCTTCCGGCGGACAGGTGCTCCGCGGCGGCGCGTTCAAGCCGAGAACGGGTCCCTACAGCTTCCAGGGCATCGGCGTCGAAGGCCTTAAATGGATGAAGGAAGCCGGGGAAAAGCACGGCCTGCTCACCATCACGGAAGTGATGACGCCGGAAACGGTCGAAGTGTGCGCCGAGTATGCGGATATTTTGCAGGTCGGCACGCGGAACATGCAAAACTTCGACCTGCTGCGGAAGCTGGGCACGATTCGGACGCCCGTGCTGCTGAAGCGCGGCTTCAGCGCCACGTACGACGAATGGCTCAATGCGGCCGAGTACATTCTGGCCGGCGGGAACCCCGACGTCATGCTTTGCGAGCGCGGCATCCGCACCTTCGAGTCTTACACCCGCAACACGTTCGACCTGGCGGCCATTCCGGTCATCCAGCAGCTGTCGCACCTGCCGGTCATCGCCGACCCGAGCCATGCGACGGGCCGCCGCGAACTGGTCGAACCGATGACGAAAGCGTCGGTAGCGGCCGGAGCCAACGGCCTCATTATCGAAATGCATACCGATCCGGACAATTCCGCGACCGGCGACGGCGTCCAATCGCTGTTCCCCGATCAATTCGCGAATTTGCTGAAAGAGCTGGAGCAGTTGGCTCCGCTCGTCGGCAAACGTTTCGAAACGCCGAAGGCGCCGGCCGAAGCGTTCGCGACCTGGGCGAAATAAATAAGCCGACCAAGATTCCGCATGTTCCCGAAGGGGCGTGCGGAATTTTTCGTTCGCCTATCGGAAATAGCAGTTCTTCACCTTACGGAATCGTTTTGCGGAAAATGTAGGGAGCAGGAGATGGGTGCCCAAGCGGAGGAATGCGGGGGGAGCCTATGTTGGATTTTGTCCAGTCAAGGGAGCGGAAAATGGGGGAACCGTAGTCTAGAGTGGATTTTATCCAACGGGGACCTAGGAATTTGCGTGAATAGGCGAAAAAAGCCTCGCCAGATTGGACAAAATCCAACGAAGATGACGTGTTTGGCGAAAACACCGGTTTTTGATTGGACAAAATCCAATCAAGCTTCGCCGATCCCTGCGTCATCCTGCCCACCTCCGCGCTATCCTGCGCCCCCCGCACCACCCGCGCAACCTGTTTCTGCATGATATACTTATCGCAAATCCCCCGGCGCCGGGCAAAGAAGGGGATCTGCGCTTCTGCTTTTGAACTCGCTAGCATAGACGTACGACGAGAGGAGGAATGGCCGTTGAAAAAGCTGAAGCTGGGGGTGCTGGACCAATCGCCGCTCGGTCCGGGCGAGGACGCGTCGAGGGCGCTGCGAAATACGTTGGCGCTGGCGCGGGTGGCCGACCGGTTAGGGTTTGCCCGCTATTGGGTGTCGGAGCACCATAACGCCGCCGGGCTTGCGGGCTCTTCGCCCGAAGTGCTCATTTCCGCGATCGGGGCGAACACGTCCCGGATTCGGATCGGTTCCGGAGGCGTGCTGCTGCCCCATTACAGTCCGTACAAGGTCGCGGAAAATTTTCGCGTGCTGGAGGGGCTTTTCCCCGGAAGGGTCGATTTGGGCATCGGCCGGGCGCCGGGCGGGATGCCGTTGACGTCGCAGGCGTTAAGAGGCGAGCAGGCGAAGGCGAACGAGGCGCGGTTCGAGGAGATGCTGAAGGAATTGGCCGCCTATCTGGAAATCGGGGAACCGCTGCCGCCGGAGCACCCGTTAAGCGGGCTTAAAGCGACTCCGGGCGTTCGAACGGCGCCGGAAATCTGGCTGCTGGGCTCCAGCGGCTACAGCGCGGCGCTTGCCTCCCATTTCGGGGCCGGGTTTGCGTTCGCCCATTTTATCAACGGCGCCGGGGGGCAGGGGGCCGTCCGGGATTACCGGAGCCATTTCCGTCCGGGTTCGCTCGGGAAGCGTTCTCGCGCAACGGCATGCGTATTCGTTTTTTGCGCCGACTCGGACGCGATCGCCGAGCGGGAGGCGGCGGCGATGGACTTGCGCCTGCTGCGCCACGAGCGAGGCGAGTACGGCTTGCCGTATCCGACGCCGGAGGAAGCGCTCGTTTACCCTTATTCGGAATGGGAACGGGAGCGCGTGCGCGACAACCGCAACCGGATGATCGTCGGGGGACCCGAGACCGTAAAACGCCGGCTCGAACAATTCGCGGACGGCTACGGAACGAACGAGGTCATGGTGGCGAGCATGATGTCCGACTTCCGGCTGCGCGTCAGAGGTTACGAATTGCTGTCCGAGTTGTTCATTCGTTAAGCCGCCGCTCGTCCCGTTCAGCCCTGTCGAACGAAAATATTCGGAAATAGCCGTATGCCGAAAATGTAACATGTTTCCAAATGAAGGCGGGCCGCCTCCGGAAGGGGTTGAACGGGAAACTCAGGAATCCGGTCTAAAAAAAGGTGGTCTCCGCCGAACGAAACGCAAGGGGACGCTCCTGATGAAGGCGTTTACAAGGCGCCGGCCGGGTTTTCAAAAGTGTCAGAATAGCTAACACTTCCACAAAAAATACCTTACATAACTATTGACGCTCCCTAAAGCGAGAATTATAATAACCTCAATAAGTTCAGTAAAAGTTGAACGTTCAGACGCTCTTGCGGACTTAATGTTCGGAAATGAGGAGGAAAATTTAAGATGTCCGTTCAAAATGTTTTGGAACTCATCAAAGAAAAGAATATCGAGTTTGTGGATTTCCGCTTCGTAGATCTTTCCGGCCGCGCGCACCACATTACGCTGCCTGCATCCGAAGTAGACGCCGACACCTTCGTTAATGGGGTCGCTTTCGACGGTTCCTCGATTCCCGGCTTCCGCGGCATCGAAGAATCCGATATGGTTATGATGCCCGATGCCGAGTCCGTATACGTGGACCCGTTCACCGCGCACGCTACGCTGATCGTCATGAGCAATATTTATACGCCGGACGGCGACCGCTATGAGCGCGATCCGCGTTCCATCGCCCACAAGGCTGAAGAATTCCTGCAAAAATCCGGCGTAGGCACCGCAGCGTTCTTTGCTCCGGAATCCGAGTTTTTCGTATTCGACGACGTTCGCTACGAAACGACGATGAACTCCTCGACGTATGTCGTCGATTCCGAAGAGGCGGCTTGGAACACGAACCGCAAAGAAGAAGGCGGCAACCTCGGCTTCAAAGTCGGCGTCAAGGGCGGCTACGTGCCGGTAGCTCCGGTCGACTCGCAGCAAGACATCCGCAGCGAAATGGTGCGCCTGATGCAAGAAGCCGGCCTTCGCGTAGAACGCCACCACCACGAAGTGGCGACGGCGGGTCAAGCCGAAATCAACTTCCGCTTCGACACGCTGACGAAAACGGCCGACAACCTGATGAAATACAAATACATCGTTCACAACGTCGCTCGCCAATACGGCAAAGTGGCAACGTTCATGCCGAAGCCGCTCTTCGGAGACAACGGCAGCGGGATGCACGTTCACCAATCGATCTTCAACGAAGGCGAGCCGCTTTTCTATGAGAAGGGCGCTTACGCGAACCTGAGCCAACTGGCTCTGAACTACATCGGCGGTATCCTGTACCACGCTCCGGCCCTGATCGCGCTGACGAACCCGTCCACGAACTCGTTCAAACGTCTCGTTCCGGGTTACGAAGCTCCGGTAAACCTCGTTTACTCGAAGGGCAACCGTTCCGCCGCCGTACGTATTCCGGTCGCTGCCGTTACGCCGAAGGGCTGCCGCATCGAGTTCCGTACGCCGGACTCCACGGCGAACCCGTACCTGGCGTTCGCGGCTATGCTGATGGCCGGCCTGGACGGCATCAAGCGCAAAATCGACCCGACCGCTCTCGGCTACGGTCCGTACGACAAAAACATCTACGAACTTTCCGATGAAGAGAAGAAAGAAATCCGCAGCGTTCCGGGCTCGCTGGACGAAGCGCTCGACGCTCTGGAAGCCGACTACGAGTTCCTGACCGAAGGCGGCGTCTTCACGAAAGAATTCATCGACAATTATGTAGAATTCAAACGCGCCGAAGCGAAAGCCGTTTCCATCCGCGTGCATCCGTACGAATACGGCCTCTACTTCGATTGCTAATATCGAAAAATCGAAAAGTCGCGAAAAGCTCCCGAAAGGGAGCTTTTTGTCGTCTCGGAAAGGATCGATTTCTGTCGGGAATCAAAAGAGCGTAGAACCGAAGATTTTAATCCGAAGCTCATGATTTTGTTCGGATATTCTTAGATTTGACAACCTTTTTGCCGTTTTCCCGGTTGATGTGTCCGTAACGCTTTGATATGATTAGCCTATTATGAAGAACACAAGGTGGGAATCCGATGGCTAAACGAGCCTTTAATTTTAACGCCGGTCCGGCCGCCCTTCCGTTGGAAGTGCTGCAGCAGGCGCAGCAGCAATTTGTCGACTTCGGCGAAACCGGCATGTCGCTCATGGAGATGTCGCATCGAGGGGCCGTGTACGAGGGCGTTCACAAGGAAACGGAACAATTGCTGCGCGAGCTGCTCGGCATTCCGGACGGCTACAAGGTGCTGTTCGTCCAAGGCGGGGCCAGCACCCAGTTTGCGATGGTGCCGATGAACCTGCTCCAGCCGGGCAAGACGGCTTCCTATATCGACACCGGAAGCTGGGCCGCCAAGGCGATCAAGGAAGCGAAGCTGTTCGGCCAGACGGCAATCGCGGGCTCGTCGGAAAGCGACAAATACAACCGGATTCCGAAAGCGAGCGAACTGCTAATCGCGCCGGATTCGGCTTACGTTCATCTGACTTCGAACGAAACGATCGAAGGCACGCAATGGCCGGAATACCCGGATACCGAATCGGTGCCGCTCGTCGCGGACATGTCGAGCGACATTTTGTGCCGGCCGCTGCAAATTTCGCAATTCGGCCTCATTTATGCCGGCGCGCAAAAAAATCTCGGCCCGTCCGGCGTGACGATCGTCATCGTCCGCGAGGATTTGATCGGCGCTCCGTCGATGCCGGTGCCGACGATGCTGCGGTACGATACCCACGCGAAGAACGATTCGCTGTACAATACCCCGCCGACGTTCGCCATTTACATGACAAATCTCGTGCTCAAATGGGTCAAGGCCCAGGGCGGAGCGGAAGCTGTCGAAAAAGCGAATCGGACGAAAGCGAACCTGCTGTATGAAACGATCGACCAAAGCGGCGGCTTTTATCGCGGCTTCGCCGCCCCGGACAGCCGTTCGATCATGAACGTTACGTTCCGGCTCGGCAGCGAGGAGCTCGAGAAGCGGTTCGTCAAGGAATCGGAAGCGGAAGGCTTCGTCGGCTTGAAGGGTCACCGCAGCGTAGGAGGCCTTCGGGCTTCGATCTACAACGCGGTGCCGCTGGCCAGCGTGCAGGCGCTCGTCCAGTTCATGGACGAATTCAAACGGCGTCACGGATAACGGAAACGAAGCTTCCGTCTTAACTAAAGCTTGGTTTTACCTGCGGACCGCGGCTCCCTGCCGCGGTCTTTGCATGCATGCATGCTGCATGCGCGATCTCATTAGCATGAAGGAGGAAAACGGCAATGCCCTTGAATATCGTGCTCGTCGAGCCGGAAATTCCGGCCAATACGGGCAATATCGCCAGAACGTGCGCCGCCACCGGCACCCATTTGCATCTCGTGCGGCCGCTCGGTTTTTCGACCGACGATCGGGAGCTGAAGCGGGCGGGGCTGGATTACTGGTATGCGGTGAACATAACGTATTACGATTCCTTTCGGGAGGTGCAGGCCGCCCATCCGGAAGGACGGTTTTTTTATACGAGCACGCGCGCCCAAAAGCGCTATAGCGACTTTCAATTTCGAAACGGCGATTTTTTCGTATTCGGCAAGGAAACGAAGGGCCTTCCGCAGGCGCTGCTCGACGCATCGCCCGACACGTGCATGCGTCTGCCGATGACGGATAAGGTGCGCTCGCTCAATTTGGCCAATTCGGCGGCCATTATCGTTTACGAGGCGCTCCGGCAAAACGGGTTTTTCGCGTTGGAATGAAATATTTTTCGACAAATGTTGACAAAATCGCTCAAATTTTATCGAAATCTTGTATAATGTTAAGCAAATCCGAAAAACGGAAGGAAACGGATTGGCGTTAGCGAAATGTTAACGTGGGTAAATGCATTAGGGAGATTACCAGCTTAGATTACCGGGAATGAATGGGAGGAAATACGTTGAAACCTGCTGGAGTCGTTCGGAAGGTAGATCAACTGGGCCGCATCGTGCTGCCGAAATCTTTGCGCAAAAGGTACCAAATGAACGAGGGGGATCCCGTCGAAATTTTGGTGCAGGGCGATCATATTATTTTGGAGCGGTATCGTCCGCGGTGCGTATTTTGCGGTTCGATGGAATCCGTAGGGGAATTCAAGGAACGCTACGTTTGCGCCGAATGCATCGACGAAATGCAAAGAGTTTAAAATTCGGGACTCGCACTCATTGCGAATAAGAACCGCCTGCAACCGTCCCTCGACGTTGTCGGCGGTTCTTTGATTTTGCCGAGATCGAGATGCCCCGAAAAGCCAAAAACGCCGATCGACCTCTCCGTCTTGCGGCGGGGTGCGGCGTTTTCCAATCATGCCATATGGATAAAAGCTAATGTTACAGGCCCTTCGTCTTGTCGTCGTTGTAGGCGGCCGTCAGAATGGCGACGACCAGCATCGCGAAAACAAGAACTACAATCCAAAATTTATCGCTCATCCCCAGAATCATCTTCCACACCTCCACTGAACTTCCTTTATTATACCCAACACCCGCCAAAAAGAAAACGCAAAATGTGGGGATTGTCCGGCATACATTGATAAAGATTCGAAAAAAGCTCCTTTTTGACGCATGGGGGAGGAGTGGCGGTTGAACCGGATCATTAACTGGATGGGCGGATGGCCGAAGGAAGGCCTGATCGGCGCGGGGGAGTGGGAGGAGCGAACGGGCAAGTTCGCCGCAACGGGTCGGCAGGAGACGTTTGGGACCGAGCCGGTACAAGGACATTTCGGCCTTCGGGAGCAAGTGGCCGAACGGATCGCCGGAAGCGCGGCGGAACGCGACCCGTCCCGCGTCTGGATTGCCGCCGGAGCGGATGCGGCGATCGAACTGGCGGTCCGCGGCTGGCTGCGCGCGGAGGATGTCGTGCTCGTCGAGCGCCCTTGCGGGCGGTCGGCTTTGCAAATTTTTCAACGGGCGGGGGCGGTCGCCGTAGCCGTGCCGGGGGATCGCGACGGCATGGATCCGGATGCGCTTGCCCGCGCCATCCGGCAATGGAAACCGAAGCTTGTGTACGCGGCGGTCGCATGCACGGATCCGGAAGGGCGGGCGTGGAGCGCGGAGCGGAGAATCGCGCTGGCGGAGCGGTGCAGGGAAGCGAACGTGCCGCTGCTGAGGGACGACCGCCAGCTGCTGCTCGCGCAGGATGGACTTGCGCCCGATGCGGAAGCGGAAGCCGGAGCTCCGCTATGCTCGGTCGGGGAATGGCCCCCGGGCATCGTGGCGGACTTGCGCCTCGGCTGGCTGGCGTGCAGGGGAATCGGGGAGGAGCGGCTGCAGGCGCTCTCCGCCGGAAGCGGGCGCCTTCCGCAGGTGCCGCCGGCGGAACAGCAAGCGGCGGCGGAACTGCTGCAGGCCGGAACGCTCGAGTCGCTGGTCGCGACGCAAAGGTTCGTTTGCCAGGCGCGAGTCGGGCTGCTGCTGGAGCAACTGAGCCGGCACAACCCGCGGGCGCTGGCTTGGGAAACGCCGAAAGAAGGGATGCATGTATGGGTTACGCTCCCGGAAGGGCTGGATGCGGATTCGCTTCTGCGCGCAGCGTGGATTCACGGCTTGCTGTTCCAGCCGGGAAGGGCGTTCTACGCTTCGGAGCCGGAACGGTTCAAGCTCCGGATCACCGCGGTCCATTCGGACGAGAAACAGATTCGCGCCGGCGTTCAGCGCCTGCAGGCGACCGTGGAGGAGATGATGGGGCGTTACGGCTGAGGAAGCCGGCAGCCGGCGACAGCTGCGGCCGCGGGCCGCCGGCAAATCCGGGCGCCGGGCTGGCGTTGCCGGCGGCGCGAAGGATTCGGGGCGACGATTGCCGGCGGATCGGCGAAACCGGCTACGGCCGCCGGCCGCTGGCATTCAGGCCGCTGGCATTCAGGCCGCTGGCGTCCGGGCTGCCGGCGTCCGGTTCTCCGTCGCCCCGGGCCCGGCGCGCCGAACCCGCGGCGGTTTCGTCCGCGGCGAGCCAGCCGGCCGCCCATTCGAAGCGGGCGGCCCATACGGCGGCTACCGCCTCGTATTCGCCGAGCGCCGCGCGGCCCGCGTCGGTTAAACCGTAAACGCCCCGGCTGACGCGGCGGAACCAGCCGTAGTGGTTGTCCCGGAGCAGCAGGCCGGCATTCGGCACTCCGGTGAGCTTTCCGATCTCGCGGGGCGGGAGCTCGCCGCGGCAATGGAGCGCGAGGGCGCACTGCAGCGCCCGCTCGCGGTAAGCCGTCACCAGCTTGCGGCCCGTGCTTCCCCCGACGTTGTAGTCCCCGCTTCGTCCGGCAAATTCCTTCAGCAGCTTGGCCGCGCGGGAGCGTTTGCGGCCCCCGGCCGCGACGGCATAGGACGCCGCAAGCGGGGGTTCGGCCGCGAGCTGCCCGCCGAAGGGCGCTTGCCCTTCGGCGGCCACGATCCGCGGCCGCGCCGGCGGACCCGAGCTTGCCCCCGCCGCCCCGGGCTCGCACCACACTTCGATGACCGGAGCCTTCGTCTTGTAGAACGTAACGGTCATAAAGCCGAGCGACAGGCGCCTGCACAGCGCGGACAGCTCCGCAAACCGCTGGTTGTGGGCGCCTTTTTTCGTGCGGTTCCGTTCGACGGCAAGCCACACCTCCGCTCCCGTGCGCTGACGGTCGATCCCTTGAAGCAGCAGCGGGAGCGAAAACGTCTTTTTCATCTCGACGATAACGGGGGCGGCCGCATCCGGCCGCACGGCGACCAGGTCGCAGCCGAGCACTTCCGCTTTCACCTCGTATCCGCGTCCCGCGAAAAACGATTTGACCGGCGCGTACAGCTCCGTTTCTTTTTTTATGGCCAAACGCAAGCCCTCCCGAATGGCGATCCGTTTCTTTTTTTCATTATAACACGAACGATTTTCTTTTCCCGGCCGGGGCGCGGCGCGGCGGCATTCAAAGCTGACATGAGAAACCTCCGCTTCGTTTTCATCGTTTTTCCGAGAAATATCGTCGAACTAGCCGCATAGGTATGTAGTACGTTTCGTAACGGGAAGAGACAGAGAACGAGGGAGGAAGCGGCATGGATATCTTTAAACGGATCGCGGAATATCGGGCCGAAAGCGAGAAACTGGCATGGTCCGGCACGTTCGCGGATTACATTGAACTGTTGCGCCGCGATCCGACTCCGGCGATGACCGCGCATGCCCGCGTGTACGACATGATTTTGGCGCAGGGCGTGGAGGAGATCGGTGGACAGAAGCGATATAAGTTTTTTGAAAACGAAATTTACGGACTCGACCGGACCATCGAGAAGCTCGTGGAGGAATATTTCCACTCGTCGGCCCGCCGGCTGGACGTCCGCAAGCGGATCCTGCTGCTGATGGGGCCGGTAAGCGGCGGCAAATCGACGATCGTGGCGATGCTGAAAAAAGGGCTGGAACAGTACGCCCGGACGCAGCGGGGCGCCGTGTACGCCATTCGGGGCTGCCCGATGCACGAGGAGCCCTTGCACCTCATCCCGCACGAGCTGCGGCCCGATATCGAGCATGAGCTCAAGGTGCGGATCGAAGGGAATTTGTGCCCGTCCTGCCAAATGCGGCTCCGAACCGAATACGAGGGCGACATTATGCGGGTGCCGGTGGAGCGGGTGTTCATTTCCGAAGAAAATCGCGTCGGCATCGGCACGTTCAGCCCGTCCGACCCGAAATCCCAGGACATTGCGGATCTGACGGGCAGCATCGACTTTTCGACGATTACCGAATACGGCTCGGAATCCGATCCCCGGGCGTACCGTTTCGACGGCGAGCTGAACAAGGCCAACCGGGGGCTGATGGAATTTCAGGAAATGCTCAAATGCGACGAAAAGTTTTTGTGGAACCTGCTGTCGCTTACCCAGGAGGGCAATTTCAAGGCCGGCCGCTTCGCGCTCATCAGCGCCGACGAGCTGATCGTGGCCCACACGAACGAATCCGAGTACAAGGCGTTCATCGCCAACAAGAAAAACGAGGCGCTGCAATCGCGGATGATCGTCATGCCGATTCCGTACAACCTGAAAGTGACCGACGAAGAAAAAATTTACGACAAGCTCATCAAACAGTCGGACATGAGCCATATCCATATCGCGCCGCATGCGCTCCGGTCGGCGGCCGTCTTTTCCATTTTGACGCGGCTGAAGGAATCGAAAAAACAGGGCATGGACCTGGTCAAAAAAATGCGGCTGTACGACGGCGAAGAGGTGGAAGGCTTCAAGGAAGCCGATTTGAAGGAAATGCAAAACGAGTACACGGACGAAGGGATGTCCGGCATCGATCCGCGCTACGTGATCAACCGGATTTCGAGCGCGCTCATCAAGCACGACTTGCCCTGCATCAACGCGCTGGATGTGCTCCGGGCGCTCAAGGACGGGTTGGATCAGCATCCTTCCATCACGAAGGAAGAGCGGGAAAAATTTTTGAATTTCATTTCGGTGGCGCGCCAGGAATACGACAATCTGGCCAAAAAAGAAATTCAAAAGGCGTTCGTCTATTCGTTCGAGGAGTCGGCGCGCACGCTGTTCGAGAACTATTTGGACAATATCGAGGCGTACTGCAACTGGACGAAAATGAAGGACCCGCTCACCGGCGAGGAGATGGACCCGGACGAGCGGCTCATGCGCTCGATCGAGGAGCAGATCGGCGTGTCGGAAAACGCGAAAAAGGCGTTCCGCGAAGAAATTTTGATTCGCATTTCGGCTTATTCGCGGAAAGGAAGGAAATTCGACTACAACACGCACGAACGGCTGCGGGAAGCGATCGAGAAAAAGCTGTTCGCGGATTTGAAGGACATCGTCAAAATCACGACCTCCACGAAAACGCCGGACGAAAATCAGCTCAAGCGGATCAACGAAGTCACGAAGCGTCTCATCGAAGAGCACAACTATTGCCCGGTGTGCGCCAACGAGCTGCTGCGGTATGTCGGAAGCTTGCTGAACCGGTAATGGTCAAGGAGCCCCGATGCCGGCCGCCGATAACGAAAACGGTTATCGCGTTCCCCGCTTCGGGGCTTTTTTTCTTTTTTCCAACGGTTGCATTAATAGAATCAATTATTCTATAATTATGGCAATTATTTCATAGTTGACGGCAGAGGAAATGATCAGATGCGGAAATAGACGGACACGGAGGGAAGAAGCCATGGGAGAGCAAATCCGGTTGTTGGACAAAGAGGGCAAGCCCTGCACGTTGGAGCTTGCGGATATCGTAGTCGTGAAGCCGTCGCCCAACGGGCCGGTGTTTTTGACGAAGGATGAAACGTATTTTTATCCGACGACGCTGGAGGAACTGCAGGTTTTGTTCAAGGAACACGGGTTCGAACGGCTCGATCGGACGAATTTGGCCAATCTAAACCGCGCGGAAGCGTTCGATCCGAAGACGCGGAAAGTGTATTTCGACTATCCCTGGGGCAAAGACAGCCGGTTTGCGACCGTTTCGGAGGCCAACGTGAAGAAAGTCGATCACCTGGTCAAGGAAGCTCCCTCCAAGTACAAGCCCTTCAACAAGCCTTTGTTCGGATCGGAATAAGAGAAGGCTGCGCCGGGAGGAAAAAGGGCGGGGCGAAAGCGAAGACGAACGCGTTTCTCGGCTTCGGCGGTTTCGGCTACCCTTATGGCTATCCTTATGGCGCGGGTTTCGCCGTCAGCCTGGCGCTGCTCGCCTCGCTGTTCTTCCTCCCGTTTTTCTTTTTCTAGGGAGCCGCAGCCGCAAAACGAAGAGGGTGTCCCAGAAGTCATCCTAGATGACTGAGGGGCGACCCTCTTTTTTATAATCGTCAAACAAAAAGAAACCACTCTCTGGTAAAATGGAGGTACCACCCAACCATAAACCAAAGGAGACGGTTTCTTTGTACATTCAATATACCATGGATCAACTCTGTTTACCAATGGATTTAGAAGAGGACATTCCCGCCAATCACCTCGTTCGCGTGGTCAACGCCGCCGTCAATCGTCTCGACGACGCCATCTTCGACGCGGCTTACCCTGGAGGCGGACGAGACAGCTACCATCCTAAAATGCTCACCAAAGTCATCATATACGCCTACACGCAGCGCATTTACTCCTCTCGTCAAATCGCCAAAGCTGTCCGCGAAAACATCATGTTCATGTGGATCGCAGGCAGACAACGGCCGGACTTTCGCACCATCAACCGGTTTCGTTCGGAGCGGATGAAAACGGTTCTGGAGACGGTGTTTACCGCCGTTCTTCAGTTTCTGGCTGAGGAGAACTACGTGCAGCTCGAGCATTACTTTGTGGACGGCACGAAGATCGAAGCGAATGCCAACCGGTACACCTTTGTTTGGGGAAAAGCGGTCGTGAAGCATAAAGCCAAGCTCCAAGAGAAAGTGCAGACCTTATTTGCCGCTATAGAGGAAGCCGAGAAGCAAGATGAAGGAACGCACGACGGCAAGGATCTTCTCGAGCTGGGCGAGTCCTCTTCCATCACCGGCGAAAAGCTGGAGCAAGCTGTCAAACAATTGGAGGAGCGTCTGCAGGAGAAACCAAAGGACAAGCCGCTGAAGAAGGCAGTGCGCACGCTCCGCAAGGACTTGCTTCCTCGCCTTCAAAAGTATGAGACGCAGGAAGCGATTTTAGGCACGAGAAACAGCTACAGCAAAACAGACCCTGACGCCACGTTTATGCGGATGAAAGAAGACCACATGCGAAACGGCCAACTGAAGCCAGGCTACAATGTTCAGATCGGCACTGAAAATCAATTCATTGTCGGTTACAGTCTGCACCAGCGGCCGACCGATACGCGCTGTCTCATCCCGCATCTGGAGAAGATAAAATCGCAGTTCGGCAAGAAGCCAAGCACCGTTATCGCCGATGCGGGCTATGGCGGCGAAGAAAATTACGACTACTGGGGGCAAAATGAAGTCGAAGCCATTGTGAAGTACAGCACATATCACCGCGAAAAGAGCAAGGCATGGCAAAAGGACATCAGCAAGATCGACAACTGGACTTATAACAGCGAACAAGATACATGGACATGTGCGGCCGGACAAACGCTCCATTTCCGCCGAGTGAGCCAGGAGAAAACGGAAAGTGGGTATGAAATCGAATATCGACATTACCGAAGCGCCGGCTGTGAAGACTGTCCGCTAAAGCCGCAGTGTACAAAAGCCCAAGGTGATCGCGAGATCAAAGTGAGCATGAAGTATTGGCGGCTAAAGAACCAGGCCAGGGAAAAGCTCCGCAGTGAAGAAGGGTATGCCCTGGCCGTAAGGCGCATGATCGAGCCGGAACCTGTGTTTGGCGATATGAAGAACAACCGAGGCTTTAAAAGGTTCCTGCTTCGAGGCTTACCCAAAGTAAGTCTGGAGGTCGGGTGGCTTTCGCTTGCCCACAATCTGCTCAAGAAAGCAGCGGTGGACGCCAAAAACGAAGGAGCTAAGCGACAACAGGCCGCTTAGCTCCTTCGTTTATTCCGAATGCCACTCTATTTTGCTGCTAAAGGTGTCCCAGAGTTTACTTTTGGGACACCCTCCTTTTGCCGCGTATTTACCCGTTGACAATCTCGCCGCCGTTCACGTGCAGCACCTGACCCGACACGTACGAGGAATCCTCGCCGGCCAGGTAGACGTAGGCGGGGGCGATTTCGTCCGGCTGCCCGGCGCGTCCGAGCGGCGTGTCGGAGCCGAATTTCGCCACCTGCTGGGAGTCGAAGGTGGACGGGATGAGCGGCGTCCAAACCGGACCGGGCGCCACGCCGTTGACGCGGATGCCTTGCGCGGCCAGGTTCAGCGCCAGCGAGCGGGTAAAGGAGACGACCGCCCCCTTCGTCGACGAATAATCGAGCAGGTTCGGACTCCCCCGGTAAGCCGTCACGGAGGTCGTGTTGATGATCGCCGCGCCGGATTTCATATGGGGCAGGGCCGACTGCGTCAAATAGAACATGGCGAAAACGTTCGTTTTGAACGTTCGCTCGAGCTGCTGCGGCGTAATCTTCTCGAGCTTGTCCTGCGGGTGCTGCTCGGCGGCGTTGTTGACGAGAATGTCGAGCTTGCCGAACGCGTTCAGCGTTTCCTGGACGGCTTTGGCGCAAAACACCGGGTCGCCGACGTCGCCGTCGAAGATGGCGCAGCGACGGCCTTCCGCCTCGACCTGCCGCTGCGTTTCGCGGGCGTCGGTAAATTCGTTCAAATAAACGATCGCGACGTCCGCGCCCTCCTTCGCGAACGCGATGGCGACGGCCCTGCCGATGCCGCTGTCGCCGCCGGTAATGAGCGCGACTTTGCCGGAAAGCTTGCCGGCGGGCTTGTAGATCGGCGATTCGGCTTCCGGCGGCGGCGTCATGTCGCTTTCCAGTCCCGGCTGGCGGTCCTGATGCTGCGGGGGAAAATGGTTCGGACGGTTCGGCTGGGACGGTTGATCGGTTGACATCATCATGGCTTAAGCTCCACTCCTTTCCATAGGAGTAGATTACGACCAAGCGCCGAAATTTAAACGCCAAAACGAAAAAAGGCTTCCCGCCCGGCTTGCGCCGTCCGCTTGCGGGAAGCCGAACGATCAGATGCTTTTGCGGGTCGTTTTTTTTCCGTCGCAGCTGAACAGAACGCCGGCTCCGTCCACGATCGTTTCGAGATGGACCGGCTTGCCCCACAGCCGGGCGACGTACGGCATCGTCCGCTCGACGTATTTCAAGTCCAGCTCGATCCCTTCGTAGCGGTGAGCGAGATACAGTTCGCCGCTGCGCTGCCAGTCCCCGTCCGTTACGACCAGATAGGGGAATCCGCCGTTGACGCGCGAGTACACGAGCTGGTCGCGGATATGTTCCCACGTTTTATCGGTAATCGTCCACTCCGGCCCCTTTTTCTCGAAAACGTACAGATCGAGCTCATCCGTCAGTTCCTTCGTTAAGTAATTGCGCAAAAACGACGGATCCGAATCCATTTCCCGAATATCGAACATCCGCTCGCGGCCCCAGCGCTTTTCGATGTCCTCGAAAATTTTCAGGCCCAAATAATACGGATTGAGCGAGCTGCGCGAAGGCTGGACGACGGCGGAATTCAGCTTGGCGTATTCGATCGTCTCCTCGCTCGTCAGGGGCAGCTCCCGCATAATCCGCTGATGCCAGAACGTCGCCCAGCCTTCGTTCATGATTTTTGTTTCGATTTGCGGCCAGAAATAGAGCATTTCCTCGCGCAGCATCGACATGACGTCGCGCTGCCAGTCTTCCAGCACCGGCGAAAATTCCTGCACGAACCAGAGCAGGTCCTTCTCGGGCTGGGGAGGAAATTTTTTGGCTTCGGCGCTTTTCGGTTGTTCGCGCTCCTTCGGTTCGGAATTCCGCTCGTCGAGCGACCACAGGTCGTCGTAGGGAGAAGCGGGTCGCCGCGGTTTTTCTTTTTCCTGTTTTTGCTGCCATTGCATGTATCTGCGTTTGTCCAGTCCGTGGGGCTTCACGATGCCGGGATCGACGTGCTCCTGAATCGCGAGAACCGCGTCGAGAAAGGTTTCCACTTCGTCCGCGCCGTAGTCGATTTCGTACTGGCGGATCCGTTCCGCGGTGGCCGACATGCTTTCGACCATATCGCGGTTGGTGGCGGAGAAGCGCGCGTTGTTTTTGAAAAAGTCGCAGTGGGCGAGCACGTGGGCGACGATCAGCTTGTTTTGCACGAGCGAGTTGCCGTCCAGCAGAAAGGCATAACAGGGATTGGAATTGATAACGAGCTCGTAAATTTTGCTTAGGCCGAGGTCGTACTGCATTTTCATGCGATTGAAGGTTTTTCCGAAGCTCCAATGGCTGAACCGGGTCGGCATGCCGTAGGCGCCGAATGTATAGATGATGTCGGGCGGACAAATTTCGTATCTCATCGGATAAAAATCGAGTCCGAAGCCTTTGGCGATTTCCGTAATTTCGCCGATCGACCGTTCCAGTTCCTCTTCGTAGGTCACAGCGGCCTGCCCCCTCCCCATGGCAAAGTTTCCACCACCTTATGTATATGAGGGGAAGGCGCGGGATGTGCCTGACGGACAAGATTTTTCGGGCTTGATTCTTGCGCCGCTGAGAGTTTTCATTCGTTCGCCTGCGCCGTCCTCCGCTTCAAAAACAATCGAAGCGAGCTTCTTGCGCACAGCAAGGCGACGCCTAGAAACAGCAATGCCCATGCGACGGCGGGAACGCCGGTCAGATTTTGCATGCCGTACGCGTCGCCGGAAGCGGCCGGCCGGGTGACGGAAGCGTACACGAGAAAAGCCGGTCCGAGCACGGATTCCTCGAGGCTGAGGAAAGCGACGAGCAGGTAATACGTTTTCATAAGCCACGCTTTCCGGATCAGGAGGACGGCCAGATTGAGGGCGACGAACCCGATCAGCCAGGTCGTGCCGTAGCCGGAACGGACGAAAAAAACGAGCGTCGCAAGCGCGATCGAGGAGCAGACGGCAAGGCCCGTTCGCAGGCGGCCCCGGTCGTACAACCAAAACAAGAGGACGGCAAACAGGGAGGCGGCGATATAGCCGGCCAGCGTTACCGGGACGAACTTCCATTGGCCCTGCAGCAGCGAGCGGGTGAGGCCGCTATGATCGGCATGCAGCTCGATGGAGAGCACCCTCCCGGACATCAGCAAAGTGACGGCCGCATGGCCGAACTCGTGAACGAGCGTATCGACGGTGCGAAAAAAGGAGGAAAACGGAATGAGCCGGGTCAGAAACGCGCATGCGAGCAAATAGATAACGGTCAGCGCCCACTTGTTCAAGTTCGCACCCCATTCGGAATTGAAAAAAATAAGGACAATCCCATTATACTCGAAACGGGACCGCGGCGATGACTTCGGAGGAAAGCGACTGCAGCCGAGCGACAAGCAGGGCGGCGCATAGCATGGCTTTTCCAAAATGGGGCGTTTGTTTCCCGGGAAATATCGACCGTTTTTTCGGTCCGAAAGAGCCCGCAAAGCTTGCGCTCGAACGCATGGCGTGATACAACAAGGGATATCGAAATTTTGCAGCGGAAAGGAAGATCGCGGTGTCCAAGGAACACTCCATCCGCGAGGAGGAGACGAAACGGCTGAAGGAAGTGCTCGGAATCGTCGATCGCAAGCTGCGCAAAGAGCTGTCGGTTCTCGGCGACAGGCGGGGCGACGTCGTCGGCATCCGCCAGGAGTTTTGGGACGACGTCACGGTCAACTTCTCCGATGCGACGGAGCTCGGCGAAACGTGGTCCAGCATCGTGCAGCAAGCCGAATTGCTCGCCGAGCGCGAACGGAGCCACAAGGTGGCTTCGGCCGAAGCGGAGCGGCTTGCCAGGCAGCACGACAATCCGTACTTTGCCCGCATCGATTTCGCGGAGGACGGAACCGAAACGGAAAAAATCTACATCGGCCGGGGCTCGCTTATCGGCGAGGACGGGCAAACGTTCTATATTTACGATTGGCGCGCGCCGATCTCGAGCCTGTTTTACGATGCGGAGCCCGGACGGGTATCGTTCGAGACGCCGAGCGGCGAAGCGACCGGCCAAATGTCGCTCAAGCGGCAATTCGTCATTCGCGGCGGGAAGCTGAAGCATGTGTTCGACACGGACGAGACGATCGGCGACGACATTTTGCAGGCGGTGCTGTCGGAGCGGTCGGATACGTCGATGAAAAGCATCGTCGCCACCATTCAGAAGGAACAGAACCGGATCATCCGCGACGAACGCCACAAGCTGCTGGTCGTGCAGGGGGCCGCGGGGAGCGGAAAGACGTCGGCGGCGCTGCAGCGCATCGCGTACTTGCTGTACCGGTTCCGCGAAACGCTGACGAGCGATCAAATCGTCCTTTTTTCGCCGAATCCGGTATTTAAAGGATACGTCTCCCGCGTGCTGCCGGATTTGGGCGAGGCGAACATGCGGCAAATGACGTTTCGCGAGCTGATCGAAGCCCGGCTCGGCCGGAGATGGCAGACGGAAGACCTGTTTTCGCAGGTCGAAGCGCTCTCCGCTATCGAAGGAACCGCCGAAGGCGACGCCAGAGAGCGTTCGGTGCGCTACAAGGGCTCGGAGCACTTCTTCCAGACGATCGTCCGCTATTTGGAGCGGCTGCTGAAGGAAGGCGTCAAGTTTCGGCCGCTGCGCTTCCGGAAGGACACGATCGTCTCCACCGCCGAGATGGAGCAGCAGTTTTACGGCGCTTACGGAGCGGGCGATTTCGGCGAGCGGATGATCAAGATGAGGCGCTGGCTGAACGAGCGGCTGACCGAATGGATCGACGGCCAGATGGGCGAAGCCTGGCTGGAGGAAGCGGCGGAGCTGGCGGACGAGGAGGCGATTCAGCGCGCCTACGTGCAAATTCGGCGCGAAGGCGGGTTTCACGACGGGGCGTTCGACGACGAGGAGCGCATGACCGAGCTGCTTAGGCGCAGCGCGGCGGAACGGCTGATCGAACCGCTCCGCAGGGCGGTGCGCGGCTTCCGGTTCGTCGATCCGATCGGCACGTACGCGGAGCTGTTCCGCAGCCGCACGCTGTTCGCCGCCTGCTCGCCGGACAGGAAGCTGCCCGCCGGCTGGGAATGGATGGCGCGGCGGGCGGAGGAGACGCTGGACCGCAAGGCGATCGACCACGAGGACGCCACTCCTTTGCTGTACGTGCTCGAGGCGCTCGAGGGCTTCCGCAAGGTGGACGGGGAAGTCCGCCACCTGTTCGTCGACGAGGCGCAGGATTATTCGCCGTTTCAGGCGGCTTTTTTGCGGCGGCGGTTTCCGAAGGCGCGCTTGACGGTGCTGGGCGATTTCAACCAGGCGATTTACGTGCAGGCGCAGGAAAGCGGCGGCTTCGGCGGCTGGACGCGGCTCGTGCCTCCGGAAGACACGGCGATATGGCGCCTGACGACAAGCTATCGGTCCACCGAGCCGATCGTCGAGTTTTCGAAACGGATTTTGCGGCCCGAGGACGCCGCCGCCATTGCGCCGTTTCACCGCGGCGGCGACGTTCCCGAGGTGATCGGCTGTCTCGATGCCGCGGATCTGGCGCGGCGCGTCGCCGCTGACGCGGAATCGCTCCTGAAAGCGGGCCATGCGACGATCGGCATCATCACGAAAACGGCCGGCGAGACCGCCAATGCCGCGGCTCTGCTGAAAGAGCGGCTGCCCGACGATGTGCCGCTCGCGCTCGTTACCGGGGAGTCGGCGAAGCTGCCTCCGGGTCTCTCGATTCTGCCCTCGTATTTGTCCAAGGGAATCGAGTTCGACGCCGTGCTCGTGTGGGACGCTTCCGCCGAAAGGTACGGCCGGGAGCAGGACCGCAAGCTGCTTTACACGGTTTGCACGCGGGCGCTTCACCTGCTGCATGTGTATCATACGGGAGAAGCTTCGCCGCTGCTGAATCCGGAAGGCAGCACTCGGCCCGCGGAGACGGCCGAATTGCCGGGAGGCGGGGCGTGAGGGGGCTCGAGCGGGCGCTCGAAGCGCTCCGCGCCTATTACGGCTACGACTCGTTCCGCAGCGGCCAGGCCGAGCTGATCCGGGCGATTCTGGAAGGGCGCGACGCCTTGGGCGTCATGCCGACCGGGGCCGGCAAGTCGGTCTGCTATCAGATTCCGGCGATCCTGCTTCCGGGCACGTCCCTTGTCGTTTCTCCGCTCATCTCGCTGATGAAGGATCAGGTCGACGCGCTGACGGCGGCGGGAATTCCGGCGACGTACATCAACAGCTCCTTGAGCGCGCAAGAGACGAACGAGCGGCTGCGTAATCTCGTTCAAGGGAAATACAAGCTGGTTTACATTGCGCCGGAGCGTCTCGAATCCGAACGGTTCATGTCGCTCGTCGGCCAGCTCGACATTCCGCTGGTGGCGGTGGACGAGGCGCACTGCGTGTCCCAGTGGGGCCACGATTTCCGCCCGAGCTATCTGACGATCGTCAGGCTGCTTCGCCGGATCGAGCCGCGCCCGGTCGTAGCCGCTTTTACGGCGACCGCGACGGACGTCGTCAAAGCCGACATCGCCGAGCGTTTGGCGCTCGACTCGCCCGTGCGGGTCACGACCGGGTACGCCCGCGACAACCTGACGCTTTCCGTCGTCAAAAACGTCGACAAACGGGAATACTTGCTCCGCTATATCCGGGAGCGTCCGAATCAGGCCGGCATCGTGTATGCCGCCACCCGGCGGGAAGTGGAAGGCTGCTATCGCTTTTTGCGGGAAATGGGCTTTCGCGCGGGCTACTACCACGCGGGACGGACGGAAGAGGAGCGCGCGGAGGTGCAGGACGCTTTTTTGCGCGACGACATTCAGCTGATCGTAGCGACCAACGCGTTCGGGATGGGCATCGACAAATCCAACGTCCGCTTCGTCGTGCATTACAACATGCCGAAAAACCTCGAGGCCTATTACCAGGAGGCAGGGCGCGCCGGGCGCGACGGGGAAGCGGGCGAGTGCGTGCTGCTTTTTTCCGGGCAGGATACGATGACGCAAAAATTTTTCATCGACCGGAGCGAGGCGGACGAGGAGCGAAAGCGGAACGATTATCGGCTGCTGAACGATATGGTCGAGTACGTCAACACGTCGGATTGCCTGCAGCGGGCGATCGTCCGGTATTTCGGGGAGCGGGACGCCGAGCCGTGCGGCCGCTGCGGCAACTGCACGGACGAGCGGGAGCTGCGCGACGTGACGGACGAGGCGAAGCTGGTGTTCGCCTGCGTGTCCGCGATGCGGCAGCGGTTCGGCGTCACGCTGACGGCCAAGGTGCTCCGCGGGGCGAACGACGTCAAAGTGCGCCAGTTCGGCTTCGACCGGCTGAGCGTGTACGGCCGGCTGAGCGGCGTTTCCGAAAAGGAGCTGACGCAGCTCATTCACGCGTTGGTCGCCGACGGCTACTTGCGCCTGTCGGACAGCCAGTATCCGGTCCTGCAGCTTCAGGAGAAGGTACGGGACGTGATGAGCGGGGAGGCGCGCGTGCTCCGGCGCGCGGAAGCGCCGGCGCCGGCCGGACGCGGCAGGGCGAGCCGGGGAAGCGCGGCGGCTTCGGCAGGGGGAGCCGCCAACCCGGAGCTGTTCGAGCGGCTTCGCAAGCTGCGCAAGGAGCTGGCCGACCGGGAAGGCGTGCCGCCGTTCGTCATTTTCCACGATTCGACGCTGCTGGAGATGTGCCGGGCCATGCCGCGGTCGAGCGACGAGCTGCGCGGGGTGAAAGGCATCGGGGACGCCAAGTTCGCCAAGTACGGACAAGCTTTTTTGCAGGAAATTCGCTCGTTCGCGGGGAGCTGAAGGGCCTCATACGCCATTTATCATTGCCGAATCCGGGCCGACTTCGTTCATTGGCGGCGGGTTCGGCTTTTTTTTCTTCGAACAATCGGCTCTTTGTCCCCCAAAATAACAAGTGATGAAACAAAAGTTTCCTGATAAAATAAACAAATGGGAATGTAAGGGCTCTCATTTTCGAGTTCATTTTTTCGGGAGGCTTGGTGGCTGTGACGATGAAAACGCATCACAAGCAAGCGATCGACCGCTTGGTCGATTCGGTGAAGGACGATCCGGATTTTCTCGCCGTCATCGTCGGCGGCTCGATCGCGAAGGGCGTCGCCCGGGACAATTCGGACGTGGACGTTTATCTGGTCATAACCGACGAAGCGCACGCGCGCTGCAAGGCGGAGGACCGGCTTTTTTATTTCAATCGCGACTTCTGCGACTACCCGGGCGGCTATATTGACGGAAAACTGGTGAAGGCAAGCTTCGTCGAAGATGCGGCCGAGCGGGGCAGCGAACCGACGAGGTACTCGTTCACGGGCTCTCGGGTCGCCTATTCCAAAATCCCGGGGCTGGAGGAGGTCGTCCGGCGGATTCCCGTTTATCCGGAGCAAAACCGGGAGCGGAATCTGCAGGATTTTTACGCGCAAGTGCTGCTGTACGGCAATTATTTTGCTCCGCAGGCGATCGACCAAGGGAACAGATATATGCTGGCCTACGCTGCGGCCAACCTCGTCCTTTTCGCTTCCCGCATGATTTTGGCGCATAACCGGATGCTGTTTCCGTGCCACAAGTCGCTCGGCGCCAGCGTCGCGATCGCGCCCGATAAGCCGGACGGGTTCGAACGCCTGGCGCTCGAGGTTTTGGAGGAACCGACGAAGGATCGCATTCGCGCCCTGGTCGACGCGATTTCCAAGTTTCGCGATTGGGGAATCGATTACGGCCAGGCGGTCAGCCGGTTCATGGAAATCAACGAGTGGAACTGGATCGACGCGCCGCCTCCGATTTACGACAGATAAGCGCTTTAGGCGACAGACGAATCCCAAAAAAAGCATCGCTTCCGACGGCCGGCAGGCGCGGGGGCGGTGCTTTTTTGTCGGGCGAATCGCGCCGGTTTTAACGCACGATCGTACGCCTGCCAAACCTCTGGCAGTCCGTTTCCTTTTCATCGCCGCCTTATTGCGATTATAATGGGGGACAATCGAGCGCGCTGCAGAAGCAGGCCGAAGGGAGGGGTTGGCGATCGGGGACCGGCTGTTAAAACTCATCATGGACCGCAAATTTTTCACGAAAATTTTCATTTCGATCTCGATCGTTTCGTTTATCGGCGTTTTCAGCGTCGCGTTCGTCTACCAGCGATATTTCAAGGACGCGCTGACGAATAACGAAATGTACCGCGTGCAGCGTTCAATCGATCAGGCGGCGCTCAATTTGGACAACCAGCTGTACCGGATCGTCAACAACGTCCATTATTTTTTCGAATATTCGGGGACCGGCAACCGGCTGATGGCGGTCAAGACCGGGAACGGCGAGGAAGCGGCGGCGGATCGGGCGTGGGCGGAACAAACGCTCGGCGCGTTTCGGCTTCAGTACTCGAGCGAGATCGAGTCGGTGTTTTTCCTGCTGAAGGACCGGACGGACGGCTCGGAAACGCTGCTTTACGACGACGATCTGAATCCCGTTCCCGAGATGGATTACCGCAGCCAAAGCTGGTATCGCGATTTTACGGGCGGCACGGCGAGCTTTTGGTCGCAGCCGACGAACGAGCTGCTGTTTTTCCAGGATCGGTCGCTGCGCACGATTTATTTTACGCTTGGGCGCTACAACGCGGAAGGAAAGGACGGCGTCCTCGTCGTGCGGCTCAACGGGAAAATGTTCAGCGACGCGTTTCGCTTGCTGGCGACAAGCGATCTGAACATCGAGCTCCGCAACGAAGAGGGCCGCATCGTCTATTCCTCGTTCGGCGAGGAGCGCGGAGCGGAGGGCGGCGGCGATATTTTGATGGAGTCGCCTCTCGATTACAGCGGCTTTCAAGTGCAGGCCCACATTCGCAAGCAATCGATCACGGAAGCGGTTCAGAAAGTCCAGAACGTCCAGCCGTACATCGTCGCGCTCATTCTGGCGATGACGCTGGCCATTTCGCTCGTGCTGTCGCTTTCGCTCGTCCGGCCGGTCAAAGCGCTGCTTCGCCTGATGAAAAAAGCGGAGCTCGGCGATCTGGACGTCCGGTTCAACGGCCGCTATTCCGACGAAGTGGGCATTCTCGGCAACGGGTTCAACCGGATGCTCGAAAACATGACCGATTCGATCGAGAAGGCGCACGCGGCGGAAATGGACAAAATCAACGCGGAAGTCCGGCAAAAGGACGCGGTGCTGCTGGCGATGCAAAACCAGATCAACCCGCATTTTCTGTACAACACGCTCGAGGTGATCAATTGCCAGGCGATTATTCACGACGTGCCGAGCGTCAGCCGGATGAGCAAGGCGCTGGCCGATTTTTTCCGCTATTCGATCGACAGCGACAGGACCGAGGTCGCCCTCGACGTCGAACTGGCGCACGTCGCGACGTATTTGGACATCCAACACGAGCGTTATCCCGCGATCGAAATCGATCTCGACGGATTGGAGCCCTTTCACCGGTATCCGATCGTGAAGCTGACGCTGCAGCCGATCGTTGAAAACGCGTTCCTGTATGCCTTTACCGGGGAGCGCGATTACTATTTGCGCATTCGGGGCGAAGACGTCGATGCCGACACCTATGCCGTCTGCGTGGAGGACAACGGAGAAGGGATGGACGAATCGTCGCTTGCGCGCTTGAACGGGCTGCTGGAAGCGGGAGGCGAGCCGGAAAAGCGCCGCGAAGGCGGAAACCGGACGGGAATCGGCCTGCTTAACGTCCAGCACCGGATTCGCATGCGGTACGGCGAGCCTTACGGGCTTCGGCTCGGCGAGTCGATGTCCGGCGGGGTGATCGTTCGGATTTTGCTGCCGAAGGAGGGAAAACGCGATGAAAATATTGATCGTTGACGACGAGCCCGTCATCCGCAAGGGCCTGATCAAGCTGCTCGGATCCGGCCCGATCGCCTTTTCCGAAATCGAGGAGGCGCGCAGCGGGGAGGAGGCGCTTCGGCTGATCGAAAGCGGAAAGCCCGATCTGATCGTAACCGACATCCGGATGAACGCGATGAGCGGCCTCGATCTGATCGAGCGCATTCGCTCGGCCGGCGCGGACATCGAAGTGATCGTGCTGACGGGCTACGCGGATTTTCATTACGTTCAGCGCGCTTTGCGCAACCAGGTGTCCGATTATTTGCTGAAGCCGATCACGCAGGAAAATTTGAACGAGGTGCTGGCCAAAACGATGCTGAGGGATCCGGCCAAATGGGCGTCGCAAATCGATGCGGACGCCATCCGGACGATGGCCGGCACGGCGGCGGCGCTCGCCCGGAGCGTGCTGGCGGAAAACCGGGAGGACTTGCGGGACCGTCTCTCGGAATGGTTCGCTTATTGCAGGGAGCGGGGGTACTCGTTTACCGAATTGAAGAGCGCGATGGCGCACCTGGAGCTGCTGTTCCGCTCCGAGCTGTACCTCGTCGTGAAGGAGCAGCCGAGCGGCGAGCCGGGGGACCGGCACCGGAACGCGGCGTCGGTCGATGAATTGTTCGCCAATTGGGAACGGTATTTAGTGGAGCAAAGCGCCCGAATCGCCGACAAACGATCGCCGCGCAACAAGCGGGTCGTAGACGAGGCGATCCGGTTCATCGGGGAGGAATACGCCGACAGCGGGCTCAATTTGCAGCTGATCGCGGATCGCGCCGGCGTCAGCACGGCCTACATGAGCAAAATGTTCCGCGAGGTGATGGGCAAGCCGATCACCCAGTACATCAGCGAGTTCCGGCTCGAGGCGGCAAGGCAGTACATGATCCGGCACCCCGAGGCGAAAATCGCGGCCGTGGCGGAAAACTGCGGGTTCAGCGATTACCCGTATTTCTCGAAAATTTTCAAGAAACATTACGGGGTATCCCCGCTGGAGTACAAAGAAAAAAATTGACCTCCAAAACCCTGGATATGTCACAAACCTTGACGTCAAGGTTTGTTTTTTTATCGATTAAAGCGTTTTCGGTTTTTAGAGGACAAGAAACGGTGTCAGAATACATTGTTGAAAACTCTTTCAACTCGTAAACTGTGGCATGTAAACCATAAGCGATGTGAGGTTACATCAAGAGAGGGAGAGGTTGTAAATGGCAAAAAAGCTTTTGCAGACGGCCATCGTCGGACTGCTGACGGCATCGCTCGCCGCCTGCGGGTCGGGGGGCAACAACGCCTCGCCGTCCGCCTCGGCGCCGGCCGCATCGGGAGGTTCGAGTCCTTCCGCGAGCGCATCGGTCGGAACGCTGGCCGAATGGGGCAGCTCGATCAAGGGCAAATATGACGGCACGGAAATCAATCTGGCGTTCGCCAGCCATCCGTCCACGGACGCTTTCCAGAAAATGACGGCGGAGTTCGAGGAGCTGACCGGCATTTCCGTCAAATGGGAAGTGATGGAGGAAGGCTATCTGAAAAACAAGCAGCTGCTCGACTACACGGGCAGAACGGGAACGTACGACGTGCTCATGGTCGACGGCTTCTGGATGAGCGAATACGGCGCGAAAAAAGTCGTCGAGCCGCTGGACGACTATATCGCGGACGCGACGCTCACGCCGGAATGGTTCGATTACGAGGACATCGTCCCCGCCTACCGCAACGGGATCAGCAAATACGACGGCAAAACGTACGGCATCCCGACGGCAGGGGAAACGCGCTTCATCGCGTACCGCGCCGACCTGTTCGAAAAATACGGCAAGGAGCCGCCGAAGACGATGGACGAGTTCCTCGAGCTCGCGCAGTTCTTCAACGGCAAGGAAGACGGACTGTACGGCGTTTCAATGCGGGCCCAGCGCGGCACGCACGCGGCTTCCGGACTGCTCAGCATCATGTACAACTTCGGCGGCGGGTTCATCAACCAGCAGACCGGCGAAGCGACGGTCAACGATCCGAAGTCCGTCCAGGCGATGCAGTTCTACGTGGACCTGCTGAAAAACGCGCCGAAGGACGTCGCCTCGTATACCCACGAGGAAGCGCTGTCCGCCTTCACGACGGGCAAAGCGGCGATGTGGCTGGACGCGACGGCGCTCGCGACGCGCATCCTCGACGCCGGCAGCTCCCAGGTCGCGGACAAGGTCGCCTTCGTCCCGACGCCGGAAGGGCCGGAAGGCCGCGCCAGCGCGCTCGCCGGCTGGAACATGTCGATCTCGTCGCTGTCCGAGAAGAAGGAAGCGGCCTGGGCGTTCATCGTCTTCATGAACAGCAAGGAAAAAGCGAAGGAGTACGTTCAGGAAGGCGGCGTTCCGGTTCGCACCTCGATTTACACGGACGAAGAGCTGGCCGCAAGCGACATTTCCTATCCGGTGCAGCTTGAAGCGCTGAACGACGCCAACGTGCTCGTCGAAAAAGGCATTTCGTGGATTCCGCCGCACGAGAAGCTCGGCCAAATCCTCGACCGCGTCGGCTACTACGTCAGCGCCGCGATGTTCGGCGAAATGACCGTTCAGGAGGCGGCCGACAAGGCGCAGAAGGAAGTTCAGGACATTACCGGCAAATAAATGGAGGGGACGGCCGTCCGGGCCGCAGGCAGCGGTCCGGGCCGTTTTTTCCGGGGAAGGTGAAACCAGTTGCTTCGTCGTTATTTTCACAATAGACCTCACCTCGCTTACATCATGCCGGCGATTTCCATTCTCGGCATTTTGACGTTCGTGCCGACGATTTTTTTGTACGGGCTGAGCCTGACCGATTACGAGCTCGGTTACCCCGATTTCAATTTTGTCGGCCTGGATAATTTTATTCGGCTGTTTTCCGGGCAGGATTCCGAATTTTGGTATTCGGTGCAAATCAGCATCGGGTTCATGGTTCTCGTGACGGCAGTCGAGCTTCTCCTCGGGTTCGGACTCGCCGTCCTGCTCGATCGCGAATTCAAGCTCAAGTCGCTCGTTTTCGCCTGCTTGATCGTCCCGATCGCGATGACGCCGAGCATTACCGGTCAAATCTGGAAGCTGATGCTGAACGCGGAAAACGGGGTCATTAACTACTTGCTCGGCTTTCTCGGCGGCAAGGTGATCTGGCTTTCGCCGGACATGGCGTTCTGGTCGACCGCGATGGTGGACGTTTGGCAAAACACGCCGTTCGTCGCGCTCATCATCTACGCGGGGATGCGCTCCCTGCCCTCGGAGCCTTACGAAGCGGCCGCGATCGACGGCGCGAACCGAACCCAGATATTCCGGTACATTACGATGCCGCTGCTGCTGCCGATGATTTTGCTGGCCGTCGTGTTCCGCGCGATCGATTCGCTGAAGACGTTCGATATTCCGTACTCGCTGACGCAGGGCGGTCCCGGCAACGCCACGAACTTCCTGAGCCTGCACGTCTACCGGCTCGGCTTCGCGCAGACCGGATGGATCGGCAGATCGGCCGCCGTTTCCGTCGTGCTGCTTATTCTGATCACCGCGATTAGCTGGGTGCTCATTCGCGCGTACCGGAAAGGAGTTGAAAACAAAGGATGACCGGAATCGGCAACAAAAAGCCGGGGCTCGGCACCGGCGTTCTTTTGCTCCTCGTATGCGCGGCTTGCGTCTTCCCGATGCTGTGGATGATCATCGTCAGCCTCAAGGAAAAATCGCTCACCTACGATCCGAGCGTCTGGTTTTTCACGCCGACGTTCGAAAATTTCCGCGCCGTGTTCGAGGACCGGCACGCGCTCGAATATTTGAAAAACAGCGCCGTCGTCGTTCTTTGCACGACCGTGATTTCGATTTTCATCGGGGGAATGGCGGCTTACGGCTTCGCCCGGTTCGAATTCAAGAAAAAAGAAAACCGCGCCTTCTGGGTGCTCAGTTTGCGCATGCTGCCGCCGATGGCTTCGGTCATTCCGCTTTTCGTCATGGCGAGCCTGATCGGCGTACTCGATACGCATATCGTGCTGATCGTCTGCTACATGCTGTTCAACATTCCGTTTACGATCTGGATGATGCGTAGCTTCTTCGAGGAAATTCCGGTCGCGCTGGAGGAAGCCGCCTTCGTGGACGGAGCTTCGCGGTTTCGGGTGTTCATTCAGATCATTCTGCCGCTGGCCACTCCGGGGCTGATCGCGACCGCGATTTTTTGCATCATCAACTCCTGGAACGAATTCGTATTCGCGCTGTTCCTCACCAGCTCTCAGGCCAGCACGCTGCCGACGACCGTCACGCTGTTCCTCTCGGTTTCGGGCGTCGCCTGGGGAGAAATGTCCGCGATCGGCGTCGTGACGATTTTGCCGATGCTCGTATTCGCGATGATCGTGCAGAAGTATATGATCCGCGGGCTTACGTTCGGCGGGGTTAAATAACGGGGTTAAATAAGAGAAAAGCAAATCAGTCTATTTGATGCGAAAGGCAGATGCACACATGTCCAAAATCAAAATGGGAATCGTAGGCGCCGGCACCTGGGGAGAAACCCACGCCTTTATTTATAACGATCATCCGAACGCCGAATTCGCCGCCATTTGCGATATGAACGAGGAGCGGGCGAAGGCGCTGGCCGCCAAGTTCAACCTGCCGGATTCCGCGGTGTTCACCGACCATCGGGAAATGCTGCGGAAAGCCGACATCGACGCGGTCGCGATCGTGACGCCGGACTTCGCCCACACGCGGGTCGCCGTCGATTGCGCCGAAGCCGGCAAGCATTTCATCGTCGAAAAGCCGTTGACGACGAGCCGCGAGGAAGCCGACGAAATCGTCGAGGCGGTGAAGCGCAACAACGTGCGGATGATGGTCGACCTGCACAGCCGCTGGAGTCCGCTGTTCGCCATTCCGCGCAAAGCGATCGAGGACGGCGAAATCGGCGTGCCGCACAGCGCGTACTATCGGCTGAACGACATCAAATGGGTGGCGACCGACATGCTGCCCTGGGCCGCCAAGTCCTCGATCCTCTGGTTCCTCGGCTATCACAGCGTGGACGTGCTGCGCTGGCTGTTCGACGACGAGGTGGAGCGGGTGTATTCGGTGTCCCGGTCGGGCATTTTGAAAGCGGAAGGCGTGGACACGGAGGATCTGTACCAGACGATTCTCGAGTTCCGCAAAGGCGGCATCGCGACGATGGAAAACGGCTGGATCACGCCGAACACGAATCCGAACGTCAACGACATGAAGCTGAACATCACCGGAACGAAGGGCATGTTCAACATCGACCCGACGCACAGCCAAATGCTGGAGCGCTTTACGGAAACGCGGGCCGACCGCCCGGACCTTCTGGTCAAGCACTTCATCCACGGCAAGCCGAAGGGCTTCGCGTACGAAAGCATCCGCCATTTCGTCGATCAGCTAATTACGGGCGAGCCGTTCCTCGTCTCGGTGGAGGATGCGTACAACACGACGATGGTCATCCTGGCCATCATGGAATCCGCCCGCAAGCGCGAGCCCGTCGTCGTGCGGTATTAAGCGCAGCTTGCGTGGTGCTGTGCAGTTGCAGACGCGGCTGACCGGTCCTCTCCGGGATGTGCAGCTTGCAGACGCGGCTGCCCGGTCGGCTTCCGGGCTGTGCAGTTTGCAGTCGGCGGCTGAGCGGTCGGCCCGGGCTGTGCAGCTTGCAGACGCGGCTGCCCGGTCGGCTCCGGGCTGTGCAGTTTGCTGACGCGGCTGCCCGGTCGGCTCCGGGCATCAGCGGCATCAAAAAGCAGTGAAGGACCGTCCCGCAGGCATGGAGTTGCCGATGTTGGGGCGGTTTTTTGCGTTAGGTTGATGCGCCGCCAAGGGAGGCCGCCTCGGCCGGATGCCTTTCGGGTTCTTGCCGACGTGGATCATGTCGCGCTTGGCTGCATGCTCGCATGTAGTGCACGGGGTGCGCTACATTGCGCTGAAACGAGCGTGTGGGCTCGCATGTAGTGCATGGGGTGCGCTACATTGCGCTGAAACGAGCGTGTGGGCTCGCATGTAGTGCACGGGGTGCGCTACATTGCGCTGAAACGAGCGTGTGAGCTCGCATGTAGTGCATGGGGTGCGCTACATTGCGCTGAAACGAGCGTGTGAGCTCGCATGTAGTGCATGGGGTGCGCTACATTGCGCTGAAACGAGCGTGTGAGCTCGCATGTAGTGCATGGGGTGCGCTACATTGCACTGAAACGAGCGTGTGAGCTCGCATGTAGTGCATGGGGTGCGCTACATTGCGTTGAAACGAGCGTATGGGCTCGCATGTAGTGCATGGGGTGCGCTACATTGCGCTGAAACGAGCGTGTGAGCTCGCATGTAGTGCATGGGGTGCGCTACATTGCACTGAAACGAGCGTGTGAACGAGGAAAAATGCCGTAACACGACAACAAGGGGAGCAGACGGACTACATGTCGGGTAAGCGGCGGGCTTGATGGCAAGAAGGGAATCAGACGGACTACATGGCGCTTTAGCGGCGGGCTTGACGGCAAGAAGGGGATCAGACGGACTACATGGTGGTTAAGCGGCGGGCTTGACGGCAAGAAGGGGATCAGACGGACTACATGGTGGTTAAGCGGCGGGCTTGACGGCAAGAAGGGGATCAGACGGACTACATGTCGGTTAGGCGGCGGGCTTGACGACAAGAAGGGGATCAGACGGACTACATGGTGGTTAAGCAGCGGGCTTGACGGGCAAGAAGGGGATCAGACGGACTACATGGCGTGTTGGAGTAGGGTTTGACGGGCTAGAAGGGGATCGGACGGACTACATGTCGGTTAAGCGGCGGGAATGCCGGTAAATATCAATGGCAAAATCCCCAATGGTCAAATCCGCCGCGATTACCGCTCCGTCGAACAATGGTGTAAAATGGCTGTAGTAGCAGGATACGTTCGCCCTACAAGTGCGAGAAGGAGAGACGCCCTTGCAAATTTTGGCCATGCTGACGATGTTGATCGACCATATCGGCTTTATCTTTTTTCCCGATCTGGATTTGCTGCGAGTGATCGGCCGGATCGCGTTTCCGCTGTATGCGTACGGCATCGCGCTCGGCTACCGCCGCACCCGCAACGTGCGCAGATACCTCTTCCGCCTTGCCGCGCTCGCCGGGATATCGCAAATTCCTTACATGATCGCGTTCCAGTGGGAGCGGATCAACGTCATCGGCACGTTCGCGGCGTGTCTGATCGTCATGATGCTTCTGGATCGCTTTAAAGGGAACGGACCGGCAGCCGCGATCGTTGGCCTCGCCGGCGCCGCGCTGCTGGAATGGCTGCCGTTCGAATACGGGGCGTACTGCCTTGCGCTGGTGCTGATGTTCCGCTACGTTCCGCGGGATTACTGGTTGCTCGTCCACGGGGGACTGAACGTGGTTTATTTCGTGTACCACGGATGGTGGGTTCAACTTTTCAGCATTATTCCGACGATGCTAGTCGTTCTCGGCGGCAGTTGGCTGGAAAAATGGGACCGAAAACGCGTTCCGCGCTGGCTGTGGCTCTCCTTTTATCCGGGTCATCTGGCGTTGCTCGCGCTGGCGGGTTTTTGGTGGTACGGGGAAGACTACGGCGTTCTGCCCTGGGAACTGTAACGAGCCTTCCTACGGATGAGCCGTCCGCCCGCGCGCCGCTATTCGTCCGTCCGAACGACAATGGGGATAGGCCTTCTTTTCCTTCGGAATTCAAAGCGGAATTGAACATTGTCCCGAAATTGATTACACTCTATTTAGCAAAAAAACGAACGCAAGGAGAGAAACATCATGACGCAGCAACCGAAATTATCCCCTCTGGTCCAGGCCCTGGATCTTCAGCCCCACGTGGAGGGAGGCTGGTATAGGGAAATGTGGCGCGCATCCGTCGAAATTCCCAAGGACGTGCTCGGTCCCGCCTATTCTTCCGCCCGCGCGGCGGCCAGCTCCGTCTACTTCCTCCTCCACCCCGGCGAGGTTTCCGAGTGGCACACGGTATTGTCCGACGAATTGTGGCTGTTCCACTCCGGCGGCCCGCTGCAACTGACGCTCGGCGGCAAAGGGGACAAGCCGGAGGAGCAGGAACGCATCGTTCTCGGCATGGATATCGCGGCCGGCCAGCGCCCGCAAGCGCTTGTCCCGGCAGGCGCGTGGCAGACGGCGACTCCTCTGACGGACGAGCCCGTATTCGTGACGTGCATCGTCGCTCCCGCCTTCCATTTCGACGATTTCAAACTGATCGACCCGGCAAAATAACGATCGCGTAATAAGGTTGGGATAAGCTGGGAAGATTAGGACCGAAGCTTGAAAAAACGCCTTTTTCCAGCCTCTCTCGATCTATATTGACAGCAAAAAAAGAAAACTGTAAACTTAATTAAATTATAATGTAAGTATATTTGACATGATAGATTTTCAATCGCGTCGGATCGCGAATGCCGGCCGGCAGAATTCATTTTTTCGAATATAAGGGATGACATATGGCAAACACGAACGGCTTGGCGATTCATCGGTTGGTAGGCGGCACCGCGTTGGTTACGGGAGCGGCCAGAGGTTCGGGAAGGGCGATCGCGGAAGCGTTCGTCGCCATGGGAGCCGATGTGCTCGCCATCGATTTGCTCGACATGGAGCCGATCCCCGGAGCGGTTTCGCTGAAATTGGACATTACGGACGAAGCGGCGGTCGAGCGGGCGGTGACGGACGGCTTGAACGGCCGGCCGTTTCAAATCGTGGTCAACAACGCCGGCATTTACAAGCAGTCCCCGTTCGAGGAGCATTCGACGGAGCTGCTGAACAAGATCATGAGCGTAAACGTAACGGCCCCGTTCGTGATCATGAGGGCGGCGGCGAATGCGCTGATCGACCGTAAGCTGCCCGGCGCTTTTATCAATTTGTCCAGCATCGGCGGGACGCACGCCCACCGCAATTGCGCGGGCTATTGCGCCTCCAAGGCGGCCGTGCTGGGACTGACCCGGGCGACGGCGCTCGATCTCGCTCCGCACGACATTACGGTCAATTCGATTTGCCCCGGAACCGTCGAGACGGATATGATCGCGCAGGTAGCCCAGGACTTGACCGTCGAGCTTGACACGGACATCGACGGCGCCTGGAAGTACTTATACGGCAAAATCCCGCTCGGGCGGTTCCAGAAGCCGGAGGACGTCGCCTCGATGGCGGTTTTCCTTGCTTCCATGGGGGCTCGCAACGTTACGGGGGCCCAGCTTACGCTGGACGGCGGCGAAACCGCGGTCTGACGTAACGGCTGATGACGGCCGTTGCGCGGTCACGAAGATAAACGGCCGTTGCGCGGTCGCGATGATAAATGGCCGTTGCGCGGTCGCGATGATAAACGGCCTTAGCGCGGCCATGCGAAGAATAGCGGCACATCCGCGCCAATCGGCGCTGGTGCATATAAAACCCTTAACCGGGGAGGAGAGATATCTAAATGAGCAGCAAACGCAAATTCACCCTCGGCGCATGCCTTATGGCTTTGACGCTCGTCGTCGGCGCATGCGGCGCCGGCAACAACAACAACGCGGGAAGTTCGCCTTCCGCATCCCCGACCGCATCCGGCGCGGCAAGTCCGACCGCTTCGGCATCGGAATCGGCTGCCGCAAGCGACGTCAAGGTCGCGATCGTGTTCGCCACCGGGGGGCTTGGCGACAAATCGTTTAACGACAACGGGTATGCCGGCGCCGAAAGAGCAAAAAGCGAGCTCGGCATCGAGTATGATTACGTAGAACCGACGGATATTGCCGAATACGAAGGCTACCATCGCGATTTCGCGAAGGACGGCGAATACGATCTGATCGTCGGCATCGGCTTCGACCAGGTGGACGCCATTTCCAAAGCGGCGGACGAGTTCCCGGATCAGAAGTTCCTGATCATCGACTCGACGGTCGACAAGCCGAACGTCGCTTCCGCCGTCTTCAAAGACCAGGAGGGCGCATTCCTCGCCGGCGCGGTTTCCGCGCAAAAGTCCGAATCCAAAACGATCGGCATCGTCGGCGGCATGGACATCCCGCTCATCAACGCGTTTGTCGCCGGCTTCAAATCCGGCGCGCAATACATCGATCCGAACGTGAACGTGCTGGTGAACTACGTCGGCAGCTGGAACGATTCCAATACGGCCAAGGAAATGGCGATTTCGATGTATGACGGCGGCGCCGACATCGTATACGGAGCAGCCGGCGCCTCGGGTCTGGGCGTATACAACGCCGCCAAGGAGAAGGGAAAATGGGCGGTCGGCGCCGACATGATTCCTTCCCAGGATCCGGATGCCCTGTATCTGACGACCGTCAAACGGGTCGACAACGTCGTCTTTAACCAAATTCAAGCGATCATCGACGGAAGCTGGCAGGCCGGCATTCAAAGCCTCGGCGTCAAGGAAGAAGCCGTAGGCTATTCCGTAGAAGGCGCGACGATCGAAACGCCGCAAGAATTCATCGACAAGGCCGAAGAACTGAAGGCAAAAATCGCGAGCGGCGAGCTTGTCGTTCCGGCCGCCCTCGAAGAAGTCGATCCATTCCTTGCAAACAACAAAAATTCCTGATTTCAGCCACAAGCAAATCCCATAAGCACGACAGAAATAAGGGTATTCTCAAAATACCCTTATTTCTCTTTAACGGAGCTACCAACTTTACGGAGGGGCAGCCATGAACGCGGTGGAGATGACTAAGATAACCAAGCGTTTCCCCGGCACCGTCGCGAACGATTCCGTCACCTTCACGATGGAAAAAGGCGAAATCCATAGCCTTCTTGGCGAAAACGGCGCGGGAAAAACGACACTCATGAAAATACTTTACGGCATGTACCAGCCGGACGAAGGACAGATCCGGCTGAACGGGGAACAAACGGTAATCGCCAGCCCCTCCGTTGCCATTCGGAACGGAATTGCCATGGTTCACCAGCATTTTATGCTCGTGGACAATTTGACCGTCGCGGAAAACGTCGTTCTCGGCTATGAGCCGAAGCGAAGCGCGTTTTTCGACATGGGCAAGGCGCTTCAGGAAGTCGAGGCGATTTCGGTCAAGTATGGACTCAAGGTGGATCCGAAGGCAAAGATCGAGGATTTGCCCGTCGGCGCGAAGCAGCGCGTCGAGATTTTGAAGGCTTTGTACCGCAAGGCGGACATTTTGATTCTGGACGAGCCGACGGCGGTGCTGACGCCGCTTGAGGTAGACGATTTGTTCCGCGTGCTTCGGGAGCTTCGGAGCGAAGGCAAGACGATCACCATCATTACGCACAAATTGAAAGAAACGATGGAACTGGCCGATCGCGCGACCATCTTGCGCACCGGAAAACTGATCGGCACCGTGCGCACGTCCGAAACGAATTCGAATCAATTGGCCGAAATGATGGTCGGGCGGAAAGTATCGTTCGACGCGGCGCCGCCGTCGACCTATGAACATCGCGTCCCCTTGCTGTCCGTTAAAGACGGCAACAAAAGCGTTCGCAAAGTTCCGGTGCTGAAGAACTTCAACCTGGAACTGCTCGCCGGGGAAATCGTCGGGCTTGCCGGGGTGGAAGGCAACGGACAGACGGAGCTGATCGAAGCGTTGACGGGCTTAAGCCCGCTCGACAGCGGCACGGTCAAGCTACGAGACCAGGATGTGACAAAGCGATCCCCTTCCGAGATGATCGAGCTGGGCATCGGACATATTCCGGAGGACCGCAACAAGCTCGGGCTCGTCGGGGACTTTTCCATAAAGGAAAACATCGCGCTCGGTTACCACAACCGCGCCGACTTTCAAAAAAGCCGGGTCATCAAAACCGGTTTTCTCAAAACTTACGCCAATGAAATTCGCTCCAGGTTCAGGATCAAGTCCGAGAGCGTCGAAGCGCCGGTCAAGTCGCTTTCCGGCGGCAACCAGCAGAAGGTCGTCATCGGCCGCGTGCTGTCGCAAAATCCGGACGTGATCATCGCGGCCCAGCCGACGCGCGGGGTCGATATCGGAGCCATCGAGTACATCCACGAACAATTGATCGCCATGCGCGATCAAGGCAAAGCGGTGCTGCTCATCTCGGCCGAACTGGATGAAATCCGCAAGCTAAGCGATAAAATCGCCGTCATTTACGAAGGCTCGATCGTCGCGTTCGACCGTGCGGACGCGTTTGACGAATACGAGCTCGGAGCTTATATGACCGGCGGGACGCATGATCGGCAAGGAGGCAGGAGCAGCTGATGGAACAACGTTCGAACGCATGGCTGAAGACGGGGGCAACGACGTTTCTTTCCATTTTGGCCGCCTTTGTCGTCAGCGGCGTCGTCTTGCTGATCGGCGGCCATTCGCCGATCGAGGCGTTCGGCACGATGGCGCAGGGCGCATTCGGCGACGCCGACGCATGGGGCAAGACCCTCGCCAAAACGACGCCGCTTATTTTGACGGGACTTGCGGTCGCGATCGCGTTCAAAGGCGGACTTTTCAATATCGGCGCCGAAGGTCAGCTTTATCTCGGCGGCATGACGGCGGCGCTTGTCGGCGTTTATATGACGGGCGTGCCCGGATTCATCCACGCCTTTATCGCGCTCGCCGCCGGCGGCATCGTCGGCGCCCTGTGGGCCGGCATCGCCGCATACATGAAAGTGAAGTGGAAAGCGCACGAAGTCATCGTAACGATCATGATGAACTACATCGCGACGCTGTTTACCGCGTATCTCGTCAATTATACGTTCAAGGCGGAAGGCATGGTGCCGCGGACGGAAGAGGTGGCCGCTTCCGTTCAGTTGCCGACGCTCATTCCGCACAGCCAGCTCACGGTCGGGTTGTTTATCGCGATCGGTTGCGCGCTGTTCCTCTTCTGGTTTATGAAGTACACCGTGCCGGGCTATGAAATCCGCGCGGTCGGGCTCAATCCGGACGCGGCTCGCACGGGCGGCATTTCGATCGGATGGCGCATGATTTTCGCGATGCTGCTCAGCGGCTTTTTCGCGGCGATCGCCGGAGGCGTCGAAGTGCTCGGCGTGCACCACTACTTTTTGCAAGGAATCTCGCCGGGCTACGGATTCGACGGAATTGCCGTCGCCGTCCTGGCCCGAAACAATCCGATCGCCATTCTGTTTTCCGCCTTGCTGTTCGGCGCTCTTCGCGCCGGAGCGACGGGCCTCGACCGGCATACGGACATTCCCGGCGATTTCGTCGTCATGATTCAGGCATTCGTCGTCATTTTCGTCGCGACGCCTTGGCTCGTTCGCAAATACAAATTACGCAAGAAGCGGGTGAATCAACATGGAAGTTAATCTGGACTATTGGATTTCGCTGCTGACCAGCTGCTTGCGAATTGCCGTCCCGATTGCTTTCGCCGCTATCGGCGCCCTGTTGTGCGAACGGGCGGGCATCGTCAACATCGGCATCGAGGGCATGATGCTGACCGGCGCTTTTGCCGGGGTTTACGGTTCCTATATTACGGGCAGCGCCTACGGAGGCCTGCTTATTGCCATGATCGGCGGCGGGCTGGTCGGGTTATTGCATGCGGTGCTTACGATCGCGTTCAAGACGGATCATATTATAAGCGGTCTCGGCATCAATTTGCTGGCGCAGGGTTTGACGGTCGTGCTGCTGATGACGATCTGGGACTCGAAGGGCAAATCGCCGGACGTAGAGGGATTCACCAATTTATCGATTCCCTTGATCAAAGACATTCCGTTTATCGGCCCGATCATCGGCAATATGAACATTCTGTTTTATTTGCTGATCGCCGTCGTCATCGTGACGTGGATCGTGCTGTTCAAGACGGTGTTCGGCCTGAGGGTGCGCGTCATCGGCGAAAATCCGCAAGTCGCGGATACGCTCGGCGTGCACGTGTACAAAATGCAATACATTTGCGTCATCCTGTGCGGCGTTCTGGCGGGAATCGGCGGCGCCTGCCTTTCGATCGGCGACGTGCATTTCTTCAACCGGGACATGGTCGCCGGGCGCGGCTATATCGCGCTGGCCGCCATGATTTTCGGCGGATGGAATCCGGTCGGGGCGTTCGGCAGCAGCATGCTGTTCGGCCTCGCGCAAAGCTTGCAAATTCGTTTGCAGGTGTTCGACATCCCGGTTCAGTTCGTTCAAATGCTGCCCTACATCCTGACGATCGTCGTGCTCGTCGTATACCGCAATCGCAACCGCGCGCCGGCTGCGTCCGGCAAACATTTCCGGAGAGGTGAGACCTGATGCGGACGGAAGAAACGGAACTTTTGCGCAGGCTTCCGAAAACGGATTTGCACATTCATCTGGACGGAAGCTTGAAGCCGTCCACGCTCGTCGAACTGGCGCAGGCGCAGGGGATCGAGCTGCCGGCTTCCGGCGGCGAGGGCATGCGCCCGTACATGACCGTAGGCGACGAATGCGCCAGTCTTGTCGACTACTTGAGCAAGTTCCATTGGGCGTCGAAAGTGCTGCATACCGCGGAAGCCCTTGAGCGGGCGGCGTTCGAGCTGGCGGAGCAAGCGGCGGAACACGGCGTGCGCTATGTCGAGGTACGGCTCGGCCCGCAGCTTCATCGGGAGAAAGGACTTGCGGTCGACGAAGTGCTGCTCGCCGCGGTGCGGGGGCTCGCGCGAGGCGAAGCGGCATTCGGCGTCAAAGGTCGGGTGATCGCCGCCTGCCTGCGCAATCATTCCGTCGCGGCCAACCGCGAGGTGGTCGAGGCCGCTGTTCGGCTGCGCGATCAAGGCGTCGCGGCGGTCGACCTGGCGGGGCCCGAAGCCGGCCATCCGCCCGAGGCGCACCGCGATGCGTTCGCGCCGGCGCTGCAGGCGGGCATGCCGATTACGATCCATGCTGGCGAAGCCGCCGGACCGGAAAGCGTGCGGGGCGCGCTCGAAGCGCTCGGGGCGAACCGCATCGGCCACGGCGTGCGGACGAAGGAAGATCCGGCGCTGCTTGCGCTCGTCCGGGAGCGCAGGGTTCCGCTGGAAATGTGCCCGTTCAGCAACATTCAGACGAAGGCCGCGGCAGACTGGGAGTCGTATCCGATTCGCGATTATTTCGACCAAGGCCTCTTCGTTACCGTCCATACCGACAACATGACCGTCTCGAACACCGACATGACGAAGGAATACGCCGTGCTGATCGACAAGTTCGGCTTTACGATGCCGGAAATCGGGCGGCTGATTTTAAACGGCGTGGAGGCGGCTTTTTTGGACGAGACGGAGAAGGCGGAGCTGCGCAAGGAATTTGTCCGGGAGCTTCGGCAGCTCGGAATCGAGGTAGGATAACATAACGATCGGATGGTCCAAGGCCGTTTCCCGACTTTGCCGCGGGGGACGGTCTTTTTTTATCGAGTGATCAGGCCTCGCCAGGTTGCACAAAATCCAGGTCTGTTGAGTTGAGTATCGCCGGCGGTTGACGAACAAACTTCCCTTGGTTTAATATTAACTAAATTAATCGGAATACTAATTATATAGCGAACTTAATCTAGCAGACGACCGGAAAACCGGAGACTGTTTCTCATTCGATATGGGGAGCGGTCTTTTTTGTCATTCACCGGGAATTCCGCAGCGCCGCTTGAAATGCAAGCGCAGGGGGGAGAGGGCATGAACATTGAAAATATGGAAGCTTTCGTCTACGTCATTCATTTCGGAAGCTTCAACAAAGCCGCCGAAGCGCTGTTTCTGTCCCAGCCCTCGGTGACGGCGCGCATCCAGTCGCTCGAACGGGAGCTCGATTGCCGGCTGTTCGACCGGCTCGGCAAGCAGGCCGTGCTGACCGAGGAGGGGAAGCGATTCCTTCCTTATGCCCAGCAGATATTGCAAACGTACCAGAAAGGACGGCAGCACGTCCAGCAAAAACGCAAGCTCGCGGGCGAGCTGCGCATCGGCTGCACGGTATCGGTCGCCCATTACGTCGTTCCCGAACTGCTGCCGCTTCTCCAGGAGCAATACCCGGACTTGCATTTCAAATTCACGACCGGCGTGACCGACGAGCTGGTCGGAAAAGTGCTGAGCAAGGAAATCGATATCGGCTTCGTGCGCAGCGTCGCCCATCCGAATCTGGCCTCCGTCAAATTTTACGAGGACCCGATCCGGCTTCACGTGTACGAAGGCCACCCGTTCGTCGAAAAGGACGATTTGACCGTCGAAGCGATCGGAAGTCAGCCGCTCGTGTTTTTCGAGTGCGGGGCGCTCGACTGGCAGCGGGTGCATCGGATCTTCGAGTCGCTGAGGCAGCCGCCGAACGTCGTCATCCAGACGGACAATTCGGAAATGGCCAAAAAACTGGTCATGAAAAAGGCGGGCATCTGCTTTTTGCCGTCTATGTGCGTGCGGGGGGAAGTGGCGGAGGGAAGGCTGCTTCCGGTCCATTTCCCGGAGACGGCCGGCATTTCGATGCAGACGAACATCGTAACCGCACAAGGGGAGCACGAGGACATCGTGCGAGCGCTGCTGCGGATCGGCCGCAAGCTGAATTTTGGCGGTTGACCGGTTATTCAATTGTTGCATCGATCGATAGATTTTCTCTATTGTCCCGCGCATTGACGGGCGTCGGCGCCGGGTGATACATTGGATTCCAATAATTCAAACTTAACAAGTAGGAATTATAAGTTATCTTCGAGTGGAGGGGTATATCTTGAAAAAAACGAGAAAAACGCCGTTCCGTCTGTCCATGAACCTGCTGGCGATTTGCGCCGCGGCCGCGCTGCTGGCCGGCTGCGGCGCAAGCAGCGCGGGCCCTAATGCGGCAAGCGGCTCCGGCGCGGGGAACGCCTCCCCGAACGCGGCTTCCGATTCGGCCGGATCGCCTTCGGCTTCGGGGAGCGCCGGCGCGCAGCCTTCGCAGGAAGCGAAGAAAATCATCGTCGGAACGGGAACGCAGTTTCCCAACGTGTGCTTTATCGACGAGAACGGCAAGCTGACCGGATTCGACGTGGAGCTCGTCCGGCTGATCGACGAACGGCTGCCGGATTATGCGTTCGAGCTGCAAACGATGGAATTCACGAACCTGCTGCTCAGCCTGGAAACGAAAAAAATCGACATCGTGGCCCATCAGATGGAGAAAAACCCGGAGCGCGAGCAGAAATATTTGTTTAACAAAGAGCCCTATGCGGCGTGGAAAAACAAAATCGTCGTCGCCAAGGACAACGGCGACGACATTCGGACGCTCGACGACCTGAAAGGTAAGAAGGTGCTGACGACGGCGACGAGCGCGCAGGCGACGATTCTCGAAAACTACAACAAGGACAACGGCGACGCGATCGAAATCGTGTACCAGAACGGAGCCGCGAACGATACGGTGTCGCAAATCGTGTCAGGCCGCGTTTACGCGACGCTCGCCGCGGATTTCGCCCTCCAGCTGATCGATCCCGAGGGACAGCTGAAGACGGCGGGCGAAACGCTGAGCGAAGCCGATATTTTGTTCGTGTTCCGCAAGGACGACCCCGAAGCGCAGCGGCTTGCCGACCGGGTAGACGACGCGATCCGGGAATTGAAGTCGGAAGGCGCCATATCGAAGCTGAGCCTGGAATGGTTCGGAGAGGATTTCACGCAAACCGGAACCTGAAGGGGTCTGCGAATCGCCGCCGGCCCGGCGGTAGGGAGGGAATAGCGGGATGAAGGACCCCGAGCTTCGTTATGTCCTGGAATTTATCCCCAAGCTGCTAGGCAGCTTGCATACGACGCTGCTGATCGTCGCGGCGTCGATGGCGCTGGGACTCGCGATCGGCCTCGTCGTGGCGCTGCCCCGGCTGTATAAGGTGCCGCTGCTGAAGCAGCTGTCGCAATTGTATGTATCCTTTTTCCGCGGCACTCCGATTTTGATTTTGCTGTTTCTGATTTATTACGGCTTGCCGGAGCTGCTCAAGCTCGTCGAGGTCGACGTCAGCCGGACGCCCGTCATTTTCTTCGTTATTTTGACCTATGCGCTCCATTCGGCGGCTTATCTGTCCGAAGCGATTCGCGCGGCGGTGGAAGCGGTCGACCGGGGGCAGACCGAGGCGGCCTACGCGGTCGGGATGACCGGCTTCCAGGCGTTTCGCCGCGTCGTGCTGCCGCAGGCGCTGGCCGTATCGGTGCCGGTGCTCGCCAACCAGGTCATCGCGAACCTGAAGGACACGTCGCTCGCCTTTTCGCTCGGCGTCATGGAGATGACGGGGAAGGCGCAGTCGCTCGTCGCCGCCACGCAGCATTTTATCGAAGCCTATGTTTCGCTTGCGGCCATTTATTTCGTCATTAGCCTCATCCTCGAACGGCTGTTCCGGACGGCCGAGCGGAAGCTGCTGAAATTCGAGCGGCCCGATCGGGAAGCAGCATCGGTCTCGGGACGGGCAACGAGGAAAGTTCGCGGCTTGTTCCGGGGATCCGCCGGCCGCGCTTCATGGAAGGAGGCGCATGCCGATGAAGCTTGACGGAGGATTTATCGCCGAAGCGTTCGTCCGGCTGCTGGACGCGATTCCGACGACGCTGCTCATCACGTTCGTGTCGGTCGCATGCGGGTTCGTCATCGGCACGGTCGCCGCCCTGCTGAGAGTATACGAGGTGCCCGTATTGGGCCGGCTTGCGGCCGCCTACGTCGCGGTCGTTCGCGGCACGCCGATGCTGACGCATTTGCTGATCGTTTATTTCGGCCTCCCGATTCTGATCGACGGAACGGCGCAGGGGCTCGGGCTTGGCTTTCGCGCGGCGTCGATTCCGATGATCGGGTTCGCCTACATTTCTTTTTCGATTACGGCGGGGGCCTACTTGTCCGAGGTGGTGCGGTCGGGGATGCTGGCGGTAAGCCGGGGACAGCTGGAAGCGGCGCTATCGGTCGGGATGACGACGCCGCAGGCGCTTCGCCGGATCGTGTTTCCGCAGGCGTTGGCCGCCAGCCTTCCGAACCTGTCCAATTCGGTCATCGGGATGCTGCACGGCTCGACGCTCGCTTTTACCGTCTCGGTCGTCGATATCAACGCGAAGGCGCAAATCGTCGCCGCGACGAATTGGAAGTTTTTCGAGGCTTATTTGGCCGCCGCCGTCATTTATTGGGGCTTGACGATCGCGATCGAGCGCGCGTCCGGTCTCATCGAGAGACGGATCGGCGCCTATAACCGGGGAGGCGTGGCATGATCGAGCTTACGGAAGTGCGCAAGACGTTCGGCAAGCAGGAGGTGCTCAAGGGCATCAACCTGAAGGTGGAAAAAGGAGAAGTCGTCGTCATCGTCGGACCGAGCGGCTCGGGAAAAACGACGCTGCTGCGCTGCATCAATTATTTGGAGAAGCCGACTTCGGGCGAGGTGGCGGTAAGCGGATCGAGGGTTAGCGCCGGCCGGGCGCAGCGGAAGGAAGTGCTGGAGCTGCGGCGCAAGACGACGATGGTGTTCCAGCAATACAACCTTTTCCGCCACAAGACGGCGCTCGAAAACGTGATGGAGGGCCTCGTCGTCGTGCGGAGGCTGCCGAAGGCCGAAGCCCGCGAACGGAGCGTCCGGCTGCTGGAAAAGGTCGGCCTCGGCGCCAAGCTGGACGCTTATCCGAGCCAGCTGTCCGGAGGCCAGCAGCAGCGGGTCGGCATCGCCCGGGCGCTGGCGCCGGAGCCGGACGCGATTTTGCTGGACGAACCGACGTCCGCGCTCGATCCGGAGCTGGTCGGCGAGGTGCTGGACGTCATCCGCAAAATCGCCAGGGAGGGCATTACGATGATCGTCGTCACCCATGAAATGAGCTTCGCGCAGGACGTGGCCAGCCGGGTCGTCTTCATGGACCGGGGAGCGATCGTCGAGGAAGGAACGCCCGCCGAGCTGTTCGCAAGGCCGAAGGAGGAGAGAACGAAGCAGTTTTTGAAACGGGTGCTCCCCGAAGCGAGCTATTCGATTTAGTCCCCGGAAAGGATGATGGAACGTGGTTATCAAACTGGGCATTTTGGATCAAAGTCCTCTCTTCGAAGGGGAAAACGCCTCGGACGCGTTCGCGCACACGCTGGAAATCGCGCGGCTTGCCGAACGGCTCGGCTACGAGCGGCTGTGGGTGTCCGAACATCACGACAGCGCGCAGGTCGCCGGATCGTCCCCGGAGGTGCTGATCGCGTATTTGCTGGCGAAAACCGAGAAAATCCGCATCGGCTCCGGCGGCGTCATGCTGCAGCATTACAGCCCGTACAAGGTGGCGGAAAACTTCAACGTGCTCGCGGCGCTCGCCCCGGGCCGCGTCGAGCTCGGCGTCGGCCGGGCTCCGGGCGGGCTGCCGAATTCGACGAAGGCGCTGCAAAAAGGGGTAGCGGAGCCGACGCCGCTCGAAGGCAAGCTGGCCGAGCTGGAGCAGTACTTGCACGACCGGCTGCCGGAGGATCACCCCTTGCCGGGGCTCAAGGCGTATCCGGCCGTCGACCGTCCCGCCGAGCTGTACGTGCTCGGAACGAGCGTCGCGAGCGCGGAGCTGGCGGCGCAGACGGGACATCCTTACGTGTTCGCGTTGTTTATCAACGGGGACATCGAGGTTGCGGAGGCGGCGTTTGCGGCTTACAGGGCGAAGTTTGACGGGGGGAAAGGAACGGTCCCCCGCCCGATGTTGGCGCTGTCCGTCATCGTCGCGGAAACGGACGGGGAAGCGGCCTCGCTGGCCGAGGAGATCAAAATCGTGAAGATCAGGCTGGAAAGCGGCCGGACGATCACGGTCGGAACCGTGGAGCACGCCGAAGAGTTCGGGCGCCAGACGAACGAGCGATTCACGATCGAGGTGCGGGAGGCGGACGTGACGAAAGGGTCGCCGTCGGCCGTCCGCGCCAGGCTGCTGGAGCTGTCGGAGCGTCTCGGCGCCGAGGAGCTAATCGTGACGACGGGGATCAAGGACTTCGCCCGGCGCAAGCGTTCGTTCGAACTGCTGAAAGAGGCGTTCGCCGAGCTGCCGGCGGGAAGGGAGGAGCGGCGATGAGCGAATCCGCGGTTTATCCAACGCCGACGGCGGAGCTTGCGGAGCGGCTGGTCGCGATTCGGCGGGAGCTGCATGCGCACCCCGAGCTGTCGCACGAGGAATTCCGGACGACGGCGGCGATTCGCGGCTGGCTGTCCGAAGCGGGCGTACGGATCGCGGACGTTCCGCTTCGGACGGGATTGGTTGCCGAAGCGGGAGGCTTCGCCGGCGGGCCGGTCGTCGCCTTGCGGGCGGACATTGACGCGCTGCCGGTCCGCGAGGAAACCGGGCTGCCGTTCGCTTCGAAGCACGACGGCAAAATGCATGCCTGCGGCCACGACTTTCATGCGGCGGCGCTGCTCGGAGCGGCCTTTCTGCTTAAGGAAAAGGAGCGGGAGCTGCCGGGCACGGTCCGGTTTGTTTTTCAGCCGGCCGAGGAGAAGGCGCAGGGCGCGGGGCTGGTGCTGGCCAGCGGGGCCCTGGACGGCGTCCGGGCGATTTTCGGACTGCACAACAAGCCGGATTTGCCGGTCGGCCGGATCGGGATCAAGGCGGGGCCGCTGATGGCCGCCGCCGACGGCTTCGTCGTCGAGCTGCGGGGCGTCGGCAGCCATGCGGCCGTTCCGGAAGCGTCCGCCGATCCGATCGTGGCGGCTTCCCATGTTGTGGCCGCGCTGCAGACGATCGTCAGCCGCAACGTCGGCCCGCTGCAGAGCGCGGTCGTCAGCGTGACGCGCATCCAGGGAGGAACGAGCTGGAACGTCATCCCGGAGACGGCCGTGCTGGAGGGGACGCTGCGGACGTTCGATCCGGACGCGCGAAGGCTCGTCCGGGAGCGGTTCGCGCAGCTTGCCGAAGGGGTGGCGGCGGCGCTCGGGACGAAAGCGGAGGTTCGCTGGCTCGAGGGTCCGCCGGCGGTGACGAACGATCCGTCCTGGATCGAAACCGCACTTGCGGCCGCCGCGAAAGCGGGGCTTGAGGCGATCGAGCCCGTCCCGTCGCTTGCGGGCGAGGATTTCGCGTTCTATCAGCGCGAAATTCCCGGCGTGTTCGCGTTCGTCGGCACGAACGGCCCGCACGAATGGCATCACCCGGCCTTCGATCTGGACGAGCGGGCGCTGCCGCTCGCCGCGGCCTATCTGGCCGCGGCGGCGGAGGAGGCGCTGCGCCGGTTGGCCGGTCCCCATGCGGCCGGGAACGCTTCGGCCGAACCCGGCGCAGGGACCGGCGAGACTGGCGCGGCAGGCGATCGTTCCGACGGCGGGACTATTTTGCAGGAGGGATTCCGATGAGCTTAAGCCCGAACGAAATCGAGCGTTATTTGAATACGATCAAGCCGCTGCGCGAAGCGGTCGAGGGACTTTCGGAAGATCAGCTGAGACGCAAGCCGGCGCCGGACAAATGGAGCGTGACCGAGGTGCTGTCCCATTTGGCGGATCATCATCTCGTCGTGTCGTTCCGGATCCGGGAAATCGTTTCCGGCTCCGTCGCGAGGCTCCCCGCCTTCGACCAGGACGATTGGGTGAGCCGAACGTTTGCCAACGAAGGCTCGGCGGCGGACATTTTGGATTTTTTCGAGGCGCTGCTCGTTTACAACGGGCTTCTGCTGCGCCGCATCCCCGCCGAGTACGGCGAAAAGTCGGCCGTCAATTTCCGCGGCGAGACGGTGACGCTGAGCGGGGTCATCCGCTCTTTTACGGAGCATTTGCAGCGGCATTTGGGCCAGATCGACCGGATCAAACGGGACGATCCGAGTTTAAGCTTGGCAAACGGAAACTTTTAGGAGGGGGTCTCATGGCGCAACACGAACTTCGCATTCGCGATGCGGTCGTAGCCGACAAGGAACCGATTCGCGGCGTTTTGCTGGGAGCCTACGGGCAGTACGAAGCCCCGCTTGCCGACAAGTGGCCGGCTTACCGGGAATCGATTTTGGCGTCCGTCGAGGGAGACGGCCCGAGGGCGCGGATCGTCGCGGAATGGAACGGGCGCATCGCGGGCAGCGCGCTGCTGTTCGATTCGTCGGAGGCGGCGTACGGGTTGCCCGAACTCGGAATAAACGGGCCGATCGTCCGGCTGCTCGGCGTTTCTCCGGATTTTCGGGGAAAAGGGGTCGCCACCGCGATCCTCGGCGAATGCGCGCGCCGGTCGCGCGAGTGGGGCAGCGACAGCTTGCATTTGCACACTTCGGATATCATGGCGGACGCCGTGAAGCTGTATGAGCGGCTCGGCTTCGAGCGCGCGCGCGACAAGGAGTTCAACAACGGGGAAACGCTCGTCAAATGCTACCGGCTGCGCCTCAAAGAAACCGCCTTCCATTGACGGCGGGCGGATGGATCGGAACAAGCGAAGGAGGAACACGCGAATGGCCAAAAAGCAACTGAAGCTCGGCGCCCTCATCCACGGGGTGGGCGGCAACGTATCGGCGTGGCGGCATCCGGAGGTGCCGGCCGACGCCAGCGTCAGCTTTCCTTTTTACCGGGAGCAGGCGCTTCTGGCGGAGAAGGGGAAGTTCGATCTCGTTTTTATCGCGGACGGACTGTACATCAACGAAAAATCGATCCCCCATTTTCTCAACCGTTTCGAACCGCTCACGATTTTGTCGGCGCTGGCGGCGGCGACCTCCCGCATCGGTCTCGTCGGGACGCTGTCCACCTCGTACAGCCAGCCGTTTACGGTCGCGAGGCAGTTCGGTTCGCTCGACCACATCAGCGGCGGAAGGGCGGGCTGGAACGTGGTGACGTCGCCGCTCGAAGGCTCGGCGCTCAATTACGGCGGCCGCGGGGGCGGGCCTCATCCGTCCCATGACGAAAGATACCGGATCGCCGAGGAGTTCGTCGACGTCGCGAACGGCTTGTGGGATTCGTGGGAGGACGATGCGTTCGTTCGGGACAAAGCGTCCGGGGTGTTTTTCGATCCGGCCAAAATGCACCGGCTGAACCATCGGGGAGAATATTTCAGCGTTCAGGGGCCGCTCAATATCGCGCGGTCGCGTCAGGGAAGGCCGGTGATTTTCCAGGCGGGCTCGTCGGAAAGCGGCAAAACGCTGGCCGCGAAGCAGGCTGACGCGGTATTTACCGGAAGCGAAACGATCGAGGAGGCGAAGGCGTTCTACGCCGATGTCAAAGGGCGCGCGGTCGCGCTTGGCCGCTCGAAGGACGACATCGTCATTCTGCCGGGCATCCATCCGATCATCGGGCGCACCGAGGAGGAGGCCGAGCGCAAATACGAGGAGCTTGCCGGCCTTGTGACGATCGATAAAGCGCTCGATTATTTGGGCCGGTTTTTCGAGCATTTCGACTTCTCGCGCTTTCCGCTTGACGAGCCGTTCCCGGATATCGGGGATTTGGGGCAGAACAGCTTCCGCAGCGGGACGGACAAAATCAAGCGAACGGCCAGGGAGCAAAATCTGACCTTGCGTCAGGTCGCGCTCCGCAGCGCGACGCCGCGCGGCGAGTTCGTCGGCACGCCGGAAAAAATCGCGGACCTCATCCAGCAGTGGCACGAGGAGGAAGCGGCCGACGGCTTTATCGTTCATTCGAGCTTGCCGAGCGGGCTGAACGACTTCGTGGAGCAAGTCGTGCCGATTTTGCGGTCGCGCGGCATTTTCCGCGAAGAGTACGAAAGCGACACGCTCAGGGGGAACCTGGGCGTGCCGATTCCCCCGAACCGCCATACGCTGGAGAGGGTCGGAGGCTGACGGAGCAAACGATTTCGCTTACCCGCGGCGGCAGCATAACGCTTCGGTCATCAAGTACGAGATCGTCGCCTCCGCGCCGCAGTTCATATTGGGGCCGTGCAATTGCAGGCCGTCGAAGCACGCCCCTTCCGCCGGGTCGATCATCGGCACGTGCAGATCGTTGTCGCCGTAAAACCAGGCGAGGCAGCGATCGCGCAATTTCCGCAGCGCCTCGGCATGTCCGTCCAGGCCTGCGGAAGGCGGGGCCGTCCCGCGTCGATCCGCCGCCCGCTCGCCGGCGGCCGCGGCGGAAGAGAGCGCCCGAACCGCATCCATGATGCGGTTGCGGTTGTCCTGCGCGCGTCCGAACGGGGGCGCGCCGCTCTCGGATCGGGCGGCGGCCGCCTCGGCGCCGTAGGCCTCGATCGCGCTTTGCCGGCGAATCGGCGCCAGCGCCGGGCGTGCCCGATCCGCCGCCGCGGCCTCGCCCGCGCGAATCGGCGCCAGCGCCGCATCGGCTTCGCCCAACGAGAACGCGGCCCCGCGGCCCCTCGCGGCGGGCGAACCGTCCGGCGCATCCGGCGCCGCCCCGTACAACGTCCACGAGGCTTCGGTCCGATCCGGCGCAAGCCAGGCGTCCGAACCGGTCGCCTCCAATGCGGCGCTCGTTTCGCTCAGGGCGAGCACGGAGGCCGCCTCGTCCAGCGCCAGCGCAAGCTTGAACATTTCCAGCGGCTGCTGGTCCCAACGGCTGCTGGCCTCCGGCGAGTGCCAGCTTTCGTTGCCGATCGGACGGTACCAGCCGCTCTCCGAAGCCATCGCCCGATGAAGCGCGTGCAGGCTGGTCAGGCCGATTTCCAGCGTTTTCGCACGATGCGTGATCCGAAAAGCTCTCAGAAGCGACCAAGGAAGCACGCCGTTTCCGTACGTCATCGCGGGCTCGAACCAATGCCAGCGCTCGTCCGAATGCCGAATGTACGAAAGGACGAGCGCTTCCTCTTGCTTCAGCACCTGCTCCCGCAGCCGCTCCGCCCAGCCTTCGGGCAGCCGAATGCGGCCCTGCGCTTCCGATTCCAGCAAATGCGCGCAAGCGGCCAAGGCGAACGCGCGCCCGCGAACGGAATCGATCCGGTCGATCGTCGGGAGCGCCCGATCCAGAAGCGCGAACGCGGCTTCGCGCCGGCCCTCGGGCAGGCTCGTCCAGGCGCAGGCGCACCCCAGGATGGAACGTCCCTGACAATCGTAGGATACGTTCTCGGGCTCCGGGGTCCGGTCGTAGGCGACGTTGTTGTGGAACCAGCCGTCCTCCCGCTGGCACCAAACCAAGAAGGCCAAATAAATATCGGCAAGCTGCGTCAGCTTTTCGAGGTCGCCGGGAGCGAGCAGCTTCGCGCGCGACGGAGCGAGCCACTCCGACACGACCCACAAGGCGCGGGCGTTGTCGTCGGTCGTATAGCCTTCGGCGCGCCGCGGGATGCGGCCTAACGCATGCTCGATCAGCCCGGTGTCGTCGGTCATGCGGCTCAGGTGGCGGAAGGACGGAGCCGCATAAGCCGGTTTTTTCGCGGATTCAGCCGACATCGGCCATGCTCCACGATTTTTTTGCCGCCGCTTTTTCGAGCAGTTCCAAATATTGCGCCCCCGCCTGAGGCCACTGCATGCTGCGGCCGATGTCCGTCATCCATTTCTCGCATTCCGCGAGCAGCTCCGGATAGGTGAACAGCTCGATGATTCTGGTGCTCCAGGCATCCGTATCCCCGTAAGGAAGAAGAAGACCCTCGTAACCCTGGACAAGGTCGACGGCATAATCGTACGGCGTGCTTAAAATCGGGCGTCCGAGCCCGGCGGCGTACGCGAGCGTTCCGCTCGTAATTTGCTGCATGCCCGGATACGGGGTCGCATAGAGATCGCAGGCGGAAATGAGCGCCGCCAGCTCGTCCTCCGGCAAGTACCGGTCGACCATGCGGACATGATGCGTCAGGCCGAGCTCCCGAATCATCGCTTTCAGTTCCTCCCGGTACGCCTCGCCTTCGCGTTTGCGGACTTCCGGATGGGTTTGCCCCGCGATCACATACAGCAGGTCCGGCACCGCCCGGACCGCCGGCGCGACGGCTTTAAGAAGCGACTCCACCCCTTTGCCGCGGCTGAGCAAACCGAACTGAAACAGCACCTTGCGGTTGTCCCAGCCGTAAGCTTTGCGGGTCGCGCTGCGTTCTTTGCCGTTCGGAACCGGGGTTCCGTGAGGGATGAACGAAATTTTCTGCAGCGGAATGCCGAAATGGTCGTGAAGGTATCCGATCGCCCGGCGGTTCATGACATGGATGTAATCGCTCCGCTCGGCAATGGCCGCTTGAACCGACGCATAGGGCTCGGCGGGCTTTTCGAATACCGTATGGAAGGTCGTGACGACCGGCTTTTTCAACCGTTCCAGCAGCTCGATCGCATAGCGGCCGGCGTCTCCGCCGAAAATGCCGAATTCGTGCTGCAGCGAAACGACATGGACCGGGCTGCGGTTGATCGCATCGGCCATGCGGCGATACGCTTCCTTGTCGTTCTTGACGAGCGGGAAATGATAGGGTTCCCCGTAAAGGGAAGCTTCCTCCGGCTCGCACATCGCGACGACCGGATCGAAGGAAGCCGCCCCCTTCGCGGAGGCGACCGCTTCCCTCAAATGATGCGTATAGGTGGCTAGGCCGCATTTTTTCGGCACGTACGTGCTGATATATCCGATTTGCAACGACTTCTTGTTCAATTGAAGCACCTCCGGGAAAAGTAGGGTAACCGATCAGACGTTGCGGCGTCTGCCGAAAATAAGCGATAGAACGAACAGTACGAGAAAGACGACAAACAGCACTTTCGCGATTCCGGTCGCTGCGGCGACGATGCCTCCGAATCCGAAGATGGCGGCGACAATGGCGATGATCAAAAAGACGAAAGCCCAATATAGCATGATGAATTCCTCCTTTGCGTTTCGGTCCGGCCTGCCGCAATAGGCCTTTCGGACCTCGATAACGAGTATGTACCCGGCATGGCGAGCGGCTGAAACATCCCGGCCCGCCGTTTTCATTTTTTCGAAAGGGGGGTAATCCGATCGTAAGGCGTTCCGACGCCCGTAACGCACGCATCACGCACCCGAAAAGAAAAGGAGGATAGCGCGATGAATACGCAAATCGTATATGCGTTGAGCGCCGCATTGGTCGCCTTGAGCTTCGCCGCGTTGAGTCTGGCATTGATCAAAACGCTGCTCGCGGCCAGGCAGACGCTCGATTCCGCGAAAACGACGCTGAAACAAGCGGACGAAACGATCGAAGCCCTGCAAGGAAAAGTAGAGCGGCTTGCCGAAAACGCGAACGAAATTTCCACCGACATCCGAAACAAGCTTCATTCCGCCGACGGCTTGTTCCGCGCGGCCCGCGACGCCGGAGCGGCGGTGCGGGAGACGACCGACGCGGCCAGGCAAATCGCCGCCAGCTTGTCGGGCGCCGTTCGGAGGCAAGCGGCCGCGATCGAACGACGGCCCGACGGCGGGGAACGCTGGATGGAATGGGCGCAGCTCGGAGCGAAGGCGGCCGGCACGATCAAGCAGGCGGCGGAATTGTTTCAAGGCAAGGACAAGCGGGTAGTAAAAGAATGAAGCCAATCAGGATGCAAAGGAGGAAGCGACATGAAAGCTTATGCGAAACTGGTGGATAACGGGCTGGAGGCGTTTGACGCCGTCAACGAGCTGCGGCGCCAAGGGTACGCGGGAGAAGAAATTTACGTGCTGGCGCACGAGACGGAGCGGACGGACCGGCTGGCGAACGCCGCGGACGCGAACACGATCGGAGCCTCGGAGGAGGGCGTGCTTCAATCCGTGGCCAATTTGTTCCGGTCCCGGGGCGACGAGCTTCGCAGCAAAATCGAGGCGATGGGCTTCGACAGCATGGAAGCCGACCGGGTCGAAGCCGAACTGGACCGGGGCAAAGTGCTCGTCATGGCGAAACGTTGACCCGGCATAGCCGGCGCCGGCACACGGGAGCAAGGAATGGAGCGCCCAGCGCCCATTCCTTATTGCCGTGTGCCGCTGCGCATGGATGAAGCGGACTGCCCCCCGCGCACGTTGCGATATCGCGGTCGATATGACGGTCGGTATCATGATCATGTTACAATGGACAAAAGCAAAGAGGAGCCGAAAACTCTTATGAGCATATTGGTCGTCGACGATAACCCGATGAATGTGATGGTCGTAGAAGAAATGCTGAAGCGTTCCGGATACGAGGAAGTGGAAACCGCGCAGTCGGCCGAGGAGATGCTGCGGATCTTGCGCGGCAGCCCTGACGAAGGAGGCGCGCCGCCGCGTTCGATCGACTTGATCCTGCTGGATTTGATGATGCCGGCCGTCGACGGCATCGAGGCCTGCCGCCTGCTGCAAAGCGACGAACGGCTGCGCGACATCCCGGTCATCATCGTGACGGCGATCGGCGATTCGCGAAAGCTGGCGGAGGCTTTGGACGCGGGAGCGAACGATTACGTCACCAAGCCGATCAATAAAATCGAGCTGCTGGCGCGGATTCGCTCGGCGCTCCGGCTGAAGCGGGAGCTCGATTGGCACAAGGAGCGGGATTTGCGCCTGCGGGAGGAGCTGAATTTGGCGCGGCAGGTGCAGGAAGCGGTGTTTCCGGCCGGCGTCGACGAGGAAGCGTACCGGATCCGGTCGTATTTTCGCGCGTCGGAGGAACTGGCGGGCGATTTGTACGCGTGGCACGTCCTGGACTCTCACCGGGTCATGATCGCGGTGATGGATGCGATGGGGCACGGCATTTCCTCGTCGCTGATCAGCATGTTCACCGCGTCCGTTTTGAAGGAAGCGATGCATGCCCAAATCCGTCCCGAGCGGATCGTCAGGGAAGCGAATCGCCGGCTGATGCAGCTCCGGTACGGGAACGAGCTCGTTCAATACTACAGCACCGGCATTTGCGCGTGGATCGACTTGAGGGAAGGAACGGTCGAATGCGTGAATGCGGGGCATCCCCCCGGACTCGTCGTTCGCCGCGGAGGCAGGAGAGTGGAGCGGCTCGGGGCGACTTGTCCCCCCGTAGGCGTTTTCGAGGATTTGGCTATCCGTTCCGAAAAGGTGCGGCTGGAGCCCGGAGATACGATTTACTTGTATACCGACGGACTGATGGATTTGTTTCCCGGGGATGCGGAGGAGAAGACGAACGCCCTGATCGAGCGGCTGGCCCGGTCCGGCGAGGATGAGGAAGCGCTCGAAGAGCTGCTCGTGCTGGGTTCGCTGGACAAGCGTCCCGACGACCGCTGTCTCGTGCGCGTGGACGTGAAAGGAGTGGCCGAGACAGCGTGAAAATCAAAACGAGGCTCATCGTCGGGTTCGGCATGTTGCTCGTCCTGCTCGTCGGAATCACATCGTTCGGTTACGACCGGCTGAGCCGGATGAACGACCGGCTGGTCCGATTTTACGACGATCAATTCATCAAAGTCCGCGATGCGATCGACTTGCGCAGCGGCATCGACTCCGCCGGCAATTCGGTCAACAACGTTCTGCTCAACATGCTGGACAGCGACGTGTATGCGGTCGAGGAGCTCAACCGGCAGACGGAAACCTACTCCGCGGAGCTGGAAGCGTTTCGCGGCAAGTCGTTCAGCCCGGAGGAGCGGCAGCTCGTGGACGCGGTAAGCCATGAAAGCGGCCGGTACGTCGATTTTTTGAAGCGGTTCGCTTTGCTTGTCGATCAGGGCCAATACGAGGAAGCGTTATCCTTGCAAAAAAGCCAGGGCAGGCTCCTTCAGGAAAACGTCGTGAAATCGCTCGATTCGCTCGTCACGTTCGAGCAGATGACGATGGAGGAAGAACAGGCGCGGACGGAAGAGCTGTACAACGACTCCATCCGGCTGGTGGGCGGCTTGACGGTCGCCGGCATCCTCGCGGGCTTTGGCGTCATGCTGTGGATTTTCCCGCAGATTACGAGGGGCTTGAATTTGCTTGGCCTGATGGCCCGCAAGTTCGGGCAAGGCCGGCTTCGGGGGTTCTCGCGAATCGAAATCAAAAGAAACGACGAGCTGGGAGAGCTTGCGAAGCTGTTCAAGCGCATCGCCATGGACCTGCAAATTCAGAAAGACCGGGAGCGGCTGTACGCGGAAGCCAAAGAGCAGCAGGCTTGGCTCGACGGCCAATTGGCCCGCACGACGGAGCTGCTCAAGGACTTTTCGGATGCCAGGTCGGTCGCCCAATCGTTTATCCATGAGTTCGCGCCCGTTCTGGGGGCGTCTTACGGCGCCGTTTATTTGCGGGAGGAAGCTGGCGGCGGCCTTTATTCGCTGGCGGGAGCTTACGCGCTGAACGATCCGGACGCCGAGCCGGTCGCGAAGGACTTCGCGTTCCGCACGGGAGAAGGCTTGCTCGGACAAGCCGTCATGTCGGGCAAGCCGATCGCGGTCGAGCCGGTGCCGAGCGGGTACGTGCGCATTCGCTCGGGATTGGGAGAAGCCGAGCCCGTTCAACTGCTCCTGCAGCCGATCCTGTTCAACCGGCAGCCGATCGGCGTCATCGAATTGGCTTACTTGCGCCCAGCGGCCATGAGCGAGCGGGATTTACTGGAGAAGCTTTGCGAAAAATTCGCCTACATCGTGGCCAATATTCGTTCGCGCCAGCGAGTGGAGGAACTGCTCCGGGAGTCCCAGGCGCTGGCCGAGGAGCTTCAGGCCCAGTCGGAGGAGCTGATTTCCCAGCAGGAGGAGCTTCGGCAAACGAACGAAAAGCTGGAGGGGCACACGACACGGCTGAAGCGCTCGGAGGAGCGGCTGCAGCGGCAGCAGGAGGAACTGGAGCATACGAATCAGGAGCTGACCGTCAAAACGCTGGCTCTCGAGGAGCAAAACCGGCAGACCGAAAGCAAAAGCCGCGAGGTCGCGAAGGCGAACGCGGAACTGGAGCGCCAGGCGCTCCAGCTTGCGCTGGCGTCGCAATACAAATCCGAGTTTTTGGCGAACATGTCGCACGAGCTGCGGACGCCGCTAAACAGCATGATCATTTTGGCGCAGTTTTTGGAGGAGAACAACGAGGGCAATCTGACCGACAAACAGCTCAACTTCATCCAGACGATCCACTCGTCCAGCAACGATTTGCTGAAAATGATCGACGAAATTCTCGATTTGGCCAAAGTCGACGCCGGCAAGATGGACGTTCAGCCCGAGCCGACGCTGCTGGAGGATATTACGACGAATCTCAGGCATACGTACGAATCGATCGCGGCGAAAAAAGGGCTCGAATTTGCCGTCCTCACCGACGACGACGTCCCTTCCGTGCTGTATACGGACGGCCATCGGCTGAAGCAAATTTTGCGCAATTTGCTCTCCAACGCGCTCAAGTTCACCCCGTCCGGTTTCATCCGCCTTCATATCCGCAGGTGCGAACCGGCGGAGGCGGGGGAAGCGGTCCGGTCCGGAGGACCGTTCGTCGCGTTCGCGGTCGAGGATTCCGGCGTCGGCATTCCGGAAGACAAACGCGAGCTTGTTTTCGAAGCGTTTCGCCAGGCGGACGGGACGACGAGCCGGAAATTCGGCGGCACCGGCCTGGGGTTGACGATCAGCAAGGAGCTGGCCGTTTTGCTCGGCGGATCGATTCGGCTCGAGAGCGAGCCGGGCCGCGGCAGCGTCTTTACGCTGATTTTGCCGGAGCGCTGTCCCGAACGGCAGGAGACGGCTATTTCGGACAGCTTGCTCGATTCGAACATTGCCTTTGTCGCCGCGGCGGCGGAACCGGGCGCCGGGAAGCCGGAGGCGCCGTCCGAGCCCGAAGCGGGGCGGGAGCGTTCCGGATCGGAGAGCGAACCCGAAACGCTGCCGGCCGGCCGAGATTCCGGGCCGCAGCCCGACGAACCGCAGGAGGAACGGGCGGACGCCGCGCGCAAACATGCCGGGGATTCCGCATTTGTCGGAAAAACGGTGCTGCTTGTCGACGACGACGAGCGCAATCTGTATTCGCTGACCAGCCTGCTCGAGCATCACCGGCTCAACGTGTTGTCCGCGGAAAACGGCCGCGCCGCGCTGGAGCTGCTGGAAACCGGGCCGTCCGTCGATATCGTGCTGATGGACGTGATGATGCCGGAGATGGACGGGTACGAAGCGATGGCGAGCATTCGCCGGCATCCGAAATGGAGCGGGCTGCCCGTCATCGCGCTGACGGCGAAGGCGATGAAGGATGACCGGAACAAGTGTCTGGAAGCCGGAGCTTCCGATTACCTGGCGAAGCCGGTCCAAATTCAACAATTATTGTCCCTGCTGAAAGTGTGGTTGTCCCGATGAACCAAGCATGGATAGCGCCCGAATATGACGAACAATTGGAAAAGCTGGAAATCGAACTGCTGCTGGAGGGCCTGTTTCGCGCGTACGGCTACGATTTTCGCCATTATGCGTTTCCGTCGCTGCGCAGGCGCATTTGGCACCGGATCGGCCTGGAACGACTGAATACGGTCTCCGCGCTGCAGGAAAGAGTGCTGCACGATCGGGAGGCGTTCGACCGGTTGCTTTCCGATCTGGTCATTCCGGTGACGGAACTGTTTCGGGATCCGGGGCTTTTCGCGTATATTCGGGAAAAACTGGCTCCGGCGCTTGGCCGCCTCCCCTTTGCGCGAATTTGGCACGCCGGCTGCGCCTCCGGCGAGGAGGCGTATTCGATGGCGATTTTGCTGGAGGAAGAAGGCATTTTGAGCAAATCGCGCATTTACGCTACCGACATCAACCATGCGGCGTTAAAAACGGCCCGCGACCGGCTCGTCCCGTGCGACCGTTACGAGCAGTACAGGAAAAATTACGAAAGGTCCGGGGGAAAAGCCGATTTCGCGTTGTATGTCGACGGCGATCCGGAGGACGGGTTCACGCTGAAGCGCCGTTTGAACGAAAGGATCGTATTCGCCGAGCACAATCTCGTGACCGACCGCTCGTTTAACGAATTCCATGCGATTTTTTGCCGAAACGTCATGATTTATTTTAATCCGGAGCTTCGCAACCGCGTCCACCGATTGCTGTACGAAAGTTTGGCGGACGGAGGCTTCCTCATTCTCGGCGGAAAGGAATCGATTTCGTTTACGAAATACGAGGACAAATACGAGACGTGGAACGACGAATTCCGCGTGTATCGGAAAATCGGGTAACGTTTCGGACCGAAACGTTTCAAACGATGCGGATAAGGGTAAGGAATACCGATCTTGTTTGCAGAGAGGGGATTCGCATGCCAACCGATAAATTGAGTTTCCGGACGGAAAGCCGCGCGGCGGAAACCGTCGTTTTCCTAGCGGGCGAATTGGATCTGGAAGTCGCTTCGCGGATGCGGGCGGCGATGGAGCCGCTTCTCCCGCTTGCGGATCGCAGATTGACGTTGAATTTGCGGGAGCTGAAGTATATCGACAGCACCGGCATCGGAATCCTGATCGGCATCGTCAAGGCGCGCCATGCGCGCGGAGCGGCGTTCGGGGTGGAGGAAGTCCCCGCGCACATTCTCAAGCTTTTCGATATTACCGGGATGACCTCTTTCTTGACCGCCGCGGCAACGGCCGAAGGCACCGAACGAAAATAACGGACGATGAAAAGGAATGGTGAGAACGAAGCGATGATGAACGATGCGCTTGTGACGCTGACGGTACCGGCCAAGCCCGAGTTCGTGGATTTGGTTCGTTTGACGCTGTACGGTATCGCCGCCAAGCTCGATTTTTCCTACGAAGATATCGAGGATATGAAGGTGGCGGTGTCCGAAGCCTGCAACAACGTCGTGCTGCACGCCTATTCCGATGAGCGCCAGGGTACGATCCAGCTCGATTTTCATACCGCAGAGGAGCATTTGCAAATCGTCGTTCGCGATAACGGCGCCAGCTTCGAGCCTGCCGGGGACATGCGCACTTCCAACCTCCACGGGAAGTCCATCGAGGAAATCCAGTCGGGCGGATTGGGACTTTATCTCATGCAAGCTTTAATGGATGAGGTGGAAGTGCGGCAGGATTTCGGAACGGTCGTCACCTTGACCAAAAAACGAAACGCGGCAAGGGCCGAAACCGTATGAGCGTAACTCCAAACGCGCGTCTGCCCGACGACGCGATGGAGAAAATATTCCGCTATCAGCAAACCGACTCCAGGGAACTTGCGGACGAACTGGTGCGCGAGTACGATCCGCTCGTCCGCATGGCCGCCCATAAAATATCCCGCAACCGACCGGATCTTCAGGAGGATCTCATTCAGGTGGGGCGGATGTCGCTGTTCCGGCTGCTCAAGCAGTTCGATCCGGGCTTTGGCATGCCCTTCGAGCCTTACGCGATGAAGAGCATGGTCGGCCAGATGAAAAATTATTTGCGGGACAAGTCGTGGTATGTCCAGGTGCCGCGCAGAATCAAGGAAAAAGGGCTCAATCTGCAGCGCGCGATCGACGAGCTGACGATGGAGCTGGAGCGCTCGCCGAGCGTTCCGGAAATTGCCGAGCGCATGGACATGAGCCTGGAGGAGACGTTGGAAGTGCTGGCCGGACGGGAGCTGTACCATTACGTTTCGCTGGATACGCCGGTATCCGACGACGAAAACGGCGCGACGCTGGGCGAGATGATCGGCGTGCCGTCCGACGACTACGCGGAAGTCGACCGCAAGCTGGTGCTGGACAAGGCGATGGACCGGCTGAAGCCCGAAGAGCGGAAGGTGCTTCTGCTATTATACGAGCAGGGCTACTCCCAGCGATTCGTGGCCGAGCAATTGGGCGTCTCCCAAATGAGCGTGTCCCGCATTCAGCGGCGCGCGATCGATCAGCTGAAGAAGTGGCTTTCCGCCGGCGGAGAAGCGCCGGACGGGTGAGGACGGACGAGGGCGGGCGAGGATGGACGGGAGCCGCCGAATCCCGGCAAGGGGCTTGTTTCGATTTCCGCCGACAGGGTAATAGAGAATACGCAACACATTCTCTTAAAAAGGCGGTGGACGCGATGACTGTCATCTACCAGCTCGATTGCTTCGGCTGCGACATTCTCGTCCGTCAACAGCAAGAATCGTACCACCTCGGCATCCAATCCCGTTCGAATCCGCTCGGATTCGGCAATCGTCTGGCCGAGTTCGATTCCGAGGAGGATGCGGTCGGCGCGGCCGATCATTTTTGCCGGATGTACAAGCTGATGCGCGAATACGGGTATCGCCTTTCGGGCGAGGAATTCCAGAAGGACGATATGCCGTCCATTCCGGTCAAGGGGCTGCTGAACCTGCGCCCGGCGACGAACGATCTTCGCGCGCTGCTTGAACGCGACGCGGAGCTGTACGGCGCGGCAACGTCTTCGTGATTCGGCTTCTATTCATCGCAGCAAACTCGCAAACCGTCGCCCTCTCGCGGCAGAAAGCCTTTGCATTCGCAAGGCTCCGCCGCGAGGGGGCATTTGTTTGCGGCGGGAAGCGGGACGCGAGCGGGGACGTTGAAGGCGCGGGACTTGTCGTCCGGGCAAAGACCGCCTCTTCGCGATATCCCCTTCGCTCAGCAGGTTTCGGGGAGTTAAATGATCGGGTTAGCGCCGGTGTGGGGGAAAAGAAGGGGACAGGACGGACTACATGGCAAGTCGGCGGCGGGTTTGGCGGGCTGGAAGGGGATTGGATGGACTACATGTCGAGTCGGCGGCGGGTTTGGCGGCCGAGAAGGGGACATGACGGACTACATGGCGAGTTGGCGGCGGGTTTGGTGGGCTAGAAGGGGATTGGATGGACTACATGTCGAGTCGGCGGCGGGTTTGGTGGGCTAGAAGGGGATTGGATGGACTACATGGCAAGTGGGCGGAGGGTTCGACGGGCTAGCAGGTGCATGGTTGGGCTGCATGGCGCGCAGACGGCGGAGGGGCAGGAACGTCAAAAGCCGCCACCCGCCGGGGGCGGGAAGCGGCTTTTGGCGTCAGTTCGGTTTTTGCTCTTCCGCCATCGCGGTTTGCGCATCATCCTTGGCGGATTGGAGGGCGGCGCGCGTTTTGCCGGCGAGGTCCGACGCGTGCCGGACGACCTGATGCGCGATCTCCTGCGTTTTCGCGCCGGCTTCGCTTGCGAGCTGCCTGGTTTTGTCCTTCGACCGGATATACGTGTCCCGGATATCCCCGCGAAGCTCGCGGCCCGCCTTCGGAGCCAAAAGCAAGGCCGCCGCCGCGCCGATCGTCGCGCCGATAACGGCGCCCTTCATCAGTCCGTTGCCGCTGTTTTGACGTTCTGCCATGTGAAACGCCTCCTTTTTATCGATGTAGCTTGCGATGAACCCTTCGTTTGCGTTGCGAAGCGCCTTTCCGAACAAGCCTGACAGAAAAACGAGAACGGCCCCTCCGACAATGGAGGGAATGACGGCTAAGCCGTCCATGACCGGTTCCCGAAGCGGAACGGGAAAGGTTCGTTCCTCTCTGTCTTTTTTTACCCGACCGGGCCCGCCGCGAATCTATGAAAACGTTAATGAAATCTTCCTGTTCACGTTATCTCGGCTTTTTTCTCTTGAACTGGAAGATTCCGGGCGCTAGACTTGTATTCATAGCGAACGGGCGGCTAACGGGTTGCCGATCGCCCGTTGGCGGGATCAAGGCGGGAGGAGATCGATTTGGCGGAAAAAAGCAGCGGCCGGATTGCCGTTTTTGCGGGGACATACGCGGCTGCCGAGGCGGAAGGAATCGGAATGTTCGAATGGGATGCGGAAACGGAAAGCTGGACGGAGGCGGGAGGTGCCGGAGGCCTGGCGAATCCTTCGTTTTTGGCGCTGCATCCGAAGCTGAACGTGCTCTTTGCCGCCAGCGAGACGGCGGAAGGAGCGGTCGCGGCTTATCGGTACGATTGGCGGGAACGAACGATGACGGAAATCAACCGCCAACCGACGAAAGGAGCCGACCCATGCCATATCGGGGTGGATCGGACGGGGCGCTGGCTCCTAGGCGTCAATTATTCGGGCGGCAGCGTTTTCGCCTTTCCGATCGGCGCGGACGGAGAGATCGGCGAGATGAGCGATTTTCACGCTCACGAGGGAAGCGGCGTTCGGGCGGATCGTCAGGAGGCGCCGCACCCGCACTCGATTTTCGCCGTTCCGGGAACGGACGATTGGCTCGTTTCCGACCTGGGAACGGATAAACTGTACGTTTATCGCCTCGATGCGCAAACGGGCAAGCTGACGCTGCGCGGCGCAGCGGAGGTCGCTCCGGGGGCGGGGCCGCGCCATGCGGCGTTCCATCCGGAGCTTCCGCTCGTATATTCGGTCGAGGAGCTGAGCTCGGCGGTGTCGGTATGGCGTTATCGGGCGGACGACGGCTCTCTTTCGCTGCTGCAAACGACGACGACGCTGCCGGCCGATTTTGCGGGGGACAACACGTGCGCGGACATCCATTTGAACGCCTCCGGCACGCGGGTTTACGCATCCAATCGCGGACACGACAGCATTGCCGTCTTTCGCGTCGCCGCGGACGGAACGCTCGAAGCGCAGGGACAGGTACCGTGCGGGGGCCGGATGCCGCGAAATTTCGCCGTCGTCGGAAACGACTGGCTTTTCGCCGCCAATCAGGATTCGGGCTCGATCGTCGCCTTCCGGCTGGACGAGCAGGGAATCCCCGTGCCGGTCGGCTCGCAGATCGAGATCGCCAAGCCCGTTTGCCTGAAAATCGCGAACCTCTGAGGACGGCGGGCGGCATCTGCTTTTCCCAGGCATGCCAGGCAAGTACGCCTGGGGCGCCGGTTTTAAACCCAAAAACGGCGGCGGATCCGGACATGAACGTCCGTTGTCCGCCGCCGCTTCTTTTTCGTAAGAAGGAAAGTAACGTGCATCCTGCGAAAGCGTCTAGGCAAGCTTGCCGGGCTCAAACGCACCGCTCTGGCAGCGGTACTTGTGTTCAGAGGCATCTCCCCAGTCTACTCCGGAAGTCGGCTCGGCCTCCCGCGGGTCCAATTGAGTCGTGGCGACTCATCTCGACCCGCCAAATGCATCCAGCCGTACGCGGTTGAGTAAAAATGACTCATCTTGACGCTTCTGCATGCACGGAAACGATCCGGTTGCGTCGTGGCGACTCAACTTGACCCGCCAAATGCATCCAGCCGTACGCGGTTGAGTAAAAATGACTCATCTTGCCGCCTCTGCATGCATGGAAACGATCCAATTGAGTCGTGGCGACTCATCTCGACCCGCCAAACGCATCCAGCCGTACGCGGTTGAGTAAAAATGACTCATCTTGACGCTCCTGCATGCATGGAAACGATCCAATTGAGCCGTGGCTGCCCATTTCACCGCCGCGCGCAGGCTGCCGATCCGGCAGATCCCCGGGAGTTCTTATTTTTCCAAGGATGCCGTCAGCGTATTTCTAAAAAATCAGATTGCTCGAGGAGTGCTTCACCGTTTCGTTCGTTTCGTCCGGCAAGGAGGCTCTGTCCACGTTCTCCTCGACGCAGGACGCCATGTAGAAGTAGCTCGTGCCTCCGAAGCCGCCGTTTGCGGCAACGTATTTTCCGCCTTTGAAGCGGGCGCCGACGGCGCGCAGGCGATGGCCCGTTCCTTCGATATGAAAGTGGGCCGTCTGACCGCTTGCGGCCTCGCTGTTGCAGTCGGCGAAGCTGAACGAAACGACGTTGTCCGGCTCGACCGTTTTGAAGAAGGCCAGTTCCCCGTTCGTTCCGCCGAACGACGCCCCCCCGCCGACCGTGACGCTCTGGGCGTAGACGCCGGTTTCCGCCTTGTCCCAAGCGCCGGTCAGAACGAAGCCGCAATCCTGAAACCCGCCGCCGAGCATGACGATTTCCTTGCTGCCTACCCGAACCTTGCCCGTCGCCGGGGACGCCCCCTTGAACCAGGTGTTGATAAGCGTCAGGCGATTGATGCTGCCGATGTTGACGTCTTCGACATTGTTGAACACGCAACCCGTAAACATCACATCATCGTTGACTGGCAAATTGCCGACCGCCGCGCTCCGCACCGGCCGCGCGATCTCGTAGCCGCTCAGCATGCCGAACGAGCAGCCGTCGATGACGTTTCGGCGTCTGGAGCGGGACGAGCTTCGGGACAACGTCAGCATCCTCTCCGCCGTGCAGCCCCGCATTTGCAGGCCGTCGGCGTTCGCCCAGATCGATCCGGAGTTCGAGAGTCCGTCCTTGTAGACGGCGTGGCAGTCCTCCAGCGTCAAATCCGTCAGCATCTTGTGCGCGACAATCCGGGAGGCGATGTGCTTCTTCACGGTGATCCGCTTGGCGCTGTCGCCCCAGGTCGTGCCGCTGTTCGCGAACGACATCAGGCCCGAATTGCCGATGTAGACGAGATCGTGCTCGTATTGGCCGTGCGTGACGAACGGGCCGTAGTCGTCCCCGTCGCCGTGGCAGTTTTCGACCATGCTGTAGGCGGCGCACGTAAAATCGTTCAAGTGCCTGGCGTTGCTCGTGTTGCAGTCCCGGACGTGGGCGTAAAGCACGTTGATTTGCTGCGTCAGGTAGCCCGTACCGCCCCAATCCCGTTCTTCGGGGTTGATCAGCTCGCACCGTTCGGTTATGTAATGGGAATTGTAGCGGCGCTGGATGACCGGCCAAAATACTTTTGTCGCGCGGATGCCGGATACGTCGCACTCGACCGCGAATTCGTAGGCGACGGGATTGGAGCCGATCTGGTCCCACGTCTCGAAGGGCCGCACGCTCGTGGACGTCGTCGGCGGCACGGGGACGCCCGCAAACCGCATGTTCCGCACGTTGCACCGGAAGACCGGATTCATTTTCGTATATGTAATCGTCCGTCCGGCCGCAAGCGTCCAGCCGAGCTTGTAGTTGACGCGAACGCGGTTCGCCGAAACGATCTCGGTTACCTTGAGCAGGTAATCGAGCTCCCGCTGCGCGCCGCCGCCCGGATTGTTGTTCACTTTGGCGATCCACCAGTCCTCGACCTGAAACGCCGAGGCGTCGCTCACCGCGAGAATGTCGCTCCCTTCCGGAATGTCGGAGCCGAGCGTCACGGTCTGCGACGGACCCGCGGCCGTGCCCTGGAAGAACAGCACCGCCCCGAACGGGTTGTCGCGGGAATTGAGCTCGATTCCGTCCGTCGTGACCAGATGGCCGCCGAAATCCAGCTCGATGCCGCTGCGGCGGAACGTATGCCGGCGAACGAAGTTGAGATCGGTATGCGCTTCTACCCGATGAATGGAGGGATCGTTGACGAGCGCGTCGAGCGCGTCGTCCGCGTTCGGAGCCGGCCCGAATATCCCGAACCAGCGAAAATCCCCGACCCCGTCGTGGACGATTTCCCAGCATCCGTCCGCTCCCGGAGGCCGGTGAACCGTTCCGCCGTTGTCGGCCTTCGCGCTGCCCGCCGCCCAGCGCATCAGCTTCGCTCCGCCGTCGCCCGCCGTCCGGTAGCCGCCGACGAACGCCAGCGTCCCGTCCTTGAGCCGGCCGTTCGGCAGGGCAAGCAGCTCGTCGACGCTCGAAACCCGGAGCATCGTGTCCGGCGAGGCGCTGCCTTTGCCTTCGGCCTGACCCTCGGTAGCGGCGAACGAGAAGTTGGACAGAAGGGCGCTTCCGGCCAGCATGGCTCCGCCCAGGCCGAGCACGCGCAGCATTTTGCGGCGGCTGATCGCCTCGGGAGCCAGGTTCTCCGTTGTCGATGGCGCCCGAGACTCAGGCGAATTCGATTGCGGGTTTTCCGGTTTGCTGATGTATTCCTGATTCATGAAAGTCCCTCCTTGGTTGAGTTTGTTCCGTCTCGAGTTCAGGAATTGCCGCTTTTGCTCTCGTCCCGGTCCGAGGGCTTGTCCGTTTCCGCAAGCAGCGCTTTGCTGCCGCTGCGGAATTCGCGGATCGTCGTCCCGACGGCCCGGCCCAGCTCCGGCAATTTTTTCGGACCGAATAGCAGCAAGGCGATGGCGACAAGCAAAATGATGCCCGTGACTCCGATCGTCGGCATCGTGTACCTCCTTTCTCTCATTGATTCCCAACTGATTTAAAAATATAGTAATTAAATGTAAATATAAATCAGTTGATGTATTTTACACTCCGATTATAAAGGCGCCGGTTTTTTACTGTCAATGAGAATGTAAGCAATTATTAAAAAATTCCGACATTATATTTCTCGTTCGAATTTACATTCCCTTAACGAAAGGTTGCAAGTTTGCGCACACAACGCGTCTATACTGGACAAAACATCATTTCAGCATAGGAGTGTTGGACTCTTGAATCGGACAAGCAAAAAAGTACTCTCTTTCTTCCTCGCCGCGGAAATGCTGCTGGGCGGGGCCATGGCGGCGCTTCCGGCTTCCGCTGCCGAAGGCGGTGCCGCCGGGGCGATTTCCGGCGTTCCGTATGCGGCGGACGGCAGCTACGACGTCGCGGTGCCGCACGTCGTCATCCATCAGGCGTACGGGGGCGGAGCGGAAGGGGCGAGCGATCGTTTCTTCTCCAACGGCTTCATCGAGCTCTATAACCCTACGGACGATGACGTGGACCTGAACGGTTGGACGCTTCATTATGCGGACCCGACGATGGCGTCCGGCACCTGGATCAAGCTCGACCTGACCGGAACGATCGGCGCCCGTTCGTCTTATCTTGTCGTCGACGGCCAATCCGACGATTCGTTCGTCAGCGATATTCGCGGCAAGGGCGATAAGACGTGGTCCGATGCGTTTTTTTACAATAAAGGGATGAAGGTCGTGCTGATGAGCGGCGGGGCTTCGTCGCTGGACGGCGTCGTCAATCCGTTCGCCGATAAGCCGGAAGGCTACGTCGACATGATCGGAACGGCCGGCAACGACAACGGCCTGACGATCGACGGCTACGAAACGGACTATCCGACCGGCAAGGCGGAAGGGACGTCCAAGAAGAAGTCGGTGCGCCGCGAGTCGTTTGCCGACACGGACAACAACAAGGCGGATTTCGAGCAAATCGGCTACGAGGAGGAAGGGGACGCGACCTTTGCGGAAAACCGCCCGCGCAGCGGCGCGGACGGCGCTTGGGGAGCCGAGGCTCCGGCGCTCGGGCTTGCGACGGAAACGCTCGCGGACGCGACGGTCGGCCGGCCGTATTCGGCGGCCCTCTCCGTTTACGGCGGCGCGGCTCCGTATACGTTCGAAGCGAGCGGCCTGCCCGGCGGACTGGCCATCGACGCCGCCTCCGGAACGATTGCCGGCACGCCGCTTGAAGCCGGAACGGCGTCGGTCTCCGTCTCCGTTTACGACAGCTCGGAGCCGCGGCTGCACCTTGCTCGCGAGTTTACGCTTGCGGTGAAGGAAGCGCCCGCGCTGGCGATGCCCGATCTTCTCGGCATGACGAAGCTGGGCGGCTATTCCGTCGGGGTGACGAGCGAAGACGGCGGCTTGGCCGAAATCGTCCAATACAATCGCGATAACGGCAAGTTTTATTTGGTGAACGGCTCCGCCGACCCGGCGACCCTCGATATCGTGAAGCTGAACGGCGGCGCGAACCCGGAGAAGGAAACGAGCGTGCTGGTCGAAAAGCTGGCGGAAGTCGACGGGTTCGTTTACGGAGATTTGACGAGCGTCGATATCAATACCGCGACGAAACGGGTCGCCGTGGCGGTACAGGAAGCGGACGCCATGAAAAACGGCAAGGTGCTCGTGCTCGACTACGACGGCAAGCCGCTCGAATCGTACGAGACGGGCGTTCAGCCGGATATGGTGAAGTTCAGCGACGACGGCAGGTACATTTTGACGGCGGACGAAGGGGAGCCCCGCACGGAGGCGGGCGATCCGGAAGGCAGCGTGACGATCGTCGACACGGTCGCGAAGGAAACGGTTCGCGTCAAATTCGACGATCCGTCGGTCATCGACGATCTCGTCCACATTCGCGGAGCCGCCGATCCGGAAACGAACTTCATTATGGGCAAAGGCAGCAAGGAAGACGCGGTATTCGATCTCGAGCCCGAGTACATCGAGCTTTCCGAGGATCAAAAAACGGCGTTCGTCAGCCTGCAGGAAAACAACGCGATCGCCGCGATCGATATCGCGAGCGCCAAAGTGCTGTATGTCAAAGGGCTAGGCTACAAGGATCTGAACGATCCCCGCAATGCGCTAGACCTGGTCAAGGACGGGGAAATCAAGCTGGAAAACGTTCCGTTCTACGGCGTCTACATGCCGGATGGCATTTCCGAATACACGACCGGCGGGAAAACGTATCTGTTCACGGCGAACGAAGGCGACGCGACGGAATGGCCGGGCAAGGAAAACGCCAGCGACGTCGGCGATTTGAAGGCCGCGCTCGATCCGGAGTCGGCGGCGGCATTGTTCCTGGCCGGCAAGTCGGATTATGACGATGTCGAAGCGAAAACCGACGAAGGCACGGACGGCATTTATTTGTTCGGCGGCCGTTCCTTCTCGATATGGGACGCGGAGACGATGGAGCAGGTGTACGACAGCGGCAACGATTTCGAAAAAATTACGGCCGAGCGGCTGCCGGATTATTTTAACGCCAGCAACAGCAATACATCATTGGACAGCCGAAGCGAGAAAAAAGGGCCGGAGCCGGAATACGTCACGGTCGGAAAAGTCGGCAAGCGGGCGCTCGCCTTCGTCGGCCTGGAGCGAATCGGCGGCGTCATGACCTACGATGTCACCGATCCGGCGGCACCGGTGTTCATCAATTATTTCAACACCCGCGAGTTCGCGATGGAAGACAATTTGACCGACTCGGGCCCCGAGGGACTGGAGTTCATCCCGGCGGCGGACAGCCCGACGGGGCGGCCGCTGCTGCTCGTCGCCAACGAAGTCGGCGGCACCGTGGCGGTGTATCAGGTGGAAACAGCCAAGGTGACGCTGGATCAAAGCGCTTTGTCGCTTAAAGTCGGCGGAGCGGCGGGAACGCTTAAGGCGACGGTCGAAGGCGGCGACGCGGCGGCCGTAACCTGGAGCTCGTCCGATCCGGGCGTGGCTACGGTCGATGCGAACGGAAACGTCGCGCCGGTCGCTGCCGGAACCGCCGTCATCTCCGCGTTCAGCGGCGACGGCTACGGCTTGGCGGAGGCGACGGTGACGGTAGCGCCGGCCGACGCCGTCAATCCGGCCCCGGTTCCGGTTCCGGGCACGGGAACGGGCAACGGTACGGAACAACCGGGAACGGAGACGCCGTCCGTTGAAGACGGCAAAGTCGTGGCGGTCGTGAACGTCGAGACCGATGCGGCAGGCAAGGCGACGGCAGCTCTTTCGGAAGAGACGGTCGAGGCGGCGATTAAAGCGCTGGAATCCGCCGAGGGCGGGGAGCTTGTCATCCGGGTGCGGGCCGGGGAAACGGCTCGGCAAATCGAGCTGACCGTGCCCGCCGCGGCGCTGACGGCGATAACGGGCAGCTCCGCCGGCACGGTCGTCTTCGAAACGGACCTCGGCACGATTTCGCTGGACCGGGACGCGTTTGCGGCCGCAGCTGCGGAAGCGGGCGACGACGACCTTGTCGTGACGATCAGGACGGTCGCGTCGGGCTCGTCGTTCGGCGAACTGACGCCGGCAGGACGGCAAATCGCGGAAACGCTGATCGGCAACCGCTCCGTCGTCGACTTGACGTTGACCGTCGGAGGCCGGACGCTGTCGAACCTGGGCGGCGGCACGATCGGCGTAGGCTTGCCGTATGCCCCGGGTGCAGGCGAAGATCCGAACGCGATCGTCGCGCTTTACCTTTCGGAAGACGGCGCGGTTTCGATCGTGCGCGACGGCATGTACGACGCATCTTCCGGACGCCTCGTATTCCAAACGGAGCACCTTTCCCGTTATGCGGTCGGCTACAACAGGCTTGAGTTCTCCGACATCGGCGCAAGCTTCGCGAAAGATTCCGTGACGTACTTGGCCGCTCGCGACATCATCGGCGGCATCGGGAACGGCCGGTTCGATCCGGCCGGCGGGCTGACCCGCGCGGACGTCGCCATGCTGCTCGCGCGTTTGGCGGGAGCGGATACGGAGCAAACGGCGGGAGCTTCGTTTACGGACGTGAAGGCCGGCGACTATTTCGCGGGCGCGGTTGCCTGGGCTTCGCAAAACGGCATCGCGAGCGGCTTCGGCGACGGGCGCTTCGATCCGAAGGCGGGCGTGACGCGCGAGCAGCTTGCGGCCATGCTTGTCCGGTTTGCGGGTTACATGAACTGGACGCTTCCGGACAACGGGGCAGCGGCCGACTTCGCGGACGCGGATGCGATCGCCGCGGTTGCCTCGGAAGCGGCCCAAGCGATGAGCCGGGCCGGCATCATTTCCGGCAAGGCGATCGCGGGACGGCCGGGCGCGTATTTCGCGCCGCAGGACACGGCTACGCGCGCGGAAGCGGCTCATATGCTGGCCAAGCTGCTGAAGTCGAAGCAATAAAAAAGAGAACGGCCGGTACCGCGCTGCGGATACCGGCTGTCTCGAAATATGCCTGACGGAAAACGGCCGCTTTCGGCCGTTTTTTTGCCTAATCCTCGATGGCCGCCTTGCGGACGTTGACGGCGCGGATCGCCGCCGGGTCGAACTTCGGCGTCCGGTCGTACGTATACAGCCCGTTCACTTCCTGCTCGATATCGTACAGCTGCGTATAGCAGAACCCGAAGATGTTCGGGTTGTCCAGCAACGCATTCGTGAGGCCCGCGTACCGGGCGAGAAACTCCGCTTCGCTTTGCGGCCGGTCCCCGTAGCCCCAGCCGTTGCTGTCGGTTTGCCCCGGATTCCACCAAATGCCGCCGTACTCGCTGACGAAATAGGGCTGCCCTCCGTACGATTGCCTTTCGGGAAAGGAAACCCACGGCTCTCCGCCTTCGGCCAAGGGCTGATGCCGGGCGCGGAACGACTCCGGGTTTTGATCGTAATCGTGCACGTCGAAAATATCCGTCGCAACGTGATAGTTCCCGCTCGTGTCGATGACCGGTCGCGTCGGGTCGACGGCTTTCGTCGCTTCGTAGACGATGCGGAGCACCTCGTCGTTTTGCCGGGTGCCGCGGGACGAATCCCAGGTTTCGTTAAACGGGCACCAGCCGATCAGGCTCGGATGGTTGAAATCGCGTTCGACGTTTTCCAGCCATTCGGGAAGAAACCGGATCAAGCCTTCGCCGGTCGAAATATCCAACCCCCAATTCGCATGCTCTCCCCACACGAGATAGCCGAGCTTGTCGGCCCAATACAGGAATCGGGGCTCGAATATTTTTTCATGCAGGCGGGCTCCGTTAAACCCGAGCTCCATCGACAGCTCGATATCGCGTTTCAACGCCTCGTCGTTCGGCGCGGTATAAATGCCGTCGGGGTAGAAGCCTTGGTCGAGCACAAGCCGCTGGAAAACGGATTTTCCGTTGATGCGGAATTTCATCCCGTCGAGCCGGACGGAGCGCAGCCCGAAATACGAGTCGGCCCGGTCGACCGTCTGGCCGTCCTTCAGCAGCTCCAGCTTCAGATCGTAGAGAGCGGGGGCTCCCGGCTGCCACAAGCGCGTTTCCGTCAGCGGAATCGACAGGCTCGCGGAAGAGGAGCCGACCCGCGCGGTCTCCGAGCCGGCCGGTTTGCCGTCGAGTTCGGCGGAACAGCGGAGCGCGACATCGCCCGAGAGTCCGGCCACTTTTGCCGTTATGTGGAGCCGGGCGTTTTCGGGATCGGGAACGAGACAGAACGAAACGAGGTGCGTTTCCGGCACATGTTCAAGCCAAACGGTTTGCCAAATGCCCGTCGTCCGGGTATAGTCGCAGCCCCGCGAATGGTATGTCCCGCTTTGTTTTCCCCGAGGCTGCAAGCCCGAACGGACGTCGTCCTCCGCATAGACGGTCACCACGTTTTCGCCCGGAACGAGCGCGCGGCCGATCGGGAAGGAAAAGGAGCCGTAGCCGCCGCGATGCTTGCCGACCGGCACGTCGTTGATCCACACTTCGGCTTCGTAGTCCACCGCTCCGAAATGCAGCAGAACCTCTCCGCCTTCCCAGCCGCCCGGCAGCGTAAAGCTGCGCTTATACCACACCGCGGGAATGAAATCGGTATGGCCGATGCCGGAAAGTTTGCTTTCGGGGCAGAAAGGGACGACGATTTTTTGCTTAAGCGTTGCGTCGGAAGCTTGCAGCCCCCGCTCCTTGCCGCTTCGGGAAAAGTCGAATTCGAACTGCCATTCCCCATTCAAATTAAGCCATCGTTCCCTCACGAATTGCGGTCTCGGGTGCTCAGGGCGCGGCGTGCCGATGTCGGCGGACATGGGAAAACCTCCATTTTAGTTATTTTAAAAATTAATTAAATAGGGAACGAATTAACAATTACAATTATTTTATAAACCTATAAATAAGGTGATGTCAAGCTATTTTCTCGAAACATTATAATTTAAAATTAACATAATGGTTAACCAAATGATGCGATCTTGTTCCGTTGAAATGAGCCTGTTTCCGGTATCCCTTTCACTCAGGAACCAATCTCCCGGGCATATGATTCGGGTCCGCTTCCGGGAATGCTGCGACGAGTCAAGCGTATTCGTGAATGGCGGGAGGTTGGCAGAGGGAATGGCGTATGGCGGAGGGCGGAATAACGAAGGGAGGAATAGCAGAAGGCGGAATAACGAGGGAGGATAGCGAACGGTCCCTATAAAACACCGAAGGTGGCCAAGGATCTTAGCGGGTGAACTACCGGTGAATGCCCTACACTGCGGGCAACAGAGCGATGTCCAGACGAGTGACAGTAGTTGAGATGGCGATGTAAGCACGGACAACGCAAGGACTAAACGAATATCATAATACATTAATTAACTAAATAGACAGAATACAGACCAACATACCAACACGTAAGAAGGTCGGCAGCGTCAGTTATCTACAAGAGGCGGTCCTTTCTCAAAGTCAGGCCAAAAACAAAATTAACGGCCCCGGAAGGCCGTTATCCGCCTCAATTGCCCGAAGGAGAAAAGAGAGCGCGGGACGCGGGGGCCGACTGAGCCTCATTGCGTCCCGGACGATCACTCGTATTCGACCGTCACTTCGATGTCCCGGTCATAATTGCCGAAGCCCTTGCCGAACAGGCTCAGGCCGCCGGCATGCCTTGCCGATTCCGGCGCGGCGATGCGGAAGCGAAGCTCTTCGCCGTAGACGATCGGCACCTCGCCGAGAGTGACCGGCGACATGCGGACGCCGTCGATGAAGCAGCCGTCGTGCCGCAGCCGGATCGACTTCAACAGGCCGTGCGTCGTGCCGTACTTCCACCAGGCGGGCGTATGCGCGCCCGGCGCGCCGCCGAAATCGCCCGGGCACGTCCAGAAGCCGAGCGGAACGTCGTTCAAGTAAAAGTAGATGTCCGAAGGCCAATTTACGTTATAGCCCGGCGCTTCGGAACACAGCTCCAGCGTGACGGTGACGCCCAAAGCCCGCTGGCCGGACAGCAAATAGTTCGGAACGCGGTATTCGACGAATCCGCTGCCCAGCCACAGATGCGCGGCCTCGACATGCTCGGGATCGGAAAAATAGCGGGGGTCGTCCAGCATGCCGATGATTTTCGTCCTTGAAGCCAGCCCGCACGTCGGCTTGGCTTCGTACGCGGTATAGTGGCCGACCGGGATCGACGCGGCGTAGCGGTTCGAGCTGCCTTCTTCCGGCGTTTTCAGCAGCAGGGTAATCGAATCGAGCCGGAGATGGCACACCTTCTGCCGGCCTCTTGCGCCGGACAGGCTTTCGGTGCGGATGATGCCGGCTTCCTCCAACTTCTGGACGTGCTTCGTAACGATCGCGGACGAGACGCCCAGCGCTTCCGCCAATTCCTTGACGTTCATCGGCTTCCTGTTCAAAAGCTCGATGATGCGGACGCGGCTTTCCGAAGAAAAGCATTCCAGCACGGCCATTTGCCGGACGGTGACGGGAATTTTCATTTGCGGCTCCTTCGCAATGGCTAATTGATTCGATTGTAAACCCGGATCCGACAAACGGCAAGCTTCGGTCCGGCGACGGCGAAGGGGCGCAAATCCCGGAGCGTGATACGGCGTTTCCGATTGAAGCGGAAGTTGACCGGGTATATGTTTTCGTATCGAAGGGTTCAACGACAAACCGATAAGGGGGAAGCGGATTTGCGACTGATCGAAACGGATATTTGGGAACTTTCCTATCTCGACCTGACGCTTCGATTGTTCGCGGCACTCGTGCTTGGCGGGCTCGTCGGCATTGAACGGGAATGGAAAAATCACGCCGCCGGTTTTCGCACCCACATTTTGGTCTGCGTGGGCTCGGCCGCGATCATGCTTTTGTCGATTTACGGGTTTGGCGAATTCGCGAATGCGTACAACGTTCGCATGGACCCGGCCCGGCTGGCGGCACAGGTCGTGTCGGGAGTCGGCTTTCTCGGCGCCGGGGCGATCATCCGAACGGGCTTGAGCATATCCGGCCTAACGACAGCGGCTTCGCTGTGGGTCGTGGCGGCCATTGGGCTATGCGCCGGAGCAGGCTTTTATTACGGCGCGGTTCTGGCGACCGTTCTCGTTATCGTCAGCTTGTATTTGCTCGATAAAGTGGAGAACCGAATGCTCGGCAAACGGACGAACGACCAGATCAAAATCAAGGTCGTCGGCGTCCCGGGGTTGATCGCGAAAATTACGGACATTTTGGAAGGCCGGGGCTTGAACATCCGGAGCATGGCATTCGAAACGGAATCCGGCAAAAACGCCTCGGAGACGGTACATGTCCTGAAAATCCAATTCCATAAAGCCGATCCGAAAAAAATAAGGGAAGCTTTCGACACCTTGCTGGCAACGGAGGGCATCCGGAGAATCGAAACGTCCGACATGCCCCGGGAATGGAGCGACTCCGGGCGAAAGGGGGACTCGGCTTCGCTCTAGGCATCGCGTCGGGCAATCGAACCGATCGCTTTCTTTTCCATTGAACAAACCCCGCCGTTTCTATAAACTTTTAAAAGAAGAGAATAGAACGGGAAAGAGGGTGCGCATTCCAATATGAAATTCATCCACACGGCCGACTGGCATTTAGGCAAGCTGGTGCAGGGCGTTTATATGACGGAGGACCAGCGGCACGCGCTGCGGCAGATGGTCGAGACGGTGCGAAGCGAGCGGCCGGACGCGGTCGTCATTGCGGGCGACCTGTACGACCGGGCGGTCCCGCCGACGGAGGCGGTCGAGCTGCTGGACGAGCTGCTGCGGACGCTGGTGTTGGAGCTTGAAACGCCGGTGCTCGCGATCGCGGGCAATCACGACAGCCCGGACCGGCTGAACTTCGGCACCCGGATTATGGAGGAGAGGGGGCTGCATTTGGCCGGGCAGCTGAGGCCGGAGCAGAAGCCGGTCGTCCTGCGCGACGCGGACGGAGAGGTGCATTTTCATCTCGTGCCGTTTGCCGATCCGTCCGTCGTGCGGCAGCGGTGGGGCGACGAAAGCGTGCGCTCCTGCGACGACGCGATGCGAGCGGTGGTGGCCGGGATCGAGGCGAAAATGGACCCGAAGGCGCGGCACGTGCTCGTCGGACACGCGTTCGTCACGCCCGGCGGGGAGGCGAGGCCGAATACGAGCGAGTCGGAACGGCCGCTGGCGATCGGGGGGACGGAGTACGTCCGGTCGGAGCATTTTAAAAGCTTCCATTATACGGCCCTCGGCCACCTGCACGAAGCGCACTACGTCGCCAACGAAACGATTCGCTACGCCGGGTCGCCGCTCAAATATTCGATCTCCGAGGAACGGCACAACAAAGGCTTTTATATCGTCGAGCTGGATGGGCAAGGGGCCGTAACCGTGGAAAAAAGAAAGCTCGCGCCGCTCCGCAACATGCGCAGCGTAAGCGCCGCGATCGAGGACTTGATGCGGCACGAGCCTTCGGACGATTACATATTCGCAACGCTGCTGAACGAAAATCCGGTCCTGTACCCGATGGAAAAAGTAAGAACCGTCTACCCGAACGCGCTGCATGTCGAGCGCCGGCGGCCGGCGCCGGCGGCCGCCGATTCCGCCGACGAAGGAAGCGCCGCCGGCGCCGGACCCGCGCGGAGCAAGTCCGATCCGGTCGAGCTGTTCGCGGCTTTTTACCGGGAAGTGAAAGGGATGCCGCTCGCAGAGGACAAAAAACGGCTGTTCGCCGAAACGCTGCTCGAGGTCGCCCGCGAGGAAGAGGGGGAATCCGCATGAAGCCGATCCGGCTTACGTTGACGGCCTTCGGTCCGTACCGCGATGCGGAAACGATCGATTTCAGCCTGCTGGAGGACCGCCGCCTGTTCGTCATTTCGGGCAATACCGGCGCCGGGAAAACGACGATTTTCGATGCGGTCTGCTTTGCGCTGTACGGGTGCGCGAGCGGGGAGGACCGTTCGGAAATCCGGCTTTTGCGCAGCCATTTTGCCGACGACAATACGTTCACGTCCGTCGATTTCGCGTTCGGCATCGGCAGCCGCACGTACCGCGTGTTCCGCCAGATGCCGTTTCGCAAGGCGGGCAACAAGAGCGAAACCCCCGGCCGCGCGGAGCTGTTCGAGACGACTTCGGGGACGGAAGTCCCGCTGCTGGACCGCTTTACGCTATCCGAGGTGAACGCCCGGCTGGAATCGCTCATCGGCTTGACGAAAGACCAGTTCAGCCAGATCGTCATGCTGCCGCAGGGCGAGTTCCGCAAGCTGCTGACTTCGGATACGGACAACAAGGAAGACATTATGCGGCGGATTTTCCGGACGGGACTCTATCAGAAAGTCGAGGAGCGGTTTTACCGGAAGCAGCGGGATTTGAAGGAGGAGCTGCGCTCGGCCAAGGAGCGGCTCGAATACGCGATGGCCCAGGTGCGGGACGTGCTCCCGGTCCGCGAGGAAGGGGCGCTGGGCGCCGCCTTGCGGCAAGAGGCGTACAGCCCGATCCAGGTGACGGAAGGGCTGGAAGCCGAGCGGCTGCATTATGCGGAGCTGGCGGAAAGCATCCGGCTGCGGAAAGATAAGCTGCAAGCGGAGCGGGCGGAGCAGGAGAAGCGGGTGCGCGAGGCGATGGCGCTGAACGAGAAGCTGGCGGAGCTTGAAGCCAGGCGCGCGCGATTCGCGCAGTTGAACCTCGACAAGCCGGTCATGGAGGAGAGGGAACGAAAGCTGGCGGAGGCGGAAAAAGCCGGGCGGATCGCCGCGTACGAGGAGCAGGCGGAGCGGGCGGAACGCGAAATCGCCGCGAGGCAGGCGGCGCTGGAGCGGCAAACGGCCGAGCTGGCCCGCGTGGAGCAGGCGCTCGTTGCCGCCTCGGAGCGGCACGCGCGGGAGCAGGCCCGGGAGACGGTTCGAGCCGAGGCGCAGCAAGCGCTGCAGCGGCTGGAAACGCTGGAGCCGGCCGTCCGGACGCTGGAGGGCCGCCGCCGGGAGGTCGCGCGGCTGGCCGCGGAGGAAAACCGCGTGAAAGCCGCCGTCGAAACGGTCGACCGCCAATTGGCGGACATGCGGCAGGAGAAGGCGGCGCTCGCGGGCGAGATCCGGTCGCTCGAGGCGGGGCTGGACGCGCTGCCGGGGAAGCTGGAAGAGCGGGACCGCACCCGCCAGAAGTTCAAGCTGCTGAAGGAGCTTGCGGATCTGGCCGAGCGGATCGAGGCCGCGCGCAAGGCGGAAGCGGACCGGGAGCGGGCCGCCGCGGAGTGCGGCGAGCGGGTCAAGCGGCTGGAGACGCTGTGGCTGGAAGGGCAGGCCGGACTGCTGGCGGCGCACCTGCACGACGGGGAGCCTTGCCCGGTATGCGGCAGCCCGGAGCATCCGGCGAAGGCGGCGGCGCCAGCCTCGATGCCGACCCGCGAAGAGCTTCGGCAGGCGAAGGAAACGCTTCGCGCCGTAGAGCAGGAGCTTGGCACGGCCAAGGCGCAAGCGGCGGCGGCCCGCGACGGCTGGGGAGAGCGGATGCCGTCCATCGAGGAGTTCGGCATCGTTCCGTCGGGGTTCGCCCGCCAGTTGGCCGACACTGAGCGGGAGGGGCTTGCGCTCAAAGCGGAAATCGAGCGCCTGCAGGAGCAAGGCGCGAAGCTGTCGGCGCTGCGCGAGAGCGCGGCGAAGCTGGACGACCGCTTGGCGGCCGCCCAAGCGGAGAAGGACGCCGCGGCGGCGCGCGCGCAGGCGCTTACGGTGGAGCGGACCGCCAAGCAGTCCGTGCTGGAGCTCGAGCTGGAGCGGATTCCGGAGGAGCTGCGCTCGCCGGAGCGGTTCGAGGCGCGGCTGCGGCAGCAGCGGGAGAGCGTGCGCGAGCTCGAGGCGGAGTGGAAGGCGGCGCAGGATGGGTTGACCGCGGCGCAGCTCCGGGCGGCCGAGGAGAAGGCGAACGCCGCGCAGCTTGGGAAGCGGCTCGAGGAGGCGACGGCCGCAGGCCGCCAGGCGGCGGAGCGGTTTGCCGAGGAGCGGCAGCGCGAAGGGTTTGCGACGCCGGAGCAGTATGCGAGGGCGAAGATGAGCCGGGAGGATCGCGAGTCGCTGCGGGCGTCGACCGAGGCGTTCCGGGCGGAGCTGGCGGCGGTATCGGCCCAGTTGGGAGAGCTGGAGCGGGAGCTTGAGGGCAGGGAGCGCGCGGATGCGGAAGCGCTGCAGGAAGTGCTCGGTGCGATGCAGCGGGAGCTGGAGCTCGTGCTGGCGGAGCAGCAGTCCGCGCAGCGGCACGCGGAAACGGCGGCGAGGCTGCGTGGCGCGATCGAAGCGGCGAACGGGCGTTACGCCGCGACGGAATCCGAGCTGGAGCGGATTCTGGATTTGTACCAGATGCTGAAGGGCGACAATTCGCTCAAGCTTTCGTTCGAGCGGTACATTTTGATCGAATATTTGGAGCAGATTCTCGTGGCGGCCAATCTCAGGCTGCACCATTTGTCCGACGGCCAGTTCGTTCTGCAGCGCAGCGACCGGCTGGAAGCGCGCGGCAAGCAAAGCGGGTTGGGGCTTGACGTTTACGACGCGTACACCGGGCAAAACCGCGACGTCAAATCGCTGTCCGGCGGCGAAAAGTTCAACGCCTCGCTTGCGCTGGCGCTCGGAATGGCCGACGTCATCCAGGCCCATCAGGGCGGCGTTTCGATCGAAATGATGTTTATCGACGAGGGCTTCGGCTCGCTCGACGAGGAATCGCTGCACAAGGCGATCGCCGCGCTCGTCGATCTGCAGCGGTCCGGCCGGATGATCGGCGTCATTTCGCATGTTCAGGAGCTGAAGATGGCGTTTCCGGCCATTTTGGAGGTCAAAAAGACGAAAGAAGGACACAGCCGCACGTCCATCGTGCTGCGGTAGCCGACATAAGGGACGGTTCGAGCCTTTCGATCGGATCGGTTCGTTGGAATGCCCCGAGAAGAGGCTTCTCGGGGCGCTTTGGCGCGGGCGGATTGCGCGCAAGAAGCGCCCCCGGTGCGCTACATGTAGCCTGGCGCAGGCGGATTGCGCGCAAGAAGCGGCAGCCTGGCGCGGGCGGATTGCGCGCAAGAAGCGCCCCCGGTGCGCTACATGTAGCCTGGCGCAGGCGGATTGCGCGCAAGAAGCGCACCTGGTGCGCTACATGCAGCCTGGCGCGGGCGGATTGCGCGCAAGAAGCGCACCCGGTGCGCTACATGCAGCCTGGCGCGGGCGGATTGCGCGCAAGAAGCGCACCCAGTGCGCTACATGAAGCCTGGCGCGGGCGGATTGCGCGCAAGAAGCGCACCTGGTGCGCTATATGCAGCCTGGCGCGGGCGGATTGCGCGCAAGGTAAGCGTCAAATAGCCCCCACCTAGCGGCGGGAGCTCAGTTCGACTAATCTGTAGTTACTTTTTACTTAATCGGCACTCAGCCGGGAGCTCGTGCGACCATGGCATGAAGGGGTCGAGCGCGTCCGGTAAGCGTCAAATAGCCCCCACCTAGCGGCGGGAGCTCAGTTCGACTAATCTGTAGTTACTTTTTACTTAATCGGCACTCAGCCGGTAGCTCGTGCGACCATGGCATGAAGGGTTCGAGCGCGTCGGCATCGAGCGGTCCAGAGATTTGCGGCAACTGCTCGAAGAGGTACTTTAAGTAGTTGAACGGGTGCAGACCATTCTCCTTGGCCGATTCGATCACGCTGTAGATTACCGCGCTAGCCTTCGCGCCGCGAGGCGTGTTGGCGAACAGCCAGTTTTTGCGCCCGATCACGAACGGTTTGATCGACCGCTCGCTCCGATTGTTGTCGAGCTCCAGCCGCCCATCTGACAGGAACGCAGTAAGCTTATCCCACTGATTCAAGCTGTAGGCGATCGCTTGACCGGACAGGCTCTTCGGCAAGGTTTTGGACCGTTGCTCCTTCAGCCATCCATGATAGGCGTTAAGCACCGGCAGGCTTTGCTCCTGCCTCTTCGCCTGTCGCTCTTCAGCGGAGACTTCGGCAAGGTCCCGTTCAATCGCATACAGCTGGTTACAGTAAGCCAGGCCCTGTCCTGCAACGGTTCCCAGCTTCCTCATCTCCGGCGGCCCTGCCTTCAGCGCCTCGTCGTACTTGCGCCGGGCATGTGCCCAACAACCGACGAGCTTCACGTCTGCCACCTTGTGGTACCCAGGGTACCCATCCACATGCAAATAGCCTTTGAATCCGGACAGGAAGTTGCGCGGATGTTCGCCGCCCCGCGTCCGTTGGTATTCGTAGAGTATTGCCGGCGGCACATCACGTCCGGTCCGATATAGCCACAGGTAGGACGTCGCTTCCGCGGACTTGCCTTCTTCGCGCAGCACCTGAAGCGTCGTCTCGTCGGCATGCAGCACTTCTTGCCGCAGCAGATACGCCTTCATGGCAGCAAACAGCGGAGACAGCCATTGCTCCGCACCATACATCATCCAGTTCGCCATCGTCTGGCGAGACAACGTATAGCCAAGACGCGCGAACTGCTGCTCTTGCCGGTACAGGGGCAAGCCATCCACATATTTCTGCGTCATGACGTAGGCCATGCTGGACGGCGAAGCCAAGCTTCCGGGATAGACGGGCCTCGGCATGGGCGCCGTGACGATGGGTGTCTGGATCTCATGACGCTCGCAGTGGCGGCAAGCATAGACTTGACGAATATGCCGCATGACCTTGACCTGCGGGGGCACCAGCGCGATCTCGCTGCGCATCTCAGTCGTCATCTCATGCAGCGAGCCGCCGCAGCAAGCACAGGACCGTTCGCCTTCCTCGAGTTTGTACACGACGGTCTCTACCGGCAGGTCGGAGAAGTCGTCTTCACGCTTGCCCGTCTGTTTGCGGCGCTCGTACGTGATCTTCTCTGTAGGTGGCTCTTGTCCGGCTGGTGTGGCCAGCACTTCGGCTTCGTTGAACAGATTCAGCTCCATCTGGTCCGGATTCGTCTTCTCGCTGGAAGTGCCGAAGCGCTTTTGCTGCGCCAGACGGAACTGTTCCTCGTACCACTTGAGCTTGGCCGATAGCTCGATATTTTGTTGTTCCAGCTTCGCATTTTGTTGCCGAAGCTCTTCGATCTGAGGCGATTCCGCTCGATTTTCCATATGGTATACTTCGGCACGGATGGGGGCAACGCCTGCCATAACATATGTCGAATTAAGTAAGGAATAGATTGCTAAATGACCGTAGCGGCGGTCACTTTCGGGTGAGCCTGCCGCTGGCTGAGCGAAAGTCCGTCCAGCAGCCAGCGGAGCTCGCGGGTCGTGACCGTGACCGGATCGCTGTGATCCCTGGGCCACTGGAACGTGCCGCGCTCGAGCCGGCGGTAGAACAGCCAGAAACCGTTGTGCTCCCAATACAAGATCTTTAACTTGTTCCGCTCGCGGTTGCAAAAGACGAACAAGCATGGAGAGAATGGATTCAGTCCGAGCCCCTCTTGGACAAGAGCAGCCAATCCGTCGATGGATTTACGTAAATCCGTGCTGCCACAAGCCAGAAATACCTGACGGCTGGTTAATTCGCTCAGCATATGACCTCCAAAGCCTGCACCACGTCGCGGAGCAAAGCGGGATTGAACCCGGCGTCAACCTCGATGACGGCTGCGCCGATTCGGATGCGAAGGCAAGCCGAAGGTGTGGCTTCCGGCTCGGGAGTAATATGAGCTTTGACGAAGGTGGCTGACTTGACAGCAGCAGGGGATGAACCGCTTAGTCTCTTCATCCATGTATAGAGCCCGCGACGATCCACCTGATTGGCTTTGCACCATCTTGCTGCTTTTTCTCCACTGGAACGGAAAGCGGCAATTCGTTCTTCCCATTTCTTCTGTACGTCTTCTCTGGCCATAAAAAATCCTCCCCCAATTGGACTATGAGGAGGATTATCTCACGGTTATTGCAAGGAACGAAGGTGGGGAGAGTTTGACGCTTAC